>JBCBSQ010000001.1:0-308618 GCA_039819085.1 Pseudomonadota bacterium
CAGTTGACATAACCGTAGACCTCAGAATTTTAACGACGGACAAACCATTTCCCGAATTTCTTACGGATTGGTGAGGAATTTCGGTGCACTCATCGTGCCGGATTGGCGCTGGCGCGCGGGCTTAATTGAATTCTTTCAGGCAAGCGGTTCGTAGAGGCTCTGCGCCAACCCTGCTTCAAGCCGGGCATTATGGTTAAACGGTCGTTTCAGCTTGCCAGCGAAGCGCTCTGCGACCAGTCGCTGGAACGTGTCCGTCACCGAGAGCCCGCGGGCGGCGCAGACCGAATTGAACCAACGCGCGCCCTTGCGGACGTGATCGACCTCCTCGACGTAGATGGTCTTGAGGATCGCGGCGCTTTCTTCATCGTCCGCCGCTTCCAGGCGCTCGATCATCGCCGGCGTCACGTCGAGGCCGCGCGCTTCGAGAACCATCGGCGCGATCGCAAGCCGCGCAAGCACGTCGTCTCGGGTGGCCTCCGCGGCAGTCCAAAGCCCGTCATGAGCGGGAAAGTCGCCGTAGCTGACCCCAAGCGTCGCCATTCGCCGTTCAAGCATTGCAAAGTGCCGGGCTTCGTCAGCGCCGACTTCGAACCAGTCAGTTACGAAGGCGGTGGCGTCGAGACCTTCAGCCGCCACTGCGCCTGCGAACCGCGCCGCCATGTCGAAGGCGAGGTCGATGGCGTTCAGTTCAATATGCGCAATGGCGTGCAGAAGCGCGGCCCGACCTTTAGGCGACGTCAACCTGCGACGCGGGACCTCTCCGGGCGCGGCGAGTTCAGGGCGCGCCGGGCGCGCAGGCCGGTCTGGCGGCGCAAAGTCATCCTCTTCGCCAATGACGATGTCGTTCAGCGCCGACATCGCCGCGGCTGCCGCGGCGGCTTTCGCTTGTGGCTCGGCCGCGTTCAGGACCGCGGCGGCGAGCTTGCGATGCGACGCCTTCATATCGGATACGCCCCCGCTCACCCAAGCTCCCGCGCCGCGTTCAGCACTTCCTCCACATGGCCGGGCACTTTCACTTTCCGCCAGATTCGCGCAATTCGCCCTTCCGCGTCGATGAGAAAGGTCGACCTTTCAATGCCCATGTATTTTTTGCCGTACATGCTTTTCTCCACCCAGACGCCGTACTTCTCGAGGACGGCGTGGTCTTCGTCCGAGGCGAGCGGAATTGTCAGCTCATGCTTGGCCTTGAATTTGTCGTGTTTGGACACCGGGTCGGCTGACACGCCGAGAATGTCCGCGCCCGCAGCGTCAAAGTCGTCTTGCATGCCGCTGAAGGCGATGGCCTGCTTCGTGCAGCCTGACGTGTCGTCCTTCGGGTAAAAGTAGAGCACGAGTTTTCGGCCGGCGTAGTCCTTCAAAGACGCCTTGCCTTCGCCGTCGGTTGGCATTGTAAAGGCTGGCGCCTTGAGCCCTTCGCGCAGCTCCTTGGCCATAGTCTCGCTCCTCGCTTGCGTGATGAAAACGGAGTGCGTCATATCCGATCGCATTCCGCGCGCAAACGGGACGCGGCGTCGCGCGGCCAAGCTTGCAGGAAGGCCGCGTCGCGGGGAGGCCAAGGTGACGGGAGCCCGAGGCGACGCCAGGCCATGGCGTCGGCGCCTGATGAATGCGTAGGCGCCCCTTGGTTGCGTTGACGGCCCTAAGAGGATCGTCTGTGCTGGTTTATTGACATTGGCGTAAAGGTATCAATTTGGCGAGGACGATCGTTCGCAGATGCGCGCTAGGCGCTTGCGTCACTGGCGGCTGCCTTGTCCTTCTCGCCGCCGCGCTCGCCCTTGCAATTGCGGTGACGCTGAAGCGCGCCGAGCGAGCGCCGCAAAGCCTGAGCTTCTTGAGGCCTGTCGCGACATGGGCCGGCGCACGCTCCTCGCCAGTTGTCGACCGGGTCGATATTGGCGCGATGACGTTGGAGCGCGCGGCGGATGGCGGCGCGATTTCGATTTCTTTGGCGGACGTAACGGCGTTCGACGCAGCAGGCGCGACTTTGGCGCAGCTATCTTCCGTACGCTTTGCATTCCATGGCGGGGACGTTTTAAGAGGACGGTTCGGCCCGCACGAGATCGCCGTTTCAGACGCCAGCGTTCGGATCGTCCGCCGCGCCGATCGCCGCTACGATCTTGATTATGGACCGAACTGGCGCGGACCGGCCCACGTTCTGGAGAACCTGACGGGCGGGCCCATTTTGCGCGGGGCGTTCGAGCGTGCGGATTTAAGTCGATTACGGATTGATTTTCTGGACGAGGCGTCGGGGCGGTCCTGGGTGGCGCGGGACGCGTCCGCAAGCATTGATCGCACCGAGGCGGGCTATGCCGCCCGCGCGCAAGGCTCTTTCGATGATAAGGGCGGCGGCGCGCGCATCGCCTTGTCCGCCGACTATGATCGCGACGCGGAGGAAATCTCCGCGAGGCTCGAAGTGGTCGAAGCGCCAATGAGCGATATTGTGGAGGTCTTTCTCGGGCCGCAGCCGGCGCGTTTGTCCAGCATGGTCTCCGCGCGAGCCGAGGTCACTTTGTCTACTGATGGCGCAGTCCGTGGGTCTCGGATTGACGGGCGCGCCGGACCGGGCGTCTTGACGATTGAAGGCGAGACCCCGCGCGCTTTTGAGCTCGCCAGCGCAGCTCTCTCCATGACGTTCGATCCTGGCCAGGGCGCGTCTGGTTTCTATGACGTCGCGCGGTTCGACGTTCAAAGCCCGGCCCTCTCAGCTAAAGGCGCCGCCACGCTGGCGCGGAAATTGTCAGGCGAATGGCGGTTCGGCGTCAGCCTCGATGAGGCCGATTTTCCGACTGCGGACGGCGCCGGGCGCGCCCTGGTGACCGAAGCGGCTTTCGCCGGCGGATTTGATTTGTCCGCACGCCGACTAAAGTTCGATCGCTTGCGGGCCGAAATCTACGGGGCGGAGATCGCCGGGTCGCTTGCGCTCAATGCGCCCCGCGAAACCTCGCTGGGCGTTGTCGGCGATATGTCCGTTCGAGGGGAGCTGTCGCGTACGGATGTCTTGTCGCTCTGGCCGAAAGGGGCGGCCTGGGCCGCGCGGCGCTTCGTAGCGGATCGCGTCAAGGGCGGCGTCTTTTCCGGCATCCGCGCCCGTCTAGATCTCCAGCCAGGCGACGTTGACGGCGGCGCGATCATGCCCGACGCGGCGATGCGGCTTGAGTTCGGCGCC
The DNA here is from genome assembly GCA_039819085.1 of Pseudomonadota bacterium. Classification (GTDB taxonomy): domain Bacteria; phylum Pseudomonadota; class Alphaproteobacteria; order Caulobacterales; family Parvularculaceae; genus MED-G105. Next base: position 3,167 of record JBCBSQ010000001.1, read on the forward strand.
CGCGACGCTGAAGTGACCTATGCGCCCGGCATGCGCCCGCTCGCCGACGTTGCGGGCGAGGGCCTGCTGCGCGGCAATTCCTTTTCCTTCAAAGCGAAGAGCGGCGCTATCGGCGAAGTGCGGCTCGCGAGCGGCGAAGTCTCGATCCCGGTCATGCGGCCGAAAGGAGCGCCCGCGACCTTCGATTTCGAAGCCAAAGGCGACGCCGGCGATATCCTTGAGATACTGAACGATCCGCCACTGGCGGTCTTGAGAGATCGTCCGTTCTCGCCGGATCAGTTCGCCGGCGAGGGAACGGTCATCGCCAGGATCATTCGACCCAATCAGTCTGACGCGCCGCGGGAGTCCTATCGCTATGAGGCTGATGCGGTCTTTGACGATCTTTCCTTGCGCGACGCATTCCGGGGAGCGTCATTGACGGGGGGGCAGGCCCGCGTCCGGCTCGAAACCGGCCAGATGCGTATTGACGGCGGCGGCGCGCTCGCGGGCGCGCCGGTGGCGATCGACTGGCGGCAGAAATTCTCAGGGCCCGGAGACCGGACGGTGGTCGGCATTGAGGGCGCGTTCGGCCCGGCGCTTGCGGACGTCTTTGGCGTTCCGATCCGCCGATACATGCGCGGCGACGCGCCCTTCGCTGTGGAGATCCGCGGCGATCTCGGCGCAATCCGTCAGGTGACGGTGGATGCGGACCTGACGCGGTGTTCCCTGGCGCTCGACCTGATCAGTTGGCTGAAGCCGCCCGGCGAAAGCGCCCGTCTCGCCGCCGACGTCCGGTTTGACGACCCCAGCGGCGGCGTCGCCGCGACGATCGACGCTGTCGGCGCAAACCTCGCCGTCAACGGCAAGTTGGCGCTCGACGGCGGCGGCGGCCTCATTGAGGCGGATTTCGACGCGCTTCGATTTGGCGAGAAGGCGGATGTCGCGTTGTCGGCGCGACGCCTCGACGGCGATGGGCTGGAGGCGACGATCGTCGGCCGCCGTTTGAACATCGCCAACGCGGTGGAGGGTTTTCTGGAGGGGGCTGATCTGTCGCCCGATCGCTCAACCGGGGCGGCTGCGCGCCCGCCGATTTCGCTCATCGCCCGGATCGACGCGTTGCAGTTGAGGGGCGGCGTCACGCTGCAAGACACATCGCTCGATTTCTCACGCGGCGCCGCCCGTCTAAACGCCCTCGATTTCGTCGGTCTCGCCGCCGACGGATCGAACTTTGAACTCGCCCTGCGCGAAGCGAGCGTATCTCAAGAACGGCGTATTGAGGCGTATACAGAGGATATCGGCGCATTGCTCGCGGGCGTCTTCGCGATAACCTCGGCCGAAGGCGGAGAGGGCAGGGTGACGATGAGCCTCCCCGAAGCCGTTGAGGGACCTCTGAAGGGCCGGGTTGAGGCGCGCGGGTTCAGGATCAAACGCGCGCCGCTCCTCGCCCGGGTCTTTGCTGCAGGGTCGCTGCCCGGCCTTTCCGATCTCCTGACCGGCGACGGCATCGCCGTTAGCGAAGCGACGGCCGCGTTCGCGCTTGATGGCGGCGCTGTTGAAATCGACGGTTTCCGGGCAACCGGGCCTTCCGTTGGGATGACCGCCAGCGGCCGCGTCGCGTTCGGTCCCGCATCCGACGTCGATCTCTCAGGCGCGATCGCGCCCGCCTATGGCGTGAATTCGCTGCTTGGCCATGCGCCGCTGATTGGCGATCTTTTCGTCAATCGCAGCGGTGAAGGGCTGATCGCCTTGGCATATGACGTGTCGGGCCCTGTCGGAAAGCCGACGATCTCGGTCAATCCCCTATCGGCGCTGACGCCTGGCGTCTTCCGCAGAATGTTCGAAGGCGCGCGTCAGACCAACGAAGGCGTGGCGCCGTTGCAAGATCAGCCATCGGATGAAGCGCCTCAAGACGAAGACGGCGTCGCGCCGGTCGACAGTGGTCAGGAAGGCGGCGTTTTTCCCTAAGCCTGTCGAATGCGCGCGTGCTTTTTCTTGCCGATTGAAAGCTTGATATAGCCTTCCACAACATCTGCGGCGTTGAGGGCGCGCTCCTCCGCCAGGGCGGCGTCATTCACTTTCAGGGCGCCCGCCTTGATGTGGCGTCGTCCTTCGCCGTTTGACGCGATGAGCCCCGTCTCCTTGAACGGGTCGAAAAGCGCAACGCCTTCCGCAAGAGCGGCGGCCGATATCTCGACCGTCGGCAGATCATCTCCCAGCGCGCCTTCCTCAAAGGTCTTGCGAGCGGTCTCGGCCGCCGCGGCGGCCGCGTCACGCCCATGCAGGAGCGCGGTCACTTCGTCCGCAAGCGCCTTTTTCGCGTCATTGATCTCAGCGCCTTCGAGCGCGGCGAGCCGACGCACTTCGTCCATCGGCAGCGTCGTGAAGCGCGAAAGCATCCGGCCGACGTCAGCGTCTTCGACATTGCGCCAGTATTGCCAGTAATCGTATGGGCTCAACTCGTCCGCATTCAGCCAGACCGCGCCGCTCTCGGTCTTGCCCATCTTTTTGCCGGAAGCCGTCGTCAATAGCGGCGTCGTCAGGCCGAAGACCTCAGCCCCCGCCTTGCGGCGGCATAGCTCGACGCCATTGACGATATTGCCCCACTGGTCCGAGCCACCCATCTGCAGGAGGCAGCCATGCCGCCTGTAGAGCTCCAGGAAGTCAAACGCCTGCATCAACATGTAGTTGAATTCCAGGAACGTCATCGGGCTTTCGCGCTCAAGCCGCAGTTTGACGCTGTCGAATGTCAGCATACGGTTGATCGTGAATTCGGGGCCGTAGTCGCGCAGGAACTCCACATAGCCAAGCTCAGAAAGCCAATCGTCGTTATTGACCATGATGGCGTCGGTCGGGCCATCGCCAAAGCGGAGAAACGGTTCAAACGCGCGCTTGATTGACGACAGGTTCCGCGCAATGTCCTCGTCCGACAAAAGCTTGCGCTGCGCGTCTTTTCCGCTTGGATCGCCCACCTTCGTCGTCCCGCCGCCCATAAGGACGATCGGCTTGTGGCCCGTCTGCTGCAGCCAGTGCAGCATCATGATCTGCACGAGGCTGCCGGCGTGGAGCGACGTCGCCGTCGCGTCGAACCCGATATAGGCCGCGATCGCGCCTTTTTCAGCCGCCTCGTCAAGGGCGGTCAAATTTGTGCACTGATGGATAAACCCGCGCTCAGCGAGAACGGCGAGGAGATCGGATTTGAAGTTCTGGGCGGGCGCGTCGGTCATCATGGCGGCTTTGGTCATTCGCCGGATCAACGCCGGCGCTCTGCGCCCCGGATCGTGGGGCTAAACGGAAATTTAAGCTCGAACGGGCGGTCTACCCCCAAATGCGCCGAGAGGGGAAGCACAGATGCTGACGCGCGCGAGCCAGCCTGATGGCGGCGACCAGGAGAACGGCGTTCGGACGGTCCTCGGCCTGTCGCATCGGGGCGAGATGGATGGCGTCGCAGCGGCGATCCTTCGAACGGACGGCGTTCTGGTTGTGGAGCAGGGGCCTGCGGCGTTCGTTCCCTATTCGCGCGCGGTCAAGACATTCCTGCGCCGCGCCCGCAAAGCCGTCGCGGAAGGCCGACGCGGCGCTCAGGATGTGCGCGATGCGGAGCGGGCGGTGACGTCCACTTTCATTGAGGCCGCGTCGAATCTCCTGAGCGAGGTTGCTGAGGCCGGGGATCGGAAGATCGACCTGGTCGGCTATGAAGGGCCTGATATCGACGGATCAGAAATCGTCATCCGCGGCCTGCAGGGACGGACGCGGCTTTGCGACGCGGCCCGCCTTGCGCGAGAGATAGGCGTTTCGTGCGTCGGCTCCTTCGATGCGGCGGATGTCGCCGCTGGCGGCGCCGGCGGCGATTTGGCCGAAACGTTCCTGGCCGCGCTTGCAATGCGCTCGCCCCAATTGAGAGCGCCATGCGCTATCCTTGACGTTGCTGATGCGGCGCATCTGACCTTCCCGCCGCAAACGGAAGCGGACGCGCCGATTTCATTCGACTGTGGCCCGGGGCTTGCGCTTGTCGACAGCTGGATGCGGATTAAGACCGGCGAGCCGGTGGACCGTGACGGAAAGGCTGCAAAGGCGGGGCGTGTCGATGAAGAAACGCTGGCCCTGATGCTGACCAATCCCTACCTCAAGCGAGGCGCGCCAAAACGACTTCGGCCCGACGATTTCAGGATTGCGCCGGTCAACTCGCTGTCGATTTTCGATGGCGCTGCGACGCTGACCGCCTTCGCCGCCGCGTGCGCCGCGCGGTCCGTCGACCTCTTGCCGAGCACGCCGGGCGCTTGGATCGTCTGTGGACGGGGACGGCGCAATCCGGCGCTCATGGCTGAGCTTAGTGGCCGCCTGTCAGGGCGCGTGGGAAGACTCGAAGACTTTGGCCTGCGCGGTGATTTTCTCGATGCGGAGCGCGCCGCCTTCCTCGCGGTCCGGTCCGCGCGCCGCCTGCCGATCAGCTTTCCGAAAACGACCGGCGCGCCCCATGCGCTGACGGGCGGCAAAGTGGTTCTTGCAAGCGCCGGCGCGGTTCTTGGCCAGTGACTTCTCAGCGTCGCCGTCCGCGACGCCGACCCCTGGTGGGCGCGTGGAAAGCCGGGTCTTTCGTGGAAACCCATTTGATGAACGCCGCGATGTCTGGGTGCGCTTTAAGCGCTTCGGGCGTGTTGTAGCGGCGTGCGAGCTCCGTTTCCGTGAGGTGCGCGTGGATCGCGGCGTGGCAGATATGATGCAGGAGGACGGTCGGTCCGCCCTTGCCGCCTTTCAGTTTCGGAACGAGATGATGCGCGCTTTGTTTCGCGTGCGGCGGGATCGGGCGGCCGCATAGCGGACAGACCGGGTCATCGTTCTCCGGGGCTTCAGGCGCGTCGAAGCGCGATGATCTTCGTCGTGTCATGATCCCGGTATATGCCAGAAGCTCAGCACGGCCGGCATAGCCGCTGATCAGGAGCTTTTGCATGACCCGTCCTTCGCCTGCGCGTTACGCCGTCGCCTTGATTGCTTTCCTGACCGTTGCAGGCTGCGCCGACGCCAGCAAAGGGAACCCCGGCTCAACCAATGCGGCGATCACCGACGATTTGCCGCGGGTTCCGGAGGGCGGTTTTGCGTTCATCGTCATTGGCGATACGCCTTACGGCGCCAAGGATGACATCATGCTCGGCCGCGCGGCGCCGGCGATCAAGGCGGGCGGCTTTCCATTCATCATCCATGTGGGCGACTACAAGGGCGGGCGCGCGGTCTGCGCCCCGTCATATGACGAGGCGTTTCTGGCGTTTGTTGACGACTTCGCGCCGACGCCGACTTTCTATACGCCCGGCGATAATGAGTGGACGGATTGCGACCGACACAAGAACCCCGAGACGGGCGCGCGCTATTCTGACCTCGCCCGTCTTGAGGTTGTCCGCGGCCATTACGTCAGGACGGACGGTCCGGCCGTCGCCGGCGTGACGCCGCCGGAGATGCGGGCGGAAAGCCAGCCGTCGCTCATTGAGAACGCCACCTGGGTCCATGGCGGCGTCCGGTTTCTCACGCTTCATGCGACGGGTACGAACAATGGCCGCGACTGGGTGACCGGCGATCCGCTTGAGGCGGCGGACGCGGCGCACGACGAACGGGACGCGGCGAACCTCGCCTGGCTCGCGTCGGGATTTGAGAAGGCTGCGGACGAAAAGGCGCGTGCGGTCGTCGTCGCCATGCATGGCGATCCGACGGCGCTAAAGGGCAAGATCGTCGGCGAGCCGTGTGATGGGACCGCCGCCTCGGATGATCATCCGTGTGACGCGTTCGCGGAACTGCGCGCGGCGCTTAGACAGGCGGCGGCGGACTATGGCGGGCCGACGCTCGTCATTCATGGCGACACAGCGCCGTTCACGCTGAACCAGGACTTCGCGGGCGACGAAGCGCCGAACATCTGGCGGCTGAACGCCGCGGGCGACGCCGGGATCGGCGCCACTGGACAGTCCTACGGAACGCGCGATGTCGTGCGCGTTGTCGTCGATCCGGCGGACGTCGAAGCGCCATTCTCCGCCATCGGACTAACGACGGGGAAGGCGGCGAAACGAAGGTAATACGTCAGCGTTTCTTCTTCGCGTTCTTCTTGGCGGGCGCGCTGAACCGTTTGCGGATGGCGTCGTTCGCCCCGGGGCCGGGGCTTGGCGCGATCGAGGCCCGGTCGATCGGCGTTCCATCATCCCAACGAGGAATCAGTTCGGGGACTCTCTCGCCGGATTCCCTCCGTATCAGGATGACAGGCTCGCTTCCTTCGCCGTAAACCCAATGGTCGCTCCATTGAATAATCGCCAGGAGCACGGTCGACAGGGCTTCCCCCTTTTGCGTCAGGACATAGGCGTAGCGCTGGCCCGCTTTTCCAATACCGCGTCTCTCCAAGACCTCATCCTCAGTAAGCTGCTTAAGACGGTCCGCCAGGATATTCTTGGCGACGCCCGTCGCGCGTCGGAATTCTTCGAACCTTGTCGATCCGTAGAAAGCCTCCAGGACGATTCTGAGGGTCCATGCGTCGCCGAACACATTGAGCGCTGCGGCGACCGAGCAGGGTTGGGTGTGCTTGTTGGTCATTGCGCCAAGCAGAATGATATTTGTTGTCTTTCGCAACCAAATATGTTTCGTTTTGAATTGAAACGAAACTTGGGGCGCGCGATGAGTGAATTGATCAGGACTGAGGTTCGCGGACATGTTCTCACGGTGGGCCTTGATCGGCCTGACAAAAGGAACGCGGTCAATCGCCAGATGATGCGTGAGATTTCAGCAGCCTATAGTGAACTCTGCGACGCCCCTGATCTGCGTTGCGCGGTCCTTTATTCGACCTCGGATATGTTCTGCGCCGGGCTCGACCTGATCGACATGGCGCCCTTGCTGATGCAGCAAGCCGGCGTGGATGACGTCATCGTCACCGATGACCAGGTGGATGTCTTCAATTGGGCGGGCGCTGCGGGCCGTCCGGGCCGTCGGCGATCGAAGCCGGTCGTGACCGCGGTGAACGGTAAATGCCTGACGGCGGGCATCGAGCTTGCGCTGTCTACGGACATTGTCGTCGCTGAGGCGTCGAGTGTTTTTGCGCAAGCCGAAGTTAGATGGGGCATGATGCCGCTTGGCGGCGCGATAGAGCGGTTCACCCAGCGGCTGGGGTGGGGCGACGCTATGCGCCTTTTGCTGACGGGGGATGAGTTTTCCGCCGCAGAGGCCCATCGTCTTGGGCTCGTTCAGGAAGTCGTATCTGATGGCGGCGCATTCGATCGGGCGTTTGAAATTGCCGAACGCATCGCCGCCAATGCGCCCCTAGGCGTTCAGGGGGTGATCGAAAACGCCTATGTGGCGCTCGACGATCCACAGCATGCGAGCAAGCGACTGCGTCCCTATGGCCAAGAGACGATCAGCCCTTCAAAGGACCTTCAAGAGGGCGTCGCCGCGGTCTTTCAGAAAAGGGCGCCCATCTATAAAGGCCATTGACGAAGCGCGGATGTCCACGCGCCGCTCATCGGTCAGCAAGTTGGCCAAACAAGAAAAGGCGGAAAGCGCTACTCCTCCGTATACCCCATCGGGTTATCGCGCTGCCAGCGCCAATGGTCGACGCACATGTCGTCGATCGAGCGCTCCGCGCGCCAGCCGAGGAGATCCTTGGCGCGGGTTGCGTCAGCGTAGATCTCCGCAATGTCGCCGGGCCTTCTCGGCGCGATCTCGACCGGGATGTCACGATTGCTGGCGCGCTTGAACGCCGCGACGGCTTCGAGCACCGAATAGCCGCGCCCGGCCCCGAGATTGACGTCGCTCGCTGGCGCGGCGGCGTCCGTCTCCAGGTGATCAAGCGCGGCGATGTGGCCGCGGGCGAGGTCCACCACGTGGATGTAATCGCGAACGCCCGTTCCGTCCGGGGTCGGATAATCATCGCCGAACACGGATAGCTTCTCCCGGCGTCCGACGGCCACCTGCGCGATGAACGGGAAGAGATTATTGGGAGTGCCCTTGGGGTCCTCGCCGATGCGCCCTGAAGGGTGCGCGCCAACGGGGTTGAAGTACCTCAAATTGCAGATCTTCCAGTCCGCGTCCGACGCCGCGACGTCTCGCAGCATTTCCTCGATAAAGAGCTTCGTGCGGCCATAGGGGTTTGTCGGCGCGGTGCGCCCCTCTTCATTTACCGGGCTCTGATTGGCGTCGCCGTAGATGGTCGCGGACGAGGAGAAGACGAGGCGTTTGGCGTTCACGGCTTGCAACGCCTTGATCAGCGTCAGCGTCGCGCGGATGTTCGTTTCATAGTAGCGGGCCGGTTCCGCCACGGATTCGCCGACGGCTTTCAGGCCGGCGAGATGCACCGCGGCGTCTGCGCCGAACTCTTTCGCACGCGCAGCCAGAATGTCCGATGCGGCGTCCTCGGCGAGATCCGCCTCCAACAGCTCCACATGGGCGCCGTCGTCGGCGATCTGGCGTATACGGTCGATGGCGATCGGCGAGGAGTTTGCGAAATTGTCGACGATGAGCACCCGCGCGCCGGCGTTCAGCGCTTCAACGCAGACATGGGCGCCAATATAGCCTGCGCCTCCGGTGACGATCACGCGTTTCGCCATTTGCATTTGCCTCTTGATCGCTCGCCGCCGGCGGCGCGCGCCAATCCTTCTTGGGCGCCACAAAATCAGGCTACGAAGATTCCGTCGAGCGCGACCACTCGTCCGGCCGCGCCCTTAGCGCAATCGATCGAGGGAGGGCGGCGGGTGCGCGGCGCTTGATTTTGGCGCGCGCTGGCGCATCTGGGCGATGATTTCGCGGTCGGGCGCGTTCCGGCGGCGCGAAAAGAACCCGCGATTGTCGTCGGCTCCTTCGCCTGCGGTCGGGTCGCCGTCCGCAAGCGCTATGCGAGACGCGCCGCCGCCGGCCTCGTTTCGACGCCGCGCCGCCGCTTTTCTGGCGCTCGCCGGAAAGAAGGATGAGCCGTCGTCAACAAAGGGCTCGCCGTCTGCGTCGAGCGTCGGTTCGGCGCGCAAGCCCCTGTTTCCGCCGTGGTTGGTCGGCGCGTCGTCCGGGAAGGAGTCGAAAGAAGCCGTGTAGCCCGGCCCGACGCCGCCGCTTCGTTTTCGCCAGTTGGACAACCCGTTCGCCCGGCCGAGATTGAAGCCGCCGAGATACGCCGCAAGCCAGGGGGCGAAACGCGATGCGAGATCAAACATGCTGTCGTCGATCGCCTGCACCGCGCTGTCGAGGTCCCAGTTGAGAAACGCCTTTGACGCCATGGCCACCGTGAACAGGACGATCAACAAATGGGAGTAGGTGAAGTTGAGCGCCCGCGCGCCGAACTTTCCGAGCCAGCCGAGACCTCGCCCGCCAGTCGCTTCGTAGGGCCATCGACCCATGATGTAGCCGATGATCGGCATACTGGTCAGATAGCCCGCCGTGGTCGCCGGCAGCGTTACGCCGAAGAGCTCGGTCATCTGATAGAATTGGTCGTCGCGCACAACCATCGCCCACAGGCCGGTGATGCCCGCGAAGGTCGCCGCGCTCATGAAATAGCCGCCGATCCGGTCGTCCAGATCCTGTCGCTTTTCTTTCTTCGCCACAGCCTTGCTCGCAGCCGCCCCGTTACGCCGAATTCCCGGCGCATTGGGATTCGCGCTCCCACAACCCACGCGCCAAACTAGCAGCACAGGCGAACGCAATAAAAGCCGCCCCGCGATTTCAGTTCGCTATCGAAACGACTTGTTTATGAGAGAATTCGGGGCCCAGCGAGGGCAAGGAGCGACTATTTTGCAACACTTGGTGATTGGCGCCGGTCGAGTGGGTCTAAGCATGGCCAATTACGCCGCACATTTGGGCTGCAAGGTTCAGATCGTTGGTCGTAGAGACCTCGAAGAGCGGCTCGAATTCGTTCGGCGCACCGCGGCGGCGGCGGACGTGGTCGCAGTTGCGGCGCCGGATGACGCGATCGCCAACGTGCTGACGATGCTCCAACCGTTGCCCGAGACGAAGACTGTCATTCATTTCGCGGGCGCCCGGATTGTCGAGGGGGCGACGTCCACCCATCCGCTTTATTCGTTTCCGAAGGGCGGCGCCACGGCGGAAGCGGTGGCGCGCGCGCCGTTTGCGCTTGAGGGCGCTGGCGTTCGATTCGACGAAATCTATCCCGGCGCGACCAACCCGACTTTTGTCGTTGGTCCTGAAGACAGGGCGCTCTACCACGCCCTTGCCGTTCTCAGCGCCAATTTCGCCGCGCACATCTGGAACGCCTGCGCGGGCGCTTTCGCCGACCGCTTTCCGGACGCGCCGCCTGACGCGCTGGCCGAACTTCTGCAAAGTTGCGTCGATCGCTTTCGCGAGGCGCCGCTGGACTCAATGACAGGTCCGGTCGCGCGCCGCGACGCGGAGACGATTGGGGCAAATCGCGCGGCGCTTGCCGAAACGCCTCAACTCGCCGGGCTCTACGACGCATTTCTTGTCAGCGCCTGGCCGGAGGCTGAGCGGTTGATTTCGGACGGTCCGTCAAGGCGCTCAGAATAACGCCTGAGGCCTCGTTGATCGGAGGCGTTTCAGGTTGCGTGCGGTCGGCCTTTCCTCTACACGGCGCGCTTATTCGAAATTCCGGCGCGGCGTGAACGGTCGTTAACCGACCATCCGACGCGCGCTCCTGAGGAGAACCGGCCATGGCCGAGACCGACGTTTTTTACTGCGAAGTGCGCCAGCGCACCGGCACCGGCGGGGCGCGCGAAGCGCGGCGAGAAGGCTGGGTGCCTGGTGTCCTTTACGGCGGCGGCGGTGACCCGGTGGCGATCCGGCTGCGTTGGAACGAGGTGAACAAGGCGTATTTCGCCGGCCGCATGCGCGCCCACCTCGCGAAGATCGACGTGCCCGACGAGGACGGCCAGCAGCCTGTCATCGCCCGTGACGTTCAGATCGATCCGGTGAAGGGCACGCCGATCCATGTTGACCTCCTGCGCGTGGACGAAAAGACGCGCATCGACGTCGAGGTGCCTGTCCGATTCCTCAATGAAGAGGCTTCGCCCGGCCTTAAGCGCGGCGGCGTTCTGAACGTCGTGCGCCACAGCGTCGAGATCTTCGCGCCGGCGACGGCGATCCCGGAAGTTCTTGAGGCGGACGTTGGCGAGCTCGATATCGGCGACGTGTTGAAGATTTCGGCGTTCAACCTGCCGAAGGGCGTTGAGCCCAAGATCACCGACCGCGATTTCACGGTCGCAACTATCGCCGCGCCGTCCGCGGTCCGCTCGAGCGAAGGCGAAGCGGCCGCTGAGGAGAGCGAAGGCGAGGCGGAAGCGGAAGGCGGCGACGAAGGCTAACGTTCGCCGGCGCATTGTTGAGCCTTTGGGTCGCGGCGGCGCCGCGACCGGGCGGGAGCGGCGTGTTCCATGATCCTGCTCGTCGGCCTAGGCAATCCGGGCGCAAAGTATGCGCGCCATCGCCACAATGTCGGTTTCCTGGCGGTCGAGGAGATCGCCCGCGCCGTTGGCGCCGGCCCATGGCGGTCAAAGTTTGAAGGCGAGTTGGCGATCGGCGAACTCGGCGACGACAAAGCGCTCGTTCTCAAACCTCAAACCTTCATGAATGACTCCGGTCGGTCCGTTGGCGCGGCGATGCGCTTTTATAAGCTGGAGCCTTCCGATATCGTTGTTTTCCATGACGAACTCGACCTCGCGCCCGGTAAGATCCGTATAAAGACCGGCGGCGGCGTCGCGGGCCATAACGGGCTACGGTCGATCTCGGCGCATATCGGTCCGGACTTCCGACGGGTGCGGATCGGGATTGGGCATCCGGGAGATAAGTCGCGCGTACACGGACATGTGCTCGGCGACTTCGCCAAGCCTGATGAGGTCTGGCTGAGACCCGCTCTCGATGCGCTCGCGGCTGAAGCGCCGAAACTGCTCGAAGGAGACGCGGCTTATTCCGCGGCGGTTGGCGCGCGGCTCGCCCCGCCGCCAAAGCCCAAGCCGAAACCATCGCCGGCGCCTGATCCAGAGTCGGGGGCGGCTTCAACGCCCGAGACGCCGGAAAAGGGAACGGCCCTTGGCGACGCGCTGAAGAAGATCTTGGACAGCTAATACGTAAACGGAAAGGCGGACCGCGCCATGGGATTTCAATGCGGGATTGTCGGATTGCCGAATGTGGGGAAGTCGACGCTCTTTAACGCCCTCACGCGCACGGCCGCCGCTCAGGCTGCGAATTATCCATTCTGCACCATCGAGCCGAATGTCGGCGACGTCGCGGTGCCGGAAGAGCGTCTGGCCCGGCTGGCCGAGATCGCCGGCTCTGCGGAAATCGTCCCGGCGCGGATGCAGTTCGTCGACATTGCGGGGCTCGTCAAGGGCGCAAGCAAGGGCGAAGGGCTCGGCAACCAGTTTCTCGCCAATATTCGCGAGGTTGACGCGGTCATCTACGTCCTCAGATGCTTTGAGGACGACGATATCACCCATGTGGACGGTCGCATCGATCCGCTGGCGGATTTTGAGACCGTTGAGACCGAACTCATGATCGCCGACCTTGAAAGCCTCGAAAAGCGGCGGCTGAACCTGCACAAGAAATCAACCGGCGGCGACAAGGAGGCGAAGGCGCTCCTGCCGCTCGTCGATCAGGCGCTGGAGCTTTTGCGTGACGGCAAGCCGGCGCGGCGCGCGGATATCGACAAGGCCGACATGAAGGCGTGGAAAGGCCTACAGCTTCTGACGCAAAAACCTGTCCTCTTCGTCGCCAATGTCGACGAGGCGGCCGCCGCTGACGGCAATGAGCACTCCCGGGCAGTGGAGACCCGCGCCACGGAGGAGGGCGCGGGCGCTGTCGTGATTGCGGCGAAGATAGAAGAAGAACTCGCGCAGCTCGACGATGCAGAGCAGGCGGAATATCTAGAGAGCCTGGGGCTTGAAGAGCCGGGCCTTAATCGGCTCATCCGCGCCGGTTTCGATTTGCTTGGGCTACAGACGTTTTTCACTGCCGGGCCGAAAGAATCGCGGGCCTGGACGGTGCGCGTCGGCGCAACCGCCCCGCAGGCGGCGGGCGTCATCCATACGGACTTTGAGCGCGGCTTCATCCGGGCGGAGACGATCGCTTTTGACGACTATGTCGCTTGCGGCGGTGAAGTCGGGGCGAAGGAAGCCGGCAAGATGCGCCTTGAGGGCAAGGAGTATCTCGTCCAGGACGGCGATGTCATGTTATTCAGGTTCAACGCCTGACCGCGCGCCTCGAGCAGATTGACGAGGCGCCGGCCCTTAACATAATCCCTTCAACAAATTCCGGTACCGACTTGTTGAACGTCAATGTCGGTCGATCGAGTTTTGGGGGTGGAGCCATGAGGGGGTGCGGACTTACTCGCCATCGCTGGCGTCTCGTCTGGTTCATTGCGTTCATTTTCTCGGCAAGCGCGCCGGCTGCGCATGCGCAGAATCTCGCCGGGGTCTTTCCGCCGCTGCCGGTCTCGAAACAACTCGACTACCGGGCCGGGTGGCGTCCGGGCGAGAATGGCGGGCCGGACCGCTACGCCCAGCGCATTCATTACCAGGAGCGTTTCGCCGGGCGCTTCCTGTGGCGCGGCATCGTGCAAGTGAACGATGCGGACGGGGAAGGCCTCGATTTTGATTTCGCGCAGGCGGAATTCTTCTGGCTTCTGACGGACGAAAATGCGCCCTGGTCGGCGGCGCTAAGGTTCGACGCAAGAGTGCGTGAAGGATCTGAACCTGAGGAGTTCGCGCTCAACCTGGCGAATGAGTTCCGATTGACGTCGAAGATCACGGCCCGATTCAACATTCTCACGAAACGCGAAATCGGGGATCAGCGCCGTCAGGGCCTACGATTCGAAACGAGGTCCAACCTTTTTATGCGCACGGATGGCGGCGTCATTTTCGGGGTCGAGAGCTACAACGACCACGGATCGACCGCTGATCTTGACTTCTATGGACCATCCCAGCGCCAGCAAACCGGGCCGTTCGCCGTTTGGCCATTAGGCGATGAGTTTTTTCTTCTCACCAGCGCCTTGTTTGGCTTGAACGCTCAGTCTCCGGATGCCGATTTTCGGATCTGGGTGCAGAAGAACTTCTAGCTCCCTCGCGCCTTCAAGGCGCGTCCGGCGACCGCGGCGAGCTTTTCCAGAAGCTCCGGATCGCGCGCATCCGGCGGCGTGATGATCGCATGGTCGAGGCAGGTTTCGATCCCGAGCGGCGAAGGCGCGCGCGTCGCGCCGAGGCAGCGCGCAAGCTCAGGGACAAGGCGTTTGGCCTTGTCCACGTTCGCTCGCATCACCTCTAGAATACGGCCGACCTCCACCGCCTCTTCCTCCTCATGCCAACAATCATAATCCGTGACCATCGCGATTGTGACGTAAGGCAGCTCCGCCTCTCGGGCGAGCTTTGCTTCTGTCGCGTTCGTCATGCCGATGACGTCGCAGCCCCATGAGCGGTAGAGATGGGATTCGGCCTTGGTGGAAAACTGCGGGCCATCCATGCAGAGATATGTCCCGGTCGACGCATGCGGAATGTTGAGCGCCGCGCACGCCGCGGCTGCGGCCTCGGCGAGGGTCGGGCACACCGGGTCCGCCATCGACACGTGCGCGACGCACCCTTCGCCGAAGAAAGAGTTGTCGCGATGCACCGTTCGGTCGATGAATTGATCGACCACAACAAAACTTCCCGGCGGGAGGTTCTCGCGAAACGATCCGCATGCGGATATAGAGACAAGATCAGTGACGCCTGCGCGCTTCATGGCGCCCACATTTGCGCGGTAGTTGACGCCCGCCGGCGGCAGCCTGTGGCCTTCCCCGTGCCGCGCGAGGAACCGGACCGGAACGCCGTCGATCTCGCCGAAAACAACTGGCCCGGACGGCGGACCCCATGGCGTATCAATTTCGCGCCGCTCGGCGCCCTCCACCCCGTCTACGGCGTATAGGCCGGACCCGCCGACAAAGCCGAGAACACGCGCGCTTCTTTCGGTCGTCATCAAATAGCGCCGGGTTCGCGGCCTAGCGCCTGGCAGATCTGGGCGATCGCGGCTTCTTCCTGCGCTTCAAGGCGCGTGTCTGCGACAATTGCGGCGCGCGCGGCGCGCACCACCGCGTCGGCCAGTTCCGGCGCGCCGCCGGCCCAGGTGATGTCCGCGAGAATGGTCTGCGCGGCCGCCCGGTAATCGCTGCGCAGCGCCGCGACGAGCCCGTTGTATTCGCCTTCCAGGATCGCCGCGTTGAATTCAGAAAACGGCTTCTGGTTGACGAGGCCGGCGAGGAGGCGCGCTTCTTCTGATGGATCGAATGTGCCATCAGCGAAGGCCACGAGAAGGAACGCCCCGCAAGAGGCGCGGACTGCGCGGCGGTGATCTTCGTCAAAGCCGATCCGCGCCGGCGCTGTATCGTCCGTCGCCGCGTCGCCTGCGCCGGGCGCTTTTTTGTGTTCTGTCATGGGCGTCATGGTTGGACCCTTCGCCGCCGGAGGGCAAGGTCAGTCCCACGTCGCGAAGGGAAACTAGCCCTCGTTTTCGGACGTGTCTTCCGGCGGGGCGTCATCGCCTCCCTCTTCATTCGCCGCCGGATCACCGGGGGCCGGATCCGATTCTGGCGCCGCGGCGTCGGCGGGGAGCGCCTTTTCGATTTCGTCGAGGAGCGCATCCACGCCTCGCGTCTCCACAAAGCTGGCGAATTCAGACCGCTTGACCGACATGATCGACGCGCCATTAACGACGATGTCGATAAGCTTCAGCGGGCCATTTGAAAAACTGCGCGTCCGCCAGTCGACATTCAGGGGCGCGCCTTCGGAACGCACGAACCGGGTGCGGACGAAAATGTCCTTTCGGAACGGTTTCGTCTCCGTCACTTCCAAGGGGTTGCCGAGGATGCCGTCGAACTGCTCGGCGTACTGCCGCGTGATGTAGTCGGGAAAAGCGCGGTCATAGCGCGTGCGCTGCGCGTCCGTCATGGCGTCATAAACGCTTCTGCTGACGATGAATTTTGAGAGCGCGTCAAGCGCGAGGCCTTCCCGCAAAACGTCCTGGAAGGCGGCGAGACGCGCAGCGTCGCTTCTGTCTTCGTCCGTCAGGGCGGCTTCAGCGTCGTCGAGCAGCCGTCGCACAAAGGCGGTCGCTTTATCCTCCGCAGAGACGTCTTCCTCTTTCGAGACGTCATTTTCCGCTTTGGCGACGCCGTCCTCAGCTTGCGCCGTCTCTGCGCTGGGGTCGCTCTCGCTGGTCGCCGACTGCGCCGCTGCGGGGCCTCCAGCGAGCGCTGCGAAGCCGATCACACCCGATATTGCAAAAGTCAGAGCCGTCGAACGAGCGCGTCGCACGTCGGGGTGGAAAACGTTCATGTCGAAGAGCCTCCAGATCCAGGCCGCCGCTCGCGGGCTAGCGCATCGCAAAGCGTCCGTTCTGACAGGGCGGTTCACGTCGCGCGAGCCGCCCCTTGGTTATACGTCGTAAGTCGCCGCAACAATCGCGCCGTTGGCTGGCGGGCGCTGCGGCTGCGGCGACAATGACGCCAAAGCTATATGGATGAATTAGGGCGGCGCGCTACCGCACCTGCTCACTTTCTCGCGATTTCGGGGCGACTCGTCGATTAAGCCTTATAGCCGCGCAGCCGCATGGCCGCCGGCAGCACGAGAAGCGTGCAGATAAGGGTCATGGCGATCGCCAGCGACAGAAGCTGGCCCATGCTCGCGGTGCCGCGATGGGCCGACAACATGAGGCTCCCAAAGGACGCGACCGTGGTCGTGGCTGAAAAGAAGACGGCGCTGGGGGTCGACGTCTGGAACAGCTCATCGTCATGGCCGAGGTGGCGCCGCCGCAGAACGAGGTGAATGCCGCTGTCGACGCCGATGCCGAGAAGCAGCGGCAACACGATGACATTGGCGTAGTTGAAGGGCAGGTCGAGCGTAACGCTTGCGCCCACTGTGAGCACCGCGGCGAGGGCGATCGGAAAGAGAACGAAGAGCACATTCTCGAAGCGGCGCATCAGCAGCCATAAAAGGATCGTCACGGCGACGACCGCGATGCCGGTCGCCTGCAACATCGCTTCGGCGATAACGCGGCCGGCGGCGTCCGCCTGAACCGCCCCACCCGCAACGCTCGGCGCGATGTCGGATGCGGCTGCGACAAATCGTTTGAGCGCGCGCGGATCTCGCACGTCTTCGGCGGGCAGGAGATCGATGCGCTGGCGACCGTCCCCGGCGAGATATCGGTTGCGAAGCGCTTCGGGCAGGGTAGAGATGTCGACTTCGCTGGCGTTCAGCTGCGCGAAAAGGATGTCAGTTAATTGTGGCCAGTATTCAAAGGCCTGGCGCTCAAACTGAGCGAATGATCGAGGCTCGGCCATGAGCCGTTCCAGCGTCGTGGCGAGCCGCGTCTCGGCGTCCGACGCCTCCGGACCGCGCAGTTGCGCCAGCAAACGCTCGACCGCCGGACCGCGTGCGGCGGTTGATAGGTCGACCTCTTCAGCCGGCCCGCCGTCAAGGGCGAAGGCGAGGCCGCCGGCGGCGAAGTCGATCAGGTCCAGCTTGTCGAGCTGGTTGGCGGGGATGAAATCAGCGATCCGCCGGGTCGCGCCGATCGCCGGGCGCGCATCGGCCGCCGCCGCGATCGCCGCAGCCTCTGAGTCACTCGCGACGAGCACGCTTGCTCTATAGGGCGTTGTCTCCTGATCATCGAATAGGAGGTTGAATCCCCTGACGGACTCGCTGGCGGGGTCGCGCAGGGACATCGGGTCGGCGTCGAAGCGCGCCTGTGGCAGTAAGGTCGCTGCGTAAACCCCCGCCGCAATTGCCAAAATTGAAACCGGGATCGAGATTCGCTCCAACAGTCTGAAGACGGCGTCGATGGCGCCGCCGCTCTTTTTCACGGGTGGCGAGAACGCGCCAAGCAGCGCCGGCAGGAACGTCGCCGCCACGAGAAAGGCGATGATGACGCCAACGCCGGCGATGAGCCCGAGCTGCGCGATGCCGTCGAACCGGGTTGGCGTGAAGGCGAGGAATCCGAGCGCCGTCGTCGGGGCGGCGAGCGTCAGGCCCGCGCCTGAATCGTGGGCCGCGCCGCGCAGCGCGCTGGCGGTCGACTGGCCGTGGCTGCGCCGTTCCTGCACATGCGACAAGAGATGGATCGCGAAATCGAGGCCGAGACCGACCAGCAAGACAGTGAACGCGACAGAGACGAGGTTCAACTCACCGACGGTCGCCGCGGCGAAAGCTGCCGTCAAAACAAGCGTCACGATAAGCGACAGCATGGTCGCGAAGACCAGATAGATCGAGCGAAACGCCGCGAACAACAGGACGGCCACCAGCGCCAGGGAGACGGCGAACGACACGCCGATGCCCGAAGACACCGCCTGCAGTTCATCGGCCCGCAGCGCCGGGTCCCCGGTGACGAGCGCGCCGGCCCGCCCTTCGAACTGCTCGTTTAGCGTCGCAATCTCGGCCTTCATCATCTGAAGCGCCGGTTTCGCAGGCTGCAGGCGCGAGAAGTCGAGCGCGGGCGTCGCATAGAGCAGCCGGCGTGTGTCCGCGCCCATGTTCGCGTCATCGTCCGTTTCAGCGCCGGTTGCGAACGCCCCGAGCCAGGCGAAAGGCCGGCGTTCGCCGGAAAGGCTCGCGTCGCCCACATCCGCCAATTCGCGATAGAGACGGTCCAGCGCCTCCGCCCCGAGGTCGGCCTCTTCCGCGAGAGCGGCGTTGTCGGCCAGCGCGTCAAAAAGCGTCGCCGCGGTAGGCGAGCGGGTCAGCTTTTCGATCAACGACCCCGCCTGGCCGAGTCGCTCAAGGCGGTCGGCGAGCTTTCGCTCGTCAAGATACAAAAGCCCGTGTTCGCGGAAGAACGGGTCCGCGGAGGGCGCGTAGACGTCCGCAAACAGGTCGTTGCGCGCCTTCAGCCGTTCAGAGAGGGCCGCCGTGAACGCTTCGGCCTCATCAACGCTCGCCGCGTCGATCACCGCGACGACGTCGGTCTTGATGGATGGAAATGCCTCTCGAAGCTCCGCGGCGCGCCGCTGAAATCCGAGATTGGGGTCCAGCATGGCGCTGGTGTCCGTGTTCACCGACAGATTTCCGGCCGCGTACCAGCCGGCCGCGCCTGTCGCCGCCAAAATGAGGATCGCCAAGAACGCGCCGCCAATCCGCGCCGCGCTCGTCCATTTGATGAAGGTGTATTCGATGCCGCGCAGCATGTGGCTTACCCGCGTCGTTACCCTTGGCCATCCGCCGAATGCTCGGCCTTTTGCGGCCTGTGGAACCGACGCGAAAAGCGCCCCAATTGCTTCTATGATCGGATCTCGGCCGAGGACAAGCTTGACAGCGCCTTCCGCGCCGCTTCGCGTGACCAATGCTTGATGGGGCGCGGAGGCTCCGCTATCGCACGATGGATGCGAAACGTCTCAGCTGATCTGTCATTTCTCGATGGCCGCCGCGCGGATATGACGGCGACCCTCAAGGACTGGTGCGCGATCAATTCCGGCAGCGGAAATCTCGACGGCCTGGCGACGATGCGAGACGTGTTGGCCGAAGCGTTCAACGCCCTTGAGGGCGACGTCGAAATCGCGCCGTCAGACGCGCATGAGGTCGTCGCCCGGGACGGAGAGGTCGTGCGGCGCCCCGTCGGGGACATGATCCGCGTCATTAAGCGTCCGCAGGCGCCGATCCGGGTCTTGCTGGCGGGCCACATGGACACGGTGTTCCCGGTCGATCATCCCTTTCAGACGCATCGAATGCTGGACGACGACGTGATGAACGCGCCGGGCGCGGCGGACATGAAGGGCGGGCTCCTTGTGATGCTGGAGGCGCTGAAATGCGTGGAGCGTTCCAGCGTCGCCGACGCGATCGGGTATGAAGTGCTCATCAACGCTGACGAAGAGATCGGCTCGCACGGGTCTGCGCGCGCGATCGCCGAGGCGGCGCGGCGCGCGCATTTCGCCTGCGTTTACGAGCCCTCGCTCGCAGACGGCACGCTCGCCGGCGCGCGCAAGGGCAGCGGCAACTTCTCGGCGATCTTCGAAGGCAGGTCCGCCCACGCCGGCCGCGAGCATCATCTGGGCCGCAACGCGCTCGTCGCCGCTGCGAAGTTCGCCGGCGTCGTCGACGCATTGTCTGGTGCGCGAGAAGGCCTCACCGTCAATGTCGCGCGGATCGACGGCGGCGGGCCGAACAATGTCGTGCCGGACCGAGCGGTGGTGCGGTTCAATGTTCGTGTGGAGCGCGGCGACGACGCGGAATGGATGCGCGGGCGGATTGATGAAGCGATCGCCGAAACCGACCGCGCGGAAGGCTATTCAGCGCGGCTTCATGGCGGTTTTGGCCGGCAGCCGAAGCCCATGACGCCGGCGCTCGCCGCGTTCTTCGAGGCGGTGCGGGCCATCGGCGCCGAGCTTGGCCAGGAGATCGCCTGGAAGGCCACGGGCGGGTGCTGCGACGGCAACAACATTGCGGCCGAAGGCGCGCCCGTCATCGATACGCTCGGCGTTCGCGGCGCCCATATTCACAGTGCGGATGAATATGTCCGCCTCGACAGCCTTGAGGAGCGCGCCAAACTCTCCGCGCTGCTGCTTATGCGGATCGCCGCCGGCGATATTCCCGCGCCTGGCGCCGCAGCGTGACGGCGCGGCTGTGACCTTGCCTGTCATCCGGCCCGTTCGGCGCGACGATTTCGATGAAATCCTCGCCCTGGCGAAGCGGGCGGGCGGCGGAATGACGAACCTGCCGCCTGAACCGGACGCGCTTCGGGCGCGAATTGACAACGCCGTGGCGAGTTTTGAGGCGGACGCGACGGCCCCCGGCGGCGAGGTCTATCTGTGCGTTCTGGAGGCCGAGGGACGGGTGCTCGGCACGACCGCCGTTTTTTCCGCGATTGGCCTCGATTCCGGGTTCGTGAACTACAAAGTCAACTGGACGTTTCACGCTTCGCAGCAACTCGGTAAGCGGATCAAACGGCGCTTGCTCGTGCCGACGCATGACTTCACCGGCGCAGGCGAAGTGGGATCGCTTTTCCTGTCGCCGGACGCGCGTGGCGGCGGGTATGGCAAGCTGCTCGCGCGCTCACGCTATCTCTTCATCGCTCAGAGCCCGGACCTTGTCGCTGATCCGATCTGCGCGGAGTTGCGCGGCTGGCGCGCCCCCGACGGCCGCCAGCCATTTTGGGACGCGCTTGGCAGGCACTTCTTCGACATGGATTTCGAGGAAGCGGACGTTCACAACTCAGCGAACGGCAACCAGTTCATCGCCGACCTGATGCCGCGGATTTCGATCTATGTGGTGCTGTTGCCGGAGTCGGCGAAGGACTGCATCGGCAAGCCCCACGAGGGGGCGCGGCCCGCGTTGGAGATGCTGAAGCGCGAAGGGTTTGAGTACAACGACTATATCGACATTTTCGACGGCGGCCCGCTCGTTTCCGCCAAAAAAGACAGCATAAAGACCATTCGCGAGAGCGTTATTGGCCGCGCGAGGATCGTCAAAGAAATCGGCGAAGACGTCGGCGTCGCGATGAAGCTGCTGGCGGCCGGACGCGTCGCCGGATTTCGCGCGACCCGCGCGCCTGCGGCGATTTCCGAGGATGAGCTAATCATTGACCGTAAGGTCGCCGAGGCCCTCGGCGTGAGGGACGGCGACGCGGTGAGGCATGTGGACTGGTAGAATATGAACGAGCTTGCGCAAAACCACATAGACGGCGCGTGGAGGGATGGTCACGGCGAGAAGATCTCGTCGATTGATCCGTCTACGGGCGAACTCGTTTTTGAATCCTCCGCGGCGGACGGACATGACGTCATCGACGCGGTCACGGCGGCGCGGACCGCGTTTAGGGGCTGGGCCCTGACGCCTCGTGACGCGCGCATCGCGATCCTGAAGCGCTACAAGGACATCATCCTTCGCGATGCGGAGGATCTGGCGCGCCTTATTTCGCGTGAGACCGGCAAACCGTTATGGGAGACGAAGACCGAAGCCGCGGCCGTCGCCGGCAAGATCGACATTTCGATCCGCGCCCATGATGAGCGCACCGGCGAGAAAGAAACCGCAAGCGGGCCGACGCGCGGGGTTTTGCGCCATAAACCGCATGGCGTGCTCGGCGTTCTGGGCCCGTACAATTTTCCGGCGCACCTGCCCAACGGGCATATCGTCCCGGCGCTGATCGCCGGCAACACGGTGGTTTTCAAGCCGTCGGAGCTCGCGCCGGGGCCGGGGGCGTTTCTTGTCCGCGCCCTTGAGGAGGCGGGCGTTCCGAAGGGCGTCGTCAATCTCGTACATGGCGCGCGCGCGACGGGCGAGGCGCTTGCCGGCAATGAAGGGCTCGATGGATTTCTCTTCACCGGCGGCGCGCGGACGGGTCTCGCGCTGCATCGTCAGTTTGCGGATAGCCCAGAGAAGATTCTGGCGCTGGAGCTTGGCGGCAACAACCCGCTCATCTGGTGGCGGACGGAGGACATCGACGCGGCGGCCTTCGCCGTCGTGCAATCTGCGTTCCTGACCTCCGGACAGCGCTGCACCTGCGCGCGGCGGCTGATCATCCCGGACGATGGCGACGGCGTGCAATACCTGAAGGCGTTGACGGCGTTGACGGACCGGATCGTCGTCGGCGCGCCGTTTGACGAGCCGCAGCCCTTTATGGGGCCCGTCATTTCGTCCCGCGCCGCGGAGGGCCTGGAGCGCGCGTTCGACCAGCGCCTGGAGATGGGCGGAGAGGCGATCCGCTCGCTGTCGGTGCAGGATGAGGGAAGCGCTTTCGTCAGTCCTGGGATTGTTGACGTTACGGACGTTCAAAACCTTCCCGATGAAGAGCATTTCGGGCCTATGCTGCAGGTCATTCGCGTCAAGGACTTCGACGAAGCGGTCGATGTCGCCAATGCGACGAAGTTTGGCCTGTCGGCTGGCATCCTCGCCGACGAAAAAAAGGATTGGGAGACATTCCTTGCGCTGTCGCGGGCCGGCATCGTCAACTGGAATCGCCAGACGACCGGCGCTTCGTCCGCCGCGCCCTTTGGGGGCGTCGGCCATTCGGGCAATCATCGTCCGAGCGCGTATTATGCGGCTGACTATTGCGCCTATCCGGTGGCGTCGATGGAGGGCGAGGCGCTCCTGCCCATGCCCGAGGGCCAGGTGGGGGTTAGAGCGCAATGACTCACTTAGAAGTCAATTTCGATGGGCTCATCGGACCGACGCATAACTACGCCGGGCTCGCAATCGGCAATCTGGCGTCTGACAAAAACAAGGGCGCGGCGTCGAACCCGCGCGCGGCAGTCCTGCAAGGGCTCGCCAAAATGCGGGCGCTGACGAAATTGGGGCTCGCGCAAGGTTTCTTGCCGCCGCAGGAGCGCCCGCGGCTCGACATATTGCGCGCGTTCGGGTTCGACGGCGCGGACAAGTCGGTCATCGAGACGGCCGCCAAGACCGCGCCGGACCTCCTCGCCAATGTCTATTCCGCCTCGTGCATGTGGACGGCGAACGCGGCGACCGTCGCGCCCTCGCTCGACGCGGCCGACGGCAAGGTCCATTTCACGCCCGCCAATCTCGCCGGCAATTTCCACCGTTCCATCGAAGCCGACGAGACGGCGCAGGCGCTGCGCCACATCTTCCCCGAAGGCGATCAGTTCGTACACCACGCGCCGTTGCCGGGCGGCGTCCATTTCGGCGATGAAGGCGCGGCGAACCATGGCCGGCTTGCGCCGTCCCATGGCGAGGCGGGCGTTCACCTCTTTGTCTATGGCGAGGACGGCGAGCGCTTCCCCGCACGCCAGAAGCGCGCCGCGTCTGAAGCGGTTGCGCGCAATCACCAACTGGACGGCGCGCGTTGCGTCTTCCTGCAACAGTCCAGGGCCGCGCTCGACGCAGGCGCGTTTCATAATGACGTGGTTGGCGTCGCCAATGGTTCCGTGCTGTTCCTGCACGAACAAAGCTTCGAGGACCGCGACGGCGCTTACGCCGCCATTCGCGCCGCCGCGCCGTTCGTGGAGATCGTCGAAGCGCCGGCGGACGCGGTGAGCCTTGCCGACGCGGTATCGTCCTATCTCTTCAATTCTCAGCTCGTGACGCTTCCCGACGGAACCATGGCGCTGATCCTGCCGCGCGAGACGGAGGAGAAAGACGCGACAAGGTCATTCGTCGAGACGATTACGACGGGCAACGGCCCGATCCGCGCAGCGCACTATTTCGATGTGCGCGAAAGCATGCGCAATGGCGGCGGGCCCGCCTGTCTGCGCCTGCGCGTCCTGCTAAACGACGACGAGCGCGCCGCGGCGAACCAGCATTTCATTCTTGATGACGCAAGGATCGACGCCCTGGAAGCGTGGGCGGCGAAGCACTACCGCGACCGTCTCCTCCCGGACGATCTACGCGATCCGGCCTTTATGGACGAGGCCTACGCTGCGCTGGACGCGTTGACGCAGCTTCTCGGCATGGGCGCCCATTACGCGTTTCAGAAGTAAAGAGGGTTATCGACCGGGCTTGCGGAAGACGGGAAGGGCGACCTTGCGCTCGACCTCGCGCAGGACGGGGCTCGACTCCACCGTCGCGACGTTCGGCATGCGGAGGATGGTCTCCGACAGGAACGCCTCATAAGCCGCCAGGGTCGGAATGACGACGCGGATGAGGTAGTCGAATTTGCCGGTCAGGAGATCGCACTCCATCACTTCCGGCCGGCTCTTCACCGCTTCTTCGAAGCCGCGGAGGGACGAATCGTCTTCTTTCTCAAGCTTCACAAGCGCCAGAACGGTGACGTTGACGCCGAGCTCCTCGCGGTTGACCTCGGTGTGATAGCCTTTAATGACGCCTTCGGTTTCGAGGCGCCGAAGCCTTCTGAGGCAAGGCGTTGGCGACAGACCGACCTTCTCGGCGAGATCCGCATTTGTGATGCGGGCGTTCTCCTGCAGGTGGCGCAGGATTTTCAGATCGATTTGATCGAGCTTCATTGCGGCCCCTTGCCCTTCCCTGCCTGACGGCGTTGGTGGTATTTAGCAGCTTATGCTAACTGTCAAGCATGAACGTGCGTTGAGAGCGTTTTTCTGTCGTTTGAGCGTGAATCTGCCCTTTGGGTTCCGTGATGGCCTTGTGGTGCGCCGCGGCGTCTCGATTTGACCGAAGCGCCAAAGAGCCGCGCGCCTTGAGATCAAGGCCGGCGGGGCCTACACCCCACGCAACGTCAAGGAATGGCGACGGTCGACGCGCTAGCCACAGAGCTGAAGGGCCGGGGCCAGTCGCGTCAGAGGAAGAAGCGTCATGGACATCACCCCTATCGAAGTCGAGGGTTGGCGGCGGATCGCGCGGTTTGTTGACGCGCCGTCAGGGCTCGACGCGATTATCGCGGTGCATGACGACACGCTGGGGCCGGGTTGCGGCGGCACGCGTGTTCGGCCGTATGCGGACGTCGATGCGGCG
Source organism: Pseudomonadota bacterium (assembly GCA_039819085.1). Taxonomy (GTDB): domain Bacteria; phylum Pseudomonadota; class Alphaproteobacteria; order Caulobacterales; family Parvularculaceae; genus MED-G105. The sequence continues at coordinate 28,453 of JBCBSQ010000001.1, forward strand.
CTCGACGACGTCAAGCGCCTGTCCCGCGGCATGACCTACAAGAACGCGCTTGGCGGCATCCCGTTCGGCGGCGGCAAGGCGGTGATCATCGCCGATCCGAAGACGGACAAAACGCCTGAGCTTTGGCGCGCCTATGGCCGGGCGATCGAGCACTTTGGCGGCCAGTACTTCACGGCTGAGGACTCTGGCGTCACCGAAGACGATCTGCGCATCGTCGCGGAGGAAACCGAATATGTCGCCGGCGTTGCGGAGGAGGGGCGCGGCGGCAATCCTTCGCCGTTTACCGCTCGCGGCTGCTGGCGCGGCGTTCAGGCGGCGGCGCGCGCGCGTCTTGGCAAGGCGGATCTCAGCGGCGTCAGCGTCGCCATCCTGGGCGTTGGCGCAGTCGGCATGGAGTTGGCGCGTCTTCTGCGCGCCGACGGCGCGGAGCTGGTGGTTGCGGACGTCAATGAAGATGCGGTCGCATACGCAAAAGAGACCTATGGCGCTGACGTTCTGCCTGCGAAGGATCTGCACAAGGCTGATGTGGATGTCTTCGCGCCGTGCGCGCTTGGCGGCGCCGTCAATCACGACACGATCGACGGGATCAAGGCGAAAATTGTCGCTGGCGCTGCGAACAACCAATTGCACACGCCGGATATGGACATAGCGCTGAAAGAGCGCGGCGTCCTTTATGCGCCCGACTACGTCATCAACGCGGCGGGCGTCATTTCGGTCGGGCTTGAAATCCTCGGTTCATGGAGCGCCGATGAGATGACGGCGCGCATTGACCGCATTGGCGAAACGCTCGCGCGCATATTTGAGCGCGCGGCGGCGGAAGACCGGCCGACGGGCGAAATCGCGGACCAGATGGCGCGTGAAGTGATATCGAACGCGCGCAAAGCGGCCTGACTGTCTTTGAGAAACGGCCCAAGCGCGGCAGAAGGAGGACGATCCATGGCCCATTCCCCTACGGATGTTTTCATCGCCGGCGCGGCGCGTACGGCGATCGGCAACTTCAATGGCGCGTTTACGGGCACGCCAGCGACGGAGCTTGGCGCGACGGCCATCAGGTCCGCGCTTGAACGCGCGAAAGTCGACGCAGGCGACGTCGACGAGGTGCTGATGGGGTGCGTGCTCCCGGCGGGCCTCGGCCAGGCGCCGGCGCGACAGGCGGCTCTCGGGGCGGGCGTGCCGGAAGCGACCCCGTGCGCGACAGTCAACAAGGTCTGCGGCTCGGGCATGAAGACCGCGATGATGGCGACGGACGCGATCCGGGCGGGTTCCGCTGAGATCGCAGTCGCCGGCGGCATGGAGGCGATGACGAACGCGCCGCATCTTCTGCCGACGGGCCGGTCGGGCATCAAGTTCGGGCATGGCGAAATCCTCGACCATATGGCGTGCGACGGCCTCGAAGACGCCTACCAGAAACGCACCGCCATGGGCGTCTTCGCCGAAAAGTGCGCCCGCGAGTGGCAGTTCTCCCGCGAGGAGCAGGATGAATACGCCATGCGCTCGGTGACGCGCGCGCAAACCGCGATTGCGGATAAGTCGTTTACGGACGAAATAGCCGTCGTGGAGGTGAAGACCCGGAAAGGAGCGGTCGACATTGTCGACGACGAAAAGCCGGGCCTCGTCTCCGCCGACAAGATACCGGCCTTACGCGCCGCGTTCGAAAAGGACGGCACGGTGACGGCCGGCAACGCGTCGGCGATCTCTGACGGCGCCGCGGCGCTCGTGCTCGCCTCCGGCGCGGCGGTCGACGCAAAGGGATTGGACCCTGTCGCGCGGATCGTCGGCCATGCGAGCCACGCCCAGGCGCCGGAATGGTTCACCACCGCGCCAGTCGATTCCATCCGCAAGCTGCTGGAAAAAATTGGTTGGTCAGCGGACGAGGTCGATCTCTACGAAATCAACGAGGCCTTCGCGGTGGTGCCGATGGCGGCGATGCGCGAGCTGAAACTGCCGGCCGAAAAAGTGAACGTTCGCGGCGGCGCGATCGCGCTCGGCCACCCGATCGGCGCGTCCGGCGCGCGCATCCTTGTGACGCTCATTCACGCCCTGAAAGCGACCGGCGGCAAAAAGGGCGTCGCGAGCCTTTGCATTGGCGGCGGCGAGGCGACCAGCGTCGCGGTGGAGCTGGTTTAGGCGGCGCGCAAGCGAAAAGGAGTACGGCAATGGCGGACGGCGGCGTGAACGCGGCGAAAGAATCGGCGAAGCAGGGCTTCGACTGGCGCGATCCTCTGTCGCTGGAAGCGCAGCTTACCGACGAAGAGCGGATGATCCGCGACGCAGCGCGCGGCTATTGCCAGGATCGGCTCATGCCGCGGGTGATTTCCGCGAATCGCGAGGAGCGGTTCGATCGGGAGATCATGACCGAACTCGGTCAGCAGGGTCTGCTCGGGGCGACCGTCGCCGAAGAGTATGGAGGCGGCGGCGCGAGCCATGTCGCGTACGGATTGATCGCCCGCGAAGTGGAGCGCGTCGATTCCGGCTATCGCTCGGCGATGTCGGTTCAGTCGTCCCTCGTCATGTATCCGATCGAGGCGTTTGGAACCGAAGATCAGAAAAAGAAGTATCTACCCAAGCTCGCGAGCGGCGAATGGGTCGGGTGCTTCGGCCTCACCGAGGCCGATGGCGGCTCCGACCCCGGCGCCATGCGCGCGCGCGCGGAGCGCGCCGATGGCGGGTATCGCCTGAACGGCGAAAAGATGTGGATCACCAATTCGCCAATCGCCGACGTCGCCGTCGTCTGGGCGAAGCTCGCCAATGATCAGGGCAAGGATGAGATCCGAGGCTTCATCGTTGAACGCGGGACGAAAGGCTTTGAAACGCCGAAGATAGAAGGCAAGCTTTCCTTGCGCGCGTCGATCACGGGATCTATCTCGCTAAACGACGCCGTCGTCGCTGAGGATGCTCTCCTGCCGAACGTCAAGGGCCTGCGCGGGCCCTTTTCATGCCTCAACAAGGCGCGCTACGGCATTTCATGGGGCGCCATGGGCGCGGCGGAGTTCTGCTGGATGGCCGCGCGCGACTACGCGATGGAGCGCATCGTTTTCGGCAAGCCCATCGCCGCGACGCAGCTTGTCCAGAAAAAGCTCGCTGACATGCAGACCGAGATTGCGTTAGGGCTCCAGGGCGCGCTGCAACTCGGCCGGCTCCTGGACGCCGGCGCATATGCGCCCGAAGCAATTTCCCTCATGAAGCGGAACAATTGCGGCAAGGCGCTCGACATCGCCCGGCAGGCGAGAGACGTGCACGGCGGCAACGGCATCGCGGAGGAGTACCATGTCCTGCGCCATGCGATGAACCTTGAGACCGTCAACACTTATGAGGGCACGCACGACATTCACGCCCTGATATTGGGGCGCTCGCAGACCGGCATTCAGGCGTTCATGTAGGACACGAAAGGCGGCTTACTCGCGCTTACTCCCAGCCGCCCGCGTCCCTTTTTGACTCGTCGCGGGCTTTAGACCCGAACTTCGGCCAGAAATGCGTGATCCTGAGCGCCCGGTAGGGGATGACCGTCCGCGTCAGGAAGTTCTTCGGTTTTGATTTCGGCTTTGACGGCCTGAGGCGTCGGGCGAGCGCGGCTTCTTCGTCGACTTCTCTCATGCCGTCGACGGGAATGTTCATATCCGCGTCGACTTCCGCGCCGGTGGCGCCTGGTTCTGCTGACTTATCACCGGCCAGGGCCCGGGAGGCGTCCGCGGCATCCTCCACGCTAACGTCTTCTTGCGCCAGTGGCTCTCCGTCTTCGTCAGACCACGGCCAGAACGCCGTCTCATGGGCGGCCGCTTCGGGCGTGACATCCGGATCCTCAGTGAGCGGCGCCGCCGGTCTTGGGGGCGCATTCGGCTCTTCATTGACGATGGCGGTCATGACCCGCACGCCCGGTCGGAAATGCGCGATTGCGTCGCGAACCGTCAGTTTCGCCGCGACCAGGCTGGTTGTCGCGACCTGCGGCCGCTTGGGCAGGGGAGGCTGGTCCGACGCGTCCCAGCCGATAACATCATTGGACGTCGCGCGCGCGAGCCCAACAATGTCCGGGGGCGTCTCTTCTTCGTCGCTGTCTTCCTGAGCGGTCGCCTCGGGCGCGTCTTGCGGCTCATTTTCAGATGCCTTGGCGATCTCGCCGCTCGCTGCGTCCGGGGCGTCATCGCCGACATCCGCGACGGGAGAGATGTCCTGATCCGCCGTCGGCGCATCGCTGGTTGTCCGCTCAACGTCCTCAGGCGCGTCCTCCGCCGATCCGTCGGGATCAGTCGCTTCAGCGTTGGCTGATCCAACGTCATCTTGCGACTGGGGAGAGCTGATTGGTTCGTCGGAATCCGGGTCGGCGTCCGGGTCGGCGTCCGGGGCGTCGCGCGTCGTCGCGTGCATATCGGCGTCCTGCGCGGCGTCCTGGGAAACAGTCGGCGTCGGCGCCTCGGCCCCGGTTTCGCCAGAGCGCTCCGCGATGTCAGCTTGCCCCGCCATGTCAGGTTGCGGGTCAGTCGAGGCTTGTTCCTTCGGCGCCTCGCTTTCCTGCGCCGCCTCGCTGGCGTCTAAAGAGATGGCCGCCGCATCCGCGGCCTTTGAGCGAGGCGCTTCGCTGCGCGCATCATCTGACGGGTCGTCACTCGAAGTCGGGGGCCTGGAAGCCGCCGCCGCATGCGCTTCGGGAATAGCATTATCAGCCTGCGGCGGCGCGTCGACGGCCGTTTCGCCAACAGGCGTCCCGGTCGCCGAGGACTCTGTTGCGGCGGGAGCGCGCCCGCCGGTTTTTCGGCGTGGCCGGCGAGAGGGCGTACGTTTCTGCGCCAGAGGCGTCTCCGCGGACTGGGACTCAATACTGTCGCGCGAGCCTATCTCCACCGCGCGCGCTTCGCTAGCTGGCGATCTGCGCGCGGTCCGCTGACCGTTATCCTGGCCAAGTTCCCTTGTGATCCGCGCGTTCAGACGATCGATAAGGTCATCTTGGTCTTCAGGTTCGTCTTCAGCGCGATTGTGCGGCGCGGCAATGGAGGATTGAGCCTGAACCGCCTCTTCTCTCGGCGCCTCGGCTGGCGCGGCGTCCTCTGGCGAGGCGGCCGCGGCGTCCGCCGCCTGGCGCCGTGCTACCTCGCGAAGGGCGGCGCGTCGAAGCTCAGACGCCGGCGCGCGCGCGTCGAGCGGCGCGTCCTCATGGGGTTCCGTTTCCACGTCCGACTTGGCCGCTGACGGCGCAACGTGAAACAGCGTCGAGAGCGCTTCTGACGACAAAGCCGGCAGGCCGAGAAGGTCGCGCACGTCGTTGACGCGCCGCGGCGTAAAATCGGCGATTTCGCCGACACGGCCCAAGTGGTTTCCCTGAGCATATTTAAAGCCGATCCCGCGCAGCGCGATCAGCGAGGCCTGGTCCTCAACGCCGACCGCGGTGATCGCCGCGTCTTCGCGCTCCGCCAGTTCCAATAGCTCTGAGATCGCTGAAAGCCCTGGGCCCCTGACCGTCCGCGCAAATCTGAGGATCGCTGCGCCGCCGGTCTTGATCTCGTCGAATGGAAATGGGTCAGCCGATTTCAGGAAATCGTTCGCGCGTCCACGGACTTCAATCGCGAGTCGCGCGCCTGTGGCCTTCAGACGGTCGTAGCTGCGCGCCGCCGCGGCGGCGTCAGCGTCCACCGGCGGCATCGGGCATTCGAATGTAATGTGCTCTGTCGGGAAGGCGCGGTCGCGCATCACCACGGCGAAATGGTTCGCGAACGCTTCGTCGACGAGATCGCTAAGGGCGAGATTGATGGAGAAGCCAGGAGGATGCGCGCCACGCCAGCCCACATAGGCGTCGAGCGCGTTGCGCAAGACGTACCTCGTCAGTTCGCTCATGCGGCCTTGCGTTTCGAAGAAGGAAATGAACGCGCCCGGCGGCAAAAGCCCGAGCGTGCGATGGCGCCACCGGACGAACGTTTCCATCCGCGCCAACGTTCCTGCGCCGAGATCAAAGATCGGTTGGAAAAGAACTTCGAAATCGCCCGCTTCGAGGGCCGCATCGATATCGACGTTCGAAAGTCGAACTGCGTGCGCCCCCATGGCGTCCATCCTTCAGCCGGCGCCCGAAGCGCCGGGCCGCCTCGATCAATCGCGCCAATAGTTGTTACGGGCCAACGCCGCTCGCCCAAATGAAGTGTGGCGTCGACGGAGCTTAACGAACGGTGAACGCCCTGCAGACCGACGAGCGCGAACGGGCTTGTTCATCCAATGATTCCGCCGCCTTGGTAAAGATCCGCGCACGTTCTCTTCGGATCGCATCCGAAACAGCCTTTGAAGAATAGGCGCCAGGGTGGTCTAGTAATCGAACTGCTCGCGCAGGATGCGTTCTTCGAGGGAATGCCCGGCGTCGAACAGGATCGTCATGCCGACGGATCGGTCTTCGCAAGCGGCCACATGGGCGATGTTGCGCACCTCCTCATTGTCCGCCACCGCGGAGACGGGCCGGGCGCCGCGCTCCAGAACCTCAAACTCGACCGTCGCGTCGGAGGGTAAGAGCGCGCCCTTCCAGCGCCGGGGCCTGAAGGCGCTGATGGGCGTCAGCGCCAGCAACTGGCTTTGCAGCGGGAGGATTGGGCCGTGAGCGGAGAGATTGTACGCCGTCGACCCGGCTGGCGTCGCCAGCAGGACGCCGTCGCAGGTGAGGCTGTCCATGCGAACTTTGCCATTGACCGATATTCTGATCTTTGCGCTCTGCCGCGTCTGGCGGAACAGCGAGACTTCATTGATCGCGCGGGCGGTGACGCTGCGCCCGTCGACGGTGTGTGCTGTCATTGATAGCGGATGGATTTCAACGCCCTCGGCCGCGCCAATCCGGCTCCCGAGTGTTTCAATGTCGAGCGGGTTCATCAGGAATCCGACAGTCCCGCGATTGACGCCGTAGAACGGTTTGTTCGCGGAGAAGAACCGCCGCATGGCCTCGAGCATGAAGCCGTCGCCCCCGACGGCGACAACTACGTCCGCTTCGCTGATCGACAGGTCGCCATACCGGCGTCGAATATCGGCGGCGGCCGCTTCAGCTTCCGTTTTGCCGTTTGACAGGACGCATAAGCGGGGGATGGTCATGCAGGTATTGCGGCTCCGAATGCGGCGCGTCCGCCTTCGCTTGGCGGGGGATTAAGGACGTTCGGCCGCCAAAACGCAAGGAAATGGGACGAGGCGGCGCGACGAATCCGATTTGCATTTGTTTCGCCCATGTGCACACCATGACGGCTCTGCAGCCCTTGAGCGAATTATTTGGGGATCTGCCGCCATGCCTTTGGATGAGGCCGCTTCACCCGAAGACGATCCATCGAGAGGAATGCCCGCGCACGATCGCCTCGGGCGGTTTTTGACGGTTCGCGCGCGTTCGGAGCAACTCGCCGCCGCTTTGTCGGCGGAGGACTGGATGGTCCAGTCCATGCCGGACGCCAGTCCGGTCAAGTGGAACCTCGCCCATACGAGCTGGTTTTTCGAAACGTTCATCCTTCAGCGTTTCGTCGAGGGATACCAGCCGTTCGACGACGGCTATGGGTATCTGTTCAACTCCTACTACATGCAGGTCGGCGAGATGCATCCGCGTCCACTGCGCGGCCTTCTCTCCCGTCCGTCAGCGGAGGAGGTGCTGGCGTATCGCCGCCATATCAATGAGCGGGTCGAGGCGCTTGTGAGCGAACCGCCATCGGCGGCGCGCGAAGAAATTCTGACGCTCATCGGGGTCGGGTGCGCGCATGAAGAACAGCACCAGGAGCTTCTGCTCACTGACATTAAGCACGGACTGTTTCAGAACCCCACCGCGCCGGCGATCTTCGAGGAGCGCGCGTCAACGGCGGAGGCCGGCGATGCGCCGTCCGGATGGGTTGAGTTTGACAGCGGCCTTGCGGTGTTTGGCGCGGCGAAGGAGACAGAGGCGTTCGACAATGAAGGTCCTCGGCACGAGGCGTTTTTGCAGCCGCACGCCATATCGCGTCGGCTGGTTACGAATGCGGAGTATCTGACGTTCATCAAGGACGGCGGATATGAGGATCCGCGCTGGTGGCTGTCCGACGGCTGGGCGCTGTCACGCCAGGAGAATTGGCGCGCCCCGCTTTATTGGCGGGGAGAGGATGATGACCGTCGGGTCTATACGCTTTTCGGAGAGCGCGACCTGGATCTCCGCGCGCCCGTCACTCACCTCAGCTATTACGAAGCCGCTGCGTATGCGGAATGGTCCGGGTTTCGCCTTCCGAGCGAGTTCGAGTGGGAGAACGCCGCGCGGGGGCGAGAAGTCGCCGGCCGGTTTCTCGACGATCGCGGCCCCTATGAACCACAGCCGGCCGTCGGCGCTGAACCGGATGGCCTTTCCCAGCTTTATGGCGATGTCTGGGAATGGACGGCCAGTCCTTATGTCGCCTATCCGGGCTATCGCGCGCCGGCCGGCGCGATCGGCGAGTACAATGGGAAATTCATGTCGTCCCAGATGGTGCTGCGCGGCGGTTCGTGCGCGACGCCGGCGGGCCACATCCGGGCGACCTACCGCAATTTCTTCCCGCCCCATGCGCGCTGGCAGTTCTCCGGCCTGCGGCTGGCGCGCGACCTTTGATCCCGACCGGCCAACCGCGCGCCGCGCTTGAAGGCGGCCGGCGAGGCGTCATACTCATGTCCCAACGCCGCGCGCGCTGCGCGGCGCGGACAGACGGGAGGAGTGGATGAACGCCCAGGAACAGCCCGCGGCGGGGATAGACCAGCCAAGCGGCTTTGACGTGCCGGACCCGAAGGATCTGCCGTCCGTGAAGGACAGCGTCTCCGATGAGGAATGGCGTCTGCGGTGCGAACTCGCCGCCACTTACCGCCTCGCCGCGCTATACGGCTGGACGGACATGGTTTTCACCCATATTTCCGTCCGACTGCCGTCAGAAGACGGAAAGGATCGGTTCCTGCTCAATCCGTATGGGATCTTTTTCGAAGAGATGACCGCGTCATCCCTCATCAAGGTCGATCTCGAAGGCCATCCGGTGGGCGAAACGCCGTACTTCACAAATCCGGCGGGCTTCACGATTCATTCCGCCCTGCACATGTCTCGCGACGACGCCCATTGCGTTTTGCACGTGCATACGCCCTATGGCGTCGCGGTCTCGGCGCAGGAAGACGGCCTGAAGCGGCTCACCCAGTTCGCCATGATCGTGCATGACGACGTCGCCTATCACGACTATGAAGGCATCGCGACGGACCTTGACGAGCGCGAGCGTCTGGTGCGCGACATAGGCGGGCATCATTTCATGATCCTGCGCAATCACGGGACGCTGACGGTCGGTCTGAACTGCGCGACGACGTTCATGCGGATGTATTTTTTAGAGCAGGCCTGCAAGACGCAGATCCTGGCGCAGTCGGACGTGAAGCCGCCGCGGGAGGAAACGCCCGATCTCGCAGCGAAAGTGATTCATCAGGGCGCCCCTGCCTTTGTCCCCGGCATCGGCGATAATCTCGTCTGGCCGGGCCTGATGCGTCGGCTGGCGCGGCATTATCCGGGCTGGGACGTTTAGCGGGAAACGCCGCACTGGCTTTCCGGTCTGGGCTCGGCCGTTTCCGCGCTGGCCATCGCCGCCGGAAAACGCTAACTCCCTTCAAATGCGGCGAGCCAGAATGGACGCCGCTTCGCCGGCTTAGCTCAGTTGGTAGAGCCGCGGTTTTGTAAACCGAAGGTCGGGGGTTCGAGTCCCTCAGCCGGCACCATCCGCAAGCCCGGACCGGCGTCACTCCATCTTGAGCGAAGTCGGTCGAGCGAAGTCGCGCAAAGCCTCAAAGCGGCTTGCGGTTCGATTGTCGTAACCCGCGCCTTCAGGCAGCCCAGCTTTATTGTCCGTCACATCGCTGATACCCTTAACGTCACCGCCTTTTTTGGCGAGGGGGAGCGAATTGGGGGCGTATCGTGAAACGCATTGTCATCGCCTGTGATGGCACTTGGCAGGACCTGGAAAAGCCGGATCCGACAAATGTTCGCCGCCTTGCGGAGGCGACCGCGCCTCGCGACGGGGAAATCGATCAACTCATCTATTACTCACCTGGAATCGGCACCAGGAACGCCTTCGATCGACTGACCGGCGGCGCCTTCGGCCACGGCATAAATGTCGAGATTTCCTCGGCTTATACGTTCCTATGCGCCAATTATCAGCCGGGTGACGAGATCTATCTCTTCGGTTTTAGCCGTGGCGCATACACGGTGCGCAGCCTTGCCGGCCTCATTTACACGACCGGCGTTTTGCGCCGGGAGGAGCTAAGCTGGCTTCCGCACGCCTACGCCCTTTACCGTCGGCTCGATGACGCGCCGAATCGCGAAGAAACTGCCGTCCAGTTGCAAAAACAAAAGGGCCATGGCCAAACGAGCGAAGATCCGGCCAATAGCTTGATCAGGATCAGTTTCCTGGGCGTCTGGGACACCGTCGGCGCGCTCGGGATTCCCGACCTTTCGCGACTCCTCAAACTCGACAAGAAGTCCCGCGACAAGCACCGTTTTCACAACACTTATCTGAGCCCGATCGTGAACTATGCGCGCCACGCCGTGGCGATTGACGAGCGGCGCAAAGTGTTCCGGCACACCGAGATGAACCCGCTGCCGGGCGGCGCGGCGCCAGCGAATCAGATTCGCCAGGTCTGGTTTCCGGGCGATCATGGTTGTGTGGGCGGCGGCGGCGACGGCCTGCCGGAGGGCGATCCCAAGAAACTGGACTCAACGCCGCATTCAGATGCGGCGCTCGCCTGGATGATCGACGAGGTGGAAAGCAATGCGGGCCTGAAAGTCCGACGCGAAGTGTTGGAGCTCGCCCCGGATCCGTTGGCGCGGTTTGGCGACTTCGGGGGCGGCTTCGATCGGCGGATGAGCGACCCGCTGGCGGGAGCGGCGCCTGATAATCCGGGACGCGACAAAAGACCGTTCTGTCAGTTTACCGACGTCTCCGCCGCCGCGGTTTCGCGCTGGCGGGGCGACAACCGCTACCGTCCGAAAAACCTGAGGAAAGCCCATGGCCCGGCGCTAAGCGGCGGCTGATCCGGCGCACCGCTGTTTTGGCGCGCCGAACAGAAGCTACTCGCCGTCCGGCGCCTCCGGTTCGGCGGCTTCAGCGTCCGAGTCTTCGGCTTCAGCCGCTTCGCTCGCCAATTCGGCTTCAAGATCCTTGATAAGAGCTTCGTCCTTGGCCTGTCGGCTTTGTCCGCAGGCCGACAATAAAATGACGCCCGCGATTACGCCCAACCGAACGCGCCATGGCTTCGTTGTCGTTTGATGATGCCGCACGATTTCCCCACTTCTCCGTTAAAGATTCGGCTCTGCGGTCGAGGCAGGTTATCCCAGCCGCTAAGGATCGTCACCCTTGGCCACTTTCCATCTGCAGTCCAACAGTCGCTTCGCCGCGCAGACTTTCCGCGCCTGACGCATTGCCCACTTCTGCGTCTGGTGTCGACGCGGCCGAACCAATGGGCCCGGAACCTTTGAGCATTGGGCGCGCAACCTGCGATTGCGGAGCTGGCCGCGGTTCGAAAACGTCAATCGCACTAGCAAGTCACCGGATTGACGCCGGCGCCCAGTCCGCGCCGACTCTCACCGCCTTGATCGAAACTCGCGCTGGTGGAACACTCCGCCCGGTCGGATCTCGTGGGGCTGCGTCAGGGCCGTGGATTCCGGCGCTCAGCGGCGAAGGCCGACGAAGGGGGAAACCGGGTGCGCGCGCAGATCCTCGCCTTTGGTGTTGTGGCGGCCTGCCTCCTGAGCCTGATCGCCATTCAATCCGCTTTGCCGTCGAGGGACAGGGTGTTTGCGTCTGCTCCTGATGCGCCGGCGGCGCACGCACGCCAAGGCAATCTGACGGAAGCCGAATGGCGCCGTCCCTCCGACGGTTCACGCGAGCCTGCGAGGCTCTGGAACGCGTCGGCCACTCAAAGCGCCTGTCCGGACGCGCCGCCAATACTCGTCGACGGGGAGTTACGGCTCGCCCTGCTCGTCGGGGTGGGGGACTATCGGGGCGACTGGATCAAAGATCTGAAAGGCCCGCCTGGCGACGTCGCCAGGATGAAGCGGCTGCTTTCCGCTGAGGGAGGGTTCGGTTTTCCTGAGCAAAACATCTGTGAACTGATTGACGCCGATGCGACGCGCGCCAACTTTGAGGCGGCCGTGTCGGACTGGCTTGGCGCGCGTGCCCGGGACAACGCGCAGATTGTGGTCTTTTTCGCCGGACATGGCTCGCAATTGCCGGACAATGACGGCGATGAGGATGATCAGCTGGATGAGACCTATCTCTTCCACGACTCAGGGTTTCCGCTGGGCTATTCAGCGCCGCTGCGGGACGATGAATTCAACGCGCTGATGCTGAAACTGCGCGCCGCCGGCCGCGACCAGAAGATTACTGTCATCCTTGATTCGTGCCATTCCGGGACCGCGACGCGCGGCGTTGCGGCGCGCGTGGCGGCGCGTTCGCATCCCTATGACGGAGAAATCCCTGAGGCGGGAAGCGTCTCGTTGACCCGCGTTGATGGAAACGCGGCGGCGGAGTCCTGGTTTCAGCAGCGCGACGGCGACAAGGGATCTTATGTCGTTCTCGCCGCCGCGGCGGATGGGTCGGCGGCGCTTGAGATGGCGGTGGCCGGCGCCGGACCGGACGCGCGGCCTGGCGTCTTTACCGAGGCTCTTTACGCAGTTCTGTCGCGCGGAGGCGGACAACGTCCGTCTTATCTCGATATTGAACCCGAGGTGAGACGGCTCGTGCGCGCGCGCAGCCATCAGTCCCCGCGGTTTTTTGGCGATGTCGAGAGCGAGGTCTTTGGCGAGCCTGTTTCTGAACGGATGTTTTTGTGGCGGGTCCGCGAGGCGCTGGCCGACGGCGTCGTTCGTCTGGGCTCGGGGCCGCTTCCCGGCGCGGGACCGCGGGCTGTATTTCGGATCTACGATAAAGATACCCCTGGTGAGGATTTTGGCGACCCGGCCGCGTCCAAGGCGCAGGCTGAGGTCACGGCCCTCGCCGGCGGCGCGGCGACGGCGAGCGTGTTCGGATTGCGTCAAGGCGAAAAAGTCGAAGTCGACGACTATGCGCTCCTGGTGAACGTTGGCGCCGACTATCGCAAGGCGACATTCCGCATACGGCCGGCCTCCGACGAAGGCGGCGTCCCGCAGGATGTCGCCGACCGAATCCGCGACCTCTTTTCGCGCGATGAACGCCTCATGGGACTCTTTTCGATTGTCGACGGGTTTGCGCCGATGGAGCTTGTGTCGCCGTCGGACGCGGCGCTTCAGATCATCGATCCGGCGGGCCGGGTGCGCAACGCGTTCGCGAATGATGCGTCGAGCGCAAAGAAGGTGTTGCGCGCGTTCGAGGGGCACGCGCGTCAAAGCGCCATCCGTCAATTGTCTGGAGAGCGCGCAAACATGTCGGCGAGACCGGTGGACGTGTTCATCCGGGAGCGGCAGCCCATTACAGGGGATGCGGACGATCCCGACTGCGGGCCGGACTCGCCGCCGCCGGTTTGGCCGGCGCACAGCGATGGCGTCGCAGTTGCGGAGGCGCCGCTGTGCGGGGTCTATGAAGTTTGGGTGCGGCGCCTGCCGGACGCGCCGCCACGGTTCCAGGTTGGCGGGCTATTTATGTCCGCAAACGGAGAGACCATCGCGCTGCCGACTCCTAACGCATGTCGGCGTGGCTCGCGAGCGGGTGAGCCGATCGACGTGTCGTCGGACGCGCCCGAGGTTTGTCTTGGTAGGTTTCAGGCGCGGCGGCCCGTCGGCATTGATGAGACCTTCATGGTCTTCGCGACGAACGAGAACGCGCCGGTGCGCTGGAGCCTCCTTGAATGGAGGATTGACGCAGATGGCGGCCGGTCAGCGACAAGGGGCGCGCCCAGTCCCCTGAACCGCGCGCTCGGCGACTATGTGGCGCATCGTTCGAGGTCAGCCGCCGGTCCGGCCGCTGGCGGCGCGGATGAAGGCTATGCGGTCGTTTCGCTGCCCATCCGGGTCGCGCCGCGGCCGGATTAGGGCGCGCGGGCTTCGCATTGCGCGAATGGACCGCCAGGCCTTGTTTCGCGGGCGTTTAGTGCGCGTTGCTTCGTTGCACCCATTTTGACGCGAAGAGCGCAAGTTGAGAGCGGCTGTTCGCAGGAAGCCGCGAGGATATCGCCTGGAGATGCACGCGCACTGTGTTGGTCGAGACGCCGAGTTCCCTTGCGATGTCCTGATTCGTGGCGCCTGACGCCAGGAGCTCAAAAACCTGCAATTGCCGACGTGTGAGCGAACGGCAGGCGTCCGCGATCTGGGAGAACTCATCCTCCGCCCCCAGCGCGCCGGGCCCGTCCGAACGCTGATTTTGCAGCAGCCGCTGCGGCAACGCGACCTCACCCTTCAGAACGCTCGCAATTGTCGCGAGGATCACTTCCGGCTCGGCGGTCTTGGGGATGTAGCCGACCGCGCCATGTTCGAGAGAGCGAAGCACGTCCGACCTTTCCTCGCTTACCGTCAGAATTGCGATCGGCGTATCCGCGGCGGCGTTGCGCGCGGCGCGAAGCAGTTCCAGCGGGGGACGGCCGGGCATATGCAGATCCAGAAGGATCAGGTCCAGATCGTTTCTTGAGGAGATTATCTCCATCGCTTCATCGACATTCGACGCCTCCAGGACGCGCGCCCCGCAATCCTGCTCGATAAGAGCCCGCGTCGCCGACCTCACGACCCAGTGGTCGTCCGCAATAAGAATGTTCAGGTTCTCCGGAAGATTTCCACTCATCCCCGCCTCATGATTCACTTGCCCGCCAACGACGTTGCGCGTTCTTATCCGCAGTTCCGCGTTGGTCGCCCTTCTTGTGTCGGAGCGATGCTCCGCATTGTTTTCGACATGTTCAGGACACGTTCTGAGTCTAACCGCGGCGATTCTTCACTCGCGGATGTGACAAGACTGTAAGCCGACAAAGAACCAGCTAACTCCCCCTTTGCCAAAGGTGAGGCTCCCTGATTTAAACAGTATGCGACATGTATCCATGGTCTATTTCGAACCTAGCGCGCTTAGCAAGAATCGCCAAGTTTGAGTAGATAAATCTAAAAATACTTAGTATTCGGACCTCTTCTTTTATTTCTGACTAGTCAAAATAACTAGCAAAGAGACTAGTCAGCGAATTCTGATCTGAAATTTTCACCTTTTTTGACTGGCCCCTGTCGGCGGCGTCTGACCGACAGGGGAGCGAGGCAAGCAGGCTCCGCTCCATGAAAAGGCGCACATTGGAGGCGTGAAGGCGTCGGGCGAGCAGCGATTTTGTCTGGCGGCGCAACGGGGGTTTAACCACCCTTGACTGAACGGGAGGACACCGGAAATCGAACGGCGCTCCTGAAGATCTTGACCGATCGTTTCCCAATTTCGCGCAGGGCGTTTGGATTGGAGAAACTGATCAAGGCGGGGGAGGATATCCTCGCCGTCTCAAGGATATGATCGTGTCGGTCGGTCGCGTCGTTTAGGGTAATGCATTTTTTAATTTTGGGGCCGAATAGTGCTGACGGCTCAGTGGCGAGCGGTGTTGGGTTAACGGAATGCCGAGACTTCCATTTTTCAAGAAGAAGGACGAGCCGGCTGGCGATCCGCTTGAATCGTTGATCCTTCAGGAGCGTATGCGCGTTCTAAAGCGCACCACGCTTTCCGAAGCCGAACCGATCGAAGGCAAAGCGCGCTCGACGAAGCGCCACCGAACCCGCAAGGTGGGCGAGATTTTCCTGCCTGACGGCAAGACGCTAAGTTGCCTCATTCATGACTTCAGCGACACCGGTCTGCGCCTTGAGCTTACTGAACCGGGCGATCCGCCCGACAGTTTCCGTCTCAGAGTGCCGACGCTTCAGTTTGACCGCACCGTCAACGTTAAGTGGCGGTCCGCCTCCGGGCTCGGCGTCGGTTACGTCTGATTATCCCTGTTTCGATGAAAATGCCGCGCATGACGGCGACAGGTTGGCGTCGTGACGGTGCGAGTCGCCTGGGCCTTAAGTGACGGCCGCAGGGGCGTCGAGAATCAGGCCCTCGGGCTTGCGGAGGCGATCGCGCAACTGACGCCGCTCAAGGTCATGCGGCAGCATCTCACTTTGCCGTCGCCATGGCGCTTCGCCCCGACGGCGCTTGCGCCTTCCGGCGCCGCCCGGGCCGCGCTTGAAAGGTTAATGGTGGACGGCCCGCCGCCCGACATCATCATTGGCTGCGGACGGCAGGCGGCGTTAGCAACCATTGAAGCTCGGCGGCTTAACCCCGCTCCCTTTCGCGTTCAGATACAAAGGCCGCGCGCGCCCTTACGTTTGTTCGATCTCGTCATCCCGCCAGCGCATGACCTGCTGGCTGGCGACAATGTCGTCGAAATCATCGGCGCGCCCGGCAGACTGACGAAAGCGGGCGTCGCTGATGCGGCGGCGAGCCTTGATCCCGCCTACCTGGCCGCGCCACGGCCGCGCGTCGCGGCGTTGATTGGCGGTCCCGGCAAGGCGCACGCTTTCTCCGTCGCGGATCAAACCGCTATCCGCGCCGCATTGAACGTTTTGGCGGAAACGGGCTGGACGTTGTTCGTCACGACTTCACGGCGCACGCCCGCGGCGTTCGGCGAAGAACTGGCGAGGGCTTTTGGAGATCCGCCGCACCGCGTTCATGTTGCGATGAACGGGCGCGCCGCCAATCCCTATCCGGGGGTTCTCGGGCTCGTCGACGCGGCGTTCGTCACTGCCGACAGCGTTAATATGGCGAGCGAAGCGGCGACCGTCGGTCTGCCGGTCAGCGTCATGCCAGTCTCCCGCAAACCCTTTGCATCACGCAAGCTCGACCGTTTTCACACGGCGCTGATCGAACGCGGCGCGGCGAAATGGTTCGACGGCGACTTGACGGCGCGGTCGGCGCCGCCGCCGTTCGATGAAACCGCGCGAGCTGCGGAGGTAGTGCTCGCCCGTTGGCGCGCGCATGATTCCTGGAAGAGGACGTAGGAGGTCTGGCTGACGCGCCGGCGGCCAGCCACCAAGGGCCAGGAATGCGGTGGAGCGTTTGGATCACGCGGTGAAGAGGCGTGCCGGAATCGCAATTCGCCCCCACATTGGAGAGGCGCGGCGCAACCCCCAAAGCCGCGCGCCTCGAGCAAACGCAAACGCCCTCTGAATTGCTCGATACTGGCCGGACCATGATTGGTCCGGCCTTTTTTATTTTTGAGGGCGTTCTTCGCCTCGCGCGTCAGCCGGCCATTGAGCGGAGCATCCAGGCGGTCTTTTCGTGCGACTGGATGCGCTGCGTGAGGAGGTCTTCGCTTGCGTCGTCGTCGGCGTCATCTGCGGTCTCCAGGGCTTCCCGAGCGCGCCTGATGAGAGCCTCATGGTCGGCGAGGAGCGTCTTGATCATGTCGCCCGCGGCCGGCGGTTCGGCCTCCGCGCTCTCAATCGCCGCCCGCTCGATGAACGCCGCGCCGCTCGCCGGCGCAAAGTGGCCAAGCGCGCGCACGCGTTCGGCAAGTTCGTCGAGCGCCGCCCACATTTCCCGATACTGCTCTTCGAACATCGTATGCAGGGTGTGGAATTGCGGGCCGGTCACGTTCCAGTGATATGAGTGCGTCTTCATGTAGAGAACATACGTGTCCGCAAGAACGCCGTTCAGCGCTTCGGCGACGGATCCACGGGCGTTGTCGTCAAGGCCGATATTGATGTCGGTCATGGCAGTCTCCTTTCGGGTATTCAGATGCGCGATAATTCAGATGCGCGATGTCGCTTGGGCGGCAGGCGCGGACGGCGGCGAACTCGCCAACGCGTATGTAGGCGCCAACGCGCGCGCCGGCAAATCGATAATCCGCCGCCGCCATTTTGAAGATATCGATCTTACCGGAAGGTCCGGCGGCGCCCGGACGTCAGTTTCACGACAGTCTGTCGCAAAAGCGACGTATACGGCTGCAAGCCTCCGCGAGGGCGACGTCGGATGCGGCGTAGGACAAACGAATGTAGGGTGACGCGCCAAACGCCGCGCCGGCGACGATCGCGACGCCTTCGGCGTCGAGGAGCGCGTCGGCAAAATCGACATCGCAGGTGATTTCGCGGCCGTCCGGCGTTCTTGCGCCGATCGCGCCGCTACATGACGCAAAGATGTAGAACGCGCCGCCGGGCGTGGCGCAGGAAAGACCGGCGGCGTCGTTGATCATGGCGACCGTCGCGTCGCGCCGGCGTTGAAAGGCGCGGCGCCAATCATCCAGAAACGCCTGGTCCGCGTTGAGGGCCGCGGCGGCGGCCGCCTGGCTGATGGATGAGGGATTGCCCGTGGTCTGGGACATGACTTTCGCCATCGCCTTGATCAGCGGCGCGGGCCCGCCAGCGTAGCCGATCCGCCAGCCAGTCATCGCGTACGCTTTCGACGCGCCGTTCATGGTCAGGATACGGTTGGAGAGATCTGGCGCAACGCTCGCTAGAGTCGCGAACTGGCGATCGTCATAGATGAGCTTTTCATAGATATCGTCCGATAACGTCATAACATGCTCTGCGGTTCTTAGAACGTCCGCGATCGCAAGTAGGGCCTCTGCGTCATAGACGGCGCCCGTCGGGTTGGCCGGCGAATTCAGGATCAGCCACCGTGTGCGCGGTGTGATCGTCCGCGCCAGAACCTCAGGGGTCAGCAGGAAACCGTCTTCTTCGCGCGTCGGGACGATGACCGGCGCGCCGCCCGCGAGGCGCGCGATATCCGGATAGGACGCCCAATAGGGCGCAGGGACGATCACTTCGTCGCCGGGATTGAGCGTAGCGAGGAACGCGTTGTAGATGACCGCCTTTCCGCCAGGCGCCACGCTGATCTGCTGTGCACGGAACGATAGGCCATTGTCGCGCGCGAACTTCGCCGCGATCGCCGCCTTCAGTTCAGGCGTTCCGTCTACGGCGGTGTACTTCGTCTCGCCGCGCTTGATCGCCTCAATAGCGGCCGCTTTGATGTGCTCGGGCGTGTCGAAATCCGGCTCGCCGGCCGCGAGCGAAATGATGTCCTTGCCAGAAGCCGCAAGGTCACGCGCCTTCTGGGTCGCGGCCAAGGTCGGCGACGGCGCGATGCGGGCGAGCGCGGCGGAACCAAGAAACTCTTCCATTCACGCTTTTCCTCCCTGCTGATCGCTCGACGCCGTTGGGCAACTCATTTTTGCACGCTGCGCCGCACAATGCGAAAGCATGCTCAGTTGACGTTTCCGGACGAAATTTTACTTATTAAATCAATGGCCTAAGGGAGGCTCCTGATTTTGCGTCGCAACGTTGCCTGGACCGTCCGCCTAAACATTATTCACTGCCGAACCGCTGTCCAATGTGGTTTGATCTCAAGCTGTCGATAGTCCGATAGGGACGCCGCGCAGGGAACGCGCATGATCGCCGAATTTCCGTCAGCCGCCGTTCGAGGCGGGACAGGGCGTCGAGGTGAGGACCGGCCAGCAAGTCAGCGGCCGGACAAAGGGGCGTCAGGGACGGCGTTAGCGCGCCGCGCCGGGACGGTCGCGCCGCTGGATGATCGCGCAAAGATGCGGCTGGAGCGCCGAACGCTCGTGATGCGCGGCGCGCCTGTCGACATTTTTGTCGGCGCGACGCTCGCCGTCGTCGCGGTCGCGGCGGGTTTTGGTCGAATTGATCCGTGGACGCTTGCCGTCTGGAGTTGCCTCGCGCTCACCGTGTCGGCTTTCCGGGTGCTGATATGGCGCGCGGCCGCAAGGCGCCACGCCGGCTCCGCGGCGCTGACGCGATTTAATCGGCTGAACCTTGTCGCCCTTGCAGTTAAAGGCGCGCTTTGGGGCGCGATCGCGCCTGCGTTCGTTTCTGGCGGCTTGTGGACCCAGGCCTTTTTTCCTTTTGCGGCCGCGGTCCTGTCTGCGATGTCTGTGGCGACCGGCGGCGCCTCATGGCGGTCGGTGGTGGCGTTCAATGCGCCTCTCCTGATCGCCACCGCGCTCAGTTACGGCGTGCTGGTCGAAGGGGTTGGCGTCGCCGTCGCCGGCATCGTTATCGCCTACGCCGTGGCGCTTGGCTTCATTTCAAAGTTCCTTGAGCGAACGATATTGCGATCGATCCGAATCCGCGCCCGAGACGACAAGGCGTTCAGCCTCCTGGAGGCGCGGTTGGATGCGGCGAATGAGTCCGAAGCGCGGTTTCGCGCGATCGTCGAGGCGAGCCGGGATTTAACAATCATCTTCTCTCCGGACGGACGCATCACCTATGTCAGCCCGTCAGCGGCGGATCTTCTGGGCGCCTCGCCTCAGCAACTGGTGACGAAAACGACGAAAGATCTAACGCATCCTGATGATTTGCGGATACTGCGCGAAGCGGGGGGCAAGTCGCTGACGCGGATTGGCGAGGCGCGAGCCATTGAGTCGATTTGTTTCGTGGGCGCTGACGGCGCCTGCCGGGTGTTTGAAGGTCGGCTCACCAATATGCTGTATGTCCCGGGCGTTGAAGGGTTCGTCTTTGTCGGCGGTCTGAAGACCCGGTCGCCTTGCCCGACGCACGCAAGCGCGGTATCCGCCAAGTCCTGACACCGTCTCGTCTCGCGGGGTGATCATGGGCGTATTGAACAGTTTGAAGATCGTTGAGTTTGAAGGGCTTGGGCCCGGCCCTTTCTGCGGCATGCATCTCGCCGACCTCGGCGCGGAGGTGACATTGATCGCGCGTTCGCCCGCGACGCCGTCCGGCGCGGCGGCGGTCTTTAACCGAGGAAAACGCTCGATCGTCCTTGACTTGAAGGCGCCGGCGCATGCCGAGGCGGCTAAAAAGATCGCCGCCCGGGCGGATGCGGTGATCGAGGGCCTGCGCCCGGGCGTCATGGAGCGGCTTGGTCTGGGGCCGGATGATTTGCGCGCGCTGAATCCGAAGCTTGTGTACGGACGGCTGACAGGATGGGGACAGCAAGGGCCGTTGGCGCACGCCGCCGGGCACGACATCAATTATGTGTCCCTTTCCGGCGCGGCCTGGCATGCAGGCGACCTTGCCGGGTCGCCGACGCCGCCGCCGACGCTTGTGGGCGATGTCGCCGGCGGGGCGCTCTATCTCGCGGTCGGTATTCTCTCCGGCGTCCTCCAGGCGCGCGAAACCGGCGAGGGCGTCACCGTCGACGCGGCGATTGTCGATGGCGCGGCCCATATGACGAGCCTGTTATTGTCCTTGCGCGCAGCGGGCGGCATGCCGGAGGCGCGGGGCGGCTCGATGCTCGACGGCGCGCATTTCTACGGGGTCTATCAGTGTGCTGATGGCGAGTATGTCAGCGTTGGCCCGCTTGAGCCGAAATTCTATGCGCTGTTCCTTCAAAAGCTTGGTCTTGAGGAGGATCCCGCATTTAAGGAGCAATTCGCGCAGGCGAACTGGCCGGCCTGCCGCGCGCGGCTGGAGGCGGTTTTCGCCGAGCGCGCGCGTGACGACTGGCGCAAGCTGTTGGAAGGGACCGATGTCTGCTTTGCCCCGGTTCTGCGGCCATCCGAGGCCGCCAGGCATCCCCATATGGCGGCGCGCGAGGTCTACCGCGACGTTGACGGCGTCATGCACGCAGCGCCTGCGCCGCGGTTTGATAATGCGCGCGCCGACGATCCGTGTCCGATGTCCTCTGTCGGCGCGGAGACGGACGAAATCCTTGCGGAAGTAGGGTTGTCGCGGAAGGATCTGGACTAGAGCCCGCTCGGCTTTGGGTGACCGCGTTTTTTGCCGGCGCCGCTCTTTGATCCCCGCGATCCGTGTTCTGATGTGTCAGACTGCTTTCGTCTTGACCTTTTCCTGGCGGCCCGCTTCTTGTTCGCATGCTCCCTGTTGGCGCTTCGCGACGCCGCGCCGCGCTTGCGCGCGCCTTCAACGGCGACCGGCTCGGAGAGCATGTCGAACCGAAGCCCGCCGGTCAGCGGCGCAGCCTCTTCAAGGCGCACCTCGACCGCCTGTCCGAGCCGGTAGCCGCGGCCGGTCGTTTCGCCAATAACGGCGCCGAGGGACTCTTCAAACCGGAACCGCTCAAAACCGAGAGCGCGCATCGGAACGAACCCGTCTGCGCCCGTTTCATCGAGCGATACAAAGACGCCGAAGCGGGTGACGCCCCTTATGCGCGCCTCAAACGTCTCGCCGATGCGTTCGCGCAGATAATCCGCCAGGAAACGATCCCGGGCGTCGCGCTCGGCGGCCATCGCGCGTCGCTCAAGATCGGAGATGCCCTCCGCGACCTTCGGTAGATGGCCTGCTTCATCCTCGGTCTGGCCGCCGGGGCCGAGCCTCAGCGCCCGGACGAGCGCGCGGTGAATGGTTAAATCCGCATACCGCCGGATCGGCGATGTAAAATGCGAGTAACGCGCAAGATTGAGGCCGAAGTGCCCGACATTTTCCGTGTCGTAGACCGCCTGGCGCTGGCTGCGCAGGATGAGTTCAGAGACGAGTTCGCGCTGTCCGCGCTCGCCGGCGAGCTTCAGCAGCTGATTGAAGTGTCGTGGCCGGATGGATCCCCCTTTGATGAGCGAGTATCCAAGCGCCTCCAGCTGATCGCGGGCCGCGTCGAGACGCTCCGGGTCCGGCGCGTCATGCGCTCGATAAATTTGCGCGGTCTTGGCGCGTTCAAGCGTCTCCGCCGCGGCGACATTGGCGAGGATCATGAATTCCTCAATCAGGCGATGGGCGTCGAGGCGCTCAAGCTTGCGAACATCGCTGACCCCGCCGGCCTCGCCGAAGATGAGTTTGCGCTCGGGCAGATCAAGGTCGAGGGGCGCGCGCTTCTCTCTCTCCGTCCAGCGGGCGTCGAAGGCGTCCTTCAGATGGCGGAGCGTTTCGCCAATGATATCGTCCTTTTCGGGCGCAGGGCCGTCGATGCGCCGTTGCGCCTCTTCATAGCTCAGCTTCGCCGCGGACCGCATGGTCGCCCGCATGAAGTGATGGTCGAGCTTCTGACCGTCTTTTGCGATCCGCATACGAACGGCGAGGCAGGGGCGGTCTTCGCCTTCGCGCAAGGAACACAGATCATTCGACAGTCGCTCAGGCAGCATCGGCACGACGCGGTCCGGCAGATAGACCGAGTTGCCGCGCCTCAGCGCCTCCTTGTCGAGCCTCGAGCCGGGACGCACGAACCAGGAAACGTCGGCGATGGCGACGATCACAATATGACCGCCCTTGTTCGCCGGATCATCATCAGGCGCGGCCCAGACGGCGTCGTCATGGTCGCGCGCGTCGGCCGGATCGATGGTGAGGAGCGGCGTCTCGCGAAGGTCCGTACGCCCGTCCAGAGAAGGGAGTTCGGCGGCTTCCGCCTCGCGGATCGCCTCATCGGGCATGTCAGTCGGGATATCGTGGCTTGCGAGCGCGATCAGCGAGAAGGAGGCGTCATCGTCCATGCCCCCTGCAATCTCGCGCACGCGGGCGCGTTTCGAGAGGGAGCCGCGCCGTTCGATCAGCTCCACCCAGACCAGATCGCCGTCTTCAGCGCCCATCGCGTCGTGCGCGTCGACGGTGACTTTGCGCCGCGCGCGCTTGTCGACGGGCTCAATGATCCCGCCGAAGCGCGTCTTGCGAAAAAGCCCCAGGATGCGTGGGGTCGCCTTGCCGATCGCCTTGATGAGGCTTGCGCGGTACTTGTTGGTCGATGTTTCCTGGAGCCGCACGAGCAATCGATCACCGACGCCTGGCGCATGCCGGGCTTTTGCGGCGTCCTTCCGGGTCAGGACTATCTTCGGTGGAGCCGCGGTCCCGCGCCAGACAGCCGGCGCGCAGGAAAGATCGCCGTCATCATCGACCTCGATCACGTCGACTGGCATGACGGGCGGAATGCGGCCCGCCGCGCGTGATCTTTTTGCGCCGGCGCGCTCAATGAGGCCGTCCGCCTCCATCTCTTTCAAAAGCGCCCGCAGGTCCGCGCGCGCGGCGCCTTTGATCCCGAAAGCGCGCGCAATGTCTCGCCGCGATGGGTCATCGTCGCCGTCCTGGAGATAGTCGAGGATCGCCTGCTTCGAGGGAAGGCGTTGCGAATGGTCGTCAGTCAATTGCGTTCCACTTGTGAGGCGACGCGTCTGGCCATAGCACAAGCCGGCGCGCGCCGCCGCGCGACTGGAAAAAAAGCCAGCTATCGCGCATTGAACGGATCGATTGGCCGGCCGTTCACGCGCACTTCATAATGGAGGTGGACGCCCGTCGCGTTGCCGGAGCGCCCGGTAAGGCCGATCCGGTCACCCGCCTCGATGCGGGCGCCTTCGCGCAGGCCGTCGGCGATGCGGGACAAGTGCGCGTATCGCGTCGTGACGCCTCGGCCATGGTCAATGTCGACAGTGAGGCCATATCCGCCGAGCCGATGGACCGCGTCGACGCGCCCGCCGCCCGCCGCCACGATCGGGGTCGGCCTCCTGGTGGAAATGTCGACGCCTTCATGTGGCCGACGGTTTCGGCGCGGTCCAAAGCCCGATGACAGGCATCCGCGAGTCGGTATCGACAGAAGCGCGATTCGCCGCACCTCAATCACGCGCTGGTGGCTTCGCACGCGCCGGGCGCCATCGGCCGGCGGCGCGTTTGACACCTGAACGCCGGAGCAGAGATGGAGCGGCGCGCGTCCGTCGGCGACAGCATAGGCTTCATGCCGCTGGACGGCGCAACCCGTCGCCAGAAGCAAGATCGCAAGGGGCGCGTTAAAGACAAGAGGAAAAAGAAAAAAGCGAAGGCGAACCACAACACAACCCGCACTTAAAGGCCCGCCAACCAACTCTGTTCCTATCATAACACCCAGCATCGGCAATGGCGCGCCATGTCACGAGGGCGTTATGGGCGGAGCGGCCTCGTTCCGGGGCGCGTCAGGGATGTCGATGATCCTGATCGTCGCGCCCGCGCCGTCGGCAGGCGACGTGATTTCGGCGGTCAGGTCGTAAACCTCGGCGAAGCGCGCCGGCGTCAGGGTTTCCGCCGGCGGACCGACCGCGAGGAGCCGGCCATGCCGCATGAAAGCGAGCCGATCGGCGTAACGCGCGGCGAGCGCTGCGTCATGCAGGACGCAGATAGCTCCGCCGCCGGCTTTCGCAAAAGCGCGAATGAGCGCCATGACCTCATGTTGCCGGCGCGGGTCGAGCGCGGCGACAGGTTCGTCCGCAATCAGAAAATCGGCGCTGCTGGCGAGGGCGCGCGCCACATGGACGCGCGCGGCTTCTCCGCCTGAGAGGGTGTCGACGCGGCGGTGCGCCAGTTCTGATAGGCCGCAAATGCTGAGCGCGCGCTCAACCGCGGCGGCGTCTTCGGCGCCGAGACGCGACGGCGATGCGCCGTACGCGAACCGTCCGAGCGCGACGACGTCGCGTGCGCGCATGGGCCAGGCGAGAGGTCGGATTTGCGGCAGGTAGGCGATCCGCCGCGCAAGCGCGTCGGCGGGCATCTCGCTGACCGCCTCGCCATCCAGAAGGACGCGGCCGGTTGTTGGCGACAGTTGTCCGATCATTGCGCGAATGAGGCTCGTCTTGCCGGCGCCATTTGGACCGAGAAGACAGATAAGTTCGCCGCGCGCCAGCGGCAGGCTCGCGCCATCGACCACCGCTGCGTCGCCAATTTCGATACTGACGTTTTCTGCGATCAGGTCAGCCATCGACGCCTCTGCGTTCGAGCGCGATCAGAACGAAGGCGGGCGCGCCGATGAGGGCGGCGGCGACGCCGAGTTTCAGCTCCGAAGCGGTGGGCGCGAGCCGGATGGCGATGTCCGCGGCGACGAGGATCGCGCCGCCGAGGAGCGCCGACGGGACGAGCGTGCGCTCCGGGTCATGGTCGACGCGCGCGCGAACAAGATGCGGCGCGACGATGCCCACAAAGCCGACGGCGCCGGCGAGCGCGACCGAGCCGCCGGCCGCGAGCCCGGCGCCGGCGACGATGGCGAGGCGCTGGCGGGCGACGTCGAGGCCAATGCCGCGGGCGGCCTCTTCGCCGAGCGCGAGCGCCGACAGGCCCCGTCCGTAAGCGAGTAGAACAGCGGTCCCGACGGCCATGAAGGGTCCTGCTAGCAGGATATCGTCGAGGCTGCGGTTCGCGACGGAGCCAAGCGACCAGTTGACGAGATCCGCAAGCGAAAAGGGGTGCGGGGCGAGATTGAGGAGGAGCGCCATCATCGCGCCGGCGAAAGCGGATAGCCCGACGCCCACAAGAATGAGCGTCGTGATGGACCGGGTGCGGACGGCCGCCAACGACAGAAAGCCCGTGGCCACAAGCGCCCCGGCGACGGCTGCGATTGGCGTTAAGGCCGCGAATGCGTCGGCGAGGCCGAAATAGATGGCCGTCGCTGAGAACAGTGAGGCTGTCGCCGATACGCCGAGGACGCCGGGCTCAGCGAGCGGGTTGCGAAAAAGTCCCTGCAAGGCCGCGCCGCTTGCCCCGAGCGCTGCGCCGACGGCGTAGGCGGCGAGCGCCCGCGGCAGACGGATCGTCTGGACAATGATCTCGTCGGCTTCCGGGCCGACGCCAAAAAGACCCGCCAGAACGCGGGCCGCGGGCAGCGGCGTTGAGCCGAGGAGACACGCCGCGAAAACAAGCGTCGCGCCGGCCCCTGCGAGCGACAGGACAAGCCTCGCGTCCTTTAGGGCGGTCACCGGCGTGGCGGTCGTTTGCGCAGTAGTCTTCATCTGTCTGCGGCCTTTTCAGCGCCGGCCGCCCTTCGCGCGTCGCTCAGGGCTTCAACGGCGTCAACAACGAACCAGCCTGCGCAGGCGAGAACCGCCGCGTCGAGAAAGGTCGTTTCGGCGGTGTCGATGACATTGCGGGCGATCGGGTGGCGGGCGGCTGTCCAGCCCTTCAGGTCTTGCCGGCGCCAGTCAAAGAACCCCGCCGCGACGGCGTCGGGGCGTTCCACGGCGAGCCGTTCAAGCGGCAAGGGCGGCCAGCCGGGCGCGGCCTCGAAGTTTTCGTAGCCTGCGCGAACCATGACGTCATGCAGCACCGAGCCGGGTCCCGTGGTGACGCCGCCTGGCGTCATGTAAAGCGCGGATTTCATCGGCGCGGCGGGCGCTTCGGCCGCAATATCGGCGAGGCGCGCGTCCATCTGCGCGACAGCCCGCGCGCCTTTCTCCGCAGCGCCAAGAGCGGCCGCAGTTTCGAGGACGATATTCCGTACACCATCGATATCGTTGGCGTAGCCGATCTGGACGACCTCAACGCCGGCGCGCTGGAAAAAGGCCGCTGCGCGCGGACCGCCGCCATAGGCGCGCACGACGATATCTGGCTTCAGCGAAAGCACATCCTCCGCAATCGGACGGACCCGCCGCACACCCCGCGCTGCGGCGCGCATATAGGAGTAGGGCGCGTCCGCTTCATTCGACACGGCGAGCAGGCGTTCGCGATCGACGAACTTCAGCGCGTACTGATCAGCGCAATAGTCAAGGCTGACGACGCGGGGCGCGACCCGCGCGTCGTTTGCGCGCGTCTCGTCGGCGCAGCCGGATAGGCTGAAAGAGGAAAGCGCCGCCATGGCGAAGATGGCGGCGCGCAGCGTCACCGGATGCGGATTCCGGCGAAGACCGAAGCGCCTGGCTGAGCGAAGCCGAAAACGTCCGTGACCGTGGCGTCAGCGAGGTTTTCGCCCCGCAGCGTCACTGACAGGCGGTCCGTCACGGGAACTTCCGCCGTCGCCGATACGAGCGCATAGGCGTCGAGCTGAACGCGCTCGGCCGGGAAGGTGAAGAAAGTGTCGTCTTGCGCGCCGACGACGTCGACCGCAACGCCGGCCCTGAGGCCCGGTCGGGATAAGGAGCGCCAGTCGAGCGCAAAGCTCCCGGTGTGCTCCGGCACGCGAATCTCCTGGACGCCCGCATCGTCTTCTGAAGAAACGTAGGCATATGCGCCTGCGACGGAGAATTCCTCCGTCAGCGCCCAGCGCGCGCCGACTTCAACGCCCTGCCGTTCACTATCGCCGGCGCGATTGGCAGGCGATGAGGTGAAGTCGGGATTGAAGGCGGTGAAGATTTCGTCTTCCAGCTGCGCGTTGAAGTATGTCGCCGAGACGTCAAGCGACCCGATACGCTGATCGATCCCCACTTCAAAGCTGAAGGACTTTTCCGGCTGCAGGTTCGGATTGCCAACGAAACTCTCCGGGAAGAATCCGAACAGCTCCGTAAAGGTTGGGTTTTTAACGCCTTCGCCGACGCTTGCGCGCAGCTTGGTCGTTTCGGTCGGTCGGAACGCCGCGCCGGTCCGCCAGGTGACTGCGTTCTCGAAGAGATCGTCATTGTCGTCGCGGCGGATGGAGCCGTTGACAGTGAACCGGCCATAGGTCGCGCGCGCTTCGCCGGCGATCCCGAAAGTCTCGAAGGTCTGTTCCTGGCTCGCGTCGCCGAAGAAGCTGGGGATTGCGTCGCGCTGATAGTCCTCGCGCTCGTAATCGGCGAGGGCGTTGACGGCGACGTTGAGTTCGCCAAACGAGCCGGACCAGCCCGGCGCATAGACGATTTTCGTCCGTTCCCCGATCGTGCGGCCATTGAAGGCGCCGTCGGCTTCGTCGTCGCGCTCGACCCGGCCGTAACTCGCGCGGATAGCGTGGGCGAGGCCGAACGCGGCGCCTTCGAGCGCCGCGCCGACGAGCCATTGATCGCTCCTGGTGCGTCGGTCCGTGTCATTCAGAAGTCCGTCAAAGTCGGTGTCGGCGTCGGTCTCGACCTTGTTCAATGAATATCGGGCGAGGCCGGAAAGGGTCCAGTCGCTCCCAAGCGCGACGCCGCCATTCACCGCCGCGGCGATCGCCGTGGAGCCGTCACGTTCGCCGTCTCCGCCGCCGCCGGCGGGGCCTGAGGTGTCGACGCCGTCAGTCGCGAAGCCGGAGACGCTCAAACTGGCGTAGGTCTCGCCATCGCCGACGCCGGCGCGCCCTGCGCCGCGGATGGTCCCGACGCCGCCGCCTTCGAGCGCTGCGGAGAGGCCGCTGTCGCGATTGGTTCGGACGCCGATGACGCCGCCGATGGCGTCGGAGCCATAAAGCGCGGACTGTTCGCCTCGCAGGATTTCGACGCGTTCCGCGTCGACGCCAGCCCAGAGGCCGAAATCCGTCTCGCCGGTCACAGGGTCGGAGACTTCAATGCCGTCGATAAGGACGAGAGTGTGGTTGCCCTCAGCGCCGCGGGCGCGGATTTGCGTCAGCCCCCCGCGCGCGCCGGAGCGCGAAATCGCAAGGCCCGGCGCTGCGCGAAGCTGATCGGCGAGGAACGGCGCGGCGCGAATGTCGAGGTCCTCTGCGGTGAGGACTGTGACGCTCGCCGTCACGTCCTCCACCGCCACGGGCCTGACGCCGACCACAAGGATTTCATCCGCGGCGGCGGTTTGCGCCACGGTTTGCGCGGCGGCTGGCGTCGCCGCCGCAAGAGCGACGATGCTCGCCGATGCGGTGATGGTTCCGGACCTGATAGTTCGTCTAAAGAAGATAGGCATTTTATTAGTCGCTTCTTTCCTTTGCGCCCGTACGCATCGGGTCCGGCGCCAAGGCCCCAAAAGCGCGTCGTCATCAATGGCGAGACAGCCGCCTTGCGCGCCGCGGCCGGACGCACGCAAGGCAAGTCGCCGGTTTGATGTCGTTTCGAAGGAAAGAAGGGACGACACGCCAATCAAAGCGGCCAGCCCGGACGAGCTTTCCCGCCGCATCGGCTGGTCCCGGCCGCGGGGCGAACGACGTGGGCGGCAGGTCTCCTGACTCACCGATCGACGCGTTTCGGCCGCCTTCCCAATCCCTGAGGCGAGGGGTCAGTGGCGTGAAGGCCGAACGCTCCCGGCTCACAGTTGCGGGCACAGTCCCGGATTTGCGCCGGGTTCCCTTTTCACCGCGTTTTCCGCGCGGCACCGCCTGCGACGATTTGTGCGGGCGCGGCGGCGTTCTGTCAACGCCGGAGGCGCTCGCCCTATTCAGCGGGCTCGGCGGTCTTCTTCGCAGCCTTCTTAGTGGTTTTCTTGGCGGCTTTTTTTGCGGTCTTTTTCGTCGCCTTCTTGGCGGTTTTCTTAGTCGCCTTCTTGGCCGTCTTTTTCTTCGCGGCTTTCTTCTTCGTCGGCTTTTTCTTCTCGCGCTCGGCGATCAGCTCCAACGCCTGTTCGAGCGTCACGCTTTCGGGGTCCGTCCCTTTCGGCAGAGTGGCGTTCGTCTTCTCGTGCTTGACGTACGGACCATAGCGGCCGTCCATGACATTGACCGGCTTGCCCGTGTCGGGGTGCTCGCCGAGCTCTTTCAGCGGTTTCGCCGCCTGGCCGCGCCCGCGGCCGGGGTTTGCTTTTTTCTCTTCGATGAGCGTCACGGCGCGATTGATTCCGATCTCGAACAGCTCCTCCACGTCCGGCACATTTGCGTAGGTCTTGCCGTGCCGGACGTACGGCCCGTAGCGGCCGAGGTTCGCTTCGATGTCCTCGTTGTCTTCCGGATGCTGACCGACAACGCGCGGCAGAGAGAGGAGCTTCAGCCCCTTCTCCAGGTCGATGTCCTCGACTTTCCAGCCGCGCGGAAGGCCGGTGCGGCGGGGCTTTTCTTTTGACTCCTTGTCTTCAGGCCCGAGCTGCACGTATGGGCCGAACCGTCCGATGCGCAAGAGAACGGCGAGGCCGCTTACGGGATCAAGGCCAAGCTCGCGATCGCCTTGGGCCTCCGCCTCGTTCTCCGCTGCGGACAACTGACGAGTATACTGACATTCAGGGTAGTTCGAGCAGCCGATAAAGGCGCCGAACTTGCCGGTCTTGAGCGACAGCCGGCCCGTATCGCAGGCCGGGCACTTGCGCGGGTCCGAGCCGTCGCCCTTGTCCGGAAAGATGAGCGGACCCAGCGCCTCGTTAAGGGCGTCAAGCACCTCCGAGATGCGCAGGTCCTTCGTCTCTTCTACGGTCGCGTGGAAGTCGCGCCAGAATTCCGCCAGGAATTTCCGCCAGTCGACGTCGCCGTTCGAGATCTCGTCAAGGGTTTCTTCAAGGTTCGCCGTGAAGTCGTACTCCACATAGCGGCGGAAGAAGTTTTCCAGGAACGCGGTGACGATGCGGCCTTTGGAGTCCGGGATGAAGCGGTTCTTCTCAAGCGCCACATAGCCGCGGTCCTGCAGGGTGGAGAGGATCGAGGCGTAAGTGGACGGCCGGCCGATGCCGAGCTCCTCGAGCTTCTTGACGAGCGAGGCTTCGGAGAAACGCGGCGGGGGCTGGGTAAAGTGTTGCTCGGCGTTGATGTCCTTGGCGTCGGCGCCCGCGCCTTGCGTCACCTTTGGCAGGACGCCGGCGCCGTCCTCCGCCTCCTGATCGTCCTTGCCTTCTTCATAGAGCTTCAGGAAGCCGTCGAACAGGACGACGGAGCCCGTCGCTCGGAGCCCGGTCTTTTTGTCCGCGGAGAGAACGTCGATCGTCGTCTGCTCCAGGCGCGCTTCGCTCATCTGGCTCGCCATGGCGCGCTTCCAGATCAGCTCGTATAGCCGCGCCTGGCCTTCGTCGAGGCGGCCGCGAACTTCGTCCGGCGTGCGCGAAAAGCTCGTCGGCCTGATGCACTCGTGGGCTTCCTGGGCGTTTTTCTGTTTTGACTTATAGATGCGCGGCTTTTCAGGGACGTAAGACCCACCGAACGCGCCGCCGATGACGTCGCGCACTTCGTGGATGGCTTCGGGCGCCATGTCGACGCCGTCGGTCCGCATATAGGTGATGAGCCCTGTGGTCTCGCCGCCAATGTCGATGCCTTCATAGAGCCGCTGCGCGGTCTGCATGGTGCGGCTGGCCCCGAAGCCGAGCTTGCGCGCCGCTTCCTGCTGCATGGTCGATGTGGTGAATGGCGGCGGCGGATTGCGCCGTGTCGGCTTCGCCTCAACCGAGTCGATCGTGAAGGACGCCGCCTCGATCGCCCGCTTCGCCGCCATGGCTGCGGCTTCGTCGCCGAGCGAGAATTTCTTCAGCTTCTCGCCTTCATGGACAGTGAGGCGCGCGAGGAAAGGCTGTCCGCCATCGGACGACACGCTCGCAGCCACCGTCCAGTATTCCTGCGGGACGAAACGCTCGATTTCGATTTCGCGTTCGCAGATGAGCCGTAGCGCAACGGACTGCACCCGGCCGGCGGAGCGAGAGCCCGGCAGCTTGCGCCACAGGATCGGGGACAGCGTAAAGCCGACGAGATAATCGAGCGCCCGCCGCGCGAGATACGCGTCGACGAGATCCTGGTCGATCTCGCGAGGAGAGGCGATCGCTTCCTTGACGGCCGTTTTGGTGATGGCGTTGAACGCGACACGTTCGACGGGCTTGTCTTTGAGCGCCTTTTTCTGCGCGAGGACTTCCAGGATATGCCATGAGATCGCCTCGCCTTCGCGATCAGGGTCGGTCGCAAGGATCAGCCGGTCGGCCTCCTTAACGGCGGAGGCGATTTCGTTGACGCGCTTTTTGGAGCCCGCATCGAGCTCCCAGGTCATGGCGAAGTCGCGTTCCGGGTCGACCGAGCCGTCTTTCGACGGCAGGTCGCGAATGTGCCCGAACGAGGCGAGCACCTTGTACCCCGAGCCGAGATATTTGTTGATTGTCTTCGCTTTTGACGGCGATTCGACGATGACGACCTGCATGCGCGCCTAGGTCCTCCGTACAATGAGGAGCGGGAGCCAGTCCCGTTTGGCGCGCGACCCTGCGTCGGACCCGCGCCGCGTGTCAACACGCTGCGCCGACTCCAGCGCAAAGAACTCAACCTTTGCTATATACACGCCGCGATTTGCACGCTAATGTGGCGCAATGGGTGCGCTGACATTAAAGTCGATGTTCTTTAATTTGATTGATATAAAGAGCTAAATAAATCGCAGTTCTTGCCGTTTTCATCGAAATTTGTGTGCGACCGCCACATCTCGCATCGGCGCATAGCGGTTCTGACGCCTTTATCAAGCCGCAAGGGGGACATTTTGGAAGATTGGAAGAACGCCGGCCGAAAACGGGCGCCGGTCAAACTCCGCGGCGCCGCCGTATTGGACGAAGTCCGTCTTGGCGGCGTTGAACTATCAGATGCGCAAAAGCTGGCGTACATCGGTGAAATGCTGATGGAGTTGGATGCCCTCGCCGACCAGATCGGCCATGGTCGACTGCGGTTTTTGCTAAAGTGCGCCTGCGAGGCTGCTCAGCAACCGCCGAAATTCCGACGTCCTTCCGGCGCCTCCACAAGCTAGAGCCTTGTTCGGCAGGGGGCGAGAGACAAGCGGTCAAGACCCCGACTACCACCTAGTCAGGGCGATCTGATGAACCCGCCGTCATCCGATTCGGCGGCTTCGCCCTTCAGGGTCAGCTCACAAAGCGCGTCGAGAACGGCCGAAGCAGGCGCGCCGGTCGCCCGTATCAGATCATCTTTGCTTGAAGGCGTCGCGCTCAGGAGTTCGCGCAACGTCGATTTCACCGACACGCCGGCGAGCGCGTTATCATCTTTGGACGGTGAACTGGTTGTCGAACTGGCCGCCGCGATGTCTTCCGCAGTGTCGTCGGCGAAGCTGTCGGCTTGATAGTCAAAGCGCGGCGCAAGCGGTTCGCTAAGACGGTTGGGCGCTGCGTTGATCGCCTCGATTACGTCGGCGGCGGAGGTGATGAGGCCCGCCCCTTGAGCGATCAGCTTGTTCGCCCCTTCAGACCGCGGATCAAGCGGCGAGCCAGGCACGGCGAAGACGTCGCGGCCCTGATCCAGCGCCTGGCGCGCGGTGATAAGGGTGCCCGAGCGCGCCGCCGCCTCGACGACGATCACGCCTTTCGACAGACCGGAGATCATGCGATTGCGCCGAGGGAAATCCCGCGCCGTCGGGGCCGCGCCAGGCGGACGTTCCGACAATATCGCGCCTTCCTGAGCAATAGCGCGCATGAGATCGCCATGCTCCGGCGGATAGACCACGTCGACGCCGCCGGCGACGACGGCGATCGTGCCTGAAGAGAGCGCCGCTTCGTGCGCGACGCCGTCGATCCCGCGCGCGAGGCCGGAGACCACAACGAAGCCCGCCGCGCCGAGGTCGGCCGCAAGCGTCGCCGCCATCTTGCGCCCGGCGAGCGAGGCGTTGCGCGATCCGACGATGGCGATGGCGGGACGCTCATGCAAATCGCCTCGGCCGATTTGGTAAAGGATCGGCGGCGCATCGGGGATCTCTCTCAGGAATTGCGGGTAGCCAGGTTCGCACGACGCGATGACCGATGCGCCGAGGTCATTGGCGACCGCGAGTTCCCGTTCCGCCGCCTCCTGCGTGGCGAGCCGGAAGCCATTCCGGCCGGCGCGCATCGCCGGCGCGCGCTCGATCGCGGCGGCGGCCGATCCAAATCGGTCAATCAGATGACGGAAGGTCACCGGCCCGACCCCGTCGCTTCGGATGAGCCGCAGCCAATCGACGCGCTCTTCGAAGCTCAGCGAGGTCACGCGGGTTTCTTCTTTGCGCCGATCTTTGGTTCGACGCCGGATAAGAGCCGGTCAATGTTTGCGCGATGCCTAAAGAAGATGACGATCGCCATCGCGAGCGCGGCGGCGGCGCCTGCCGGCCGACCCATGGCGAACATGATCAGCGGCGCGGCCGCGGCCGCCACAAGGGCCGAGAGCGAAGAGTAACGCGTCGCCGCGGCGATGCCGAGCCAGACCGCGCAGGCCGCGAGGCCGGCCCAGAACCAGATCGCGAGCAGCGTGCCAAGAAACGTGGCGACGCCCTTGCCGCCCTTGAATCCAAGCCAGACGGGAAAACAATGTCCAATGAACGCGGCCGCGCCGGCGACTTCAGGCGCCCAGCCGAAAAAGTGCGCGACGCCGACGGCGATTGCGCCCTTGCCCGCGTCGAGGAGGAGCGTCGCTATAGCGAGATCTTTGCGACCCGTTCTTAGAACGTTCGTCGCGCCGATATTGCCGGAGCCAATGTCCCTGATGTCGCCGAGACCAGCGGATTTGGTAATGACGAGGCCGAACGGAATCGAGCCGAACAGATAGCCAAGCGTCGCCGCGGCAATGACGCCGATCATCGGCTCAGTCGCCCTGCCGGTTCATAATGGCGTCAAGGCAGGCCATGCGCGTCGGGACCCCGTAGTAAACTTGCGTAAGGATGAGCGAGCGCGTCGGATCGTCGGCGAGATCGCCGCAGATCTCCACGTTTCGGTTCATTGGTCCAGGATGCATGACAAGCGCTTCAGGTTCGGCGGATTCGATTGTCTCATGGGTGAGCCCGAACCGCTCGAAATAGCTTGATCGGTCGGCGCGCTCGATTTCGTCCGCATCCATACGTTCAAACTGCATCCGCAGCGCCATCACTACGTCCGCGCCCGCAAGTCCTTCCTCCAGCGAATGAAACCGCGGCGCAAATGGCATGTCGCCGTCCGCCGGCATCAGGCTTTCCGGGCCGACGAACCGAACGTTCATGCCGAGTTTCTGGAAGAGTTTCGCATCCGACGCCGCGACCCGGGAGTGGGCGATGTCGCCGCAGATCGCCACCGTGAGGCCGTCGGTCTCATAAAAAGCGGAGCGGATCGTCGCCGCGTCGAGAAGCGCCTGGGTGGGGTGCTCGCGCGCGCCGTCGCCGGCGTTGATGATCGGGCAGGGCAGAAGGTCCCGCAGCGCCTCCTGGGCGCCGGGTTGCCGGTGCCGCAGGATCATCACGTGGGCCGCCATTGCGGCGAGGGTTTGGGCGGTGTCGACAAGGCTCTCGTCCTTGTTCACCGAGGACGCTGCGACCGGGACGTTAATGACGTCGGCGCCGAGCTTCTTGCCGGCGAGTTCGAACGACATGTTCGTCCGCGTTGAGCTCTCGAAAAAAAGATTGATCTGGGTCTTGCCAGCCAGGCGTTGCGCCGGCCGCGCGCCCATCTTCAGATAGCTGGCGTAGTACTCGGTCAGCGCAAGGATGTATTCCACGTCTTCGCGCGACAGATCGTCGACGCTCACAAGGCTGCGCGCAGCGAAGCCGCCCGCGGGCGGCGCGGGCCTGCGTCCGTTGTCGGCTCGCCTGAACTTTTCTATCGCGCCTTGTATCGCCATCTCTTGGTCGCCGTTTTTGTCGGTTGCGCCCGGTTTTGGTTGCGCGCTGCCTCTTTTGCGCTCGTTCTTGCCGCGCTCGTTCTTGCCGCGCTCGTTGTTGACCGCGCCTATCACTCGATGCGCTTGCGTCGCAGCGACACCGCTTTCGCCAAATCGACGCCGGATCGACGTATGCGATTCGATCGACCCGCTTAACTCAATCCCCGCGTCTTCCTCGGACAATATTTCGGCGTCGAAGCTGGTGACCGACAAACCCGATGTCGCGAACGAAGCGCGCCTGTAATTCCTTTACGCCGCTGTGGCGGGCGGCGCAATCTGCGCGCGCAATTGACCTTGCCCATGTTGATGTTCGCGTTTCGCGACGGGCGTCGCGTTTCGGCTTTCGACCGCTCGACCGGACACAATGCGACAGGGTTGTTCGATCGTGGCGGGGAATCCCTCCGTACCCGGTAAATTTCACGCCGATCCGCGCGCCCGCAGCCGGTCGATTGCGCCTTGAAGGATGAACGCCGCCGCGGAGGCGTCAATCTGTTCGCGACGCCGCGCGCGCGAAACGTCGAGCGCGATCAGGTCTCGCTCCATCGCCGCAGTCGACAAGCGCTCGTCCCAGAACGCCACGGGCAAATCGAGAAACTGCCGCAGGCGGCCGGCGATCGCCCGCGTTGATTGCGTGCGCCGGCTTTCTTCGCCTGTCATGTGAAGCGGCAATCCGACCACCAGGCCGACGACGCCGCGTTCGCTGGCCAGTTCGGCGAGGCGTTCCGCGTCCCGCGTCAGCTTGGCGCGCCTGATGGTTTCGACTGGGGTCGCCACGGTGCGGTCGGCGGGGCAGGAGGCCACGCCGATTGTCTTCTCACCGATATCGAGCCCTAAAAGCGCGCCACGCGCGCCAAATGCGTCGGCTTGCTGTTCAAATTCCTGCGCCATTGCGGCAACATAGCCGAGGGGGCGCAGACGCGCACCCGAATGCTGGGGGCGGTCGCGCGTGTGTTTTCCGAGTTTCTCAAGACCCGCCTTGTCGCGGTCGTCCCTCCGCTCGGCGGCGCTTTCGTTCGCGATCGCGTTCGGGCTGTTGCAGGCGGGCCTGGCGGCGAACGTCGACAGACGCCCGGCGGCGCCGCTGGCGGGCGCCGGGACCATCAGCCTGCGCGAATTACAAGGCGGCGCCTGGCGGGTTCGGTTCGACTTGCCCCGTCCTGTCGCCCGCCTCGATCTCGGCCCGCATCTATTGGGATATCGCTCGCGTTCCTGGCGGGTCCTCGATGATGGCGTCGAGATCGTTGTTGAGAACGGCCGCGACGTCTTGCGAGCGACCCGAAGTGGCGGCCGTTTCAGTGCCGCGCGCGTCGACGTCGCGCCCCAGGCGATCAGGATGCTGCGGACCTATGAGGCGTTAACGCCTTTCGGTGATGGCGGCGTGCTCATTTACACCGGCCATTTTCAGCCCTGGGGCGAAAACGGGGCGCGTCGCGACATGGCGATCAGCGTCGAGCCGCTGCTCGGAAGGCGCGTCTCCGCGTTCGGCGACGTGGGGCCGCGATTGGAGAACTGGCGCAGCCGCTTCGAAAACCCTGCCTTTATCTATGTGGGCGAAACGCCCGCGGTCCGTAACTCGAAACTCGTCGCCGCCATCGATCCTGAAACGCCTGACTGGGCGGCGCGCGAAGTGGGCGCTTTCGTCATTGAAGTGACGGATTACCTCAGCGGACGGTTCGGATGGCCACTCAAGGCGACGCCGAACCTGTTTCTCTCCTATGGCGGGAACGCGACACCCGGGCGGGCGATGTTCGAAGGCGACGCGCTGCCCGCCCAGATGCGGATCGGCCTGCGGGGCGGCGCCTGGGACACCCGGTCCGAATTTGCGGAAAACGTCTTGCGACAGGGGCTCGCGCACGAGGCGGCGCACCTCTGGCAGACCGCGGCTCGGCCGATCAGCGAAGACGCGCCGGACTGGATTCACGAAGGCGGCGCGGACGCCATCGCGGCGGAAACCCTTGTGGCGCTTGGCTGGTGGGGCGCGCCTGACCTGGAGCGCGACCGCGCCGAGGCGCGCTCTAGGTGCTTTTTCATGCTGCGCGGCGCATCGCTGCCGGCGCTTGAGGCGCGTGGCCAGGTCGCCGCGTCTTATGACTGCGGCCATCTCATCAACGAACTCGTCGCTCGGGCCCATCCGGAGGGCGCGGTCGGTTTT
Source organism: Pseudomonadota bacterium (assembly GCA_039819085.1). Lineage (GTDB taxonomy): Bacteria > Pseudomonadota > Alphaproteobacteria > Caulobacterales > Parvularculaceae > MED-G105. The sequence goes on from JBCBSQ010000001.1 coordinate 66,487, forward strand.
TGGCGCGCTTTTGTCAATCGCGCCCGCGCGGCCGGCGGGTATGACGCTGACCTCTTCTTCGGGCTCGCAGGGGAATTGGGCGGCGAGCGGTTTGGCGAGGCGCTGCGCCGGTTCGCGATCCTGCCGCAGGGACGGCCCGCGGAGGCGTATCTGGCCGCCGAGCGCGCGCTTGGCGCCGGGCTTGCGAACCAGCGGATTGAAGCGGCGGACGCGGATCCGTCTATTGCGAAGGCCGGGGACCATTGATACGCCTGCCTGCTTAAGCGGCGCGCGGCGAGCATTGGCGCGCCATCCTCTTTCAAGGTCGATGAACCCAGCATGTCGGTAGACGCATCATGTCAGTAGACAAGGAAACTGTGCGAAAAGTGGCGCATCTGGCGCGCATCGCGATGCCCGAGGAGCGCCTTGAGCCGCTCGCCGGCGAGCTGTCAGCCATTCTCGACTGGATCGAGCAGCTGAACGAGGTCGACATTGAAGGCGTTGAGGCGATGGCGTCCACCGTCGACGTCGCGCTGCCCATGCGCGCTGATGAGACGGCGGACGGCCCCACCGGCGGCGGTCAGCCGGACAATATCGTCAGGAATGCGCCGAAGACGGAGGATCATTTCTTCGTCGTGCCGAAGGTGGTGGAGTAGATGGCCTCGCCGGCGGATATGACGCTCGCGCAACTGCGCGACGCCCTCAAGAAGAAAGAGGTCTCCTCGCGCGAAGCGACGGACGCCTATCTCACTCGCATTGAAAAGGCGGACGCCCTGAACGCGTTTGTCGAGGTGACAGCGGACAAGGCGCGCGCCATGGCGGATGCGTCCGACGCCCGTCTCGGAAAAGGCGAGGGCGGGGCGCTCGAAGGCGTTCCCCTCGGCATCAAGGATATCTTCTGCACCGAGGGGGTCCAGACCACCGCCGGGTCGCGCATGCTTGAAGGGTTCGTCCCGACGTATGAATCGACGGTGACGTCGCAGCTCTGGCGCGACGGCGCGGTGATGCTCGGCAAGCTGAACATGGACGAGTTCGCGATGGGCTCGTCAAATGAGACAAGCTATTTCGGGCCGGTGGTGAACCCCTGCCGCCGCAATGACGGCTCGAACGCCGCGCTGACGCCGGGCGGCTCATCCGGCGGTTCGTCTGCGGCGACGGCGGCGCGCCTGTGCGCAGCGGCGACTGGCACCGACACCGGCGGCTCGATCCGTCAGCCTGCGTCAGTTACGGGGACGGTCGGCGTCAAACCCACCTATGGCCGCTGCTCGCGTTGGGGAATTGTCGCCTTCGCGTCGTCGCTTGACCAGGCGGGCCCGATCGCCCAGGACGTGCGCGATGCGGCGATCTTGCTGCGCTCCATGGCGGGGCACGATCCGAAGGACTCTACATCCGTCGATCGTCCTGTTCCCGATTACGAGGCCGCCATTGGCGGGTCGATCAAGGGGCTGAAGATCGGTGTGCCGAAGGAATACCGCCTTGACGGCATGCCGGAGGAGATTGAAACGCTCTGGTCGAAAGGCGTTCAGTGGATGAAGGACGCCGGCGCGGAGGTCGTCGATATCTCCTTGCCGCTGACGAAGTACGCCCTGCCGGTTTACTACATTGTCGCGCCAGCCGAGGCCTCCTCCAATCTCGCGCGCTATGACGGCGTCAAATACGGCCACCGCGCAAAGGAATTCACCGACATTACGTCGCTCTACGAGAACACCCGCGCGGAGGGCTTCGGCGATGAGGTGAAGCGCCGGGTGCTGATCGGCGCCTATGTGCTCTCCGCCGGGTACTATGACGCTTATTACCTCCGGGCCCAGAAGGTCCGTAAAAAGATCTATGATGAGTTTGTCGAGGCGTTCAAGTCTGTGGACCTGATCCTCACGCCGTCGACGCCTTCGGCGGCGTTCGGGCTCGGCGAAAAGATGGCGGATCCCGTGCAGATGTATCTGAACGACGTTTTTACGGTGACCGGCAATCTCGCCGGCCTGCCGGGCGGGTCGGTTCCGGCGGGGCTGGACGCGAGCGGCCTGCCGCTGGGGCTGCAATTGCTGGCGCGCCCGTTTGACGAAGAGACTTTGTTCAAGGGCCTCGCCGCGCTGGAAGCCGCTGCGGGACCGCAAGGCCGTCCAGATGATTGGTGGGCGGCCTAGACAAGAAGAGCGAGGGGTTAGATGCGTGTCATGAATGAACCTGTTTCCCGCCTGACGAAGCGCGCCTTGGCTGCGCTTGCGGCTTCCGCGCTGCTTGCGGCGTGTGGCGGAGAGCCCGCCGCGCCGCCCGCGCCGGAGACTGTCGAGATTAGCCTGCCATCCGTTCCAAAGGCGGCGGTGGCGATGCCGGACATCCATTCCGCGCGGATCGCGCGCGAGGTCCTGGAGGAAGGCGGCAACGCCGTCGACGCCGCCGTCGCGGCTTCATTCGCGCTCGCGGTCACCCTGCCTGAGGCTGGCAATATCGGCGGCGGCGGTTTTATGAATTTATTTGTGAACGGAGAGACGGACTTCGTCGACTACCGCGAGACGGCGCCGGCGCGCGCTGAGCGCGATATGTATCTCGATGAAGCGGGCGAGTTCGTCGCCCGCCGCGCGCAGGTCGGTCCGCTCGCCGCGGGCACGCCGGGCGCGGTTCGCGGCCTCGCCGCGGCGCATGAAAAGTACGGCTCGCTCCCTTGGCGCAGGCTCGTGGAGCCTGCGGTGGCGCTCGCCCGGGACGGATTTGAAATACATGAAAAGCTCGCCCGTTCGATCGCGCGCAAAGGCCGCTTCTATGGCGAGGAGACGAATTTCTCCGCGTATTTCTCCGGCGAGGCGGGTGATGTCCTGAAACAGCCCGAACTCGCGGAAACGCTCCAGCGGATCGCCGATCTTGGGCCGGAGGAGTTTTATACCGGCAAGACCGCGGAAATCACCGCCGCCTATATGGAGAAGGTTGGTGGGCTGATCACCATGGAGGACCTCGCCGCTTATCAGGCCGTGTGGCGCGAGCCGATTTCGTTTGAGTGGAACGACCGGACGGTCGTCTCCGCGCCGCCGCCAAGCTCGGGCGGCATCGCGCTTGCGCAATTGCTGCTGATGAAGGAAGCGCTCAGTGACAAATTCGAGGGGATCGAGCGCAACAGCTCGCAATACGTGCACCTCGTTGCGGAGATGGAGAAGCGCGTCTTCGCTGACCGCGCGGAGTATCTCGGCGATCCGGATTTCTACGACGTGCCGACCGAGCGGCTCACCGACCCGGCCTACATTGCGCGACGCGCCGCGGAGGTGAACGCCGACGTCATTTCGGAAACCGACGACGTTAAGCCAGGGCTGCCGGAGTCCTTTCAGACGACCCATTTTTCGATTGTCGACGGGGACGGCAACGCGGCGTCGGTGACGACGACCCTCAACGCCAGCTTCGGCTCCGGCGTCGTCGTGGAGGGCGCGGGCTATCTTCTGAACAACGAGATGGACGACTTCTCCGCCAAGCCGGGGGCGCCGAACCTTTATGGCGTCGTCGGCGCTGACGCCAACGCCATCGCGCCCGGCAAGCGGATGCTTTCCTCGATGACGCCGAGCCTCGTCCTCGAAGATGGCGAAGTCGCGATGGTGGTGGGCACGCCGGGCGGTCCGACGATCTTCACATCGGTTTTCCAGGCGATTGTTAATCGCTTCGACTACGGACTGCCTGTCGAAGAGGCGGTCGCCGCCGGCCGGTTCCACCACCAGCTGCTGCCAAGGGACTCGATCCTCTTCGAATCGCGCATCCGCGACGCCGACGCCGTCGCCGCCGACCTCGAGGCGAAGGGTTATTCGCTCCGGCGGGCGAAGAACTACGGCGACGTCCACGCCATCACGATCGATGATGGCGTCGTCGAGGCGGCGCACGACCCCCGCAATCGCGGCGCGTCGTTTGTGTTCGAGGTGGAGGCTGAAGCGAGCGCGGCGGCGTCCGAGTAATGGCGGAGCGGGCGCGCGTTCAACGCATCGAATACGACGCCCCGATCCTTGGCGGCTATGGGATGTCCGCCCAGGTCGCCCCGGCGCGCCACGCGCCTTGGCGCGTGATCGGCATCCCGGGCACGCCATCGCGCCCGCACATGTGGTCGCGCTTTGTGCGGCTGGCGCCGGACGATCTTGAGGTGGCGGCGGTCAATCGCGCTGGCTATGGCGGGCCGATGTATGGCGACGATCGACGCGCGCCAGTGCTTTCATTCGATGACCAGATCGCCGCAATTGCGCCGCTGATCGAAGCCGACGAGCGGCCGGCGGTGGTGGTGGGCGTCTCTTATGGCGGCGCGCTGGCGTTGAAGGCGGCGCTTGATCATCCAGAGCGCATCAAGGGCGTCGTGACGGTCGCCGCGCTCGTCACCGAGCCGCTGCCCTGGATTGAGAAAATCCTGCCGCTCGCCGAATTGCCGCCAGTGCGCGCGGCGCTCCCCGGCTATCTGCGCAACGCCCGCGCCGAAGTCGAAGGACGGCGCGCGCAAGTAGAGGCGGTCTTTGAGCGCCTCAAAGGCTTCGACCGTCCAGCCACCATCATGCATGGGAACGTGGACTGGCTCGTCGGCCAGAGCGACGCTGAGGTTTTGCGGGGATACTTTGCGCCGGACGCGGACGTCGTCTATCAGCCTATTGCGGGGGGCACGCATTATCTGGAGCTCTTGAACCCCAGGACGGTTTACGGGGCGATCCGGGACGTGATTGCGCGGGCGGAGGGCGGCGGTCATACTTCGCGTGTGATCTAGGCGCGCGCGACCTGAGGAAAGAAGAACGATGAGCGAGACGCGTAAACTGCTGCAAGGGGCGACGGGCGACTGGGAAGTGGTCATAGGGCTTGAAGTGCACGCCCAGGTCGCATCCAACGCGAAGCTCTTCTCCGGCGCGCCGGCGACCTATGGCGCCGGGCCGAACGAAAATGTCAGCCTTGTCGACGCGGCGTTCCCCGGCATGTTGCCGGTCATCAACAGGTTCTGCGTCGAGCAGGCGATCCGAACGGGCCTTGGCCTTAACGCCAAGATCAATCTCTGGTCGCGCTTTGACCGCAAGAATTATTTCTACCCGGATCTTCCGCAAGGGTACCAGATCTCCCAGTACAAGGACCCGATCGTCGGCGAGGGCGAGATTGAGGTCGAGTTGGATGACGGCGAGATCGTCGCGATCGGCATCGAGCGGCTTCACCTGGAACAAGACGCCGGCAAGTCGATCCACGACCTCGCGCCCAAGGAATCCTATGTGGATCTCAACCGTTCGGGCGTCGCGCTGATGGAGATCGTGTCGAAGCCCGACATTCGGTCTGCGGAGGAGGCGGCGGCGTATTTCTCCAAAATTCGCACCATCGTCCGCTATCTCGGCACCTGCGACGGCAATATGGAGGAGGGGTCCATGCGCGCCGACGTCAACGTCTCGGTTTGCCGGGCGGGGAGCTATGCGAAGTTCCGCGAGACAGGCGATTTCAGCCATCTCGGCACGCGCACGGAGACGAAGAACGTCAACTCGCTGCGCTACGTCAAGCAGGTCGTCGATCATGAGGCCCGCCGGCAGATCGAGGTCATCGAAGGAGGCGGTGAGATCCATCAGGAAACGCGGCTCTTTAACGTCGCGACGGGCGAGACGCGGACGATGCGCTCTAAGGAAGACGCGCACGACTACCGCTATTTTCCGGACCCGGATCTTCTGCCGCTGGAGCTTGATCCCGCCTGGGTGGAGGAGATCAGAGCGACCCTGCCGGAATTGCCCGATGACAAGCGCAAGCGGTTCGTCGCGGATTTCGGGCTTTCGGCGTATGACGCGAGCGTCCTTTCGCAGGACCGTGCGAAGGCGGACTATTTCGAAATGGTCGCGGATGGCCGCGACGGCAAGCTTGCCTCCAATTGGGTGACGACGGAGCTTTTCGGCGCGCTCAACAAGGCGGGGCTCGACATCGACGCATCGCCCATCAAGGCGCCCGCGCTGGGCAAGCTTATTGACCTGATCTCCGAGGGCGTCATATCGGGGCGCATCGCCAAGGACGTCTTCGCCATCATGTTCGAGGACGGCGGCGATCCGGAGGCGATTGTAGAGGAGAAGGGCCTGAAGCAGGTCTCCGACACCGGCGCAATCGAAAAAGCGGTCGACGACATCATCGCCGCGAACCCGAAACAGGTCGAACAGGTGAAAGAAAAGCCGAAGACCTTCGGCTGGTTCGTCGGCCAGGTGATGAAATCGACGGGGGGCAAGGCCAATCCCGCGGTTGTGAACAAGATCCTGAAAGAAAAGCTGGGCGTCGAATAAATCCGTGGTTTAAGGCGTTAACCTCGACAAAAGCCGGCCACAATTGCGCGCCAAAATGGCGATTGCGGGGCGGTGTTAGCAATGTGGAGGGAAGAATGCTGACGAACCTTGAGAAGGCGAAGCCGTTTGGCGCCGCCGCGCTCGCGGCTTTCATCGCCGGCTGCGCGACGGCTCCGGAGGAGCGCGTCAACAAACGTGTTGCGGCGCAGCTTGAGAAATTCGAACCCACAGGGGAGGAGCGTCTGTGCCTTCCCTTAAGAAGCATCGCCTCGATCAATGCGGCGACGGAGACGAAGTTTCTCGTCAGAGTAGGGCTCAATGACTACTACCTGACCGAAACCCCTGGCCGGTGCATCGGCGCGACATTGCCGCTCAACCGCATTCAGTACATCGTTCCCCAGAACCAGCTGTGCGCCAATGAGATTGTCACGGTCGTGGACAACACCACCAATATCGCCGGCGGATCGTGCGGGCTCGGGCCGTTCAAGGAGCTGCGCCTGAAAGAGACGAAAAAAGAGACGTCTACAGAGGAATAAGGCGTACGCTGCGCGGCAATCTTTGATTAACCATCATTGCGGCCAATCCGATTGGTCGCTTCGGTAAGGTTTCCGAAACCGTTTGTTTACGGTGTTTTAGGTTTCCGGATTTCAACTTCCGATCGTCGGGGCGTGAGGCCGCCGGCCGAAAAGAGTTGATGTCCAGGGGCTGGAAACCATGTCGATCACCCTCGAAGCCGCCGCGCTCAATGGCGCGGAAGTCATCCTTTCAAGCGACGAAATGTATCGTCTCGGGCTGTCCGCCTCGATCGGCGATCAAGACGACGGTCTGGACCTTGTCGTCGCGCACAAATGGTTCAATCTCGCCGCCATGCAGGGCCATGTGGAGGCGCGCGCCTACCGCAAGGAACTGGCGCTTGAGATGACCCAGGAAGAGATTGCCGAAGCGCAACGCCAAGCGCGCAAGTACCTGTCCGAACGCCGCCCAAGCTGACGCGCTTTCGCGTCGCTTCCTCCTTTTTGAGCGCCTCCCTCCTGGCGAGCTTTTTGTTCCGCAGGCCGAAGCCCTTGGCGCCGGCGCTCGCGACGCGGTATGTGATGCGCCGCAATAGGAACAAGGAGGGCGCATGGCCGACTATGTCGACCGGGAAGGTCTTGGCGTCGCGCGGGAGCTCGCCGACTTTATCGAAGAGCGCGCGCTTGATGGCCTCGGCATAGAGTCCGCGATTTTCTGGCGGCGCGCGTCGGAGGTGTTTGAGCGGTTCACGCCGCGCAATCGCGAGCTTCTCGCTGAACGCGACGCCCTTCAATCGAGTATTAACGCCTGGCACGACGGCCATCAGGGCGAGCCGATCGATGCGGCGGAATACCTGACCCTCCTCCGGAATATCGGCTATCTCGCCGATGAGCCTGAACCATTTACAATTGGTACGGACGATGTCGACGAGGAGCTGGCGCGGCTGGCGGGCCCGCAGCTTGTGGTGCCCGTTCTCAATGCGCGGTACGCGCTGAACGCGGCGAACGCTCGCTGGGGCAGCCTCTACGACGCGCTTTATGGAACGGATGCGATTCCCTTCACGGGAAATGAAAAGCCGGGCTACGACCCGGCGCGCGGCGCGAAGGTGATCGAGCGCGCCAAGGCGTTCCTTGATCAGACGTTCCCGCTGGAAAGCGGCTCCCATGCGGATGTCTCAGGCTACACGGTGAAAGGCGAACAGCTTGCGCCGGCGTTGAAGGGCACAGAGCAATTCGTTGGCTTCCGCGGCGAACCGGACGCGCCAAGCGCCATCCTGTTGCGGAACAATGGCTTGCACGCGGAAATCGTCATCGACCGCGCCCATTCCGTCGGCAAGGACGATCCTGCGGGGGTCGCGGACGTGAACCTTGAATCGGCGTTGTCGACCATTGTCGATCTTGAAGACTCCGTTGCGGCGGTCGACGCCGTAGACAAAGTCCTCGCCTATTCCAACTGGCTCGGCCTGATGCGGGGCGATCTGGAGGAAACCTTTCAAAAAGGCGGCGAGACGGTCACGCGCGGGCTTAATCCTGATCGAGACTATTTCGCGCCCGGCGGCCGCGGGTTTTCGCTGAAAGGGCGCGCGACGCTGCTGGTGCGCAATGTTGGTCATTTGATGACGACGCCGGCGGTCAAGCTTTCGGATGGTTCGGAGGCGTTTGAAGGCATCCTTGACGGGATCGTCACGAGCCTGATTGCGCTTCATGACTTGAAGGGTCTCGGCCGGCATCGAAACTCCGTCAAAGGCTCGGTTTTCATCGTGAAACCGAAGATGCACGGGCCGCGCGAATGCGCGTTCACGAATGATCTCTTCGACGCGGTTGAGGACATGCTGAGCCTGAAGCGCCACACGCTCAAGGTCGGCGTCATGGACGAAGAGCGGCGCACGTCCGCCAATCTCGCCGCCTGCATCTATGAGGTCCGGGATCGGATCGTCTTCATCAATACCGGTTTCCTCGACCGCACCGGCGACGAGATCCACACGTCCATGCGGGCGGGGGCGATGATCCGCAAGAATGAGATGAAGGGGACGGACTGGATCGCCGCTTATGAGGCGCGAAACGTCGCGATCGGGTTGAAGTGCGGCTTCGCCGGCAAGGCGCAGATCGGCAAGGGCATGTGGGCGGCGCCGGACAAGATGGCGGACATGCTGGAACAGAAGATCGGGCATCCGATGAGCGGCGCCAACACCGCCTGGACGCCGAGTCCCACCGCGGCGACGCTGCACGCGCTGCATTACCATGAAGTCGACGTGTTCGCCCGACAGGCGGAAATCGCGGCGAAGGGTACGCCTGGTCTCGACAAGCTTCTTTCTATTCCGCTTGCGGAGGGCCGCAACTGGTCCGAGGACGAACTGACCGAGGAGCTTGAGAATAACGCCCAAGGCATCCTCGGCTATGTGGTCCGCTGGGTCGATCAAGGCGTCGGTTGCTCGAAAGTGCCGGATATCAACGATGTTGGCCTGATGGAGGACCGCGCGACGTTGCGCATCTCCTCGCAGCACATCGCTAATTGGCTGCATCATGGCGTCGTGACGGCGGAGCAGGTCGACGCGGCGTTCCTGAAGATGGCGGCGAAGGTGGACGCCCAGAACGCGGGCGATCCCGCGTATCGGCCAATGGCGCCGAACCCGGAGGCGTCAATCGCGTACCAGGCGGCCCGTGCGCTAGCTTTTGAAGGCGCGAGCCAGCCGAATGGCTACACCGAGCCGCTGTTGCATGCGAACCGACTGAAATTGAAGGCTGGCGGCTAACGGGCCGCTCTCGACGGGGCGGCGCGATGCCCGATCCGGACTATGAAGCAATCCGTCTTCGGACCAAATCGGTCTATGAGCGCGCGGCGGCGGGCTGGGACGCTTCACGGTCCCGCGCGCTATTTGAACGCGCCTGGCTTGATCGATTTCTCGCGCTAGTTCCCGCTGGCGGTCATATCCTCGATCTAGGTTGCGGCGGCGGTGAGCCGATCGGCGCTTATCTGATCGAACAGGGACGGCGGATCACCGGCGTCGATTACGCTGCGTCGATGATCGAACTGGCGCGCGCGCGGTTCCCGGATCATGACTGGATCGTCGGCGACATGCGCGATCTTGACCTCGAAGGCCCCTTTGACGGAGTCGTCAGTTGGGACGGGTCATTTCACCTGACGGGCGAAGAGCAGCGCGCGTTGATCGATCGACTAGGCGGCGTCTTGCGGCCTGGCGCGCCGGCGATGCTTACCATCGGCCCGGTGAGCGGCGAGACGGAGGGCCTTATTGAAGGCGAGGCGGTCTATCATGCGAGCCTTGCGCCCGACGACTACCGCGCGGCGATGGCCGCAGCGGGGTTCGATGGCGTCGAACTGGCGCTAGAGGACCCGGACTGTCACGGGCATTCGGTGCTGTTCGCGGTTCGGCGCTAGCCCCTCAAGGCGTTGGCGCGCAATTCGGCGCGCGCTACTATCCCCCAAAAGACCTGCCACAGCGTCAAGAATGCGCGCATGCGAAACACACTCGCTGAACGGCGTTCCCCGCCGGAAGGACGGTTAGAAAATGAAGACCCGCGCCGCCATCGCCGTTGAAGCCGGCAAGCCGCTGATTGTCGACGAGGTCGATCTTGAAGGACCGAAGGCGGGCGAAGTCCTGGTGGAGATCAAGGCGACGGGCGTTTGCCACACCGACGCCTTCACCCTTTCAGGCGATGATCCGGAGGGCGCGTTCCCCGCGATCCTCGGCCATGAAGGGGCGGGGGTTGTGCTGGAAGTAGGGCCGGGCGTCTCGTCGCTTGTTCCCGGCGATCACGTCATTCCTCTCTACACGCCTGAATGCCGTGAGTGCGACTACTGCCTTCATCCGAAGACGAACCTCTGCCAGAAGGTGCGCGCAACGCAAGGTCAGGGCCTGATGCCTGACGGCACGTCGCGGTTTTCCTACAAGGGTGAGAGAGTGCTTCACTATATGGGCACCTCCACCTTCGCGAACCACACGGTGTTGCCGGAGATTGCGCTCGCGAAGATTCGCAAGGACGCGCCATTCGACAAGGTATGCTATATCGGCTGCGGCGTGACGACGGGCGTCGGGGCGGTGATGTTCACCGCCAAGGTGGAGCCGAACACGGCATGCGTCGTTTTCGGTCTCGGCGGGATCGGGCTGAATGTCGTGCAAGGCCTCAAATTGGTCGGGGCCCGGATGATTGTCGGCGTCGACGTCAATCCGGATAAGCGCGCGCTCGCCGAGCAGTTCGGCATGACGCATTTCGTCAATCCAAAAGAGATAGAAGGCGATCTCGTCGGGCATCTGGTGGAGTTGACGGGCGGCGGCGCGGATTATTCATTCGAGTGCGTTGGAAATGTCGACCTCATGCGCGCGGCGCTCGAATGCTGCCACAAGGGCTGGGGCGAGAGCGTCATCATTGGCGTCGCAGGCGCCGGTCAGGAAATCTCCACTCGGCCGTTCCAGCTCGTCACGGGGCGCGTCTGGCGCGGCTCGGCGTTCGGCGGCGCGCGCGGGCGGACCGACGTGCCGAAGATTGTCGATATGTACATGGAGGGACGGATCAATATCGACGATATGATCACCCACACTATGCCGCTCGATCGCATCAATGACGCCTTTGATTTGATGCATAAAGGCGAGAGCATCCGCAGCGTCATCGTGTACTGACCACCGCCATTGGCGGGCTTAAGGGGAACGACGTGACGGCGAAGAAGACGGCCAAAAAAACCGCGGCTGGATCCGCGACGAAGAAGGCGGCGGCTCGCGCCAGGACGACGCCCCGGTCGGCTGACGTGTCGGCTTTCATCGACGCGGTTGAGAATGACACGCGTCGACGCGACGCCAAGACGCTGCTTCAGATCATGAAGGACGTCACCGGAGAAGCGCCGGTCATGTGGGGCGGCTCGATCATCGGATTTGGCGGCTATCACTACAAATACGACAGCGGGCGCGAGGGCGACAGCCTGAATGTCGGCTTTAGTCCGCGTAAGGCAAATCTCGTGCTCTATGTCATGGGCTCGATCGCCGATGATGATCCGTTGCGGGACAAACTCGGCAAGTACAAGACCGGCAAGGCGTGTCTCTACGTCAACAAGCTCGATGACGTCGACCTTGATGTTCTGCGGCGGCTCATCCGCAAGTCGTATGAGGCGACGATTGCGAAATGGGGCGCGCCGGCCGGATGAGCGATCTTTCCGCGCCGGTCATCGAGATTTCCAGGGCTGTCTCAGCGCAAGATGTGACGGCGGCGAAGCGCCTGTTCCAGGAGTATGCGGACTTTCTGGGCGTAGATCTCCGCTTTCAGGGGTTTGATGAAGAAATTGCGACATTTCCAGCGGCGTATGAGCGCTTGCTGATCGCCCGGGTCGACGGCGCGCCCGAGGGCGCTGTTGGGCTGAAACGCCTTGAGGACGGCGTGTGCGAAATGAAGCGGCTTTATGTGCGCGAGCGGCGTCGCGGCCTTTCGCTCGGCCGGCGGCTTTCAGAAGCGCTCATCGATGAGGCGCGGCGCGCCGGATACCGCGCCATGAGGCTCGACACCCTCGCCCGGCTCAAGCCTGCTCTCAGACTTTATCACGGCCTCGGCTTTCGACCGATCGACGCATATTATGAAAATCCCGAGTCGGACGTTATCTACATGCAGCTCGATCTGGGTTAAGCCGTCTACGGCTGAAACTGGCGCAAGGCGGAGCGGAAGATGAAGAAACTCACTGAAGCGCGGTCTTTTGACGGTCTGCAATCCGTCTACGAACATGACAGCGACGCCTGCCGCTGCGTAATGCGTTTCGCCGTCTATGCGCCGCCGCGCGAGCGGGCGACGGGCGAAGCGCTGCTCTGGCTGTCAGGCCTCACCTGCACGCATGAGAATTTCATTGCGAAAGCCGGCGCGCAACGGGTGGCGAGCGAGCTTGGCCTGACGCTCCTTGTTCCGGACACGAGCCCGCGCGGCGATCATGTGCCGGATGACCCGGACGGCGGTTATGACCTTGGTCTTGGCGCCGGCTTCTATCTGGACGCCACTGAGGACCCCTGGGCGAAGAATTACCGGATGCGGACGTATATTGAAAAGGAATTCCTTCCGCTGGCGATCGACCGGCTGGGCGTTGATCCGGCCCGCGTCGGGATAAGTGGGCACTCCATGGGCGGGCATGGCGCGCTGACCATGGCCCTGCGCAATCCGGACGTCTTCCGCAGCGTCTCCGCGCTGGCGCCGATCGCCGCCCCTTCTGAAGTCCCTTGGGGCGAGAAGGCCTACACGGCCTATCTCGGCGGGGATCAAGCGGCGTGGCGCGCTTATGACGCAAGCGCGCTCCTGGATGACGGGGCCCGGTTCAGCCCGCACGTCGACGCCGTCCTGATTGATCAGGGGGCGGCGGATGAGTTCCTCGACGATCAGTTGCGTCCTCAACGGTTCAAGGCGGCGTGCGACCAGGCCGGCGTAAAGGCCGAACTCCGCGTGCGGCCGGGGTACGACCACAGCTACTACTTCGTCGCGACCTTCATATCCGACCATCTGCGCTGGCACGCGTCGCGCCTTTAGTCGCGGGGCGAAGGTGAAAACGACTCGACATGAGAACAAAAGGAGAATATAGAACGTAATAGGAACGAACATGGAGGCGGACATGGCTGGCGAACTGGCGCGGGACATTGCGGGGCTTGGGTTTCTGGTGGCGATCGTGGCGGTGGCGCAGGTCTGCGGCTTCGCTTTCGGCTGAGGCTTCGGGCGAGGCAACGCGTTTTCCGCAGGCGGGGTCCGCCGGCCGGCTGACTCTGGTAGGCGGAGGATGCTCGGTCGTCGTCAGGCGAAGTTCCTTGCCAAGCGGCGGTGCTTGTCACGCGGCGGTGCTTGTCACGCGACGGTCCTTGTCAAATGACGGCGGGGGTTCTTGCGGCGGGAGGTGAAGTCCTTTGTTTGTCCATCTGCATGCGCATTCAGCCTATTCGCTGTCCGAAGGCGCGATCCCGATCAAGCGGCTCGCCGCTCTGTGCAAAGGGCATGGGGCGCCTGCTGTTGCGGTGACGGACACCAACAATCTTTTCGGCGCTCTGGAGGCGTCGGAAGTCTTGTCGGGCGCCGGCGTGCAGCCAATCGCTGGCGTTCAGCAGTCCGTGGCGTTCGAGGGCTGGGAAGAGGCCGCGCCCGGCGCGGCGCGTCCGCCGCACCTTGTGCTGCTCGCCCAGAACGAGGCCGGGTTCGCAAATCTGATGCGGCTGTCGAGCAAGGCGTTCTTGGAGTCGCGCAGTGCCGACGGGCCGTGCGCGGATCTTTCCTGGGTTGAAGGCTCCGCCGACGGTGTGATCTGTTTGACCGGCGGATATGATGGTCCCTTGGACCAGATGGCGCGAGCGGGCCGTGAAGCTGATGCGCGGCGGCTTCTGGAGCGCCTCGCGGCCGCCTTTTCCGGCCGGCTTTATGTCGAGCTTCAGCGATACAAGGACCTGCCCGACGGCCGCGCGGAGGCTTTGTTGCTCGACGCCGCCTATGATGGTGGGCTGCCTATTGTTGCGACAAATGAGCCTTTTTTTCCGACTGCGGACGACCATGACGCCCATGACGCGCTATTGTGCATTGCGGATGGCGCCTATGTGCATCAGGACGATCGCAGACGGGTGACGCCGGAGCACTATTTCAAGTCGCCGCAGGAGATGGCTGAAGTGTTCTCCGATCTGCCGGAGGCCATTCAGACCACGTTGGAGGTGGCGCGACGATGCGCGTTTCGGCCGCGCACCCGCGGCCCGATCCTGCCGCGCTTCACCGGGGGCAGGGACGACGCGTGCGAAGACGCGGACGCGGCGGAGGCGGCCGAACTGCGCCGGCAGGCGAAGGAAGGTCTTGCGGCGCGGCTCGCCGCGCATGAGCCCGCCGCGCCGGTGGAGGATTATTGGGCGCGCCTCGATTTGGAGCTCGGGATCATCGAGCGGATGGGGTTTCCGGGCTATTTTCTGATCGTTTCGGACTTCATCAAATGGGCGAAGTCTGAAGGCATTCCGGTCGGCCCGGGTCGCGGCTCGGGCGCCGGCTCACTGGTCGCCTGGTCGCTGACGATCACAGATCTTGACCCATTGCGGTTTGGGCTTCTGTTCGAGCGCTTTTTGAATCCGGAACGGGTGTCGATGCCGGATTTCGACATCGATTTCTGTCAGGATCGTCGCGACGAAGTGATCCGCTATGTTCGGGATAAGTACGGCCGCGACCGCGTCGCCCAGATCATCACCTTCGGAAAGCTGCAGGCGCGCGCGGTATTGCGGGACGTCGGCCGGGTGATCGGCATGCCGTTTGGCCAGGTGGACCGTTTATGCAAGCTCGTGCCGAACAATCCGGCCAACCCAGTGACCCTCGCCGAGGCGTTGGAGATCGAGCCGCGCCTGAAGGAGGAGCGCGCCCGGGAGGATTTGGTTGACGCGCTCATCACCAATGCGCTGAAGCTTGAAGGCCTTTATCGCCACGCGTCGACCCATGCGGCCGGGGTCGTCATCGGCGATCGTCCGCTCGACGAACTGACGCCGCTCTATCTTGATCCGCGCGCCGACATGCCGGCGACCCAGTACAATATGAAATGGGTGGAGCCGGCGGGCCTCGTGAAGTTCGACTTTCTTGGACTGAAGACCCTCACCGTCATCGAGAAAGCGGCGGAGTTTATTCGCGCGCGGCGGCCGGATTTCGATCCCGCCAGCGCGCCGATTGATGATCCGAAGACGTATGAAATGCTGGGCGAGGGGGCGGCGACGGGCGTTTTCCAACTGGAAAGCGCGGGCATGCGCGCCACTCTGCGAGGACTTAAGCCCGATTGCCTGGAAGACATTATCGCGCTCATCTCACTCTATCGTCCGGGGCCGATGGAAAACATTCCAACCTATATTGAACGCAAGAGCGGTCGCGTTCCGGTAGATTATCCGCATGCGTCTCTTGAGCCGATCCTGAAGGAGACCTACGGGGTCATCATCTATCAGGAGCAGGTGATGCAGATCGCGCAGGTTCTGTCCGGGTACAGCCTTGGGGAGGCGGATCTGTTGCGCCGCGCCATGGGCAAGAAGAAAAAAGAGGAGATGGACAAGCAGCGGATCCGGTTTGTCGAAGGCGCGAAGAAGAATGGCGTTGATCCGACCAAGGCGTCGTCGATCTTTGATCTCGTGCAGAAGTTCGCGGGGTACGGGTTCAATAAAAGCCATGCGGCGGCGTATGGATGGATCGCCTATCAGACGGCGTTTTTGAAGGCGAATTATCCGGCGGAGTTTCTGGCCGCCTCAATGTGCCTTGATCGAACGAATACGGACAAGCTGGCGACGTTCGTCAAAGAGGCGCGCCGGTGCGGCGTGGAGGTTTTGCCGCCGGACATGAATGAGTCTGTTGCGGACTTTTCCGTCTCCGCCGGCGCGATCCGGTATGGGCTTGCGGCTGTAAAGGGAGTGGGCGAGGCGGCGATTGACGCGATCGTTGAGGCGCGGCTCGAAGGCGGCGGATTCCATGACGTGTTTGATCTCGCCGAGCGCGCCCCGCTCAAAGGGCTTGGAAAGCGCTCGATTGAAAGCCTCGCGCGCGCTGGCGCGTTCGACCAATTGGGACTTGACCGGGCCGCGGTTCTTGCGAATGCGGATCTCCTGACGAGATACTCCGCTCGCGCCGAGGAAGAACGGGGCGATGCGCAAGGCGGTCTCTTTGACCTCGCCGGAGCGGGCGGTGGCCTCGCCCGCCCAAGCCTGTCGAAAGCGGATCCGAAGCCGCCGGCGGACGTCCTTAATGAAGAGCGCGCGGCTCTCGGTTTTTACTTCAGCGGCCATCCGATTGACGAGTACGCCAGTGAGTTGGAGCGGCTTGGGGCGGTGTCGCTGGCGGACGCGCTGAAGGCCGGGCGCGAGGCGCGAACGGAGGTTGACGTCGGTATTGTCGTAAAGGCGTTGAGGGTTCGCCGATCGAAGTCAGGTCGCCCTTTTGCCTGGGTGGAATGTTCCGATCCTTCAGGGGACGTTGAAGCGACCGCTTTTTCGGAAGTGTTGGAGCGATCACGGGATCTGTTTGAGCCTGGCGCGGCGTTGCTTTTGCGCGTGTCGGCCGAAGAACGTGACGGAGAGGTTCGGCTCACATGCGAAGGCGCGCGGACGCTCGACGCGGCCGCGGCGACCCGGCGACTCCAGGTGCGCGTGGAGTCGATTGACGCGCTGGAGGGACTGCGCAGGCGGCTGGACGCGGTGAAGGGCGCCGTCGGCAAGGACGGTGGTGATGTGCATCTCATTTTGCCGACGGACGCCGGATCAGGCGATTCCGACGTCGATGGGCGCGCGCGCGAGGGAGCGTTCGTGGAGTTGAGGCTTGGAGCGAAGGTCGTGTGCGCGCCCTCGACGCGCAGCGCGGTTCGCGCGTTGGAAGGCGTCATTTCCTCTGAGATCCTGTAGGGCTGAGCCGGCGTGACGGCCCCCGGCCGGGCCGGGGGGGGGAGGGGATGTGCGATTCTAAACGTGTCGGAGCCGGATTGCTGGGCGTTTGGTCGGATGGCCTTGAAATTCAGCGTCGGGGCGCGTAGACGCGGGCGATCACACACGCGCCGATAATCTTCGGTGCCGTCAGCGCGGGCGTCCTGCCGGTCGGCGTCTTTGGCGGTGCGAATCGGCGCGGCGGACAAACCGAAGGAGTATCGCAACGTGGCGTTGCCGGAATTTTCCATGCGCCAGCTCTTGGAGGCTGGCGTGCATTTTGGACACCAGACCCATCGCTGGAACCCGAAAATGAAGCCGTTCATTTTCGGCGACCGCAATGGCGTGCACATCATCGACCTGTCGCAAACCGTGCCGCTTTTGCATCAGGCGCTTTTGCGCGTTCGTGACGTTGTCGCCCGCGGCGGCCGCGTTCTTTTCGTCGGCACCAAGCGACAGGCGCAAAGCCCGATCGCCGAAGCGGCGTCGCGGTGCGCGCAGTATTATATGAATGTGCGCTGGCTAGGCGGCACACTGACGAACTGGGAGACGATTTCGAATTCGATCCGGCGACTGAAGGAGCTCGAAGAGACGATCGACAGCGGCGGCAAGGGCCTGACAAAAAAAGAGCAGCTGATGGTCGCGCGCGAGAAAGAGAAACTCGACGCCTCGCTCGGCGGCATTCGCGATCTTGGCGGCCTGCCGGATTTGTTGTTTGTGATCGACGTGAAAAAAGAGGCGATTGCGATCAAGGAGGCCAAGAAGCTCGGCATCCCGGTCGTCGCCGTCGTTGATACGAATTGCGATCCGGACGGCGTCGATATCGTTATCCCGGGCAATGATGACGCCTCTCGCGCGATCGCGCTTTACTGCAATCTCGTCGCGGACGCGGTCATTGACGGCATCTCCGCCAGTGAGGCGTCGCTCGGCGTGGACGTCGGCGCTCTTGAGGAGGCGCCCGTTGAGCCGGCGCTTGCTGAAGGACTTGAGGACGGCGCTGCGCCGGCCGCCGCGCCAGCGGGCGACGCGGACGGCGCGACTGCTTCCGGAGAGGCCGCCGCGCCCGCTTCGGCGTAGGACGGAGTCCGAAATCGCGCGCGGCGTGTCGGCGCCTGATGCCGCCGGCCGTCGCATTTCACGAATGCGCCGCAGTCTTGGTTGAACGGTCGCCAGGCGAGCGCTCGCCGACCCGATCGACCGGCGGGTCGAACCAATGTCCGCTCGATCGTACGTTCCTTGAACGGACATAGTGTCCGCCGCTTGCTGGCTTGTGGTCGGGCGCTGGCCTGAGCGCGTTTTTCGTGTCTCGATGAGATCTATAGTCGCGATGAGATGTCGTGTCGGGATGAGACGGGGGCGGCTGTGCGCATCTTGATCTCCGGCGGCTTTTAAAGCGGCCGCTATTGAAAAGACGGCGGAAATCCTCAAGAAGGCGCTCGCGTCAGGGTCGCAAATGAGGATCGCGATGTCGGCGCGTTCTTTTGCGCGGCGCGAACCGGCCGGCGGCGGCGTTGGGCGTTGGACGCGATGTGACGTCGCGGAACGCGGACCGGCGTCTTTTCGCCATCACCGGTTGTGGATTGTTGGGGTCCGCAGCGCGGGTCGGCGCACTTTGGAGAACTCTTGCGCGCGGACGCGTCGCGCATAAATCCCAATCAGGTTTTGGGGCGCGCGAGGCTTCCTGGCCGCAATCGCGCGCGGTGCTCAACAGGAATAGACCTTAACAGGAATAGACAAGGAAAAGGTTCGGAAATGGCGATCACGGCGCAAACGGTGAAGCAGCTGCGCGAAATGACCGGCGCGGGGATGATGGACTGCAAGGCGGCGCTGGCCGAAACGGGCGGTGACCTGGAGGCGGCTGTCGACTGGCTGCGCAAGAAAGGTCTTGCGAAGGCGGCGAAGAAGTCCGGGCGCGCCGCGTCCGAGGGCCTTGTGGCCGTGGCCGCGGTGGCGGACGCAACGAAGGCGGTCCTCGTGGAGGTGAACTCCGAGACCGACTTTGTCGCCCGCAACGATATTTTTCAGGGCATGGTCCGCGACATCGCGTCGGCCGCGCTTGAGACCGACGGCAGCGTAGAGGCGGTGCGGGCCGCCGCGTATCCGGGCGCGCAAAAGCCGATCGAAGAGCATATCGCTGAGATGGTTGGCCAGATTGGTGAGAACATGGCCCTGCGCCGCGCGGCCGCCGTTTCGGTCGATGAAGGCGCGGTCGCCGCGTACGTTCACAGTCCGACCGTCGAGGGCGCCGGCAAAATCGGCGTTCTGGTCGGCCTGAAATCGTCGGGCGACAAGGAAAAGCTGAAGGAACTCGGCCGCAAGATCGCCATGCATGTCGCGGCGACCCGCCCGCTTGCGGCGACGGTCGCCGATCTTGATCCGGAAATCCTCGAGCGTGAAAAGTCGGTGCTTGCGGATCAGGCGCGCGCGTCGGGCAAGCCGGAGCAGATCATCGAGAAGATGGTCGAGGGCCGGCTCAGGAAATTCTATGAGGAATCGGTTCTGCTCGAGCAGATCTTCGTCATGGACAATGAGACGAAAGTGGCCGACGTGATCTCCGGCGCTGCGGGCGAGGTCGGGGCCCCGGTGGAGTTCGCGGGCTTTGCGCGGCTTGAGCTCGGTGAAGGCGTCGAGAAAGACGACGACGAGGACTAGCGACGCAACCGCCTAACAAGGCCCTGCCGGCGATTCGCCGGCCTCAGGCAGACGCGCCGTCGTCCGCCGATCGAGATGTCAGTGCGGCGCGGGCGCATCGGTCTTGAAGGTTTCGCTCGCCACGGCGAGCGGA
The DNA here is from genome assembly GCA_039819085.1 of Pseudomonadota bacterium. Taxonomy (GTDB): domain Bacteria; phylum Pseudomonadota; class Alphaproteobacteria; order Caulobacterales; family Parvularculaceae; genus MED-G105. Next base: position 86,381 of record JBCBSQ010000001.1, read on the forward strand.
CCTGAAAACCTGCGTGCGTTCGGCGTCGAACCACGCTAGTCACGTCGTCGATGGCGTTGCGCGGCGGAGGTGTTGACGATGATGGGCGATCCAATACCCCAAAGCGCTGATCCCTCTGACGAGCGCGAACCGTCGCTCTCCTATAAGCGCGTGCTGTTGAAGGTCTCCGGCGAAGCGCTCATGGGGGACGAGCCTTATGGCATCGATCAGAACGTCGTCGCGCGCATCGCCGAGGAAATCGCGGAAGCCAAGGAACTCGGCGCGGAGATGTGCATTGTCGTTGGCGGCGGGAATATTTTCCGCGGCGTGAGCCAGGCCGCCAGCGGCATGGAGCGCGCGAGCGCCGACTATATGGGCATGCTGGCGACGGTGATGAATGCGCTCGCCCTTCAGAATGCGCTTGAAGGCATTGGCATGTTCACCCGGATCATGTCGGCGATTGAGATGACGGCGATCTGCGAGCCCTACATTCGGCGTCGCGCTGTCCGCCATATGGAGAAGGGGCGGATTGTCATTTTCGCCGCCGGCACTGGAAATCCCTATTTTACGACTGACACGGCCGCGGCCCTGCGGGCGGCGGAGATGGGCTGCGACGCGCTTTTCAAAGGCACCCAGGTCGACGGCGTTTACGACGATGACCCGAAGCGCAATCCGGATGCGAAGCGCTTTCAGACGCTGACCCATCGAGAGGTGATGATCCGGGATCTGAAGGTCATGGATCAGGCGGCGATTGCGCTCACCCGGGAAAACTCCATCCCGATTGTCGTCTTTTCGATCCAGGAGCGCGGCGGCGTTGTCGGCGCGCTGACTGGTACGGGTCCGCACACCACGATCGCTGGCGAATAGGCGCTTGCGCGTTACGCGCTTCGCAGGGCCGCGACGCGGCGAGTTGGGCGAACCGATTGCGCTCGGCGCGTTTCCGCCTATTACCTTTCGTTTGACGGTCTCATGGTCGCCGTCCTCAGGACTTTGACCTGTAGATGACGGTCTTGCGCCGGGCCTTGCGCGTTGCGGCGCAAAATCACATCCCCGCCCAGATTTGGGCCGACTGCCGCCTCACAAAGCGGCGAGCAACACGAACCAAGGAGACCCCGATGAGCAGCGACGCCATTGACCAGGCCGATCTGAAAAAGCGTATGGAGGGCGCGATCGCTGCCTTGAAGAACGAGTTTTCAGGTCTGCGCACCGGGCGCGCGACGACGAGCCTCGTCGAGCCGATCATGGTCGACGCCTATGGCTCGCAGATGCCGATGAATCAGGTGGGCACCGTTTCCGTGCCGGAACCTCGGATGATCACCATTCAGGTCTGGGACAAGGGCATGGTCGGCGCTGTCGAAAAGGCGGTCAGGGAGTCCGGTCTCGGCATCAATCCGGTTGTTGACGGTCAGAATGTGCGCGTGCCTGTGCCGCCATTGACGGAGGAGCGCCGGGCGGATCTCGCCAAGGTGGCCGGCCGATACGCCGAGCAGGCGAAGGTCGCCATTCGCAATGTGCGCCAGGAAGGCATGCAGGCCATCAAGAAGGCCGATGGCCTCAGCGAAGACGACAAGAAACACATGTCTGACGACGTGCAGAAGCTGACGGACGACATGGTGAAGCAGGTGGATGAGGCGCTTTCGAAAAAAGAAGCGGAGATCATGCAGGTTTAGGGTTATTAACCCAGAGAGCTTATCGTGCGGGCGAAAACGGCTTCGGCGATCCGCCGGCCCGAGCCGGCCGCGGCCGGCCGCGAAGAGGAGTAAAGAGCCGACGTGACGGCGCCAAACGTACAGCGTGTGTTTCCAGAGCCGACGGCCGACAGCGGCGGCGCGCCGACTGGCGTCGGCGGCGCCGGGACAGTTGTTCGCCACGTGGCGATCATCATGGATGGCAATGGCCGATGGGCCGCGGCCCGCGGGTTGCCGCGCACCGCTGGTCACCGCGCAGGCGTCGAGGCCGCGCGACGAGCGGTGCGCGCGGCGCGCGAGGCTGCGGTCAAGACGCTGACGCTTTACAGCTTCTCCACGGAGAACTGGCGCCGTCCGGCCGCGGAGGTGCGTGACCTGATGGGCCTCTTGCGGGAATTCATCGGCGAGGATCTTCCCGAACTTAAAGAGAATGGCGTCAAGGTTCGCATTCTCGGCGACCGGCGCAACCTGGATCTTGAACTGCGCGCGCTGGTCTCGCGGGCGGAGAAAGAAACCGAGCGCAATGACCGGTTTCTGCTTCAGATCGCCTTTAACTATGGCGGCCGGGATGAAATCCTCCGCGCCGCGAAAAAGATGGCGGCGGAGGCGGCGGCTGGCCGGCTCGATCCGGCTCGCGCGAGCGAAAGCGACTTTGCGGCTTATCTTGACACGGGCGAAGCGCCCGATCCGGATCTTGTAATCCGCACCAGCGGCGAAATGCGCACCAGCAATTTCCTGATCTGGCAAGCGGCGTATGCGGAGTATGTCTTCCTGAACGTGCTATGGCCGGATTTCAGCGCCCGTGACTTTGAAGGGGCGCTTGCGGAGTTCGACCGACGCGAGCGTCGTTATGGCGGCGTCGGCGCCGCCTGACGCGTCCGCTTCCGGCGGCGCGGCGGAGGCGGGCGGCGATGTCGACATCGCCAGCGAGGCGAACAAAACGCGGCGAACCTCACCCGCCACGCCTGACTCATTGTTTTTGCGGGTCTTATCGAGCGCGGCGCTTGCGCCGACTACGATCGGCGCTTGCTGGTTCGGCGGGCCGGCCTTCGCCGCGCTTGTGGCCTTCCTCATGGTGGCGATGTGTTTTGAGTGGACGCGCATGGTGGAGGGCGAGGAGCTTTCCCCCTCCTTTTTCGCGCTCGCGGGCGGCGGGGCTGCGGCGCTCATCGCGGCCGCCTTTGGCGCGTACCCGCTCGCCTATGCCGTCTGCGCGCTGAGCGCCGCGGCGGTCGTCTGGACAGCGCGTCGACGGCCGCAACGGCGTCCCTGGTTAGCGCTGGCGGCGGTCTATGTGTGCGCGCCGTGCGTTTCTCTCATCTGGCTGCGCGAAGGCGTCGACGGCGGCCGGGGATTGACGATCCTCCTGTTCGCGGTCGTCTGGTCAGCGGATACGGGCGCTTATTTTTTCGGCCGTCTCGTCGGAGGGCCGCGATTGTCGCCGGTCCTGTCGCCGGCGAAGACATGGGCCGGGGCTGTCGGCGGCGTTCTCGCCGGCGGGCTCGCCGGGCTCGTTGGCGGACGGCTCGCCTATGGCGTCGGCGATGAACTCGCCTATGTCGCGGTCGGCGGCGCGCTTGGGCTCATCTCTATTGTAGGCGACATGGTTGAGTCCGCTTTCAAGCGTCATTTCGCCGTGAAGGACATCTCCGGCTTTATCCCGGGGCATGGCGGGGCGCTCGACCGGCTTGACGGGATGATCTTTGCGACCACCGCCATCTCGCTTGTTCTCTATGGACATATGCTGCTGGCGCGGCTTTGATCCCGCCCGCGCCGCAGTCCGTCTCATCCCGCTGGCGCGTTGGAGGACAATCCAGATATGCCGCAGGACGCAGCCGGGACGCCCGCCACAGCCGCAGACGCAAACCTCGCCTTAGCGGTCGGCAAATGCGCGCGCAAGGTCACCGTTCTCGGCTCCACAGGCTCGATCGGCGTTAATACACTTGACCTCGTTGACTTCGCGACGGCGCGTGACGATGCGGACATCGCGATCGAGGCGCTCACCGCCAACAAAAATGTCGCCCTCCTTGCCGAGCAGGCGAAGAAGCACCGTCCGAAGTTCGTCGCGATTGCGGATGAAAGCCTCGGAGCGGATCTGAAGGACGCGCTCGCCGGCGAAGACATCGAGATTGGCGCGGGCGCTCAGGCGATTATCGAGGCCGCCTCGCGCGACGCCGATTGGGTGATGGCGGCGATTGTCGGCGCCGCTGGCCTGGAGCCGACATTGCAGGCCGCCCGGCGCGGCGCGGCGGTGGCGCTCGCCAACAAGGAGTGCCTAGTCTGCGCCGGCGACGTCGTGACGGACGCGGTGCGCCAGGCGGGGGGCGCGCTCTTGCCGGTGGACTCCGAGCACAATGCGATTTTCCAGGTTTATGACTTTGATCGGCCGAACCGAATTTCCCGTTTGATTCTAACGGCGTCAGGCGGACCATTCAGGACCTGGAGTCGCGAGGAAATGGCGCGCGCGACGCCTGCCCAGGCGGTCGCTCATCCAAACTGGAGCATGGGCGCGAAGATTTCCGTCGACTCTGCGACGATGATGAACAAAGGGCTCGAACTTATTGAGGCGGCTCATATTTTTCCGACGCCGCACGATCGTATCGAGATGCTGGTCCACCCCCAGTCAGTAATCCATTCGATGGTCGAGTATGTGGACGGTTCAGTGCTTGCCCAGCTCGGCACCCCGGACATGCGAACGCCGATCGCGTCGACCCTCGCCTGGCCGGACAGAATTGCGAGCCCGTCAGCGAAACTGAACTTCGCAGAAGTCAGTCAATTGACCTTCGAAGCCCCTGATCCTGAAAGGTTTCCCTGCATTCGGCTCGCGCGGGAGGCGGTCGGTCGTGGCGGGACCTTTCCCGCGATGTTGAATGCGGCGAACGAAGTCGCCGTCGCGGCGTTCCTGGCGGAGCGGCTCGATTTCGGCGGCATCGCGGCGGTGGTGGAAAGCGCGCTCGATAGCGCGGAGCGGCTGAACGCGCCGATCCGATTGTCGAGTCTCGAAGACGCGTTGGCGGCGGACGCAACCGCGCGTCGATTGGCGGAGGACGCCGTTGCGGCGCGCGCTGCGTGATGCGGCCAGCGCTTTGCGGTCATCAAAGCGCGCGTTTGGTGAACCTAACAGGCAGCCGCCCGATTTTCGCCGCAATCCTGCTGCGGCTTTATCCTCGGCTGCGGCGCTGACGCGGTCTCAGTCCAACTCGGCCTTCGAGAACATGTCATCGATTTGCGGTCGGCGAGGCGCTTGAAACATGCTATCCGCGATGTCTTGCGTCGCGTCTTGTGTATGCCGTGAGGAGGGTTGATGTCGGTCTTGGGAATATCTCTTGAGCAGCTGCTCGTGCTCCCGATCGCGATCCTGGCGTTCATCGTCCTTCTGACGATCATCATCTTCTTCCATGAATATGGGCACTTTTCCGCCGCCCGGATGTTGGGTGTCCGGGTGGATGTCTTTTCGATCGGGTTCGGCAAGCCGATCGCCCGCTGGACCGACCGAAAGGGCACGGAATGGCGTATCTCGATGCTGCCGCTTGGCGGCTATGTGAAGTTTTTCGGCGACCAGTCCGCCGCCTCAAATCCGAGCGGAGAGGTTCTTGAAGACATTGAGGATGAAGCTGACGCTCGCGAGGAGGGCGGACACCCCGCGACAACGCAGTTCCCGCGCCCCGGCCACGAAGAGGAAATCGCGGCGCATCTGACGCCGGAAGAGCGCAAGGTCTGCTTTCATTTCAAGCCCGTCTGGGCGCGCGCGATTATCGTCGCGGCTGGCCCGATCGCCAATTTCGTCCTGGCGACAGCGATCTTCTGGGCGCTCCTGATGAGCTTTGGCGCATTTGTCTCCGAGCCGCGGGTCGGCGAGGTGGTGGAGGACAGCGCCGCGGCCGAAGCGGGCTTCCTCCCCGGCGATTTGATCGTCGCCGCTGACGGGCGCGCCATTACACGGTTCGACGACCTGCAACTAAAGGTGCGATTGTCCGCAGGCGAAGAAATGCGCATTGAAGTCGATCGCGACGGCGAGCGGATGACGCTGCTCGCCACGCCGCGGCGACTGCGAATCGAAGACAGTTTCGGCAATCTTGTATCGACCGGCGTTCTCGGAATCGTCGGTGATCCGGATGCGGGCCGACTTGTGCGATATGCCCCCGGCCCCGCCCTTGGCGAAGCGTGGCGGCAAGTCTGGCGCGTCATCTCTGGGACGATGCGGTTCCTGTCGCGTCTTGTTGTGGGCAAGGAAGACTCAAGCCAGCTAGGTGGCCCGATCAAGATGGCGCAGTACGCCGGTCAGTCCGCGCTGTCCGGGTTCGGCGGTGAGATCCCCGGCTTCATCGATCGGCTGAAGGTCAGTCTTGTGAACTTCATCAACCTCGCTGCGGTCGTGTCGGTGTCGATCGGATTTTTGAACTTATTACCCATTCCGGTTCTCGACGGCGGGCACTTGTTGTACTACGCCTACGAGGCGATCGCAGGTCGTCCGTTAGGGGCGCGGGCGCAGGCGATCGGGTTTCAACTGGGCATGGTTCTCCTCGCGTCGTTCATGATTTTTGTGACCTGGAACGACATCGCAAACCTTTTCTCTTCCATCAGCTAGGCCGGTTCGATGAAGGAATTTCTATCGACGGGGAGAGGCGTCGCCGGCGCGGCGTTAAGGTTACCGTCGCCGACGCGAGTGGTCGTCGGGGCGGGGACGCTGTTCTTTTTCGCGCGTCTTTCAGCCATTACGGCGGCCCTTGCAGGCCTTTTGCTGGCGTTCGCCACGAGCGCGCTCGCGCAGGGCGCGCCCGGCGCGTCGGCGCCGCCCGCCGAAGAAGGCGCCGCTATTGGCCAAGCGGTCGGCGGCCGTCAACCGCAGATCATTCGGGGCATTGCGGTCACCGGAAACGAACGGATCGAATCGCGCACGGTGGCGTCTTACCTTGTCGTCCAGCCCGGCCAGCTTGCGGAGCCGGAGCTTCTCGACCTCGGCGTCAAAACGCTTTTCAACACCGGGCTTTTTTCCGACGTCACGCTCACCATGGGCGAGGACGGCACATTGCTGATCGACGTTGACGAGAATCCGATCGTCAACCGGGTCCTCCTGGAAGGCAACAAACGCGTCAAGGACGACAAGATCACTGAGGAAATTCAGCTCACGGCGCGTTCCGTCTTCACGCGATCCAAGGTTCAGTCGGACGTGCAGCGGATTATCGAGGTGTACCGCAGCACCGGCCGGTTCGCCGCCACTGTGACGCCGAAAGTGACCCCGCTCGAACAAAACCGCGTCGACGTGATCTATGAGATTGACGAAGGGCCGAAGACCGGCGTCGCCAAGGTCAACTTCATCGGCAACGAAGCGTTTTCTTCGAACGAGCTGCGCGGCGTCTTGCTGACGAAAGAAAGCCGCTGGTGGCGGTTCTTTTCGTCAAACGCCAACTATGATCCCGACCGACTTGAATATGAACGCGATCTTTTGCGCCAGTTCTACGCGCGCAATGGCTACGCCGACTTTCAGGTGGTCTCCGCGATCGCCGAACTGACGCCGGACCGGAAGGACTTCTTCATCACCTTCACGGTCGATGAAGGCGAGCAATACACGGTCGGCGACGTCAGGGTTAAGACGACTCTGGATCGTCTGGACGAAGGCTCGCTCGAGGCGATCGTGCCGATCAGGGCTGGCCAGACCTTCAATGGCGACAAGGTCAAGGACGCGACGGAATCGATCACCTTCGCAACCGGCGCCCTCGGCTACGCCTTTGTCGACGTGCGCTCCCGCCTTGACCGCAACCCGGAAGCGAAGACCGTCGACGTAACGCTGCAGGTCAATGAGGGCCCGCGCGTTTACGTTGAGCGGATCAACATCAACGGCAACACCCGCACCCTCGACAAAGTCATCCGACGCGAGATCCGGCTGGCGGAAGGGGATGCGTTCAACCGCATTCTGGTCGACCGCTCGAAGTCGCGTCTGCGCGCGTTGCAGTACTTTGGCGAAGTTGAAATTGAAGAGAAACCGGGCTCCGCGCCGGACCGCACTGAAGTTGACGTGACGGTGACCGAGCAGTCCACAGGCTCGTTCAGCGTCGGCGTCGGCGTCTCCTCGACAGAGAACTTCATCATCGACTTTTCGGTCGAAGAGCGAAACCTGCTTGGCCGCGGCCAGTTTCTGCGCCTGCGCGCTCAGGCGAGCGCGCGCACCCGCCAGATCGATCTGAGGTTCACCCAGCCCTATTTCCTCGATCGCAACCTCGCGGCGGGCTTCTCGCTATTCAATACGCGTACGGACTTTATTGAGGTGGGCATCGTCCGAAACCGGATCGGCTTCGGCCTGAACGCCGGTTTTCAGGTGTCGGAATACGGCCGCGGCTCGCTTCAGTACCAGTTTGCGCGGGATAACATCACCTTCGACCAGATCACGCCGTTTTCTGGCATCTTCGATCCCGCCGAGATTGAGCCGCTGCTCGCCCCCGGGATCGACCCGATCGCCGCCATCCAGCCGCTGGCGGGCGGGACCGGACTTGGCGTCGCGAGCTGTGATCTCCTAGTCAACTCGTTTTCGTCAACCTGTACGTCGCGCGGCCGTTTCATCACTTCGCTGCTCGGCTACTCGTTGTCGTTCGACACGCGTGACAATCCGATCGATCCGACGCGTGGCTGGCGCGTGAATGTTTCGCAGGCGTTCGCCGGCGTCGGCGGCGATGTAAACTATGTCCGCTCAGAAGGCGCGATCGCCTACCACAAGAGGCTCTATCGCGGGTTTGTCCTGCGGACGCGTTTTCGCGGCGGGTACGTCACGGGCTATAATGGCGACGACGTCCGCGTTCAGGACCGGTTCTTCGAGGGCGCCAGCACGTTCCGCGGTTTTGAGGTTGCCGGTTTGGGCCCGCGCTTCATCACGCCGCCTCAGCCGATTGCGGGCTCCCAGGGCGCGTTCCTTGATCGGAACGGACAGCTCGCCGGCACCCAGGCGCTCGGCGCCAAGATCTACGCGATCGGCACCGCCGAAATCAGACTGCCGCTGCCACTGCCGCCGGAATACGGCATTCGCGCCGCAATATTCAGCGACTTCGGAACGGTGGGCCTGGTCGACGAACGGGATAAGGAGATCAATGAAATCGTTGAACTCTTCGTCGACCCCGACGGCGACGGGATCTTTGTTGAGCCGGTGCAGGACGATTTGTCGATCCGTATTTCGGCGGGCGTGTCGGTTAGCTGGGATTCGCCCTTCGGGCCGGTCCGGTTTGACATCGCCGAGGTTTTCCGAAAAGAGTTTTACGACCGAACGGAGGGGTTCCGCTTTAGCGCCGGGACGAACTTCTAGGGAACGTCGATGGTTGGCTTTCGGGGCCGACGCCGTTATGGGGTTTGATCCGAAGCTCCAGATTGGGGGAAGAGCGTTCCGTCGGCCAGAAGGCTCGTCTCGGCTCATATGGCGTGTTCGAGAGATCCTGGTCCGTCATAGTCTCACCTTGCGCGCGTCCCGCAGGGCGTGAGAAATGAGGTTTCGGCGGCGATCAGGCTGTTCCGCTTACGGCGCGCCAGGAATTCCAGAGTCGACAAGAGAACCTTCGCCATCAGTCATTCGCCAACAGGGTATCGCCGGCAGGCGATCGCCAACTCAACACAAGACGAGGTGCTTAAGTGAACATGCGTATTCTATCTCTCGCCGCTGGCGGCATCGCTTTGGCGGCGGCGACATTCGTGGCGGGCGCGTCCTTCAGCCAGGCCGAAGCGCAGTCGTCGAAGAAGCCGCCGGTCATCCTGATCGTCGATCGCACGCGGCTGATCAGCCAGTCGAAGGCGGGCCAGACGATCCCCGATCAGGCCAAGAGCGTTCAGGAGAGCGTCAAGAAAGAGCTTGAGGGCGAAGCCGCCAAGCTGAAGTCGGATATCGAGAAGTACCAGAAGAACGCGTCTTTGCTCTCTGAAGAAGTTCGCAAAAAGACCGAGCAGGAGCTCGCGATGCGCCAGCAGGTGGCGTTGCCGCAGCAAGCGCAGATCATGGAGCAGGCGTTCGTGGCGGCCGTGCAAAGCGCCGAAGCGAAGGTCCTTGTCGAGTCGCAGCCGATCTTGAAGGACATTGTGGAAAGTCGCGGCGCGACGATCCTCTTGGATCGATCGGCGGTGCTCTACGCCGCGCCTGAGACCGATGTGACGGAAGCCGTGCTGAACCAGCTCGACAAGAAGCTGAAGCGCGTGGACGTTGAGAAGATTTCGCTCGCGGACGTCAAGAAGCGTCTGGAAGAGGTGGCGAAACAGCAACGCAAGGACGGCAAGAACAAAAAGAAGTAGGCGTTCATTGGGAGGCTTCTTCGCCATCGGTTTCGGCGCAGGGGCTCTTGTGACAGATTGACGGGGCGGCGCATTTTCGCGCCGCCCTTTCTTGTCTGGTCCATGACCAGATTTCCGCCATGGCGTCATGGCGCCTCGGCTGGAGAACGGCCGTGCGGGCGGGCCGCGCGTTTCGGGTCCGGCGGACTGAACGCTACGGTCAAAGGGCAGGCTGCCGTCAAAGGGATGTCGTATCCGGGGCGTGAATGGCGGATCCACGTTTTTTCATAACCTTCGACGCTGTGTCGGCGACGCAGATCGCGCAGCTCGTCGGCGCCGAACTGACGCGCGGATCCGATGCTGCGCGCGCGAGCCATGCCGCGGGGCTGGACGCGGATGCGCTTGCCGGCGGCGTGGCGTTTATTGAGTCCGAACGCGCACTTGCGCGCTTGCTTGAGCTTATCGGTCGGGGCGCCTCCCCATCTGTTCTGATCGCGACGCCCGCGCTTGCGTCAACTCTTACGTCAAAGGGCGGCGCGCCAGAGGCGATGGCGCTGCTCACCTGCAGCGCGCCGCGGGCGGCGTTTGCGCGCGTCGCCGCGGCGCTCCACATGAGCCGCGCTGAGGCCCCGGACCTCGTCTACGCCGCACCCGGCGAAGCCGAGGCGGACATCGCGGCTGACGCGCATCTTGACGTCAGCGCGCGCATTGGGCCCGGCGCCTCGATTGGCGCCGGCGCCGTCATTCGACCAAACGTCGTCATCGGCCCGGGGGCGGTGATCGGCGCTGGCGCGCGCATTGAGGCGGGCGCAGTCGTGACCCACGCCTATGTGGGAGAAGCGGCGATCATCGGCGCGAACGCGGTCGTCGGCGGCGCGGGGTTCGGGGTCGTGGAGATGGACGGCCGGCCAACGCGCATCCCGCAACTTGGAGTCGTCAGAATCGGCGACCGGGTCGAAGTTGGAGCGGGCGTCGGCGTCGACCGCGCCACCCTCGGGGAAACGTCGATCGGCGACGACACAAAGATCGATAATTTGTGCCAGGTGGCCCACAATGTGCGTATCGGCGAGGGATGCGTCATCGCCGCCCATTGCGGGATTGCGGGCAGCGCGTGGATTGGCGACGGCGTCGTCATCGGCGGGCATTCCGGCATCGGCGATCATGTGCGCATCGGCGATGGCGCGCGGCTCGGCTCGATGTCGGGGTTCATGCGCGACGTCCCGCCCGGAGAAAGCTGGGGCGGCTTGCCCGCCATGCCGACGCATTTGTGGTGGCGGTCGATCCTCTTTATGCAACGCGCGTCGAAACCAAAAACGAAGCAGGCAAATGGCGATTGAACCGGGAAAGAGCGAGCTCTCCGCAAAGGAGCTCATGGAGCTGTTGCCGCATCGGTATCCGATGCTGCTGATTGACAAGCTTGTCGAGATAAAACCCGGCGACAGCGCGGTGGCGATTAAGAACGTCACCATGAATGAGCCGTTCTTCACCGGTCATTTTCCTGATCAGCCGGTGATGCCGGGCGTCATGATCGTCGAAGCGATGGCGCAAGGCGCGGCGGCCTTCACGAATTACGTCGAAGATCTCGACACCGAGGGAAAAGTCGTCCTCTTCATGGGGATCGACAAGGCGCGGTTTCGCCGACCGATCCTGCCGGGAGACCAGGTCCGCATCAGAGTGCGGGTCGCCCATCGTCGTCCGCCGGTATGGCGGTTTGAAGGCGAGGCGCACGTTGACGGCAATCTTGTCGCCTCCGCGACGTACACTGCGATGCTGGCGAGCGCGGAAATCTGATTTTCATGGCGAGTCCGGATATTCACCCGACCGCGGTTGTTGAAGACGGCGCGACAATCGAGGCTGGCGCGCGGCTCGGCCCCTATTGCGTCGTTGGCGCGGGCGCGCGCGTTTCCGAGGGCGCGGAACTGAAATCCCATGTGGTCGTCGAAGGGCGTGTGTCGATTGGACCACGGACGGTCGTTTATCCGTTCACGACGCTTGGCGGCCCGCCGCAGCATCTAAAGGCGCTTGAAGACGACGCTGAACTCGTCATTGGCGCTGACGCCATCATCCGCGAGCAGGCGTCGATCCATCTGGCGACCAAGGCCGGGGGCGGCGTTACGCGAATCGGTGATCGCGCTTTCGTGATGGCTGCGGCGCATATCGGCCATGACTGCCAGATCGGGAACGACGCCGTCGTCGCCAGCAACGCCTCGCTCGGCGGGCACGTCGTCCTTGAGGAGCACGCGGTCCTCGGCGGCGCGACGGCCATCCATCAATTCGTCCGGATCGGGGCGTTCGCCCACATCGGCGGCGGCTCGGCCGTCGATCGGGACGTCGTTCCGTATGCGTCAGCGTTCGGCAATCGCGCGCGGGTGCGTGGGCCGAACCTCATCGGCCTGAAACGACGCGGTCTGTCCAGAGACCAGATCCGCGCAGTTCAGGCCGCGTTTGAGGAGCTGTTCGGCGCGGGCGAAACGAGGTTCGTCGACCGCGTGCTTCGCGTCGCTGAAAACCGGAGCGAGAGTTCCGAGGTGAAACGCATCCTTGAATTCATTGAACGTGGCGGCTCGCGCTCCGTCCTCGGCGCGCAACCGTAAGACGGGGCGGGAAGCGGCGATGCGCTGGCGCAAGATTGGCATCATCATGGGCGGCGGCGCGCTGCCGATCCGGTTGGCGGAGGCGTGCGCGAGCCGCGACCGGCCCTTCGTGCCGATCCGGCTTGTCGGGTTTGCCGACGAAGCCGCGCAGGCGCTTGGCGGATATGACCTGCATCTCGGCGAGGCGGGCAAGCTCGTCCGTATTCTCAAAGAAACGGAATGCGACGCCGTGACCCTCGCCGGCGTCGTTCCGCGCCCTGATTTTTCGCAGTTGAAGCTCGACTGGCGCGCCGCCGCGGTGTTGCCGAGGCTTGTTGCGGCGGCTGCAGGCGGCGACGGCGCCATATTGAGCGTCATTGTCGACGCATTTGAGGCGGAAGGCTACAAGGTCATCGGCGCTGATGAAGTCGCTGCGGACCTCGCCGCTGGCGCCGGCGTCCTTGGCGCGCACGCGCCTTCCGAGGCGGACATGGAGGACATTCGCAAGGCCGCGAGGCTTATCTCCGCCATCGGACCATTTGACGTCGGACAGGCGGCCGTCGTTTCCGGCGGCCTCGTGCTCGCCGTTGAGGCGGCGGAAGGCACGGACGGCATGCTCGCCCGTTGCGCGATGCTGCCTGAACCGGTTCGCGGAGGGCAGGGGCCGCGCGGCGTGCTCTTGAAGCGGCCAAAACCGGGTCAGGAGTTGCGTGTCGATTTGCCAACCGTTGGCGTCAAGACGATCGAGGGGGCGGCGGCGGCTGGGCTTGCGGGCGTCGCCGTTGAGGCGGGGCGCAGTTTGCTAATGGACGCGCCCGCCGCGATCGCCGCCGCAGACGATGCGGGTCTCTTTATTTTTGGCTTTAGGGCGTCGGATTTCGATTGATGAGCCCGCGTCGCCAATTGACTGTGTTGTTGACCGCGCTGGAGCCGTCCGGCGACGCCATCGGCGCGGACGTGATGGCGGCCTTGCGCGCGCAGCGGCCGGACGTTCGGTTCATCGGCTGCGGCGGCCAGAAGATGGCGGCGGCCGGCCTCACATCGCTTTTTCCGATTTCGGATTTTTCCGTCATGGGGCTGACGGATGTCGCGCGCATCTTCTTGAAGGCGTTCGAGGGCGCGCGCGACATCGCCCACCTCGCCCATGATGAAGAGCCGGATGCGGCGGTGCTGATTGACTCGTGGGGGTTTTCGCGGCTTGTCGCGACCAGGTTGAAAGCGCTTTCACCAGAAACAAAGCGCATCAAGCTCGCCGCGCCGCAAGTCTGGGCGACGCGGCCGGAACGCAAACACTTTGTCGCCCGGAATTTTGACGGGGTCTTGTGCCTGTTGCCGTTCGAGCCGGAGATTTTCGAGAAAGCCGGCGCGCGCGCCGCGTTCATCGGCAATCCGAACTTCGCCGCAGCGGCGGCCGCGCGACCTGACGCGCGGGCTTTCCGCGCGCGCCACGGTCTTGGCGCTGCGCCGGTCCTGAGCGTCCTTTTGGGCAGCCGCGAGGGCGAAGTGAAGCGCCTTGCCCCGACATTCGGAAAGACGGTCGAGCGAATTGCGACGCGCGTTCCCGGCCTGAAGGTCGTCGCGCCATTGGCGCCCGCCGTCGCCAAAAAGGCGAGGCATGAGGTGAAGTACTGGCCCGTCCCTGTGCTGACTATTGAACCTGAGGAAAAGTTTGACGCATTCGCTTATTCGACGGCGGCGCTTGTCGCCTCCGGCACGGTGACGACGGAACTCGCCATTCATGGCGTCCCGATGGTCGCCGCCTACAAGGTCGATCGCCTGACTGAATTCTGGCTGAGGCGGTCAATCATCTGCGATTACGCCTCGATCGTGAATATCGCCGCCGATGCGGAGATCATCCCGGAGCGATTGCAGGAGAATTGCACGCCGGAAAAGCTGGAGGAAACGCTCTACCCTCTGTTGACGGATAAAGCGGCGCGGGCTGCGCAGCTGGATGCGGCGCGGCCGGTGGTTGAGAGGCTGCTCGCGCGCGCCGGCGGCGTGCATGCGCCGGGACCAGCCGCCGCGGCTAAGATTCTGGAGTGGACGGGGGTCTAGTTCGCGCGAGCTGGTTTGATGTCGCGTAGGCTCAGGCATCCATTAGGCTTGGACGATCCTCTTTTTCCAGGTTGGCGACCGCATACGGCAAAATCTGGGTAAAAAGATCTTTATACTGTGCTTCTAGCGCAGTGGTGTCCGCCGCCTGTGGGGCGCTAGGAAGCCAACGGTGAAGGCGCTTGAGGGTCGACAGGTGACCATGCAATAGTCCAACTTGGTGAACGATCCACTCGGCGTGGGCTTGGGCGATCTCGTCGATGCTGCGCCCTTCTCTAAGCGTCAATTCAAGACGGTAAGAGCGCAGTGCAATCGGCAACCGCATGACGCCAAGGGTATATTCGATTTGCTTGAGCGTTGACGAGGCTGCGTCCGACAGCAAATGCCTATAGTCGACGAAGACGCTCTTGCGGAAGGCCTCGATTGAGTCTTCCCGTCGATCGAATTCGATCATCATCCACGCATGAACATTGCCCTGGTGCTCGTCGCCGACAATCTTTGGGATTTCAAAGATGCCCTTCGTCAGGAAATCATCTGCTGCGGCTAGTTCTTCAAAGAGCGCAGATAGCCGATTTCTAAATATAGTTCTCTCTGAGTTTTTATCCAAAGTCCTTGCGACATAGAAAGACAAAATAACGGAAACTGCGACGCCCACCATTTCAGTGGAAATGTTTACAATAAAGTCGTCTAGTCTCGCAAGAGCCCATTCGTAGACAGTCGCCACCGTCGCCCCCAATCGCCATTTCGCCAGACGCGACTATGGGCAGCGCAAACCCTTTGCTCAAGGGCCATCTCGTTCCCGCAGCGAATCCCTCAACGACCTACTCCGGCGCCTCACCCTGCCAGACGCCTTGGTCTTTCAGGGCTTCAGCGACCTCGCGCGGCATGTAGGTCTCGTCGTGTTTGGCGAGGATCTGGGAGGCGGCGAGGACGCCATCCGCGCTGAGTTTCCCTTGCGCGATTACGCCTTGGCCCTCGCGGAAGAGGTCAGGGAGGACGCCAACAAAGGAGACAGGCGTTCGGTGCGCGCCGTCTTCGATGACGAAGTCGACGCGCGCTTCGGTTCCGTCCGCGTACGCGACGCTGCCCGCCGCCACTAGCCCGCCGAGGCGGATCGCGTTCGTCGGCCGCTCTTCCGCCGCGGCGAGGTCGGACGGCGTGTAGAAATACGCGACCGATGAGGACAGCGCCGTCATGACGAGCGTGACCGCGAGTCCCGCCACAACGACGGCTGAGGAGATAAAGGCGAGGCGTTTTTGTTTCTTGTTCATTTTGGTTCGTTTTTCCAAACCCTCATCCTGAGGAGAAAAATCTCTTCGCCCTTCGAGACGCTTCGCTCCTCAGGGTGAAGAGATTTTTCGTCTCGAAGGATGGAGCCCTTTCAGCTTCTTACTCCGCCGGCTCCGCCACGAGCGTTGAGGTCGGCCGCGCGCCGGCCTGGAGCCGCGCCGCGCGGCGTTCGGCGAGTTCCGCGCCCATATTGACGAGCAGCATCCAGACATAAGCAAGCATGTAGCCCACGGCCATCAGGAGGAGCGGGCGCAGCATCGCGCCGTCGATCGATGGGCCATCGGCGCGGATGACGCTCGCCGGCTGGTGCAGCGAGTTCCACCAGTCCACGGAGAATTTGATGATCGGTATATTGACGAACCCGACGAGGCAGGCGACGGCTGCGATGCGGGCCGCGCGCGTCGGCTCGTCGATGGCGTTCCAGAGGGCCATGTATCCCAAATACATGAAAAACAGGACGAGGACGGACGTAAGCCTTGCGTCCCACACCCACCAGGTCCCCCAGGTCGGCTGGCCCCAGAGCGCGCCGGTGAAAAGAGCGAGGGCGGTGAAGACGGCGCCGATCGGCGCGGTCGACTTCGCGGCGACGTCGGCGAGCGGGTGCTTCCAAACGAAACCGACAATGCTGGCGATCGCCATTGACGTGTAGCACGCCATCGCCATCCAGGCGGCGGGCACATGCACGTACATGATGCGCACCGTGTCGCCCTGCTGATAGTCCGCGGGCGAATTGAAGAGCCCGAAATAGAGCCCCAGCCCGATGAGCGCGATCGCCGCGCCGCCGGCGAGGGGCGCGAGGCGGTCGGAGAGCCTCGCAAACTCGGTCGGGTTCGCGTAGCGGTTCCAGAAACTGATCTTTTGCGTCGTCATCAGCTCAAGTTGAAGCGGATCGCGGCCGCGCCTGCAAGCGGCGCGACAATAAGCGAAAAAAGGCTCGCTGCGGCGAGGAACAGGAGCGGCGGCGCGCCATCGCCGGCGCTTGACGCCGCGCCGACCCCAAAGATGACGATCGGCGCGAAGAGCGGGCCGATAAGGATCGTCAGGAGCACGTTCGCCCGCCGCAACGGGAAGGTGAGCGCCGCGCCGATCGCGCCGATGAGCGAGAGCGCCGGGCTCCCGACGAGTAGCGAGGCGAGGAGCGGCCAAATGGCGTCCGCCCCCAGCATGACGGCGAGGACAGGCGTCGCAGCGAGGAGCGGCAGGATCGCGCTCGCCCAATGGGCGAAGGCTTTGGCGAGGACGAGGAGCTCGAGGGTCTCGGTGCGCTGCACGAGGACTTCGAGCGAGCCGTCCTCGAAATCCGCCTGGAACATGCGGTCGAGCGACAGGAGCGACGCAAGCAACGCGCCTGTCCAGAGGATCGGCGCGGCGACGCGGGAAAGGACCGCCGGCTCCGGCCCGATCCCGAGCACGAAAATGAGGGTGACGAGGCCGAAGAAGACGGCCCCTTGCGCCGCGCCGCCGCCGGCCCGGAAAGCGAGCGCGACGTCGCGCGAGATGATGGCCGCCATTGCGCTCATGCGGCCTCTCCGATGGCGGCCATGCGAAAGGCGCGCGCGTCTGGCAAATCGATCGGCTCATGGGTCGCCACGATGGCGATGCCGCCCGCGGCGCAATGGGCCTTGATGATGTCCGCCACCCGCGCAGCGCTTCTGGCGTCCATGGAGGCGGTCGGCTCGTCCAATAGCCAGATCGGACGCTGGGAGACGAGCGCGCGGGCGAGGCCGAGGCGGCGTCGCTGCCCAGCGGACAAGGTCGCGGCGGGCCGATCGGACAGATCGGCGAGGAACAGCCAATTCTTGATGTCGGCGATCGAGGCCTGTCCGCCATAAAGCTTCGCCCAGAACTGAAGGTTCTGATCGACAGTCATGGCGCCTTTGGCGGCGTCGAGGTGGCCGATGAAGACAGCGGTCGTCGCCGGCGTTGGAGCGTCGCCATTGATGGCTGCGCCTTCAAGCGCCAGCGTTCCCGCGGCGGGCTTCGCGAGACCGGCGAGAATGCGCAAGAGCGTCGTTTTGCCGGCGCCGTTTGCGCCGCGGAGGATTACCGCTTCGCCGGCGCTGACGGTCAGATCGACGCCCTCGAACACAGTCCGCCCGCCGCGCGCGCCGGCGACGCCTTCGGCGGTCAATATGACGCCGAGCGACCCCGCCGACATTTAGACGAGACAGCCTTCATCCTGAGGAGCCTTCCGCTTCGTCCTTCGGGATGGCCTTTCGGCCTGCTCAGGATGAAGCGGAAGGCGTCTCGAAGGACGAATGCTTTCCAATAAGGTCACCAAGGGATCAGCCGGCTTTCAGGCGTCAGGGTTGGAGCGGCCCCGCTCAAGCTCGGCGAGGCGCTTTTTCGCTGCGGCGCGGCGCCGGACGAGGGCGATGGCGAGGCCGCCGATCGCCAGGGCCGACGCCCCGTACGCCGGCCAGATAAAGGCCGCATAGCCGCCCATGGAGAAGAACTCGCTCATAGGGACGGGCGGTTAGCAGGGTTCAGGGCGGGGTGTCTATTGTGGAGCGGGTTTGCTTCTTGAGATCCCGGCTCTCGCCTTTGGCTCGGCCGGGATGACACAAATCGCTTGCGCTCAACCCACCTGTCATCCCGGGCGAGCGTCAGCGAGAACCGGGATCTCATCGAACGCATAATCGCCTGAACCTGCGTCACTCCCGCGCCAACCGACGAAAACGTATCGAACACGCCGGCGAGGCGTCTATATAGGCGCCATGATCGCGGAACTCGGACAACTCGCCCTTCTCTTCGCCCTTGCGGCCGCCCTGCACCAGAGCGTCTTCCCGATGCTGGGGGCGCATGCGGGCGATGAGCGCCTGATGGCGAGCGGCCGGTCGAGCGCGCTCGCGCAGGGCCTCTTCGTGGCGCTCGCCTTCGGGCTCCTGACCGTGGCGCACGCCACATCCGACTTCTCGGTGCGCAATGTCGTTGAGAACTCCCACACGGCGAAGCCCTTCATCTACAAGCTGACGGGCGTCTGGGGGAACCATGAGGGCTCGATGGTCTTGTGGGCGCTGATCCTCGCCGGCTATGGCGCGGCGGTGGCGCTCGCGCGCGGCGGGGTGACGCCGCTCCGGGCCCGGACATTGGCGGTGCAGGGAATGCTCGCCGCGGCGTTCCTCGCCTTCATCATTTTCACGTCGAACCCCTTCGCGCGTCTCCTGCCGGCGCCGGCGGAGGGCCAGGACCTCAACCCGCTTTTGCAGGATCCCGGCCTCGCCATCCATCCGCCGTTTCTCTATCTCGGCTATGTGGGCTTCTCGATCGCCTTCGCATACGCTGCGGCGGGATTGATCGGCGGGCGGATCGACCAGGCCTGGGCGAAGGAGGTGCGCCCCTACGCGCTACTCGCCTGGAGCTTCATGACCATCGGCATCGCGCTCGGCGCCTGGTGGGCCTATTACGAGCTTGGCTGGGGCGGCTTCTGGGCGTGGGACCCGGTGGAGAATGCGAGCTTCATGCCGTGGCTCGCCGGCACGGCGCTGATCCATTCGATCCGCGTGACCGAAGTGCGCGGCGCCTTTCGCGGCTGGACGGCGCTGCTTGCGCTGTTGGCGTTCTCGCTCAGCCTTGTAGGCACCTTCCTCGTCCGTTCTGGCGTGATAACGTCCGTGCACGCCTTTGCGGTGGATCCGGCGCGGGGCGTCTTCATCCTCGGCATACTGGCGCTTTCGGTGGGCGGCGGCCTGACCCTCTTCGCCGTGCGCGCGCCGGCGATGTCCTCGGACGCGAAGTTCGCCGCCGTCAGCCGGGAGGGCGGGCTCTTCGCCAACAACCTTCTGCTCGTCGCCGCCTGCGCGACCGTCTTTATTGGGACGTTCTATCCACTCTTTGCGGAAGCCGTAAGCGGCGAAAAGCTCTCCGTGGGCGCGCCATACTTTAATCTCGCCTTCACGCCGTTTGTCTTCATCTCGCTCGCGATCATCGCGCCAGCGGCGGCGCTGTCCTGGAAGCAGGGGCGCCTCGCGCGCGACGCGCATTTGTTTTTGGCGCCGGCGCTTGCGGGGCTTGTGGCCGCGGGGACCGCCTTATGGCTCGCCGCGCCGAAATCGGCCATCGCGGCGGCGGGCGTCGCGCTTGCCGTCTTCGCAGGCGCGGGCGTCGTCAGGGACCTGTTGCGCCGCGTGCGGCCGCGCGAAGCGGGCGCGCTTGCGCGCTTCACTGGCCTGCCTCGGTCAAGCCACGCCATGGCGCTTGCGCATGTGGGCCTCGCGATCGTCGTCCTCGGCGTGATCGGCGCGGGCGTCTGGAAGTCCGAGACGGTGGCGTACGCCAAGCCCGGCGAGACGGTGACGCTGGGCGACTATGACGTCATCCTTTCGCGTGTCGCCGAAACGCAAGGACCGAACTACGTCTCGCAAGGCGCGCTCTTCGAAGTGCGTAAAGGGGAGGCGCTGCTGAGGGAGGTGGTGGCGGAGCGACGTTTCTATCCGGCGCGCGGCATGGCGACGACGGAAGCCGGCGTCTGGTCCACCCTTCGCGGCGACGTCTACCTCACGATCGGCGAGGCGGACGCCGAAAGGGGCTGGATCGTGCGCGCCTGGGAGCGACCCTTGGCTGGGTGGATGTGGCTTGGCGGCGGACTAATGGCGCTTGGCGGGCTTGTTGGGGCCGCGCCAGCCCGCCGCCGCGGATCGCTCGCGGCGCGCGCGCCGTCTGAGGGCGTGGGCGCTAACGCGTCCGCCGCCGGAGCGCCCGCTGAATGATCCGCCGCATTCTCTTTTTTGCGCCGCTCGGGCTTTTCCTCCTTGTGGGAATTTATTTCGCCCAAGGCCTATCCCGCGATCCGGGCTATATGCCGTCCATGCTGATCAACCGGCCGGCCCCGGATTTCAAATTGCCGGCGATCGAAGGCTATGCGGAAGGTCTCTCCTCGGAGGACCTTAAAGGGCAGGTCTCGCTCCTGAATATCTTCGGGTCCTGGTGCGTTTCCTGCAATGTGGAGCACCCGGTGTTGCTCGCCATCAAGGCGGAAGGCGTCGCGCCGGTCTATGGCCTTGACTGGAAGGACCCGCCGGGCAAGGGCGCGGAATGGCTCGCGCGAAAAGGCGATCCCTATACGAAGGTCGGCGATGACGCAGACGGACGGATCGCCATCGAGTTCGGCGTCACCGGGGCGCCGGAGACCTTCGTCATCGACGCCGAAGGCCGCGTGCGGCACAAGCATATCGGCCCGATCAGCCCTGTGGTCTGGCGCGACGTGCTGCGGCCGATGGTGCTGGACCTTCAGGCGCAAGCGGAGCCCGGCGCATGAAGTCGCTAAGGAAATTCGCTGTGCTTTCGGAACTGTCAGGCCGCCGCATGACGTCGTTTGCGGAGGGCGGACCGCATGAAATCCGGAGTCTCGCGTCGCTCGCCGGGGATGACAACTCTCCGCGTTCGTCATCCCGGAGCCGCCGCAGGCGGCATCCGGGACCTCCTTACGTAGTCAGGCTGGCCGTGATGAGGCTGGCGACGGGCTGCATCGTTGCGGTCGTCGCCGCCGCAGCCGCTTTGGCGGCGAACCCGGATGAACGCCTCGATGATCCGGTGCTTGAAGAACGCGCGCGCGCCGTCGGCCGTGAGCTGCGCTGCGTCGTCTGTCAGAGCCAGTCGATCGAAGACTCCGATGCGCCGCTTGCGCAGGATTTACGCAAACTCGTCCGGGAGCGGATTTCTGCGGGCGACACCAACAAAGAAGCGCTCGATTATATCGCCGCGCGGTACGGGGACTATGTGCTCTTGCGCCCGCCGGTGCGCGGCTCGACGTTTCTCCTCTGGGCCGCGCCTGCGGGTCTCCTTGTCATCGCCGGCGCGGCGGCGGTCGTGTTCCTGCGGCGCAAGCTCCCGGCAGCCGCCGCCGATCCGCAAGGAGCCAGCCTTCAGCTAACGGAGGAAGAGCGCGCCCGGCTCATCGATCTTGAGCAAAGGGCGGAGGACGCGTAAGCGGCCGCGTTGAGACTCGTCATCATGAGCATCGTCTTTATCACCTTTGCGCTCGTCCTCGCCGCCGTTTTCGCCGCGGCGCTGATTTTCCCAATGCGCGGCGCCGCGTCAGGCGCCGATCGGGAGCGCGCCGCAGCTGACGCGCTCGCCGCCCGGCTTGGAGATATCGACCGGGCGCGCGCCGCAGGGCTTCTTGAAGACGCCGCCGCGGACGAGGCGACGCTCGCCGCCCAGCGCGCCGCGATCCAGTCGGCGGATGCGTCGGCGCCGCGAAACGAATCGCGCGCAATTCGATTGGCCGCGGTCGCTTTTGCGGGGCTCGCGCCGATCCTCGTAGGGATTACTTACTTCCAGATCGGCGCGCCGAACTATGAATCCGCCCTTGTCGCCGAGCCGGCGCCGGCGTCGCCAGCGGCCGACATCGCCGCCTTGCCGCCGGAAGAGCGCGCCGCGGCGATTGAAGGGATGGTCGACGGCCTCGCCGCGCGCCTTGAAGCGGAGCCGAACAATCCCGACGGTTGGCGCATGCTCGCCCGCTCGCAAGCCGCGCTCGGCCGGCTTGATGCGTCTCTCGACAGCCAGCGGCGGCTTCTGTCGCTTGTGAAGGGCGACCTCCAGGACTGGAAGGATTTTGCGGCGACCGTCGCGCGTGTGCGGTCCGAAGAGCGATTTCCCACCGATGAGGAGTTTTTAGGCGCCCTTAACGAAATCGAGGCGCGCAGCGCCGGCGACCCGTTCGTGAGGTTTTACCGCGGCGGCGCCGCCCTGGAGACCGGCGATCCCGCCGCCGCGGCGGAGATCTGGCGCGGACTTCTTGCTGAAATGCCGGCCGACGCGCCAGTCCGGCCGGTGCTGGAAACGCTGATCGATGACGCCGAGGCGGCTCAAGAAGACAGCGGTTAACCTGATCGGCAGGCTTCTTGCTGTATAGTGCCGAGCAAAGGCGCGCTGACGGAAAGCCAAGGTAAATGCGCGCCGCAAGGAAGGGGTCGCCCGATGCGCAAAGACACCAGGAACGCGTTTGACGTCCGTAAACCCGTGGCCGCGGCGCTTGCGCTCGCCATTGCCGCAGGCGGGAGCTTGTCGACGGCCGCAGCGGCCGATTTCACCGCCAACCGACTGTCCATCCGGGACGTCACCGCCGACGTGCGCATCGTCACGATCGCGGGCGAAGAAATGAAGGTCGATATTCGTCAGGGAACGGAGTTCCAGACCATTCGCGTCACTCATGACGAAGAAGCGGGCCGCGTCACGCTGCAGGGCGAGGGATGGAACGATCCGGAGGACGGATGTTGCGACAGCCGCATCACCCGCGAGTTCGACGCCGCGGCGGACCGAAATCGCGACCCGGCCGAAGTGCGCCGGGAAGCGTTCAAGAAATATCCTGTGATCACGATCTCCATGCCGCGCGAAGGGTTCGCCGAGTTTGATGATGTACGCATGCTGATCAATATGGACGATTTGGCCGGCGGCGTCGTTATGGACGCTTGCTACGCCTACGGAGAAATCGGTAATCTGGAAGAGGCGGCCATCGGCATCGTCGACGGCAGCCGGCTCGTCGTCGGCGACGTGACGGCGGACCTTGAGGTCGATCTGTCCGGCGACGCCGACATCCGCCTTGGAAACACCAGCGCCGTTGACGTCGATGTCTCCGGCGCCGGCGAAGCGGTCCTTTCGCAAGTCGACGGGCTGCTTGACGTGTCGATCGCCGGCTCCGGCCTTGTGCGCGCGGCGCGCCTTGACGGTCCCTTGACGGCTCGGATCGCCGGCTCCGGCGACATTTACGTGCAGGACGGCCGCGCCGACCCGGTGAAGGCGATCATTCAGGGGTCGGGCTCCGTCATTTTTGAAGGCGCGGTCGCGGGCACCGACTTGCGTCTGTCGCGCTCGGCGCGCGTGAATTTCGGGTCAGTCCGTGGCAAGATCAATAAGGTCGGGTCCGGCGAGGTTTTCGTCGCTGGCAAGCGTGTCGACGAAGAATGATGCGGGGGCGGCGCTCAAAGGCGCCGCACAGACCGATTGCCGTCCCCTTTGAAGCCGTCCTAAACTCGTTTCGTGATATCGGGACGAGGGGCGGCGCTAATGAACATTCGACAGCTATTTCTCGCGGCGGCGCTATTGTCGTTCGTCGCGTGCGCGCGTGGAACGTCCGATCCGGAGCCTGCTGAGGGTTCAGCTGGTGAGGCGGTCGCGCAGCCGGAGGCTGCGCTGTTGGCCGCTGTGGCGGCTGAGAACACGAAATCCATGGTTGTATTGAGGGGCGGCGAGACGGTCTTCGCCTATGGCCTGGCGGATGCCGCTGAGCCGACTTACACGGCTTCCGTGCGCAAGAGCATCCTCACCATGCTGATGGGCGAGTGGGTGGAGAACGGCGAAATCGAGCTTGACGCGACCCTCGCCGACCTTGGCGTGGACGATGTCCAGGGGCTCACCGACGACGAGAAGCGGGCGACGGTGCGCGATCTCATCTCCGCGCGCTCCGGCGTTTATCATCCGGCGTCGAATTTTTCCGGCGTGACCGACGCCGGGCCGCAGCGTGGCGACCATGCGGCGGGGACCTATTACTGGTACAACAATTGGGACTTCAACGCCGCAGGCTGGATCTTCGAGAAACTGACGGGCCGCTCCATGTACGACGAGTTCGAGCGGCAATTCGTCGGGCCAATGGGGTTGCAGCCGTTCGACGTCGTCAAGCACAAGCAGGCGAAGGCGGAGCGCTCCAGGGAGAATAGTCTTTATCCGCCCTATCATTTCCTGTTGTCGGCCAATGATCTGGCGAAGCTCGGCCAGCTGATGCTCCAGAAGGGCGTGTGGAATGGCGAGCGGCTGATGTCCGAGGAATGGGTCGAGGAGAGTGTGTCGCTTGTCACCCGCAGCGCCGAGATGAACCCGGAGTCCAATCGCAATGGCGAGTTGGGATACGGATATATGTGGTGGGTCTTCGATCCGGCGACGGCGCCTGAAGCGTTCCATGGCGGCTACGCCGCCCGCGGCCATTTCGGGCAGTACATCCTTGTGCTGCCGAAGCTCGACATGGTGATCGCTCACAAGACCGCGCCACAGGAGTATGACGGGCCGGAAGAATATGACGCGGTCAACGTCAACTGGGAGGAGTTTCGCGCGCTTGTCGATCTGGCGGTTGCGGCGTTTGGCCGGTAGAGTTGCAAACATTCGAGAAAGGTGAAGGCCGGATGTTCAGCGCGATTGAAGGTTATCTCAATACACCAGATATGAAGGTGAACCTTGTCGCCGGCTTGCTGATAATGTTGCTTGAGCTATTGCTCATCTTCTTTCTGCTAAATGGGCTCTTGGAGCGTATTCAAGCGGCCGCGGAGAGACGCAGATGGCTTGGCGCGCGGGCCATAGTTCTCGCGAATATCACCAGCGCGGTTCATTCAATTTCTTTGTTGACCTTAGTAGCCTATCGTGGATTTCCTTGGCCGCCGATCGGCGGGTACATGTCCAAGGTCCGCAGCGCTGTGAAAGATCCAGCCGCGATTGACTTCGACATGATGTGCGATGTTATTCCCGATCTCGAACGTGACGCCTCCGCTCTTCGCGAGCAGTTGGGATTTTACTCGAGCGCGCTACCGCCGGACTGGTTTGAATTGGTCGCCAGCGCCCTTGATCATTCGCATTCGATAGGACGCGTCGCAAACAATATGCAGGTGTCGCGTTCTTTCAACTTGCTTAGGGAGTTACCGCCATTGGAGTTGTCCGGAGCTTTTGACAATGAGCATTTCGCAATCCTTGACGCGCTCGAGTCGGTCCCGGATGAGTCTCTCCGAGCGAGGTTGCTTCGGCGGTGGGTGACAGCACTCCAGAATATCGTTTCTTTGAATAGAGATGCGCAGTCGCTGATCCGAAAGGCCGAACGAGACGTGCGTAGACGAATGCCGACCCTACGCCGCGGCGCGTTTGGTGTTCAAGCGAAAGAGCTAGTCGAACTTGGGGAAGCTTTGGAGGAATTGCTCTCGGGAACAATGCGCGCCTACGAGTACTATAGTGGTGTCAAGATTGACGACTCGGTAATTCGCGATGACTAAGCGTTAGCTAGCGAACCGCCGCCGCCGGAGAACCATCCGCATGCCGCCTTTCGGGCGCAGCGTCACCCGCGCCTCCATTTCCGGCGTGAAGCCCGGCGCAAGCTCAAACCGGAAGCGGCGGGCGAGGGCGGCGAGCGCGATCGCGCCCTCCATCAGGGCGAAGTTGAGCCCCACGCAGGCGCGCGGACCGGCGTTGAACGGCAAATACTGGAACCTGTGTCGCGCGGCGACCGCGTCCGGCGCGAAGCGATCCGGGTCGAACTCGTTTGGCCGGTCCCAGAGCTGGCGATGGCGGTGAAGGACGTAAGGGCTGATGAAGATGTGCGCGCCTTTCGGCACGTTGTGGCCGGCGACGTCGTCATCTTCTGCGGCGACCCGATTGAACATTGGCACTGGCGGGTAGAGCCGCATCGCCTCTTCGAACACCTGCTGGGCGTAGCGGATCGCCTCAAGGTCGTCAGCGCCAATCGGCCGGTCGCCAACCCCGGCGCGGGTCTTTTCATAGAGCCGCCGGTCGATGTCGGGATGCAGCGCCAGCAGATAGAACGTCCAGGATAGACCGATCGCGGTCGTCTCATGGCCGGCGAGAAAGAACGTAATCAGATTGTCCCGGATTTCCTGATCGGTGAGGGCCTCGCCGGTCGTCTCGTCGCGCGCCTCCATCATCAACTGCAGGAGGTCGCGGGGCGGCGACGCGTCAGCGCGGCGCTCTGCGAGGATTGCGGCGACCGCGTCGTCAAAATACTTCGACGCCTCGCGGACGCGGAAGTGCTTGGCGCGCGGCAGCCAGTCCGGCACGGAGAAATAATCGCCAAGGTCCACCTGGCCGAAGGTCGCAAGATACTCCGAGACCGCCCAGCCCATTTTGGCGTTGTCGACAGTGACGCGCTCGAACATCGCCCGGCGCAGAACATCGAGCGTCAGAAGCATCGTTTCCTGGTGCATGTCGAACTCAGCGCCGTCGGGCAGGGCGCCCAGCTTGTCGACCGTCGCCTGGACGCCCGCCGCCATCGCCGGGACGAGCCCTTTCAGGAGCGCGACTTTGAACGCCGGCTGGATCGCCCGGCGCTGCGCGCGCCATTGCGGGCCGTCGGCGGTGAGCAGACCGTCGCCAAGGCCTTTCTTCAGGAGACGGTTTTGATATGCGGACTTCGGGAACCGATCATTCCGAGTGAGGATATATTTAAGGGCGTCCGGGTCGCTGACGAAGAAGATCGGTTCTTTCTTCAGCGGCACTTCTGTCTGGAAGATAAGCTCGCGATACGTCCGCGCCGGCCAGATAAAGAGCTGGTCGCGTCGGATATGGTGAAGCATCTCAAACGGCGAACGCCAGTTCTCCCGCGGCCTGTGGCGGACGAGTGACGGCGCCGCTGAAACAATTCCCACTTGTCGCCTTTCGCTTTTGAGACGTTTCAATCGAAATAGGTGAGCCAGCGCGCGCTTTTGTCGATTTTCCGGCTGGCAGGGGCGGAGGGACTCGAACCCCCGGCCCTCGGTTTTGGAGACCGATGCTCTACCAACTGAGCTACACCCCTTCGCCGGAACCCGACGCATAGACCGGCGCGCGCAGCGATTCAACTGACGAGCCGGCGACTGCGGGCCGTCTCGGCTTGACGATTTCCCGGAACTCGGTAAATGAACGCGATCTCCTGAAAACTCGGCGCTTTGATCGGATCCATCCTAAGGGGCCTCGCGCCCCCGCTCTTTAAATCCGGTCGCTGAGCCCCAAGTTCGGGCGATAGTGAAAACGTTGCGGCTCGCTTTCGGCCGCGCTCCGGGCCGGTCGAAGTCGCGGAAGACGCGGCGCGCCGGCGAACCAAAGTGGCGGCGAGACAGATGGCGGCGAAGAAGACACCACCCCGGCGCAAGCCGGTCAAGAAATCGGGCGGGCGCAAACAGGGGGCGGGCGCTGCGAAGAAGGCCGCAAGCGGCGGCGCGGGCGCTGCGGCCGGCGCGGAAGCCGAAGCGATCGTCGAAGGCAAGGCGGAAGAAGTGAGCGCGAAAAAGGCGCCGGGCGTTTCGCCTTTCACGTTCCTTCAACAGGTGCGCGCCGAAGCCTCCAAAGTCACCTGGACGTCACGGAACGAGACCCTCATCTCCACCGTCATGGTTTTGATTATGGTGGCGATCATGGCGGTATTCTTCTTCCTCGTTGATCAGTCCCTGCGTTTCGCCGTGTGCAACATATTGCCGATCGACTGCGTGGCGCGCGACGCGCTCTGACGTTTGTCGACAAAAGAAAAGAGAGCGACGCTCCCATGGACCCGAAATGGTACATCGTCCACGCCTATTCGAACTTTGAGAAGAAGGTGGCGGACGCCATCCTTCAGTCTGCTGAAGACAAGGGCATGTCGGACTTTATCGAAGAGATATTCGTGCCGACTGAAGAGGTCGTTGAGGTGCGTCGTGGCCGAAAGGTGAACACCGAGCGGCGGTACTTTCCGGGCTACGTTCTGGTGAAGATGCACCTGAACGACGATCTCTACCACATCATCAATGACACGCCGAAAGTCACCGGGTTTCTTGGCACCGGGAAGAAGCCGTTGCCTGTGCCGCAGAAGGAAATCGACCGTATCCGCGGCGTCATGGAAGACGAAGCCGAACGGCCGAAATCGACCATCACTTTCGATGTCGGCGAAAATGTCCGCGTGATCGATGGTCCGTTTGCGTCGTTCTCCGGGATCGTCGAAGACGTCGATGAGGACAATCAGCGCGTCAAGGTGGCGGTGTCGATCTTCGGGCGCGCCACGCCGGTTGAGCTTGAGTTCACTCAAGTCGAAAAGGGCGCATAAAAATCATCTAGTCATTGCGGCTAGTCCTGGCGGACTCCTTCCATCGCTTCGCAACGCTTCGCTATTGGGGCGAATCGTTTGTTTGGTGATGAATTGAGGCGGATTGGCCCGCTCGCCATGAATTCTTCCGCCTCCGCCCCAATTTCGCCCAATGCTCGCGCCGGATTTCGCCAAAACAAGGTGTTGTAAAGACCGTCGCCGCGACGGGGAGCCGTACACGGCCGGCGCTTGGGCCCGTTGGGGCGATCTCTCTCCCTCAACTCTCCGACGGGGCCGCGCCATCTCCGGCGGCGGCGGGATGCGTATCTTCCCGCTTCGCCGAGTCGGCCTTCAAATGGTTGGCTAAACTGCGATGACGCGCCGAGTAAGCGCCCGCCGGCTGCTCTCCCCGCCGGCGGGCGTCACCGGTGTGGGAGGCGTTCTTTTGCGCGCCCCGACGGCGGGGGAGGCCTGATGGGCCTGCGCTTGCGATCGCGGTCCGGCGAGGCGCGCGGGGGAAGACTGCCGACACACTGTCGCCATAATTGCGATGTTAGTGTATAACATAACGATCTCGGCGCCGAGTAGGCGGTCCGCGATCGTGGATCGGGTCTGCGTATCGGTCCGGTAGTGTGTAAGTAGCGTTCTTCATCAGTAGCGTTTTTCACGAAAAGTTGCGTATCGAAGCCGTCGCGCCCTGAATCCCCCATGACGGGCGCGGCGGTTTTGTTCGACCAAGATTTGTTCCACCAAACGCATAACGTCGGGGCGAACAGGTCACGCCGTAGCCGGACGGGTCAGGTCGTATCCGGAAGGTCTCTGTTTGAGGCTCGACTTCCGAAGGCCCGCGCCCTCCTGCGCCTGCTCCCTCCCGCGGATGAACCAGCTCTGAGGCCGACGCGGAGACGTGGCCGTCGCATATCAAGCGCGCTTGAGTTGCGAGCGGGAATTCCGGTTCGCCTCAAACGACGTTCCGCGCCTTCGGTCCTATTTGACGTTCGATCGCATTCGACCGCACACTCGTCGCGATTTCGGTGGCGAGGGGGCTTTTGGATGGGCGATTGGTTTCGGGCGCTGGCCTTTTTTGCGGCCGCGACGCTCGTATTTCTCTGGCGTGGCGTCGGTTTTGGCGCGCAGGACTCCGGCGTTTTTGAGGACGTCCGTCCCCCTGACGCAGCGCCGTCAACGCCCGTCGAGACAAGTCCGATGCCGGGAATCGGCGCCACGCCGCTCGAAGACGAAGCCTTTGTCGACGGCCTGATTGCCGCCTATATGTCCGAGCACGGCGCAGCCGGCTATGTCGTCTCGATGGTGCGCGACGGGCGTCTCGTCTTCTCGAAGGGATACGGCCTCGCCAATGCGGAAACCGGCGCGCTGGCGACGGGCGATGCGACGAGGTTCTGGATCGGCTCGATTTCGAAGACGTTCGTCTGGACCGCAGTGATGATGGCGGTCGAGCGCGGAGAAATAGATCTCGATACGGACGTCAACCAATATCTGAAGCGCTACCAGGCGCCGGCGGGCGAGCCGGCGCTCACCATGAACGATCTCATGGCGCACCGCGTTGGCTTCGAGGACGTCTACAAGATCTTTCTTCCCGTCGTCGGCGAGTTGCCGCTGGATGAGGCGCTCGCCGCGTCGGAGCCGAAGGGCGTCTTCGCGCGCTCCGGTCCGACCGCGTATTCCAACTGGGCGACGACGCTCGCGGCGCTCATTCTGGAGGACGTGACCGAAAGAACGTATGAAGACATTCTCTTCAATGACCTGCTTCTCCCGCTCGGCATGACGTCAACGACGCTGACGCAGGAAAGTCCCGCCGCGGCTGAAGTTTCCGTCGCGCGAAGCTACAAGGCGACGGCGAAGGGCCTTGTGGACGCAGGCCAGCTCGGCATTGGGTCATTTTCTCCGATCGGCGGCATGACGTCGACCGCAACCGATATGTCGAAATGGATGCTGATGCATCTCGGCGAAGGTCGGCTTGGCGAGACGACGATCCTCAGCCCCGAGACTTATGCGCTGATGCGCGCGCGGGCTTTCAACGACCGCCTGTCCGGCGCCGATATGGCGCACGGCATGATGGAGCAGATGCATCGCGCCACGACGATCTACGGCCATGGCGGCTCGCTAAATTCATTCCTCTCCTATATGGCGCTGATGCCGGAACTCGGCGTCGGCGTTTTCATCTCCCAGAACAGCGAGGACGCCTACGCCCCGGTCGGCGGCGTGACGACGCTGATCGCCGACCGCGAGCTCATGCGCGAACGGGGCGCGCCGCTCTTCCCACGGATCGTTTCGAAGGGGCAAGCCGAAGCGGCCGGCGCGGCGCCGGCGGAAGACGCCGACGTCAGCGGCGTTGAGGCAGGCGGCGCAACAGTCTCCGGGGCGGCGAACCAAGCCGCCGTCGACAACGCCTCGGAAGTGGCGGGGCGGTACCTGACAAACCGTCGTCAGTTCACCGGCGTCGAAAAGTTCTTCAGCATACCCTCGGTGCAAAAGGTGATCGCTGATGGCGATGTGATCTATACGGAAGGGGCGTCAAACACGCCCTTCAGGCGGCTTGCGCCGGACGTCTACGAAAACCGTCGCGGCGACCGGATCGTCTTCGTTCGCGACGATAAAGGCCGGGTCGTGCGCTTCGCCGGCTCCTCAGGCACAAATACCTTGGAGCGCGTGTCAGGCCTCGCCGATCCAAAATGGGCGATGTACGCGTTCGGGGCGACGCTTGCTCTGTCGCTGACGACATGGCTAGGGCTGTGGCGTCGGGTCGGCCGCGGCGATGAGGTCACGGGCGCGGGCCGCGCGTTATCGGTGTTTGCGCTCGCTGCGACCGTCCCGGCGGTTGCGGTGGCGGGGCTCGTCTTTCAAATGGTCTCAGCGATCGACGGCATGTCCTACGCGGAGATCTTCGCGGACTACCCGCCGGGCCATGTCGGTTTGCTCATTGTCGCGTCGAGCGTTGCGGCGGTCACGGGCGTGTTGATGGGCGCGTCCTTGTTGCCGGTGTGGACCGGCTCCGGCTGGTCGATCTGGCGCAAGGGCCATCACACGCTTTTCGCGCTCGCTTATCTCGCCGCGGCCGCAATGCTGTGGAAGTGGGGGCTCGCTTTCTCAAGCCATATCGCCGCCTGACTGGGGCCGACGCTTGAAAGCCGAGCGGTCTCTATTGGCCGTAAGCCGTCAGTCGAAAGGTTCTGGTGAGCGTCTACTTGGGCGAGGAACGGACGCTGAGCAATTTGCTTCACCCGACGCCGACGAGATAGCCAAATTTGAAACTTAGCCATTGATCTAACAATTTGCGCTCGTATAGTTAGCTATATGGATAACCTTCAAGCGAACCTCGATACCGTTTTCCACGCGCTCGCAGATCCGACGCGCCGAGCGGTACTGCAGCAACTTGGACGGCGCGAATTGGCCGTGAGTGAACTTGCAAAGCCATTCGATATGGCGCTGCCATCGTTCATGAAACACATCAAAGTGCTCGAAACCTCGGGATTGATCAGCTCGCAAAAAGTCGGCCGGGTCCGAACCTGCAAGATCGAACGGCGGAACATGGCTGCCGCCGAAGGATGGCTCGAAAAGCAACGCGCACTTTGGGAAGGGCGAACCGACCGCCTAGCTGAATACGCTGAGCAATTAGCTTTACGGGAGTCGAACGATGACAACACCTAATGACCTGACCGTTCAACGCGTTATCAAAGCCCCACCAAAGACGATTTGGCAGGCGTGGAAAGATCCATCGCACTTCGTCAAATGGTGGGCGCCCGCTCCAGTTAAGACGGTCTCCAATAAGCACGATATGTTCTCTGGCGGCGGGTTCGATACGACGATGCATCTGCCCGATGGAACTGTGATGGAAGGCGGCGAAGGCTGTTTTTTGGAAGTCGTAGAAAACGAACGGATTGTATTCACCGACGCTCTGCAGGGCGGTTGGCGACCAAATGAAACAGCCTTCTTCACGGCGATCATCACGCTAGAGGCGCACCCAGACGGAACGCTTTACACTGCCACTGCTTTGCACAAGAACGATGCCGATCGTAAGAAGCACGAGGAAATGGGCTTTCTGGATGGGTGGGGAACCGCCTTGGATCAGCTCTCATCCTTGGTCGAAGCGCTTTAAACAATGTCGCGTGTCGATCCGAATACTAGTCAGCAATCTCGTACCCTCACTTTCCGCATTTGTTTTCGGGTGAGAAAGGCCTCACGATGAAGGGTTATTGTGGTTCAGGTCAAACACGCTCAGCGGCCCTCCAATTTGTGTTATGATCCGCACCATGATCACAGATATCGAAGATTACTTTGTAAAGGGTTGCGGGCGCTGCGACCGGTTCGACACCCCAGATTGCTCGACCCGACAATGGGAAGCAGGATTGAACCGCTTGCGTCACATCTGCCGAGGCTTAGGGCTGAGGGAAACGGTGAAGTGGGCCCATCCATGCTATATGCACGCGGATCGAAACGTTTCGATCATAGGCGCGCTTCGAAACGAGTTCCGCCTCAGCTTTTTCAACGCCGAATTGATGAAAGACCCACATGGCGTGTTGGAGAAACAGGGCCCAAACACGCAATACAACGACATGTTCCGCTTCACGCGCAATGAACAAGTATCTGAACTCGAAGCCATCATTCGATCATACCTCAATGAGGCGAAAGAATACGCTGAAAAGGGCATCGTACCGCCAAAGAGTGAAGCTGTATTCGATCTGCCTGATGAACTCATTCAAGCGTTAGATGCTGACCCAGAATTGGCGGAAGCGTTTCACCGCCTAACACGTGGCCGACAAAAAAGTTACGTGATCAATCTCAGCTCCGCCAAAAAGCCGGAGACACGTGTTGGTCGAATAGAGAAATTTCGACCAAAGATCCTCGCAGGCAAAGGGGCTATGGAGCGATAAGTGAGGGCGACCGCTTTGGCGCGGATCAAGCCACCCATCTCGATAGAACGAACGGGGGAAGAGGCGCAAACGAGGTCGCCCGAGTTCAAGCTGCGCTCGCGCCTGAGATAATGGCCGCTTGCCCGTCGCGCCCGCGGCTGCTATGCGCCGCGCTTGCCTCGCGGGAGGCTCGCCGGCGAAGACCAGCCGGGGCCGGACCGCGGGGACCTTTCCGGCCGCGGCATCGGGCGGCGGCCAGCCCATTTGGGTGAGTAACAAAGGTGAGACATGGCTAAGAAAATCAACGGTTACCTGAAGCTTCAGGTGCCGGCGGGATCGGCGTCGCCGTCGCCGCCGATCGGTCCGGCCCTCGGCCAGCGCGGACTCAACATCATGGAGTTCTGCAAGGCCTTCAACGCCAAGACCCAGGAGATGGAGAAGGGGATGCCCGTCCCCACGATCATCACCATCTACACCGACAAGTCGTTTACCTTCATCACGAAGACGCCGCCGGCGTCTTTCTATCTGAAGAAGGCCGCGAAGCTGCAGAAGGGCGGGCAAACGCCCGGCCGCGACGTCGCCGGCAAGGTGACCGAGGCGCAGTGCCGCGAAATCGCCGAAGCGAAGATGAAAGATCTGAACGCCAACGATCTCGACGCGGCGACCAAGATCATCATGGGCTCGGCGCGCGCCATGGGCCTTCAGGTGGAGGGCTAGAAGATGGCGAAAGCAGGAAAGCGCATTCGCGCCGCGCGCGAAGGGGTCAACCCGGAAGAGGCGCACTCGGTTGAAGAGGCGGTGAAGCTCGTCAAGGAACGCGCGACGGCGAAGTTCGACGAAAGCATTGAAATCGCCATGAACCTCGGCGTTGATCCGCGGCATGCGGACCAGATGGTGCGCGGCGTCGTCTCGCTGCCGAACGGCACCGGAAAGACCGTGCGCGTCGCGGTGTTCGCAAAGGACAAGAAAGCCGAAGAAGCGACCGAGGCGGGCGCTGACATTGTCGGCGCGGAGGATCTCATGGAGAAGATCCAGGGCGGCTTCATGGACTTTGACCGCGTCATCGCGACGCCGGACATGATGGCCGTCGTCGGCCGGCTCGGCAAAGTGCTGGGGCCCCGTGGCCTCATGCCAAACCCGAAGGTCGGCACGGTGACGCCTGACGTCGCCAAGGCGGTGAAAGACGCGAAAGGCGGCGCGGTGCAGTTCCGCGTTGAAAAGGCGGGCGTCGTCCACGCCGGCGTCGGCAAAGCGTCGTTCTCCGAGGAGCAGCTCGCCCAGAACGTCAACGCCTTTGTCGAGGCGGTGGCGAAAGCGAAGCCCTCCGGCGCCAAGGGAACGTTCGTGAAGAAGATCGCGATCTCCTCCACCATGGGCCCGGGCGTGAAAGTGGACACCGCGTTCGCGCACGCGATCGCCCCGGCGAGCGCGAACTAAATATCCCGATCGCCCCGGCGAGCGCGAACTAAATATCCCGATCGCGCCAGCGAGCGCGAACTAATTATCCCGATCGCGCCAGCGAGCGCGAACTGAGTATCCCGATCGCGCCAGCGAGCGCGAACTGAGCATCCCGATCGCGCCAGCGAGCGCGAATTAAGGCGCGATAGCCCCGGCGAGCGCCCCAGCGAATCGAAAGCCCCGCTTCGGCGGGGCTTTTTTGCGCTTGTCGGGACGCGACTTCAGTGAAATTCGGAGGATTTAGCCAAGAGATTCCCACGGCTTGGCGTAAACGGCCAATTGACGGGCGGTTCGCGAGAGGATTTGATTGCCGGCTGGGGCAGGCGACAGGAGACGAGCGCATGCGGCCGGCGCTGACGCTGGGAGTGGAGGAGGAGTACCTGCTCGTCGATCCGACGACGCGGGACCTTGTCGCGGATCCAACGCCTGACTTCATGGCCGAGTGCAAGGACCGCCTCGGCGAGCGGGTGACGCCTGAATTCCTGAAGTGCCAGATCGAGGTCGGCACGCCTGTCTGCGCCGACATCGGCGAGGCGCGCCGGCACCTGACCGCCCTGCGGCGCTGCCTCATCGACGCGGCCGAGCGGCACGGCATGGCGCTGATCGCCGCTTCGACGCACCCGTTCGCGAAATGGGGCGCCCAGAAGCACACCGAGGCGCCTCGTTACGACATGCTGGACGCGGACCTCGGCGGCGCGATCCGCCGCATGCTGATTTGCGGCATGCATGTGCACGCCGGGATCGAGGATCCTGACCTCAGGATCGATCTCATGAACCAGACGCGGTACTTTCTGCCGCATCTTCTGGCGCTGTCCACGTCGTCGCCCTTCTGGGTCGGGCACGACATGCAGATGAAATGCTCCCGGCTCGGCGTATTCGATTCGATGCCGCGCACTGGCGTGCCGGATCGTTACGAGAGCTGGTCGGAATATGAACGCACGGTGGAGCGGCTCGTGAAGGCCGGCGTCATTGAGGACTCCTCGAAGATCTGGTGGGACATGCGGCCGTCGGCGCGGTTCCCGACGCTCGAAATGCGGATCACGGACGTCTGTACGCGCCTTGAAGACGCGCTTTGCGTCGCAGCGCTCTATCAAAGCATTTTGCGAATGCTGTCGCGTATGAAAGACCGAAACATGCGTTGGCGGATCTATCCCCGCATCATGCTGGAGGAAAATCGTTGGCGTGCGGAGCGGTATGGCTGCACCAAGTCGATGATCGACCTCGGCCGCGGCGAGTGCCTGCCGTTCGCGGCGTTGATCGAAGAGCTGATTGAGCTTGTCGAAAAGGACGCTGCGGCGCTCGGCTGCGTGGAGGAGGTCCGGCACGCCCGGACGATCCTGAAGCGCGGCACGAGCGCCTGCTGGCAGCTGGAAGCCTACGCTGACGCGCGCGGGCAAGGCGCCGATCACGACGAGGCGCTGCGGACGGTGGTCGACATGCTGATCCGCGAGACGTCGGCGGATCTGCCCGCATGAGCGAACAAGTTGGGCGGCAACGTATCCTTAAGCCGCGCCCGCGATGGTCTTCGCCATGGCCCGCCCGCGCGCAATCATCCTGCTATGTCCGCATGAAACCGCGGCGGACTTGTCCGCCTTTGTCAGGCGCTCGAACGCCGATGTCGGCGTCTCGCGTGTGGAGGACATTGAAGTCTTGCGCGACCGCGTGGCGGCGTGCGATGGGCGCGCGCGTCTGATCAGTTTCTTAAGCGACCTGATTATTCCGGGCGATGTCCTCCGTTCACTGACGTTAACGCCCTATAACATTCATGGCGGTCCGCCGGAGTATCCGGGCTCCCACGCAAACTCGTTCGCCATACTTGAGGGCGCGAGCGCGTTCGGGGCGACGGCCCACGAGATCACGCCGCGGGTGGATGAAGGCGCGATCGTCGCCGTGGCGCGGTTTGACATGCCCGAGCGGCCAACCCGCCTTGGCGTTGCGGATCTCGCGTTCGAAAAGGCGGTCGGGCTGTTTGCGATGGTGGCGAGCCACTGCGCGCGCTCCGATGAGGATCTCCCGCGTCTTGATTGTCGGTGGGGCGATCGCAAGACGACGAAAGCGGCCTTTCGCTCTCTGTGCGAGCGGCCCGCTGGCGATGACGCCGAAGCGGACCTGTTGCGCCGCGTCTGCGGGCCCGATTGGCTCGGCCGTAGGGTCGCGTGACGTTCGGGCCGGAAAGTCGTCCGAGCCTCTTGCATTCTTCGAAACTGACGGTAAGAGCATGCGCTCGCGTCGAGGCTCGACGTGAATTGGCCCTGTCCAAGACCGCAGGTGCGAACGGAGCGTTCGCTTAATCCCCTGCGCAGATGGCGAAGCCTCGCGATGTTCCCGCCTTTTGGCGTGGCCGCGCGTTTCTTCCTTTCTTGGACAGCTTTGAGTTGATGGACGCAAGGCGCGGCGTTGATGCGTGGCGCGCGTGCGGTTGATCGGAGGAGGGAGCGCCATGGATCGCGCCCAGAAGGCGGATCAGGTTGAATGGATCGGCGGCGTCTTCGACGCCAACACAGTCGTCGTCGTCGCCAATGGCGGCCTGACCGTCACGGAGATGGAGTCGCTGCGCGGAGAACTGCGCGAAGCGGGCGCCGGCATGAAGGTGATCAAGAATCGCCTCGCCAAGATCGCCATTACCGGCAAGCCGGCGGAAAAGCTTCAGGACGTGTTCCAGGGGCCGACGGCGATCGCGTTCTCCGAAGATCCGGTGGCGGCGGCCAAGGCGGTCAAGAAGTTCGCCAAGGACAATGAGAAGCTGAAGATCCTCGGCGGCGCGATGGGCGAGGAGATCATGGATGAGAAGGGCGTTGAGGCGCTCGCGTCCATGCCGTCCCGCGAAGAGATCATTGCGTCGATCGTTCAGACCATCATGTCGCCGGCTATGGAGTTGGCGGGCGCGATCGGCGCGCCGGCGTCGAACCTCGCCGGCTGCGTTGAGGCGATCGAGAAGAAGCATGAAGAGGCCGCCTGAGGCGGTCTAACCCTACCCGAATTCAATTGACGAACTGACTGATAAGGAACGGAAAAATGGCGGACGTGAAGAAACTTGCCGAAGAGCTCGTGGGCCTGACCCTGCTTGAGGCGGCTGAGCTGAAGAACATCCTCAAGGACGAGTACGGCATTGAGCCGGCGGCCGGCGGCGCGGTCGTGATGGCCGGCCCGGGCGGCGGTGGCGGCGAAGCCGAGGCGGCTGAGGAAAAGGACGAGTTCGATATTATTCTCGTGGCGGCCGGCGACAAGAAGATCAACGTGATCAAGGAAGTCCGCGCGATCACCGGGCTCGGTCTGAAGGAAGCCAAAGAGCTCGTCGAAGCTGGCGGCAAAGCGGTCAAGGAAGCTGCGCCGAAGGCCGAAGCCGAAGAGATCAAGAAGAAGCTCGAAGACGCCGGCGCCAAGGTCGAACTCAAGTAAAGCTCGCTCCTTTGCGGCGCGCGTCAAGGCGCGCGTTGCTCTCCGGCCAGGCCCGCGCTGAGTATCGTCAGTGCGGGGGCGGGGCGTTGCAATTGGCCTGAAACGCTCATTGGGGCGGTGAGGGCCGTTGCGAAGAGCTGCTAGGATGGGGCTACGCATACCTCGCGCGACGCTTGCTTGTGCGGCGGGTAGGCCTGAAAAAAATGCTTGACAGGGGTTGCGAGTGAGGGGCGTCGACATTATTACGGTCGTTCGCGGCGGGGAAGAGCGGCTCCGTCGCGCCGGAAACGTACGGCCCCCGCGCTTCGGCAAGACGTGCTTCGAAAAATCGAGATTCTGAAAATCTAGCGCCCTGACGGCCGCGATCGGACTTCCGATGCGCGGCTTTCGTCGTTCGGCGCGCGCCGGCGAACGATCGGAATGGACTGGCGCCGCGCCCTGGTGGCGGAGCGGTCGCTTTTGTTTTGGTGAAAGCCGGCTTTTGGAGCCGGGCGTGACGCCGTC
This sequence comes from Pseudomonadota bacterium, assembly GCA_039819085.1. GTDB lineage: Bacteria > Pseudomonadota > Alphaproteobacteria > Caulobacterales > Parvularculaceae > MED-G105. Next base: position 125,181 of record JBCBSQ010000001.1, read on the forward strand.
GTTTGGCGGGCGATCGCATCTGTTGGCGTCGATGCATAGGACGCCCGCGCAGCCGAAGAAACGTCGTTCGGCGCTGCGCGTAACGGGAGATTGGAATGGCCCAGAGCTTCGTTGAAAAAAAACGCATCCGTAAGAGCTTCGGCCGGATTGGCGACGCCGCGCCGATGCCGAATCTCATCCAGGTGCAAAAGGATTCCTACGAGCAGTTCCTGCAACGCAGAACGCCCCAGGAAGAACGGCTGAACGAAGGCATCGAAGCGGTCTTTCGCTCGGTTTTCCCGATCTCTGATTTTTCTGAGACCGCCACGCTCGAATACGTCTCGTACGAGTTCGAAGAACCGAAGTATGACGTCGAGGAATGCCAGCAGCGGGACATGACCTATGCGGCGCCGTTGAAGGTGACGTTGCGGCTGGCGGTCTTTGAAGTGGACGAAGACACCGGCGCGAAGTCGATCCGCGACGTGAAGGAGCAGGAAGTCTACATGGGCGACATGCCGCTCATGACGGATAACGGCACCTTCGTCATCAACGGCACCGAGCGCGTCATCGTCTCCCAGATGCACCGCTCGCCTGGCGTCTTCTTCGATCACGACAAGGGCAAGACCCACTCGTCGGGCAAGCTCTTGTTTGCTGCGCGCATTATTCCCTATCGCGGCTCCTGGCTCGATTTCGAGTTCGACCCCAAGGACATCGTCAATGTGCGTATTGACCGCCGCCGCAAGCTGCCGGCGACGACGCTTCTTTACGCGCTCGGCATGGACCAGGAAGAGATCCTGGAGACCTTCTTTGACCGTGTAAGCCATGAGAAGGTCGAGGGCGGGTGGACGCTGCCGTTCAATCCGGACCGCTTCAAAGGCGTGAAGCCGGAGCGCGACCTCATTGACGCCAAGACCGGCGAAGTCGCCGCAGTGGCGGGCGAGAAGATCTCCGCGCGCGCGTCGAAGAAGCTCGCCGAGGGCGGGCTCGCGAACCTGTTGATGTCGCCGGAGGAGATGGTCGGGCGCTACTTCGCCGGCGATCTCGTCAACTTCGAAACGGGCGAGATCTTCGCGGAAGCCGGCGACGAAATCACGCCGGAGCATCTGGAGCTGTTCGACGAGATCGGCATTGAGGCGTTCGACACGATCGACGTCGACCATGTCCAGATCGGCGCTTACGTGCGCAACACGCTCGCGGCCGACAAGAACAAGAACCGCGACATGGCGCTCATCGACATCTACCGCGTCATGCGCCCCGGCGAGCCGCCGACGCTGGAGACGGCCGAAGCGCTTTTCTATGGCCTGTTCTTCGACCCGGAACGGTACGACCTCTCCGCGGTCGGCCGGGTGAAAATGAACCTGCGTCTCGGGTTCGAGACCGAGGACACAATGCGCGTCCTCAGGAAAGAAGACATCCTTGAGGTTCTGAAGATCCTCAACTCCTTGCGCGACGGCCGCGGCGACATCGACGATATTGACAACCTCGGCAATCGCCGGGTGCGCTCCGTCGGCGAACTGATGGAGAACCAGTATCGCGTCGGGCTCCTGCGCATGGAGCGCGCGATCAAGGAGCGCATGTCATCGGCCGAGCTTGAAACGCTGATGCCGCATGACCTCATCAACGCGAAGCCCGTGGCGGCGGCGGTGCGCGAGTTCTTCGGCTCTTCGCAGCTGTCGCAGTTCATGGACCAGACGAACCCGCTGTCAGAGATCACCCACAAGCGCCGCTTGTCGGCGCTGGGGCCGGGCGGCCTGACGCGCGAACGCGCGGGTTTCGAGGTGCGCGACGTGCACCCGACGCACTATGGCCGGATCTGCCCGATTGAGACGCCGGAAGGCCCGAATATCGGCCTCATCAATTCGCTGGCGACCCACGCCCAGGTGAACAAGTACGGCTTCATCGAAAGCCCATACCGGCGTGTCGTCGATACGAAGGTCACGGACGAAGTCGTCTACCTCTCCGCCATGGAGGAGCAGCGCTTCGCGGTCGCGCAGGCGAACGCCGAGATCGACGCGGAAGGCAAGCTGAAGAACGAGTTCGTCAACTGCCGCATTGCCGGCGAGGCGACGCTCGTGCCGCGCGAGGACGTCGGCTACATTGACGTGTCGCCGAAGCAGCTTGTGTCGGTTGCGGCGGCGCTCATTCCGTTCCTCGAGAACGACGACGCCAACCGCGCGCTGATGGGCTCGAACATGCAGCGCCAGGCGGTGCCGCTCCTGCAGGCTGAAGCGCCTTATGTGGGCACCGGCATGGAGGCGATTGTCGCGCGCGATTCAGGCGCGGCCGTCGCAGCGCGTCGCCCGGGCATCGTCGAGCAGGTGGACGCCCAGCGCATCGTGATCCGCGCGACGGAAGAGACCGACCCGACCAAGCCGGGCGTCGACATCTACAATTTGCGCAAGTTCCAGCGCTCCAACCAGTCGACCTGCATCAACCAGCGGCCGCTGGTGAAGATCGGCGACGTGATCCGCGAGGGCGACATCGTCGCGGATGGTCCGTCGACGGATCTTGGCGAGCTCGCGCTCGGCAAAAACGTGCTCGTCGCGTTCATGCCCTGGAACGGCTATAACTTTGAGGATTCGATCCTCATCTCCGAACGCATCGTGCGCGACGACGTTTTCACCTCGATCCATATCGAGGAGTTCGAAGTCATGGCGCGCGACACCAAGCTCGGGCCGGAAGAGATCACCCGCGACATCCCGAACGTCTCGGAAGAAGCGCTCCGGAACCTTGACGAAGCGGGTATCACGGCCATCGGCGCCGAAGTGCATCCGGGCGACATTCTCGTCGGCAAGATCACGCCGAAGGGCGAGAGCCCCATGACGCCGGAGGAAAAACTCCTGCGCGCGATCTTCGGCGAGAAGGCGTCTGACGTGCGCGACACGTCGCTTCGCCTGCCGCCGGGCGCGTCGGGCACGATCGTTGAGGTGCGGGTCTTCAACCGCCACGGCGTCGACAAGGACGAGCGCGCGATCGCCATCGAGCGCGAGGAAATTGATCGCCTCGCGAAGGACCGCGACGACGAACTCGCGATCCTTGAGCGGAGCATTTTCTCCCGCCTGCAATCGCTGTTGATCGGCAAGGAGGCCGTCTCAGGCCCGAAGGGCTTTGACAAAGGCGTCGTCACCGAGACCGCGCTTGCGGAGTTCACCCGCGGGCAGTGGTGGAAGATCGCGCTCGCCGACGAAGCCGCGCAAGGCGAAGTCGAGGCGCTGAAGAAGCAGTACGACGAAAGCCGCGATCGCCTCGAAAAGCGGTTCGAAGACAAGGTCGACAAGCTGAAGCGCGGCGACGAGCTGCCGCCGGGCGTCATGAAGATCGTCAAGGTTTTCGTCGCGGTGAAAAGGAAGCTTCAGCCGGGCGACAAGATGGCCGGCCGCCACGGCAACAAGGGCGTCATCTCCAAGATCTCGCCGATCGAGGACATGCCGTTCCTGGAAGACGGCACGGCGGTTGATATCGTCTTGAACCCGCTCGGCGTGCCGTCGCGGATGAATGTGGGCCAGATCCTCGAGACGCACCTCGGCTGGGCGTGCCGCGGCCTTGGTCGTCAGATCGCCGAAGTCGTCGAGGCGTGGGACCACGGAACCGCGTCGCGCGATGACGTCGTCGACAAGTTCAAGGACGTCTACGGAGAAGACCAGGCGCTGCCGCGCTCCAATGAGGAGCTGAAGGAGCTCGCCCAGAACCTTGAGCGCGGCGTCCCGGCGGCGACGCCGGTGTTCGACGGCGCACGCGAGCCCGACATCGTTGAGATGCTGAAAAAGGCGGGCGTTGACTCGTCCGGCCAGTCGACGCTCTTCGACGGCCGCACGGGCGAGACGTTCGCGCGCAAGGTGACGGTGGGCTACAAGTATCTTCTGAAGCTCCACCACCTTGTCGACGACAAGATTCACGCGCGCTCCATCGGGCCGTACTCGCTCGTCACGCAGCAGCCCTTGGGTGGCAAGGCGCAGTTCGGCGGCCAGCGCTTCGGCGAGATGGAGGTCTGGGCGCTCGAAGCTTACGGCGCGGCGTACACGCTGCAGGAGATGCTCACCGTCAAGTCCGACGACGTCGCCGGCCGCACGAAAGTCTACGAGGCGATCGTCCGCGGCGACGACTCTTTCGAAGCGGGCATCCCGGAAAGCTTCAATGTGCTCGTGAAGGAAATGCGCTCGCTCGGCCTCAATGTGGAGCTGCAGACGGGATGACCCGATACGCTATAGCTTCGATCCTGTTCGCTTCGATGTGGCCGTTTACGACCGCATCGGCGACGCAGGACGTCTATGGCTATTTTGCGGTTTGTGCCCCAGAACTCGGAATAATGCGGGTTGCGACAACGACTCTCCCGAATCCGGATTTTGAAGAGAATGCTGAAGTCGCGGCCAAAAAATACGGCGTATTCGGTTTGCAGCATGAGTTCTCATGTAACATTGTAAATCGTCAGTATACGTTTCAGGCTAACTCGAACGAAGACCCGGACGTATTGAGGGTTGTGGTTCGAAAAGGACAAGACGTCTTATTCGAGTTTCCATTTTTCCGACAGGCGGAAGGCGTGTCGTTCCTGGTCGACCATGTAGTCGACATCAACCGATATGTGTCGTCGTACTGCTGGTATGATGGAGTGAAAGAATCTGGGTGCGAAGAAAAGTTGTCCGATAGTGGCCGTCCTGTGAGCACCCAGTCACGGAATGACGCCCTTGAACGGGCGCGCGTCGGAGAAGCGGTCGAGAAACTCAAGCTCGACGCGGAACGAAATTAAAGCGAGGTTCTTATGTCCCAGGAAATGGTGAACTTTTTCAATCCGGCCGCCACGGCGCCGACGTTCAACCAGATCCGCATCTCGCTGGCGAGCCCGGAGAAAATCCTCTCCTGGTCCTATGGCGAGATCAAAAAGCCCGAGACCATTAACTACCGCACCTTCAAGCCGGAGCGGGACGGGCTCTTCTGCGCCCGGATCTTCGGTCCCGTGAAGGACTATGAGTGCCTGTGCGGCAAGTACAAGCGCATGAAGTACAAAGGCATCGTCTGCGAGAAGTGCGGCGTTGAAGTGACGCTGACGAAGGTGCGCCGCGACCGCATGGGCCATATCGAGCTCGCCGCGCCGGTCGCCCACATCTGGTTCCTGAAGTCGCTGCCGTCCCGCATCGCGCTCATGCTTGACATGACGCTGAAGGATGTGGAGCGGGTTCTTTATTTCGAGCAGTACATCGTTATCGAGCCGGGCCTGACGCCGCTCGAACAGCATCAGCTCCTCACCGAAGAGGAGTACATGCAGGCGCAGGAAGAGTACGGCGAAGACTCGTTCACCGCCGGCATCGGCGCCGAAGCGATCCGCGAAATCCTGATGTCGCTCGACCTCGAAGCGATCGCCGAGCAGCTGAAAGTCGAGATCGCCGAAGCGACGACCGAGCTGAAGCCGAAAAAGCTCGCCAAGCGCCTTAAGCTGATCAACGCGTTCATCGAGTCCGGCAACAAGCCGGAATGGATGATCCTGACGGTCATTCCCGTCATTCCGCCGGAGCTGCGCCCGCTCGTGCCTCTTGATGGCGGCCGGTTCGCGACGTCCGACCTGAATGATCTCTATCGCCGGGTCATCAACCGCAACAATCGCCTGAAGCGGCTGATCGATCTGCGCGCGCCGGACATCATTGTACGGAACGAAAAGCGGATGCTGCAGGAAGCCGTCGACGCGCTCTTCGACAATGGCCGCCGCGGGCGGGTCATTACGGGCACCAACAAACGCCCCTTGAAGTCGCTCTCCGACATGCTGAAGGGCAAGCAGGGCCGCTTCCGCCAGAACTTGCTCGGCAAGCGCGTCGACTATTCCGGCCGCTCGGTGATCGTCGTCGGGCCGGAGCTGAAGCTGCACGAATGCGGCCTGCCGAAAAAGATGGCGCTCGAGCTCTTCAAGCCGTTCATCTATTCGCGCCTCGACGCGAAGGGGCTCTCGGCCACCGTCAAGCAGGCGAAAAAGCTCGTCGAAAAAGAGCGGCCCGAGGTCTGGGACATTCTGGACGAGGTGATCCGTGAGCATCCGGTGATGCTGAACCGCGCGCCGACGCTCCACCGGCTTGGCATTCAGGCGTTCGAGCCGAAGCTCATCGAAGGCAAGGCGATCCAGTTGCACCCGCTCGTCTGCACGGCGTTCAACGCCGACTTCGACGGCGACCAAATGGCCGTACACGTCCCATTGTCGCTGGAGGCGCAGCTCGAAGCGCGCGTTCTGATGATGTCGACGAACAACATTCTGTCGCCAGCGAACGGCAAGCCGATTATCGTTCCGTCCCAGGATATTGTTCTCGGCCTCTATTACATCACGATCGAGAAGGACAACGAGCCGGGCGAAGGCATGACTTTCGGCTCGATGGCGGAGATCGAGCACGCGCTCGAATCGGGATCTGTGTCGCTGCACGCCAAGGTTAAGGCGCGCTGGGAGTATCTTGACGCCAATGGCGAGAAAGTCCGCACGGTCGTGGAGTCCACGCCGGGACGTATGAAGCTCGCTCAGCTCTTGCCGAAGTCCGGCAAGGTGCCGTTCGAGGCGGTGAACAAGCTTCTTATCAAGAAGTCGATCCAGGGCCTGATTGACGTCGTTTATCGCCATTGCGGCCAGAAAGAGACGGTCATCTTCGCAGACCGGATCATGGATCTCGGTTTCAAGGAGGCGTGTAAGGCGGGCATCTCGTTCGGCAAGGACGACATGGTTATTCCGGAGGCGAAGCATGCGCTTGTTGAAGAAACGCGCTCGCTCGCGCGCGACTTCGAGCAGCAGTATGCGGACGGTCTCATCACGCGTGGCGAGAAGTACAACAAAGTCGTCGACGCCTGGGCGAAGTGCACGGACAAGATCGCCGACGCAATGATGGAGGAAATCTCCGCCGTTCGCGTCGACGAGGAGACGAACCGCGAGAAGCCGATCAACTCAGTCTATATGATGTCGCACTCCGGCGCGCGCGGCTCGCCGGCGCAGATGAAGCAGCTCGCGGGTATGCGCGGGCTGATGGCGAAGCCGTCCGGCGAGATCATTGAGACGCCGATCATCTCAAACTTCAAGGAGGGGTTGACTGTCCTTGAGTACTTTAACTCCACCCACGGCGCGCGGAAGGGCCTTGCCGACACCGCGCTCAAGACCGCAAACTCCGGTTACCTGACGCGCCGGCTCGTTGACGTCGCGCAGGACTGCATCATTCGCGAGATTGATTGCGGGACGGAAAAAGGCATCACGCTCGGCGCTGTTATCCAGGGTGGCGAGACGGTGGTCGGCATCGGTCAGCGCGTGCTCGGCCGGACGTCGCTCGAAGACGTTATCGACCCGAATGACGGCAGCGTTATCGTCAAGGCCGGCGAGCAGATCGACGAAGCGGCCGGCGAGCGGCTGGAAGTTGTTGGCGTACAGAAAATCCGGGTGCGCTCGCCGCTGACGTGTGAATCGAAAGTCGGCATTTGCGCGACGTGCTATGGCCGCGATCTTGCGCGCGGCTCCGACGTCAATGTGGGCGAGGCGGTCGGCGTCATCGCCGCGCAGTCGATCGGCGAGCCGGGCACGCAGCTCACCATGCGCACGTTCCACATTGGCGGCACGGCGCAGGTCGGCGACACCTCGTTCCTGGAAGGCAGCCATGACGGCGTCATGAAGTTCGAGAACGAGAGCGTTGTCACGAACTCCGACGGCGACGTGATGGTCATGGGCCGGAACATGGTCCTGAAGATCATGGACGGGGAAGGCGAAGAGCAGGCGTCCTTCAAGGTCACCTACGGTTCGAAGCTGCGCGTTGGCGCGGGCGACAAGGTCGAGCGCGGACAACGGCTCGCCGACTGGGACCCGTACACCGTGCCGATCATGACCGAAGTCGCCGGCAAGGTGAAGTTCGAAGACCTGCAGGAAGGTTTCTCCGTACAGGTCGTGACTGACGAAGCGACCGGCATCGCCAGCCGCGAAGTCATGGACTGGCGGTCCAATCCGCGGGCGTCCGGCATGAAGCCGGCGATCCTGCTCGTTGACGATGAAGGAGAGCCCCTGAAGCTCTCCACCGGCGGGGAGGCGCGATACACGCTGCCCGTCGGCGCCATTTTGTCCGTGGACGACGGCGGGACGGTGCGGGTTGGCGACACGCTGGCGCGTATCCCGACCGAGGGCGCGAAGACCCGCGACATTACGGGCGGTCTGCCGCGCGTTGCGGAGCTCTTTGAGGCGCGTCGGCCGAAAGACCATGCGATCATCGCCGAAGCCGATGGCCACGTTGAGTTCGGCCGCGACTACAAGAACAAGCGCCGTATCCGGATCTTGCCGACGGAGGAGGGCGCTGAGCCTGTCGATTATCTGGTGCCGAAAGGCCGCCACATCACCGTTCAGGACGGCGACTTCATCGCCAAGGGCGAGTACCTGATGGACGGTAATCCGGCGCCGCACGATATCCTGCAGATCATGGGGATCGAGGCGCTCGCCGACTTCCTCATCGACGAGATCCAGGAGGTCTACCGGCTCCAGGGCGTGCCGATCAATGACAAGCACATTGAGGTCATCGTCCGGCAGATGCTGCAGAAAGTGGAAATCTCCGACCCCGGAGAATCCTACTTCCTGAAGGACGAGCAGATCGACAAGATCGAGTTTGAGGAAGTGAACGAGAAGCTGATCGACGAGGGCAAAAAGCCGGCGGTCGGCGCGCCGGTTCTTCTTGGCATCACCAAGGCGAGCTTGCAGACGCGCTCCTTCATCTCGGCGGCGTCCTTCCAGGAGACGACCCGCGTCCTCACCGACGCGGCCGTCAACGGCAAGATCGACACCCTTGAAGGCCTCAAAGAAAACGTCATCGTCGGACGGCTGATCCCGGCCGGCACGGGCGGCATGATGACGCGCCACCAGATCGAGGCCGAGCGCCGCGATCAGGAACTGATCGCCGAGCGTGAGAAGCGCGTCGCTGAAACCGAGGCGCTGCCGGCGCCGGAGGAAGCCGCGGCCGAGGCGGCCTTTGCAAAACCGGCTGAGGGCGATGAGCCGTCGCTCAGCCACGACGCCGCTGAATAGTCGGACGGGCGCGGCGCGGTCGCGCCCTGAGGCTATCCTTGATGTAGAGACGCGCGCGGCGTTCCCGCCGCGGCGTCCATCATCGAGAGGAAGAGCTGCGAGCCCCAGGAGCGCGAGCGGTCGTAAACGCCTTCGCCGGCGGATTTGATCCCCTTGCTGAGCGACTTGCGCAACTCCGGATCGGTCAACGCCCGCTCCAGCGCGTTCGTGAGGTCGCCGGCGTCATCGGCGCGAAAGACGATGACGCCCGCCTCCAGAAACTCGCGCGCCGGCACGACAGTGCTGACAATCGCGGGGACGCCATGCGTCGCGGCTTCGAAACACACCGCCGCATTGCCTTCGCAAAAACTGGTTCGCGTCGGACAGACGAGCACATCCGCCGTGCGGAGAAGGTCGTGGACGCCGGCTGCGTCGAGATGGCCGAGCAGTTCGACGCCGCCGTCCGGAAACGCCTCCGCCAGCTTCGCGTTCAGCCGGTCCGTGGCGGGTCCGCGCCCGGCGAAAGTCAGCCGCGCATTGACGCCTTTGCGACGCAATGCGGCGAACGCCTCCGCGAGATCGAAAACGCCTTTATACTCTACGATCCGTCCAAGGAAGATGACGTGCGGCGCGCCGTCCGTTTCAGTACGGGACAAAGCGTCGCCACTTTCGCAAGGCCGCGCGATCTGTTGCGGAAAGGCGACGCGCGCCGGCAGTTGACGCCCGGTCAGAGCCGCCACCTGACGGGCGCATTCCGGCGAGATGTTCAGGCTCGCGTCCACCGCCCGCAGGCCGTATCGGCGCGGGAGGTTTTCGATCCGCATGCGCGGCGTCAGCGGAGTGACGCCCATAGGCCAGCACGTCGTGTGCGCGGTCAGGATCACGCGCGTTCCATTGCTCTTGAGACGGTGCAGCGCGGGCCAGAACAGATTGGCGACCGCCACTGCAATGTGCGGCTCAGAGGCGGCCGCTTCGCGCGCGGCGGCGTTCGAGAACGCCATCAACGAACGCCAGTAGCCAAGGGCGCCGCGCCCGCGCTCCTGCGGGATGCGCGAGAACGTGACGCGGCCGCGCTTCTCGGCGCTGAGCGCAGGCTCGCCCCGCATGACGATATGCAGGTCAGCATCGAGGCGCGCGGCGAGTTCGAAGAACATCGTCGCATAGGCGATACTCGGCGTCCTTGGATCGAACGCGCCTTTCCGCCAATGCTCGTAGGTGTTGGTGAGATTGCCGGGCCCCGGAATATAGCTGATGCGAAGGGGCGCATTGGGCGCGAGGCCAAGTTCGGCGCGCAGCTTAACGCCAGCGTCATCCGGGGTGACGACGCAGGCGGCGATATCGGACGCGGCGGAATCGGACGCGGCGGGCTGAAAGCTCATTTGTCGGAAGGCTCCTCGCGGCCGTCCCACAGATCCAGCAAGGGGCTGTCGCTGAGAACGCGCTTGATCGCTTCGTCGATTGGGGCCGCGTCGTCGCCGCCCGTAGAAGGCGCCCGCCGGAAAAGAGTGTTCCGCATGCTCTCGACGCGGGTCCTCGCCGCGTCGTCGAATTCAAGCCCTGCGAGGTCGTAGAGGCGGCGCGCCTCTTCAGCGATCGACTCCTCGAACCCTTCATAGGTGACAAGCGCGAACCGCGGATCGTTGCGGCAAGCTGTGAACAGGGTCTCGTTCATATACCGCCAGCGCCACAACTCGCTTTCGTAAAGCGTCGCTTCGGTGAATCGATCGAACCGGTCGGCGCTTTCCCCAAAGTGATCCAGGATCCGCCCAAGGGTCGCGTGGTTGTCCGCGAAGACCTTTTCGGGGCCGACGGCGGCGACGTACCGGCGTCGCCAGGATCTCAGGAAAGGCCTTGGCGCGCGAACGTTGAGGGCGAGGCGCATGCCGGGCTCCTCCGGGAAAGCCGTCAGCAGCCAGCCCGGCTTCAAGAGCAGCTTGAAGACCGGCAGGGATTGCTCGAGCGCGGCGGCGGCGGCGAACAAGGGCGCGGCGGGAAACGTCTCCTGTCTCAAGGCCGGCGCAGCGAACGCCGCGAGCGCCCGCACCCTCGGGCGGGCGAGCGCCGGGCGCGCAATCCGGCGCCGCCAGGCGGGGCCAGCGTAGTCCTTGCACTCGACGGCGAGCCGGTCGCGAACGCTCGCCTGTCGGCCGGCTTGCGCAATGGCGCGGCGCCACGCGTCGATGAAGCCATGACGGTCAGGGCCATCCAGGAAGAACCCGCCGGGCAGCGCATCGAAGGGCGAGCCGGACGCCTCATTCGGCTCATTCCGGCAAAGCGTTCGGGGGTGTTGGTCGAAGACGTCGAGTAGGCGGTTCGAGCCTGACCGGCCGTGGCCGGCGATGACGACATATTCGACGGGCTGGCCGCAAAGCTCTTTGCGTTCGTTCGCCAAGTCGGTCGTCGCCAGGTTCAATTGGTCGCGAGTTCTAGCTGTCATCTGAAAAGGCGTCAGCGCCTTTCTGTGTTGCGATACATTCGACGCGGAGCGCCGCTTTGGCTGGCGTCGCCGTCAGAGCGACGTTGTCTATCGGCAAAGTCTTGAGGCAAGCCTTAATTTTCTGTTTGGCGACTTGACCAGCCTGATCCGCGGTTGTATCCACGCGCCACTTGAAGGCCGGCAGTCAGGGGCGCCTGAAACGCGGTCAGCATAGCCGATTTAAATCTAGTGACGCGCGTAGCGGCTTTCCGCAAATCGGATCGCCGCATTCGCGCGTTGGATTTTTGGGCCGCCGACTTGTCAGTGTTCGAGTAGGCCGGCGCGCTTGTTGGCCATCGCTGTGGCGAGTGGCCGTCGAGATGAGAGGTTTCGGCCAACGGGCCGCTTGGGAGCGATATGCCGACGATACAACAGTTGATTCGCAAGCCGCGCAAGCCGCGCCGGAAGATCAATAAGGTCCCGGCGATGGAGGCGAACCCCCAGAAGCGGGGCGTGTGCACGCGCGTCTATACGACGACGCCGAAGAAGCCGAACTCGGCGCTTCGCAAAGTCGCGAAGATTCGTCTGACGAACGGCTACGAAGTGATCGGCTATATCCCCGGCGAAGGGCACAATCTGCAAGAGCACTCGGTGGTGCTCATTCGCGGCGGCCGCGTGAAGGACCTGCCGGGCGTCCGATATCACATCGTTCGCGGCGTGCTCGACACGCAGGGCGTTAAGGATCGTAAACAGCGCCGGTCGAAGTACGGCGCCAAGCGGCCGAAGTAAGGAGCGCGCGAGATGTCACGTCGTCACCGCGCAGAGAAGCGCGAGATTCACCCCGATCCGAAGTTCGGCGACCTCACGGTGTCGAAGTTCATGAATTACGTCATGATCGACGGCAAGAAGGCCGCGGCCGAGAAGATCGTCTATGGCGCGTTCGACCGCATCGAAGACAAGTTGCGCAAGCCGCCGGTCGATCTCTTCAAGGAAGCTCTTGAAAATGTGACGCCGGCGATCGAGGTGCGGTCAAGGCGCGTTGGCGGCGCGACCTATCAGGTGCCCGTGGAGGTGCGGCCTGAACGCAAGCTCGCCCTCGCGATGCGCTGGATCATCTCCGCCGCGCGCTCGCGCAACGAAACGACCATGGTCGATCGCCTGTCGGGCGAGCTTATGGACGCCTCGCAGAACCGCGGCGCGGCCGTCAAGAAACGTGAGGACACGCACCGGATGGCGGAAGCCAACCGCGCGTTCTCGCATTATCGCTGGTAACGAAGATTTAGGAGTTCGCGCCGCGCGCGCGAGGTGAACGTCATGACCCGGACGCACAAAATCGAAGACTACCGCAACTTCGGCATTATGGCGCACATCGACGCCGGCAAGACCACGACGACCGAGCGGGTCCTTTACTACACCGGCAAGAGCCACAAGATCGGCGAAGTCCATGACGGCGCGGCCACTATGGACTGGATGGAGCAGGAGCAGGAGCGCGGCATTACGATTACGTCGGCCGCGACGACCTGTTTCTGGCGCGACAAGCGGCTCAACATTATCGACACCCCAGGCCACGTTGACTTCACCATTGAAGTGGAGCGCTCGCTTCGCGTCCTTGACGGCGCGGTCGCGCTTCTTGACGCGAACGCCGGCGTTGAGCCGCAGACGGAGACGGTCTGGCGCCAGGGCGACAAGTACAATGTCCCGCGCATGTTCTTCATCAACAAGATGGACAAGCTGGGCGCGGATTTTTACCGCTCGATCGAGACGATCCATGACCGCCTCGCGGCGAAGACGGTCGTCATCCAGCTGCCGATCGGCGCGGAAAGCGATTTCAAGGGCGTCGTCGACCTTATCAAGATGAAGGCGATCGTCTGGGAGGAGGAAAGCCTCGGCGCCGCATTCCACGAAGAAGACATCCCCGCCGATCTCGCCGACAAGGCGGCGGAGTATCGCGAGCAGATGATTGAGACCGTCGTGGAGATGGACGAGGCCGCGATGGAGGCCTATCTGGAAGGCAATGAGCCGGACGACGAGACGATCCGCAGGCTGATCCGCAAGGGCACCTGCGAGGTGGCGTTTCACCCGGTGCTGTGCGGCTCGGCGTTCAAGAACAAGGGCGTCCAGCCGATGCTCGACGCAGTTGTCGACTTCCTGCCGAGCCCGGTGGAGGTCCCTGCGATCAAGGGCGTCGTGCCGGATACGGACGAAGAGACCGAGCGCAAGTCATCTGACGACGAGCCGCTCTCCATGCTCGCGTTCAAGATCATGAACGACCCGTTTGTCGGCTCGCTGACCTTCTGCCGCGTCTATTCCGGCAAGTTTGAGCAGGGCAATTCGGTCCTCAACACGGTCAAGGGCAAGAAAGAGCGCGTCGGCCGCATGTACATGATGCACTCCGACAGCCGCGAGGACATCAAGGAAGCCTACGCCGGCGACATCGTCGCGATCGGCGGTCTGAAAGACACGACCACGGGCGACACGCTGAGCGAGGCGGGCAAGCCGGTCATCCTTGAGCGGATGGAGTTCCCGGACCCGGTCATCGAACTCGCCGTGGAGCCGAAGACGAAGGCCGACCAGGAGAAGATGGGCGTCGCGCTGCAGCGCCTTGCGGCCGAGGATCCGTCCTTCCGCGTCACGTCGGATGAGGAGAGCGGCCAGACCATCATCAAGGGCATGGGCGAGTTGCATCTCGACATCCTCGTTGACCGCATGAAGCGCGAATTCAAGGTTGAGGCGAACATCGGCCAGCCGCAGGTGGCGTACCGCGAGAGCTTCACCAAAGAGCACCAGATCGACTACACCCACAAAAAGCAGTCGGGTGGCTCTGGCCAGTTCGGCCGTGTGAAGATGAATATCATTCCGACGGAGCCGGGCTCGGGCTACGAGTTCGAATCGAAGATCGTCGGCGGCGCCATTCCGAAAGAGTACATTCCGGGTGTTGAGAAGGGCATCAACTCGATCCGCGAGTCGGGCATGCTGGTCGGCTTCCCGATCCTCGACTTCAAGGTCGAGCTGATCGACGGCGCCTATCACGACGTCGACTCCTCCGTGCTGGCGTTTGAGATCGCCGCCCGCGCGGCGATGCGCGAAGCGAAATCGAGCCTTGGCATGGCGCTTCTGGAGCCGGTGATGAAGGTCGAGGTCGTGACCCCGGAAGAATACACCGGCACGGTCATCGGCGACCTCAACTCGCGCCGCGGCCAGATCCAGGAGCAGGAAATGCGCGGCAACGCAAATGTCGTCCACGCCATGGTTCCCTTGGCGAACATGTTCGGCTACGTGAACGCGCTTCGCTCCTCAACCCAGGGGCGCGCCCAGTACACGATGCAGTTCGACCATTATGAGCGCGTGCCGCAGGCGGTTCAGGAAGAGGTCCAGGCGAAGCTCGCCGGTTAAGGCCGGCCTCGCCGCGTTACGAAGATAGGTTCTAGTCGTCAGGAGACGGAGAAAAGCAGATGGCTAAGGAAAAGTTTGAACGCAATAAGCCGCACGCCAATATCGGCACGATCGGCCACGTTGACCATGGCAAGACGACCCTGACGGCGGCGATCACGAAGTATTTCGGCGACTTCAAGGCGTATGACGAAATCGACGGCGCGCCGGAGGAAAAGGCGCGCGGCATCACGATTTCGACCGCTCACGTCGAATATGAAACCGACGATCGCCACTACGCCCACGTCGACTGCCCCGGCCACGCCGACTATGTGAAGAACATGATCACCGGCGCGGCGCAGATGGACGGCGCGATCCTCGTCGTGAACGCCGCTGACGGCCCGATGCCGCAGACGCGTGAGCACATCCTCCTCGCCCGCCAGGTCGGCGTGCCGGCGATCGTCGTCTACATGAACAAGGTCGATCAGGTTGACGACGAAGAGCTTCTCGAGCTCGTCGAGATGGAAGTGCGCGAACTGCTCTCGTCCTATGACTTCCCGGGCGACGATATTCCGATCGTCAAGGGCTCGGCGCTCGCCGCGCTGGAAGGCCGCGATCCGGAAATCGGCGAAGAGACGATCAAGGCGCTGATGAAAGAGGTCGACTCTTACATTCCGACGCCGGAGCGTCCGGTCGATCAGGACTTCCTCCTGCCGATCGAAGACGTCTTCTCGATCTCCGGCCGCGGCACGGTCGTCACCGGCCGCGTCGAGCGCGGCAAGGTCAATGTCGGCGACGAGCTTGAGATCGTCGGCATCAAGGAAACCCAGAAGACGACCTGCACGGGCGTTGAAATGTTCCGTAAGCTTCTCGATTCCGGCGAGGCGGGCGACAATGTCGGCGTACTCCTACGCGGCATTGAGCGCACCGCGGTTGAGCGCGGCCAGGTGCTTTGCAAGCCGGGCTCCGTGACGCCGCACACGAAGTTTGAGGCGGAAGCCTACATTCTGACGAAGGAAGAGGGCGGCCGCCACACGCCGTTCTTCTCCAACTACCGTCCGCAATTCTACTTCCGGACGACCGACGTGACCGGCGTCGTGACCCTGAAAGAGGGCACCGAGATGGTCATGCCGGGCGACAATGTGGAAGTGAACGTCGAGCTGATCGTGCCGATCGCCATGGAGGAGAAGCTTCGCTTCGCCATCCGCGAAGGCGGCCGCACGGTGGGCGCGGGCATCGTTTCGAAGATCATCGAGTAGCGTATCTGAATGCGTCGGCGCCGGGCGGAGCGATTTCGCCCGGCGCCTTTCTTTTTCTGAGTAAGGACGAAATCGGCCGACTGAATTGAAGGCGGCTAGAGGGAAGACGGCGGCACGGCATGCAGCAGAACATTCGCATACGCTTGAAGGCGTTCGACCATCGCGTGCTTGACGCGTCGACGACCGAGATCGTCCATACGGCGAAGCGCACCGGCGCGCAGGTTCGCGGGCCGATCCCGCTGCCGACGCGGATAGAGAAGTTCACGGTCAACCGGTCGCCGCACATCGACAAGAAGAGCCGCGAGCAATTCGAAATGCGCACGCATAAGCGGATGCTCGACATTGTGGATCCGACGCCGCAGACGGTCGACGCGCTGATGAAGCTCGACCTGTCCGCCGGCGTCGACGTTGAAATCAAGCTCGGGGCGTAAACGATGCGGACCGGACTGATCGCGCAAAAAGTGGGTATGACCCGCGTCTACCGCGAGGACGGCGAGCACGTCCCCGTAACGGTGATGCGCGTCGACAATTGCCAGGTCGTTGGCCAGCGGACGGTCGAGAAGCACGGCTACACGGCCCTGCAACTCGGGGCCGGAGAGAAGAAAGCCAAGCGCTCAACGAAAGCGGAGCGCGGCTACTTCGCTCAAGCGGGTGTCGCGCCGAAGCGTAGGCTCGTTGAGTTTCGCGTGGCGGAAGACAATCTCGTCGATGTCGGCGCGGAGCTCTCGCCGGCGCACTTCGTCGAGGGCCAGAAAGTTGACGTAACGGGCGTCACCATCGGCAAGGGCTTCGCCGGCGGCATGAAGCGCTGGAATTTCGGCGGCCTTCGCGCCTCTCACGGCGTGTCGATTTCGCACCGCTCGCACGGCTCCACCGGCCAGTGCCAGGACCCCGGCAAGGTCTTCAAGGGCAAGAAGATGGCGGGCCATATGGGCGCGCGCCGTCGTACGACCCAGAATCTTGAAGTCGTGCGCGTCGACGAAGACCGCGGCTTTATTCTGATCAAGGGCGCGGTCCCCGGTCCGAAAGAGGGCTGGGTAATGATCAAGGACGCGGTGAAGCGTCCGCTTCCGGAAGATGCGCCGAAGCCGGCGAAGCTGATCGAGCGTAAGGAAGAAGCGCCGGCTGCTGACGCTGCGTCGACGGACGGTTTCTCCGAGGCTGTCGACAAGATCGTCCTGATTGACGGGATCGGCGAGAAAACGACCGAAGCGCTCGCCGGCGAAGGCGTCACGAAGCTGACCGAGCTCGTCGCCATGTCGGACGAAGACCGCGCGGCGCTCTTCGACAAGCTCGGCGTCGCGGCGGAAGCGGAGAGCCAGGACTGGGTCGCTCAGGCCCAGGAGATGATCGACGGCGGGAGCCCTCGCGCGAAAGTCGATCAGGATCTCGCCGCGAAGTTCCGCAAAGAGGCGGCGGCCGGCGACGCCACCGCCAGCGACGCCTCCGAAGGTGAGGGAGCGGAATAATGAAGCTCGACGTACGCACGCTTGAGAACGGCGAAGCGGGCTCGATTGACCTCGCTGACGACGTGTTCGGCCTTGAGCCGCGCAAGGACATTCTCCATCGCATGGTGGTCTACCAGCTCGCCAAGCGCCAGCAGGGCACCCACAAGGCGAAGGAGCGCAACGAAGTCCGCGCCACGGGCAAGAAGTTCGTGCGGCAGAAGGGCTCCGGCGGCGCGCGCCACGGCGACAAGAAGGCGCCGCAATTCCGCGGCGGCGGCAAGGCCCACGGGCCCCGCGTCCGCAGCCATGCGATCGCTCTGCCGAAGAAGGTGCGCGCGCTTGCGTTGCGCCACGCGCTGTCGGCGAAGGCGTCCGCCAATGAACTGATTGTCATTGACGGCGCGAAGGCCGAAGACGCGAAGACGAAGGCGCTCCGCGCCCGCTTCGACGCGCTCGGGCTGAACGATGCGCTCATCGTCGATGCGGAGCTTGACGAGGGCTTCGCCCGCGCGGCCCGCAATATTCCGAATGTGGACGTTCTGCCCGTCGTTGGCGCGAACGTTTACGACATCCTGCGCCGCGGCAAGCTTGTCTTGACGAAGGCGGCGGTGGAAGGCCTGGAGGCGCGACTCAAATGAGCGACGCAAGAGAGCCCGTCGAGAAGCACTACGACACGATCCTGTCGCCGGTGATCACCGAGAAGTCGACCATGGCTTCGGAGTTCAACCAGGTGACGTTCCGTGTGCCGCTCACCGCCACGAAGCCCGAGATCGCCGAGGCGGTCGAGGCGCTTTTCAAGGTGAAGGTCAAAGCCGTGAACACCCTTCGCGTGAAGGGCAAGAAGAAGCAGTTCCGTGGTCGTCCTTATACGCGCTCCACGGTGAAGAAAGCGATCGTGACCCTTGCAGAGGGTCAGGCGATCGACGTGACGACCGGCCTTTAGGGGCGAGGAATTTAAGGCTGGCCCGGTGGCCGGTCCGCTTTAGGTGACTTATGGCGCTGAAGACATTTAACCCCACGACGCCCTCGCGCCGCCAGCTCGTGCTGGTGGACAGGAGCGCGCTATGGAAGGGCCGTCCAGAAAAGACGTTGACGGAAGGTCTGACGTCGAAGGGCGGCCGTAACAATCACGGCCGCATTACGGCGCGCCGGCGTGGCGGCGGCGCGAAGAAGCTTTATCGCAAGATCGACTTCAAACGCCGCAAGTTCGACATCGAAGCGAAGATCGAGCGCATTGAATACGATCCGAACCGGTCGGCGTTTATCGCGCTCGTGAAGTATCTGGATGGCGAGCTCGCCTACATCATTGCGCCCCAGCGCGTGAAAGAGGGCGACAAGATCATCGCCGGCGAAAAGGTCGACGTGAAGCCCGGCAATGCGATGCCGCTGAAGTCGATCCCTGTCGGGACGATCGTCCACAATGTGGAGCTGAAGCCCGGCAAGGGCGCGCAGATCGCGCGGTCCGCGGGGGCTTACGTACAGCTCGTCGGGCGCGACGGCCCGATGGCGCAGTTGCGGCTCATGTCCGGCGAAGTGCGCGTCGTCCCCGGCGCCTGCATGGCGACCGTCGGCGCGGTGTCGAACCCGGACCGGATGAACGAGAACCTCGGCAAGGCCGGCCGCGCGCGCCACAAGGGCAAGCGTCCGTCCGTCCGCGGCGTTGTCATGAACCCGGTCGACCACCCGCATGGCGGCGGCGAGGGCAGGACGTCCGGCGGCCGGCACCCGGTCTCGCCCTGGGGCAAGCCCACCAAAGGGCGCCGCACCCGGAGCAACAAGTCGACAGACAAGTACATCATCCGTTCGCGTCACGCGCGGAAGAAGAAATAAGGAAGGCGGCGCTTCATGCCTCGTTCGGTTTGGAAAGGTCCGTTTGTCGACCGGTATCTTCTTAAGAAGGCCGAGGACGCGGGCGGCGGCGGCCACAAGGGCGGCATCAAGACGTGGTCGCGACGGTCCACGATCCTGCCGCAGTTCGTCGGGCTGACGTTCAATGTCTACAACGGCCAGAAGTTCGTGCCGGTGCACGTGACGGAGGACATGGTCGGCCACAAGCTTGGCGAGTTTTCGCCGAGCCGGTCTTACTACGGCCATGGCGCCGATAAGAAGGCGAAGAGGAAGTAGTCATGGGACAGAAGGCGAACCCGCGGCGCGTCGCCGAGAACGCCGCCATGGCCAAGGCGCGGATGATCAAGACGTCGCCGCAGAAGCTGAACCTCGTGGCTCAGATGATCCGCGGCAAGAAGGTTGAGAAGGCGCTCGCTGACTTGACGTTCTCGCGCAAGCGTGTCGCCCAGGACGTGAAGAAAGTCCTGATGAGCGCGGTGGCGAATGCGGAGGAGAACCACGATCTCGACGTTGACGCGCTTGTCGTCGACCAGGCGTTCGTGGGCAAGAATTTGGTGTTGAAGCGCTGGCGGCCGCGCGGCCGCGGGCGGGTCGGTCGGCTGATGAAGCCGTTCGCCGAAATCACCATCGTGGTGAAGGAAGTCGAGGAGGTCGCTTAATGGGCCAGAAAGTCAATCCAGTCGGCCTGCGCCTCGGCATCAACCGGACCTGGGATTCGCGCTGGTTCGCGCCAACGGCAGCGTATGCGGATCTTCTTCATGAAGATCTCCGCATTCGGAAATTCATCCTTGATGAGTTTCATATCGATCCGAAGACCGGCAAGCAGCAGGCGCCTGGCAAGGGCGGTCCTGGCGGGCTTGCGCGCGCGGCGGGCGTGTCGCGCATTGTTATTGAGCGGCCGCACAAGAAGTGTCGGGTGACGATCTACTCCGCGCGTCCGGGCGTCGTTATCGGCAAGAAGGGCGCTGACATCGATAAGCTTCGCGGCGCGCTGCAGAAAATGACGGACTCTGAAATGGTCCTCAACATCGTCGAAATTCGCAAGCCGGAAGTCGACGCGACTCTCGTCGCCGACAGTATCGCCCAGCAGCTGGAGCGCCGGGTGGCGTTCCGGCGAGCGATGAAGCGCTCGATGCAGACGGCGATGCGCATGGGCGCCCTCGGCATCCGGATCAATGTGGCCGGGCGTCTGGGCGGCGCGGAGATCGCGCGCATGGAGTGGTACCGGGAGGGCCGGGTGCCGCTGCACACGCTGCGCGCCGACATCGACTACGGCACGGCGACCGCGCGCACGACCTATGGCGCGATTGGCGTCAAGGTCTGGATCTTCAAGGGCGAGATCATGGAGCATGATCCGATGGCGCAGGAGCGCCGGATCATTGACGCGCAGACGGGCGCGGTCGGCCAGATGCGCGACGGACGTCCGCGCCGGGACGGCGGCGATCGGGACGGGCAGCGCGCAGGTTAACGTCGCCAGTTTGTTGGCGAGCTGAAGGTTTGAGGTTGGAGAAGCGTCATGTTGCAGCCGAAGCGGACGAAGTTCCGCAAGATGCACAAAGGCAGGATCAAGGGCGTCGCGAAGGGCGGCACGGACCTGAATTTCGGCTCCTTCGGCCTGAAAGCCATGGAGCCGGAGCGGATTACCGCGCGTCAGATCGAGGCGACGCGTCGGGCGATCACCCGTGCGATGAAGCGCGCTGGCCGCGTCTGGATTCGGATCTACCCGGACGTTCCGGTGACGGCGAAGCCGACGGAAGTGCGCATGGGTAAAGGCAAGGGTTCGGTTGATCGCTGGGTCGCGAAGGTGAAGCCGGGTCGGGTCATGTTCGAGATCGACGGCGTTCCTGAGGCGGTTGCGCGCGAGGCGCTGGCGCTCGGCGCGGCGAAGCTGCCTATCAAGACGCGCGTCATCACGCGCATTGGCGAGTAAGGAGCGGCTGCGATGAAAGTCACGGAAGTCCGCGATCTGACGGAAGACCAGCTTAAGGACCGGCTCGCCCAGCTGAAGAAAGAGCAGTTCAACCTGCGCTTTCAGAAGGCGACCGGCCAGATGGAGAAGACCGCGCGGGTGCGCGAGAACCGGCGCGACATCGCGCGGGTGAAGACGGTGTTGAAAGAAAAGAGCGCAGCGGCGGGCGCGTAGGCGCCCCGGAGCGCCCTCAAGGCTTTGAAGGATTAGGCGATGCCGAAGCGAGTGATGCAGGGAACGGTCGTCAGCGATCGGAACGACAAAACGGTGGTCGTGCGCGTTGAACGAATTACGCGGCACCCGGTGCTTAAAAAGACGATCCGGCGCTCCAAGCGGTTCCATGCGCATGACGCGGACAACAAGTTCAAGCCGGGCGATCTGGTGCTCATACAGGAGTGCGCGCCGCATTCGCGGTTGAAGCGATGGGAAGTGATCGGCGAGGGCTCAAAGGGTTAGGGCCGCGCAAGGCAAGTTGACGAGGACGTTGGACGGACGTTTCCAGCGTTCCGGGAAGCATGAGGGCGGACTGCGCCCGAGAGTTTAAGGCGGCGGGCGATGTCCCGCATGGAGGGTCAATATGATCCAGATGCAGACGAATTTGGACGTGGCGGACAATTCCGGCGCAAAGCGCGTCCAGTGCATCAAGGTGCTTGGCGGGGCGAAGCGGAAGTATGCGCGCGTCGGCGACATCATTGTCGTCTCGGTGAAAGAGGCGATTCCGCGCGGCCGCGTGAAGAAGGGCGCCGTGATGAAGGCGGTTGTCGTGCGCACGGCGAAGGACATCAAGCGTCGGGATGGGTCGGTGATCCGGTTCGATCGGAATGCGGCGGTTCTGATCAACAACAACAAAGAGCCCGTCGGGACGCGTATCTTTGGGCCGGTGACCCGCGAGCTGCGTGCGGCGAACCACATGAAGATCGTCTCGCTGGCGCCGGAAGTGCTCTGAGGACGAATTGATTTGTTGATCCGCCGCGCAAGTCGCGCCGGATCGAAAGGACGAGAGGCCGATATGGCTGCGAAGATTAAGAAGGGCGACAAGGTCATCGTGCTCGCGGGGAAGAACCGCGGCGCGGAGGGCGAAGTCACGAAGGTCTTCCCGAGGGAAGATCGCGTCATTGTCGCGGGCGTTAATGTCGTCGCCAAGCATCAGAAGCAGACCCAGACAGAGCAGGGCGGCATCATCCGCCGCGAAGCGCCGATCCATGTCTCGAACGTCGCGCTCAGCGTTGACGGCAAGCCGACCCGCGTCGGGTTCAAGGTTCAGGAAGATGGGAAGAAAGTGCGCGTCGCGAAGCGCACAGGCGAGGTGATCGATGTCTGAGGCGACGCAGAACACTGATTACACGCCGCGTCTGAAGACGCTGTATGACGAAAAGATCCGGGCCGCGCTGAACGAAGAGTTCAACTACGCCAATGTCATGATGACGCCGAAACTTGAGAAGGTCGTCATCAATATGGGCGTCGGCGATGCGGTCAACGACCGCAAAGCGGTTGATGCGGCGTATGAGGATCTGATGCGCATCGCCGGCCAGAAGCCGGTGGTGACGAAGGCGAAGAAATCGATCGCGGGCTTCAAGCTGCGCGAGGGTATGGCGGTCGGCGTCAAGGTGACGTTGCGCAAAGACCGGATGTACGATTTTCTCGACCGCCTCATCACGATCGCGCTGCCGCGCGTTCGCGACTTCCGTGGCCTCAGCCCGAAGAGCTTTGACGGCCGCGGCAATTACGCGATGGGCATCAAGGAGCACATCGTGTTTCCGGAGATTGACTATGACAAGGTCGACAAGATCCGGGGCATGGACATTATCGTGGCGACTACGGCGCCGACCGACGACGAGGCACGCAAATTGTTGCGGGAACTGAATTTTCCGTTCCGCGGAAACTAGAGCGCGGACGGATCAAGCGGGCGCCCTGGCGGCGCTACCCGCGAGGAGGACGAGATGGCGAAGAAGAGCATGGTGGAGCGCGATCGCAAGCGCCGGCGTCTGGCGGAGAAGTACGACGCCAAGCGCGAGCGGCTGAAAGCGGTGATCCGCGACCAGGAGAAGCCGGCCGAGGAGCGGTTCGCGGCCGTCCTCGCGCTCGCCGAGATCCCGCGCAACGCCTCCAAGACGCGCATCCGCAACCGGTGTGAAGTCACCGGCCGGCCGCGCGGGTTCTACCGTAAGCTGAAGATGTCGCGCATTGCGCTGCGCGAGCTCGGATCCGAGGGCAAGGTCCCGGGTCTTGTGAAGTCGAGTTGGTAAGGAGACCGATTTCGATGGCGATTAACGATCCAATCGGCGACTTGATCACGCGCATTCGCAATGCGCAGATGCGCCGCCATTCCAAGACGGCGGTGCCGGCTTCGAAGCTGCGCGGCTGGGTGCTCGACGTTCTGACGGACGAGGGGTACATCCGGGGCTATTCGCGTGTGGAGCTTGATGGCGAAAAGCCGACCTTTGAGGTCGAGCTTAAATACTATGACGGCGCGCCCGTGATCTCGCACATCAAGCGGGTCTCGAAGCCGGGCCGCCGGGTTTATTCGTCCGTGGCCGATCTGCCGTCCGTGCGGAACGGTCTTGGCATATCCGTCGTCTCAACGCCGAAGGGCGTGATGTCCGACAACGCCGCGCGCAGCGCGAATGTCGGCGGCGAGGTTCTGTTTCAGGTCTACTAACCGTGTTGCGCCTCGATGAGGCGCGGATGAGGAGCAAGGGCGATGTCCCGAATTGGCAAACAACCGGTGCCGGTCCCGAGCGGCGTGACCGTGACGGTGGACGGCCAGACGGTGAAGGCGAAGGGGCCGAAGGGCGAGTTGTCGTTCGAGGTCATGGAGCTTTGTTCGGTGGCGCTCAACGACAATGAAGTCGAGGTCGAGCCGGTCTCCAAGACCAAGGAAGCGCGTTCGGCATGGGGCATGAGCCGCACCATGATCGCGAATATGGTCAATGGCGTCGCGAATGAGTTCACCAAGGAGCTTGAGCTCGTTGGCGTCGGCTACCGCGCGCAGATGAAGGGCAATGTGCTCAATCTGTCGCTCGGCTACAGCCACGAGATTGATTTTCCGACGCCGGACGGCCTCGCGATCAAGACGCCGAAGCCGACGGAGATCGTCATCTCCGGCATCGACAAGCAGAAGGTCGGGCAGGCCGCGGCGGAGATCCGCGCTTTCCGTCCGCCGGAGCCTTACAAGGGCAAGGGCGTGAAGTACAAAGACGAATTCATCTTCCGCAAGGAAGGCAAGAAGAAGTAACCCGCCGCCTTTGCGGCGCGCCCTTCGGAGAATGGGCGAGGAGAAGTTCGACATGGCCGATATCGAAGCGCGCAAGAAACGCTCCCAGCGGGTGCGTTCTCGCCTCAAGAAAGTCGCCGGCGACCGGCCGCGGCTGTCCGTCTTCAGATCGTCGAAGAACATCTCGGCGCAGATTATTGACGACCGCGCCGGCAAGACGCTGGCGTCCGCGTCGTCGATCGACAAGGATCTGCGTGAGGACGTCGGCAAGGGCTCGACTTCGGAAGCGGCTGCGAATGTCGGCAAGGCGATCGCGGAACGCGCGGCGAAAGCGGGCGTCAAGTCGGTCGTTTTTGACCGCGGCGGCTACATTTACCACGGGCGCGTGAAGGCGCTCGCCGAGGCGGCGCGCGAAGCCGGCCTTGAGTTTTAGAGAACGGAAGGGTTCGCGAAATGGCGCGTGAAGATCAGCGCGGCGGCGGCCGTGGACGAGGACGAGGCGATCGGGGCCGCGGCGAACGCGAAGAGCGCGATGAGTTCGTCGACAAGCTCGTCGCGATCAACCGCGTCGCCAAGACCGTTAAGGGCGGCAAGAACTTCGGGTTCGCCGCGCTTGTGGTCGTTGGCGACCAGCGCGGCCGGGTCGGATTTGGCAAGGGCAAGGCGCGCGAAGTGCCGGAGGCGATCCGCAAGGCCGCCCAGGAAGCGAAGCGCAATCTCGTGCGCGTTCCCTTGCGCGAAGGCCGCACACTGCATCACGACGCCCACGGACGATGGGGCGCGGGCAAGGTGCTGCTTCGCTCCGCGCCTCCAGGTACGGGCGTCATCGCCGGCGGCCCGATGCGCGCCGTCTTCGAAACGCTTGGCGTTCAGGACGTCGTCGCGAAATCAGTTGGCTCGTCGAACCCCTACAACATGGTGCGTGCGACGATCGACGCGTTGAAGGCGCAGGACAGCCCGCGCTCGATCGCGGCCAAACGCGGCAAGAAAGTCTCGGAGATCTTCGGCGAGCGCAGTCAGGAGGCGTCCGCTGACGAGGCGGACTTTGAGGGCGCTGCGATCGAAGGGGCGGGCGAAGACGCCGCCGCTGCGGCGACGGCTGAGTAAGCGCTGAGGTTGGGAACGCGGGAAGATGGCCGAAAAGAAAACGATCAGGATCCGACAGACAGGCAGCCCCATTCGGCGCCCGGCGGATCAGCGCGCGACGCTCATCGGGCTTGGGCTCAACAAGATGGGCCGTGAGCGCGTGCTAGAGGATACGCCGTCCGTACGCGGCATGATCCGCAAGGTGAGCCACATGGTGGAGATCGTCGAGGAGTAGTCCGAGGGCGATCCTTTAAAGGCGAGGCGGGTCGGCGCGGCAGGCGTCGCCGTCGCAAGTCGAAGGAAGACGAAAAATGGTGAAGCTCAACGAACTCGCCGACAATCCGGGCGCTCGCAAACAGCGCACGCGGATCGGCCGCGGCATCGGCTCCGGCAAGGGCAAGACCGGCGGGCGCGGCGTGAAGGGCCAGAAGTCGCGGTCCGGCGTTTCCGGCATCCGCGCCTATGAGGGCGGCCAGATGCCGCTTTACATGCGCCTGCCGAAGCGGGGCTTCAACAAGCCGAACAAGGCGCGCTACGCGGAGTTGAACCTTGGCCGCCTGCAGACGGCGATTGACGCCGGCAAACTCGACGCCGGCAAGCCGATCGACGCTGCGGCGCTTGTCGCGGCGGGCGTTCTCAGGCGCGCGCTCGACGGCGTGAGGCTCCTTGGAACCGGCGAATTGAGCGCCAAGGTCGATGTTACGGTCGCCCACGCGAGCGCCTCGGCGAAGGCCGCGATCGAGAAGGCCGGCGGATCGGTGACGCTCGCCGCGCCGGCGTCTGCGCCTGCGAAGGAATAGAGCGCGTGGCGGCGCGGGCGGTTGTCTTCGCTTCGCCGCATCGCCACATGCTCGGCGTATTGGCCGGGACCGCCGGTGAGAGATAGACGAGTTCGCATCGCATGACGTCAGCCGCCGAACAGTTCGCCCAGAACATCACGTTTTCTTCTTTCGCCAAGGCGGAAGAGCTGAAGAAGCGGCTCCTGTTCACGCTCGGCGCGCTCATCGTTTATCGACTTGGGACCTACATCCCGCTGCCGGGGGTCAATCCGGACGCGTTCGCCCAGGCCTTCCAGAGCCAGTCGGGCGGCCTTCTCGGCACGCTGAACATCTTCGCCGGCGGCGCCGTGGAGCGCATGGCGATCTTCGCTCTCAACATCATGCCGTACATCTCGGCGTCGATCATCCTGCAGCTGATGACGGCGGTCATCCCGACGCTTGAAAAGCTGAAGAAGGAAGGCGAGCAGGGGCGGCGGCAGATCAACCAGTACACGCGCTATCTGACTGTCTTCCTTGCAACGCTGCAGGGCTACTTCATCGCGGTCAGTCTGCAGGCGAACAATGGCGGCGGGCTTCCCGTCGTCAATGATCCGGGACCGTTCTTTATCCTGACGACCACAGTGACGCTCGTCGGCGGCGTCATGTTTCTGCTGTGGCTTGGCGAGCAGATCACGGCGCGCGGCGTCGGCAACGGCGTGTCCTTGTTGATTTTCGCCGGCATTGTCGCGGAGCTGCCGCGCGCGGCGGCGGGTCTCTTCGCGCTCGGCCGCGGCGCTGGGCCGGCAGGCGCGTCCTTGCCGGGCGGCGCAGTGGTGATCGTCGCGGCGATCGCGCTCGCGCTGATTGTTTTTGTCGTCTTCATGGAGCGCTCACAGCGGCGGATCCTTGTTCAGTACCCACGCCGGCAGGTGGGCATGAAGATGACCCAGGGCGACAAGTCGCACTTGCCCTTGAAGCTCAATCCGTCGGGCGTCATTCCGCCGATCTTCGCCTCGTCGCTCCTGCTGTTGCCGGCGACGGCGGCCGGCGCCATCGGCAATGACTCGCCGGAATTTCTGCAGAACCTGCAGATCTGGTTCAGCCCCGGCCGGCCGATGTATGTGGCGCTTTATGCGGCACTCATCATCGCGTTCACGTTCGTCTACACCTCGATTGTCTTCAACGTCGAAGACGTCGCCGACAATCTGAAGAAGTATGGCGGCTTCATTCAGGGCTATCGCCCAGGCGCGCGCACGGCGGAGTATCTCGACTTCGTGGTCACGCGGCTGACCTTCATCGGCGCAGGCTATCTGACCTTTGTCTGCATCCTGCCGGAGCTTCTGAAGATGGGCTACGGCCAGGCGATCCCCGTTTATATTGGCGGCACGTCGCTGCTCATCGTCGTCTCAGTGACGCTCGACACGGTCGGCCAGATCCAAGGGCACTTGATCGCCCAGCAGTATGAAAGCCTCATCAAGAAGTCGAAGCTGCGCGGGAGCCGCTCATGATCCTGATCCTTCTGGGACCGCCGGGCGCGGGCAAGGGCACGCAGGCGAAGCGCATCGTCGAGGAGCGCGGCATCCCGCAGCTTTCCACCGGCGACATGCTGCGCGCGGCGATCGCTTCGGGATCTGAGCTCGGCAATCGCTGTAAGGACATCATGGACCGCGGCGATCTCGTCTCGGACGCCATTATCGAGGAAATCATCACTGAACGCGTCAAAGCGGACGATTGCGGCAAAGGCTTCATCCTTGACGGCGCGGTGCGGACGGTCGTTCAGGCGGAGATGATCGATCGCGTGCTTGAAGGGCTCGGGCGGCAGGTCGACGTGGTGATTGAACTGACGGTCGACGAGGAGGAGCTCGTCAAGCGGTTGAACGCGCGCGTTGCGGAAACGAAGGCGAAAGGCGAGGCGGTCCGCGCCGATGACAATGAAGAGACCTTCCGCAAGCGCCAGGCGGTCTATCGCGAGCAGACTGCGCCACTGATCCCCTACTATGACGGGCAGGGGAAGCTGCGTCGGGTCGACGGCATGGGGTCCATCGATGGGGTCGCGAAGGCGATTTCGGACATTCTCGACGGCCTCGCCGAAAAATAGGCGGCGCGTTGGAAAAAGCGGGCCGGCAAGTGTTGACGGGCCTGCGACGGAGGCGCTATCAGCGCGCTTTCGCGAATTCGAGGCGGTTTTTTGTCATCGTCGCGGGCTGGCCACATTGCGGCGAGGCCAAAGCGGTTTGAGGCGAGGGACCAGGCGTCGGCCATATTGGCGGGGCGCTGAAAGTGGTTTGGTGACGGCCGCTGGGGCGCTCAGCGCGGGCGGCGGTTCAGTGAAGAGATATCGCGGTCTGGCGCCGCGTCGAAACACGAGGTTGGACAATGGCGCGGATCGCCGGCGTGAACATTCCAGCGAATAAGCGAGTCGAGATCGCGCTTCGCTATATCCATGGCATCGGACCGTCCAAGGCGACCGAGATCTGCGAGAAGGTCGGCATTCCGCGAGAGCGGCGGGTGAACGAGCTCTCCGACGCCGAAGTCCTTCAGATTCGCGAAACGATTGACGCCGGCTACATGGTGGAAGGCGATCTCCGCCGCGAAGTCGCCGTCAATATAAAGCGCCTCATGGACATGGGCTGCTACAGGGGGCTTCGGCATCGCCGCGGCCTGCCCGTCCGCGGCCAGCGCACCCACACCAACGCGCGCACGCGCAAAGGGCCAGCGAAGCCGATCGCCGGCAAGAAGAAGTAAGGAAGCCGCGAGATGGCGAAGCAGCAAGCCGCAGGGCGCGTTCGGCGCCGAGAGCGCAAGAACATTACGAGCGGCGTCGTCCACGTGAACGCGTCGTTCAATAACACCATGGTCACGATCACCGACGAGCAGGGCAATGCGATCTCCTGGTCCTCGGCCGGCGGTATGGGCTTCAAGGGCTCGCGCAAGTCGACGCCCTACGCCGCGCAGATGGCCGCTGAAGACGCCGCAAAGAAGGCGATGGAGCATGGCCTCAAGACCGTGAACGTCGAAGTGCGCGGCCCCGGATCGGGCCGTGAGAGCGCGTTGAGAGCGCTTCAGTCTGTCGGCCTGACCGTGAACATGATCCGCGATGTGACGCCGATCCCGCACAATGGCTGCAGGCCGCGCAAGCGTCGCCGCGTCTGACGGTTGATCACGGCGCCCGATGCCCGGTGCGCGCAAGACCGTTTGGAGAAATGGAGCGAAGGCGCTGTCTTGACCGATCGTCGATGACCGCAGCCCGCCGCTGAATGGAGGCCCAAGTAGCCATATGACCGTCGTTGAAAAGAACTGGCAACAACTGATCCGTCCGACCAAGCTGGAAGTCAGCCCTGGCGCCGACCCGTCGCGGCGCGCGACTGTCGTCGCGCAACCGCTTGAGCGCGGCTTTGGCCTGACGCTCGGCAATGCGTTGCGTCGGGTTCTGTTGTCGTCGCTTCAGGGCGCGGCGGTCACCTCGATCCAGATCGACGGCGTCGTGCATGAGTTCTCGTCGATCCCGGGCGTGCGCGAGGATGTGACGGACATCGTCCTCAACGTGAAGCAGCTCTCGCTTCGCAGCCATGCGGACGGCCCCAAGCGCCTGGTCTTGAAGAAAACCGGGCCGGGCGTCGTGACGGCGGGCGATATCGAAGAGACGGCGTCAGTTGAAGTCCTCGATCCTTCCCAGGAGATCTGCCGTCTCGACGAGGGCGCTGAACTGCGGATCGAGTTCGTCGTTCAAGTGGGCAAGGGCTATGTGCCAGCCGATCGCAACCGTCCCGAAGACGCGCCGATCGGGCTCATCCCTGTCGACAGTCTCTTCTCGCCGGTGAAGCGCGTCGCCTATCGCGTTGAAAACACCCGCGAAGGTCAGGTGCTCGATTATGATCGCCTGATCATGGACATCGAGACGGATGGATCGGTCAGCCCCGAGGACGCGGCGGCCTATGCGGCGCGCATCCTGCAGGACCAGCTCCAGATCTTCGTCAACTTTGATGAGCCGAAGAAAGAGATGGGCGGCGATGAGCGCGAGGAACTGCCGTTCAACCCGGCGCTTCTGCGCAAGGTGGACGAGTTGGAGTTGTCCGTCCGTTCGGCGAACTGCCTGAAGAATGACAACATCGTCTATATCGGCGACCTGATCCAGAAGACGGAGGCGGAGATGCTCCGCACGCCGAACTTCGGCCGCAAATCGCTTAACGAGATCAAAGAGGTTCTTGCGGGCCTCGGCCTTCACCTCGGCATGGATGTGCCGGACTGGCCGCCGGACAATATCGAAGACCTCGCGAAGAAGTTCGACGAGTAGGCATGAACGCGAAGGGCGGCGCGCTCCATTGAAGGAGGCGGGCTCTTATGGAGACGAAAAATGCGCCACGGCCTTGCGCACCGCAAACTGAACCGCACCCATGAGCATCGCAAAGCGATGTTCGCGAACATGACGGCGGCGCTCATCAAGCATGAGCAGATCACGACGACTTTGCCGAAAGCGAAAGAGCTGCGGCCGATCGTCGAGAAGCTCGTCACCATGGCGAAGAAGGCGCATGCGGATGATGGGCGCAAGCTTGCGCTGCGCCGTCTCGCCGCTTCGCGCATTCGCGACGAGGGCATGGCGAAGAAACTCTTCGATACGCTGGGGCCACGCTACGCCGAGCGCAATGGTGGCTATATCCGCATCATGAAGGCCGGCTTCCGCTATGGCGACAATGCGCCGATGGCGGTCATTGAGTTCGTCGACCGCGACGAGGACGCGAAAGGTCAGGATTCCGGCCCGACCATGTTCGATGAGGACGCGGAAGACGACGAGGAATAGGGCGCGCCACCGCCCCATTCGGCTGAGCCGGTTATTCTCTGGCCGGATAAATTCCCTCTAGGCAGATGATATAGTTCATTGCGAGGGTGTCGATTTCCGGGCCGCGGTTATCTTCCGCTTCCGGGACGTCAATCGTGTCTTTTCTTCCAAGACGGAAACGTCCGCCGGCTCCGATCGGCGCGCGATCGCGCAGGTCCGGGAGCTGGAACGACGTCCGTCCGTTTCCGCCATATGTCGTCCCGACAACTGAGAACATAGCGTCGTATTCACGGACTGGCAGAGACTGGCCGTGCGCGAAGGCCCAATTCCGCGGCGCAAAGGTGCCTGCAAACAGCCGCACCTCGCCAATCATGCATTCTTCGGACGCCGTCGCGGGCGCTGCGCCGAGGCTGGCGGCGAGCGCCAAGGCGACGCTGAATGGTTTGCTGAAACGCATTGTCTTCTCCTCGTTGTAAGGCGCTTGGCGGCGCGTCATATCGGGTTTTCAAAACCTTGTGTTCATACTATGTTCCATGTTTCCGTGCAGAGGCAAAATGTGTTCGCAGCGGTGGAACCTTAGCTTGGCCCGACAGTTTCGGCTGATGAACTCGCGTCTGGTCTGACGCCAGCGTATGCATAAAAGCGTCGGGAAGAATAAGCTTCGACACTACAGCGAGCATGAACACGAGACGCGTTTGGCAGGCGAGAAGCTTCTTCGCAAGATCGGTGCTTTCCTCGCGGCCTTGCGACGTTGCGGGATGCTTCCTTGAAGGCGCCGGACGGACTAAATGAAGGGCGGCGGGCGAATGTCGAGCCGTATTGTACGGCGAAGAGTGTCGCTCGCGCTTGGCTCTTTCTTGGTGAGGGTGTGAAGTTGAGCAAATCGGTCCTACTCGCCGCGATCGCTGGCGCTTTTGCGGTCGCGCTACCGACTGGCGTCGGCGCGCAAGCGCGCGCCGATGACGCCGACATCATGGGCGTGCGCCGAGCGGCGCCGTCCTCGATGGACGATGTGCGAATGTCGTTCGCGCCAGTCGTTGACGCTGCGGCGCCTGCGGTCGTCAATATCTTCACTAAGCGCCGCGTTAATCGGTCCACGGGCGATCCGTTTTTTGATCGGTTCTTCGGTCTAGGCCCGCGCGAACAAAGCTCGCTTGGTTCCGGGGTCATTGTCAGCCCCGACGGGTTGATCGTCACGAACAACCACGTGATCGCCGAGATGACCGAGATCACGGTTGTGTTCGCTGACCGACGGGAGTTTACCGCAGAGGTGCTGCTGACCGATCCGAAGACGGATCTTGCGGTGTTGCGGATCGACGCCGGCGAGCCATTGCCGTTCCTTGAGTTCGCGAACTCCGACGCCGCTGAGGTGGGGGACATCGTTCTCGCGATCGGCAATCCGTTCGGGGTCGGACAAACCGTGACCAGCGGCATTGTCTCGGCGCTCGCGCGCACTGGCGTCGCCGCAGGGCGTCGGGCGGGCGGCGGCGGACGTGACTATCAGTTTTTCATTCAGACAGACGCCGCCATCAATCCCGGCAATTCCGGCGGCGCGCTCGTGGACGTCGATGGGAAGCTCCTCGGCGTGAACACCGCGATTTACTCCCGCTCAGGCGGGTCGAACGGCGTCGGCTTCGCGGTGCCGTCGAGCCTGGTGCGCCAGGTGATCGCCACCGCGACCGATGGCGGCAGCGTCCGGCGGCCCTGGGTCGGCGCGGCGACAGACAGCGTCGACGCCGCAGTCGCGTCGGCGTTGCGGCTCGACCGGCCCGTCGGCGCAATCGTCAATGAGGTGTATCCGGATGGTCCGCTTGCGCGCGCGGGCCTCAAGGCGGGGGATGTGGTCATTCGCCTCGCCGATGAAGAAATCTTCGACGCGGAGACCTTGAGGTACCGCGTTGGCGTTCAGGAAGTTGGCGAACGTGCGGAAATCGTTTTTATTCGGGACGGAAAGGAACGGCGCGGTCAAATGCGTTTCGAACTCGCGCCGGACACGCCCGCTGCGAATGAGACGCGCCTTGCCGGCACGCACCCGCTCGCCGACGTGTCAGTGGCGAACATGTCGCCCCGCTTCAATGAGGACAATGGACTTGAGCCTCTGCGAAAGGGCGTTGTTGTGACCGCGGTTCCCCCGCGGTCTTTCGCCGGCCGCCGTCGGCTTCGACGGTCATACGGTATTGTCTCCGTCAATGGCGATAATGTGTCAAATGTGAAGGAGCTGACGGACCTACTGTCTCGCAATCGTCGCAGGTGGAATATCGAGGTAGACGTCGGGGACCGGGTTGTAAATTGGTGTACGGACGAGCGTGGCCGGCGCTGCAGATGACCCGCCGCTCGGAAGCGGCCCGGAACTTGATCTGTTCGGCGGTCCGCTCGCAGGCGCTGCGACCCGCGTAACAGGCCGCGCCGGAGCGGCGGCCCCGGATATGCCCGCCGGGGACGACGCGCCGCTCGCCGCGCGCTTGCGCCCCGCCGGTCTCGATCAGGTGGTTGGGCAGGGCCATCTCATCGGTCCTGGCGGCGCGGTCGCGAAAATGATCGACGAAGGACGGTTGAGGTCTTTCGTGCTATGGGGACCGCCTGGCGTTGGCAAGACGACGATCGCGCGCGCGGCCGCCGCCGCCAGCGGCTATCAGTTTCGCGAATTGTCGGCGGTCTTCTCCGGGGTCGCCGACTTGCGCCGCGCATTCGACTGGGCGCGCAAGACCCGCGCCGCGGGCAACCGAGCGGTTTTGTTCGTAGACGAAATACACCGCTTCAATCGCGCGCAACAGGACGCCTTTCTTCCGCCGATCGAAACCGGCGATGCGGTCCTGATCGGCGCGACGACTGAGAACCCATCGTTCGAGCTGAACGGCGCGTTGCTGTCGCGCGCGGCGACTTTCGTCTTGAAACCGCTCCAATCGGACGATCTGAAGACGCTCGCGCGCCGCGGCCTCGCCGCGCTCGGCAAGCGCCGGTTTGAGCTTGCGGAGGACGCTCTTGATCTCATCGCCGCTTACGCTGACGGGGACGGGCGGCGTCTCTTGACGATGCTGGAGGAACTCAGCGCCGACGCCGAAGGCGTTCTTGACGCGGCCATGCTGAAAGAGGAGCTAACCCGCGCTGCGCCCCGGCACGATAAATCCGGTGACGGACATTATGACCTCGCGAGCGCGCTGCAGAAGTCCATCAGGGGCTCTGACGTGGACGCTGCGTTGTACTGGACGGCGCGGCTGCTGAACGCTGGCGAAGCGCCGCGTTTCATCCTGCGCCGTCTGATGGTGACGGCGTCTGAGGACATTGGGAACGCGGACCCGGAGGCGTTGCAGCTGGCGGTCGCCGCGCGCGAAGCGTTTGACTTTCTCGGTCGTCCGGAAGGCGATATCGTGATTGGTCAGTTAGCGGCGTATCTCGCCGCCGCGCCGAAGTCCAACCGCGCCCATGTGGCGTTCAAGAAAGCGAAGGCGCTCGCTGAAGAAACGGCGGCTCTTGCGCCGCCGCCCCGAGCCGTCAACGCGCCCACCAGGCTGATGAAATCGCTGGGGCGGTCGGAAGGCTACGTTTATGATCATGACGCGCCGGATGCGTTCGCAGGACAGAGTTTTCTGCCATCGGAGCTTCAGCGGCCGGATTTCTATCACCCAAGGAATGTCGGCGCGGAAGCGGAGATGCGCGAACGAATGAAGGAATGGGCTCGGCGGCGCGGAGACGCGAACGGGGAAGATGGCGACCGCGCCGCGGGCGAAGATGGCGGTGAGAATTGCGATGAGCATGGCGCTGAGTGAGGTGAAAATGGCGGTGGCCGTGGCGGCCGGCGGCGCTGTCGGGGCGCTTGCCCGCTACGGCGTTGCGCGCGCGGCGACGAGCCTTGGGGCGACCTGGCCGGCGGGCACATTCATCGCCAATGTTTCAGGATCTTTCCTAATGGGCGTGCTCGTTGGGAGCCTTCTGTCGCGCCCGGAGGCCAACTTCGCGCGGGCGTTTCTCGCAGTCGGCTTTCTTGGCGCGTTTACGACGTTCTCAACCTTCTCGCTCGATGTCGTCAACCTGATCCGTGATCGGAGTATGATGGCTGGCGGGGTATATGCGCTCGGCTCCCTTATCGCGGGGGTGCTGGCGCTGATTGCGGGCGTTTGGGCCGGTCATGCGCTGATGCCGGGCGGTCGGTCATGAGCGAGGCGCAAGACCGGATCGGGGTTGAAGTGCGAACCGTCGGCGCGCCCGACGAAGGGTTGCGGCTCGACCGCTGGTTTCGCGCGCATTTTCCCTCGCTCGGACATGGCGCGCTTGAACGTATGCTGAGGAAAGGCCAGGTCCGCGTCGACGGGGCGAAGGCGAAGGCCAGTCAGCGGGTGTCGGCCGGCCAGGAAGTGCGCATCCCGCCCGATGTGCCTCGATCCGCGGAGGGAAGCGGCGATCCGGCTCGCAAGGCGGCCGGCGTCGGACGGATTTCCAGGAAGGAAGCGGCGGAAACCCTCAGCGCCTGGACCATCTATGAGGACGATGCGATCCTCGCCATCAACAAGCCCTTTGGCCTCGCGGTGCAGGGCGGAACAAAGACGACGCGTCATGTGGATGCGCTTCTGGAGGCGCTGCGGCCGGACGGCGAGAGGCCTCGGCTGGTTCATCGGCTTGACCGGGATACGGGCGGGGTCTTGCTGCTGGCGAAATCGCGTCGCGATGCGGCTGCGCTCGGACGTAGCCTGCAGGAGCGGGACGTCGAAAAGACCTATTGGGCGCTCACCGTACGTGCGCCGCGCCCTAGGGAGGGGCGGATCGACCTGCCGATCGCCAAACGAGGGGGCGAGGCGCCTGACGCCGCGGGTGAACGCATGGAGCCCGCGCAGGGACGCGACGCAAAAAAGGCGTTGACGGATTTTCAGACTGTGGAGCAGGCCGGGCAGGGGCCAGCGTTCCTGGCGTTGCGCCCCATCACTGGCCGCACGCATCAATTGCGCGTTCATTGCGCGGCGGTCGGCGCGCCGATTGTCGGGGACGGCAAGTATGGCGGACCGGAGGCGCGCCTTGAGGGCGTCGCGCGAAAGCTGCATCTGTTTTGCCGGTCCATGCGGTTCCGCCATCCGCGAGGCGGCGGCTTCATGGAGCTGACCGCGCCATTGACCGGGCACATGGCCGAGACATGGGCTTTCTTCGGGTTTCCGAATGACGTGGAGCTGGAGTGGCCATTGATTGACGCGCCGCGCGCCGGCTAAGGCAACGATTTCGTTTGGAGGCGGACGAAATGAAGAACAGGCGAAGCGCGCGAGGGCGGGCATGACGGAGCAGGGGTCTTCCGCGCCGAAACGGTTCTATGCGAAAGCGTTCGTCGAGCCGGCCGAGAACGGCTTCGCCGTCCTGCTGGACGGCCGAACGGCGCGCACCCGACGCGGCGCGCCGCTGGGCGGCGCGTCGAGACGGCTTGTTGACGCGGTTGCGGCGGAGTGGGAGGCGCAGGGCGCGCGTATCGAGCCGCAGACAATGCCGCTGACGCGCCTGCTGTCGACGTCGATCGACCTCGGCGAAGCTGAGAGCGACAAGTGGCGCGCGCGGGTTGCGGCGTTTCTGAAGGCCGATGCGCTTTGCTATCGCGCCGATGCGCCGGCGGAACTCGCCGCTCGGCAAGCGTCCGTCTGGGATCCATATATTGATTGGGCTGGAGAGCTTTTTGGCGGCCGACTATTGGTGACGACCGGGGTTGGGTTTGTCGCTCAGCCTACTGAGATTCTCGCGAAGGCGCAGGAAACGCTCGACAGCGCGAGCCCGGATGAGGCGCTGAGCCTGAGGATCCTCGCAGAGACGACGGGCTCGGGCGTTCTCGCGCTGGCCCGATGGCGCGGCGCATTTGACGCAGACGCGATCTACGCCGCGTCGCGCCTCGATGAAGCGTTCCAGATCGAAAAGTGGGGTGAAGACGCCGAAGCAAAGGCGCGAGACGCCCGCGTCCGCGCTGACTATGATGCCGCCGGTCGTTTCCTCGATCTGCAGAGCGCATCAGGCTGAGTAAAGACCGGGAGTGGCGACCGCCGCGCTAAGGTCACGCTTCCTGAGGACTAACCTGCAAAAGCGCTGCGGAACGCGCGAAGCTCGTCGCCTTGCAGAACGCCGTCGGCGTCAGCGTCGGCGCCGTCGAACACCTTCAGGAACTCAAGCGTAAACCGCTTTTCGTCGATCGGCGCCGCCTCCGGGCCTGAAAAGGTCTCGAACGAGACCTCCGGCTGAACCGCTTCCAGTCCGCTGACGAACGAGGCGCGCAGCGACTCCCGCTCCGCCGCGCCGCCCGCGGCTGCGGACGAAACGTCGTTGGCGCTGAGGAGCGCAATCAGGCGTTCAAACTCCGCCGCGTTCAGCAAGCCGTCGCGGTCGACGTCGCCAATCGCGAAATCAAGCTTGCCTTCCGCCAGCGCTTCGGTCCGCGTGAGCGCTTTACGGTCGAAGGCGTCCTTCAATTGCTCCTTGATCGTCTTTCCCGCTTCAGTCGGCCGGGAGGGCAGGTCATCGCCGAGAACGACGGTTTCTTCTGTCGTTTCGACCACCTCGCCGTTCACACGGCGCTGGACCGTGAAGCTCTGCTTTAACTGATGGCGACGGGTGAGTTCCGCGGCGAGCGATTCATTCGCGGGATCGTCTTCCGGCGCGATTTCGACGTCCACTTCGGCCTCAGCCTCAGGGGTTTGGGCGGCGCTTTCGCTCGTCTGCGCGACGACGTGGCCAGACCAGATGAGCGCTGATGCGCAAACGGCGGCCGTTGAGAGTCTTTTCCTGTCCAGCATCAAGGGTTCTCCATCTTTCCAAGCTCACCAAGCGCGATAGGAAACGCCGCCTTCGAAAAGCCTAATCTCATGCGCCAATCTGCGTCGACCGAAGCAAGACGTGGGCGACATTGAGACCATAGACGGCTTCGCCTTCCAGCTAAGCATGAAGTGCGGCGGCGCCGTGGCGACGCGCCTTACATTTCGCTCATCTAGCCGCCAGCGCCGCTGAGACCGCGTCGCGTTCCGGGCGTCCTTCTTCGGAGGCCGCCGCCAATAGCGCGTCCTCGGCGACATCGCCCGTTCGTCGCGCGAAGACGCGCTCAAAGGCCCGGCGGAGCGCCGCGTCCGCGTCATCCATGGTCACGGGCAGGCCAAGATCGACAAGGCTCGTCACCCCGAGCCCCGGCTCAGCGATGCCGCAAGGGACGATCCCCTCGAAATGCGTCAGGTCGGGCTCCACATTGAGCGACAGCCCGTGAAAGCTCACCCACTTTCGGATCCTGACGCCGATTGCGGCAATCTTGTCTTCCCGTAAGGCGCCGCCAGGCTGCGTGCGATCGACCCAGACACCGACCCGGCCGTCGCGACGTTCGCCGCGCACATTGAAGGCCGAAAGCGTCTCGATCACCCATTCTTCGACATCGCGCACGAAAGCCCGCACGTCGCGCCCACGGCGCTTAAGGTCGAGCATCGGATAAGCGACCCGCTGTCCAGGCCCATGATAGGTGAACTGGCCGCCGCGCTCCGACTTGAAAACCGGGAGCGTGTTGGGCGCGATCAGGTCTGCGTCTCTTGCCGAAACGCCGGCGGTGTAGAGCGGCGGATGCTCCACCAGCCACACGCACTCCCCGGCTTCGCCGGCGGCGACCGCGGCCGCGCGCGCGGCCATTGCGGCCTGGGCGATCGGGTAAGGCGTCAGGCCAGCGGACATGATCCACTCGACCGGTTGGGCGTCTGAGGCGGAGGGTGTCATTGCCATGCATGGCAATATAAGGCGCGCCGCCGCGGGATGAAGCTTGAGATGCGTGGTAAGGTTTGCTAGGTGCGCGATCTTCGATGCGAGAGCGTCGATAAAGTGCGGTCGTGGCGGAATTGGTAGACGCGCAGCGTTGAGGTCGCTGTGGGGCAACCCGTGGAAGTTCGAGTCTTCTCGACCGCACCATTTGTCCGCTTGGGGGCAATCCGTTGGCGACAGTCGGCCGCGCGACCCTGCGGGGTCGATGGACAAGCGCCGCTGACGTTTCTAAGACCTGAACCTCCATTATCCGCAAGTCCGCGCCAAGGGATCTGCGGCCCACGGGCTGAGGCCACGCCGCGGCGCATCGGTTTCCTGACAGCTTGCGGCGTCGGAGAGGTTCCATGCGTCTGTCGCGATACTACTTGCCGGTCCTGAAGGAGTCGCCCGCCGAGGCGCAGATCGTCTCGCACAAGCTGATGCTGCGCGCCGGCATGATCCGGCAGCAAGGGGCCGGCATTTACGCCTGGCTGCCGCTCGGGCTTCGCGTCCTGAAGAAAATCGAACGGATTGTCCGCGAGGAGCAGGACAGGGCCGGCGCGGTGGAAATCCTGATGCCGACCATCCAGCAGGCGGATCTGTGGCGCGAAAGCGGGCGCTATGACGCCTATGGCAAGGAGATGCTGAGGATCGTCGACCGCTCGGACCGCGAGATGCTGTTCGGGCCCACTAATGAAGAGATGGTCACGGAGATCTTCCGGGCAGGGGTCCGCTCGTACAAGGACCTTCCAAAGATACTCTACCATATCCAGTGGAAGTTCCGGGATGAGATCCGGCCCCGCTTCGGCGTTATGCGCGGGCGCGAATTCCTGATGAAGGATTCTTATTCATTCGACGTCGACGCGGATACTGCGCGCCGCAGCTATCACAAGATGTTCGTCGCTTATCTGCGCACGTTCAGGCGAATGGGCCTTACCTCCATCCCGATGCGCGCGGATACAGGACCTATTGGCGGCGATCTCAGTCATGAGTTCATCGTGCTGGCGGAAACCGGCGAGAGCGCCGTCTTTTGCGACCGACGTCTTCTGGATCTTCAGACCCCCGGCGTCGACATTGATTTCGACGGAGATCTCTCGCCGATTATCGATCAGTATACGGGCTATTACGCCGCGACCGAAGAGAAGCACGACGAAGCGGAATTCGCCGAGAAGGTGGGCGACGCCGACAAGGTCGCCGCGCGCGGGATTGAAGTCGGGCACATCTTCTATTTCGGCGAAAAGTACTCCGAGCCCATGAAGGCGCTCGTCGCGGGACCAGACGGAACCGAACGGCCCGTCCATATGGGCTCTTACGGCGTTGGCGTCTCGCGCCTCGCCGGCGCTCTCATCGAAGCGCACCATGACGATAATGGATGCAAATGGCCGATCAGCGTCGCGCCGTTCCATGTGGGATTGGCCAATCTAAAGCCAGGCGATGAGGCGGCGGACGCCGCCTGCGCTGAAGCTTACGCAAAACTGACGGCCGCAGGGGTTGAGGTCCTGTACGACGAAACGTCAGCGCGTCCGGGCGAGAAGTTCGCACGGATGGACCTAATCGGCCTGCCGTTCCAGCTGATCGTCGGTCCGCGCGGGCTCGCCGAAGGCAAGGTTGAGGTCAAGCTTCGCGCGGACGGCTCGCGGATGGATCTCGCGCTCGACGCCGCGCTTCAGTCACTATTGGACCAAGTTCGCGCCGGATTGGCGGCGTAGGGCGCAATCCCAGCAACTGAAGACGACGGGCGAGGCGGTTTGGACAATGGCGATGCTCGATTCAGCGACCTCTGACGCCGCGCCGGCTCACAAGGCGGATGACGCCGACGGCGGCGGACGACCGACAACGCCGGGTCCATTCTCCGCATTCGAATGGATGATCGCCCGGCGCTACCTTGCGGCGACCCGCACTGGACGCGGCGTATCGCTCATCTCAATCATTGCGTTTGTCGGGATAGCCCTCGCTGTAGCGACGCTCATCATCGTCATGTCGGTGATGCAAGGGTTTCGCGACAAGCTCATCGAGCAGCTGCTGGGCGTCAATGGCCATGCGTTCGCGCAATCCGTCGATCCGATCGAAGACTATGCGACGCTGTCGGGCAAGCTGCTTGCGGTTCCAGGCGTCATCTCCGCGACGCCGCTCATTTCCGCGCCGGTCTATGCGACGACGGGGCGCGGGGAGACCGGCATCTTCGTGCGCGCCATGCGCCCGGAGGACGTACGGTCCATCCAATATGTGGCGGGCGTCGACCCGGATACGGGCCGCAGCCATGTGGTGGACGGATCATTCTCGAGTTTCGGCGAAGGCGAGAAAGGCGGGATCGACATCGCGATCGGGAGCCGAACTGCGTATTCTCTCGGCGTGCGGGCGGGCGATCCGATTACGCTCATTTCAGGACGCGGCGCCGAAACTGCCTTCGGGTCCACCTTGCGGAAAAAGACCTACCGCGTTGGCGCGATTTTCGAAGTGGGCAATTCCGAATATGACGGGTTCGTCGCGTTCATGCCGCTCGAGCAGGGTCGGCGCTTCTTCAGCTTCGGCGACGCCGTGCAGCAGATCGAGGTGCGGGTCGATGATCCGGAGGCGATCCAGAAAATCGCGCCGGCCCTCGCAGAAGCGGCCCCGGGCCTCGACATCATCACATGGCAGCAGCAGAATCGCAGCTATTTCAACGCGCTTCAGACCGAGCGGGGCGTCATGCGGCTGATCCTTTTCCTGATCGTCGGGGTCGCCGCGCTGAACATCATCACCGGGCTTGTGATGCTGGTGAAGGACAAGACCGCGGACATTGCGGTCTTGCGCACCATGGGCGCGACGCAGGGGTCCGTCATGCGGATCTTCTTCTTGTCAGGCTCAATGATCGGGGTGTTCGGCACGCTCGCGGGCGTTGTTCTTGGCGCGACCTTTGTCTGGAACATCGACGCCATCGAGCAGGGATTGTCCTGGCTATTCCGCACAGATCTTTTTCCGGCGGACATCTATTACTTCTCCAGCGTGCCGGCGGAAATGCGGGGGGACGAAATCGTGCGAATTGTCCTTTGGTCGCTGTTCATGTCCTTTGTCACAACGATTTATCCGGCCTGGCGCGCCGCGCGTCTCGATCCGGTGGAGGCGCTTCGATATGAATGACAAGGATGGCTCGTCGGCGATTGTCTTGCGCCTGGAGGCGGTGGAGCGCCGCTACGGCGAGCTTGTCGTCTTGAGTGCGGCGGACTTTGCGCTAGCGCGCGGGGAGACGGTCGCGCTTCTGGGGCCGTCCGGGTCCGGAAAATCTTCACTTCTCCATATCGCCGGCCTTCTCGAGCGACCAAGCGCAGGCGAGGTTCACGTGAAGGGCCGCGCAACATCGCAATTGTCGGATGCGGCGCGAACGGCGCTCCGGCGCGACGCGCTTGGCTTTGTCTACCAGGCGCATCATCTGCTGCCTGAATTCACTGCGCTTGGAAATGTCGCGCTGCCTCAGCTGATCGCTGGCGCCCCGCGCGCGGTAGCCGAAGCTGAGGCGACGCGCCTTTTGTCGAGCCTTGGGCTTGGCGAGCGCTTGACACATCAGCCAGGGCAATTGTCCGGCGGTGAACAACAGCGCGCCGCGATCGCGCGGGCGCTCGCCAACGCCCCAGACATTCTGTTAGCTGATGAACCGACGGGCAATCTTGACCCCGCGACGTCGGAGAGAGTGTTTGAGGCCCTGCTTCAGTCCGTGAAGGCGAAGGGGCTCGCCGCGCTCATTGCGACCCATGACCGGGACCTCGCTCGGAAAATGGATCGCGTCGTCGCAATCGCGGACAAGACGCTCGTTGAGGCGTCTCCGGATGATATCGCGGCCTGACGCCGTCGCCTTTAGGCTGGCAGTCGCAACGTCGCGCGCAGGCCGCCCTGGGGCGCTTCGCTGAGCGCGGCTTCTCCGCCATGGCTGCGCGCCGCGTCGCGGACAACGGCGAGGCCGAGCCCGACGCCCGGCGTTGACTGGCCGCGCGCATTGTCCAGCCGCTCGAAGGGTTTGAATGCGGTCTCGCGATGCTCTTCAGGAATTCCCGGGCCGTCGTCATCGACGACAATCTCCGCGTGAACGCCCTCGCGCTTTACGTTGACCCAGACCCTTTCTCCATACTTCAAGGCGTTCCCGAGGAGGTTGTCGATCGCGCGCTTAAGGCTCGTGCGGCGCGCCTCCAGTTCAATCGGTTCTGTACTGACAAATGAGATTCGTTCGCGGTCGGCTTCACTTACGCCGTGTGCGGATTCCCGTACAAGCTCGCCGAGATTCACCGATTGCGGCGGCTCCGTCGCCGCAACGTCGCCAGCGAAATCAAGGTACGCTTCGATCATCCGCTCCATTTCCTTCACATCGGCGCGCATCGCCTCCATGTCCGACGCGGTCGGCTCCATGGCGAGACTTAGCTTCAGGCGGGTGAGCGGCGTGCGAAGATCGTGGCTGACGCCCGCCAGCATGGTCGTGCGCTGATCGATATGGCGGCGGATGCGCTGCTTCATGGCGATGAACGCACGGCCCGCGCGCCGCACTTCCATGGCGCCTGTGGGGCGAAAATCCAACTCGTCGCTCCCGCGGCCGAACGCTTCCGCGGCTGTGGCGAGCCGCAGGATCGATCGTACCTGATTGCGCAGGAAAACGATTGCGATCGAGCCGAGGAGGACGGTCACGCCGATCAGCCAGAGAATGAAGGCCGGGCCGGTCGTTGCGAAAACCCTGTCGCGAAGGACGAAGAAAACAAGAACGCCGTCGTCAAGCTGAACGCGCACCTCCACATAGCTCGGCCAGCTTTGGGTGTTCAGCCAGTAGGGACGATTGATTTTGTCCCTTAACCGTCTTTGGAACTCATCATCATATAGACTGAGTACGGAGAGCTTATTGTTCTGCGGGACCGCTTCGTCAGGCGCATACCGTATGCTGATGTCCATGTTGTCAACTGCGGACTGAAAAAGCTCCTTGCGCGCCTCTTCCCCTTCGGCCTCTTCGAAGAGATGGATCAGAAGGGCGATCTGGCCGGCGGTCGTGCGGGAGAGGTTCGCGGTCACGGCGTCCCAGTGCCGTTCAAAAAAGGCGTATGTGACGGCCGACTGCATAATGAAGATCGGTAGAATGACGATCAGCGCGACCCGAGCGTAAAGGCTTTTCGGCGTGAACTTGCGAAGCATGGATCCTTGCCTCCCGCCGATCAGTCGGGAACGAGCGCGTAGCCGACGCCGCGCACGGTCTGGATGAAAATCGGCGTACGCGGATTGTCTTCGATCTTCCGGCGCAGGCGCGTGACCTGAACGTCGACCGAACGCTCCATGGCGATGGACGTCTGTTCGGCGAGCGCTGTCCGGGAAATCGGCTCGCCCGGCTTTGCGGCGAGGGCGCGCAGGAGCGCAAGTTCGCTGGTCGTGAGCTTCACGATCTCAGCGCCGCGGCGTAGCTCGCCGCGGTCAGGATCAAACGCGCAATCGCCGAATGTAAGCGCGCGCTTCTCAACAGATTTCGATCGGCTACGCCTGAGAAGCGCCGCCACCCGCAACAGAAGTTCGCGCGGTTCGAACGGTTTGGTCAGATAATCATCCGCGCCGCGCTCCAGGCCCTCAATTCGATCTTGCGGCAGTCCTCTGGCGGTGAGCAAAAGGACGGGCACGTTGGAGGCGGCGCGCACCTTCTCGGTGAGCTCAAAGCCTGAAAGCCCAGGCATCATGACGTCGACGATCAGCAGGTCGAATTCGAGCCCTGTCGTCAGATCCCGAGCCCGCTCGCCATTGTCCGCGGCGGTGACGCTATATCCGTTCTCCGTAAGGTATCTGCTGAGAAGCGTCCGGATGCGTTCATCGTCGTCGACGATCAGAATATGCGATGGCTGTTCGGAAATCGTCTAACCTCCCATGACCTGCATCCGAGGCGTCCGGCGGTGGTTCACCGAGCCGCGGCCGCGCCGACGCCGCGCAGCTCCTTCAAGGCGGCCAAAGCATAGCGCCCGCCGGTCCACACCGTCACGCCGGCCGCGAGCCAAAGCGCAAACCGCGCCGCCGGCGCCGCAGTCGGCCCAATCGGACCGGTCGGGGCGGCCGCCATCAGGAGCGCGCAAGCGGCGATCTGCGTTAGTGTTTTCGCTTTCGCCAGTGTCGTCACCTTCAAGCTGCCGCCCGCCGCCGTCACCGCCTCG
This sequence comes from Pseudomonadota bacterium, assembly GCA_039819085.1. Taxonomy (GTDB): domain Bacteria; phylum Pseudomonadota; class Alphaproteobacteria; order Caulobacterales; family Parvularculaceae; genus MED-G105. Next base: position 170,161 of record JBCBSQ010000001.1, read on the forward strand.
CGCAGGCCGCTCACCAGGATCTCGCGCAATATGATCAAAATGACGGCGACTGCGTCGGGCCCCGCGGCGACGCCGTTTCGCAATAAAAGTATCAGGGCGGCGGCGACCAGCAGCTTGTCGGCGATTGGATCGAGGGCTGCGCCGAGGGCCGACGTTTCGCCGCGCGCGCGCGCAACCCAGCCGTCCAGAAAATCCGTCGCCGCCGCAACCAGAAAGAGAAAGAGGGCGGCCGATATCCCCCACGGCGCATTCATTAAGAACAAGGCGACGAATGGGGCCGTCATCAGAATTCTGCCGATGGTCAGTGCGTTCGCTATCTCAGCCTCCGCAAGTCAGATTGCGCGCTGTCGCTTTGATCGAGCCCGTCAACTATAAACTCTAGCGGTAAGCGCAATCGGGCGGGGCGTCGAGATGGGGCCAGGCGCAGGGATGACATGCGCCGCTAGGCGATGGCCTGGAGTTGACAGGCGCGGCTCGCGGTGGCCGTAGAGAGGCCTGATCGTTGCATCGACGCGAAAGGAAGCATAGGGCGATCGTCCGGTTTGATTGAGCGGTTCGTCCGACGCGCCTTATCGCCTGACGATACGGCGCGATGTTCGCAATCCTTGGTGGGATCTCCTTGATTTGGCCGCATTGAAAGTGTGTCACAGCCTGCTTCGACAGCGCTCGCGCCACGCACGGAGCCCAGCATCGACATGACCTCCGACGTGAATGCCGAGACGCCTGTGGCCGCCGCAGGCAAGGCCGGCGCCGCGCGCTCCCTTAAACGCCGGACCGTCGTCGGCGGCGCGTGGTCGATGGTGGGGTTCGGCGTCACGCGCGCGCTCCGCCTGATCTCCAATCTCATATTGGTTCAATACCTCGCGCCTGAAGCTTTTGGGCTGATGAGCATCGCCGTCTCGCTTTCCTTCGGGCTTTCGATGATGAGTGACATCGGGATCAAGGCGAGCGTGATCCGGGAGAAGGAAGGCGAGACGCAGGCGTTCATCAATGTGGCCTGGTCGGTCCAGGTGTTGCGCAATGCGCTCATTGCCAGCGCGCTCATGCTCGGCGCGATCCTGCTGAAACTTCTCGGAGACGCTGGCGCTCTTTCGTCCGCTTCCGTCTACGCTGATGAAAAGCTCCCTATGCTGTTGGCCTTTGTCGCCGGAACGGTGGTCATTGACGGGTTTGTCAGCATGGCGCCGGCCGTTTGCGCCCGTCGGATGGACTACGCCAGAATTGTCACCCTGGAGATCATCGCTCGATTGTGCGCGGTCGTCGTGACGATCCTGTTCGCCATAAACGGATTTGATATCTGGTCATTGGCTTTTGGCACGCTGACGAACAGCGTCGTCATGCTCGTCGGGGCGCATCTCCTCGGCGCCAGCCCAACAGCGTTCAGCCTGGAGCGCGCGCGACGGCGCAAGATTATCAATTACGGCAAATGGCTGCTTCTGGCCTCGCCGTTCGGATACATTGTGGCCGAAGGGGACATCATCATCTTCGGCGCTCTTGTTGAAAAGTCCGAGTTCGGCGTTTACGCGGTCGCCGCCATCTGGGCGCGGGCGCTGCGGTCCGTCATCAGCGTTATCATGAGCAAGGTCGCGTATCCGGTCTTCGCGGAGATCAATCGGGAGCGCCCGGACGCCGCCACACGGATCTACAACAAGTTGCGGGATCTGGCGGACCTTGGAACGGTCGCTGCGTATGCGGCGCTTTTTGTCCTGGTCGAACCTGTTCTCGGCCTCTTTTACTCTGGCGACTATTCGAATGTTGGTTTCTACGTAAAGCTGACGGCGCTGACCATCCTGCTGACGCCGTACGACTTTCTGAACAGCATTCTCCTGAGCGGCGGCGACAGCAAGAAGTACGCATTTTCCATTGCCGCTTCGGTCATCGCCATGCTGTCGTTGACGCCGCTGATCTATCGGATCGCCGGCTTCGAATCCGCCATCGTATTTGCGGCGTGCGTCAAGGTTTTTTCGGTTCCATTGACTTGGTGGTTCGCTTCAAAGCGGGTCGCGTTGTCGCCGATCCGGGAAGGTCGGATGATGGCGGCGCTGGCTCTAGGCGTCGCCGCCTGTCTGGTCTTGAACTGATTTCGTTGGCTGTCTTTTGGGCGGATTGTCGGGAAGTTGGAGTAAAAAGTGATGAAATATCTCTACCCGGAGCGGTGTCGACGATTGGTGTTCGCTTTTTGGCTCGCGGCGGCGACAGCATTTTTGGCGACCATCCTGATCGGACCGGCGCATTCGGAAATTAGTCGCTCCGTGGACGTCCCTTCCGGTGCGGCCGCGATGGGCGCCCCATTGGACGCGCGCTTTCAATATGTGCCCTTCGGCATTGAGTACTATTCGCTTGAAGACCCACTCGCGAATGCGGTCAAGCAAAACGGCTGGAGCCAGATCTTTGCGAAAGTCGACGGCCGGCGTCTGGAGTTCCCGGAACTTGTCGCCGGTGGGCATTTCGACCCTGTGACACAGACGTTCAAGAGCTTGCCGGACGGCCGGGCCATCAGGCTCGGGTTTGTGCGCGGCGGCGCGCCGACGCGTCCGGCGCTTTACGCCGGCGACTGGTTCGTCGAATGGGAGGGCGATGGCGAAGTCGGGCTGACGGTCGGCAAGCCGATTCGGATTTCGGAACGCGGCGCAAATGGCTACAGGGCGCGGTTCAGTGATCAGCAGGACAAGCGGACGCGGGTCGAGATCACGCGCATCGGCAAAGGAGGCGTACGGAATATCAGGGTCTATCGCGCTGAGGACGCAGAGCGAGTGAAGGCCGGGCGCATCTATTCAAGCCGGTTCGTCGAGCTTGTCTCTAAGTATGACATTGTGCGGACAATGCTGTTGTCCGACACGAATGGCTCGCTTACTCTTAGAGCCAGAGAAATCGCGACGCTGGATGACGCTTTCTGGGGCGGCGACACGCAGCGCAACTTTGGTCCGGGAGTCCGGCGTGGATTCCCAATAGAAGGGGAAGTCGAACTCGCAATTGAGACAGGAACTGAGCTTTGGGTCAATGCGCCGCCGGTTCTCGGCGGCCCAATGTCGCTGATGAATCCTGTCTATACGGGCCATCAAGACGAACGGAAAATTGCGCGCGCGCGGAGGAAAGAGGCCGTTCAAGCCGCCTATGAGGAGGCGGTGGACGCCATGCGGTCGTCGGACGAGTTCGATCTTTACGCGAACCGGTTGATCGATGCGCTGGACCAGCTTGGATACCCGACGGATCGCGAGCTGTATCTTGAGCTAGGCAATGAGGTGTGGAACTTCTCTCGGCACTTTGCCTACATCAGCCACGCGCACATAGGCCTTGCCCAAGGGTTGGGGCTCGGCTCCATGCGCGCCGCTTACGGGTATCGGTCAGCCCAGCTCGCGCTTGCGTTCGACACGGCGTTGAAGGCGCGCGGGCGCAATCAGGCGTGGACGCTCGTCATTGGCGGCCATACTGCCGTGCCCAACCGAACGAAAAAGGCGCTGCAAGGTGTTGAAGCGTTTTTCCAAGAGCAAGGTATTGAGCTTTCCGACGATTGGCGCCGGCGGTTCGGCGTCACAACAACAAACTACTATAGTGGCGGCTTCAGATTCTCAGGGGCCGGCAAGAACATGTTTGACGCCACGACAAGGGAAGCCTGGCGCGCTGAATGGCTGAGTCTATTGGAAAAGGATCCGGAGAGGCTCGCCGACACGATTGAGCGCTGGCTGTCCGACGGCCCGGCGGTTCACGCCACGCGGAACTGGCTGATCGCCAAGCACCGCGCGCACGCGTCGCTGGCGGAAGCATTTGGCGCGCGCTATATCGGCAATTATGAGGGCGGCTCGCACGATATTCTCGATCGTGAACTGAAAAAGAACCCGAAAGCGGTCGAATTCTATCAGTCGTTCATGGCGTCGGACCGCGCTGCGCAGGTCCTGCGACGCGTAAATGAATCGATCGCGCAAGCGTTCCCCGGAGTCATTATTTCGGACTTTCGGCGAATTGGCGAAAAGGAAGGCGATCATGATCCCTGGATCGAACAGTATTATGGCGAGCCGACGCCGGTGACTTTGGAGCTGGACCGACAGATTGGGCAATGAGGCGGCGCGACCCGCGCTTCGCGTCCAATGGTTCATTCTTAACCCTGATGGCCTTAGATCCGGGGTGCGATCGTTTTGCGGGATGCTCCGCGCGCCTTGGCTTGTTCGGGAAGAAGTGTTTTGATTCAGTCGATTAAGATACTGATCATCGTCACACCCCTGATCTTGGCGGGGTTCATTGCGGCGCGAGGCGCGTTCGCCTCCGTCGTCGATCCCAACCGGATGATCCGTTGGGCGATGGCGATGATCGCGATGACGGTCGCGGCGTTCATGATCCACGACTACTGGGCCGCGTTATTCGTCATCACCTTCATCGCCATTGCGCTTGGCGCGTCCGAACCGCTGAAGCCAATCATCTTCCTGATCGTTGCGTTCGCAATTGCGCCTGGCGACAAACCTATTCCCGGCATTGGCGGCATCAATAACCTCTTTCTCCTGTCGTCGATGCTCAGCGTGTGCATCCTTCTGCTCACGCCGTATTTATTCAGCGCAAAGAAAGGATCCCGTGTTGCGAAAGTCGCGGGCGGCGCGGACTTCGCCGTCATCGCGTTTTGCGTCCTGACCGCTGTGCTGAGTTTTCGGGACACGACTTTCACGCACGGCCTCCGGATCATCGTAAGTTCAGTGCTGCTGACGGTATCAGTCTATTGGGCGTTCAGCCGCTCGGTGAGGTCCGTATCTGACCTGCAGGCCGCGGCGACCGCTTACGTCGCGATCTTGGTTGCGCTCAGTCTCGTGGCGCTCGCAGAGTTCGCCTTGCAATGGCATTTCTATACGGAGATGGCCCGGAACTGGGGGATCGACACCCCATTCGCCTACACCGGGCGCGGCGGGTTTCAGCGGAGCTTCGCGTCGACGATCGCTCCGATTGGCTTTGGCATCTGCCTCAATGTGGCGATCGTTTTGGCGATTGCATTGATGCGCGGCGCGTCGAACCGGTCCATGGCGTGGCTTGTCGTGCTGGGGCTCGTCGCAGCGTTGATCGCGACTCTCTCCCGCACGCCCTGGCTCGCCACATGCGTCAGCGTCGTCATATTCTTCGCAACCGGGTCGAAGGCGGCCGCGCGCCTGATGCAGCTCGGCATGGTCAGCGTATTCGGCCTGGTCATCTTGCTGGCGACGCCGATTGGCGGAACGCTGCTCGGACTCATTCCTGGACTCGACGCCGGGGCGTCGAGCACGTTCGGTTATCGAATGCGGCTGCTGGAAGTGAGCGTCGACGTCATCTCGCAAAGCTGGTTGTTCGGGTACGCCGATCCCAGCGCCCACCCGGATATGCAGGTGCTGGTTCAAGGCCAGGGCATTGTCGATCTCGTCAATACCTATGTCGACATCGCATTGAGTTACGGATTGGTTGGCGCCTCTTTGTTCGTGATGGCGAACGTCGCTGCGTTGCGCGCCGCGTGGACCGCCATGCGCCAGGCGGCTGCGCTGGATCTTCCGGTCGCGGACCTTTGTCGCGGGTTCTTCGCCGCTCATTTGGCGTTCCTGATCGGCATCGCCGGCACGAGCTGGCGCACGGGCGTAACGGAAGAACTTGCCTGGGTGATGCTTGCGCTGACGGTGGCCGCGGCCAGAGTGACCCAACGCGCGCGCCAGGAGGCCTCGACAGCGGCGACGCAAAGCGAACCCGCGATTGCGCCAACCCAGGCGGCGGCGCCCACCGTTCACGCGCCGTCACCATCTCCTTCTTTGCCGGATCGCGCGGCGGTGCCGGCGCATTTGCGCCAGTACGTGCCGCAACCCCCTCGAGAAGCAGACGGCTGATGAGGTCTCAAGACGCGCTGGCGCCTCTTTAGTTCGCCTCGAACACCAGTGACGCCGTCACCGGCGCCAACGGCGCAATGGAGGGAAGCCCGGCGATTTCCCGCAGCGCCTCGACCCCCTCTTCAAGCCCGAAAGTCGCGGCGTCGATGACAATCGGCGCGGCCGTCTCCACGGAAACGCGATCCTCGCTGATCCGTGTGACGAACAAATCCGCATCAAGCTCCACCGACGCGCCATGCAGGTCGACCGAGACGGTCGTCGGCGCCTCCGCGCGCGCGCCGGTAGTGAGGCTGGCGAACGTGGTCATGTCGATGGCGGCCGTGATCTTGGCGACTGGATAATCGCCGGTCTCAAACAGGATCTCACGCATTCGATCGTTTCGGATGTCGATATTTGTTTCGACGCTGTCGAGCGGGATGACGATCTCCGCCGCGCCGTCCGCGTCGACGCCGCCTTTGATCTCTTTGAAAGAGTGGACTTCGGCGACTTCGCCCGCCTTGACGCTGACGAACGCAATGCGTGACGCGGTCTCGTCCAGACGCCAAGCACCCTGCGGCGCGGTCGCGGACGCCTCATTCGCGGCGGATGCCCGCTGGTCATCAGATGCAGCTTGTTGCGCGCACCCTATGAGCGCCAATGAGACGAGAGAGGGCACTATCACGGCGGTGGCTTTCTTGGCGGAAAATGCAAATCGTAACGCGATCATGTCTGGGGAGCTCCCGCTGCGGCGTTGCTGACGAAAAGAGTTACGACGGAGAGTAGCGTTAAGACTATATCAGGCTGTCGGGGAAGGTTCATCGGACGGTCCCGCCCCAGCGATCGCTATGGTTTGGTGGCTGCGCCGAACCGCCGCCACCAGGTTGGTTGCTGTTTACGCCAGACGGTAACAACCCCGTCAATGTGGGCGATGGCGAGCATCGCGCCATCCGGAGACCAGTCGAGCCCGACGATCGCGTTATGATCAATTGAGAGGTTTTCGTCTTTTGATCGGTCCTTGGTGTTGAAGATCGTCACGTCCGAACCGTGCGCCACAGCGATCCGTCCGTCATCTCCGGGGTTCCAGGCGAGGCGAAAGGCGCCCTTGATGGTACCAAGCACGCTTGGAGAAGAGTCTTCGATGCTGCGCCAAATAGAAACATCGCCAGTGGCGCTGACTGTGGCGATGCGCTCGCCGTCGGGGCGCCATTCAATATCGAGGATCTTTTGGTCGTAGCGATATTGCATTTCGCTAGACGTTATTTTGTAGGCAGAATAATCTGAAAATGGTTCCGGGTTTTCTCTGACGTAATCTGTAGAGAATTGTTGCGGGTCGACTTCATTGAAGTTGAAAAGGTAAAGCTCTCCGATGCCGCTTGCCGCCGCAAAGACCGCATCCTTTGGCGACCATTCAACGAGTGACGCTTTTCTGGTGCTGTAGTCGCCCAAAGCGCGTGCGGTAAAGCTCCGCTGACTGGGATCACGGATCGCCAGAACAGGCGCCGAGGTTGAGCCGAATACAAAATAGTCAATTTCGCCAGAACCAATTCGCCAATCAATTGACGCAATGGCGGCCGGAACTGCCGGAAGATACTCCGCCGTCTTGGATTTAATAGTCTGTGTGTCAAGTATCGCCTCTTCGCCCTGAAAGCGCCAAGTGGCAAGTAGGCCGCGATCTTGCGCAACGCCGAGGCCCTGGCTATCCGGCGACCAGGAAAGGTCGACAACAGTCGTGCCACTCGTGCGAAGCGGATGCGGCGGCGTATTTCCCTTTGGGTCCAGCAGATGCGTTACGCCATACTTGTCGCCCACGGCGATGCGGCGGCCGTCCGGGCTCCATTCTAGGGCCGTCAGTGCGGGGCATAGCTCGCCCGCAGGGAAAGTCTTCACGCACTTTTCTGCGATCGCCCATTCTCGCGTGAGGCGCCAGCCGTTTACGGACTGTCTGCTCAGGCTATCCGGCGAAGGTTCTTCTTGCTGGGATGGTGATCCAGGAGCGCTATCACCGACCGCGGCCGCGTCCCTCGCCGGCTGGTCGGCCGCTTCTGGCCGTAAGGTGACGCCCACCGTCAGCGAGCTGTTCTCCCATGGCAACTGCGTCTCGCGCGTCTCCTCCTGCACGCTCACGCGCACGCGCCGGAAGACCGCTTCGATTGGGGCATTGCGGGCGGCTTCGATCTCCCTTGCGAGGGCGCGGGCGTATGGGCCGCCTTCGCCAGCTTGTCCGTCGCTCGCCACGTCGCCGGGCGCGGTTGAATAGGCGATCAGCGTGCCGGACGCCGCTTTCGCTTCGGCGAGGCCGCGCGTTTGTCCGCCCCGCGTCCGTGACCGTTGCGGCAGGGGAAAATCTCGGCAGGCGTCCAGAATAATCACTGATGCGGCGGCGCCCGAACGGCTCAACCGAGCGGAAATCGCCGATAGGCCCAGCGCCTGCTCCGGCAGGTCGGTTTCGTCCACCAAGTCTGCCCCGATGGGGATGAGGTAGTTGTCCGGCAAACGATTGCGGCCGACGTCCGGCACGCCCTGCGCGCCATGTCCGGCGAAGTAGAAAAACGCAACGGGATCAGGCCCGGCGTCTTTGAGGTCTTGGACGAACTTTTCCAGCGCAATGCGCATTTCGCGACGGGAAGGGTTCTTGATAAGCGTCACTTTGACGCCCGCCGTCTCGAATGCGTCCGCGACAAGCTCGGCGTCCTTGGCCGCGTTGGGAAGATAGGATGGCACGAAGAAGCCGTCGCGCTCCCGCGCCGCGCGCTTCGCGCCATAATCCGACGCGCCAATGACGAGCGCTAAGTGTTGGTCGGCGTTCGCGCTGCTGGCGCCGCAGACGCCCAGCGCGATGACGACCGCCGCCATTGTGAACCGCGCGGCGCGCGCCAGAATGCGACAGCAAAACATGTTTCCCCCACAAAAACGCGCAAGCCCAAGCTAAACGCCGCCGCCCCAAATGCGCGTGAGACTAATGATTGAGGCGATTTCGACAAGCCGGTCGACAAGCGGCCGGGCATGTGGAAACCGGGGAATACGGGTAGGTGCGACATACAAGGTCTTGCGGTAGCATTCGAACCGACCACAAGATATCGATCTAAATTGGTTGGAAGTGCGCTGGCCGCGTATTCGTTTCCGTTGCGCCGCACTGCTCGCGCCTCAACCAATGCGCCTGAAAAAACGCAATCGTTAGAAAGACGACGCCCCATGCCTGACGCCTCTTCTCCGCTTTCCGCAACGGCTACGGATCTGCCGGGCCTGATGACCCCCTCTTACGCCTACAAGCCGTTCCGTTATCCGTGGGCGCACGATTTCTGGAAGCGTCAGCAGCAGGTCCACTGGATGCCGGAGGAGGTGCCGCTCGGCGAGGACTGCAAGGACTGGGCGAACAAGCTGACCGATGCGGAACGGAACCTCCTGACGCAGATCTTCCGCTTCTTCACCCAGTCTGACGTCGAAGTGAACGATAATTACATGGAGCGCTACGCCCGCGTCTTCAAACCGACCGAAGTGAAGATGATGCTCTCGGCGTTCTCCAACATCGAGACGATCCACATCGCCGCCTATGCGCTCTTGCTTGAAACGATCGGCATGCCGGAGTCGGAATTCTCCGCCTTCCTCGAATATGAGGAGATGGCGGACAAGCACAATTACATGCAGGAATTCGGCGTCGACAGCCATGAGGACATTGCGCGCACGCTCGCCATGTTCGGGGCGTTTACCGAAGGCCTTCAGCTTTTCGCGTCATTCGCCATGCTGATGAATTTCCCGCGCTTCAACAAGATGAAGGGCATGGGCCAGATCGTCACCTGGTCGATCCGCGACGAAAGCCTCCATTGCGAGGGGATGGTGCAGCTTTACCACGCCTTCGCCAAGGAGACCGGGTGCGTCACGCAATCCGTCGCGGATGACATCGTTGATTGCTGCAAAACGGTCGTCGGTCTTGAGGACAAGTTCATCGACCTCGCGTTTGAAATGGGCCCTATCGAAGGCATGACCGCCGCCGACATCAAGCAGTATATCCGCTATATCGCTGACTGGCGGCTCGATCAGCTCGACCTGCCGAAGGTCTATGGCGTTGAAAAGCACCCGCTGCCGTGGCTGACGGAAATCCTCAACGGCGTCGAGCACGCGAACTTCTTCGAAGCGCGGGCGACGGAGTATTCCAAGGCCGCGACGAAAGGCGAATGGCACGGGAGCGACGGCGTCTGGGCGAACTTCGATCAGTGGAAGGCCAAGCGCCAGGCTGAAGGGGATGTGCGGGTTTAGGTCTCCGGTCACTCGACCATATGTAAAATCAGTCGCGAATCGCGTCCTATTGGTTGTGTCAATCTATCTCTTTCGTCGGGCGTTCGCCCGTACGGGCCAAAAGTCCGAGAAAGGAGGTAGAAATGACCAAGAGAGTAAAAGTTGGCCGCGACGCAAGGACCGGCCAGTTTATTCCTGTAAAGGAAGCTCAACGACGGCCGAGCACGACCGTCGTTGAAACTATAAAAAGGCCTTCTTCTAAGAAGAAGTAGGTTTTGGGCGGGCAGTTCAAGCATTGGCGGCCCGCCCTTTTTCGAATCACCATTTGATTCGCAATGCAACTCTTTTCTAACCGATTTTTCAGCCGGAACCGGCGAAGCAAGGGTCGGTTTTGCCAACCGCGACGCGTCGCGCCCGTTTGATTATAAGGCCGTCATCCCGGCCGAGCGATGCGAGAGCCGGGATCTCCTGTCGCTGAGAGGGGCCTGGAGATCCCGGATCGGCTGACGCCGTCCGGGATGACGCAGGCGGTTCGCTGGCGGATTGGGGCTTCAAAAACTATCGAACGCCTCTGCGCCGCGTCCCGCTTGGGATTGCGGCGTGTTTCCAAAAAATCCATCGAACAGCGCGCGTGGCCGACTATAAGAAGAATCGATTAGCCGCCCTTCCGGCCCCGCAGCGTCCATTGAGAGGTCATGACCACCTACGCCGCCGTTCCCGAACTCTCGCTTGCCGCCTTCACGGACGGGTCCGACGTGGACCGCGCCGCGTTTCAGGCTGGCTTGATGGAGGGACTGACGTATTTCGGGTTCGTGATCCTGAAGGACCATCCCGTGTCGACGGAGCTTCTCGCGCGCGCGTACAAGGCGTCGGCCGCGTTCTTCGCGCTGCCTGAGGATGAAAAGCTTGCCTATATGGTGGGAACGGACGGCCAGCGTGGCTACACGCCCTTCGGCCGCGAGCACGCCAAGGACGCGCGCGCGCCGGACCTGAAGGAATTCTGGCATGTGGGCCGGGAGTTTCCGCCGGACGATGATCTGGCGGACATCTACCCGCCGAATGTATGGCCGGACCGGCCGGCGGGGTTTCGCGAGGCGTTTCTGGCGCTGTACGCCGCGCTGGAAGAGGCGGGGCTTTTGATGCTCGACGCGCTCGCGCCGTCGCTTGAGGTGGCCCCGGCCTATTTCCGCGACATGGCGGGGGCGGGGAACTCGATCCTCCGCTTGCTGCACTATCCGCCGGTGCCGGACGGCGCCGACCCCGCGTCGGTGCGCGCCGCGGCGCATGAGGACATCAACCTCATCACCATCCTCGTGGCGGCGAACGGGGCGGGGCTTCAGCTCCTGGACCGCAATGGCGAATGGCTCCCGGTTGAGACGGACCCGGACAATCTCATCGTCGACGCTGGCGACATGCTGGCGCGCATCACCAATGACAGGATCCCGGCGACGACCCACCGCGTCGTCAATCCGGTAGGTCCCAACGTTTCGCGCTATTCGATGCCGTTCTTCATGCACCCGCGCCCCGACGCCGTGCTCTCCTGCATCGAAAGCTGCCGCGATCCTGAGTTCGAGGGCGGCGCCAAGTATCCCGACACCACGGCGATGGACTTCCTGCGCGAACGCCTCGCCGCCATCGGCCTTGGCGGGTGAGGAAAGTGCAAAGGTGGTTGAAAAGATATTGCGACGATGCGCCTGTCAGCCGATCAGGGGTGGTTTGTCGAAATCGGCGGACGGCATGCTCTTCAAATACTTCTTGCGCCACAAAGCGCCTTTTTGAACGAGGTACCTTCTGCGCAGCGTTCCGCCGCGCCGGCCATTCTGCCAGTACGCCTCCGCCGATATCCGTTCTTTTGAATCCCTTCTGACGTCAAGAATAGTTGGAAGCTGGTTAGGGTACCACTCAAACGGATCCGTGCGGTGCCAGAGCTTTTTATTGATGCGGTTAATGATCGTGCACTCCTGGGCCGGCGCTCTGTTCATTTTTTTATTGAGGAGGGGGTCGAAGAAGTAGATTAGAGTGCGTTCCGCGAATCTTAGGTGGTGGACGTTGTCCTTAAGTGTGCTTCGAACTTCGCCAAGCCAAACAGACGTGATCGTCCACCCTTCTTTTTCTGCACACAGAATTTTCGCGTCGGTCGGCACGTCATCGGTAGGGAGTTTTCCTTTCCTGGATGTGCCGCCAAGGTGCTCGATCAGACGATCCTCGAACGTGCGCATTGTCGCGCCAATATAGATCGGTCGTCTCGACCAGCGGCGCACGCCCTGCTGCCCAACGATCAGGTAGACGCCACGCGCGGCGCGCAGATCAGGTCTCGCCAACAGCTCGGCGAGCTTTTTGTGCGGTCCCCCGTCGTGATCGATGATCTTTATTGGGCCGTGCCAAATGAAGTCGTATTGTTCCGCCATTTCTTCCCCCCTAGACGCGCGAGTAGGCGTACTCGAATACGCGCTATGGGAGCATAATGAAAGTCTTGACGCTGCGTTCGGGCCCGCCTCTTAAAACGTCGCGGCGAAGAGCGGCTCCCGCGCGCTGACGCCCGCCCGCTTCATCCCGTCGGAGTTCCACGCGAAAGCGATGTTCCCTTCGGCGTCGACTGCGATGACGCCGCCGTCTCCGCCAAGCGCCGCGACATCTGCGATGAGGTTGTCGGCGGCCGCCTGCAGGCTTTCGCCGCGATAATGGACGCGCGCGGCGAGGTCCTGCGCGCCGCCGGCGAGGATGAAGTACTCGCCGAGGCCGGTGCATGAGGCGGCGACCCAACCATCCGCCCACGTCCCTGCGCCGACAATGGGCGTGTCGCCGACCCGGCCTTCAAGCTTGCCGAAGACGCCGCCTGTGGACGTCGCCGCCGCAAGCCGGCCCTCCAGATCGAGCGCCGCAGCGCCGACCGTGCCGTGGCCGAGTTCGGCCTGCGTCAGTTCCTCGGGCAGTACCCCGACCGGAAGGCGGTAATACGTATCCGGATTATCGACGAAAGCAAGGCCTTGCTCGCGGCAGAAATTCTCCGCGCCGCGGCCCGCGAGCATCACGTGAGGCGTCGCGTCCATGACTTTACGCGCTGCGGCGATGGGCGAGACGAGGTGCGGAACGGCGGCGACGGCGCCGGCTCGCCTTGGGGCCGCGTCGGTTTCGCCCTGCATGATCGACGCGTCGAGTTCAGCGTACCCCGCCTGGTTGGGCGGCGCGCCGCGCCCGGCGATGTAGAGGCCCGACGACTCCATCTCGGAGACCGCCCACTCGACGACGTCGAGCGCTGCGGCGCCGTCACGGAGACGACGGTCTGCGTCCCGGGCGAGGATCTTCAAATGCGCTTCGGCTTCGGCGTAGTCGCGTCCGGCGCGCGCGCCGGCGCCGCCGTGCAAGGCGAGGGCGGGGCGTTTTGGAGATGGGTTCGCGCTCATGGTCGTTTCCTTTTTGCCGTCGCGATACGGCAATCTGCGTCCCCGCGCCAGTGCGGCGGGAAGCGCGCGGGCTGGCTTTCGGCGGGCGCGCCGGATATGCCCTTTCGCGACAGCGAGGAGATGAAGATGGCGAAGCTGGCGCTTCTACGGCATGGGCAAAGCGAGTGGAATCTGCAGAACCGGTTCACCGGCTGGGTCGACGTCGACCTCACCGAGCGGGGCGTCGCCGAGGCGCAGCGGGCGGGCGCGATGCTGGCCGCTGAGGGCGGCGACTATGTCGCCTGTTACGCGTCGGTACTTAAGCGCGCGATCCGCACCCTGAACTTCGCGCTCGAAGGCATGGATCGCCTCTGGCTGCCCGTGACAAAGGACTGGCGGCTTAACGAACGCCACTATGGCGGTCTTACCGGCCTCAATAAGGCGGAAACGGCCGAGCGCCACGGCGCCGACCAGGTGAAGGTCTGGCGTCGCTCCTACGATACGCCGCCGCCGCCGTTCAATCTTTCGTCCAATGACCAGGACGTTGCGGACCCGCGCGACGATCCGCGTTACGCTCATGTGGCGCCGGACGTCTTGCCGAATACGGAGTCATTGAAAACGACGCTCGACCGGGTCGAACCCTATTGGCGCGCCGAGATTGCGCCGCGGCTCGAGGACGGGGAGTCGCTCATCGTCGCCGCGCACGGGAATTCGCTGCGCGCGATCGTCAAACTGCTTTTCGATGTGTCGGACGACGATATCGTGTCGGTGGAGATTCCCACCGGAAATCCGCTGGTCATTGGTTTTGCCGATCGCGCCACGCGGCCAATTTCGGCGCGCTACCTTGATGAGGCCCGTGCGTCTACGCTTCCACGGCCGCCGTCGCAGGCCTAGTCACTGCGGTCTTTCGGGTACGGAGTTTTGCGGCCAGCTTGTCGCGTTCGCGTGACTTGATCAGTTCTGACACTTCAAACGCGGTGTCCATGCCGGGCGTAAAGGTCGCGATAAAGTGCTTAATGACGTTCTGGTCGCCGGACCATGCCGCGCGGGACAGTGTTTCGTCGACATAAATCTCGCCCCGCATGGCCTGCATCAAGGACGCAACGTCTGAGGCCATTTTCGCGACCGCCGGCGTGTCGCCGCCCCGACGCGCAGTCATCTCTCCATTCATGTAAAAGTATGTGTAAGGCGCGTCGTCGATGGTGAGGTGAAGAACGTAATTGTCGCTGGGCTGGATCGATTTGTTCGCGAACATCTCGATCGCCAGCGCCACGGAGTCGGGCTGTAGGTCGTTTGAGAAGATACAGTCCTTTGGCGGCGATGATTCGGGCCGCTTCATGAAGTAGTCAATCGCCCAGAACATCAGTTCACGGAGCGCCGGACGCATGCTCTCGCCGGCGTCGGACAGCCGGTATCGGCTGCGCGCGTCGCTGCTCGTAGAGACAACGAGGTCAGCTTCCTCAAGCTCCTTCAGGCGTTTGCTCAGGAGATTTGTCCCGATGCCCGGCAGGGCGGCGTGGAGGTCGCCAAAGCGCCGGGCGCCAAGAAACAGCTCTCGAACGATCAAGAGAGTCCATCGCTCCCCAAGAAGATCGAGGGCGTAAGCGAGCACGCATTCCTGATTATAGGTCCGAGCCATTCCTCACCCTTTCATGCCGCGACGCTTTTTCGCGCCGTCTCATGTGGAAACTCACCTGGTCGCCGGCTGAAGACCGCCGAAAAGCGATCCATCCAACGTTCTAATCACGCCCGGCCAACGTTCGCAGTTCAACCGCGTCTTGCGCCAGCCGCCTTATTCACAACGACGTCATAAACCTATCACGTCGCTGACGTGCTAAAAATATTCTTGACACTTTAAAAATCAATAGTAAACTCCGCAGTGTTGTTGAGCGTTCCTGCTATCGTTAGCTACCGCAAACCAATTATTGGAGAACTGACATGAGATACGCCCTGATCGCCGCCGGCATCGCTTCTGTCGCCGCGTTCGCCACGCCGGCGCTCGCGAGCACGGCCAAGAACGTCAATCTCTGCGTCGCAGCGATGGAAAGGGAGGGCATCGCTCCCTCCGGCGAGTACCGCAGCAAGTTCGTCAAATCGCGCGGCGCGTCCGTTAAGACGTTGTTCATCGATCTCATCCCCCGCGAAGGCGAGACCGTGAACGGCAAATGCAAGGTTGCGCGCGGCAAGGTGAAGGAAGTCTCCCGCGCCTAACGTTTTCTGATCCGGCCGCCGTCCCTACGATTCACCACCCGGCGGCCGACCCTCGCCGACCCCTAAAGGCGAAGCCCGCGCCGGCGACGGCGCGGGCATTTTTTTGCAATGAGCCGCGGAAAGCGCCGTTGCGCGGCGGGTTCGTCAATCGCTCGATTTCGCCAGCGATTGCGCTGCGAATTGGGTCATCCGCTCAGCGTCTATGAAGCCCTGACCCCATTCCGCGTTAAGATCTGCAAGCGGCTTGGCGGCGACGATTTCCGCTTCGCTCCGCCCGGCGTCGATGAGCGCTTTCACACGCGACCGGACCTCTCGCAGCATCGCCAGGTTGCGAACGAGATCGGCCCTGGTTGCGAGCGGGCCATGGCCCGGAATGATCTTTGTCTCGGCGTCAATCATCCGAAGCGCCAACTCCTGGGCTGCGATATAGCCGTCGAGGCCGCCGCCGGACGCGATGTCGATGAACGGGAAGCCGCCATTGAACAATAGGTCCCCCATGTGCAGCACATTTGCATTGCTGAAGTAGACAAACGCGTCGCCGTCGGTGTGGGCTCGAGGCAGGTCCGTCTGCGCGCCGGGATGGATGACCGACACTTCCCCGCCGTTCCAGTGGAATGTCAGCGAGTGCGCAAATGTGATGACCGGCAAGGCGTCAGGCGGCGCCGGCGGCGTTACGCGTCCTTCGCCTCGATCAAGGCCGGTCTTGAGGCGCGCTCTGACATTGTCGTGGGCGACGATATGGGCGCCCGCCTCGCCAAGCTTCTCGTTCCCGCCAGTATGATCGCCATGCCAATGGGTGTTAACGACGAATTCGATCGGGCTATCGGTAATCTCGCGGATCGCCGCAACGATTTTCTCGGTCAGCGGCGCATATTGGTCGTCCACCAGAAATGCGCCGTCGGCTCCCACCGAAAGTCCGAGATTGCCGCCGGCGCCGGTCAGCATGTAGACGCCGCCGCCAAGGTCCTGAGCCTCGATTTCGACATTGCTGAAGTCGCGTTGGGCGAGCGCTGAATTGGTTAATCCAATCGCCAGCAGGGCTTGGGCGCAAATGAGGGCTGCGCGACGAATTGCGGAATTCATTTTCAACTCGGATCCTGATAACTGGCTGAAGATCAAAGAGGTTTAGTGTCTGGGCGGCGGATGCGGACGATGACGCCGGTCGGCGACAAACGCCAGCAATCGGCGTTCACGTTTTCGCTCGGAATTCGGTGTCGCGCTGGAAGAAGAGGGCGGTGGGAAGCGAGCCCGTCGGGGATCGAGCCTCGAAAACCGCCCCGCTATTTGGTCGTCAGCTTGCCGGGAGATTGCGGATAGCGTCGTCGGCGCATACGACTTGCATGCTGCGGAAACTGGCTGCGAATGCGGTTTTCGATAGCTAGCGGGGGCGTTGGCGATCCGCTCATGAGTGGCAAAGGTGTCGTGATGTCTGTGCAGGCTGTGGATAGCGAAATGAGACGAGAATGGTCGCCGGGAAGCTGGCGCGATCGGCCCGCGAAGCATATCCCGTCTGACTATCCGGATCCTGAGGCGCTCGCGGCTGTCGAAACGGAACTCGCAGGGTATCCGCCCCTGGTGTTCGCAGGCGAAGTGAGGACGCTGCGCGAGCGGCTTGCTGCCGTTGCGAATGGTGACGCGTTTCTGTTGCAGGGCGGCGACTGCGCGGAGAGCTTCAAGGAGTTCCACCCCAATAATATCCGCGACACGTTCCGCGTGCTGTTGCAGATGGCGGTGGCGCTGACGTTTGGCGCCGGCGCGCCTGTGGTGAAGGTGGGCCGTATCGCGGGGCAATTCGCCAAGCCGCGCTCCGCTCCGACCGAGACTCGCGGGGACGTGACGTTGCCGAGCTATCGCGGCGACAATATCAACGGGATGGAGTTTGAGGCCGGCTCGCGCAGCCCTGATCCGCAGCGGCTACTGAAGGCTTACGGCCAGGCGGCGGCCACGCTCAACCTCATTCGGGCTTTCGCGAACGGCGGCTACGCGTCGCTTTCCAATGTGCACCGCTGGAATCTCGAATTCGTCGCTGGCGATCGGCAAAGCGACAGGTACCGAGCCCTCGCCGACAAGATCTCCGAGGCGTTGACCTTCATGCGCGCCTGCGGGGTGACTGGCGAGAAGGTGCCGTCGCTCCGGGAGACGGACTTCTTCACGAGCCACGAAGCGCTTTTGCTGGGGTTCGAAGAAGCGATGACCCGCGTCGATTCAACAACGGGCGCCTGGTACGACACCTCCGCGCACATGATATGGATCGGCGACCGCACGCGGCAGCCGGACGGCGCGCATGTGGAGTTCTGCCGCGGCGTTGAAAATCCAATCGGCGTGAAGTGCGGGCCGACACTTTCGCCGGATGAATTGTTGCGGCTTCTCGACGTGTTGGATCCTCGCAACGAAGCGGGTCGGATTGTCCTGATCGCGCGGTTCGGGGCCGATAACGTCGCCGAAGGTCTGCCGGCGCTGGTGCGCGCCGTGTCGCGGGAAGGCCGCCGCGTCGTGTGGTCAAGCGATCCGATGCACGGCAACACGATCAAGACCGGCGCAGGCGTTAAGACGCGTCGGGTCGATTCAATCCTGAAGGAAGTCGACGCGTTCTTCGCGGTTTGCCGCGCCGAAGGCGCGCATCCGGGCGGCGTGCATTTCGAAATGACCGGTCAGGATGTCACGGAGTGTCTCGGCGGTAGTGAAGAAGTCACAGAGAGCGACTTGAACTCCCGTTACCACACGCACTGCGATCCGCGCTTGAACGCCAGCCAGGCGCTGGAGCTGGCGTTCATCCTCGCCGACCGGCTTAAGGCGCAATAGCAATCTGGAACCGCCTCGGCGGTCCTGGCTGAAACACCCGGTAACATTCTTTGAATGCCGCTTTGCCGAAACGCGGTGTAGAGTCGTTACGGTTTTCCCCTATGCCTTTGTCGTTGTCTGGGGAGAGAGCGGGGATCATGCTTAGAGAGTTGCGCGCAGGCGTTATTGGCGCGGGTGTATTCGGAGGCTTCCACGCCAACAAATACGCGGCGGCTGAAGATGTTCGGCTATCCTGCGTATTTGATTTGGACGTCTCCAGAGCCAAGCGCCTCGCTGACCGCTTTGGCGCGGCGACGGCGAAGTCAATCGACGAGTTTCTCGATCGGGTTGACGTCGTGACGATCGCTTCGCCCGCGGAGTCCCATTTTGCGCTGGGTCGGGCCGCGCTCGCGGCGGATCGTCATGTTTACGTCGAAAAGCCGCTCGCGATGCAGGTCGATGACGCAAATGCGCTTGTTCGCTTGGCGGGACAGCGCGGGAAAGTTCTGTTTGTCGGGCATCAGGAGCGCTTGGTTCTGGACGCGATTGGTCTATTCGGGTCGAACGAGCGTCCGATCAAGGTTGAGTTCTCCCGGTGCGGTCCTTCTTCCGGTCGCTGCGAAGAAGTGTCTGTGGTCTGGGATCTGATGATCCATGATCTGGATCTCGCCGCGCGACTAGGGTGCGGCCGACCGGTCGACGTGCGCGCAGCCGGCTCCGACCATGAGGCTATGGCGACCATCGATTTTGAGAATGACTGCGTTGCTTCATTCCTCGCGAGCCGCCGTTGCAGTGATCGTCGTCGCATGATGACCGCGCACTATCCTGACGGCGTCGTCACCGTTGATTTCCTTAGCCGGTCCCTAACGTCGACGCGCCCTGATGGCGTGCTGCGTCAAGTGGCGCTTGGCGCGGCGCTCGACGACCCGCTCGGGGCGAACGTGTCGAAGTTTCTTGCTTGCGTTCAAGGCGATGAATCGTGTGGCGTAGCGGCCGCTGATGGGGCCGATTCGATCGCGCTCGCCGCATTTGTGGACGGTGCGATTGCGTCGGTCAATGCGGGACAATCACAGAGCGGCGTCGGCCTGGAAGACGCCGCCCGTCGTCTGTCCGCGTAATCTTCGCGGCGTTCGCACGCCATCCAAGTATCCGGTTCGTCTTCGCTGCTAGCGCGGGGCCCTTGCGCGCGCCGTTCCAGCCTGTCCGTTTTCCGGAACGCTGTATTTCCTGAGCGAAGCAGAGTTATCACGTGATATAACACTAGCCTGTAAGCAGATTGCCGGCCTGCGGCGAGAGGGACCCGGGCTGTGCTGGTCTGATGAGCAGAATGCCGCGCGTATGTCGCGCGAGATGCGCTGACTGCTCGCGGCAACTCGAGTGTGTAGATCGGCCATTGGCGCCAGCTGGATTTGCGGGAGCAGATTGACGATGGATGGCGACGACCGAAGCGACGGATCGACGGATGCGCTGACGCGTGGTTCGGCCAAAGATGCGCCGAGCGGGCTTGGCAAAAACGAAAAGCGCGTATGGATCGCCATGCTCGAAAATGGCGGCCCAATGAAGGCGTATGAGATTCTCGACGCGTTGAAGGGTGGCGGCGTGCGCGCGCCGATGACCGTTTACCGCGCGCTCGAGGGGCTTGAGGGCAAAGGCCTGATCCACAAACTCGAGGGCAAAAACGCCTATATCATCTGCAACCATGATAGGCCGCACCGGTTGCAGGCGTTTCTGGTTTGCGAGGAATGCCCGACAGTCCGGGAGATTGATATTGACGGCCTTGAAGGGCTGCTCAAGCCTTACGCCGAGGAGGCGGGGTTCTCTTTAGCCTCCGCGCGGTTGGAGCTTCGCGGCCGCTGCGAAGAATGCTGACACGATCGCTGTTCCTTGAGTTGTGAGCCGGCGAGTTTCGGCGCATGCGACATGATTGCGCCGTGTATTTTCCCAATTCTCCGCCGGCGCCCTGTCACGTTACGCTTTAGTTTGCTATCCAATGCGCTCGCGTCGCGGGAGAGATCGGCCGTCTTGGTGTGGCCGGCGCCGAAGGAGCAACCGCCCCGGAAACTCTCAGGCAAACGGGACCGCACGCGCAATAAAGGCTGGAAAGCGAGATGGTCCGACGTCTTGTCGGGTCGTTCGAGCACCGAAGGAGTAAGCGCGCGGCGGGCTGTTGCGGCGCGTGAAATCTCTCAGGTTCCCTGACAGCCGGGGCCGCTCTCGATCGCCCGCGAGTTTTCCGCGGGCCTTGCGACAGGAGAACGGTTTCGGCGCTATGGCCATAGACGACAAGAATCTGAAGCGCACGCCTCTTTATGAAGCGCACCATGCGGCCGGCGCTAGGTTTGGCGCGTTCGCGGGATACGACATGCCCATTCAGTATCCTGAGGGCGTGATGCGCGAGCATCTGCACACACGCGCTGCGGCGGGTCTGTTTGACGTGTCTCACATGGGGCAGGCGTTCTTGCGGGCGAAAGGCGTGTCACTTGGCGTCGCGGACGCGAATGAAAAGGCGGCGCGCGCGCTTGAAACGCTTGCGCCCGGCGAATTCCTGAAGCTGAAGCGGGGCGGCCTTCGTTACTCCGTGTTCCTCAACGAAGATGGCGGCGTTCTGGACGATTTCATCGCCACTCGCGCGCTGGAAGAGGCGCGCGACGGCGAGTTCTTTCTCGTGGTCAACGCGGCCTGCAAGGAGCAGGACTTCGCATTGATCCGTCAACGGATTGGTGATGAGGTCGACCTTGAGGTTTTGGAAGACCGCGCGCTCCTCGCCCTGCAGGGGCCAAAGGCCGCCTCGATCATCGCGAGGCTGTTCCCGGAGGCGGCGTCGCAGGGCTTTATGACGATGCGCTGCGCCCGATGGGAGGGCGCTGACCTCCTTTTGTCGAGGTGTGGCTACACAGGCGAAGACGGTTTTGAGATCTCCCTCCCCGCCGCGGTGGCGACGCGGTTCGCCGAAGCGTTGCTCTCGGATGAGGATGTTAAGTGGATCGGGCTTGGCGCGCGCGACAGCCTTCGCCTGGAGGCGGGGCTTTGTCTTTACGGGCATGATCTTGACGAGACGACGTCCCCCGTTGAAGGCGCGATCGAATTCGCAATCGGCAAACGGCGGCGCAAGGAGGGCGGTTTTCCGGGGCATGAACGCATTTCGCGTGAGTTGGCCGACGGGCCGCGCCGGCGCCGGGTTGGCGTCGCCCCCGAAGGCCGCGCGCCCGTTCGCGAGGGCGCGGAGATTTTGAGCGCCGACGGAGCGCCGATCGGGCGCGTTACGTCCGGCGGCTATGGCCCGACCGCCGAACGGCCGGTCGCAATGGGATATGTCGAGGCGGCGCACGCTGAAATCGGAACGCCGCTTCAGGTCTTAGTGAGGGGTAAGAAGCTGCCTGCTGCGGTCGCCGAGACGCCATTTGTTCCGCAGCGGTATTATCGGGGATAGGAGCTTTCGCAATGACGGTGAAATACACCAAAGAACACGAATGGGTCCGGGTCGAGGGCGATGTCGCGACGGTCGGCATCACGCCGCACGCGGCGGAACAGCTCGGCGACGTTGTCTTTGTCGAACTGCCTGAGGTGGGCGCGGCGTTCGAGCGCGAGGCGGACATGGCGGTCGTCGAATCTGTGAAAGCCGCGTCCGACGTTTATGCGCCGGTGTCCGGCGAGGTTGTGGATGTGAACGCAGCGATCGTTGAAGACCCCTCTCAGGTGAACGCCGACCCCGCTGGCGGCGCCTGGTTCGTAAAGATCAAGCTGTCAAACGCCGGCGAACTCGACGGTCTGATGGACGAAGCCGCCTACAAGTCGTTTGTGGAGTCGCTTTAGGATATGAGATACCTTCCGTTATCGGATGAAGACCGTCAACAAATGCTGTCGGTTATCGGCGCGAAGAGCGTGGCGGACCTGTTCGCTGATATTCCCGAGGACGCGCGGGATCCGACGTTCAACCTGCCGGACCATAAATCAGAGCTGGAAGTCGATCGGCTGCTCGGCGCGCTAGCGGCGAAGAATCGAACCGCGTCCGAGGGGCCGTTTTTTCTTGGCTGCGGCGCTTACAAGCACCATGTCCCGGCCACCGTCGATCATATCATTCAGCGCTCGGAGTTTTTGACTTCGTATACGCCTTATCAGCCAGAAATCGCGCAGGGCACACTTCAGTATCTGTTCGAGTTCCAGACGCAAGTCGCGGCGCTGACGGGGATGGAGGTCGCCAACGCTTCCATGTATGACGGCTCGACGGCCTGCGGCGAGGCGGCGCTCATGGCCCGCCGCGTGACGAAGCGAAGCCGCGTCGTCCTGGCGGGCGGGCTGCACCCGCACTATGCCTCTGTGACGCGCATGAGTTCGGAGCTCGTCGGCGACGACGTCGTTTTCGCGCCGATGTCGCCGGATGGCGAGGAGAATCTTGCGAATCTGATCGACGACAGGACGTCGTGCGTCGTCGTTCAGAACCCGGACGTCTTCGGCAATGTGCGCGATCTGCGCCCAATTGCGGCGGCGGCGCACGAGAAAGGCGCGCTGCTGATCGCCGTCTTCACAGAGGCGATGTCGCTGGGCGCAATCGAAAGCCCCGGCGCAATGGGCGCTGATATCGTCGTCGGCGAAGGTCAGTCGATTGGCAATCCGCTTACCTTTGGCGGGCCTTATGTGGGGCTCTTCGCCACTCGCGAAAAGCACGTGCGCCAAATGCCAGGGCGGCTTTGCGGAGTTACAACGGATGCGGAAGGAAAGCGCGGCTTTGTCCTGACGCTGTCGACCCGCGAACAGCACATCAGGCGTGACAAGGCGACCTCCAACATCTGCACCAACTCCGGCCTGTGCGCACTCGCGTTCACTGTCCACATGACGCTATTGGGAGAGGCGGGCCTTCGTCGCGCGGCGATGCTGAACCATGAGGCTGCGTGCCGCACGGCGGACGCGCTGTCCGGCGTAGAGGGCGTCGAAGTCCTCACTCAAGCCTACTTCAATGAGTTTACCGTCCGACTGCCGAAGCCGGCGGAAGCGGTCGTTGACGCGCTAGCGTCGAAGGGGATCATCGCCGGCGCGCCCGGCGGCAGGTTGTGGCCGGATGAACCGCAGGCTGAAAACCTTCTGATCGTCGCCGCGACGGAATGTACGACGGATGCGGATGTGTCCGCGTTCACGGACGCCTTGCGTGGAGCGCTTTGATGGATGTTCTGGCGGCGAGGCGGTTCGAGGTCGTCGACGACAGTGCGGTGCGCGCGGCTGACGTGTGCGTCTTTCAACCGAGTGAGGCGGCAAACGGCGACTGGATCTGCCGGCTGCAATTGCGGGGGTTTTGGGATACGGACGATCAGCCCCACGCGTATTGGGGCGTCGACGCCTGGCAGGCTCTGATCCACGCTATGAAGATTGCGCCGACTGTGATCGCTGGAACGGCTGAGTTTACAGGAGGGCGGCTGCGCTTCCTCGGGGAAACTCTGACGCCTGCGAACCTTTGTGACGTAATGCAGATTGGCTATCCGTCGATGGAGACACGATAATGAGCATGAATGCGCAAGGACGGCCGACGAAGAGCGAAAATGGCGCGGCGAACGCCATGGGGGCGGACGCTAAAACCTTCACCGGTAATCGCGGCCTCGTCATCGAAGAATCGCTGATCTTTGAAAAGGACGCATTCGGACGGACAGGTGTGGACTTCCCGGAGCCCCAGGGCGGCGCGAACCGACTAGGCGGGCGCGATCGACGCGACGATATCGGGCTGCCAGGGCTCTCAGAGCCTGAGACGATGCGCCATTTCGTGCGGCTCAGCCAGAAGAACTATGCGATCGACATGGGGCCTTTTCCGCTCGGCTCATGCACAATGAAACATAATCCGCGTCTCAATGAAAAAGTGGCGCGGCTGCCGGGCTTCGCCGACGTGCATCCGATGCAGCCGGAGGCGACGGTGCAGGGCGCGCTTGAACTGATTCATATGCTGGCGTTCTGGTTGAAGGAGCTGACCGGCATGCCGGCGGTGGCCATGAGCCCTAAGGCGGGCGCTCATGGCGAGCTATGCGGTATGATGACGATCAAGGCGGCGATTGTGGCGCGCGGAGAAGCGGCCAAACGCGTCCGCGTCCTTGCGCCGGAGTCTGCTCACGGCACCAATCCGGCGACCGCAGCGCAGTGCGGCTTCAAGGTCGACGCTATCCCGGCCGACGCGACGGGCCGCGTTGATCTTACGGCGCTGAAGGAAAAACTCGGCGAAGACGTCGCCGGGATAATGGTGACGAACCCCAACACGTGCGGGCTTTTTGAACGCGACATCCGTGAAATCGCGGACGCCGTGCACGCAGCGGGCGGATATTTCTACTGCGACGGCGCCAATTTCAATGCGATTGCCGGCAAGGCGCGACCAGGTGATCTTGGCGTCGACGCAATGCATATTAATCTGCATAAGACGTTTTCAACCCCCCA
This sequence comes from Pseudomonadota bacterium, assembly GCA_039819085.1. Taxonomy (GTDB): domain Bacteria; phylum Pseudomonadota; class Alphaproteobacteria; order Caulobacterales; family Parvularculaceae; genus MED-G105. The sequence goes on from JBCBSQ010000001.1 coordinate 194,981, forward strand.
TGGCGGCGGCGGTCCGGGCTCCGGTCCAACGGTTCTGTCGGAGGCGCTGGCGCCTTTTGCGCCGGTCCCTTTCATCGTTGAGAGGGAAGGCCGTTTCCACCTGATCGAGCGGCGCGAGGCGGCGAAGACCGCCGGCGCGGAGGGCGCGGAAAGCTTCGGACGGATGACGGCCTTCCATGGCCAGATGGGCATGTTCGTCAGAGCCTTGAGTTATATGCTCAGCCATGGCGCGGATGGCGTCGCGCGCGCCGCGGAAGATTCAGTGCTGAACGCCAACTACGTCTTAGCGCGGTTGAGATCTGAGCTTACGGCGTCTTTCGAAGGCTACTGCATGCATGAGGCGCTGTTTGATGATCGGTTCCTGAAGGGCACAGGGGTTGAGACCATCGATTTCGCTAAGGCGATGATCGATGAGGGGTATCATCCGATGACGATGTATTTCCCGCTTGTTGTCCGAGGCGCGATGCTGATCGAGCCGACGGAATCGGAATCAAAAGCGGAACTCGATCGCTTCTGCGACGCGTTACTCTCGCTCGCAAGGCGGGCGAAGGCCGGGGACGTTGCGGCGTTCAAGGCGGCGCCGCGGCACGCCCCGTTGCGCCGGCTCGATGAGACCGGGGCGGCGCGCAAGCCTGTGCTGCGCTGGAAGCCGCCTCAGCCCGCTGAAGCGGCGGAATAGCGCGAGGCGTTTGCGCTTGCCGTTTCGGTCCTTAGAGCTTGTCGCCTTAAGGACTATCTCCTGAAGGGGCGGTGAATTGGAACTTCTGGCGCAATTGACGATGGATGGCCTCGGGCTACTGTCGACCCTATTCGTGTTCGCCGTCGGCCTCGCCGTTATTGGCGTCGTCGCTCTCTTTCTTCTGGACAGCCGTCAAACCAGGGATGCAGTCCGTCACAATTATCCTGTGATCGGACGATTTCGCGATGTCTTCACGCGGCTCGGCGAGTTTTTCCGGCAGTACTTTTTCGCTCTCGACAGAGAGGAAATGCCCTTCAACCGCGCCGAGAGGGAGTGGATCTACAAATCGTCGAAAGCGGAAAGCAATACGCAGCCGTTCGGTTCGACCCGCAATTTAACGATCATTGGAACGCCGATCTTTGTGAATTGCGCATTCCCCCGCCTCGACGATGAAGCGAATGATCCGCCGCCAATTGTATTCGGGCCGGATTGTCCTGCGCCATATTCCGCCGCGTCGATCGTGAACATCTCGGCGATGAGCTATGGATCGCTTTCGCGTCCGGCGGTGCGGGCGCTGTCCCGCGGCGCTAAGCTCGCTGGATGCTGGCTCAATACTGGTGAGGGCGGACTGTCGTCCTACCATCTCGAAGGCGGCTGCGATGTCGTCTTTCAGATCGGCACGGCGAAATACGGGTGCCGAACGGTCGATGGCGGCCTTGATGAGACGAAGCTGCGAAAGATTGCGGAGCGTCCGGAAGTCAGGATGGTGGAAATCAAGCTCGCGCAAGGCGCGAAGCCCGGAAAGGGCGGTATTCTGCCTGCGGAGAAAGTGAGTCGGGAGATTGCTGAGATACGAGGCATTCCCGCAGGAGCGCCGTCAATTTCCCCGAACCGGCACCCCGAAATCGATAATGTTGCGGAGCTATTGGACTTCGTCGCGCGCGTGCGCGACGTTTCCGGCCTGCCGGTGGGCGTCAAGACGGTCATCGGGGCTTATGGCTGGATCGATGATCTTTGCGACGAGATACACGCCCGCGGACCCGCGTCGGCGCCTGATTTCATCACGCTGGACGGCGGCGACGGCGGGACCGGCGCGGCGCCGATGTCGCTGATGGACAATGTTGGTCTGCCCCTGAAATTCGCGCTGCCCATGCTGGCGGACATTCTAGAGCGCAGAGGCCTGAAAGAGCGCATCAAGATTATCGCATCCGGCAAACTTGTCACGCCGGCGGAAGTGGCGTGGGCTTATTGTGCGGGCGCTGACGCGGTGAACACCGCCCGCGGCTTCATGTTTTCGATCGGCTGCATTCAGGCGCTTCGTTGCCACACAAACAAATGCCCGACCGGCGTCACGACTCATGACAAAAGGCTCCAGGCGGGCCTCGACCCGGAGAACAAGGCGCCGCAGGTGGCGCGCTATGTGGATCGGATGCGCAAGGATGTTGCGATGATTGCTCATTCTTGCGGCGCGCCGCACGCAAGGGCGTTAAAGCGCCATCATGTACGCATCGTCCAGGCGGATGGAACATCTACGCCGCTTGACGTCTTGTGCGATCGGCTATCGACGGAAGTGGGATACGGCGTGGCGGGTGACGCCAGATAGCAAACCGTGTTTGCTCTTTATGCAGAAAAACCTCCATTGCATAAGAACTGCCGCTCGGCTGCGGTCGTTAGGCGGCGAAGCGCCGCATTGCGATGAGGGAACCGACCGAACTTCGCGATAATGTCGGCGTGCGCTTGCGCGTGCTGAAGATGCGCCGATGACGATAACCGCGTCCGGTGCAGGCGAAGGGACAGCTCCTGATCGCTCCGCGTCTCCGAATGCATGAATGGCAGGTAGAAGAATGCGCGCTCCCGTTGCGGGCGTACAAGATCGAAACGTCTGGCAATCGCGCGCTGCGCGACGCCCCGAGCCCGCGCATCGCAGGCGAACGCTTTCGCCTCTGCGCGATAGAGGTTGCGCGAGAACTGATCCAAGAGGAGCACATACGCAAGCGCCGCGTCGGGCGAGGCCTCCATCGCCGGCCAATCGGCGCTGGCGGCTCGCGCATGCGCTGCGCCGAACCGATCTTTGATCTGAGCGTCAATGCTCACCGACCGGCGGAACCAATCGCGCGGCCGCAGTTCATTGAACCAGAAGTGGAGGATGTCGCCGGCGAGGGCGGACGCCGGTCGGCGCTCAGGCGCGGCCGCCCGCATCGAGCGGCTAGTTCAGCCTCGCTCGCAAATCGTCGACGGCCTTCTCGGCGAGGGCGGCGTGGGCGCTCTGGTCCATCCGCTCACGAATGATGTCCTGCGTGGCCGCGATCGCCACGTCGACCGTTTGCTCGCGAATTTCGGACATCGCCTGCGCTTCGGCGCGGGCGATTTTTTCTTCAGCCGATTTTGCGCGGCGTTCGATTTGCTCGTTGATCTTGTCCCGCATGGAGGCGGCGAGGCGCTTTGAATCCCGCTTCGCCTGCTCGACGATGGCTTGCGCTTCTTCTTCGGCCTCACGCTGGCGGCGCTGGAATTGCGCCAGCACTTCTTGCGCTTCTTCACGCAGGCGGCGCGCCTCATCGAGTTCATCGGAGATGCGCTGCGCGCGGGCGTCGAGCGCCTTCGCCACTGACTTGTGCACGCCGAGATAAAGGAAAAGGGCGATCACAAGCAGAAAACCGAGGCTCACCCAGGTGGACGTATCCTGAAGGATTGGCGTTGCATGTCCATTGGCCGCGTCCGCCGCGTCGGCCGTCAGAAGCGAAATGAAGGTGATCATAAGCGTATCGCCTGTCTTGAAGCTTGAAGGACGTCCTCAGGAAGCCGTGGCGCGGGAGACCGCTGCGGCGATTGCGTCGTCGGCGGGCGTTTCATCGATCAGAATGCCGACAATTTCTTTCGCCACGTCGCGCGCGGCTTCTTTCACGTTCGAGGCCGCGGTTGACTTCATCTCCGCGATGCGGGCCTCCGCGGCGGCGACGTCGGCCGCCGCGCGCTCGTCAGCTTCGGCCTGCATGGCGGCGACCTCCGCCTCCATTTCGGCGCGGGTTTCCGCGGCGATGGCCTGGGCCTTGGCGCGGGCGTCCGCAAGAGCGGCTTCATAGCCGGCCTGCGCCTCTTCGGCCTGGCGACGAAACTCGGCCGCCTGGTCCAGATCGTCCGCGATGCGGTCGCGGCGGTCTTCGATCGCGCCGCCAAGGCGTGGCAGGATCGCTGACGACATCAGCCAGTAAAGCGCGCCGAACGTCACCGCGAGCCAGAAAATCTGGCTCGGGTAGGTGGAGAAGTCCATTTGCGGAAGTCCGCTCGCGCTTTCCGCGTCGTGTGCGGCGTCCGCCGCCGCCATCGCAAGGTGCAACATCCGCGCCTCTCAGGGCTTTTCGTTTGCGGCGCGCTCGTTCAAATACGGCGCGCCGGCCGACCGTCAGTTAGCGAACTATCTAAAAGACGAAGAGGATAAGCATCGCGACGACGAAGCCGAGAAGACCGGTGAATTCCGTCAGGGCGAAGGCGAGGAGCAGCGTCTGCTGGTTCGCGGCCGCAGCGGACGGGTTGCGAAACGCCCCCGAAAGGAAGTTGCCGAAAATGAGGCCGAGGCCAACGCCCGCGCCGGCGAGGGGAAGCGCGGCAATGCCGGCGCCGATGAGTTTTGCTGCTTCAGGGGTCATGGCTGTGGTTTCCATTTCAGTTGGTGTTCTCGTGAGCCGATGGTCCTTGGCGCGCCCGGTCGGCCCTTGCCCGGCGGCGCAGGTAAGCAATGTCGATCAGTGGTGCCCCACATTCACGGCGTCGTTCAGATAGATGCAGGTCAGGATGGCGAAGACATACGCCTGCAGGAACGCGACGAGCAATTCGAGGAGGGTGATAGCGACGGTTCCGAGGAAAGGAAAGATCGCAATTGCGCCGACGACGCCGCCTGCGCCGAGGAGCGAAATAATGAAGCCTGCGAACACTTTAAGGATGATGTGGCCGGCCAGCATGTTTGCGAAAAGTCGGATCGCGAGGCTCAATGGCCTCGACAGGAACGAAACGAACTCGATCAGCACGATCAGCGGCAACAGCCAGGGCGGGACACCCGACGGAACAAAGAGTTTCAGAAACCCAAGCCCGTTCTTGTAGAAGCCGTAGATAATCACGATGGAAATCGAGAGCATCGCGAGGCCAAGCGTCACGGCGATATGGCTGGTCGTTGTGAAAGTGTGGGTAAGGCCGGGAATGGATGGCGTGAGCCCGAGCAGGTTCGCCAGCAGGATGTAGATGAACAGGGTGAAGACGTAGGGAAAGAACTTCATGCCGTCTTGACCAATCGCACCTCGCACCATGTCGGCGACGAAGTCGTAGGTCAGTTCAGCCACTGATTGCATCCGGCCCGGAATGAGCGCGCGCGACCGCGTGGCGGAAAAGAAGAACAGCGCCGCGAGGCCCGTTGCGATCACCATCCAGAGCGAGGAGTTGGTGAAAGAGACGTCGATTGAGCCGAGCGACAGCGGCACATAGCGATGGATTTCAAACTGCTCCATCGGGCCGGCCGCCTGCGGATCAAGCAGTGCGCCGAGACCGCCGGAAACGCTGTCCGTCAACATCCGCAAGGCCGTCGTCATGTCTTGTCCTCGCCCTTTGTCTCGTTCGCGGCGTCGCCGTCGCCAGGCCTGTCTTGTTCCGCCGCATTCGCGGTAAGCGCCGCCGCCGCATTTCTGAGGCCCGCGGCGAAGCCGATGAACAGGCCAATCAGAAGTCCAAAGGGCGACATGCCAAACGCGACATCCGCTCCAAGTCCGAGCGCTAACCCGACTAACGCCGCCGCTATCAGTTCCGACGCCAGCCGGAAGCCAGCGCCAAGCGCTTGACCTCGTCGTTCGCCCTCCCGAGACCGGTTAACGCCCGTCTCGCGCTCTGCGAGCGCTTCGTCAAGGCGCTGGGACAAATCGTCCAATCGCCGTCGGTCCGGAGGGGCCGGCTGATCTCTGTTCGAGGCTGGCATGAGGGCTGGCCTTGGAACGCGGAGCGCCGCCCCGCGTCGAAATTTCGCGGAAGCTACTGGCGCCGCGATGCAGCGTCAAGCGCTTGTACCCCCCATCGATTCCGGAGGCTGATGAGGCGCTGCGGGCGCCGATCGGACGCCGTATCGCGCCGGTCAGAGCGGGGTCTAGGGGGAGGAGCCGCTATTCGGCCGCGATCAACTGCTCTGCGCGACTGAGATCAACTGAAACAAGGCGGCTAACCCCTTGCTCCATCATGGTCACGCCGAAGAGCCTGTTCATGCGCGACATCGTCAGCGCATGGTGCGTGATGACGAGGAAGCGGGTTTTCGTCTCTTCCGCCATTTGCCGCAAAAGGTTGCAGAAGCGTTCCGTATTCGCATCGTCAAGCGGCGCGTCGACCTCGTCGAGGACGCAGACGGGCGCCGGATTGGACATAAAGACCGCGAAGATGAGCGCCGTTGCGGTGAGCGCCTGTTCACCGCCAGACATCAAGGACATGGAGGTCAGCTTCTTGCCGGGCGGCGAGGCGTAGATCTCAAGGCCGGCCTCCAGGACGTCTTCTGAGTCAGTCATCCGCAACTCGGCCTGACCGCCATTGAACAGGCGCGTAAAGAGCCGGGCGAAATTCTCGTTCACTGTGTCGAAGGCCGCCACAAGTCGCTCGCGCGCCTCGCGATTGATGCTGCCGATGCCGGCGCGCAGTTTGCGGATCGCCGTCTCGCAATCCTCCCGGTCCGTACTGATCGCCTCCAGACGTTCGGCGATCTCCTTCAACTCTTCATCCGCGCGAAGATTAACGCCGCCGAGGTTTTCGCGTTCGCGCTTATAGCGCTCGAGCTTGCGCTCCAGTTCTTCGCGGGTGGGAAGCGGCGCGCCGTCCTTGAACTCCGCGACGTCGGGCAGCGCTTCCGGCTCGCATTCGCACGTCTCGCGCGCCTGAGCGATCGTCTCAAGGACGCGCTCTTCGGCGCTTTCAAGCTGGGCGTCCGCACGGGCGCGCGCTTCGCGCGCCGCGCCCGCTTCTGCGTCCGCCGCGCGCGCCGCCGCGTCCGCATCGCGGCAAACCCGCTCGGCTTCAGCGAGCGCGTCGGCGGCCTTCGATCGCGCGGCTTCGCCGTCCGCAATCTGGGACAGCAGCTCCCGCCGCTTGCGCTCTATTTCCGCCGGCGCCGACGCCGCGGCCTCCTGCGCCGCCGCATTCGACTTCAGGCGCTCAACGAGTTCATCGCGTCGCGAGGCTGCGCCTTCCACGCGCGCGCGCCACGCTTCTTCCTCGCGGTCGAGTTCCTGCCGTCTCGCCGCTCGCGCCTCCGCGTCGCGGACAAGGTCGCGATGCTCCCCGCGGGCGTCGGACTGTGCGGCGCGGGCTGCTTCGAAAGATTGGCGTACGCCTGCAAGTGTCTCCGCCAGAGCCTCCTTTCCTGGAAGCGCGCTCAGCGTCGCGCGCGCCGCGTTCGCCTGCTCATTGAGCTCGTCGCGATCACCTTTGTTGCGGGCGATTGTTTCGTCGAGCGCGGCGACTCGCTCGGACAGCCGCGCCAGGGCGCGCTCCGACTCAAGACGTTCCTGACGCGTTGCATCAAGCGCTTTGCGCGCCTCCGCCGTTGCGCGCCGCGCATCGCGTTCGGCCGCTTCCGCGCTTCGCAATTGCGCAATCGCTTCATCATAAGTCCGGCTGGCGTCGCGCAAGACGATATCCGCCGCGGCGATCTCCGATATGAGGCGCTCCAGCCGGTTGCGTTGCTCGAGACGCACCGCCGCGGCCGATCGCGCTTCGGCCCGTTTGACGAAGCCATCCCATCGCCACAGCGCGCCGTCCCGAGAAACGAGCCGTTGACCGGGCCGCAATTGCTCAGCAAGCCGCGGCCCGTCCTCCGCGGCGACGAGCCCGATCATCTCAAGCCTGGACCAGAGGGCGTCGGGCGCCCGGACGAAGCGGGCGAGGGGCGTAGCGCCTTCCGGCAACATGTCGCCGGCCCCCTTCTGCGATGGTCCTGACCACGAGGTTGGCGCGGCGGGATCAAGCGCGGCGTCGAGATCGTCTCCAAGCGCCGCCGCCAGCGCGGTTTCATAGCCCGCTTCCGCGCGAACGTTTTCGATGACCGCCGGCCAATTGGCGTCGACGCTCACCGCGAGGACTTTTTCAAGCGCGCGACGTTCAGCGCTCAGCGCATTCGCCTTTTGCGCCGCCGCGTCCCTTGGTCCGCGTGCGGATTGCAGCGCGCTGCGCGCGTCGACGCACGCCTGCTCAGCTGCGCCAAGCGTTGTCTCCGTTTCAGTAACTCGCGCTTCAGCCGCCGCCAGCGGATCATCGCCGCCGTCTTGCCGGTCGAACTCAGTAAGGCGCTCCGACAACTGGGAGCGCTCCTCCGTTTCGCGATCCGCGATTTCCTGCAGCCGCGCAAGGCGTCGGTTCGCGGCGTCGAGGGCCGCTTCTGCGGCGCGACGTTCGGCTTCCGTCTCTGACGCTCGCGCGCGAACGTCTTCATACTGCGCTTCGGTCTCCGTCAGCGTCGCGGTCGCCGCCTTGAGCTTGTCCGCCGCTGCGGCGATGCGCGATTCTTCAGACGCGTCGCGGGCGGCGAGGCCGTCGCGTTCGCGGCCGATCGCATCCACCGCCGCGATCGCGTCGCGATGCAGTTCTTCTTCCCGCTGAAGATCGCTCGATGCGCTTTGTTCATCCTGACGCAGCCGGTCTAGCTCCGCCGCCGCGCGCCGCGCCTCCGCGTCGAGGCCTTCGCGGGCGACGGTCAGGCGATGCAGCGCTGCGCCCGCCTCTGCTTCTGCCTGACGAAGTGGTTGAAGCGCGCCCTCAACTTCCTCTCGGGCGGCGGCGGCGCTGGCGGCGGCCTTCGCTGCGTCCTCGACGCGCCGCGCAAGCTCCTCCGCTTCATTGGCGCAGGCGTCGCGCTGCGCGACCGCCTCGTTCCAACGCAGATAGGCGACGCCGGCCGCCGCGCGCCGAATGTCGCCTGAAAGATTGCGGTAGCGGGTGGCCTGGCGCGCCTGGCGGGCGAGCATCGACTTTTGGGCTTCAAGTTCGCCGGTGACGTCTTCCAGCCGCGAGAGATTCTGTTCCGCCGCGCGCAGGCGGAGTTCGGCTTCATGTCGGCGCGAATGCAGACCGGTGACGCCGGCGGCTTCTTCAAGCAGGCGCCGACGGTTTTCGGGCTTCGCGTTGATCAGTTCCGAGATCTGCCCCTGGCGAACGAGCGCCGGTGAATTTGCGCCGGTCGAGGCGTCTGCAAACAGACGCTGAACATCCTTGGCGCGCACTTCTTTGGAATTGATTCTATAGATTGACTGCGCGCCGTCGGCGTTCTTCACGATACGGCGGGAGATCTCAATCACGCCTGCGTCGTTATATTCCGCAGGGGCGGACCGGTCAGAGTTGTCGAGCGTCAGGACGACTTCGGCCCAGTTACGGGCCGGCCGCATGCTTGTGCCGGAGAAGATAACATCGGACATGCCGCCGCTGCGAAGCGCTTTCGCCGACGTGGCCCCCATTACCCAACGAAGCGCCTCAAGCAGGTTTGACTTTCCGCAGCCGTTCGGACCAACGACGCCTGTAAGGCCGTCGCGGATGTCGAGGTCTGTCGTGTCAACGAATGACTTGAACCCGATCAAACGTAGATTGTCGAACCGCACGTCGCCCTTCCTGGCGCGGCGGCGTCGCCGCTGTGCGCCTGGTTCCAAAAATTGAAGATGGCGTCACCTGTCGGGGTTCGGCCGAAGCTCGGAATCGTCGGCGATTCTTTCCGCGCGGCAATTTCGGCGGCGCGTCAGCCGCGTCAGCCGGCCTCTCCCCCGGTCGCTGAGGCGTAGGCGGCGTCGAGCGCTTCGGTCCATTCCTTCATGTTGCGCGGCCGGACCGATTCTCCGTCAATGAAGAAACTAGGGGTGCCGGAGATTTTGAGGGCTTTCTCGGCCTCGGCGACATTGTTGGCGATCAGGTCAACGAAATCCTCTCGCGCCGCGCACGCGTCGAAACCCGCCTCATCAAGGCCCGCCTGGCTCGCGATCTTCAGCAGTTCCGCCTTGTGGTCCACGCCCTGCGGAACCCAGTCGCGCTGATTGTCCATCAGGGATCCGATCACCGCAAAGTAACCTTCCTTGCCGGACGTCTCGCCGACGCAGCGGGCGAGCAGCGATCCCTTCAGGAACCACTCGACGGGCGCTGTCGGAAACTCTCGGAAAACGAGCTTTACCTTGCCGGTGTCGACGTACTTTTCCTTGATCTCAGGCAGGACCTGAGAATGGAACGCCGCGCAAGCCGGACACGTCACCGAGGCGAATTCGACCAATGTGACTGGCGCGTCGGGATCGCCGAGGACCATGTCCGTTTCGGATGCTTCAGTGGCCGTTTCAGTGGCGGACGATCCGCTCGGGGAGGAGGCGGCGTTGCTGTCGCCGCCGCAGGAGGCGAGGGCCAATGACGCGAGGCCCGCAAGCGAGACGGACGCCGCCCGGCGAAGAAATGGGAGGGTTTTCAGCATGACTTGCGATCCTTGCGCTTGCGGTCTTCTGGCGTTGTCACCGGCGCGAATCGCGCCTGATGGCGGCGAAACTCGCCGATCCAGCGCGCGTGCGCAAGCCGTCGCCAATGCGTCGCGGGTGTTGTCGGCGGATCAGATGGCGGCCTGTCAGCTGGTTCGAATGATTGTGGGCGGCCTAGGCGTCAATCAGCAGTTCGAAAACGCGCCAGCCCGCCAGATCGCCCGGCGTCCGGATCGCCCGGCTCGGTTTCGGCCTCGTCATCCTGACGGATCAGCAGCCGACCGACAGTTCGCGAGCCAAAATATGCGTTCAGCCGGTCCACAATGGCGTCGTGCTCAAACTGGAGCCTCGCCGCGGCCGCTCCATTCGGGGTGTGCACTTCCAATGTCCGCCCTTCGCCGGCCCCAAGCATGCGCCCGGGCCGGCAGAACGCCGCCGCCCGTGGGCCTGCGAGAGCTGGCCATCGGGTGATGAGGCCGGGATCGACATATCGCGTCTTCTGCGCGAGGCGCGCGACAATCATGTTGATCGCTTTCGCTGCGGTCGGCGGCGCCGCGCGCGCAGGACGGGTGTTGATTTTCGTGCGCGGCGCGGCGGACCGTCCGGATTGAAGATGATGAGACATCAAGGCCTCCTTTTGCGGGGTCGGTCTTTCAAAGAACGGATTGGCCGGCGCAATCGGAAGCGGGGGCCAAGCGGCGTCAGCGCGAAGCGCTGGTTGCGCCTCATTTCACCGCGTCTTAGGCCTGCGCGCAATCGTGCGGTGCGGCGAAGCATCCGCAAAATCGAATCATGCGCTGCAGCATCCCATTTTGATTGGCGCTTGTCGCAAGGGAAGTGAATGACACGGGTCGCGGACATAACGCTCAGTGACAAGCTTTTGTCTTGGTACGATCGGTCGGCGAGGGATCTGCCGTGGCGGGTTTCGCCCGCTGACCGGGCGGCGGGCGTCGCGCCTGACCCATACCGCGTCTGGTTGTCGGAGGTCATGTTGCAGCAGACGACGGTCGCGACCGTCACGCCTCGGTTTGGAGCGTTTCTAGAGCGGTGGCCAACCGTCGCGGCGCTGGCGAGCGCCAGCGAAGATGACGTCCTCGCCGCCTGGGCGGGCCTTGGTTACTATGCGCGGGCGCGGAACATGCACGCCTGCGCGCAGCAGGTGGCGCGCGACTTCGGCGGTGAGTTTCCGACGACGGAAGAAGCGCTTTTGGCGCTGCCTGGCGTCGGGCCTTACACAGCCGCGGCGATCGCCGCGATCGCCTTTGACCATCCGGCCGTCGTTGTTGACGGCAATATCGAAAGGGTGGCGTCGCGGCTCTTCATGATTGAGTCGCCGGTCCGCGACGCGAAGGACGAGATCAAACGGCGACTGGCGGGCGTATGGCCGGATCAGCGTAGCGGCGACTTCGCCCAAGGGCTGATGGATCTCGGCGCGGTGGTCTGCACCCCGACGAATCCGTCCTGCCTGATCTGCCCAATCCATGAGCACTGCCGCGCCGCCAGGGATGGCGATCCTGCGCGCTTTCCAATCAAGCCAAAACGCGCCCCGAAGCCAGAAAGGTCAGGCGTCGCCTACGCCTTGTTTGACGCCCGCGGCCGCGTACTGCTCGAAAAGCGTCCGTCCAAGGGACTTCTTGGCGGGATGCTTGCTCTGCCGAGCGCCGGTTGGTCCGCCGTTGACAGTGATCCGCCAGCGGACGTTGAATGGGAAGACGCTGGCGTCGTTGAACATGTCTTCACCCATTTCCGGTTGCGCCTGTCCGTCTACGTCGCTGACGCGCCGAAAGGGCGTCGCGCAAAGTCAGGCGAAAGATGGCTCGACCCCGAGGCCGCTCCGGCGCCGACCGTCATGCGCAAAGCGATAGATCTTGCCGCTCGAAGCCGTCAGAATTCGAGCGCCGCATAGGCGAGTTCGGCGAATTCGCACAGGAGCGGGCGCGTATCGCGCGGATCGATAATGTCTTCGATGAGAAACGCGTCCGCCGTGCGGAACGGCGAGGTGAGCGTCTTTAGCCGCGCCTTGATTTCGCGTAGCGCTTTTGCCGGATCGTCGGCTTTGGCCAGCTCCGCCGCATAGGCGACCTCGACGCCGCCCGCCATCGGCAGGGAGCCCCAGTCCGCCGACGGCCAGGCGAATCGATATTGAAACCGCGAATGGTTCGACATCGCCGCGCCCGCGACGCCATAGGCCTTCCGTACAATGACGCTCGCCCAGGGAACGCTCGCGCGGTAGATATCGTTCATCGCCTCGACGCCCCGGCGAATGGTGCCGGCCCGCTCCGCTTCAAGGCCGATCATGAAGCCCGGATTGTCAACGAAATGGACGACGGGAAGGCGAAACTTATCCGCAAGCTGAACGAACCGTTTCGCCTTTTCTGAACCGTCCGCGGTCCAGGAGCCGCCGAGATAGGTTGGATCTGAAGCAAGTACTGCGACCGGGCGGCCGGACAGCCGCGCGAAGGCGGTGATGACGCCCCGTCCCCAGCGCGCGCCCATCTCAAAGACGCTGCCCCGGTCCATCGTCGCTTCAAGGATGCGGCGCATATTGTACGCGGCGTCACTGTTTTCAGGCACGGCCTTGAGGAGCAGTTCCTCGCGTCGCGTCGGCGGGTCATTGCTCGCATGAACAGGCGGTGGGCGGCCGACGGCGCTGGGCAGGTAGCTTAAGAATCTCCGCACGCGTTCGAACGCGTCGGCCTCGGTCTCCGCCTCATCGTCGACGACGCCGTTGGTGGCGTGGACGTCAGCGCCGCCGAGGGCTTCATTGTCGAGCGCGTCGCCACCAGCTCCGATGGCGGCGGCGACGCGCGGGCCGGCGGTGAAGACTTGTGAAAGGCCGCGGACCATCACTGAATAGTGGCTCGCGACAAGGCGCGCCGCGCCAAGGCCCGCTGTCGGCCCGAGGGCGAGGGCGACGACGGGCGCGACATCGAGATTGGCGACGACCGTCTCCCATCCCGGCACGAACGGCACGTAAGTGCGGCCCATGTCCTCCAGCGACTTCACGGAGCCGCCGCCGCCGGTCCCGTCAATCATTCGAATTATCGGTAAACGGAGTTCCTTGGCCATTTGCTCGGCCAGCACGAACTTGCGGTGAATGGCCGCGTCCGACGCGCCGCCGCGAACCGTGAAGTCATCCGCCGTGGCGACGACCGGGCGCGCATTGATGTTCGCCCGTCCGAAGATGAAGTTTGACGGCCGCAACTTCTTGAATGCGCCAGCCTCGTCATATTCCGCGCGGCCGGCGATCGCGCCGATCTCGCGGAATGAGCCCTTGTCGACAAGCGCCGAAATCCGTTCGCGCGCGTTCAGTTTCCCTTTAGCCGCCTGGCGGGCCAGTTTGTCCGGGCCGCCCATTTCGAGCGCATCGGCGCGGCGGCGGCGCAATTCGTCCAGTCGGTCGCCCTGGGTGTCGGTGGAAGTCATGCGCCCACAAAGTAAATGCGCGCGCTTATAGGGCCTTGCGCGCCCTGACCCCGCTCACGCTTTGCGCGAGCGCTTTCGGCGGGCTTTGTCGCGCAAAAAGTCGATCGGCTTCAAGCCTGTTTTCTCTTCATAGTGCCAATAGGTCCAGCCATTGCAGGCCGACGCGTTCTGCACGAGCGCGCCGATCTTGTGGATCGAGCCCTGGCGTTCATCGCCCTCAGCGTCCTTCACGACGATGGAGCCATCGGGCCGCACCTGAGCCGGACGGCGTTTCTTCGGATCGTAGAGCGTTGCGCCGGGCTTCAGGAGCCCGAGTTCGACAATTTCGCCGAAGGGAATGCGCGGGGCGCGTCGTTTTGACTGGGTCGCCGGCAGGTTTTCGCCGTAGATCGGAGTCGTTTCCGCGAAGCGTTTGCGGGCCGCGGCGGCGTAGCCGGGATCGCGCTCGATGCCGATGAAGCGTCGGCCGAGTCGCTTTGCAACCGCGCCGGTGGTGCCGGAGCCCGCGAACGGATCGAGCACCAGATCACCCGGATTGGTCGTCCCCACAAGGATGCGGTGGAGGAGGCCCTCCGGCTTTTGAGTCGGGTGGGCTTTTGCGCCGTCGGCGCCCTTCAGTCGCTCCGCGCCGGTGCAGATCGGCATCAGCCAGTCGGATCGCATCTGCAGATCGTCATTTGAAGTCTTCAGGGCGGCGTAATTGAACGTGTACTTCGCGTTTTTCGACTTCGCGGCCCAGATCAGCGTTTCGTGCGCGTTTGTCAGTCGAGTGCCGCGGAAGTTCGGCATCGGATTGGTCTTCACCCAGACGACGTCGTTGAGAATCCAGTAGCCTTCATCCTGGATCGCCGCGCCAACGCGGAAAATGTTGTGGTACGAACCGATTGTCCACAACGCCCCGTCCGGCTTCAGGATTCGGCGCGCTTCTCTAAGCCAGGCGCGGGTGAACGCGTCATAAGATGCGAAGCCGTCAAACTTGTCCCAGTCGTCGTCGACGCCGTCGACGTCGGAATTGTCAGGCCGCGTCAGATCGCCGCCGAGTTGGAGATTATAGGGCGGATCGGCGAAGATGAGGTCGACGGTCTCGTCCGCAATAGACTTCAGGACCTCAAGCGAGTCGCCGAGGATGACGCCGTTCTCCGTTGCGAACTCCGGAGTGGAATTGCTCCTCCTGGCGACGTTCGCGCCTGAACGCTTTTTCTTTTTGTCAGCCATCTTGCCGCGCCCCAAGGCTCTCGCCTGTTACTGACGTCGCAGGCGTTTGCGGCCCGCAACGCTTATGAGAACCGGCTCAAGGCCGGCGCGGCAAGATCCTTAGGCAAGATTAATGCGGCATTAACGACGACTCTCGCCGGCGTCACTCCGCTGCGATGAGCCGCCGAGGACCTGGACGCTCCAGCATGTCGCGCACGGGCGCGAAGGAGCGGCGATGGTGCGGCGTTGGCCCGAGGCGGGCGAGGGCGTCGCGATGGGCTTGAGATCCGTAACCCTTGTTGCGCTCCCACTCGAAGCCGGGACACGCATCCGCGAGTTCAATCATCATCCGATCGCGGGCGGCCTTGGCGATGATCGACGCCGCCGCGATCGACATCGACGTCGCATCGCCTTTCACGACGCAATAGGCCGGGCAGGCGAGGCGGGGCTTTACGTTGCCGTCGACAATGGCGACGCTTGGCGGGGCGGGCAGATTGGCGACGGCGCGCGTCATCGCCAAAAGGCTCGCCCGCAAAATATTCAGCGCGTCAATTTCCTCCACGGTCGATACGCCAACGCCGATGCGTGCGGTCTTCCACAAAGCCGCCGCCACTTCCTTTCGGCGTTTCTCCGTCATGCTCTTGGAATCGCGCACGCCCGCTGGCGTGCAATGTGGATTTAGAATCACCGCCGCCGCAACGACCGGCCCCGCAAGCGGGCCGCGGCCAGCTTCGTCGACGCCGGCGACAAGCCCGTCCAACGTGTCTTCGATCTCGAAAGTCGGCTGTCGCGGCACGGGCGACGCTCCTGCGGGCGGCATATCCTTACGTTAACATTTAAGGCCTCCCTGATTCGCCGAACAGCGATAGTTGCCCGCCTTTTTCCACAGGACGGCGGAAGGCGCCGAGATTGAGTTCCGGCGTCTTTGTCGCGAGGCCCAGTCGCCTGCAAGCCGCCTTGAAGCGCATGTCGATCAGCTTGGCGCGTTCGCTCCGCGGCTTTTTTGAACGGCTCCATTCCGGGTCGTAGTCCTTGCCGCCGTTCATTTCGCGGATCGCCCGCGTCACGCGGGGGCCGCGCGCGCCCGCGGCGTCATTGAGCCAGTCCTGAAAGAGTCCTGACACTTCGAGCGGCAATCGGATGATGGTGTAGCCGACGAACGCGGCGCCGGCGTCTC
Organism: Pseudomonadota bacterium; assembly: GCA_039819085.1. Lineage (GTDB taxonomy): Bacteria > Pseudomonadota > Alphaproteobacteria > Caulobacterales > Parvularculaceae > MED-G105. The sequence goes on from JBCBSQ010000001.1 coordinate 210,915, forward strand.
TTGACGCTTCAAGAATGCTTTCAAGTTCGTGGTCGTTAAGGCCGGGAATCATGGGCGCGGCCATGACGCCGGTTGGCACGCCTGCGGCGGCGAGCGCGCGAACGGCGTCGAGGCGTTTGCGCGGCGCGCTCGCCCGAGGCTCCATCGACCGAGCAAGGCCGGTATCCAGCGTCGTCACCGACAGCATCGCCTTGACGAGGCCGTCCGTCGCCATGTCCGCCAGAATGTCAAGGTCGCGTTCAATCAGGCTGGATTTCGTCAGTACCGAGACGGGGTGCTTGAACTTGCGCAGCGTCTGAAGGACGCTGCGCATGATCCGGCGCTGGCGTTCGATCGGCTGATACGGGTCAGTGTTGGTTCCGATGGCGATTGGCGCCGGCTTGTAGTTCCGCGCACGCAGTTCCCGGTCGAGAAGCTCAGCCGCATTCGGCTTGGCGAAGAGCTTGGTTTCGAAATCGAGGCCGGGGGAAAGACCGTAGTAAGCGTGGGTCGGGCGGGCGAAGCAGTAAATGCAGCCGTGCTCACAGCCGCGATATGGATTGATCGAGCGGTCAAAGTCGACGAACGGACTATCGACATAATTGATAATCTTGCGGGGCGTTTCTTGCGTGACTTCGGTGTCGACGCGGCCGTCTTCACACGCGATCTCCCAGCCGTCATCGAACGCGCGTCTGCTGAGTGGTTCGTAGCGGCCGCTGGCGTTGGACCGCGCGGCGCGACCTTTCTTCGCCCGCGGGGGCCGCGTGTTGGCCTCTTCGAGATGTGAACCCGTGACCCTCTTCATATCTTTCCCGCAAACGATAGGAAGCGATTGACGCTGGCGGCTTCAATGGCGCCGCCTCAAATCGCGCAGATTGGAACAAAAAGAGAACAAATTGGCAAGCGCTTCGTCATGCGACAACAGTGATCTCGAAATGCGCGGCGAGCCGGCCGCGCATAGTCGTGGTGGTCAGCTCGGCGTCGTTGTCATTGCGAAGAACGAAGGCGGACAAGTCGGCGCCTGTCTCGCGTCGCTGGAGGAGGGCCGTCGAGGAGGGCTCATCTGTGATGTGGTAGTGTCGGATGGCGGGTCTGATGATGAAACGTCGTCGATTGCAAACGACGCCGGCGCGCGGGTCATCGAAATGGCGTCCGGCCGCGGCGGACAGCTTGCCGTGGGGGCGGCTGCCGCGCGCGGACAATGGCTCCTATTTCTGCATGCGGACACAAAGCTTGAACGCGGCTGGTCGGCGTTGGCGCGGAAGGCGATCGAGCGCGGCGAAGCGGCGGCGTACGTTTTTCGGCTGGAGTTCGATGAAAGAACTTGGGCGATGCGTCTGATTTCGGCCGGAGCGAATGTGCGCACCCGGCTTTTCGCATCGCCCTATGGCGACCAGGGCCTTCTTATCGCTCGCGCGCGATACGATCAGGTCGGTGGATATCGCCCCATGCCGTTGTTCGAGGATGTTGACCTCGTCGAACGTTATGTCAGCGCGTTTGGACGACGCGCGCTGCGGGTGCTGCCGGCGCGGGCGGTGACGTCAGCTGCGCGATACGCTCGCGACGGGGCTTTTCGGCGGGTGTTCCGAAACGCAATCTGCCTGGCGATGTACAAGGCCGGCAGATCGCCCGAACGGATCGCCGCGTTCTATGAAGGCGGATGACGAGATCGACCTCAATGAGCCGGGCCGTGGTGGTGATGGCCAAGGCCCCTGTGGCCGGCCGGTCAAAGACGCGGCTTGGACGCGACATCGGCATGGCGCGGGCCGCTCAGGTTAGTCGTTTCCTCATTGATCGGACGATGGATGCGGCTCTGCAGGGGCAGGCGAGGGGGTGGTGGAGCGTCCGCCTCGCCGCCGATCCAGCCGCTTCGATCTGCGAACCGCGCTTTCGCAGAAACGGCCGCGTCGACGTGTTCCATCAAGCAAGAGGCGATCTTGGCGAGAGGATCCTCGCAGCGATGAAGATTGCCTCCAGCGGTGGTCCGACGATTATCATTGGCGCCGACGCGCCGGCGGTTTCAGCCGTCCTTATCGAGCGAGCGTTTCGGGTGTTGAACGCCGGCGATTTCGTCTTCGGACCCGCGGCGGATGGCGGCTTCTGGCTATTTGGCGTGAAGCGTGTCGACCTTTTGCCGCGGTCGTTCGAGGGCGTTCGTTGGTCGACGAAGAACGCAATGGGCGACGTCGTGGAGCGGCTGCCTGAACGGCGGATCGTTTTCGCTGACACCCTCGACGACATTGACACGCTGACCGATCTCAATGGGGCTGGACCGAGCGCGCTTTTCGCATCGGGACGGCGGCGGCCCATGTTCGACTGAAATGTTCGACTGAAATGTTCGACTGAGAAAAGGATTATTTCTGGAACCAGCGCAGCACGAGGCTCGCGACCACACTCAGCAGAATCATCGTCGTGATCGGGAAATAGAACGAGAATCCGTCGCGTTCGATCCTTATGTCGCCGGGCAGGCGGCCAAGCCCAAGCTTGGTGATGACCGGCCAGAGAAGCGCGATCGCGATAAGCGCGGCCCCGGCGATCAAAAGCGTTTTCTGTACAGGCGACATTTGCACCCTTCGACGTTTGCGATTTTCGGGATCATCCTCGATCCGCCATGAGTGTAGATCAGATCGCCTAGCCCAGACCCTTTGGCGGCATGGGTCGCCTCGCAGATGGACATCATCGCCGCAGCGCAATAGCTTCCCAGCCTGTCGCGAAGGCAATCGCTTGATCGCGCCACTTCCGCCATTTATGTCCGAGCGATGCGGCGCGCCAAGCGCCATTCGCCAAGCGCTCAATACAAGCGCATTGAAGAGGTCTCCTCAATGTCGACCGAACCTGAACGGATCACCATTCTCGCACGCGAGTTCACCGCCGCCGCGCTCGAATTCCATCGCGGCCGCATGGCGGAAAAAGGCTACCGCATGGAAGGCTCGATCACGCCGCGCGCGTTCAAAATGATCGAAGGCGTTGAGCCGCCAAAGGACCTTTTCGATGGGGACCCCTTGTTCGCGGTGACGTTCGTGAAGCGGGACGCGGCGAGCTAAGCGCGGCGCATCCAATCGCTCGCGCAAGGCCGCGCGGTTGATCTCTCGCTACAATCAGCAGATGCCGCGCTTGCCGTCGCAAATGGGCGTCGTTATGACGCCCGTACGCCTATTTGTTAGCGGGCGCAGCATGACGCGTCCGCCCTCCTAGCCGCCTTAACAGTCGGTCTCGCACGCGGGAGTCCCCATGTCCGTCCTCGTTGATCGCTCCACTCAAGTCATTTGTCAGGGCCTGACCGGTAGTCAGGGTACGTTCCATACGGAGCAAGCGATTGGCTACGGCACGAAAATGGTCGCGGGCGTCACGCCTGGAAAAGGCGGCCGGACCTGGAAAGCGACCGACGCGGCGCCGGAAAAGGCGAAGGGCGCTGAGCTGCCGGTGTTTGACACCGTTGCTGAGGCGCGCGCTCACACTCGCGTCGATGCGTCGGTCATCTATGTGCCGCCGGCCTTCGCGGCTGATTCGATTCTCGAAGCGATTTCGGCCGAAGTGCCTCTTATTGTGTGCATCACCGAAGGCATTCCGGTGCTCGATATGGTCAAGGTGAAACGCGCCCTGGACGGGTCCGCGTCGCGTCTTGTCGGACCGAATTGCCCCGGCGTGATCACGCCGGACGAGTGCAAGATCGGCATTATGCCGGGCCATATTCACCGCGACGGTCATGTGGGAATCGTTTCGCGGTCCGGTACGCTGACCTATGAAGCAGTTCATCAGACAACCGTCGCCGGCCTCGGCCAGTCGACCTGCGTCGGCATTGGCGGCGACCCGGTGAAGGGCACGGACTTTATCGATGTGCTGGAGCTCTTCCTCGCCGACGACGACACCCATTCGATCATCATGATCGGCGAAATCGGCGGGTCGGCGGAAGCGGACGCGGCACGCTTCCTCGCTGAGAACAAGGTCAAGAAACCGACCGTCGGCTTTATCGCCGGCGTCACCGCGCCGCCCGGCCGCCGCATGGGGCACGCCGGCGCGATCGTGTCGGGCGGCGACGATACGGCCGAAGCGAAGATCGATGCGATGAAGTCGGCCGGCATAGCCGTTTCGCCGACGCCGGCGGCGATGGGACGAACGCTCCTGGAGCTTCTCAAAAAATAAACAGTTCCGCGCGCATGGTTACCAGTCAGTGACCATTGAAACGGCGCGCGATGAGCGTACGTTTCTGCGATATTGTAACGCTTTAGCATTTTGGTGCGCGCACATGGCGAAACTTGGCGACGGAACCGGCGGATCGGCCGGCGCGGGCGCATCGGCCCAGACGGGAAACGATACGACCGCGGAACGATCCATCCTGAATGGCGGCAACGCGCTCTACCTTGAAGAGCGGTATCAAGCGTATCGGCGCGATCCGAACGCCGTTGACGCCGACTGGCGCGCGTTCTTCGACGGCGTGTCTGACGGCGGCGAGGCGCAATCCGGACCCAGCTGGCGCCGCGATGACTGGCCGCCCCGGCCGAATGGCGAGGCGACCGCCGTCCTCGACGGAAACTGGGGCGAGGTTGAAAAAGAGATCGCGCCGAAAATCGAAGCGCGCGCCAAAGCAAAGGGCGGCGCGATCGACCTGAAGCAGGTCCGCGACGAGACGAAAGACTCCATCAATGCGCTGATGCTGATCCGCGCCTATCGCGTGCGCGGGCATCTCGCCGCGGATCTTGACCCGTTGAATCTCGCAAAACGCGAGGAGCATCCGGAGCTTGATCCGGCGTCTTACGGGTTCACGCAGTCCGACTGGGACCGGCCGATCTTCATCAACTACGTCCTTGGCCTTGAGACCGCCACTTTGCGCGAGATCATGGCGATCCTGAAGCGGACCTATTGCGGGACGTTCGCGCTTGAATTCATGCACATGACGGACCCGGAGCAGAAGCAATGGCTTCAGCAACGCATAGAGGGCCGCGACAAGGAGATATCGTTCACGCCGGAAGGCAAGAAGGCGATCTACCACAAGCTCGTTGAGACGGAAGGCTTCGAGAACTTTCTGCATACGAAGTATGTGGGCACCAAGCGCTTTGGTCTCGACGGCGCCGAGGCGATGGTCCCGGCGTTGGAGCAGATCATCAAGCGCGGCGGCGCGCTCGGCGTGCAGGAGATTATCATCGGTATGCCGCACCGGGGGCGCCTCAACGTCCTCGCCGCGGTGATGGGCAAGCCCTATCACCACATCTTCCACGAGTTCCAGGGCGGCTCAGTCACGCCGGACGGCGTCGAAGGCTCCGGCGACGTAAAATACCATCTCGGCGCGTCCTCGGACCGCGAGTTTGACGGAAACTCCGTACACTTATCTTTGACCGCCAATCCTTCGCACCTCGAAGCCGTCAATCCGGTCGTTCTCGGCAAGGCGCGCGCGAAGGGCGATAAGTTCCGCAACGCCGCTGACGAAACGCCGCCGCGCGAGCTAGTGCTGCCGCTCCTGCTGCACGGCGACGCCGCGTTCGCGGGCCAGGGTGTTGTCGCGGAGTGCTTCGGGCTTTCCGGCCTCAAGGGCTACAATACGTCGGGCACGATCCACTTTATCGTCAACAACCAGATTGGGTTCACCACGAGCCCGCAATTTGCGCGCTCTTCGCCCTATCCGTCCGATGTCGCGAAAATGGTCGGCGCGCCGATCTTCCACGTCAACGGCGACGATCCGGAGGCGGTGGTTTACGCCGCCAAGGTGGCGATCGAGTTTCGCCAGAAATTCGACGCTGACGTCGTTATCGACATGTTCTGTTATCGCCGGTTCGGCCACAATGAAGGCGATGAACCGAGCTTCACCCAGCCGCTGATGTACCGGAAGATCAAGGATCATCCGACGACGCGGGAAATCTACGCCGAACGGTTGAAGCAGGAAGGTCTCGTCGACGACTCGTGGCTCAAAGCGGAGCGTGACGATTTCCGCGATTTCCTGGAATCGGAGTTCCAGGAAGGCGAAGCGTTTCGCCCGAACAAGGCTGATTGGCTTGACGGGCACTGGTCCGGCTTCTCGCCTGCGGATGAAGGCGATCGCCGCGGCGAGACGGCCATGGACATTGACGTCCTGAAGGAGTTGGGCGCGCAGATTTGTTCTTACCCTGACGACTTCAACGTCCATCGAACCTTGAAACGCGTTCTGAAACAGCGCGCCGCCACCTATGAAGCCGGCGAGGGGATCGACTGGGCGAGCGCCGAAGCGCTGGCGTTCGGCGCGCTGACGCTTGACGGCTATGCGGTGCGCCTCTCCGGGCAGGACTCCCGCCGCGGCACGTTCTCTCAACGGCACTCGGTGTTCATCGATCAGGAGACGGAGGCGACCTGGACGCCGCTGCAAAATCTGGAAGGCGCAAAGGGCGTGTTCGAAGTGCACGACTCCAACTTGTCGGAGTTCGCGGTCATGGGGTTCGAATACGGATATTCGCTCGCCAATCCTCGCGCGCTCGTCTTGTGGGAAGGTCAGTTCGGCGACTTCGCCAATGGCGCGCAGGTGATGATCGACCAGTTCATCTCGTCCGGCGAGCGCAAATGGCTGCGCATGTCGGGTCTCGTGCTGCTTTTGCCGCACGGATATGAAGGTCAGGGGCCGGAGCACTCCTCCGCGCGGCTTGAGCGCTTCTTGCAGATGTGCGCTCAGGACAATATGCAGGTCGCGAACTGTACGACGCCGGCGAACTATTTCCATATTCTCCGTCGTCAGATGCGCCGAAACTTCCGCAAACCTCTCGTCATGATGACGCCGAAGTCGCTCCTTCGCCACAAGAAGTGCGTTTCAACCCTGGAGGAGATGGGACCGGGATCGTCTTTCCATCGCGTCCTTTGGGACGATGCGGAGTACAAGAAGGGATCCACCGTCGATCTCGTTCCGGACGCGGATGTCAAACGGGTCGTTATGTGCTCCGGCAAGGTCTATTACGATCTTCTGGAAGAGCGCGAGCAGCGTGGAATCAACGACGTCTATTTGCTGCGCGTGGAGCAATTCTATCCGTACCCGGCGCAATCTATGATCAAGGAGCTGCAGCGCTTCCGTCACGCTGACATGGTCTGGTGCCAGGAAGAGCCGAAGAACATGGGCGCATGGTTTTTCATGGAGCCCAACATCGAATGGACGCTTCAGCAGATCGAGGCTGAAACGCGCCGGCCGCGCTATGTGGGGCGTTCCGCCGCGGCGTCGCCGGCCACGGGCCTCATGTCGCGACACAAGGCCGAACTCTCGGCGTTCCTCGATGAGGCGCTAACTGTTTAATGGTTTTCAGCATAGGAAGCGTAAGGCGAGCGCGCCGCCGCTTCAACCGGAGAAAGACGAAGAGCCATGGCCGCTGAAGAAATCATCGACGTCGTCGTGCCTGAAGGCGGAGAAAGCGTCACAGAGGCGGATATTGGCGAATGGCTGAAGAAGGTCGGCGACGCGGTCTCGGTGGACGACCCGATCGTCAGCCTGGAAACCGACAAGGCGGCGATGGACGTCGCCGCGCCTGCGGCGGGCGTCATCGTCGAGGTGAATGGCGCGGAGGGCGACACCGTGCCGGTTGGCGCGCTCCTTGCCCGGATCAAAGTCGGCGCCAGCGCGGCCGCCTCGAACGGCGCTGCGCCCGCTTCAGCCGGAACTGCGCCGGCCGCGCCTCAGTCGGCTGCGTCAGGCGGCGGCGAACCCATTGAGGTTGTTGTCCCCGAAGGCGGCGAAAGCGTCACCGAGGCCGATATTGGCGAGTGGTTGAAAAAGGTCGGCGACGCGGTCGCGGTCGATGACCCGATCGTTACGCTTGAGACCGACAAGGCGGCGATGGACGTCGCCGCGCCCGTCGCTGGCGTCATTAAGGAAGTGCGCGGCGCGGAAGGAGACACCGTGCCGGTTGGCGCCGTCCTCGCGATTATCGAGAAAGGGGCGTCAGCTGCTGTCGCGCCTGCCCCGCAGGCGGCGGCCGCGGCGTCTCAACCGTCGGTTCAATCGACCGCACAGCCTCTGTCGCCTGCGCCGCGTAAGATCGTCGCAGAGAATAACCTCGACCCGTCGACCATCAACGGAACGGGTAAGGACGGGCGCGTCACGAAAGGCGATGCGCTCGCCGCCGCTGCGGCCCCGAAACAGGCGAAAGCGCCAGCCGCGCCCCGTGAACTTGGTCCCCGCGAAGAGCGAGTGAAGATGTCGCGCATGCGACAGGCGATCGCGCGCAATCTGAAAGAAGCGCAAGACACCGCCGCCATGCTGACGACGTTCAATGACGTCGACATGGGCGCGGTCATGGACTTGCGTAAACAGTACAAAGAGCTTTTCGAGAAGAAGCACGGCGTGAAGCTCGGCTTCATGGGGCTTTTCGTCAAAGCGTGCGTCCACGCTCTGAAGGAGCTGCCTGACGTCAACGCCGAGATCGACGGAACCGACATCGTCTATAAGAACCACTATGACATCGGCATTGCAGTGGGCACGGACAAAGGCCTCGTCGTGCCGGTTGTGCGCGATGCGGACTATAAGTCCCTCGCCGACATCGAGATGGAGATCGCCGATTTCGGCCGCCGCGCGCGCACCGGCGACCTCAAGATCGACGAAATGCAGGGCGGCACGTTCTCGATCACCAATGGCGGGGTCTACGGCTCGCTGATGTCGACGCCGATCCTCAATCCACCGCAGTCGGGCATTCTCGGCATGCACCGGATCGAGCAGCGGCCTGTCGTCGTCGACGGACAGGTCGTTCCGCGTCCGATGATGTATCTCGCGCTCTCCTATGACCACCGCATTGTCGACGGCAAGGGCGCCGTGACGTTCCTGGTGCGCGTTAAAGAGAACCTGGAAGATCCGCAAAGGCTCTTGTTGGATCTTTGATGTGCGCCTTCGATCTGTTGAGTACGCTCTCTTCGACTTCGAAGTGGATGAGGTCGTTGGATGTATGGACGACGCGTCCATTGAAATCGACGGCGAGGTACTACTCCGTGGCACGGAGTCGGAGCGCGTTTTTTGCTCATGGACGATGGGGGCGGGCGTCTACGGAATCCGGAAAAGCGAGGCGTCATTCTTTTCTAGCGAACTGACGGTTGTTGATGCGTCACTATCACGCCTGTGGCGACAAATTGTCGGTAAAGAAATCTTATTTCAGTCGATCGGCTCGAACCAGGAAGTTCTGCACGTATCATCTGACTCCGATTCCGTTTTTCTGTGTGCGTACGAAGAAAGAGGCCACCCCAAGGGGGACGGCGCTTGGGATGCCGATGTGGTTCACATCTCATTCAAAGTTCCGCCATGTCTAGGAGAATAGAAGTTGGCTGAGCAATACGACGTTGTAATTATTGGCGCGGGGCCGGGCGGATATAACGCCGCGACGCGCGCGGGCCAGCTGGGCCTTAAGGTCGCGATGATTGAGAAGCGCGAGACGGGCAAGCTCGGCGGCACGTGCCTCAATGTCGGCTGCATACCGTCAAAAGCGCTGCTTCATGCTTCCGAACTCTATGAGGCTGCGAGCGAGGATTTCGCGAATCTCGGCATCGTCACGGGCGGCGTCTCGCTCGATCTGCCGAAGATGCTCAGCCAAAAAGAAGACGCCGTCGAAGGCCTCACCAAGGGCGTCGAATACCTCATGAACAAGAACAAGGTGGACGTCGTGCTCGGGGCCGGGGAGATCGTCGCGCCGGGCAAGGTGAAAGTGACGGCCGCGGACGGGTCGACGCAGGAGCTCTCCACAAAGAACATCGTCATTGCGACGGGCTCGGAAGTGACGCCATTGCCGGGCGTCGAAATCGACGAAGACAGGGTGGTCTCCTCCACCGGCGCGCTCGACCTGACGCAGGTGCCGGAGCATCTTGTCGTTGTCGGCGGCGGCGTCATCGGCCTGGAGCTTGGGTCGGTCTGGCGGCGGCTCGGCGCGAAGGTGACGGTCGTTGAGTTCCTCGACAAGATCCTGCCGACGATGGATGGCGAAGTGTCGAGGCAGTTCCAGCGCATCCTGAAGAAGCAGGGCGTTGAGTTCCGCCTGAAATCGAAAGTGACCGGCGTCGACACCTCGGGCAATGGCGCCAAGGTGACGGTGGAGCCGGCCGAGGGCGGCGAAGCGGAGACGATCGACGCGGACGTGGTGCTGGTCGCGATCGGCCGTCGTCCGCATACGGCGGGCCTCGGCCTTCAGAATGTGGGCGTTGAGACGGATAAGCGCGGGTTTATCCTTACCGACCATTTCAAGACCAATGTCCCCGGCGTGTGGGCGATCGGCGACTGCGTGCACGGACCGATGCTCGCCCATAAGGCCGAAGACGATGGCCTCGCCTGCATCGAGTTGATCGCCGGCATGGCGGGCCATGTGAACTATGACGCCGTGCCGAACGTCGTTTACACTTACCCGGAGGTCGCCTCCGTCGGGAAAACCGAAGAGGAGCTGAAGGCCGCCGGCGTCGCGTACAAGGTTGGCAAGTTTCCGTTCACGGCGAACAGCCGCGCCAAAACCAATCATGAAACGGATGGTTTCGTGAAGGTGATCGCCGAGGAGGGAACGGATCGGCTGCTCGGCTGCCACATCATTGGCGTTGGGGCGGGCGAGCTTATCGCGGAGGCGGTGATCGTGCTGGAGTTCGGCGGATCGTCGGAGGACATCGCGCGCACCTGCCATGCGCACCCGACCCGCTCCGAGGCCGTCCGTCAGGCGGCGATGGGCGTTGAGGGCTGGACAATGCAGGCCTGATGCGCTGCGACTGAAGCTCTGACCCGCAGCGAAGGCGCTTCCCATGGTCAACCGCCCACGGTATCCAGACGATCGCGCCGGTGAAAACGAGGTGGACGGAGAAGACGCGAGCGACACGCCGCTCAGCGATATTCTCGACAAGGCCGCTGACGCCTCGACCGACGGCGACGGCCGGGTCTCGGTGAAAGAAGTGCTGGTGGCCCTTGGCGACCGAAGCTACGGGTCCTTGTTCGTCGTCCTTGGGGTCGCGTCCGGGACGCCGATCGCCATTGTGCCCGGCGCCTCGTCGCTACTTGGATTCGTGACGTTCTTGGTCGCCGCGCAGATGGTCTACGGCGCGCGCCATGTCTGGCTGCCGCAGGTGATCTTAAACCTCTCCGTATCAGAACCATCCTTGCGCGGCGTGCGTGACCGGATCGCGCCGGCGGTGCGCCGCATAGACGCGTTGATCTTCCAGCGTTTCGACTGGGCGGCGAACGAGGCGATGCGGCGCATCGCCGGCGTGCTTGTCGGATTGCTCGGCCTGTTAATGATCCCGCTTGACTTCGTGCCGTTCGCCGTCGCCGCGCCGGCTTGGGCGGCGGTTGTGTTGGGGCTCGCGATCGCGTCGCGCGACGGGCTGATCATGCTGATCGGCGTCGCCGCTTTCACGGGCTCGCTCTGGCTCAGTTATGCGGCGCTATTTTAGGTCTTACGCGTAGCTCACGACCTCATATTCGATGTCGTCCTTGTCCAGAAAATAGAAACGTCTTCCTGGATCGTAGCCGCCGTGGTTGAACGGTGTGAAACCAGTCGCCTTCACTCTCGCCTCGACGGCGTCCAGGTCGTCGACGACGATCCCTATATGCGCAAGGTGACCGACAGCGTCATAGGCCGGGTCGTCCCGTCTTTTGTGCGGCGCAGGCTCTTCATTTGGCCGATATAAAGCGATATAGTCCGTATCGGTCCCAATATGCACAGTGTAGCCGCCATGAATGGACGGGCCCGACCAGCGAACCTGCCAGTCGAACAATTCGCGCATCAGTCTTGCAGTGGCGTCGGGGTCCTTCACGGTGACGTTGACGTGTTCCAGGCGTCCAGTCATGACGCTTCTCCTTTTCTGACAAACTGTTTTGAGGTTGCTGCGGCGACGTTGCGCCGTATGGCGACGGCGGCGAAACGCAGCTTGAAGCGTCCGCCCCTTCGAAGCGACGGTTCTTCGGCGCGGCGCGTTTCGTCGAAGTCATCCGACCTCCATCGATCGCCCCATTGGAAGCCGTCCAGGTAGTGTCTGATTGCGCGGACGAGCAAAGCGTGAAGCTGCGCGTCTGTAGACAGTCTCTCGAACATGTCGTTCTCCAATCATCCGCCAACGCGGCTTATTCGGCGTTGACGGAGGGACGCTAGGACCTCAAGTTAAGTTGAGGTCAACAGGCTGATGAAAGATTTTCCGGTTCATGAAGAAAGAAGAGACGATCTCAATCGGCGATCTGGCCGCGCGCACCGGGCTCGCGGTGTCTGCGATCCGGTTCTACGAAGACAAGGGCCTTGTCCGTCCTCTCCGGGACGCAGGCGGCAGGCGGCAGTTTAAGCGCTCGGACGTCCGACGGGTGTCGTTCGTCATCGCCGCGCAGCGCCTTGGGTTCTCCCTGTCGGAGATCGCTGAACGCCTCGCTGCGCTGCCGGACGGCCGGACGCCGACTGCCGCCGACTGGGAGAAAATCGGACGGGCGTTTCGCCATGAGATCGACGCGCGCATCGCCGGTTTGCAGGATCTGCGCGAGCGGCTGTCTTCGTGCATTGGCTGTGGGTGCCTGTCGTTGAAGACCTGCGCGCTCTATAATCCCGGCGATGCGGCGGCGCGGCGAGGGACCGGTCCCCGGTACCTCCTCGGCGATGCGCCGCCAAAAACGCCTCGCGCCAAGGCGATTCGCAGTGCGCGGAATTCCGACGTATAAGCGTCGAAGCGCTTCGGGAGGGCACTTTATGACGTTTCTAAGGTTGCTGATGGTCGCGACCATCTATTCGGTGATTATTCTGGAAGTATATTCCGGCGTAATCCGGGGGCCTGTGTGGTGGATCGTGCCGGGCGTTCTGGTGATTTCCCTGGTCGGCGCGCTCGTCGTCTTCGGCGATCAGGTGGCGCCGCTGTCCGGTGAGAACGGCCACGCCGGCGCTGAGCCGACCATTGGGCGCTGGATCGTGGTGGTTGTGGCCGCGACCGCGATGTCCGGGTTCGCATACTATTTCGGGCGGGAGATGATCCCGGGCATCATGCCTGACGCCGCGATCAACTCGGCAGGCGCCGGTCGCTGAGCAGGCGGTTCGCTTGCATTGGCATGGCCTCTCGGCGCCGGACCTGGTCGGCCTATGCGGCGCGGGACTTATCCTGTTCGCGTACGGCATGTCGCAGGCTGGGAGGCTTGACCCAAAGCGTCCTGCTTATTCAGCGATCAACTTGGTCGGCGCCGCGACCATCCTTTTTTCGCTCGCGTTCGTTTTCAATCTGCCGGCGGCGGTGATTGAAAGCGCCTGGCTCGTCATCAGCGCCTTTGGGCTGGTCGGCGCACTGCATCGCCGCGGGAGGGGTCGGTGATCGCGTAAATCCTTGATGCGCAGCCGGAAAGTGACGCGAGGGCTGCCCGCCGGTCTGGATTCGCCGCCATAATACGGCCAAAGTCGGGGCTTTGGATTCGAAGCGTCGATGCGCGCCCAGTTAGTCGGCTGCGCCCATGCGCAAGCGTTGGAGGGGTCATGACGACACAAGCGGCCGACACCGCCCGTAGTTCAGAGGACAGTTCCTTTTTCGGCCACCCCAAGGGCCTCGCCATTCTGTTCTTCACCGAGATGTGGGAGCGCTTTTCGTATTACGGGATGCGCGGGCTCCTCATTCTCTACCTCACCCAGCATTTTCTTTTCTCTGATGAACGCTCATCGGTGATGTACGGCGTCTACACCGCGCTCGTTTACATTATGACGATCATCGGCGGTTCGTTGGCCGACCGATACCTAGGCCAGCGCAAGGCGGTGACGTTCGGGGCGATCCTCCTCGTTCTTGGCCATTTCGGCATGGCGTTCGAAGGCGAGGGGTCGAGAGAAATACTCACTTATCAGGGTGAGGAGTACCAGGTGACGCTCGACGGCCGCGGCGGCGACGCGAGCCAGATCATCGTCGCGGGCGACGCGGTTTCGCCGATCAGCTTCTCCGAGGGCGGAACGCATCTGTTGGTGGAGGATCCGCAAGTCATCGGCCTGCCCGCCAGCATTCCCGTCGACGCCTATGAGACCCGCATCGAACAGCAGGATCTCTACGTCAACATTCTATATCTGTCGCTTGCGCTGATCATCGCGGGCGTCGGATATCTGAAGGCCAATATCTCGACGATAGTCGGGGCGCTTTATCGGTTTGAAGACCCGCGGCGTGATTCCGGCTTTACGATTTTCTATATGGGAATCAATCTCGGGTCATTCCTGGCGTCGATCCTCTGCGGCTATCTTGGGATCGTTCATGGTTGGAAATACGGTTTTGGCCTCGCCGGCCTTGGAATGGCGGTGGGGCTCGGAATCTTCCTCTGGGGGCAGAAGTACCTGGACGGACGCGCCGACCCTCCGGACCCGGCCAAGCTGAACAAGTCCGTGTTCGGCCCAGTTACGGTTGAGATGGCTTGCTATCTGACCGCGATCGGCATTGTCAGCCTGTCAATGCTGATGGTGATGAATTCGCATCTCATTCCGGATTGGTTCGTCGGCTCCATCGGAATCGCGGTTTTTGCGTTCCTCGTCTATTACGCCCAGCAGCAGCTCAAGGGCGATGAGCGCGCGCGCATGTTCGCCGCGATCTATTTCGTGCTGGCGCAGATCCCTTTCTGGGCGCTCTTTGAACAGGCGGGGTCGTCCCTTAATCTGTTTACGGACCGTCTCGTTGACCGCACGCTGTTCGGCTGGTCGGTGCCTGCGCCAGTGTTTCAGTCGCTGAACGCAGGCTACATATTCATTTTCGCGCCAATTATCGCGTGGATGTGGGTGGCGCTGGCGAAGCGAAAACTGGAGCCGTCGACGCCTGTCAAATTTGCGCTTGGGGTGATCGGCGTCGGACTTGGATTCCTCGCCCTCGTCGCCGGCATGCAGCTTAGCGGGGCGGCGGGCCTCACCGCCGTCGGCTTTATCTTTTTGATCTATTGGATCCACACCATGTCGGAGCTCATGCTCTCGCCGGTGGGATTGTCAGCGGTCACGAAGATGGCGCCGGCGCGCGTCGTCGGTCTCGCGATGGGCGCCTGGTTTCTCTACACCGGACTCTCCAACTACCTCGCGGGCATTATCGCGCGAGGGACTGGAGCTGAAACGCTCGGCGGCCAGTTGACGGACGTCGCGGCGGCGAAAGCGACCTACGCCTCAGTCTACACCAACGTGTCATTCGTCGCGATGGGGTTTGGGGTCGTCATGCTGGCGATCTCGCCACTGATCAAACGTCTGATGCGCCTAGAGACGTTGAAGGGCGATCCGGCGCATGCGCTGGCGGGCGAAGCCGAGCTTGCTCAGCCGGGAGCGGGAGGGATCAACCCTCCCCAAAAAGGACAGCCTGCGGAATGATGCGCGATCGCCTCGTTAAGGAGTTTTGGCGACATGCCTGATCGCTTGACGAAGATTGTCACGCGCGGAGGTGACGCGGGCGAGACGTCGCTTGGCGACGGGTCGAGGCGGCCTAAGTCCGATCGCCGGGTGTCGTTGTTAGGAGACGTCGATGAGTTGAACTCCTGGATTGGCGTGGCGCGGGCTCATGAACCACTGGCCGAGGTTGAAACGGTGCTGGAGGCCGTTCAGCACGATCTTTTCGACCTTGGCGGGGCGCTTTGTTTTCCAGGCGCGACGCTCCTTACCGAAGCCCATGTCGCGCGTCTCGATGAGGCTGTGGAGACGTTGAATGAGGGGCTCTCGCCGTTGAAGGAGTTCATCCTGCCGGGCGGCGGGCGGACGGTGGCCTGGCTTCACGTCGCGCGCACCGTGTGTCGGCGCGTTGAGCGCAACGCCGCCACATTCTTCGATTCCGGTGAAGAAACTGAGGAAACGACGCGGTGCGCAGCCGCATATCTCAATCGGCTGTCCGACTATCTCTTCGTCGCCGCCCGCGCCGAAGCGCGGCGAACCGGCGCTCGCGAGGTTTACTGGGAGAAGTCAAAAAGCGTCGGCGGCGCATAACGTGCGGCGCATAATGTCCCGCCTCGCAATCGGCGAAGCGATACGCAGGCGGCGGCCAATTATGGTCAACGGTTGGTAACCTTCCAGTCGCGCTCTTTACCAACCTCCAACACGATCGCTCAACGCTCACGTCTTATCGTAGGCATCGCTATGATGAGCGTCGGCACGATATCCTTTCCGCCGCCGCATCCAGCGGCGAGGCCGGACTCCCGGCGCGAAAGCGCGGGGACGGGCGAGCTTGCGTCGTCTTCGGGCGCTGTTTCTTCAACGGAGTTGACGGAAGAAGAGCAGCGGATTGTCGCTCAGCTGAAAGCCCGCGACCGCGAAGTGCGGGCCCATGAACAAGCGCACAAGTCGGTCGGCGGACGGTACGCCGGCGCCATCACCTACGACTATGATGAGGGCCCGGACGGCAAGCAGTATGCGGTTGGCGGCGAAGTGCCGATTGACGCGTCGCCGGTGCAAGGGGATCCAAAAGCGACGGTCGCGAAGATGGAGATTGTGATCGCCGCCGCGCTCGCCCCAGCTGAGCCGTCCGCGCAGGATCGATCCGTGGCGCGCGCGGCGCAGGCCGCCAAAATCGAGGCCCTCGCCGAACTCCGCTCCGAACGCGAGAGAGATTTGGGATCGTCCGGCGATTTTCGTCTTGCGCCCTCTCGCAATAGAGAGTCGGCTGAGGCTGGCGCGCAATTCGCCAATAGCGAGAACTCCAGGGTTAGCGAATTCACTGAATCCAGCGACATCATCGCCGCGTTAGGCGGGTATGGCGAGGTCATCGCCGCGTTCGCCCTCGGCGCTGAACGGGCGAATCGGTTGGGGGTGGCGCAGATAGCTTAAGCGCCGCCGCCGCAATGATTCGACCGCTGGATCCCGTCAACTAGAGCCGCCGCGGCTTGAAATTCCCGCCAATTCCGGCGCTGCCGATGCGTTGATGCAACATCGTTAACCAGATATTATTGAAACCGGTCGAATTGCTCGCTGGACGGCTGTAAGTCGAACGGTAAAACGTCTATTACCAATTCAAGATTGGCGGCTCACACGGGCGCGCGTCTTGTTAGCTGCACCTTTAGGAGGGGACTGATGAACCTTAGAGCATCTCTTTACGCCGCCGTCGCCGCAGTGGCGGTAGCGCCGGCCGCCCAGGCGTACGAAGGCTGGTACGGCGCGATTGGCGCTGGGCTCTCGTACATGGATCCGGATCTCGACACCCAGGGCGTTGGTCCGTCGACGTTCGATACGAATGGCGACTATGACAACGGTATCGGGGTCTACACCGCATTTGGTTACGCTTTCGATAGCGGCGTTCGGGTTGAGCTCGAATACTCTTACCGGCAGAACGATGTTCGTCACTTCGCCGGCGACGGTCTTGGCTTCTCCGGCTTCAACACCGCGAATGGCAATTTTGACGGCGAACTCGACGCCCACGCGTTGATGATCAATGCGCTTTACGACTTTAAGGTGAACGACACGATTACCCCGTTCATCGGCGCCGGCGCTGGCGTCGCGTCATTTGGCGGCGAGTTTTCGGGCATCGACGGCGCGTTTGCTGGCGGTCCTTCGAACTTGTCGATCAGCGAACGCGGCGTTCGTCGGCTTGCCGGCCAGCTGATCGCGGGCGTCAATTTCGCGCTTGCGGACAATCTCGGCCTTGACCTGTCATACCGTTACTTCATTGCTGCTCGTGACCCGCGGTTCGACGGTACGCTTCAACTCGATGGCGTCTCCGGACCTCAGTCGGTTCGTACGGATTACCAGAACCACGGTCTGTTCGCGGGCCTGCGCTGGAACTTTGGCGCGCCGGCCCCGCGGATCGAGTACAAGGACTGCTGGGACGGCTCCTCCGTTCCGGTGTCTTCTCCGTGCCCGCCGCAGCCGGTTGATGACGTCGATGTGGCGCCGGGCCCGATCAGCTTCCCGGTCTATTTCGGCTACGACAAGGCGAACCTGACGGCTGACGCCATGACGGCGATCCAGAACGCCGCGGCGCAGGCGCTTCAGAACGACATCGACGTCGTGCTGGTCTCCGGCAACACGGACACGTCCGGCAACGCTGAGTACAATCAGCGTCTGTCCGAGCGTCGCGCTCAAGTCGTGCGTGACGCGCTGATCGCAAATGGCGTTCCGGCCGGGTCGATCTCGACCGAAGCGAACGGCGAGCGCAACCTCGCAAAGCCGACGCCGGACGGCGTCCGCGAGCCGCTCAACCGTCGTGCGGAAGTTGTGATCTCGTTCCAGTAAGGGGCGAGGTTGGGCGGATCCGGTTCCGCCCGTTCAGCTTACAATCTTGATGAAATTGGCCGCCCATTATTTGGGTGGCCAATTTTTTTGCCGCGCTTGCAGTTCTTGCGGCCAGGATCGGTTCGTCGCCTCGAATCGCCCGTATCCCTGTTGATCGCATGATTGTCGGATGGCCGAGACGCGTTGCGCTCAGATTCAGGCGCCGATCTCGATGTGGCTCTTGATCAGAGGTGGGCGCGCCCAGGGCCAGGATGTCGCAACGACAGCGGTCCCCCGACCTTCGACGCTTCGACCAGCCCAAGCGCGGGCCGCAAAGGACGCGAGCCCGCTCATCGAGAGACGACGGCCGTTTGTCGAGCGCTTTCGGGGCGCGTCGGAAACTCAGCCTGCGGTCGATAGGGTCATCTTTGTTTCCTCAGCGCCCCTGCGCGGACGTCTCGCCGACGCCGTAGAGCCGCCAGAAAGCATCTAGTCCAATGCCGAGCTGCACTTCAATGGCCGCGTCTAGGTCGGCTGGCCGTTCCCCGAGTAAGACCTCTGTGTAAAGAGGTTCTGTAATCAGGCCGCCAAGCTGAAACACCGCCAGCCGCGGATCCGCATCGGGACGAATGATGTTGCGTTTCTGCAGGCTCCGGACGATCCGTTCCGCATTGTCGACCATAAAGTATAGTCCGTGCTCCAGATAACTGCGACCGAGCGCTGGTTTTCGACCGGCTTCGAACGTCGCGATCCGCCGCAGCGCGATCGCTTCATCGTCGAGGATTGCGTCGAGGAAGGCGCGCGCCAAGCCTTCGACATAGGAAAGCGGGGACTCCGATTGCTCCACCGTCTCCACGTCCACAGGCAGCACCCGCCTGCAGGTTTCCTCAATAGCGGCGCCGAACAGGGCCTCTTTCGAGCGAAACCGATTATAAACGGTCCGCTTCGAGACGTTCGCGGCGAGCGCAATGGCGTCCATGCTCGCTCCGTCGAAACCATGCGCAAGAAACACCGTTCGCGCCGCTGCGATAATGGCGACTTCCTTCGCATCCGGATCACCGCTGGCGGGCGCAGCAGTGACGGGCTCAGCTTTGCTCATTCGATATCTTTCCAGGCGGGCGCGTCGGACATAAGCGCGATATACTAGGACGTTGATGCGCTTGGCGCAAAGCGCGCTCAGTCGCCTTTTGACGGCGGCGCAGCCCTTGGCGATGGCGTTTACGACTCGTTAACCTCAAGGGCGCGATCTCAGCTTGAAATGGCGAAACGTCCCGGAACCACCAAAGCTCGTGGTCGTCGCCGGTCGAAGACCGTTGCGCGTCGCCGAAGCGCGACCGGCAATAACGCCAGTCGCGCGACAGCGGCGCGGACGTCGCGGCGCGGCGCGAGCAAAGCCGACAAGTCGCCGAAGGCCCGCCGCCGCGGCGCCGCCGGCCGCGTGAGCGGTCGTAGGCGGCGTCGCAGCCACCTCCGAACCGGCGCCGCGCGCCGCATCGTCGGTTACGCGGCGCAGGCCTGCGGGTTCCTTTTCATGGCGTCGATTTTCCTTTTCGGCGCGGCGTATGTCGTCATCCGGGACCTGCCGTCGATCGAGGCGCCGCGCGCTGCTGGGGAGGCGATGGGCCTCGCGCTGATCGCCGCGGACGGCGCGCCAATCCCCCATCGGGGCCGGTATGTCGGCGCGCCGGCCGCATTGGCGGATCTGCCGCCGCATCTGGTTCACGCGGTGCTCGCTATCGAAGACCGCAATTTTTATCATCATGTCGGGGTCAACCCGTTGTCAATTGCCCGTGCACTGATCATTAATGTCCGCGAAGGCGATGTCAGGCAGGGCGGCTCAACCATCACCCAGCAGCTTTCCAAAAATCTGTTCCTGACCCCTGAACGGACGCTCCGACGAAAACTGCAGGAGGCCTTTCTCTCGTTCCGCCTTGAGCAACGATATTCGAAGGATGATATTCTCACATTGTATCTGAACAGGGCCTATTTCGGCGCTGGCGCGCAAGGTATTACGGCGGCTGCGGATCGGTACTTTGGCAAACGGCCAGCTGACTTGTCTTTGTCGGAGTCGGCGACCATTGCCGGCCTGCTGAAAGCCCCTACGCGATACGCTCCCCATGAGCATCCCGAAGCCGCTCACGCCCGCGCGCGACTGGTCCTGACCGCCATGGTCGATGCGGGGTATATTGATTATTTCTCCGCTGAGGCGGCTGCGGCGCGGCCCATTCGAATCGCAGGGCAGTCTGCTGCAAATGCGCCTTACTTCGTCGACGCCGCGCGTCGGGAGGCGGCGGCGATCATTGCCACAGATGGCTTAGATGATGCGGAGGTCCATGCGCGAACCACATTGCGGCCGGACTTCCAGTTGGCGCTCGTTGAGGGGATGGCGGCGGGCGTCCTATCGTCAGGCCTCGGAGCGTCGGCTGAAGTGGCGGCCGTGCTGATTGAGCGGGATGGGGCCGTGCGCGCCATGGTCGGCGGTCGCGACTTTACGGCGTCGCAGTTCAACCGCGCAATCGATGCGCGCCGCCAGCCTGGCTCGGCGTTCAAACCATTCGTCTATCTCGCGGCGATCGAAGCGGGGGCGTCGCCCACTGACGCCTTATCGGACAGGCCACTATCCATCGGCGCTTGGCGACCCTCGAACTATAACGACCGATACTATGGCGACGTAACCTTGCGCGCGGCGCTTGCCTGGTCGGCGAACGCCGCCACGGTGCGGTTGCAGGAGAGGATTGGCCGCTCGACGGTGCGCGAGGCGGCGCGACGCATGGGCGTTGACGGACACTTGTCCAGCGGCGCAGCGTTGGCGCTCGGCGTCGACGTCATCTCACCTATTGAACTCGCCGCCGCTTACGCGCCCTTTATAAATGGCGGCTATCGCGTTCGGCCGTATTGCATCGACCGATTGTCAGACCCGTTCGCGCGCATTCTCTATCAGCGACCTGAGCCTATCTTTGATCAGGCGGCGAGCCCTGACGCCATCGCCACAATGCGCAGTATGCTGCAGGATGTCGTCACCCATGGCACCGGTCGCGCTGCGGCAATCAAGGGTGCGTCGGTCGGTGGCAAGACCGGCACGACGCAGAACAATCGCGACGCTTGGTTCGTCGGATTTGCTGGCGGTCGTGTTCTGGCGGTGTGGGTCGGCCGCGACGACAATCGTCCCATGTCGAACGTAACCGGTGGCGGCGCCCCCGCTGTCATTTGGCGTGAGGCGATGAGTCGAATTCTGGCGATTGACGGCCCGGTGGCGCCGCTCATCATGTCCGCGCGCGTGTCTGCGCCGGCGGTTGCGCCGCTGTCTGCGCCACGCGCGCCCCGGCGCAAAAAGGACGTCAGGTAATCAATTTTCGGACGTCCGAACGAGAAAAGAGGGGGGGCGAAGCGCGGGACTAGGCCTCGTCTACGGCGCGCTGTCTTCTATCGCTGGACTTAACCCTGCGCGCCCCAACGGAACAGGGTTGCGCCATTTTCTTTCAGCCAACGCTCCGCCTTCGCGCGCGGGACGTTCATTTCGCCGAGCGTCGCCCAGAAGGCGGCGGAATGGTCCATATGGCGCAGGTGCGCGCATTCGTGAGCCGCGACATAGTCGAGCACGAACGGAGGCGCCAGCATCAGTCGCCAGGAAAACGACAATACGCCGTCGCTGGAGCAGCTTCCCCATCGGGTCATTTGGTCGCGAATGCGCACAGGACCACGCCGCGCGCCAATCATGCCGGCATAGTCATCCGTTTTCTGAGTAAGCGCTTCGCGGGCCGACGCCTTGACCCAGTCCACGACGCGCCGATTGACGTGTTCGGCTGCGCTGGCGACGAGCAGCGTGCGTTGATCCCCGTCCAATTGGGCGCCGCGCCCGACAGTGACGCGTCGAATTGTGATGTCGCGCGATTGATACGGAAAGACGACGCCGTCCGCAAACGGCGTCGGCGGCGGCGCGCCGTTCAGTTGCGCTTCGATCCAGGCGCGTTTTGAGCGAGCGAAGGCGAGGCCTTCAGCGCTTGCGCAAGCGGATGGCACGGTCACAACTGCGCGCCCTGAGCGGGGGTCTACGCGCAAGATCAATCTACGGGCGCGTGGATTGCGGCGCACTTCAACGTCGACCTTTATGCCATCGACTCGATAGAGGCTTACGGACTGTGCGCTTCTTGACGTCCGTTTCTTCGGGCGTCCGTCGCGAGGCGATGACGTTTTGCCGTTGGCCATAGGCGCGTATCTTTTATCCGAACGTGGCGACACTAAGGAGGATTCATCAATCGCGGCGCCAAACGCAATAGCAATTGGCGCGCTTTCAATGGCGACCGTCGTGCATGTGATTCGCTGCTGTCGGCGCGCTTTTGAATTTGATCCGTTGCAACAAGCGCTTCGGACGCGCGCGGGTTCGTCTGTTCCTCCTCCGACTCATTAGATAATATTGGGCTTTCGATTGTCGCGCATGCAACGCAAGCCATCGCTTACATGACCGCCCAACCCATTCACTCCCTCGCCAAAGACGCTCCGAGCGCTGCGTCAGCGGCGACGCCGATGATGGCGCAGTATCTCTCGCTCAAGGCGACGGCGCCCGATGGGGCGTTGCTGTTCTATCGCATGGGCGATTTCTACGAGCTGTTTTTTGAGGACGCGATTATTGCGGCGGACGCGCTCGACATCACACTGACCCGACGCGGCAAGCACCAAGGCGCGGAAATACCAATGTGCGGCGTCCCGCATCACAGCCATGAAGCTTATCTCGCTCGATTGATCCGAAAAGGCCACGTCGTGGCGATATGCGAGCAGACGGAGGACCCAGCCGAAGCGAAGAAGCGCGGGTCCAAGTCCGTCGTTCGTCGAGAGATTGTTCGGGTCGTAACGCCAGGCACGTTGACGGACGATTCTCTGCTTGACGCCGCGTCGAACAACTATCTCGGCGCTGTCGCTTACGGTGATGATGGAGAGTGCGGCGCGTTGGCGTTGATCGATGTGTCGACGGGCGAGTTGGCGGTGAGCCCCACTTCAGCTGACAGGCTCGCCGCTGATCTGGCGACTGGTCCGTTTACGGAGATGGTGACGCCTGACTTGGATGAGACGCCGTCCGCCTGGCGTGACGCGCTTGGCGATGTCGGCGCGCGAATTCGAGTCGGGCGACAGGCGGCGAGCCTGTTCTCCGCGGCGGGCGGGGAAAGACGCCTGAAGGCGGCGTTCGGCGTCGCCGCCCTTGAGGGATTTGGCGACTTTACGCCCGTCGAACTTGCCGCCTTAGGGGGGCTTCTCGGCTATGTGGAGCTGACCCAGATTGACCGGCTGCCGCCGCTAAGGCCGCCTGAACGACGGGCGGAAAGCGAATTCGTCGCCATTGACGAAGCGACGCGGGCGTCGCTTGAGATACTCAAGACCAACGCCGGCGACCGCAAGGGCGCGCTCGTCGCCGCCATCGATAGAACAAAATCAGGACCCGGCGCGCGCGCGCTCGCCTCGCGGCTCGCCGCGCCATTGCGCGACCCGCAACGCATTTCGGCCCGGCATGACGCGATTTCCTATTTCATCGATCGTGATCGCTTGAGGGAAGCGGCCCAGAAACGTCTCGCCGCCGCGCCCGACATGGCGCGCGCGCTTTCTCGGCTGGGACTGGGCCGCGGCGGCCCGCGCGACCTTGCGGCGATCCGGGATGGGCTCGCCGCCGCGTTCGACATCGCCGACATTCTTGACGGAGAGCAAAACGGCGCGCCGGCGCACATAAAGACGGCGCTCCGCGACATGACCGGCGGCGGCGCGACTGAACTTCGCGAACTGCGCGAACGCCTTGCGGAGGCGCTGGCCGAGACGTTGCCACTGCTTGTTCGCGACGGCGGCTTTGTCGCCGCCGGGTTCGACGCGGAACTCGACGACCTGCGCGCTTTGCGTGATCGCTCGCGGCGCGTCATTGCTGGCCTTGAAGCGGCGTATCGCGAAGAGGCAGGCGTTAAATCGCTAAAGATCAAGGCGAACAACGTCCTCGGCTATTTCATCGAGACGTCGCCGTCGAATGCGGAGGTCCTCTCCGGCAAGGGCGCGCCGGGCAAGTTTGTGCACAGACAGACGCTTGCGAGCGCTGTCAGGTTCACCACTGGAGAACTTGCTGATCTCGACGCAAAGATCGCGCGCGCTCGCGAAGACGCGGAAAGGCGTGAGGCGGCGTTGTTCGAAGAACTTCGCCATGCGGCGCTTGCGCTGGCTGCCATGGTTTCCAGCGCCGCTGACGCGCTCGCTCGAATTGACGTCGCCTGTTCAGGCGCCGAGATCGCTTCGGAATGGCGTTATGTCCGTCCAAGGATTGATGAGTCTTTGGCGTTTCGGATCGAAGGCGGGCGTCATCCGGTCGTGGAGCAGTTTCTCGCAAGGGAAGGCGGGCGCGCCGCGTTCGCGCCTAATGACTGCGTCCTTGGAAGCGAAGACGCCGCGTTTTTGCGGTTGGTGACGGGCCCGAACATGGCGGGCAAGTCGACGTATCTGCGGCAGAACGCATTGATCACGATCCTTGCGCAGGCCGGGTTTTTCGTGCCGGCCGAGGCGGCGCATATCGGCGTCGCCGATCGGATCTACAGCCGCGTCGGCGCCAATGACGATATCGCGCGTGGACGTTCGACATTCATGGTTGAGATGGTCGAAACGGCCGCCATTCTAAACCAGGCGGGTCCTCGCGCGCTTGTCGTGTTGGATGAAATTGGTCGTGGGACAGCGACCTTTGACGGCCTGTCAATCGCCTGGGCGGCGGTTGAGCACCTGCATGATGTTAATCAGTGTCGGGCGCTGTTTGCGACTCACTACCATGAGCTCACGGCGCTGGCGGACCGGCTGCCGGGTCTGAAGAACGTGTCGATGAAGGTGAGCGAATGGAAAGGCGAGGTCGTCTTCCTTCATCAGGTGGTCGAGGGGGCCGCCGACCGCTCTTATGGCGTCGCCGTGGCGCGGCTTGCAGGATTGCCGAAGCGAGCGACCAAACGCGCTGCGGAGGTGCTGAAGCACTTGGAGGCGAATGGCGCAGGCGCGGTCCGACTCGACGATTTGCCGCTGTTTGCGGGGCTTGATACGCCGCCTGCTGATGAAGCCGAGTCAAATGGCGTCGCTATGGAAATTCATGCTGCGCTTGCGGACCTCGACCCTGACGCGATGTCGCCACGTGACGCCCATGCGGCGCTCTACAGCCTGAAGGCCCTTCTCGATGGCGAGAGGTGATGAGGCACGGTGAGCGCGATCTTTAGCGAAGCGGCCGACGTATGCTGGAGCGGGTTTCTCAGCGGAATTGACGCCGGCAAGGCGAGAGATGCGGCGGCCAAAGGCGATCCATCGCTCGGGGCGAGCTTGAAAACTGTTCTCGCGGAGACGTTGCGCGCTGATCTTGCGGGTGGCGCGCCGGCCCAGATCGCCGCTGAACGACGCGCCGCGGCGGTTGACTTCGCGTTAGAGCGTTTGTCGATGTCCATGTCATCTGTTCACGAACCGTTGGCGATTGTCGGCGTTGGGGGGTATGGGCGCGGACTTCTTGCGCCTTATTCCGACGTCGACCTGCTTTTTCTGTCGCGCCGAGAGATGGACGACGGCGTGCGGGAGTCGATTGCGTCCATATTGTATCCGCTTTGGGACGCAGGGCTTATCGTTGGCCATGCGGGCCACAGCGTGCGCGGGGCGGTCTCGGCCGCGAAGTCGGATATAACAACGTGTACATCCTACCTTGACGCCAGGTTCATCTCGGGGGACGAAGATATATATCGCATATTCTCCGACGACTATGACGTATACCGGCGGCGCTCGGGCGGGCGCTTTACGCGGGCGAAGCTTGCGGAATTGAAAGCGCGCAGACAATCCGCGCAGAGCGTCGCTCATGATCTTGAACCCGACCTCAAAGAGGGGCGGGGCGGCCTGCGCGACCTTGACGCATTGGGATGGATCTACCGCTATCTGACGGGCGCCGATGCATGGCGCGGGGATGGATTGGTCGATGTGATTGGCGCCGAAGAGGTGCGCCGCTTGCGGCGGGCTCGTCTTCATTTGTGGGCGGTGCGGACGCACCTGCATGATTTGTCGGCTCGTGCGGACGATCAGGTGACATTCGACCTTCAGCCGGAGCTCGCGGAGCGCCTCGGCTATGCTGACCGTCGTCGCGCGAGCGGCGCCGAGCGGCTGATGAAGCATTTGCGCCTGAATGCGATCACAGTTACGCGGCTGACGCGCATTGCGCTCGCCCGCCTTGAAGAGCGTACGGCGGCCCTGTCACACTGGCGCCCGCGCGCGACGCCAAAAGCGCTGACTGCTGATGAAGCGCCAGGTCGGCCGAATGTTCGGCTCAGGACGGGGAGACTTGACTTCACGAGCGCAACCGCCGCTCGCAACGCGCCGATTGATTTGTTTCGGATCTTTCGCGCCAAGTCGAAACGTCCGGACCTTGAATTGCACCCTGACGCGCTGGAGTTGATCGCGGCGGAAACGCGTCGGCTGCCCCAGGAGGTTCGCGGGGATCGAGGCATTCGCGATGTCTTCCTTGCGACGCTTGAGGCTGCGAGGCGACCTTTGCCTGTTTTGCGCAGCATGTCCGAGTGCGGACTGCTCGGGCGATACCTGCCGACGCTTGGCCGCGTCACAGGTCAGGTTGAGTACGGCCTTTACCGGCGGTACTCGATCGAAGAGACGATCATTCGATCGCTCGACGCATATGCCCGCCTGAGATTCCGCGATCTCGGCGAGGCGCATCCGATCGCGGCCGGGATCCTCCGGCGTAAGGCGCGCCGCCGCGCCGTCCTGGTCACGATCTTGTTGCAGGAAACGTCCTGGGCCGTCTCAGATCGCGCGCCTGAGACCGTTGAACGGTCGGCGCGCAGGATCGCGCGACGCTTTCTGGAAGACGAACGCGCTGTGGCGGACGTCGCATGGTGCGCGGCGCGGCCTGACCGGCTGATCGAAGTGGCCGAGCGGCGCAACATCAGCGAAGCGGAGACGATCCTGGATTTCGCTGCGGATGTGGGAACGGTCGCGCGACTAGAAACGCTTTTGGCGCTGACGGTCTGTCGGCACCTGGTCGTCAGTGAAGACCGGTGGAATCCATGGACGCGTCGCCAGGTCGGCGCGCTTTACTTTGGCGCGCGGGCGGCGCTCGCGGGCGGTGGGCCGGCGCTGGCTGCGTTTCAGCGTGAGGAGGAGGCGGCGTTGTCGGCCGCGCTTGGGGACGCGCCGGGGATGGGGCGAGAGCGAAACCCTGAGGCGCTCGCTGCAAGGTTCGCCAGGGAAGGCGCGTTGCGGCTTCCCTCACAATTGATCATCAGGGGTGTTGCGGCGGCTGCCGCCGCGCAGGATGCGCCCGACGGGATATCCGTCGACGTCGCGAACGCAGACGCGGGCATTGAGGCCGTAATTGCGGCGCCTGACCGCCCGGGGCTTTTGGGGGATCTTGCCGGCGCCGCGGCTTCAGCGGGCGCGAACGTCAGGCTTCTGCACGCCATGCTTATGGATGGTCGGGCGCTCGACTTTTTCGTTTTTGCGCCTGTCGATGACGCGACCGGGCTGCGGGAAGCTGAATTTTTGACTGGCCTCAGAAATGCCCTGCTGATCGCCGCTGCGGGTACGGCGGGAAAAGGCCTCAAGGCGCCGCCACCGCGAATCGGGGATCGGCGGGCGCTGTTCCAGGTTCGGCCGGACGTGCGAATTGATGCGGACGCGCTAGACGACCAGACGCTCATTGAGGCGGAAGGCCGCGACCGGCCAGGGCTGTTGCGTGACGTGGCGCACGCGCTGACCGAAGAAGGGGCGGCGATTCGGTCCGCACATATCGCGACTTATGGCGCGAAGGCGTGCGACGCGTTCTATGTGACGCCAGTGGGCGGCGCGTCGTTCACAAGCGATGCGCTTGCGGCCATTGAAAGGCGTCTTCTGGCGACGCTGAAAGGCGCGCCATAGCGCGCGACCCCGAACGCGCCCAAACCAACGAAGCCACAGCCATCATTCCATCGGGACGTTTATGCGCGCGCCATTTCTGAAATCCCTCGCGACGGTCAGCGGCTTCACCATGGTGAGCCGGGTACTTGGCTTCGTCCGCCAGATCCTGATCGCCGGGGTCATCGGCGCGGGCGGCAATCCTGTGGCCGATGCGTTCTGGGCGGCGTTTCGCCTGCCGAACATGTTCAGGCGCTTGTTTGCGGAAGGAGCGTTTCAGGCCGCCTTTGTGCCCTTGTTTCAGGGGAAAACGATTGACGCGGCGGCGGGCGATCTGAACGCGGCGAAGCGGTTCGCCGAGGAGGTGCTGGCGGGTCTCCTTTTTATTCTCAGTATTCTGACGACGATCGTGATGATCGCCGCGCCCGCGGTCATTTGGCTGGTCGCAAGCGGCTTTTCGGCGGATGCGGAGAAGTTTGACCTTACGGTATTCTACCTGCGCGTAATGTTTCCCTATCTCGCCTGCATGTCGATCGTCGGCCTTTTGTCGGGGATCCTCAACTCGGTCGACCGGTTCATGGCGTACGCTGGCGCGCCCCTGCTGCTCAACATCTGTCAGATTGCGGCCTTGTTGGCGTATTCCGGGGGCGCGGTCGCCGTCACGGGAACAGCGCTTGCGATTGCGACGACCGTCAGCGGCGTTCTTCAGGTCGCGCTACTTGCTTGGGGCGCAAGTCGCCAGGGGCTTTTGCCGCGCCTCAGAATTCCAGAATTTACGCCGGACGTTCGTCGATTGCTGGCGCTCGGCGCGCCGGGGTTCGTGTCCGCGGCGGCGGTGCAAATCAACATCATTGTGGGGACGAATATCGCGAGCCGCCAGCCGGGCGCGGTCTCTTGGCTGATGAACGCCGACCAGCTTTATCAGTTGCCGCTGTCGCTGATTGGGATCGCGCTTGGCACAGTGCTGTTGCCGACCTTGTCGCGGCGGGTGAAGAGCGGCGATGAGCCGGGCGCGGTCCGCGCGCTTAACCGCGCGGTGGAGCTTTCCGCCTTGCTGGTGCTGCCGGCGTCGGCGGGGTTTCTTGTCCTCGCCGAACCCATTTGCGATGCGCTGTTCCGCGGGCTCGCGGGCGACGCGTTAGGGCTGTTTGGTCGGCGCGGCTCGGCGTTCACCGCGGAGGACGCGGCCATGACGGGGGCGGCGCTCGCATTGTTCGCCGCCGGATTGCCGGCGTTTGTATGGCAGAAGGTATTCCTGCCCGCCTATTTCGCGCGTGAAGACACGCGCACGCCTATGGTCTATGCGTTGTGGGCGATCGCGGCCAACACGGCTCTTGCGCTCGCGCTCTTCCCTGTTTTCGGATTTCTTGGCGTCGCGCTCGCCACCAGCCTCGCCGGGTGGTTGCAGGCGGCGCTTCTCGCGATTGGCCTCATCGGAAGCGGCCGCTTTGCGCCCGATGGCCGCCTCACCCGGCGCGTTCCGGCGATCGCGGGAGCGTCGGCGGCGATGGCGGGCGCCTTGTACGCCGCGCTTCCTCACACTGAACGGTTGACGGCGCTCGCTTTTGGTCGCGACTGGCTCGCCGTCGGCGCGCTCGTCGTCGCCGGCGGCGCCGTTTATGGCGCGGCGGTCCTCCTGCTTGGCGGCGTGCGCGTCAGCGACTACAAAGCCGCTTCTTGAAACGGCGAGGAAGAGGCGAGTTGAACGTGGGCGATTATCAGGGGCCGGAGCGCGTGCTCTCCGGCGTGCAGACGTCTGGCAAGCTGCATATCGGCAACTATCTTGGCGCGCTGCGCAAGTTCGTCGACTTGCAGCATGAGGTGGACTGCTTCTTCTTCCTGGCTGACATGCACTCCATCACTGTCTGGCAGGATCCGGCGGCCTTGCGCGCCCAGAGCTTCAACATCGCCGCAAGCTATCTCGCCGCGGGCGTTGATCCGGAAAAAGCGACGATCTTCCATCAGTCAGCGGTGCCGGCGCACGCCGAGCTCGCCTGGATCTTTAACTGCGTCGCCCGGCTTGGCTGGCTCGATCGCATGACGCAGTTCAAGGACAAGGCGGGCAAAGACAAAGAGCGAGCGTCGGTGGGGCTTTATACCTATCCGGTTCTTCAGGCCGCGGATATTCTGGTCTACAAGGCGACGCATGTGCCCGTCGGCGAGGACCAGAAGCAGCACCTGGAGCTGTCGCGCGACATCGCTGGCAAGTTCAATCATGACTACGGCGTTGAGGGTTTTTTCCCGCTGCCTGAACCTTTGATCAGGGGCCAGTTCGGATCGGCTGGCGCGCGCATCATGTCGCTGCGCGACGGAACCGCGAAAATGTCGAAGTCGGATCCCTCTGAAAATGCGTGTCTGTTTCTCGCCGATGACGTCGATACGCTGGCGCGAAAGGTGAAAAAAGCGAAGACCGACCCGGAACCCTTGCCGTCTGAACCTGATGGTCTTGAAGGCCGGCCGGAGGCGGCGAACCTCGTCGGGATTTACGCCGCGCTTTCCGGCAAGACGGATCAAGAGGTTCTGGGTGAGTTCGGCGGGCAGGGCTTCGGCGTGTTCAAGCCGGCTCTCGCGGAGCTTGTAGTGGAAAAGATCGCGCCCATTGGTGACGAATTGCGCCGTCTTGAGGCGGATACGGACTATCTCGCTGGCGTCCTGCGAAAGGGGGCGGAAAAGGCCGCCGCGATTGCTGATCCGCTGGTGGCGGAGGTCAAATCGATTGTGGGCTTCGTGCAATAAAGGCGCGGCGGGTCCGGAAAGTCTAGCAGCGCTCATCGCGGGTGACTGCTAACATATTGAATATCATAGATTTTTTGTTGATCGACTCCCATGCTTTACGCAAACTTCATTGCCCATGCCCCGAGATGAAGGTGGTTGCGTAGAGGTTGAATATGGCGATTGAGACGCGTAGGGCGGACGCAGCGTTCCGCCAACAGATGAATGGGTACCGATTAGCGACGGCGGAAATCCTCTACCGCTTGCCGGATCATCGTCACCTTCTTCAGACTTATCTGTGGCAGGACTATGATCTGGCGCCGGAGTACCCCGTCCTGAAACGTTTCCTGGAATTCTGGCGGCGCGAGCTTGACGGCCCACTGCACTCCATACGGATCGGGTCGAGCGCGGTCATTACCGCGGCTGAGATCGAGGCGGGGTCGTTCTTCTACGCTAACTAGGCGGCTCTTTTCAGGACTTCGCTTTAATCCGGACGAGGAGGTTCGCCGCGAACTCCGAAAGCGTATCGTCGCGCGCCCCCATGACGATCAATCGATCGTCGGCTCTTGCGGTCGCCACAATGTCGTCGACGCAGTCATCACGGGTCGCCGCAGCCGTCGCATTGACGCCTTTTTCGACGAGCGCATCGACAATGCTCTGGCTTGAAACGGTTCGTTCGACTGTGCCGCCGAAATAGACCGGCTCCGGCATCCAGAGCAAGTCGTCGGGGCCGAGCCCTGCGGCGAACGCTTCGATAAACCCGTCCTTCATCGTCCGTATAGGACCGAATCCATGCGGCTGAAAGACCGCGAGAACACGGCCTGGAAACCTTTTCATTGTGCGCAAAGTGGCGGCGATTTTGTCCGGGTTGTGCGCGAAGTCGTCGATGACGGTGACGCCCGCCGCTTCGCCGACAATGTCGAAGCGCCGCTTAACGCCTTCAAAATCCGTGAGGGCTGCGGCCGCGGCGCGAAGGGGGACGCCCGCAGCGCTCGCCGCAGTGATCGCGGCGAGCGCGTTTGCGACATTATGGCGGCCCGGCATCTTCAGAGTCACTTGCGCGTCCTCGTCGCGGGCCGCATCGCGCGCCAGGAAGCGCGCGCTTGTGGGGCCAAGATCAATGTCGTCCGCGACAAAGTCTGCGTCGTTGCGGTCGATCGCGTAAGTGAGCGCAGCGCTATGCCTCTGGTCAGCGAAGCGGGCGGTTTCTTCATGGTCAAGATTGATGACGGCGGTCTCCGACTTAGCGACGAACTCGGAGAATAGCCTGCGCAATTCCTCCATCGACTTGTGGTCGTGGGCGATGTTGTTGAGGACAGCGATCCGGGGACGGAATAACGCGATGGAGCCGTCGCTTTCGTCGATCTCGCTGACGAAGGCGGGGCCATCGCCGATTCGCGCGCTCGCGAACGGCGCGGCGTCAGAGACGAAGTTCTTCATGACGGCGCCGTTCATGACAGTCGGATCGCGGCCGGTCGCAGCGAGGATCCAGGCGATCATCGCCGTCGTCGTCGATTTGCCGGAGGTGCCGGCGACCCCGATCGCCAAGTCAGAGGCGTTGAAGAGTTCAGAGAGCGCTTCGGCGCGCGTGACGCGGCGGGCGCCAAGGCGCTTCGCCGCCGCGACGTCGGGGACCGTGTCCTCGATCGCTGCTGATGCGACCAGCGTCTGGTCGGCGCTGACCACGCCAGATCCATCTTGCGGGAAAAGGTCGACGCCGAGCGATTTCAGGTAGTCGAACTTTGCCCCAAGTCGTCCCTGGTCGAGTGATCTATCCGAGCCGGCGACGTCCGCGCCGCGGGCCTTCAGGATCGCCGCCAGTGGCAGCATGCCGCTGCCGCCGACGCCGCAGAAGAAATATTTGCGATTTTCAGCCATGGTGTCGCCTCCGGATCGCGAGAGCATGCGCCGGATATTTGAGCTTTCCGTCAACATCGCGGCGCTCGAGCGGCCTAAGACGGAAATAGGAGATCAAGAACCATCACCAAGAATAGCGACATGACGGGTGGTGAGGCGGCAGCCCGCAAGCGGCGTCTTGTCGTCGTCGCGCCGGCTCGGTCTTTGCCGCGCGAAGCCGTTGAGCCAGTCCGTCGCGTCGCCGCGTCCCTCTATGGAGACGCGGTTAGCGTCGATTTTCGTGATCAGTGCTTTCTGTCGAAAGGGCATTTCGCCGGTTCGGACGTTGCGCGCACCGAGGCGTTCGTTGAGGCGGCGAATGACCCGGCCGCGGACGCCGTCTGGTTCGCGCGAGGCGGCTACGGGGCGGGGCGTTTTGCTCCTGACGTGATCGAACGGTTGGGACCCTCGGCTCGGGCGAAGAAGTATCTCGGCTATTCTGACACGGGGTTTCTGCTGGCGCGGCTCTACGCAGCCGGCGTTGGCCAGCCGGCGCATGGGCCGATGCCCGCCGATGCATTGCGCGAAGGCGGCGAGGCGGCTATCGCGCGCGCGCTGAAGTGGCTTGTGGAGGAAGATGAGGCTTCCCTGGAGCCGACCTGTGGGCCTGACGCGCCGCCGCGCGTCGCTTTTAATGCGATCGTTCTGGCGCATGCGCTTCATGCGGCGCAGAGCCTCGATCTTTCCGGTCATGTGCTGATGATCGAGGAAGTGGCGGAGCATCTTTACGCATTCGATCGGTCGATAGGCGCGGTACTCTCCTCGCGCGCGGCCCGAGACCTCGCCGGCGTAAGGCTCGGTCGTGTGTTGGACATCCCGGAGAATGAGCCGAGGTTTGACCAGACGCCTCAGGAAATCGTTCGGTTTTGGTGCGATCGCGTCGGCGCGCCGTTCCTCGGTTCCGCCGATATCGGTCATGACGCCGCAAACAAGGTCGTACCGTTCGGGCGGACGCGATTGGCGCGTTCGGTCAACGTGTGAGGGGGCCGGGTTGCGTTGCGAGCGCCCTTCGCTAGGGTCCGGCGAAATGTCGCCTGCGGTTTCCGTTCGGGGGATGGCCGCTCATTGTTTCAAGTCTTGGGAGAATTTTGATGAGGATTGGATCATCCATCTCGCGCGCCGCAAAGCTGGGCGCGGCTATGAGTCTAGCGGTTGCGCTTGGCGCCTGCGGCGGCGCTGAAGAGGTGGCGGACGCAAGCGGCGCCGAGACTTCAGAGGCGCCCGCCGAAGCGCCGGATGCGGAAGAAACTGCGGACAGCGCGGCTGCTGAGGCGGCGGCGCTCGCGGCGAAGAAACGCGCAGCGTCAGAGGCGTTTCTTCAGGAAAACGCTTCTCGCGACGGCGTCAAGATCACTGAAAGCGGCTTGCAATACCTCGTTCTGGAAGAGGGCGAGGAAGGCGGTTCCAGTCCGTTGCCCACTGATATTGTCGACGTCCACTATGTCGGCACGCTGATTGATGGCGTCGAATTTGATTCCTCACGCGCGCGCGGCGCGGCGGCCCGTTTTGAAGCCAACAGGGTGATCGAGGGCTGGATTGAAGGCCTTCAGTTGATGAGCGAAGGCGACAAGTATCGCTTTTTCGTTCCGTCGGATCTCGCTTATGGCGAAACCGGGACGCCCGGCGGGCCCATCGGTCCGAATGAAGCCTTGATTTTTGATGTGGAGCTACTGCGCGTGAATAATCCCGAAAAGAACCTCGCCGCGGCTGAAGCGTTTCTCGCTGAGAACGCGAAGAAAGACGGCGTCTCCGCGACGGAAAGCGGCCTTCAATACAAAGTGCTGAATGAGGGCGACGCGGATGGGTCAAGCCCAAGTGAGGCGAATGTTGTGCGCGTTCACTACGAGGGCCGGCTGCTGAACGGCACGGTGTTCGACAGCTCGTATGAGCGCGGCGAGCCGGCTGAGTTCCCGCTTGGCCGTGTGATTCCGGGCTGGATCGAAGGCGTTCAGCTTATGAGCGTCGGCGACAAGTACCAGTTCTATATCAAGCCGGACCTCGCTTATGGCGCGCGTGGCACGCCAGGCGGCCCGATCGGCCCGAACGAGCTCTTGGTGTTCGATGTGGAGCTCCTTGAGGTCAAGGAGTAGGCGCGCAAGCAGGTTATCGCGCACGTATTGCGGCGCGCTTCATCAGGATATAAGGATGTCTTTATATCCAAGGAGCGCGCCCATGCGAAACCCTGCGAATGATCCTTTTGGTGGCCGCCAGCCGCGGATCGAGGCGTTGAAGCGCGCCTTGACGGAACGGATTCTGATCCTTGACGGCGCCGCCGGCACCTACATCCAGGGCGAGGAACTCGACGAGGCCGGGTATAGAGGCGAGCGCTTTTCCGATTGGGCGTGCGATATTCGCGGCAACAACGACGCGCTTATTCTCTCCCAGCCGGAGATAATCGGGCGCATGCACGCCGACTATCTGGCGGCGGGCGCCGACATCCTTGAGACAAATACGTTTTCCGCGACGACCATCGCCCAGGGCGACTACCAAATGGAAGGCTTGGCGGAAGAGCTCAATGTCGAGGGCGCGCGCCTGGCGCGAGCGGCCGCGGACGCCGCCTCCACATCGGAACGACCGAAATGGGTCGCCGGCGCGATCGGCCCGACTAACCGCACAGCGTCGATTTCGCCGGACGTCAACGATCCCGGCAAACGCAACGTCGATTTTGACGAACTCGCCGCGGCGTATGGGCAAGCGGCGCGCGGCCTGCTTACGGGCGGCGCCGACGCAATTCTCATTGAAACCATCTTCGACACACTGAACGCAAAGGCCGCGATCTACGCCGTCGAAGCGCTATTCGACGAAGTCGGCTTTGATGTGCCGGTGATGCTCTCCGTGACGATCACCGACCAGTCCGGCCGCACGCTGTCGGGCCAGACGCCAGAGGCGTTCTGGCACTCAGTGAAGCACGCCAAGCCGCTGGTGGTCGGCGTAAACTGCGCCCTTGGACCC
This sequence comes from Pseudomonadota bacterium, assembly GCA_039819085.1. GTDB lineage: Bacteria > Pseudomonadota > Alphaproteobacteria > Caulobacterales > Parvularculaceae > MED-G105. The sequence continues at coordinate 246,389 of JBCBSQ010000001.1, forward strand.
GATCTCATGAGACCCTTCGTGGCTGACATTGCGCGAGCGGCGAATTGCTATGTTTCGGCCTATCCGAATGCTGGATTGCCAAATGCTTTCGGTGGCTATGATGAAACTCCTCAGTCAATGCAGGAGCATCTCGGGGAATGGGCGAGGGCCGGACTCGTGAACATTCTAGGCGGTTGCTGCGGGACAACGCCGGCCCATATCTCCGCCTTCGCTGAAGCCGCTGAGGGCGTTGAACCGCGCGTTCCGGCGTCTCGGCCGGATGCGCTTCGGCTTTCGGGTCTTGAGCCGTTTGAATTGGCGGTTTGAGCCCGCGTTTCGCGTCAGCGGCGGCGCGTTGACCGAACGCAACAGAACAGTCACCTTCGGCGGCCAGATTTCACAGCCCGCTATCTCGGAGCGCCCGCATGTCCGCCGTCAATGCCCAATCGATCGCGTTTGACCGTTTGGATAATCTTGGCCCTCAGGTCGAATGGCTCGAAAGGCTTGTTGGGTTCGACACGACGTCGTCGAAGTCGAATCTCGGCCTGATAGACTGCGCCGAAGCGCACCTCGCCGCGCATGGCGCTGAGTGCCATCGCGTGATGAATGAGGAGGGGACGAAGGCCAATCTCTACGCCGTCATCGGGCCGAAGGTGGAAGGCGGCGTCGTTTTGTCCGGCCACACGGACGTCGTGCCCGTGGATGGTCAGGACTGGCGCACGGATCCGTGGACGCTTGTCGAACGGGACGGCAAGCTCTTTGGACGCGGCACTTGCGATATGAAGTCTTTCTCCGCGATCGCGTTGTCGCTGGCGCCGCAAATGGCCGCCGCCAGTCTGAAGCGGCCGATTATCTTCGCTCTTTCATACGATGAAGAAATCGGCTGCCTTGGCGCGCCGAGCATGATCGAGGAGATCGCCGGCAAGCTGCCTCTACCTTCCGCGGTGATTGTCGGTGAGCCGACCATGATGAAGGTCGTGGATGGCCATAAAGGCATCGCCGCTTTCCGCACCAGCGTCCTCGGACACACGACCCATTCAAGCCAGACGGATCGGGGCGTGTCGGCGGTCGAGGCGGGCGCGAAACTGATCGCGAAGATTTCGGCTATTCGCGCCGCGCGCGCCGATGCGGCGGACCCGGATTGCCCGTTTGTCCCGCCCTATTCGACAATGACGGTCAATGTCGTGAACGGCGGCACTCAACTGAACATTATGGCCGCCGAGTGCGTTTTCGATTGGGATTGCCGGGTCATCCCGGGCGAAACCTCCAGGGAGGTGCTCGAAGAGTTCGAAGACTATGCTCGCGGCGTGCAAAGCGAGATGCGCAAAATCGCCGCCGGCTGCCGTATTTCCACGGAACAATTGACCGACGTGCCGCCCTTGCGGCCGGACGCGGACAACCCGGCTGCTGATCTCGCAAAAGCCATTACAGGCCATAACGCCACCGAGGTCGTCTCCTATGCGGCGGAGGCCGGCCAGTTCCAGGAGGCTGGCATGGCGACGGTCGTGTGCGGCCCCGGCTCGATCGACCAGGCCCACCAGGCTGATGAGTTCATCGCGGTCGACCAGATCGCTGAGGGCCGGCGCTTTATTGAAAAGTTGATAACACGCCTCAGCGCTTCCGGTTAACGCTCTGAATACCTCCGTAATGGGAACGTCGCCGCGATAAACGTGCGGCGCATGCTTTACGTGCGATTTACGTTGACCTGCGATGGTCGCCGCCATTGACTGGCAGCTATGCGAGCGCGCGGACGTGAAGCGTATTTCCCAATGCCGGGCCTGCGGGTCCGGCGCACTCACCACGGTATTCTCAATCGACGCCCGCTATGCGCCAGGGAGCGTCCAATCGAGGCGAAAGTCGGCCGCGCCGCAATTTAAGGAAGCGCGGGGCGCCGCCTCAAGCATCGAATATGTCGTATGCGATCCGACAGTCGACGTGAACGCGTGCGGGCTGTTGCAGCGCGCGAGCGTCGATGGCGACATGGTCGACGTGGATCGTCCACCCTCGGGGGGAATGAGGTCCACGCGGAACTATCTTCGCGGCGCGGCGACTGAAGCGCTTGAGATGATCTCCGGCCGCGATTGCGCCGCGCTCGACATAGGCTGCTCCGACGGCACGCTCTTGTCCTATTATCCGCGGTGGGTGGAGCGATATGGCGTCGAAGCAAGCGGCTTTGTGAACGGGGTCGGCCCTTGGGCGACGACGACGCAGGCGACGTTCCCTTCCCGCGAGGCGGCGACCGCACTCGGCGCGAAGGTGTTTGACATTATCACTGCGATATCGGTCCTGGAGGACGCCGCCGAACCGCGTCCTTTTTTGACGACGGCGAAATCGCTTTTGTCCGATGACGGCGTTCTGGTTGTCGAGACGCTCTATGCGCCGATGACTCTGACCCGGGCGGGCGTGGATGCGGTTCATGAACGTCGCGCGGCCATTTACTGCCTTGCTTCGCTTGAACGATTGTTCCGTGACTGTGGCCTCAAGATTTTTAGGGGTGTGCTGACGGATAAGGATGGCGGGTCGATACGGGTTTTCGCGACGCACGCCGACTATGACGAATACGACTTCGAGCCATGGTACGAGCGGCTCGCTCGGCTCTGGGATGAGGAAAACGCGCTGGCGCTCCGACTTGCGTCGCCATATCAGGCGTTTGAACGCCGTGTTTCCGCTGCTCGCACGGCGTTCGAGGCGCTTGTCCAGGAAGCGGCGGAGGAAGGCGACGTCATCCATCTGATCGGCGCGGGACCCGCCGCCGCGGAGCTTTACGCTTGGTCGGGAAAGGGCAGGGACGCGATCGAGGTGGCGATCGCGCACTATGAGCCGCGGCCTGATGAACGGCTCTGCGCGAATGGGCCGCCAATGATCAGCGAAGCCGAAGCGCAGGCGATGGAGCCGGACTGTTTCATCGCGCCCTTCGCCTATAAACGCGACATGCTTGAGCGGTGGCGTGAGCCGATTTTACGTGGGGCGCGGATGATTTTCGCAGGGCCTCGGCCCCATGTCGTCACGGCCGCAAATTACGCCACGGAATTCGGCAAGACGTTGGCGACGGCCGAAGGCGGCGCCGGTCCGGAAACCTTGAGGTCGATTCTCGGCGCGGTGGGCGGTCCCCAGCTTGTCGTCGAGGGCGGAAAGCTGGCGAACGCCTCTTAGAAGACCCCCATATGACGCGCGTTCGGTTCGCCGTCCCGAAACCCAACCCGCCAAGAAGACAAAACATCAATTGGACGCGGCGGCGTTGAAGCGTCGGCGCGTCCGACGTTGCGGCGAGGCCGCCGACTTAAGGGCCTGCGGGTCCTTCGACGCTAATGAAACGCCGGCTCGGGCCGTCGATTTCAACCGCTGACAAGGCGCCGGACCAAACGGCGCCGGTGTCAACGCCGATGCGCCATCCCTGGTCCAAGGGTTTCCGGGTGGGATGGTGTCCGTGGACAATCGTCTTTTCAGGTCGCGCACTGGCGGGCGCGTTGTGGAACGCCTCCCTGATCCACAAGAGATCCCGTTCATCCTGATCGCAGAGCGCGACGCCGGGCCGGATCCCTGCGTGGACGAAGTAATAGTCGCCCGCCTCATAAGAAAGGCGCAAGCCGCGAAGAAACCTCAAGTGCGCGTCCGGCATCCGATCACGGAGTTCAGCCGCCAGATCGCCCGGCGCGCGCGCCAATGGCCGTTCGACGCGGTAACTCTCCATCGTTTCAACGCCGCCCCATTCAAGCCAGGCGTCGTGTCGGTCAGGGTCTTCGAGAAAACTCAACAGGGCCGCCTCGTGGTTTCCTTTCAGAAGGACAGTCTTCGGCTCCTCTTTCTGGAGTGAGATGAGGCGTTGAATGACCTCTGCGGATGCTGGACCCCGGTCCACATAGTCGCCGAGAAAGACGAGGCGCTTTGGTTTCGTGCTTGGCGCTGAATTGATGCGCGCGATCATCGCATCCAAAAGATCGACGCGGCCATGGACGTCGCCGATCGCATAGAGCGTTTCGTCCAATGGGCCAGCGGCCTGATTCGCGCCTCGTTGAAGAAACCGTCCAATCATTTCCAGTCTGGTATAGCGTCATTTCTCTATGATCGCCTAAGGCGGCGTTACCTAGCGCTGGCGCACAACGCCCCGACTGCGCCGGCGTGTAGAACCCGACGATCGTCTTCGCTTCGACTTCCTCGCGAGCGCTGATATATGCGCGGGAGGGTTCAGGTCGAGCGCCGAGCGGCCTCCTTTTGGCGCAGAGACCAGAGTTCATGCTCGTCACCAATGGAGAGACCTTATGGCCGTCCTGGTCACTGGCGGCGCAGGATATGTCGGCGCTCACATGCTCCTCGCGTTGGAAGCCGCGGGCGAGACCGTGGTGGCGGTTGACGACCTGTCCTCCGGCGCGGTTTGGCTGACGCCGGACCCCTCGCGGCTCTTGCGTGGCGATATCGGTGATTCCGCGTTTATCGCGCGCGTGATTGATGACTACGCCGTGAAGGAAGTCGTTCACTTTGGCGGCGCGACCCTTGTGACGGACTCGCTTAGCCGGCCACTCGACTATTTTCGCAAGAACGCCGCCAACGCCTTGACGTTGATCGAGACCTGCGTCGCGAAAGGCGTAGCGCGGATCATCTTGTCATCGACCGCGTCCGTATACGGCACGCCCGATGTCTCCCCGGTAAGTGAGCCGGCTCCGGTCCGCTCCATCACGCCCTATGGCGCGTCGATGGCGATGGCCGAGCGGATGCTCACCGACGCCGCGGCGGCGCATGGGTTGGACTACATGGTCCTGCGATATTTCAACGTGGCTGGCGCCGACCCGGATCTCAGGGCCGGTCAAATAGGCAAGCCGACCCACCTCGTGCGGGTCGCCGCTCAGATTGCTGTTGGCGCGCGGCGGGAGAAACTCCAGATCTTTGGGGTGGACTATCCGACGCCGGACGGAACGGCCATCCGCGACTATGTCCATGTGAGCGACCTCGCTGACGCGCATCTTGCAGCGCTTAGACGCCTGAGGTCAGGCGGCCCTTCGGCGACGCTGAATTGCGGTTATGGCCGAGGCTATTCGGTGCGCGAAGTGGTTGAGGCCGTTGAACGCGTCACCGGCGCGGCGCTGCCTCAGGAAGACGGCCCGCGGCGGGCGGGCGACCCCCCGCAATTGATCGCTGACAGCGCGATGATCCGGTCGATGCTCGACTGGCGGCCGCGTTATGACGAGATCGACATTATTGTCAGCACCGCCATTGACTGGGAGCGCAAGCTAAGCCGCGCGTCTTCTCGTTAACCGGACCGGCCTATCTTCAACCGAGCGACGGCGGACGGCGGGAGCGAGCTTCAGCACATGATCTTTTCGGCCATCAAGTGGGCGTTTCGGCTCGCCTTTCCGCTTTTGCTCGCGCTCGTGACCTACGAAACCGTGACGCCTGATCCAGGCGAGCCCGCCGGGGCCTCGTTAGCGAATTGGATCGCCGTTGCGCTTTTCAACGACGACGCGTTTGCGGACAAGGTTGGGCACTTTATGGCGTATGCAAGCCTTTCGGGCGCGCTGACGCTCGCTCAATACGCAAGCTTGCGGACCTCCGCGATCGGCGTTGCGGCTCTGGCGCTCTATGGCGCCGCGCTTGAAGGCGTTCAGGGGCTATCCCCAAATCGTTACACGGATTTATGGGATGGGGCGGCGAATGCGGCCGGCGGCGTGTGCGCGTATCTAATCGGCGCGGCGTTGGTTCTCGCCATGCGCCGGGTCGCGCTGCGGTCTGAAGAAGATTGAGGGTCGGATGGAGGATTGGCCATCAACTCAACGGTGTTCCGGGCAAATGGTCCGTCCGCGCCGCAACGCCCTTGTTGGGAGCGCGGCGCGGATCGTCCGTCCCAGCCATCGTCTTACGCTACGCTGACGAAGGTGTAGGCGGCCGGGGCGAAAGCGGCGGTAAGGACCGACACCGTAACGAGGACTGCAAACAACTTATCCATGATCAAACTCCCTGTTTTCTTGCGACGAGCTTCAGTTAGGGTGCGCGCCGCCAGGAAAAAAGGCGTTGCGCCAGCGGCTTAGCGCAGCGCGGCCTCAGTTCGTCGAAAGCTCTCAGGATGCGGATCGGTTCGTCGACGCAGGTGGTCGGCTCGCCTTTTTGAGGTCCCCGCGCCGACGTTCGACAACCTTAGGGGCCCGGCACAGTCAACTCCGGTGACCCGTTGGGAGAGCAGGTTGTACGCCAGCGCGCAAAATCTTGCCGAAAAGAAGAAAAGACCCGCAGCCGAAGCCGCGAGCCTTTCCTTGGGGGAGCCTTGGACCGTCTTTTGCAGACGGGAGTTAAAGTCTAAAGGCCGACGAAGGGCTGGACGATCCGGCCCATCAAATCCTTGAACACAAGCGGCGCGCTGGTAGCGATCAGGCAAATGCAGTCTTCGTCGCCAAATGCGGTCGGCGTGTGCTCGGCCTCGTCGTCCAGGTCAGCAAGGTCGCCCGGCCGGAACTCGCCGATCTCGTCGCGGTATGCGCCGCGCAGTATAAGCGTCAGTTCATCGGCCTTGTGCGTATGTTTCGGCAGTTGCGTGCCAGGCGCGATCTTCAAGAGGCGAAGAACGCCCTGACGGTAACCCTCGGCGTTAAGGACATGTTGAGAAACGCCCGGCGCGACGGGCCGCCATTTGATCTGGTCAATCGGCGAGGAGAGGTAAGCTTGCAGCGGCTGGGCCGCCGCGAAGTCGAAATCATTCGCCGCAATCGGCGCGGTCGCCTGCTCACGCGCGAAAACGTCCTGCTCCCCGGCGCGCTCCCAGAAGGACGCCATCGCGCCTTCCTTCATCGACACCGGTTCGACCTCCTCAAGGCATGCGCCGCCTAGCGCCTCGAAATCAGCGACGGCCAACCGGCATTCAGCGCAGAGCGCCAAATGCGTGGACACCACCACCGACCGGGCTTCATCGACGCGCCCGGCCGCATATTCCGCCAGGGTCTCCGTCTTGGGATGATGACTTATATTACGCATCTAAGTCACCGAGCTCCTTTCTGATCTTCGTGAACGCGAGGCGCAGGCGTGATTTCACAGTGCCGAGCGGCAGCCCCAGTCGTTCGGCGATTTCCGAATGTGGGGCGTCTTCGATGAAATGCAGCTTCACCACCTCGTGTTGCGCTTGCGGCAGCGTATCAAACGCTTCCTTAATTCTCTTGTCTCGATCCGCCCGCTCAATGGTCAAATCAGCTTGCGGCTCGGCTTCTGGCATCAGCGACGGATCGTCCGGGTCCAATGTCGGTTTCGCGGCGCGGCGCGCCGCATCAATCCGCAGGTTGCGGGCGATCGTGAAGATCCAGGTCGACGCGCCCGCCTTTTGCGGATCAAACAACTGCGCCTTGCGCCAGACCTTCAACATCGTCTCCTGCGCGAGGTCGTCAGCGAGATCCGCCGGCGCGCCCGCTCGCATGAGATAGCCTTTCACCCGCGGCGCGAAGTAATCATACAAATCGGCGAACGCCGCTCGATCCGCCGTCGCGGCGACTCGGACCAATAGCCCGCTCATTTCTTCCGCAGCCGCCGAAGCGCCGCTTTTGTTTGATCGAGCAGGTGTCACAACGGCGACTTCAACTCCGTTCACGGCCCGACCTTTCGACTTCCATTAGTCGTGGTACGCTGTCGAGCTTAGGTGGATCACCCAAAAGGCAACCATATCGAATGCGGCTGACGTAATCCACCTAGACCTTAGGACAGGCCAATCGTCCAAGAAAGGCGGACGGACGCCTCGTCGCGCCATCGAGCGCGACGCCTTTACTGGGTCGGACCATTCACCGAATAAGGATTTCCCAGAATGCTTGACGTAGTCTCCGACGCTAATGGAGCGCCCGGCCGACGCCGCATCGCCGTTGTAGGCGCAGGAGTTTCAGGGCTCTCCGCCGCGTGGCTCTTGAACAAAAGACATGATGTCGCGCTCTATGAGGCGGACGGGCGCCTCGGCGGCCACGCGAACACCGTGTCGGTTCGAGCTGCTTCCGGCCGCGAGATCCCGGTGGATGCGGGCTTCATCGTTTTCAACAAGCCGAATTATCCGAACTTTACTGCGCTCGCCGGCCATATCGGTCTCGCGATCGACGAAACCTGCATGTCTTTCGGCGCTTCGATGGACGACGGCGGCTGCGAATACTCCGGCCAATCCATTCCGTCCCTTTTCGCGCGGCCGGCTTCGGTGTTCGACCCCGGTCATTGGGCGATGCTGCGGGACTTGCTCAGGTTCAACGCGCGGGCGAACGCGGCGCTACTGGATGGTTTGCCAGAAGGACAGACAATCGGTGAATTCGTCAGGAAAAACAATTTGTCGGAGGCGTTTGTTGAGCGGTTCTTGACGCCATTCGCGGCGGCGATCTGGTCAGCCCGCGCGGACAGCGTGCTTGACTACGCCGCCTCCGCGTTCCTGCGGTTCTTCGACAATCACGGTCTTCTGCAAGTCCTCAACATGCCGATCTGGAACACGGTCGCGGGCGGCTCGAAGAACTATGTGGAGAAGCTCGCCGCCGACCTTTGCAATTCGCCTCGAGTGAAAGCGCCTATCCAGGCGGTCAGGCGCACGGATGCTGGTGTGGAAGCGATAGAGGCGTCCGGCGAACGCGACGTCTTTGACGACGTGGTGATCGCAACACACTCTGACCAGGCGCTCGCCATGATCGAGGCCCCGAGCGAGGCCGAGCGGGAATTGCTGGGCGCCATGCGCTACCAGCCGAACCGAGCAATCGTCCACACCGACCCGGCATTGATGCCGCGCCGGCGCCGCGCCTGGTCGAGCTGGAACTATCTCGGCGGGCGCGACGGCGTCGCAGTGAGCTACTGGATGAACCGCTTGCAGAACCTTGGCGACGACGCGCCGGATGTGTTCGTCACGCTCAATCCCTCCCGGCCAATCCGGGACGACGCCATTGTGGCGTCTTTCGACTACGCCCATCCCATGTTCGATGTCGCGGCGGAGCGCGCGCAGCGCCGGCTTTGGGAATTGCAGGGTGCAAACCGGCTCTGGTTCGCCGGCGCTTATTTCGGGCAAGGGTTCCACGAAGACGGGCTTCAGGCTGGTCTCGCCGTTGCGGAGGCGCTCGGCGGCGTTCGTCGGCCTTGGGCGACGGGCGAGTGGGATGAAGCGTTGGAATCCGCGAGGATTTATCGCGGGCCTGATCCGGCGCTGCGGCCGGCGGTCAGGTCTGGCGCCCGTATCGGCGCGGCGACGGCGTCCTTATGAGCGAGGCGACGCCTTCGGCGGAGCGGTTCGCGTCTGCGCTATACCGCGGCGTTGTTGCGCACAGGCGCCTGAAGCCGGTGCGTCACGCGCTTCGATACAAGGTGTTCTCGATGCTGATCGATCTCGATGAGCTCGATGCGCTGGACGCCGAGCTCAAGTGGTTTTCGCGCGGCCGTTTCAATCTGTTTTCGTTCCACGACGGAGACTACGGCCCCAAACCCGCCGGGGAGGCGGGCCGCGTCGAAGACCTAGCGGCTTATGCGAGGAAAGCCGCTAGCGATCATGGAATTGACGCGGCCGGGCCGGTGCGGCTCCTGTGCTATCCGCGAATGCTCGGCTACGCCTTTAACCCGATCGCCGTCTACTTTCTGCATGACGCGCAAGGTCATGGGTCTGGCGTTCTCTATGAAGTCAGCAACACCTTTGGCGACCGCCACAGTTACCTTGCTCCGATGGAAGGCGTTGGGGACGTAATTCGTCAGGAGGCGGAGAAAAAGCTTCACGTATCGCCGTTCATGGACATGGACATGCGCTACGCCTTCCGCATCAAGCGTCCCGGCGACGACATAATGCTCTCCATTCTCCAGTCGGATCCGGAAGGACCAATCCTCTCCGCCTCGTTCGCGGGAGAGCGGGCTGCGCTGACCGACCGCGAGCTTCTGCGTGCGTTTCGCGATTATCCGCTGATGACCTTAAAGGTGATCGCAGGGATTCACTGGGAGGCCGTCAAGCTGCTCCTGAAGGGACTGCGCCTGCGCGCTGGCGATCCGCCGCCGGAGACGCCGATTACGCTCTCGCCGCCTGGCCCTGCTTCGACGTCGCGCAGGTCCGCTTAGCTCGCCGTTCTCAGTGCGCGCTTGTGGACGCGCTCGCGGGGGAGCGCTACATCGACGAAGAAAGCGGCGGCGCCATCGATCTGGAGCGCCGCCTAGTCAGGAAGGAGCGCGCGGCCAATGGACAAGACCTATCGCGACGCGAGCGCGGCGCTTGAAGGCGTTCTGCAGGACGGCATGACAATCATGGCCGGAGGCTTTGGCCTTTGCGGGATCCCCGAAAACCTCATCCTCGCCATTCGGGACGCCGGCGTGAAGGATCTGACCGTCATCTCCAACAATTGCGGCGTCGACGATTTCGGCCTTGGCCTTCTTCTGGAGACCCGGCAGATCAAGAAAATGGTTTCGTCTTATGTGGGCGAAAACAAGGAGTTCGAGCGCCAGTATCTTTCAGGCGAGCTTGAGCTGGAGTTCAATCCGCAAGGCACGCTCGCGGAGCGCATCCGCGCCGGCGGCGCCGGCGTCCCCGGTTTCTACACGAAGACCGGCGTCGGCACCGTCATCGCCGAGGGCAAGGAGCACAAGGAGTTCGACGGCGAAACCTATATCATGGAGACGGGCCTCGTCGCTGACCTGTCGATCGTCAAGGCGTGGAAGGGCGACGGCCAGGGGAACCTCGTCTTTCGGAGAACGGCGCGGAACTTCAATCCGATGATGGCGACCGCCGGGAGGGTGACCGTCGCTGAAGTTGAGGAACTCGTCGAAGTCGGCGCTCTCGACCCGGATCATATCCATACGCCCGGCATTTTCGTGCAGCGGATCATTGAAGGCGAACACGAAAAGCGGATTGAGCAGCGCACCGTGCGCCAGCGGGAGAACGCCTGATGCCCTGGGATCGCAACCAAATGGCCGAAATGGCCGCACAGGAATTAAAAGACGGTTTCTACGTCAATCTGGGGATCGGTATCCCGACGCTGGTCGCGAACTACATTCCGGAAGGCGTCGACGTCACGCTTCAGTCGGAGAACGGGATGCTCGGCATGGGGCCGTTTCCGTATGAAGACGAAGTCGATCCGGACCTCATCAACGCCGGCAAACAGACAATCACCGAACTCGACCGGACGTCTTACTTTTCGTCCGCGGACAGTTTCGGGATGATCCGAGGCGGGCATATCGACCTTTCCATTCTCGGCGCAATGGAGGTGTCTGAAACCGGCGATCTCGCAAACTGGATGGTGCCCGGAAAGATGGTGAAGGGCATGGGCGGGGCGATGGACCTCGTCGCCGGCGTCAAACGCGTCGTCGTCGTGATGGATCACGCGTCGAAGTCCGGCGCGCCGAAGCTTCTGCATCAATGCTCGCTTCCTTTGACGGGGCGTTGCGTCGTGGACCGGGTCATCACCAATCTCGGCGTCTTCGACATTCACCGCGGGAAGGGCATGCAGCTGGTTGAGCTCGCTCCCGGCGTCCATGTGGACGACATCAAGACGCAGACGGAAGCGAATTTCGAAGTCGCATTGTGACGGCGACGCCGAACATCGAAACGCCGGCGCTGTTGCTCAATGAGGCGGTCCTTGAACGCAACGTCCAGCGCATGGCGTCGCGGATGGCCGAACACGGCGTCTCGCTGAGGCCTCATATCAAGACGGTGAAATCGGCTGAAGTCTGGCGGCGCGCTCTTGGCGATCCGGCACGAGTCACAGTCTCGACGCTGCGCGAGGCGGAGCACGCGTTCGAAAACGGCGTGTCGGACATTCTCTATGCGGTTGGTATGGCGCCGACGAAGCTTGATCGCGCATTGGCGCTGATGGCGCGCGGAGCTGATCTCACCATCACGGTCGATAGTCTCGACGCGGCGCAAGCCGTCGCCGCCGCGGGCGCGGCGGCCGGGCGGATGATCCGAGCGCTTGTCGAAGTCGACAGCGATGGCCACCGCGCCGGCGTCAAGCCTTCGAGCCCTGAAGCGCGTGCGATCGCAGCGGCGCTCCGCGACGGCGAGGGCGCATCGTTCCGTGGGGTGATGACCCACGCCGGTGGATCCTATAGCTGCGCGTCCACAGACGAAATCCGCCACATGGCCGAACGCGAGCGGCGAGCCGTCGTCGAAACCGCTGCGATGCTCAAGGAGCAGGCCCTGCCATGCGAGATCATCAGCATGGGATCGACGCCGACGGCGACGTTCGCCGCCTCTTTCGAAGGCGTCACCGAAGTGCGCGCCGGGGTCTATATGACCATGGACCTCGTCATGGCGGATCTCGGCGTATGCGGGGTTGAGGATATTGCGTTGTCTGTTGCGGCGAGCGTTATCGGGCGCCAGGAAACCCGCGGGCAGGTGCTCATCGACGCGGGCTGGATGGCGATGTCGCGGGACCTCGGCTCGGGGGCGCATGGATACGGACGGGTTTGCGACGCAGATTGCGCGCCGATTGGCGACCTCATCGTTTCCGGCGCGAATCAGGAGCATGGCGTTGTCACGTCTTCCGGCGGCGAGGCCATCGATTTCGATGCGTTTCCGGTGGGCCGCATGCTGCGGGTGCTGCCGAACCACGCCTGCGCCACCGCAGCGCAGTTCGACGCCTATCGCGTTCTTGGGCGGGACGGCGACATGAAAGACGTCTGGCCACGAATCAATGGCTGGTAGCGACGCCTCGCGCCTGTAGACGCTTGCGTTAGTTTTTCCGCCGCAGGCCCGCCGTCACCGCCAGTGTGTCCGCCGTGTGGTCAATGAAGCTGTCGACGTCGAAATAGGCTGTGTGCAGGAGTTCCTTCCAGGTCAGCGTCTCCGCGATTTCAGGCAATGGCGTTGCGCCTTTCGGCTTCAACGACTGAAGGGAAATGAGATCCCGCAAGCGTTCAATTGTTTCCGACGTAAACTGACGGACGTATTCGTCAATCTCCCGTTCGACACGCTGCGGAAGCGTGCCGACCTGCTCGGCTGAAAAGTCGAGACCCGGCGCGACCTGTTCAATTTTCTCTCCGTGTCCGTCATTCCCGAAGACGTTGCTGCGGATGAGTTCGTTGAAGATGCCGGAAAGCATCGGCGCAAGCACGAAGCTCAACGCCCATGCGACTGACCAGGCGACGATCAGCGCGGAAAAAACGAAATAGAATGGCGAGAGGATGCCCGCCTGCACGCCGCCGAACTCCAGATAGTCGCTCGCTTCGACGGCGTTCTCGTCGGCGCTTTGCGTGCCCGTGACCTTGTCGAGTATGTCGCCGCCGGCTTGGACGAGGTTTTCCAGATGGTACTCGACTTCGGCGAGAACGGCCGTCGCAACGTCGTAGAGCGTAAATGTCTGTCCTTCCACCTGATCGCAAAGTCCTTTGAGCGAGGTCAGGCGTTCGGGCTCTTCAAACAGGCCGAGCGAGAAACGCTTGGCCTGTCGGACCGTGGAGGCAAGGAAGCATGCGACCTGCGCGTCGTTAAAGGTCGACCGCTCAAACACGATCGCCTCGCCGCGGCGCAGCTCAGGATAAACGAGGAACGCGTCGATGTAGGATGCGAGGGACGCATTGTCGTCGCCGCCAGTCATCATGGTCGTCAATTCAACGAGTTCCGGCCGCGACGAAAACAGCGCGTCGTCGGCGATATCGACCAGAATATCTTCCGCTAACAACGCTTCCATCGCGGAGCCGCCGTCGAGCACCATGACGTCCGACGCGCGGCAGCGCGCTTCCTGCGCGTCGAGGCCGCGCGCGACCGCCCTGGCGCGCGGGCCTGGTTTCTCCATCACATCTTCGATCTGCGTTGGGGCGGGACTATCGCCTTTGTCGCGCGCATTAGGCGCGAGGATTTTAGATTTGCCAGGCTGGGCTTCACCGCCAACGCGTGAAGACGCATTGATCACCCGGGCGCGCGCGGCTGGCGTGGCGGCGGAAAAGTCGCCGCCGAGCGCGCGGGCGCGTTCCACCAGCGCCGCCTGACCGTCCAGCGTCAGGTAAATTGCGTCGCGCGAGCACACGCGGCCATCATTGTAATTGACGACGCCGGAGACTTCCGTCGGCCGCAAATTCTCAAGATAGGCCACAAGATCATCGCGCGAACGCGCCCGCACGGCCGTCGCCAGGTCGAGGACGACGTAGTCATCGCGCAGAAACACCGTCGTCTGGCGCATAAGACCGGCGCGGTCGTTCGCCTCGGTGCGCACGTCGCCTGACAAGGACCTGATCTTCGAAGCCGGATCACGCAGACCAAGACTCACAAAGCCTGAAAGATCCTCCTCGAGTTCGCGTTCTTCGACTTCAGGCGCGACCAGCGCGCGCAACGACTCAACGTCAACGATCTCTGAAGCGGTTCGTGTGCCGAGCACGCCGGCGAGGATCAACGCAAGCGGCACGAAGATGGCTGACTGAACGGTCTTTCTGTCCGCGATCGTCAGGTCCAGCTTGGCGCCGGTTTTGAGCGCGGCGATCGCCTCATCCTGGGTGTGATTGAGCGGCGCGTAGATGTTCCGGAACTCGCGCCAAAGCTTGTTGCTGGCGAACGCTCGGTTTCGCGCGGCGCTGCGGCGTGTGAACTGGTTGAGAATAACGAACGGCAAGACCGTCGTCGTAAGGATCGCCGGCGTGAAGACCTGCAAAATGCGTCCGAGCAGATTGTCTTCGAACTCGATGAAGCCGGCGAAGACGGATTCACCGATAAGCGCGGATAAGTCGCCGAACCTGTCGCCCAAGATAATGGCGCCGGTCGTCAGGCCGCCGATCAAGAACGCGTAGATCAGGAACAGCTGACCGACGATGTTGAATCGGAATATCGGGTTGCGCGCGCCTGAATAGCGGATCATCGGCGTGCCGACTGTAATCAGGCTGCGGAACGTTTCAATGGCCTTTTGCGGCGACTTCTTGAACAGCAGAAACAGCGCATGCAAAGCCACCGATCCGCCATGGCTGTGCCCCATAATGATGACGGGTTCTTTGGTTGCGCTAAGGCGCTTTGCGAGCGCCACGCCGGCGCTGCGCCGCTCCCGTTCGGAATTCGCGCCGGACCAGTGGAACGGCTCGAACTCAATTCGATCTGCGATTTTCTCGGCAAGCTTGGACTGGAATGGCGAGCCGCGCTGCCACCACTCTTCGCCGTGGTCACTATCCGCCCCGGCATTGGTGCCGTGGATCGTGATTATCTTGACCATGCGCGCATCCCCAACTCGCCCTCGCACCGCATTAACCTACCAAGCAGGCTTAATTTGGGCGAGTCCCGAGCGACGCCGCCCAATTGACGCCGGTGTTAAACAAAATCCTTCATCGGCGGACGGCGCGCTAGGGCGAAAACGCCTCAGTCGCCTCAAAACCTGCGAGTCGGCCGGATTGCGCCTGCGAAAGCGACGAGAAATCCAAGTTACCCTTTGATTTTAAATGGCTATTTTGCTGACAGGGCGGCTTCGTGCGCGCGCGCTTCGGCGACATAGTGCGACGCCGCCATGAGCGCCATCTTGTCTTCGCCTTCGCGTAAATCGCGAAACTTCTTCGCTGGCGTGCCTGCCCAGAGTTCGCCGGCCGGCACCCGCTTTTTCGGTGACAGGAAGGCGCCGGCCGCCAGCATCGCTGCGGTTTCAACGACCGACCCATCCAGCATGGTCGCGCACATGCCGACGAAACCGCCGTCCTCCACTGTCGCGCCATGCAGCATGCATTTGTGTCCAATGAGGGCTTCCGCGCCAATCGTGGTCGGGACGCCCCCCCATTTGGGATCGT
This sequence comes from Pseudomonadota bacterium, assembly GCA_039819085.1. Taxonomy (GTDB): domain Bacteria; phylum Pseudomonadota; class Alphaproteobacteria; order Caulobacterales; family Parvularculaceae; genus MED-G105. The sequence goes on from JBCBSQ010000001.1 coordinate 262,016, forward strand.
CGACGTGGATGACGGTTCCGTCCTGAACGTTGGCCCGCGCGCCGACGATGATCTTGTTGGTGTCGGCGCGCAGCACGCAGCCGTACCAAACGGAAGCGTCTTCGCCGACTTCAACGTCGCCGCACAAAACTGCGCCCGGCGCGATAAAGGCGGACGGATGAATCTTCGGCGTCTTGTCGCCGATCGGGAAGATAAGAGGCTCCATGGCGCGAGAGAGTAGGGCGAAGTCGCCGACGGTCAACGGGCGCGGCGCGATTACGCCATAGCGCTACCCTAGCGATTTATAGGTGAGGAATAGTCCGACGACGCACAAGAACGCCGTCATTGGATAGACGATACTCGTGTCCATTGTGCGGGCGGCTTCGGGAAAAAAGAGCCGCGCTGCGCCGGCGATCATGATCAGCCAGCCGACCAGCGTCACGATAATGGTCCAATCCGCGCGCCATCGATGGTGGAACCGGACGATGGCGAGGCCCGCCACAAACAGGATCATGCCGTTCAGATAGGTGATTGGCGGCGACATGGACGCCCAGATGTGAAGGTTGATCGTCTCCGAAACCGCGACAATGGCGAGGGTCGGACCGAGGATGGCGGCGATTCCCTTGGAGCGCGCGCGATCGGCGTCAGGCGCCATGTCAGCTCCCTAGAATCAAGTTGGCGTCGCCTGATCGAGACCTGCGTGACCAACGATCGCGCGTGTTGCTCAATGCTCCCAGAGCCCGTGCTGGATGCCGCCGAGGAAGTAGATTGCGAATTTGCCGTGGCCGGGGATCTCCGTCTTTGTCATAGCGAATTCTCCGCCCGCCGCTTCCACGGCCGCTGATGCGGCCTGAATGTCCTCGACAAGCAGATATGGCCGAACAACCGGTTCTTCGTCGTCGCGCATTGGCGCGCGCACCCCGATACGTCCGCCGCCTTCAAGCGACGCAACGCGCGCGTCGCCCAACCCCGCGATTGGCTCGCCAAACACGACGCCATGCGCATCCGCGAGCGCCGCGCACGTCTCGTCCACTTTCGGAGTGACAATCTCAAGATACTGAACCTGCATGGCCTTCTCCTTTGTCGTCGCACCGCGTCCGACGGCGGCGCCTTGATCTCCAGAGGAGACCGTCGCCCCCCACGACCACAGGATCAATGCTGTTAGCAACACTCTGACGACGGAGCACGCGCCGCAAGTCATTTTCATCGCCTGGCCTCCTCGGAATCCCGAATAGGGTCGCCGCATGTTGCGGCGATCACCGGAGTTGGCAGGTTACCCTGAACGTTCTGAGATTCCAGGAGTTGAGCGCTTTTCGGGCGGATCAGAAAGCCATCGCACCGCGCTCGGCCACGGTTTAGGCGCAAGCCGACTAGTTCGCCGACCTTACCTCACCGCCCAGAAAGCGTCCCCGCTTCGTGATTGTGGCGTCGCCATGGATCGTCACTTCGCCGCCGAGACGGGCGTAGCCTTCCGCAGTGTCGCTCGCGTAGACGTCGACTTCGCCCCCTGTGCGCGCCTTCGCCTTGACGATGTCGCATTGCAGGTCTTGCGCCGCAATCACGCCGCCGGTCTCCGCCTTGGCGAAGAGATCGCGGCAGCGACCCGACAAGTCTGCGACGCCGCCTGTGTCGACAATGACCTCCGCATCCGGATCAAGCTTCAAGTCAGCGCCGTCAATCCTTGCGCCGGTCGAGACCTTGATCCGCACAAGGCGCGTCGCCGTGACGTCAACTCGTATGTCGAAACCGTCGCCATAGTCAGACAGCCCCTCACGGCGCACATGCAGCGTGTCGTCTTCAACGAACGCTTCGAGCCTCGCGAAATCAGGGTCATCAGTATCCGCTGTAACCGAGGCGATCTCTCCCATGGAAAGCGTCACGGACACGCCGCGCGCCGCATGGATACTGTTGAATGCGCCGTCGACAGCCAAAACGCGTGGTTCCGCATGCGCGTTCGCAAGCAACGCGCCGCCCGCCGCAATTGCGGCCGCCAATGGCCGCAGCGTCAATTTGATGAGCATGTTTCGCCTTCCTCAATCTCGCCATCCCCTCCCTAGGGTGACGGTTCGCCGTCGACAACAACGATGCGACGGGCCGCCTTTCCGATGCGGGGGATCGCTTGTCTTCAGAGGCTTCAGGTCTTCGGCGCGTCCGGCTGGCGGTCGGGGTGGGCGGCCTGAAAGGCCGGATGCGCGGCGCAGGCGGCTTCGATCCGCGCAAGCTTCGCCATTGTCGTGAGGTCAACGCCGAATCGCCGCGCCGCGTACATTTGCGGCGCGATGAATGCGTCGGCGAGGCCTGGTTCGGAACCCATCGCGAAGGGGCCGTCATCCGAGACGAGCGCGTCCGCCGCGCGCATGGCGCCGCCGCTCCAACGATCGAGCCAGTCGTTCATCGCCGTATCGTCAAACCTCGCCTCTTTCTTGAGGAATTGCTGCACGCGCAAGTTCATGAAGGGCTGCGCCTCGCAGGCGATTGTCGCGGCGATGGCGCGGGCTTGCGCCCGCTCGTCGCGCGGGCCCGGCAATAGTGAGGTGGCAGGGTAAGCCTCCTCAAGGTACTCCGCGATTGCGAGGGACTGAGTGAGGACTGCGCCATCGTCGGTTTCGAGCGCAGGGACCAACGCTTGCGGGTTCCGCGTCAGGTGGGCCGAAGAGCGCTGATCGCCCGCGAGCAGGTTCACCGGCTCATAGTCGTAAGCGAGGCCTTTCAGGGCGAGAATGATGCGGATGCGATACGTCGCGCTCGATCGCCAGTATCCGTAAAGCTTCATGGTCAGTTCCTTCTGCTCGCCCGCGTTCGATACCGGTTCAGGCGCGCCGACCGAAGCCTCTGGCGCAGCGAACCGGCGCGAGGATAGTCTCAGCAAATCGTCCGTCGCTCGACGTTCCTGCAGGACCAGCCTTCACGTGATCGCAGAACCAAGAACACCTCATTGCCGTCGCCGCGCGGCCGTCCTGGCGCTTAGCGCTCTCTTGGCGGGCGGATGCGTCGCGTTCCCGGACGCGCCGAGCCCCAGCGTCGTTCCGGCCTATACTGATGATGCGTTTGTCTCTCTTGACGGAGCTCGGCTGCCTTTCACCGTATGGGAAGCTGACGAACCACGCGCTGTGGCCATCGCGCTTCATGGCATGAACGACTATGCGAACGCCTTCGCAATGCCGGCGACCGCGTGGGCGGAGGAGGGCGTGACCACATACGCTCTCGACCAGCGCGGATTTGGACGCGCCGAGGAACGAGGGCGCTGGCCTGGCGCGGCGACGATGAAGGCCGATTTGCGGGCCGCGCTCGCCGCGGCGCGCCGCGCGCATCCGTCGGCGCCGGTCTACGTCATTGGCCACTCCATGGGCGGCGCGGTGGCGCTCGCCGCGCTCGGCGATGAAGAAGGTCTCGATGCGGACGGCGTCATCCTCGCCGCGCCGGCCGTTTGGGGCGGCTCGCGGATGCCGCTCTTCTACCGGATCGCGATCAACCTGGCGGCGACATTTTTGCCCGGCAAGACGGCGACCGGGGAGCGCGCCGGCCGTCAAGCGAGCGACAACATCGACGTGCTTCGCCAGATGGCCGCCGACCCCTTGATGATCGGGCCGACGCGGCTTGACGCGACGCTCGGGATCGTTCGGCTCATGGGCGAAGCCTGGCGGGCGAGCGAAAACGCCTCAGGTCGGATACTTGTGCTGCTTGGCGAAAAAGACGAGATCATCCCGCCCGAAACGATCCGCGACGCCGCCGATCGCCTCTCCGGCGAAGTCACCGTTAAGGCGTACCCGGAGGGCTGGCATCTTCTCTTTCGCGATCTTGGCCGCGCCGCGCCCATAGGGGACGCCGCCGGCTGGATGCTCCGCTCTGACGTCGGCGGCCGGACGACGCCGCCGGAGAGCGCAGGCGATGGCGCCTAGGCAAGTTGCGGCGTCTGGTCCTCAGCCGGGCGTTGCGTCTCTGACGCGACCCATTCGCAAAACGCTTTCGACGAGGCGAGGGGGTCGACGGACAGGCAAAGGACCGCTGGCGTCTCGTAAGGATGGATTCTGAGAATCGTCTCCCTTGCCGCCGGGGCGCGCGCCTTTGTTGTCTTGACGATCATCGAGACTTCTTCGCCGCTCTCAATCGCCCCCTCCCATCGATAGACGGAGGTCATCGCAGGGAGGATGTTCACGCAGGCCGCGAGGCGGTCTTCCAACAGCGCCGTCGCCAGCGTCTTTGCGGTCTGGATGTCCGGGACGGTGACATAAAGGACGCAGACGTCGATAATGGGGGTCTCGTCATTCATGGCGCAAGAATAGTTGATCACGATGCGGAAGCTCAATCCCTCTTACGCGATGGTGCTGTTCTCTGGCGGACAGGACTCGTCGATCGTGCTCGCCTGGGCGCTCGAGCGTTACGACCGGGTCGAGACCATCGGATTTTCCTATGGACAGCGACATGCAGTTGAACTCGAAGCGCGCGTGCGCGTGCGCGAGGCGTTTGCGGCGTATTCGTCCGCCTGGCGTGCGCGTCTCGGCGATGATCGCGTCATTGATCTCAGCGGCTACGGCGCCATGTCCGACACCGCCCTCACGCGTGAAACACCAATTGAAATTGACGGCGACAGCGGCCTGCCAACGAGCTTCGTACCCGGACGAAACCTTGTTTTTCTATCCGTTGCGGCGGGCCTTGCGTATGCGCGCGGGGCGGGCGTCCTCGCCGCTGGCATGTGCGAAGAGGACGCGACGGGGTATCCTGACTGCCGCGCGGAAACCTTAAAAGCCCAATTGGCCGCGATCCGGCTCGGCCTTGACGCGGACATTCGGCTTGAGACGCCGGTCCTCACGCTGACAAAGGCGCGCTCTTGGGCGCTGCTTGAAGAAATCGGCGGCGTCAGCCTGGTCGAGACGGTGAGGGACGCATCACACACATGTTACCGCGGCGCACGTGATATCCATCCATGGGGCCGCGGGTGCGGCGCGTGCCCGGCATGCGTGCTGCGGGCTGAGGGTTGGGCCGCCTACATGGCGGCGAAGGGATCGTAAACGGCATGTATTCCGTAAAGGAATTATATTACACCTTGCAGGGAGAAGGCGCGCAAGCGGGCCGCGCCGCGGTTTTTTTGCGGTTCGCCGGCTGCAATCTCTGGTCAGGTCTGGAACGGGACCGTGCGGCCGCCGTCTGCAACTTTTGCGACACCGACTTTGTGGGTGTTGACGGACCCGGCGGCGGGCGGTTCCCGACGGCTGACGCGCTGGCGGATGCGGTCGCGCAAGCCTGGCCCGCCAGGACTGGCGAGGGCCGCGGAGGCGGGGCGCCTTATGTGGTGTGTACGGGCGGCGAGCCTTTGCTTCAGCTGGACGCGCCCCTCATCGATGCGATGCACGCGCAGGGCTTCGAGATCGGCGTTGAGACGAACGGAACGATCGCGGCGCCGGCTGGCGTCGACTGGATCTGCGTCAGTCCGAAATCATCCGCGCCCCTCGCGCAGCTTTCCGGTGACGAACTGAAACTCGTTTTCCCGCAGCCAAACGCGATGCCGGATCGGTTTGAGACCCTGCAGTTCAAGCATTTTTTCCTGCAGCCAATGGATGGGCCGCATCTCGACGCGAACACCTCGGCGTCGATCGCGTACTGCAAACGGCATCCGAAATGGCGTTTAAGCGTTCAGACTCACAAGGTGATCGGCATTCCCTGACGTCGTGTCTTGGAGTGGCGTCAGGCGCTAAGGCGGGTTTGCAGCTCAAGCCTCGCGATCAGGAAACGGGCGTCCCGACAATAGCTTATTGCGGCGCGGTCGGCGCGCTGCAATGCGTGGTCGAGTTCGGACAGCGCGGCGTGCACTTCCTCATCATCCTGAAACGCCTCGCGCGGGGGGCTGAGGTTCAAGCCCTTGTTGGACGCGTCGAGACGGATCGGCGTGACGGAGTATTGCATTTGTCCGCCAAGACGCACGTCGATCTGACGTTTGTCTCGGCCGACAAGAACCGCGCCATTCTCTGCGGCTTCTTCAGCGATGCGTGAAATCTCCAGCCGCAAGTCGTCATAGCTTTCCGCCAGCAGGGATCTCGCCGCCGCATCGCCGGTTTCCTGCGCGGAAAGCGCCACGTCATAGGCCTGCTCGATAACGTCGCGAATGCGATCAATTGTATAGAGGGCGCCTTCGATGGCGTTCAATGCGTCGCGAATCTCCGCGCGCTGCGCGTCCGCCGCCTGACCGCCTTGAGCGCGTGCGGCGAGGCGCAGCGCGCGGGAGACGCCTGCGCTCGCGTCGATCGGTTGAATGCCTGCGTCAGCGCCGTCGTCTTTACGCCCGAACCATCCCGCAAGCGGGCTGCGTTTTGGTCTCGACGGCGCGCGCGCGCGCAAGTTGGTTGCAGTGGTGACTGGCACGGGCGGTCTCACGAGATACGCAGATTACACGCCGCGCCTCATCCCTGGCGCGACCGACCGGGGCGGCTGCTCCGGACTACCAAAATGTAAGGTGGTCCCGTTTCGCGCGCGTTAAGAGCGGCGGGCAAAACTGGCGCAAAAACCGGTCAAATTCGATCATGCGCGGATGGGCCGCAATGCCGCTCGCCGCTTCGCCCGTTAGCTCGCGTCTTTCGCCGGTTTCCTCGCAGATCCGCGGCTTTCCAGCGCCCACGCCCCGATCAACGCCGCGGCTATTGCGACGAACCAGGCGAATGGCGGCGCGATCGGCGCCATGATGATCGCCTCGATCCGACGCGCGCGGCGCTGCGGCAATCCGATCCAGTCAGCGCCAGCGCGCCCGCCGCCGCGACCTGACACGCGCCGGAGGTTTGGCGTCTTGATTGCGCCGCCCGTTCGTGTGCGGAGCGTAAAAGTCCCGCCGCCGGCCGTTTGCGACGCATTTGAGAGGGCGCGCCGGTCCATGGCGATGTCGGCGAATTCAGGCGGCGCCGCCAACCCGACTTCGCCGACGGCGAAAAGCTCGTCCGAACGCGCTCTATAAATGCCGCGCGGCGGATCTTCGAGGCGCGCCTCGAGCGCGCCAGGGCCCGTCCGCGCCATTTCCAGGGTTTGAGTTGATCCATCCGGCAATGTCAGCTCCGTGGGGGAAGCGTCTTCGGCGAGGGTCCGCCGAGTGATCACGAGCGCCCCGTCGCGTTCACGCAGGATGAGGCGCTCTTCCTCTAGCTCGGGTTCCTTCATCAGCCAGTGCGATATTCGACGTAGAAGCTCCGCATGCGGTCCCCCGCCGTCAAAGCCGCGCGCCCATAGCCAGACATGGTCCGACAGGAGCGCGCCGACGCGGCCCTCGCCAACGCGATCGAGGACCAGGAGAGGGCGGCCGTCGCCGTCAGCCATCAATGCGCGGCCGCCGCGCTGCGCTGCGGGCTGGGTGCGCAGCCAACGCCCCCAGCGGTCCGCCTCCGGAAGGTCGAGGACGACCGGATGGCGCGCGCCGTCATCCGTCACCTGCGGTCTGTAGGCGCCTTGCGCCTCTTCGCCGATTGGCGTTACGGGCAGAATGTAGGCGAAATTGCGTCGCGCCGCGAGGCTCAAGGGGCCGGAGAACTCTGGACCGGCGGACACCAAGACAGCGCCGCCGTCTTCGACATAGCGCGCGATGTTCTCGAAATGAAATGCGTTCAGAACACCGCGATAGCTGTATCGGTCAAAGATAACGAGATCGAATTCGGACAGCTTCTCGATGAAAAGCTCATCATACGGAAATTCGATGAGCGCTAGTTCCCGTTGATCAAGCACGCCGTCGCTCGCCTGTTTTTCAGCCGGCCGCAGGATCGTGAAATGCACCAGGTCGATCGCGGGGTCCGACTTCAGGAGATTGCGCCAGACGCGTTCGCCCGCATGAGGTTCGCCTGAGATAAGGAGCGTGCGCAGCCGGTCGCGGATCGCTTCAATTCTCAAGACCGCCGAATTGTTTCGCTCCGAAAGCTCGCCCGCGAGCGGCGCTGCTTCCAGTTCGACAATCGTTTCGCCTGGCCGGGCGAGGGGCGCGGCGAAGCGGATCTCAGCGCCGACCGGAACCGCCTGTCGGACGACCTCTTCACCATCGACCCTCAGGACCACTTCAACTCGGCGCTCGGCGTCCGCGACGCGAGCGCCGTCGACGCCGATGTCCTCAACCCGGAAGCCGATCTGAACCGGCTGGTTGACGATCCCATAGCGAGGCGCGTCGATCATTGTCAGCTTACGGTCTATCTCGTCGGGGCGGCCAGTGAACAAGACGTGCAGGGCGGCCTCTTCGGGGAGCGAAGAAGGGTCCACCTCATCCCGCGACAACCCATCGGTGATGATGACGGCCGCTGACAGTCGGCTGCGCGGCGTTGCGCCGACCGCCTGGCTCAGCGCTTCGCCGAGCCGGGTTTCGTCTTCGCCGGCGACGTCGACCTCCACAATGTCGACGCCGCCAAGGGTCTCTATGTCGGCTTTCAATTGATCCGCTGCGGCGCGGGCCGCTTCCGCCCGGCCATCGATCAACTGGCTGTCTGACCGGTCGACAAGAATGACGGCGACATCGTTCAAAGCCTCTTCTTCGGCGGTGCGCAATTGTGGGTCCAGCAACAACGCGATGAAGGCGATGGTCGCAATCGTCCGTAATAGGACGGCGCCGACATCCGCCAGTCTGGAGGCGCGGACGGCTGACAGAAGCAGCGCCGCGAGCGCCACGCCGCCGCCGCCGGCGATCATCCAGAGCGGCAAAAGCGGTTGCCACGCGATAGCTTCGCTCATTGCGCGCCCAGCCTCTCCAGCAGTGTCGGCGTGTGCACCTGGTCTGACTTGTAGTTGCCGGTCAGCGCGACCATCGCAATGTTGACGCCGGCCCGGTAGGCGCATTCACGTGGCGGCACGCCGGGCCGGATCGCGCAGCCGCGCCCCGAAGCGGCGCTCGGCATTCGACGCATCGGCGCATTCATTTCGTCGCGCGCCCACGCTCCCGCCCAGTCTCGTCCGCCTACAATGATGGGCGTCACGCCGTCATTGTCGCCTGCGCCTTCGGCGACCCAGATAGGGCCGTCGCCGGCGCGTCCTTTGAGGTCGGACAAAAGATAAAACGAGCGCGTCAGGACGTGGTTCTGTGGCAGCGGCCTTAGCGGTGGAACGTCGAGGCGTCGGAGGATGTCGCGCAATGCGGCGCGCTCAGGCGTCAGAGCGCCGGGCAGGGCGCGTTCGTCGTCACGCGTATCGAAGATGACGAGGCCGCCGAAGCGCATGAAGAGCTCGACGTTCGCAAGCGCCTCATCAGATGGGGCGGTCATTCCGGCGGCGATCGGCCAATAGATGACCGGGTAGACGGATAACTCGTCTCGTTCGAGATCGACCTGTTGCGGCGCCTCCGGTTCGACGGCCGTGCGCCGGTAAAGCTCTTCAGACAACGCTGACAGGCCATAGAATGAAAGCCGGTCCAATTCTGAATCATTTGTGGCGACAAAAGCCAGGCGGGTGGCGATCGCCGCGTCAATCGCCGTCGATGAGATGGGGCTGTCGAAGGGCGCCGCCGGCGCGCCTGTCGGAGATTGCGCAAAGGCGTCGCCGCCTGAGGCGAGGACGGCGCCGGCCATGATTACGGTGGCCGAGGTCGCGGCGCGCGCCGCGCTGAGCCTTGGCGCGCGCCCTGCGTATATGAGCGCCGCAAGCGCGTCGGTTGCGAATAGAATAAGCGCCAGCAGGAAAAGCGGGGCGGCGAGCTGTTGAGGGGGCGCGGTTGCGTAAGGGGACGTCTGGCCTCCGAGGCGCGCCGCCGGGCGGAGCGTTACGTGCGCTGACGCCGCATTGATGGCGATTGGAGCTTCTGCGGCGCCATAGAGGCCAGGCGGCGCATTGAGGTTTGGACCTGCGGCGGCCTCGGCGAGCGTGACGCCAGGCGCGTCGCCCGGCGCGGGGCCAAGGGCGCCGAACCCGTCGAGAAGGCTTACGGGCTGAAACTGCTGTGTGTCCTCCGCATCCGTTGCATCTCGTTCTTCGGGCATTGCGGCGGACAAGAAAGCCACCCGCCGCAGCATCTCAACGAAAACGCCCGAAAAAGGCAGGTCCGACCATTCCGGACTGGCGGTGACATGGAAAAAGACGATTGCGCCGGCGCCGCGTCGCGCCCCGGTCACAAGAGGGGTCGAGTCGCTAAGGCTGGCCCAGGTGCGCTCAGTCGTGACGCCGCCCGGCGCGGCGAGCACCTGTTGACGGACAAACACGTCCGGAGGGACGGTTAGGTCCGCAAACGGACCTTTTTCGGAAAACGCGGCGAGCGGTTGCGGCGTCTCCCAGGAAAGCGCGCCGCCGAACGCCCTTCCGCCGCCGCGCAAGGGGGCCGGCGCGAGGGGCAGGTCATTGTCCTGCGCCGCCTCCGCGACATTGACGCCTGCAAACCGCAAGAGGACGCCGCCACGCTCCACCCACGCCCCGAGCCGTTCGGCGTCCTCATCACGCAGTCGTCCGACGTCATCAAGGATAATCAGACTAGCGTCAGATTCCGTCAGCGCCGCCGCGCCGCCGGCGAAAAAGTCCGCATACTGCGCCATGGCTGCGCGAATGTAGGACCCGCCGGCGAGAAGATCGCCCGCGTCGCCCGCATCTCCGAGAAAGCCCACGAGAGCGCGGCGGGCGCGGCCATCCGCAAGTCTGACGGCGCCGGCGGACGCGACGCCTTCGATCCGGGCGGCGCCAATGTCATTTCGCAACGCCAGCGGAAGGCGCACGCGCGCTTCGGTTTCTTGCGCGCCGGGATCGAAGGAAAATTCGCCGCGCGCAAGCTCCCTGCCATTTCGGGCGCTGACGACAACTTCGCCCTCAAGACGGTCTCCCGCGCGCGCCCTCCCGATCAGGAAGACGTCCTCCGCTGAGTCCGCGCGCTGACCTTTGATGAAGAGCGTCTGCGCGTCGTCATCCACAAGCCGAGTGACGTCGCCGAGGTTCGCGAGCGCAGTCTGAAGGTCATCGGCGTTCGGATGATCAAGTCCGTCGGAGAGCCAGCGTATGTCGTACCCGCCGGCAGGCGGCGTTGCGCGTTTCGCGCGCGCCGCCGCGCCAGCGTAGTCCGGCGGCAGCGCCTTCGGCTCAAGCGCCGCGGCTGCGTCCTGAAAAGCGCCCGGATCCATGAGCGAGATCAGTGAGGCGGCGTCCGCCTCGGTCGGCGTTGTGGTCATCGTCGCCACGGCGCGCCCTCCAGCGCGGGCCTCCGCGGCGATGGCCGACAATGCGTTGCGCCGCAGCCGCCAGTTTGCGGCGGCCGTCCAGGAATCGTCCACGACGACGAGGATCGGGCGCGCATCCCCCGCTGCGGTGTTCGGCGCGTTCAGAATGGGACCAGCTAGCGCGACAATCGCGAGCGCCGCGATCAGCAGGCGCAGAAGCAACAACAGCAATGGCGTGCGCGCCGGCGTGCGCTGTTTGTCCTCAAGCTCGCGCAGAAGGTCGAATGCGGGGAACGGCGTCCGGCGCGGCCGCGGCGGGGTCGCTCGCAGGATCAGCCAAATCGCAGGCAATGCGGCGAGCGCTGCGAGTAGCAAAGGCGATGCGAAGGACAGTGAACCGAGAAAAGACGCCAAAGCCAGTCGATACCTCTAAGCCGCGCGCGCGCCGTCCGATAGCGCAACGTAGACGGATAAAAGCGCGGTCGTCGCGGGTTCGTCTGTCGCGTGCGCGACAAACGTCCATCCAAGTGAATCGCACAATTCCCCGAGGCGCGCGCGATGCGCGGCGAAGGCGGCGCGATAGTCGGCCGCAACCGCGGCCGCATCGCCAAATGTCAGCCGCGCCGGGCTTTCCAGATCCTGAAACTCAGTGCGCCCTGCAAATGGGAACTCAATCTCAGCCGGATCCGCCACGTGGACGATGCAGCCATAAGCGCCCTCAGCCGCGAAGCTTTCCACCGCCCGCTCCACCTCCGCCGGATCGGTGTAGAAGTCGCCGATCAGGGTCGCCGCCGCGCCGGGCGCGACATGTTGCGGCGTCGGGATCGTTGTATCGGTATCACCACGGGCGGCGATCGCCTCCAGAAAACGCTCCGCCGCGCCCCGGCCATGAAACGGGCGCTCTTGACCGCCGCCGACGCCGCCGCACAGCCCGATGCGTTCTCCGCCGCGGGCGAGCAGCATGGTGAGGGCGACCGCCAACGTGTCGGCGCGCCTGCGCTTTGTCTCAAACCGATCATCGGACGCGTATTCCATTGAGGCGGAGGGATCTGACCAGATCCACGCTGTCGCCGCGGCTTCCCACTCGGTTTGCCGCACAAACAGCCGCCCTGCGCCGCGCGCGGACTGGCGCCAGTCGATGGTCGCCGCGGGGTCGCCGAAGGCGTAGGGGCGATGCTGCCAGAAAGTTTCGCCTGGGCCTGGCCGGCGCCGCCCATGCGCGCCCGCCGCGACGGTGCGCGCCAGGCGCTCCGCATCAAGAAGAAGTGCGTCAAAACCGTCGCTCGCCACGGCCGCCGCCCGGCGCAGGTCCGCGATGTCATAGGGCGCCGATGCGCTCATGCGGCGGCGCTCCGGCCAGCCGCGCCGGCGACTAGCGTGTCGATCAGCCCATCCACCGTCGTCTTGCGCCGGATCGCGGCAAATGTGAGCGCCATTCGATGCCTTAACACTGGCTTCGCCAACGCTTCGATATCCTCAAGGCTCGGAGCCGCCCGCCCCTGGACGAGGGCGCGCGCCTTGGCGGCCCTCGTCAGGGCCTGGCTCGCGCGCGGGCCCGGGCCCCAACGAACAAGTTCGCGTATGTCTTCCGGCGCGTCATCAAGCGGACGGGCGCTGCGGACGAGCTTCAGGATTTCTTCCACCAGGCGCTCCGATATCGGCATGGCGCGCACGACCGCCTGAGCCGCCTCAAGATCCGCTGGCGTCATTGCGGCGATGGGCGCCGGCGGCGTTTCGCCTGTCGTGGCGGCGAGCATTCGCCGTTCGGCCTCAAGGTCCGGGTAGTCGATCTCGATCTGCATCAGGAACCGGTCAAGCTGCGCTTCGGGAAGCGGATAGGTGCCTTCCTGCTCGATCGGGTTTTGCGTCGCGAGCACATGAAACGGCGCTGGCAGTTCATGCCGCTCGCCTGCAATGGTGACATGCTTCTCCTGCATCGCTTGGAGGAGCGCTGATTGCGTGCGCGGGCTTGCGCGGTTGATCTCGTCGGCCATCAGGAGCTGCGCGAAGATGGGGCCCTTGATGAACCGAAAGGCGCGCTCGCCGCTCGCCGCCTCCTCCAACACTTCGGAGCCGAGAATGTCGCTCGGCATCAGGTCGGGCGTGAACTGCACCCGTTTGGAGTCCATGGTCAGGAGATCCGCGACCGTGGTGACAAGCAGGGTCTTTGCGAGGCCGGGCGCGCCGACGAGGAGCGCGTGACCACCCGCGGCGAGGGTCGTCAGGACGTTCTCGATTACCGTGTCCTGGCCAAAGACCACCCCGGACATGGCGGCGCGCGCAGCGCTAAATCTCTCTGCTGCCGCGTCAAATGCGGCGGTCAATTCTTCTGCTTCCATAGTCGTTCGGAGGATTCCTGCATTGGCGCGCCGCCGGTCGGATACAAAAGCGACGCGCAAGAGTGTTGGCTCAGTCTTACCACGGCTAAGCATCCAGGTCGCAACGGTCCAACCCGCTGGCGCCCCCTTTCGCCGCACGAGCATTGAACAGTCGATTGGCTGGCGCTTTATTAAATGACGCCGAATAGCTTAGGCTATTCCCGGGCCGTCTTTCTGGGGCCGTCCTGGTCGACCGACGTCACGAAGACTGGGTCGCCTGACTTGCCTAAGAAGGAATGGACGGTTTGAAAACGAGACGATTGCGTCAAACGGCGGGGGCGCCGCTGAAAAACGCACGCGACGCCGAAGGGATGGTTGGCGGCTCCAGCCGACCTCGCAAAGGTTGTCATACATGCTGATCGGAACGGTCCATCGCGTTTCGGTCCTCTGCAAGGTTTGAAATTTTAAGTTGCGTAAATTCAATCATCTAGAAGGGTAATCGCTAGTGGGTGACGAAGAGAAAAATCCGACCGTGTGGGGCTTCATCAAAGGCTTTGGGAAGTTCTTGATCGGCACGTTGATGGTCGTCCAGGGCATTGTAGGTCTCGCTGTGCTCTTATTGGTGGTCGGCTTCTTTTCAAGCCTCTCAGAAGGATTTGGCGGCGGCGGCCCAAATGTTACGGTGCCAAAAGAAGCTGCGCTTCTTATAAAGCCGAATGGCGTGCTCGTGGAGCAGGCTGAGGCGGTCGATCCATTCGAGCAGGCGATTCAGGAAATTTACGGCGCTGAAGAACCTGGCGAGATCGAAGTGCATGATCTCGTGCGGGCGATCCGCAAGGCCAAGGATGACGAGCGGATCACTGGCCTCGTGCTCGACATGGGCGAGTTTTACGTGTCGCCGTCGAGCGCCAGCAAGACCCACTACCTCGCGGCCGAAATCGCCAAGTTCAAAGAGAGTGGCAAGCCGGTCTACGCAATCGGCGACTACTACGCGCAGGAGACATATCTTCTCGCCGCTCAGGCGGACACGGTGATGCTCCATGACAAGGGCAGCTTCGTCATGCCTGGCTACGGCCGTTATGGAACCTATTACAAGTCCTTCCTGGAGAAGATTAAGGCGACGCCGCATGTCTTTAAGGTTGGGACCTTCAAAGCGGCGGTGGAGCCGATCTTGCGCGATGATATGTCGCCGGAAGCCAAGGAGGCGAATGAAGCGTATCTGAGCGTCATGTGGCGGCGGTATGTCGACGCCGTCGCCGAGGCGCGTGGGCTCGATCGAGATTCGGTGCTTGCATACGCCGACAACTTCAATGCGCTTCTGCGTTCGGCGGGCGGCGACCTCGCCAAGGCGGCGCTCGACGCCGGTCTTGTGGATGAGTTGAAGGCGCGCCCCGATCAGATCGCCGCGCTGGCGAAGGCGTTCGGCGAGGGCGAGGAAGACGGCGAGGGCTTCAAGAGCGTTGGGTATGCGCGCTACCTCGCGTCATTCGATGACAATGAGGACGGCGCGGCGCCCAACGTGGCGGTCGTAACCGCGTCGGGCGTGATCGTCGATGGCGAAGCGCCGGCCGGCGAAGTCGCAGCCGGCGATACGGTGGCAGGTTTCCTGAAGCAGGCGCGCGAAGACGATGACGTGAAGGCGGTTGTGCTGCGGGTGGACAGCCCAGGCGGTTCGGCGTTCGCATCAGAGGTGATCCGCGATCAGGTTGTCGCGTTGAAAGAGGCGAACAAGCCGGTGGTGGTCTCGATGGGCTCGACCGCCGCGTCCGGCGGATACTGGATCGCGTCGCCCGCTGACGAAATCTGGGCGGCGCCGACGACCGTCACAGGATCAATCGGCGTCTTCGCCTTCTTTGCGACTTTCGAGCGGACTGCGGCGGAGCTTGGCGTCTTTGTAGACGGCGTCGGCACAAGCGGATTGTCGTCGCTCTATGGCGCAGGGCTTGGGCCGCTGGAGGAAAACGTCGCCGACGTGTTTCAGCAGTCCGTCGAGTTCAGTTACCGGGACTTCCTGAACACGGTTGCGGAGGGTCGCAACTTGTCGACCGACTACATCGATTCCATTGGCCAGGGTCGTGTTTGGATCGGCGAGCGGGCGCTCGATTTGAGGCTCGTCGACAAGATTGGCGGGATTGACGAAGCCATTGAGTCCGCCGCCCGGCTGGCGGGCCTCGATGAATATGATCGCGTGGAAATGACCGAGGAAGCCTCGCCGTTCGACGCATTTATGTCTGGGTTCCGGGTCCGCGCTCTGAAAGTGATGGGATTTGATAAGGCGGAAGCGCGGGCGAGTCGCTCGGTCATTCGCCGGGTCATGTCGCGGGTCGAAGATCAGATCGCGTTCTACGATTCCTTTAATGACCCGAACGCCACCTATGCGCGTTGCCTGATCTGCCAATAGAGTTGAACAGTTGAAGCGAAGAACGAAAACGGCGCCCTGAAGGGCGCCGTTTTCATTGGCGGCTGCTCTCGGTCCCAATAGATTGGAGTGACCTCGCCTCGATCTATCCCGATGACCGGGATGATCTTGTATCAGCCGCCGGGCGCGGCCACATTGCAGCGTAAATGCCTGACCTCATGCAATATGCGGCCGCGCTCGCCGACGATCCTGCTGCGCCGCCACCGCCGGTAGAGCGATGGGACCCGGCCTATTGCGGCGAACTTGATCTTGTCATTCGCCGAGACGGCGTCTGGGTCCATGAAGGAACGCCGATTGGAAGGGCGAAGCTCGTGCGCTTGTTCGCGTCGGTCCTGAAGCGCGAAGGCGACCGCCACTTTCTTGTGACGCCCGTGGAGAAGCTCGGCATCCAGGTGGAGGACGCGCCGCTTCTCGCCATTCGCATGGACGTCGAAGCTCTGGGACGGGCCAATCAGCGGCTCATTTTCACGACCAATGTCGGCGACCGGGTAGTCGCCGGACCGGACAACGCCATTGTGCTGAGGCGTCAGGCTGGCGGCGGCGGGCATGCGCCATATCTTCACGTGCGCCGGGGGCTTGAGGCGAGGGTTGCGCGCGCGCCCTTCTATGAGCTTGTCGATGTCGGCGAAGAGCGCATCGTCGACGGCGAAAAGAGGTTCGGCGTTGCGTCAGACGGCGCATTCTTCGCTTTTCCGCCGGATACGGATGACCTTTGAGCCGAATGGCAGTTGATCCCATCAAGTCGATGATTGAGGCGAACCTGAAGCGCGCGTCGGCGCAGCGCGTCAGGTCGCTGTTTGCGGAAATCAACCCGCATCTTGTCGGCGATTCCTTGTTCGAAAGCCGATGGAGCGACGTGCGCAAGGACGCGGCCGTCCTTGTGCCGATCATTAACCGATCGCAGGGAGCGAGCGTGCTCCTGACCGTGCGCTCAGCCGACATGCCGTCCCATGCCGGCCAGATCAGCTTTCCGGGCGGTCGCGTCCATCCGGAGGATCGCACGCGGATCGACACGGCGCTGCGCGAAACAGAGGAAGAGGTCGGAATCCCGCAAAGCGCTGTGGAGGTCGTCGGATCGCTCGGCGTTCATGAGGGGGGACTCGGCTTTTCCGTGACGCCGGTCGTTGGCCTTGTCGATCCGGGCGCGCCGATGTCCCTTTGCGCTCGCGAAGTCGCTGAGGCCTTCGAGGTGCCGCTCGATTTCGTCGCCGACTTACGTAATCATGTGACCGAGGAGCGCGTCCATAGGGGTGTGACTTACAATATGTTCGCCGCGCCGTATAAGGAGTATCATATCTGGGGGTTGACGGCCGGCATCTTGCGCACGCTTGCCGAAACGCTGCAGCCGGAGGAACGCGCGATCGGCGAAGCCGACAATGACTCGTCGACCTGAGCGCACTGGACGTGGAGCGACGGACGCTGGGTCATGGAAGATCCAAAAACAACTTTAGCGGCGCTGTCGCCAGAGGCGGCCGCCGGGTTTCGGTGGATCGCTGAGCCGCCGGCTTCCACCGCGATCGCCGCGCTGGAGGCGGCGCGCTCTGGCGCCGCCCGTTTCGTGGGCGGTTGCGTTCGCGACGGGCTAATCGGCGTTGCGGCGAAAGACGTCGATATCGCGACTCAACTCAGTCCCGAAGACACCCTGGCGGCGCTCGGGAAGGCTGGGATCAGGGCTGAGCCAACGGGCGTCGAACACGGGACGGTCACAGCCGTCATCGACGGGGTGGGCATAGAAATCACAAGTCTGCGTGCGGACGTTGAGACCGATGGACGCAGGGCCGTCGTCACTTTCACCGATGATTGGGCGCTCGATGCAATTCGGCGCGACTTCACCATGAACGCGCTTTATCTGACGCCGGATCTTCGGCTCTATGACCCTTGGGGCGGCGCGCGCGATCTTGAGAATGGCCGTGTGCGGTTCATTGGAGATGCGGACGCCCGGATCCGAGAGGACTATCTCCGTATCCTGCGCTTTTTCAGGTTCTCCGCGCGTTTCGCCAAGGGGCCTTACGACGCCGATGGTTTCGCCGCCTGCGCGGCGCTGAGCGAGGGCGTCGCGCGTCTGTCTCGGGAGCGGATTGGCCAGGAGCTGACGCGCATTCTCGAAGGGCCGAACGCCTACGCGGCGATCCGGGAAATGGTCGCCGCTGGCGTTCTGAAACGTGTCTGGCCCGATGACCCGGACATAGAGGCGTTCGTCGCGCTGATGCGGGTCTGGCCGCACGCGCCCGCGGCGATCGGTCTGGCGGCGCTCTGGCCGCAGGCCGCGCTGGCCAAATCCGGTGAGGGCATTGTCGCGGCGCTGCGCCTTTCAAACGCGGATGGCGCGCGAATGAGTGCGGCGGTCGACAACGCCAATGCCGTCAACGCTTTGCCTGACGCCGCCGCAATCCGACGTTTCGCATACGGCGTCGGGGTCAGCGGCGCTCGCGACGCTTTGCGTCTGGCGGAAGCGCAAGGACGGATTTCGGACGCAGGTAAGCTCGAGACGGCGCTTGACGGATGGGCGCCGCCCCGGCTGCCGATCGCCGGCGGCGATCTTGTCGCAGCGGGTGTCTCGGCTGGCCCAGAGGTCGGGATAATCCTTAGGCGGATCGAAGCGCGTTGGGTCGAAGAGGATTTTCCGGACCTGGCGCGCGCTCGAACGATTATGGCGGACGAACTCGCGCGCGCCTGAGGCCTTGTTACTTCCGATAGTCGAGCGGCGGTTTGCGATCGCCAAGGAGCGCCTCGTAGGTGAAGTCGCCACCGCGCCGCTTCTCGAATTCCTCCCTGGCCGCGGCAATCACGTCAGGGCTTTCGTAGAGATCGACAGCCGTCAGCGCGAGGGCCTTCGCCGCGTTCGTGGCCCCTTTGAAGCCGATGGAGTGTCCCGACGCGGCGACCGCTTGCCATGAGTGCGCTGATGTTCCGGGCACCCACGCGGCGACGCGCAAGCCGACGGTGGGCGTCGCGATCGATACGTCGCCGACATCCGTGGATCCATATCCAAGGGAGAGAGAGTAGGGCGCGACGCTCATTTGGTCGCCGATCTTCGCCTTTGGCGCATCAAAGCTCGCATAGATCTTCCGAGCGAAGGCGCGCTCGTCTGCGGTATAGTCGACGCCGCCGACTTCGCGGAGTTTGGCGTCCGCAAGCTTTGCAAGCGTTTCGTTGACGAGAATCGGGTGATTGCCGTGGATGATCTCCCATTCGACTTTCGTGCCGGTTCCTTCCGCGGCGCCGCGCGCGGCCGCCTCCAGGCGCTCCCAGATATGGCGCACTTCTTTCGCTTCCGGGTGGCGCAGGTAATAAAAGACTTCAGCAAAATCAGGCACGACGTTCGGCGCTTCGCCGCCCTTGGTGATGACGTAGTGTATGCGCGTCTCCTGAGGCACGTGTTCGCGCATCAGATTGACCATGTGGTTCATCGCTTCGACGCCGTCGAGCGCGGACCGCGCTTTGTCCGGGGCGCCTGCGGCGTGGGCCGAAACGCCGCTGAACCGGAATTTCGCGGACCGGTTGGCGAGGGTCGTGCGCGCAGCGGCGGAGTTCTCATCATCCGCATGCCAATGGAGCGTGACGTCGACGTCGTCGAAGAGACCTGCCCGCACCATGTAGACCTTGCCGGAGCCGCCTTCCTCCGCAGGAGTGCCATAAAGACGGACAATCCCCGGTTCGCCCGTCTTTTCGAGCCATTCCCTGACCGCGATCGCGGCTTCGACGGATGCGGCGCCAAACAGATTGTGGCCGCAGGCGTGGCCGGCCGCTTTGCCCGGGATCGGCGAACGATCAGGCGTGGCGTCCTGGTTGATGCCGGGAAGCGCGTCGAACTCGGCGAGGATCGCGATGACTGGTCCGCCCTCGCCATATTCCGCGACGAATGCAGTTGGAATGTCGGCGACGCCCGCCTTGACCTTGAAGCCGGCGTCCGAGAGCGTTTTTTGAAGCAGCGCTGAAGATCTGTCTTCCTGATAGCCGACTTCCGCATACTCCCATAGCGTCCTGGCGACGTCAGCCGTTCGCGCGCGTTTGCCCTCGACAATGCCGACGACATCGACCCCTGTGGTTTCATCGTCCGCCCTTACCAAGTCATTGTCCGTCGCCATTTGCGCAGAGTCGGCGGACGTCTGGCTTGCGGCGGCGGCGACTGTAATCGCGCCGAACGCGACTGCGGCGTAAAGAGAATGGCGGACAAAGGCGCGCATGGATTTCTCCTGAAAAGCGATAATGTGAAGCTTAAAGACTAACTTGATTTTCGCACAAGGCGACCCGGCAATGCCGCTATTCGAAGCACGTCGCGTACTCGTTCCTGACGATTTGCCAATTGCCGGCGTCCAGCTCCTGTAAGGTCCCCGCCGCGCGCATATCCTTTGTCTGACGGTCCATGTCCCGAATGTATCCGCAACTTTCCTCCGGCATCTCGCGCACGCGGTAGTGGGACGCCATGAAATAAAGGTGCACCCAAACGCGTCGCTGTTTGACGGGATCCTCCGGCGCGGCGGCCGCCTCATTGCGATACCAGTCGCGGGCTTCGAACAGCAGCGCTTCGGCTTCCTCGAACCGGCCAAGGCTGGAAAGAGGCGCTGTCATCTCGCCTCGGAAGATGATCCGGCTAAGCGCCGCGTTTTCGTTCAGCGGGTCGCCCGCCGCAATTTCGTCAATGATTTTTGTCGCTTGTTCAAACGCGGCGACGGCCTCGTCGTGGCGTTCGTTGAGGTAGAGCGAATTCGCGTATCGCCGAAATGCGCCGGCGCGTTCCGTATTCAGCGTATTGTCTTCGTCCGACAAGTCATAAGCGCGTTGAATGTCTTCAAGGGCTTGCTTGTATATGGGGGGCGCCTCGGATCTGGTATCGATCCCATTCAGCAGCGAAAGCGCGAGACGCGTGCGCGCTCGGGCGAGAAGCTCATGCGTGCGCGGATCGCTCGGTGACTGGTCTCGAAGCGCTTCCGCTTCGGTGATCACATCACGCGAAAGCTCCCGCGCCGCGCTCTGGTTATCATCGCGATAGAGGAGGGTCGCCCGTTCGCCGCGCGCGTCGAGAAGAGCAAGCGCCAACGCAAAGTCATCTGGAAATGCGTCAAGCCCACGTCGCAGATCTCGCTCTGCGGCGTCGATAGCCTCTCCTGCTGCGACCTTATTGTCCAAAGCTTCGATCTGTAGGCGCGCGATCTGCAGATGCGTCTTTCCCAACGCCAGCAACACTTCGGCGCTTGGCTCTCCATCAATCTGTGTGAGGAGGACTATCGCTTTCGACAGGTTTTCAAGCGCCGCTTCTGGTTGACGTAATGCGGCGCCGTCCGGGCTCCCAAGGACGCGGCCGAGCTCAGCGTAGCCCTGCGCAGCCTCGAGAATGAGTTCCGGTGATGCGCGCGCGTCATCGGCCAGTTTGCCGAGATATGTCTGTGCGGCTTCGGTGACGGTTTGCCGGGCGCGCGTAGAACCCTTGAGCGGCGTTATCTCCTGATAGACGTCGAAGATCATAACGCGGGCGAGGTTGCGCACGTCCTCAAACCGCGCTGTCGCTTCCGCTTCGGCGCGCTCCGCACGGACGAATAGCGTCGCAAACACGATGAGCGCGCCGAATAGCGCCGCCGCCGCCAGCGCTCCTGCGGAGACCGCGACGCGCCGGCGTCGAACGAACTTGGTCACGGCGTACCAGGAGCCGCCATCGCGCGCGATAACCGGCAACCCCGCACGTTCTCTATCAAGATCATCAAGGAGGGCGCCGACCGACGTATACCGATCTTCTGGGTCTTCAGCGCTTGCCCTCGCGGCGATCGCGGCGAGGTCATCATTCGGCGGGACGCCTTGTAGAAGGTCGTTCAAAATGCGGCCGAGCGCGTAGATGTCGCCCAGCGTTGTGGCGTCCTCGCCCTGCATGCGTTCGGGCGCGACATAGCCGCGTGTCGCTGTGCGACGCGGGCCCTCATCAGAAGTGTCGGCGCCGAGGGTCTGCGAGATGCCAAAGTCGATCACCTTGGCGGCGCCTGAATCGGACACAAGTATGTTGCTGGGCGAAAGGTCCCTGTGGATCACCAGGTTCTGGTGGGCGTACTGCACGGCGGCGCATGTCCCTCGAAACACGCCAAGCCGCTCCTCAAGGCTCGGCGTTTTCGCCGCCAGCCATTCGCCTAGAGGCTCGCCCTCCACATACTCCATGACGAAATAGGGAACGCCGTCGTCTGTCTCGCCGCCATCGTAGAGCTGCGCGACGCCTGGGTGCTTCAATCGCGCGAGCGTTCGCCGCTCCGCACGCAGACGTTCGGCGAGCTTTGTTTCGCTTCGTCCCCGGGTGACAAGTTTCACCGCGGCCTGATGGTCGAAATCGCCCAAATCCCGTTCGCCGAGATAGACAGCGCCCATGCCGCCGCGCCCGATAAGGCGTGTGAGGCGGTATGATCCGACCCGCGAGGGATGAGCGTCCAAAGCGGCGCTCGCAAGCGCGACGCCCGCGCCGGTAATCTTCTCGCTGTCTGGCGACGCGTCTGTGTCCAGGAGCGCAAGCGCGCGCGCCTTCAGCGCCTCGTCTTCGCCGGCCTCACGCTCGATAAAGGCGCGGCGCTCGTCGGACGCGATGTCGAAGGCGCGTTCAAGCAGCTGAAGCGCCGCTCCCTCCAATGCTTCAGAGGTTGTCGTCATTCAATGCTTCCTTGAGCCATGCGCGCGTCGCCCGCCATGATCGCCGCACCGTCGCCTCGGAGACGCCGAGCACGCAGCCTATCTCCTCGGACGTCATGCCGGCATAGTACCGCATAGTGACGATTTCCGCTCGCTGCGGGTCGATCGCGGCGAGGCGGATCAGCACGGTTTCGAGGCGTTGGGCGTCGAGGGGCGCATCAGCGGGCGCGTCTGCGCCGGCGGTCAAGGTCACGGTGATTTTGCGCCGCTTTTCCGCCCCCCTGCGGCGACCGGCGTCAACGAGCACCTGCCGCATGACCCTGGCGGCGATCGCGAGAAAATGAGCCTTGTCGGACACATCCGCGACCGGCGTGGTCAGTAATCGGACGACCGCTTCATTGACGACGTCGCCTACGGAAAATGAGACCGGCCCGCCCTCGCGACGCAAGAGCGCGCCCGCTATGCGCGACAGCTCCGCGTGGGCTGCTTCATAGACATCCGCCTTGGCGCGCTCGTCGCCGGCGTTCGCAGCGCGGAGGCGCTCGACAAAGTCGGTCGCGGACATGCTTTGGGGAAGGTCCAGAGGGCGCTCCAGGATGCTAATGGCGACGTCTGTGTGCCAACGCATTCGAGCTGGCGGGCGTTGAGAGTAGCAGATAATCGCGTGTCGGAAACCGGCGTCGGTATTCGCGTCTTACGTGCATTCGCTTCTCCAGCTGGTTTGATGTTCATTGCGTGACCGAAAATGCGGCGGCGTCTCGCATATAGAAATGTGGGCAAGGCGTGTCTTTAGGTCTCGCCCGCCATGTAGAGGGCCGTTCTTTGCGTCGCCTTGGCGCGCCTGCCGCCAGTCTTCAGAGAGTACGGGCGGTGGAGAAGCGCGCTGCGTTATGGGGGAGGCGCGCTCGAAACAGGCAGTCGCGCGCTGCTGCGGTAGGACCCCGCTGCGGCCGCGCTCGACCGAATGGCGGCCGCGCCGGCGGTTTGCTTTGGCCGGCCGCCGCGTCGAGGGGAGCGGCGACGGCCCCCGATCGGTAGCGTTTCCGCCGGTCGGGGGCCGCCGACGGGCGCAAGGAGGACGCTAGCGTTTGAGGCTAAGGTCCCGGAGCCGTTCGCCGATGGAATCGAACGCAGCCGTCAGCTGGTTTGCGTTTTGCGCGTCATAATAGTCGCTCGCCGAGTTCGCGCAGTCTTCCAGAATGCTTCGGATTGTCGTGTCGGACACGTCAAAGGCGATCGTGTAGAGGCTCACGCCGTCGGCCTTTATGTTCGTGCAAATCTCCGCCGTCAGATCATTCGCGAGCGTGACGCTCGTCGAATTGTGTTCGGGATAGTTTGGCGCGCGGGTGTTTCGACCGTCAGTCATGAGAACGATCGCCTTCATGCCGCTACGACTCGCGACTTCCGCGGTTGTAAGGCCTTCCTGAAATGGCGGCGGGTTGCTGATGACGCGCCAGCCCCAAGAAAGACCCGTCGGGATGTAGGTCCAACCGGCGGGCTGTAGGGCGGTCAGCGCATTGTCGACGGTGGTTCGGTTGTCCGTGAGCGGCGTGATCGGCTGCATCTGGCAGTCGCTTGAGTTGACCGTCACGCCGGGAATCGGGTGGGAGCTGTCGGCGGCGTCTTCTGTGTTTCTTGGATAAACTCTGGATCCAACGCAGCCGTCAAAGCCGCCGCCGCTATCGTCGTCATCGTCGTCATCGCCGCCGCCGCCCCCGCTCGGGATGGAGAGCCAGCTCGCGCTACTAAAGCCCGCGCCAATGTTCACATATTGAGCGAATGGGACCACAGCGAACTTCACATCCGTTTCCGGCAGCGCATACATCGACGCGACGAGATTTCCGGCCGCCTCCTTGAGATCGTCCATCTTTGTGCCGTCGCCCATCGACCCTGTGACGTCGAGGACAAGCGCGACTTCTACGACGCCCGGCGGGGCGACCTCGACGACTGTATCCGTATCCAGAGAGATCTGTTCGACGCCAGCGAGCTTCATGAAGGTCGACTGGACGTGCGCATCAAGGTCGATGGAGAACTGGTTGGTTGACGGATTGTGCGTAACCGACACCGGAGAAGCGACAACCCCTGAATCGGGACCGAGGACGGCGTCAAAAAACTTCTGCGCCGCCGCGTCAAGTTCGGTCTGGCTGGTGTCGGGTCTCGCGGTTTTAAGTCGGGCCGCGGCGAGAAGCGCCGCATCGGTCGCCTCCTGCACTGTTGTGCGCGCAAGGCTGGCCCTGCCGAAATCAACGGCGAAGCCGAGCGCGATGATGAGAACGGGCGCGAAGAACCCGAACATCATCGCCATATTGCCGTTCTTCGAGCGAAGAAAACCCGTGATTGCACACGAGTTGATCAACCATTTCGTGATGGCGCGCGTCGTCATCCGTTGGCCCCCCAACTAAACGCCGTATCTAATTTGTCCGATGACTTTGCGCTGCGTGTGATTAAGTCTCGGTTGAAGGAATTGGTAAAACTGTGCGGGGCATGGATCTTTGCCGCCCGCGACCGGAAGAAATCGGCGTTTCCGGGAACGAGCTCAACAAAAAACGCCCCGCATGTGCGGGGCGCTGAATTTCTCGGTGCGAGCGACCTGTTCTCTTCGCTAACGTTCGAACTGGAGAGAGGCCGGAGCCGCTAGCGGCGATGGGTGAAAATGGAGGCCTCAGCTTAAGCCGCTTTCTCTTCCGCCGGGTCGCGCAGCACATAGCCGCGTCCCCAGACCGTCTCGATATAGTGTTCGCCGCTCGTCGCCGCTGCGAGCTTCTTGCGCAGCTTGCAGATGAAGACGTCGATGATCTTGAGTTCAGGTTCGTCCATGCCGCCATAAAGATGGTTGAGGAACATTTCCTTTGTCAGGGTCGTTCCCTTCCGAAGCGACAAAAGCTCCAACATCTGATATTCCTTACCGGTCAGATGTACGCGCTGCCCAGCGACCTCGACGGTCTTGGCGTCCAGATTGACGGTGAGCGACCCTGTGGTGATCACTGACTGCGAATGGCCTTTGGAGCGTCGGACGATTGCGTGGATCCGGGCGACGAGTTCGTCCTTGTGGAACGGTTTCGTCATATAGTCGTCTGCGCCGAACCCAAGGCCGCGCACTTTTGTTTCAATGTCGCCTTGGCCGGTCAGAATTAGGATCGGCGTATTCACCTTGGAGACGCGCAGCGACTTGAGGACGTCAAAGCCGGTCATGTCGGGTAGATTGAGGTCGAGAAGAATAATGTCATAGTCATAGACCTTACCGAGATCGACGCCTTCTTCGCCGAGATCGGTTGTATAGACATTAAATCCGTCCGACTTCAGCATCAGCTCGATGCTTTGGGCGGTCGCTCCGTCGTCCTCAATCAGCAAAACCCGCATGGTCCTACGTCTCCTGGTTCGGCGCCGACGCGCTGAAGCGCGCGTGGGCATTCGAGTATTTCCCTTAAACAATGCTTAGGCTGATTTACTTTCATAAAGGTTAACCGCGTTAAGATGACTGAACGAATTGTCAGCGCGCTGATTTGAAATCGACTAGTTGGATCATGGAGCGGTGAGGCCGCCGCCAGCACTAGGCGATCGGATAGAGTCCGAGACCTCTCCCATTAACTGATTCGCAACCAACTCGCCCAAGTGTCGAAGCGGCATCCGTTGCGATGGCGAAACCAGCCCATCCGCGTTCCGCCGCGACCCATGCGCGCCTCGAAAGATCGGTTTGACGAGGCGCTGCTCTCCGTGATATCCCAAAAAATGTCTTAACATCCCAAAGTTGCCCGGCCTTGTCCGCGGCATCCAATGTCGCCCCAGAAGGGCGCGGCTGCGCGCTTTTGGCGCGTTGGGCGCTTTTTAGGGTTCCGATGTCGGCGCGGGGCGGCGCAGGCAAGGGGAGAGGCGAGAAGTGCATGATCGTGTCCGCCGGCCGTTCGGGCGCGTCCTCTTTTCTGGGGACGCATACGAACAAAATCGACGCAAAAGGGCGAGTTCAAGCGCCTGCGGACTTTCGCAAAGCCCTCGATCTCGTCAGCTTCAATGGCTTTTTTTGCGTGCCCTCGCTGGAGGGCGATCATCTGGATTGCGGCGGGCCCGATTATATAGAGGGGCTGAAAGCAAGCATTGCGGCGCTCGACCCGTTCGATCCCGACCGTCGGGCGTTGGAGGTCGCGCTGCTGGGGCAGGCGCGACCTGTCACCTTCGATCAGGACGGGCGCTTCATTCTCCACAAAGAGCTTCGCGATCATGCCCAGATCGCCGATCGCGCGAAGTTTGTCGGGCTTGGCGATACGTTTCAGATCTGGCGGGACGACGGCGCGGACGAGATCATATCCGACCAGAAGGCCCGAGCGCGCGCAGCGCTTCGGCGTCTGCGCAATCCGGGCGTGACGCCTCCGAGCGGGGCGGAAGCGGAGGCGGGCTCGTGACGATCGGCTTCGGTTCCAGTGCGCCGGCCCCGCATGCGCCGGTGATGCTGAAAGAGGTAATCGCCGCCCTTGAGCCGTCGGCGGGAGACGTCTTTATCGACGCGACGCTCGGCGCCGGCGGGTATGCGCGGGCGATGCTCGACGCCGGCGTGCGGGTGCTGGGGTTTGATCGTGACCCGACGGCGATCGCCCGCGCCAGTAATTGGTCCCGTCCTTATGGCGATCAGTTCACCGCCATTCATGCGCCTTTTGGGGATCTTGAAGATGAGCTTCGCCGCCTTGATGCGCCATTGCTTGACGGAGCGGCGTTTGATCTTGGCGTTTCCTCAATGCAATTCGATGAACCTGAGCGCGGGTTTTCGTTCCGCGCGGAAGGGCCGCTTTCCATGCGCATGGACGGCGGGCGTCCGAACGCGGCGGACGTGGTTAATCAGGCGAGTGCTGAAGACCTTGCCGCGGTTTTGAAGCTATTTGGAGAAGAGCGCTTCGCCGGACGGATCGCCAGGGCGATCGTCGCGGCCCGATCGGAAGCGCCGATTGAGACAACGGTCAGGCTTTCTGAGATTGTCGAGGCCGCCCAGCCGAAGGGGCCGCCAAACCGAATTCATCCTGCGACCCGGACGTTTCAAGCGCTTCGTATTTTTGTGAATGACGAGCTTGGGCAATTGGCGCGCGCTTTGTCCGCCTGCGAACGGGCGCTAGCGCCTGGTGGGCGGCTTGTTGTGGTGACCTTTCATTCCCTCGAAGACAGGATCGTGAAGCGCTTTATCGCCGCTCACGCCGGCGGCGCTGGCGGGCGAGGCTCGCGGCACGCGCCCATCGCGGTTGCAGCAGAGCCTAGCTTCGAGCCGCTTTACAAAAAGCCGATTACCCCGAGCGAAACCGAAGTCGCCGCTAACCCCCGCGCGCGTTCTGCGAAGCTAAGGGCGGCGCGGCGCACGAGCGCGGCGCCATTGCGGGTGGATCCCTCAGCCTTTTATTCGCCGCCCCGCGCGCCCGATCTCGACACTTATTGGAGCAACTAGAAATGCGCCTTTCACTGATTATCCTATGTATTGTGTTGTTTGCCGCCGCGGCCGGACGGTATCGCGCAGAGGCGAGCTTGAGGGCGGTGGAGCGGGAGGTCGCCCTGCTGGAGGCGGAACGGGTCGCCAAAGGGCGCGCAATCCAGATGCTGCGCGCGGAGATCGCGTCTTTGGAAAATCCTGATCGGCTCGCGCGGCTTGCGCAAGCGCACACTACGCTGGAGCCGCTGTCTAGCGCCCAGTTTCTGACAGCGGATGACTTTCTACTCGCTCTTGGCGATCCTTCGCCGAATGATACAGCAGAGATCGAAAACTTTGGCGGCGACCTTGGCGCGCCGTCGCGCGTTTCAGCGCCGACCGCTGTCGCTTCCGCCGCGCCGCCTGCGCTGAATTGATCGCAGAGCGGCCCGGACGGGGAAGCCGTCAGGTGATGCGGGAATATAGAAGATTGGAAAGGCTGCGCGAACGCCGATGCTGACACAACGCATTACCGCGCGACTGGCGCGTCGGCTAGGTCGTCGCCCCGTTCCGACCCGGCGCGTCCTTTATTCGAATGACGCGAACCAGACGGCGGGCGCCGATAGGGAGCCGCTGCCGTCCGCCGTGCGGTCGGCGCGACGGGACGGAGGGGCGAGGCGCCGTATTCAGCTTTGCGCTGGCGCTTTTCTCGCGGCGTTTTCGATCCTTGCGGTTCGCGCGTTTTCCATAGCGACGGATGCGGAGCTTCGCGCTGAAGCCGCAGTCGCCCGTGAACTGCAGGCGGGGCCGCGACCTGAAATCGTCGATCGCAATGGCGTCCTGCTGGCGGCCAACCTGCCGATGCGCGGGATCGAAGTGGCGGGTCCGGAAGTTTGGGACGCGGAGGAGACGGTTCGGCGGATAGCCTGGGTCGCGCCGCAGGTCGATCGCGAATGGCTTCATGGGCGGCTTGCGGAACGTAAGTACGCAAGCGTCCCGCAACCGATTTCTCCCGCCCAGGAACGCGCCTTGTTCGAAATGGGTCTGCCCGGAGTGACCTTTGTTGACCGCGCCAAGCGATACTATCCGCAAAAGGACCTTGCTAGCCACCTGATTGGTCGCGCTGCGCCGGGACAGGGCGGGATCGAAGGCCTTGAAGCGGCGCTAGACGCTACGTCAGCGGTTGGCGGCGATGGCCGAGCCTTGCGGGCGTCAATTGACGTGCGCGTGCAGCAGGCCCTGGAGTTTGAGCTGGGGAGCGCAATGACGCGCTTCAACGCGAAGGCGGCCTGGGGCGGGGTGATTGACGTCGAGACCGGCGAAATGATCGCAATGGCCAGTCTGCCGGACTTTGATCCCAACCGCCCGGGCGAACGCGCCAAAGCTACGCTCAGCAATCACTTCGTACACGACAATTATGAGCTTGGGTCGATCTTTAAGGTGTTCACCGCCGCCGCCGCGTATGACGCCGGCCTTGCCGACGAAGAAACCCAATACGACGCGCGCGCGCCGCTTGAAGTGGCGGACTGGACGATCCGCGACTATCACGGTGAAAATCGCGTGCTCACGTTTGGCGAAGTTGTGCGCCATTCGTCGAACATCGGCGCGGCGATGATGGCCGCCGACTTGAAGCCGCGCGGCCTGAAATCGGCGCTCGGTCGGCTCGGTCTGCTGGATCGATTGCCGATCCCATTGATTGAGCGCAGCGCGCCGCTCTTGCCTCAGAAATGGGGGCCGGTGGAAACTGCCACAATCGCGTATGGCCACGGCCTGGCGGTGACGCCGCTGCATGCGCTTTCCGCGTTCGCCGCGGTTGTGAATGGCGGCGTATATCGTACGCCTGTCTTTGTCGCCGCCGCCGATGCGTCGCGGTCAGGGCGGCGCGTGTTTGCGGAGGAAACGAGCGTCTCCATGCGACGGGTCTTGCGGTCGGTCATTACGGAGGGGACGGCGTCCAAGGCCGACGCGTCCGGCTACTATGCAATCGGCAAGACCGGCACCGCGGAGAAGGCGATGAAGGGCGGGTATTCGAAGCGCGAAAAGGTGACGAGTTTCGTCGGCGCGTTTCCCGGTTATGCGCCACGCTATGCGGTGCTCGTCTCGCTTGATGATCCGCAGCCTGCCGAAGGCGACTGGGGGCATTCTGAAGCCGGCTGGAATGCGGCGCCGACATTCGCCCGCGTGGTGGAGCGCATCGGGCCTCTTCTCAAAGTCCCGCCGGCGACGCCGACTGCGGATCCGACCGTTGAGGCGATGCTCTTCAATCGGCCGGGGCGCGGGCGAACGCGTCTCAGCGCGAATGACCGGAGCGCGCGGTGAAGCTATCAGAGCTCCTTGCGCGCAATTGCCATCCGGACCCGGACATTTCCGGCTTGACGGCGGACAGCCGTCGCGTTGCGCCTGGCGTTTTGTTCGGGGCGTTCAAGGGCGTCGACGCGGACGGGGCGGCGTTCATCGATGACGCCGTCGCGCGCGGCGCCGCCGCCATCCTCGCCGTGACTGATGTCGCCGCAAAGCGCGCCACGGAGTTCGAAGAAAAGGGCGTTGCGGTCGTTGGCGACGACGAGCCGCGGCGCGCATTTGCGAAGGCGGCCGCCCGCCTCTATGGGCCGCGTCCTGAAAAGGCGGTCGGCGTCACGGGCACAAACGGCAAGACGTCGACAGCCTGGTTCGCCGCCGGGGTTTGGGCGAGGCTCGGGCGCGCATCCGGGTCCATCGGCACGCTCGGCGCGCTGGCGCCGGGTTTCGAGCGCGCGCTTGGGATGACGACGCCGGAGCCGGCGCTTCTGCACCAGACACTGCGGGACATGGCTACAGCGGGCGTTGATCGCGTGGCTATCGAAGCCTCGAGCCATGGGCTCGCCCAGTTCCGGGTTGACGGGGTTGCGTTCGACGCCGCCGCGTTCACGAACATCACGCAAGATCACCTCGACTATCATCCGACGTTTGCGGATTATGAAGCCGCGAAGCGCCGGCTGTTTGAGGCGTGCGTTGTCGAGGGCGGCGTTGCGGTGATCTCCATGGATGGGGCGGGCGCTGACCGGATGCGCGCCGCCGCCTCCGAAAGGGGCCTCGCGACCGTCGAGACGGGCCGGACCGGACGCGACATCCGCCTCGCGCGCGTCGACGCGCGCGTGGACGGATTGTCCGCAGCCGCTGAGATTGACGACCGCACCATTGAATTTTCCATGCCATGCATTGGCGCATTCCAGGTGGAGAATGCGTTGACCGCCGCCGCGCTCGCGGCGAGCGTTGAGGATGAGCGTCCCTACGCTGACGCGGTGCTAGCGCTTGACGGTCTGGCCGCCCCGCCAGGGCGGATGCAGAAAGCGGCCGAGGTCAATGGCGCAGCGGCCTATGTTGACTATGCGCATACGCCCGATGCGCTTGAAACAGCGCTTTCGGCGGCGCGCGCGCACGCTCGGCGCCGGCTTGTCGTGATCATCGGCGCCGGCGGCGACCGCGACAGGGCGAAACGCCCGCTGATGGGCGCGGCCGCGGCGGGCGGCGCTGATATTGTGATCGTGACTGATGATAATCCGCGCTCAGAGGACCCGGCGTCGATCCGGCGCGATTTAATCGCAGGCGCGCCCGGCGCGCTGGAAATTGGCGATCGCGAAGAGGCGGTCATCAAGGCCGTCTCGATGCTCGAGGCGGGCGATCTCTTGATCGTGGCTGGAAAGGGCCATGAAACCGGCCAAATCGTCGGTGAAGAAGTCCGGCCGTTTGATGACCGCGCCGCCGTGGTCGCGGCGGCTGAAGCGGCTGGCGGAAAGGCGGAGGCGTATTGACGATGGGCGAAGTGAGTGTCGCGAAGCCGCGCGCGCCGTTGTGGACAGCGTACGAAGCCGCCGCAGCGACTGGTGGCGCCTTGTGCATCAGGCCCTCGAAGGGCGCGCGTGACAGCGAAGGCCGTTGGCCTGCTGAGGAATGGGCCGCGAGCGGCCTGTCGATCGATACGCGATCATTGAAACCAGGCGAGGTTTTCGTCGCGCTCAAGGATGCGCGTGACGGCCATGATTTTCTCGCCAGCGCGTTTGAAAACGGCGCGTCCGCAGCGCTCGTCTCAAGAATTGCGGACGCCGCGCCGATCGATGCGCCGCTTCTGGTCGTGCCGGACGTGATGGCTGGGCTCCATGACCTTGCCGCCGCGGCCCGAAGGCGCAATTTCGGCAAGCGCGTCGCCATAACGGGGAGCGCTGGCAAGACGTCCACCAAGGAAATGATGCGCGTCGTCCTGTCCGGCTTCGGCGCCACGCATGCGCCGGACAAGAGCCTCAACAACCATATTGGGGTGCCGCTGACGCTTGCTCGCATGCCCATGGCGACGGACTTCGGCGTCTTTGAGATCGGCATGAACCACGCCGGCGAAATCACGCCGCTGTCGCGACTCGTAAAGCCGCACGTCACGGTCATCACCACAGTCGGCGAGGCGCATCTTGAGAACTTCGAAAACGTCGAAGGCATCGCTCGGGCGAAAGCGGAAATCATGCTCGGTCTGGAGCCGGGCGGCGCGGCGATCCTGCCGATCGACAACCAGCACTTCGATTTTCTGCTTGAGCGGGCGCGTGAGGCGGGTGTTGAGCGCATTGTGACATTCGGCGAAAACGCCCGCGCTGACGTTCGGCTTCTCGACTATCAGACCGACGGCGTTACGGGTCGCGCAGCGGCCTTCGCCGGCGGCGAGCGGCTTAAGCTCAACATTGGCGCGCCGGGCAAACACCATGCGATGAACGCCATGACCGTCCTCGCCGCCGCGATTGAATTCGGCCTGCCTGTAGCGGAAGCGGCGGCGCGCCTTGAGCGCTTCGGCGCAGGCGGCGGGCGCGGCGCGCAGCGACGCATCGATCTTGGCGACGGTCGACGGGTGACGGTGCTCGATGAAAGCTACAACGCCAATCCCGCTTCCGCGCGCGCCGCGATCGCGCTTCTTGGCGCGATGGCGCGCGCTCCAGAAGGACGGAAGATCGTGGTGCTTGGCGACATGCTGGAGCTCGGCCCCGACGCGCCGGCGCTTCATGCGGGGCTTGCCGATGCGTTAGTTGCGGCGGGCGTCGACCAGGTCTATTCGGCGGGATCGCTTGCGAAGAACCTTGTCGACGCGGCGCCGGCGGCGATGAGGGCGCGCGCCGCGCCTGACGTTGACGCGCTTCTCGCCGACTTCGTAGCCGACCTGCGCGACGGCGACATCGTGATGGTCAAGGGATCGAACGCGTCTAAGGTCTCTCGCATCGTCGATGCGCTGAACGCTGCTGACGTCTCGCCGTCTTCACAAGGCCATGCGGCGGGCGCCGAGTCGTCCGCCGCGCGCCGTTTCGTCTAACCGGCGGTTCTTCCGTCGCTCGAAAAGTCTGTCCGTTTGATGCTCTACGCGCTGCTCACGCCCTACGCCGACAGTTTCCAGCTGTTCAACGTCTTCCGTTACCTGACATTTCGGACTGGCGGCGCGATTGTCACCGCCCTTTTGATCTCTTTCGTCTTTGGTCCGTCATTGATCCGGTGGATGCGACGCAAACAGGGCAAGGGCCAGCCGATCCGCAAGGACGGGCCGCAGACGCACATCATTGAAAAGGCCGGCACCCCGACAATGGGCGGCGTGCTTATTCTGTTTTCAATGACGGTGGCGACGTTTCTCTGGGCCCGTCTCGACAATCCGTTTGTCTGGATCGTGATGGGGGTGACGCTGAGCTATGGCGCGCTCGGCTTCATCGATGACTATTTGAAAGTGACCAAGCAGACCGCGGATGGCGTCGTCGGCAGCCTGAAACTGATTGTCCAGTTCGCGATCGCGCTTCTCGCAGGGTACTATTGCATGGATATCCTGGCGGCGAATCCATCAGCGCCGCCAGGAATCGCGACGTCGGTCGGCGTGCCTTTTTTTCCGGTGCGTCTGTTCGAGGACTGGTTCGGCGCGCCGGGCGTCCCTCTCGGTCTTCTGATCATTCCTTTCGCCGCCTTTGTGATCGTTGGCGCATCGAACACGGTGAATCTCACTGATGGGCTGGACGGCCTCGCGACCGTGCCTGTGATGATCGCGGCGGCCGCTTACGGCCTGATTGTCTATCTCGTCGGCAATGCGATTTATGCCTCTTACCTCGGCGTGCCGTTCGTGCCGGGCGCTGGCGAACTCGCGGTCATTTGCGGCGCGATCATTGGCGCCGGGCTTGGCTTTTTGTGGTTCAACGCGCCGCCAGCGGCGATCTTCATGGGCGACACCGGGTCGCTCGCCCTTGGCGGCGCGATCGGGTCCATCGCCGTTGCGGCGAAGCACGAAATCGTCCTCGCCATCGTGGGCGGCCTTTTCGTGTTGGAGGGCCTATCGGTGATGGTTCAGATCGCGTCCTTCAAACTGACGGGGAAGCGCGTCTTCAGAATGGCGCCTATCCACCATCATTTTGAACAGTTGGGTTGGAAGGAATCGACCATTGTCATCCGGTTCTGGATCATCGCAGTTATATTGGCGCTGATTGGCCTGTCGACATTGAAACTGCGTTGATTGTTGCGCCGCGGTAGTTGGAAAGCCGCGGTGATTGGGAAGTTGCGGTGAGGGCGGAATGTTCGCGCTAACGGGCGTTGCAAAACGAAAATACGCCGTGTTCGGCCTTGGCGCGACCGGTCAGGCCGCAGCCGCCGCGCTCGTTAATGCGGATGCGGAAGTCTATTCCTGGGATGAGGCGAGGGGCGCGCGCGCCGCCGCCGACGAAACGACGTACCCATGCAGCCATCCCAAGGAATGGCCGTGGTCGGAGCTTCAGGCGGTGGTTCTGTCGCCTGGCGTCCCACTGACCCATCCTGAGCCCCATGTCATTGTGCGAAAGGCGCGCCAGGAAAACGTCCCCGTCATTGGCGACATTGAACTCTTTGCGCGCACCGTTGGAGCTACGGCTAAGGACGCGCGTCCATGCGTCGTCGCCGTGACAGGGTCCAATGGCAAGTCGACGACGACGGCGCTAATCGGCCACATTCTTCGCGAAGCGGGGCGCAAGGTTCATGTGGGCGGCAATATCGGCGAGCCGGTCTTGCGTCTGCCGCCGCCGACGCCGGATGCCACCTACGTTCTGGAGCTGTCTTCCTATCAGCTCGATCTGTGCGAAAGTTTGAAGGCGAATTCCGCGGTCTTCCTTAATCTGTCTCCGGATCACCTTGATCGACATGGGAGTATGGAGGCCTATTTCGCCGCCAAGCGGCGGATCTTTGCAAACCAGACGGCTGACGATCTGGCTGTCATCGGCGTCGATGACGTTTACGCGCAGGCGGCGTGCGCCGAACTCGCGCAGGAAGACCGCGCGCGCGTGACGCCCATATCGTCAAAAGGCGCGCTCGGGCGCGGCGTTTTCGCTCTCAATGGAAAGCTCTACTACCGGCTCGGGGAAAAAACGGGTGAAGCGGGCGACATCTCCGGCGTCGCGACGCTTGCGGGCGGGCACAATCAGCAGAACGCGGCCGCCGCTCTCGCCGTGGCGATTGACATGGGCGTCGCGCCCGCGGTGGCGATTCGATCGATGGAGCGCTTCAAGGGCCTTCCTCATCGATCGGAGATCATCGCGAGGCAGGATGGCGTCCTTTTCGTCAACGATTCGAAAGCGACCAACGCCGCGGCCGCGGCGCAATCATTATCCGCGTACGATGAAGTTTTCTGGATTGCGGGCGGGCGGGCGAAGGAGGGCGGCCTCGCCGCGTTGCGCCAAGAAATGCCGCGTGTGCGCGCCGCCTACCTCATCGGCGAAGCCGGATCTGCTATCGAGGAAGAACTTGGCGGATACGTTCGCTGCGTTCAATGCGGCGGTCTCGACCGCGCGGTGGCGACCGCAATTAATGACGCCTTCGCCGCGCCGGCGCCGGCTGCGGACGTAAAGCGCGCCGTCTTGCTGGCGCCGGGATGCGCGTCGCATGATCAGTTCAGGAATTTTGAGGACCGCGGCGAGGCGTTCCGGCTCGCCGTACAGACGAGGCTTGCCGAACGCGTTGCGGACGCCTCCAGCGACAATGGAGAAGCGGCGTGAAGGGACCGAACCGGCTTGACGCCTCCGCGCTGGCCCACTGGTGGCGGTCGGTCGACCGCATGCTGCTCTTGGCGTTTGCGGCATTGATGGCGATCGGCATGATCCTTCTTCTGGCCGCCGGCCCGGCGACCGCCGCCCGCCTTGGCATCGCCAACGCCTTCCATTTTCCAATGCGCCAGGCGGCTTTTGTTCCGCTTGCGGCGGCGCTCGCCATCGGCGTTTCTATGTTGTCGCAGCTCAATGCGCGCCGCCTTGGCGCAATCGCGTTTGCCGCAGGGCTCGGCGCAATGGCGCTCCTCCCGCTCATCGCAGGCGAAGTGAACGGCGCGCGCCGATGGATTTCCCTTGGCGGATTTACCCTGCAGCCGTCGGAAGTCATGAAGTCGGGTTTCGTGGTGGTGGCGGCCTGGATGCTGTCGGAGAAGCGGCGCAATCCAGCGTTTCCGGGCGTCGCCATCGCCATGGCGCTTTATGTCGTCGCCGTCGCGCTTTTGGTGGCGCAGCCAGACTATGGCCAAGCCGCGCTTCTGACGGCGGTCTGGATGGTTATGTTCTTTATCTCAGGGTGCAATCTATTCTGGATTGCGGCCATGGGCGGCGGCGCGATCGGAATTCTGGCTTTTGGCTATGTGTTTTCAGACCATATCGCGGCGCGGATCATCGCGTTTCTCGATCCGAGCGCGGACGGCAATTACCAGGTCCGCCAGTCAGTCGAAGCGATCGCGACTGGCGGTCTGACGGGAGTCGGGGACGGCGCCGGTCTCGTCAAGACCCGCCTGCCGGACGCGCATGCGGACTACATTTTTGCGGTGGCGGGGGAGCAGTACGGCTTTTTCTTCTGTCTTATCATAATCGCTTTGTTCGCGGCGTTTGTCGTTCGGGCGTTCATGAACGCCGCCCGCGCGGACTCAGCCTTTGGGCAATGCGCGGTCGCCGGACTTGGCGCGCTGATTGGATTGCAGGCGTTCGTCAATATGGGCGTCGCGCTGCGCGCTTTGCCGGCCAAGGGGATGACGTTGCCATTCATTTCCTATGGCGGCTCGTCGCTTCTGGCGGCCGCGCTCGCGGTTGGCCTCTTGCTTGCGTTTACGAGGCGTCCAAAGCGTGTGCGCCACAGACGGGAGATCATGGCGTGAACGATCGGCACGACAATCGCGACGAAGCGCCTCTCGTGGCGCTCGCCGCCGGCGGCACGGGCGGACACATGTTTCCCGCAGAAGCGCTCGCGAGCGAATTGAAACGCCGCGGGCGTCGGGTGCTCCTCGTCACAGACGCCCGCGGAGAGCGGTATGCGGAAGAGTTTCCGGCAGACGAAAAGTTTCTGATCTCAGCGGGCAGCCCCAGCGTCGGCGGTCCGGTGCGCAAGGCGATCGCCGCCGCCGCCATCGCCGGCGGCCTCATTCGCTCATTGCAGGAGTTTCGCCGTCGCGGCGTGGCCGCGGCCGTCGGATTTGGGGGGTATCCCTCACTACCGGCGATGAAGGCTGCGGCTTTGCTTCGGCTGCCTTACGGCGTGCACGAACAAAATGGCGTACTTGGCCGCTCCAACCGGCTTCTTGCAAAGGGCGCGGTCTTCGTCGCCCATGCGTTTCCCGCTCTGGCGAAAGCGCCCGCGGACTTGAAGGCTGCGATCGAAGTCGGCAATCCGGTGCGCGAAGGCGTCGCCGCATTCGCTGACGCGCCTTACAAAGCGCCTGCGGCGGATGATAAGATCAAACTCCTTGTGTTCGGCGGCAGCCAGGGCGCGAGCGTCTTTTCGAAAAACGTGCCGGCGGCCGTCGCGAAGCTTTCGGACGCGCTCCGGGCGCGCGTGAGCGTCGTGCAGCAGGCTCGGCCGGCGGACCATGAGGAAGTCGTCGAAGCCTATCGGCGGATCGGCGTGACGGCGCAGGTTGCGCCCTTCTTCAAGGATTTGCCGGAGCGGATTGCTGACGCGCATCTCGTGGTCGCCCGCAGCGGCGCGTCGACAGTGACGGAGCTTTCCGTGATCGGACGGCCGTCGATCCTTGCGCCTCTGCCGATTGCGATGGACGATCATCAGGCGGGCAACGCGCAAGTGCTGAGTGATGCAGGCGGCGCAGTGATGATCCGGGAAGGCGACGCGTTCGAGGCGACGCTTGCGCGCGAGCTTGATCGCGTCTTGAGCGAGGGCGATCGGCTGGCGGGCATGGCGGACGCCGCGCGCGGCCGTGTGAAAGCCGGCGCCGCGTCCGCGCTGGCCGACCTGGTTGATGAGATGCTCGGCGTTGAGAATGATAGGAGGCGCGCGGCGTGAATGTGACGAGCGAAGCTCCCGCCACTGCGCCGCCATTCCCGGTAGGGACGATTCATTTCGTTGGCATCGGCGGTATTGGCATGTCCGGCATCGCCGAAGTGATGCGAAATCTTGGGTATTCCGTGCGCGGATCAGATATCGCCGAGGGCGCGAATGTCTCGCGGTTGCGCACTCTCGGCATTGACGTTGCAATCGGACACGCGCCGGAAAATGTCGACGGCGCCGAAGCGGTCGTGGTCTCTACGGCGATCCGGCCCGACAATCCGGAGCTAAGGGCGGCGCGGGCGCGTCATATTCCGGTCGTTCGCCGCGCTGACATGCTTGCGGAACTGATGCGACTGAAATGGACAGTCTCGGTCGCGGGCACCCATGGCAAGACGACGACCACGACGATGGTCGCGGCGCTGCTGGACGAGGCCGGAGACGATCCGACGGTCATCAATGGCGGCGTTATCAATGCCTACGGCACGAACGCGCGCCTCGGCCAGGGCGACTGGATGGTGGTGGAGGCGGATGAATCCGATGGCGCGTTCCTCCGCTTGCCGACGACCGTCGCGGTTGTGACGAATATTGATCCTGAGCACCTGGACCATTGGGGATCATTTGACGCTTTGAGAGACGCGTTCGACGCCTTCGTCGAGAATACGCCATTTTATGGCTTCGGCGTCGTTTGCCTCGATCACCCTGAAGTCCAGGCGCTGGTCGGGCGGGTGACAGATCGACGGCTCATCACCTATGGCGCAAATCCGCAGGCGGATGTTCGCGCGGAGAACATCTCCTTCACGAATGGCGAGGCCCGATACGATATCGTCTTTCGCGAGCGCAGCGACGATGGGACGGTGATCGAAGCGAGTCGGATTGAAGACGTGCGACTGCCGATGCCGGGCATCCACAATGTCCTGAATTCGCTCGCCGCCGCGGCTGTCGCGCGCCGCATTGGGGCGGGCGAAGCGGCGATCAAGTCGGGGTTCGCCAAGTTCAAGGGCGTCAAGCGGCGGTTCACTAAAACAGGCGTCTGGAACGGCGCGGCGATTATCGACGACTATGGCCATCACCCGGTGGAGATCGCGGCGGCGCTGCGCGCGGCGCGGAACGTCGCGTCCGGCAAGGTAATCGCGCTTGTGCAGCCGCATCGCTACTCCCGCCTTGAGAAGTTGTTCGACGAGTTCTGCGCCTGCGCGAACGAGGCGGACATTGTGTTTGTCACCGACGTTTACGCCGCCGGCGAAGCGCCAATTGAGGGCGTCGATCGCGACGCGCTCGTCGCCGGCATGGCGGGCCATGGACATCGGGACGCACGCGCGCTTCATAGCTTTGACGATTTGCCGCGCATAATGGCCGAACTCGCTGAACCTGGTGACTATGTCGTCTGCCTTGGCGCCGGCGACATTACGCGCCACGCCAACGCCTTGCCCGCGGCGCTGGAGGCGCTTTCGTGACGATCCGCCTCGATATGTCCAACCTCCCGTCGGTCCGCGGGCGGTACATAGAGAACGCCGATCTCTCCGCGTTGACCTGGCTGCGGGTGGGTGGATCCGCTGACATATTGTTCGCGCCCGCCGACGAAGAGGACCTCGCGGCCTTTCTCGCCGGGACGCCGAAGGAAATCCCTGTGACGGTCGTTGGCGTGGGGTCGAACCTCCTTGTGCGGGATGGCGGCGTGCGCGGGGTCGTTGTGCGTCTCGGCGCGCCGTTCGCCCGGATTGAAATTGAAGGCGTGCGGGTGACGGCGGGCGCAGGCGCGCTTGACGCGCAGGTGGCGAAGCGGGCCGCGGCGGCGGGCGTTGCGGGCCTTGAGTTTTTTCGCGGCGTGCCCGGAACGATAGGCGGCGCCCTTCGGATGAACGCCGGCGCCTATGGGTCTGAGACGAAGGATGTCTTCCAATCCGCCGTCGCCTATGATCGGGCGGGCGTCCGACATGTTCTGGGGTCGGAGGAGATGGGATTCGGCTATCGCCGCAGCGCGGCGCCCGATGAGCTGATTTTTGTGGCCGCCGAATTCGAGGGCGCGCCCGGCGATCCGGTGGAAATCGAAGCGCGCATGGCGGAGATTATGGCTGCGCGAGAGGCCAGCCAGCCCATACGGGAGAAAACAGGCGGATCGACGTTCGCTAATCCCGACCCTGAGGCGTCGGGCGGCCTCAAGTCGTGGCAGCTGATCGACAAGGTTGGCGGACGCGGGCGGCGCGTCGGCGACGCGCAGGTTTCCGACCTGCATTGTAATTTCATGATTAATCGAGGCGCGGCGACGGCGAGCGATTTCGAAAACCTCATCGAAGGACTTCGCGCCGACATTAAGCGCGACGCGGGCGTGGATCTGCGCTGGGAGATCAGGCGGATCGGCGAGCCCTTGGAGGACTCATGATGGCCGGAAAGCGCGTAGTGGTGCTGAAAGGCGGCTGGTCGCCTGAGCGCGAAGTGTCGCTGAATTCCGGCCGCGCGGCGGGCGACGCGTTGCGAAGCGCGGGTTATGACGTGACCGAGTTCGACGCGACCTACGAGGCGCGCGACGAGCTCGCCGGGCGCCTTTCCGAGATCGGCCCGGACATCGTCTTTAACGCATTGCACGGCCAGTGGGGCGAAGACGGCTGCGTGCAAGGGCTTCTGGAGATGCTCGGTCTTCCGTACACCCATTCGGGGGTGCTGGCGTCAGCTCTCGCGATGGACAAGCAACGCGCGAAGGCTGTCTTTGACCAGGCGGGCATCAGGTCGCCGGAAGGCAGGCTCGCGGATCGTGCGGAGGCGGTTGGGGGGCATTTCATGGCGCCTCCCTACGTGGTCAAGCCGAACGCCCAAGGCTCGTCAGTGGGCGTCTTTATCGTCCGTGACGGCGACAACCGGCCCCCGGCGCAATTGACCGATCCGGATTGGTCTCTCGGTGATGAAGTTCTTGTCGAGCGGTTTATTCCAGGACGTGAACTTACCGTCGCCGTCATGGGTGACCGGCCGCTGTGCGTCACGGAGATCGTCACCAGTCTGAAGTTCTACGATTATGAGGCGAAGTACGCTTCTGGCGGCTCAGAGCACATTCTGCCTGCTGACGTGCCGGCGGACGTCGCCGAGCGGTGTCTTGATCAGGCGCTAAGGGCTCACAATGCGCTCGGCTGCCGAGGCGTTTCGCGCGCCGATTTCAGATATGATGAGACCGAAGGCGTCAATGGCGTCTATTGTTTGGAAGTGAACACCCAGCCGGGTCTGACGGCGACCTCGCTCGCGCCCGAGCAGGCGGCGCACCATGGCGTCGACTTTCCGGCGTTTTGCGCGTGGATGGCGGAGGACGCTTCATGCCAAAGGTAACACCTCGACGCCAACCCAAGACAAAGAAGAAGGCGCGGCGTTCCGCAAAGCGCCGACCCGCAAGGTCCTCGCGCGGCGCAAGGAGTGAACCCTCGCTCGGCGCCGCGATCGCCCGCACGCGCGCCATGGTCGAGGAATACGCGTTTGCGTCAATCGCCGGCGCGCTCGTCCTCCTTGCTCTCGTTGTCGGCGTCTTCTGGGCCGGCGGATACGCCGGCAGGCTCGCCAACGGAGTTGATGACGCAGGCCGCTCTCTTGCGCGAGCCGCAGGCTTTAAGGTCAAGCGGATTACGCTCCGGGGCGGCCACGACGTTTCGCATGCGGAGGTCTTTGCGGCGATCGGTCCGATGCTGGACACCTCGCTGCTGCATGTGGATCTGGAGCGCGCGCGGGCGGATATTGAAGGGCTCGGCTGGGTGAGGCGCGCGGCGGTGGCGCGCCTCCTCCCGAACACGCTTCACATTACGATCGATGAACGCGCGCCCGGCGCGGTCTGGCAGGAGGGCGGCAAGGTCAGATTGATCGACCACTCTGGCGAAGTGATTCGCGAGATCGCGACGCATGAATACGCCCACCTGCCGATGATTGTTGGCGTTGGCGCGCCCCAGGCGGCGGCGGCGCTGCTCGGCGCGCTGGAAGCGCGGCCCGGCCTGGCGACGGCGACCTCGGCGCTCATTCGCGTCGGGGAAAGGCGGTGGAACCTCCGTCTTCGGAATGGCGTTGACATTTTGTTGCCTGAAGAAGACGAAGTCAGCGCGGTTGATCTCTTGTGGCGGATGCATGAAGCGCAAGGCGTTCTTGACCAACCGCTCGAATACATCGATTTGCGGGATGGGGAGCGCGTTGTCGTCCGTCGTCGGATTGAGGCGGCGGCTGGCGATGCGTCCAATTGACGATTACTGAGCCAACGCGCGCGGATTGCCGGGCTGGTTCTGGCGTTAATGATTGGCATTAGGACGGGGCGCACGTGAAACGCGGCGGATCGCGAAAGCATGGAGACTTAATCGCGTCGGTGGATATCGGCGGCGCAAAAGTCGCGTGCGCAATTGCGTCGCTCGTCAAAGTCCCGGGCGGCGGATTCGAGCCGGACATTGTCGGCATAGGGCAATACGGGCTTGCGCGCGACACAGGCGGCCGCGAACGCGAGGAGGCGATGCGCGCTTCGATCCACGCGGCGGAACGGATGGCGGGCGCGGACATTACCTCTGCCGCGCTCGTTGCGCCTGGGCGGGCGATCGCATCGAAGCGCGTTGCGATCGATCTGCCGCTCGCCGGCGGACTGGTCACAGTTGAAGACGTCGACGAGTGTCTGAATGAAGCCGCCTCCATGGTCGAACGTGGGCGCAGGCTGATCGCGGCGCGCCCGATTCGGTATTCCCTTGACGGACAAATAGAGCAGACAGCTCCCATCGGGCAGGCCGGCGATCGCTTCACGCTGGAGGCGTTGGTGCTCGACGCGCGTGAAACGGCGATCGTTAATATGGAAGCCGCACTCATGCGCGCTGGCGTCGCCGTGGACGCTGTGATCCCGCGGCCGAAAGCCGCCGCTGCGGCTGTTCTCGTCGAGGATGAAATGGACCTTGGCGCGCTTGCGGTGGACTTCGGCTCAAAATCGACGGATTTCGCTGTCTTTGAACGAGGCGCGCTCGTCGCATGCGGCGGCGTCGCAATCGGCGCGGACAGCATAACGCGCGATATCGCCCAGATCTTCGGCGCCTCGCTGGCGGAGTGCGAGCGCGTCAAGACGCTCCAAGGCTGCGCGTTCGCCAGCCCCGATGATCAGCACCGTCTGATTGACTTTCCGCAGCTTGGCGATCCGAGCGAAGTAACCCGCCACTCCCGCGCCGAGCTCGCGGGCGTTATTGCGCCGCGGCTTGAAGAGATCCTGGAGCTGACAATGCGCGCCGCGGAGCGCGCGGGCGCAAAGACGGACGATATGCGCCGTGTGGTCGTCACCGGCGGCGGCGCGCTGCTGCTCGGGCTTGTCGAAACGATCGAGCGCGTCGTCGGCGCGCGCGCTCGCCTTGGCAGGCCGTCGGATTTTCTGGCTGCTCCGGAAGCCGCCGCCGCGCCCCAGTTCGCGGCCGCCCTCGGTGGGTTGAAAATTCTCGCGGCGGGCGATGCGGCGCCGAGACTGGGGTGGCCATCGTTTCGTTACGTCTCGTCTGCTCAGCCGCGCAGGGCCGTTGGCGGCGCGAGAGGCGTTTTGTCGGGCGTCGGGTACTGGCTTCGCGAGAACTTCTAGGGGGTTTGCGCCGCTTTTGCTCGCGTCCGTCCTGGGCCCGGCGCTAACTCCATTCGTGTCGAAAGCGTTGTGATTTCCGGCGCGGTATTGTGTTGATTTGGCGCGCGAACACATCTCAATTGCGCGCGTTAAGGATTTGGTAAGGGTTCTGAACGAACCTTTAACCCTGTTCGATAGGCGGCGATCGCCAAGGCGCGTTATCTATACGTTCCGACAGCGAATAAGATCCGGCGATTTTAGGTCGAACAGGCCAAGCGGAAATCAGGCGCAAGCGGAGCGATCAATGCCACTCAATCTCAGCGTACCGGAGCTGACCGAGCTCAAGCCGCGCATCACCGTTTTTGGCGTCGGCGGCGCCGGCGGCAATGCGGTCAACAATATGATCGAAAGCTCCCTCGAGGGGGTGGAGTTTGTCGTCGCCAACACCGACGCCCAGGCGCTCGGGTTGTCCAAGGCGACGAAGCGAATTCAGCTAGGCGAAACGACGACGCAGGGTCTTGGGGCGGGGTCGCTGCCTGAGATCGGCGGCGCGGCTGCAGAAGAGTCGCTTGAAGAGATCGTCGAGCATATCGGAAATTCGCATATGCTGTTCATTACCGCCGGCATGGGCGGCGGCACCGGCACCGGCGCGGCGCCCGTCATCGCTCGGGCCGCCAAGGAGCGCGAAGTTCTCACCGTCGGCGTTGTGACGAAGCCGTTCCATTTTGAAGGCGCGCGCCGGATGAAGATCGCGCAGGCGGGGATTGAAGAACTTCAGCAGCATGTCGACACGCTTCTGATTATTCCGAACCAGAACCTTTTCTCTATCGCGAATGAACGCACGACTTTCCATGAAGCGTTCGCG
Organism: Pseudomonadota bacterium; assembly: GCA_039819085.1. Lineage (GTDB taxonomy): Bacteria > Pseudomonadota > Alphaproteobacteria > Caulobacterales > Parvularculaceae > MED-G105. The sequence goes on from JBCBSQ010000001.1 coordinate 306,460, forward strand.
CTCGCCGATCAGGTGCTGCACTCCGGTGTACGCGGCATTACAGACCTTATGGTGATGCCAGGTCTCATCAATCTCGACTTCAATGACGTCCGTACGGTCATGAGCGAGATGGGTAAGGCGATGATGGGCACGGGCGAAGCTGAAGGCGAAAAACGCGCGATCGAAGCCGCGGAAGCCGCGATCTCGAACCCGCTTCTCGACGAGGTCTCCATGAAGGGCGCCAAGGGCGTTCTCATCAACATAACGGGGTCGATGGACATGACCCTGTTTGAGGTCGACGAAGCGGCCAACCGGATCCGCGCGGAAGTTGATCCGGACGCCAACATTATCGTTGGGTCGACCTTTAATCAGGACCTTGAAGGCCGCGTCAGGGTGTCGGTTGTCGCGACCGGCATCGAAGCGGCGCAGCGTGAAGGCGCAGGCTACCAGATGCGGGCGGCAGCTTCGACCGCGTCGACGTCCATGTCGCGTCCCTGGCGCTCTGAGGACGCTGATTCAGAACCCGCGAGGCCTGCCGCTGCTAAACCGGCTGCTCCGACCGCTGCGCCGCCCGCGGTCGAGGCCCCTGTCGCGACTCCGGCCGCTGAGGTCGCCGCCGCCTCGGCTGCAACTCAGCCCGCTGCAGCGAATCCGGTTGGAGACGTCCAGGCCAGAATTCGCAGGATGCTTATGGAAGGCGCGCCCGCCGCGGCGCAGTCCGCCGAAGCCGCTCGCAATCCGTTTCGCGAAGCCCAATCGAGCGATCCTGCGTCGAAATCGGGTCTAGGCGCGGCGATCAATCGATTGACGTCGCCGCTCGCCAGTCAGAAACGCGAGGCCGCGCCGGACCTCGCCGAGGCTGAAAGAGCCAATCCGTCTGCTGCCGGGAAGGCGGCTGAGGCCGCGCCGCGTAGTGACTTGTTTGATGACGACGTCGACAGCGAATTGGAGATTCCCTCGTTTCTCCGCAAGAAGCGCGTGAGCTAGCGGCGCATCGCTCAGTCGCATCATCTAGGTTTGCCGCCGATCCATTGGGTCGGCGGTTTTTTTTCGTCATAGTCGCGGAATGGCGAGACTGACTGCAGATGGCTTGCGTGGTGGAATGGCCGGCGCGTTCGAAATCGCGGGCGTTGGTCTTCACACCGGCGCGCCGGTCAGGCTGACCGCGCGTCCGGCGTCGCCTGGCGGCGGCGTGACGTTTCTTCGTGAAGACCTTGATGGCGCTGCGCCGATCCCAGCGCTTTGGCGGTCAGTCGCGACGACCCGACTGGGGACGGAGATCGTCGGCCCCGACGGCGCGTCGGTAAGAACGGTCGAACACGTGATGGCGGCGCTGGCCTTATGCGGCGTTGACGATGCTGAGATCGGCCTTGATGGGCCTGAAGCGCCGATCCTCGACGGCAGCGCAGCCGACTTTACCCGTGAGATTCGACGTGTGGGCGTCGTTCACGTTGATGCGCCTCGAATGGTGTTTTGCGCCGACGCGCCGATCGAGGTTCGCGATGGTGAAAGATCACTCAGACTGGAGCCCTTCGAAGGACGTGTGCTTGATGTGTCGATCAGCTTCGACGCCGCGGCAATTGGCGAACAGCGCGTGGAGGTGGACCTCGATGCGGGGGCGGCAGCGCTTGACCGGTTGGCGCGCGCCCGGACGTTTTGTCAGCGCGGAGAGATTGACGCCATGCGCGCGGATGGGCTCGCGCTCGGCGGATCGCTTGAAAACGCGATCGTCGTTGACGGGGCGGAGATCCTGAATGACGGCGAACTGCGCGATCCTATGGAATTCGCGCTACACAAGGCGCTGGATCTTGTGGGTGACCTTGCGCTTCTTGGCGCGCCCGTGCGCGGGCGGATCGTCGCCGTGCGCCCTGGCCATGATCTCAACGCCGCTTTTGTGAAACGGCTTGCTGAAGCGGCGAGCAGGTTTGACCCGACCGCATTCGACCACTAATTTCAGGCTGATCTCGCCGCAGACTGTTTGATTGTTGGTTGATGTGCGGCCAGCCAGTTTCGAGTCCCGTGTGGCCAGCGTAGAGCGCGTTCAATGACCAATGCAGGGTTTAATCCACCTATGGGCGACATCATCCGCAGCAGACCGGCGACGCGCTCGATTAGGACCTTGATCGTGGTTTGCCTCGCGAGCGCGCTCGTCGCCTGCAGCGGCGGGAACAAGAGAGAGA
>JBCBSQ010000002.1:0-303363 GCA_039819085.1 Pseudomonadota bacterium
GTCACCGTGGTGAACGACTGTCAACCGGAAACTCACACCGATATAGTAAACCAAACGGTGACGAAACGATCCGCATTTGAAATCGGCGGAAACGCCTTTGAGGCCGTGAATGAACCCGCGTATTCAACTGACGTCTTCCACCGCCGCCGCGCTGGGCATTTTAGCTCTCGTGGTCATCTATTTCCTTGTTCGCGGCGTCTTCGGCGCAGGCAACGCGGCGGAGACCGCCGAAGGCGAAGATGAAGAACGGCTCTTCACGGTGATCGCGGCCCCCGTTGCGCCGCAGGAATGGCGCGACACGATCCTTTTGCGCGGCCGGACCGAAGCGGAACGCAAAGTCACGGTTCGGGCGGAGACGGCGGGCGCCGTCGCGGCAACGCCGACCGCGGCTGGCGCTTTGGTGTCGGAGGGCGAGACGCTGTGCCGCTTGCGGATCGACGCGCGGCGCGCCCGCCTGGCGGAAGCCCGCGCCGCCCGCAAACGCGCGCAGCTCGACTTCGACGCGGCGACGAAACTCGCAGAAGAAGGGTTTCGTTCCGAAACCTCCCTGGCGGCGTTCCGCGCCGCGCTCGATCTCGCGATCGCTTCGGTGGAGCAAGCCGAACTTGATATTGAGCGCGTTGACATAAAAGCGCCTTTTGACGGGGTCTTCGACGACCGGCTCGCCGAAATCGGAGACTATCTGCGCGTCGGCGACCCCTGCGGCGTCGTCATTCAGCGCTCGCCCTACCTCATTGTCGGAGCAGTTTCGGAGCGCGACGTCGCCAAGCTCAGCGTCGGCGACCGCGGCCTCGCCCGGCTTGCGACTGGCGAAACCGTCGAAGGAAAAGTGCGCTACATCGCGACCGCCGCCGACCCCGCGACCCGGACATTCGATGTGGAGTTGCAAGTCCCGAACGAGGATGGGCGTCTGCGCGACGGCGTGACCGCCGAATTTGAGATCTATGCGTCCGCGAGCAACGCGCACCTCCTGCCCCGCTCCGCGCTCACCCTTAATGACGAAGGCGAAATCGGGGTGCGGACCGTTGGCGGCGAAGGGCTTGTGGCGTTCGCCGCCGTGCGGCTTCTTGGCGAGAGCGAAGCGGGCGTGTGGGTTGCGGGCATTGACGGCGCGCCGGAGATCATCGTTCGCGGCCAGGACTTCGTGCGCGCCGGCCAACGCGTTAAGGTGTCGCCGCCGCCAGACGGCGCGGCGAAGACAAAGGACGTCGCTGGATGACTTCCCTGATCGACGCAGCATTCGCCCGGGTCCGGGTGGTTCTCACCGCCATGGTGGTGATGATCATTCTCGGCCTTTCGGCGTATGAGACGATCCCGCGCGAAGCCGAACCCGACATTCCCGCCCCGTTTGTCATCGTGACCTTGCCGCTGCCGGGCGTCTCGCCGGAGGACGGTGAACGCCTGCTGGTTCGTCCCACCGAGCTTGAGCTGCAAAGCGTCGAAGGCCTCGATCAGATGGACAGTCTCGCCTATGACGGCGCGGCGCAGATTATCCTCGAATTCAAAACCACGATTGACGTCGACCAGGCCGTGCTGGACGTGCGCGAGGCCGTTGATCGGGCGAAGGCGGAATATCCCTCTAACGCTGAAGAACCGATCGTCGAAGAGTTCAACCTTCAGAACCAGTTCCCGATCCTGACGATCATCCTGTCTGGCGAAGCGCCGGAGCGCACGCTCTTCCGCACTGCGCAGCGACTGCAGGACCGTCTTGAATCAATCGGCGGCGTTCTGGAGGCCCGTTTGACGGGCGCGCGCGATGAACTCCTCGAAGCGATCATCAATCCGCAGACGCTCGAAAGCTACGGCCTCACCGAAACCGAAGTCGCAAATGCGATCATCACGAACAATCAGCTCGTCACGGCCGGCTCCGTCGACCTTGAAGACGCGCGTTTCCAGATCAAGGTCCCAGGCCTCATCAAGACGGGCGAGGATCTGAAGTCTGTCCCGCTGCGCGCCAGCGGCGACAATGTCGTGACCATCGGCGATCTCGGCGAGGTGCGGCGGACCTTCGTCGACCGCGTCGGTTACGCGCTTTACAATGGCGAGCCGGCGATCGGCCTCGAGATCTCAAAGCGCGCCGGCTTCAACATCGTTGAAACGATCAGGGAGGCGCAAGGCGTTGTCGAAGAGGAAGCGGCCAACTGGCCGCCGACCATCAGCTACGCTTTCGTGGGCGACCGCTCCGTCAATGTGACGGACAATCTCGAAGGCCTGACGTCTTCGGTGATGACGGCGGTTTTGCTCGTCATGATCGTGATCGTCGCCGCCCTCGGCCTTCGCTCGGCGATCATGGTCGGCGTCGCGATCCCGACGTCATTCCTGATCGGCTTTTTGCTGCTGTCGCTGTTTGGCTACACGCTCAACATGATGGTGATGTTCGGGCTCGTCCTCGCCGTGGGGATGCTCGTCGACGGCGCAATCGTGATCATTGAGTACGCTGACCGCCGGATGGGCGAGGGCGCGGACCGCACAACCGCCTATTCCGAAGCGTCAAAACGCATGTTCTGGCCGGTGGTGACCTCGACGGCGACGACGCTCGCCGCCTTCTTCCCGTTCCTTTTCTGGCAGGACACGGCGGGCGAATTCATGAAGTTCCTGCCGCTGACATTGATCTTTGTCCTGACGGCGTCCCTGCTTGTCGCGCTGATTTTCCTGCCCGTGCTCGGCTCGGTGTTCGGTCTGCCGCAGTCGCTGAAACGCGCCATGAAACTGAAGGGCAAGACGGACGGGCCGAAATCGATCGAGCTGGAGGAAATCGACCCGACGACGATTGACGGACCGATCGGCCGCTATGCGCGCTTCATGTCCGGCGTCGTGCAGCGTCCCTTTCTGATCATGGCGGCCGCCGTCGCCGTCGTCGCCGTCTGCGTCGGCAGCTTCATGGCGGCGCGGCCGGACGTTGAGTATTTCATCCGTACGGACAATGAAGAGATCAGCCTCCTCGTGCTGGCGCGCGGCAACATGTCGCCAGCCCAGAAGATAGAACTCGTCAAGGAGGTCGCCGACCGGGTGGAAGACCACCCGGCGGTTGAGAGCATTTATCTACAGACCGGGCCGAGCTTTGGTCGGTCTACTGAAATCCCCGCCGAGGCGATCGGCCAGGTGGGCGTCAATCTTGTCTATTACTCCGAACGCAAACATTCACGATTGCTCCTGGACGAATTCCGAAAGCTCGTGGCCGACATGCCTGGCGCCCTTGTCGAGGTGCGCCAGCGCGAAGGCGGCCCGCCAATCGGCAAGGACGTTCAGGTCGAGATCTCAGCCATCGATTTTGACGCGATGGTCGCGGCGGCGAAGAGAGTTCGCGCCTACACCCAGACCGCGACGATGCCGATGGGCGGGCTCGACACCCCGGTCTACATGGACCAGGAGGACACGCTGCCCCTGCCCGGGATCGAATGGTCGATTGAGATAGACCGCGCTCTGGCGGGCCGCTACGGGCTTTCCGTGCAGCAGGCGGGCGCAATGCTGCAGCTCGTGACCGATGGCCTGTTGGTGGACCGGGTGCGTCCGGACGACGCCGACGACGAAATCGACGTGCGGGTTCGGTACCCGGAGGAAAATCGAAACATCTTCGATCTCGACAAAGTCAGAGTGCAGACGCCGCAGGGCTCAGTGCCGGTGACGAACTTTGTGAAGCGCACGGCGAAACCGCAGGTCGACAGGATTGTGCGCCGCGACGGCAAACGCATCATCGAAGTGAAGGCCAACGCCAACACATTGTTTGACGGTCGTCAGGTGAGTCAGGACCAGGCGATCGCCGACATGAAACGCTGGCTCGCCGAGACGGACCTCGGGCCGGGCGTCACCGCGGTGCTGCGCGGCGCGGACGAAGAAACGGCCGCCGCCGCGGCCTTCTTCCAGGCCGCGATGACGGCGTCGCTTTTCATGATCGCGATGATTCTGCTTCTGGAGTTCAATAACTTCTATCACTCGGCCCTGACGCTAACGGCGGTGATTTTCTCCGTCTTCGGCGTATTGCTGGGGGTCGCGCTGTCCGGACAGTATCTCTCCGTCATCATGACCGGCGTCGGCATTGTCGCGCTCGCCGGCATTGTCGTGAACAACAATATCGTCCTGATAGACACCTATCAGCACTTGCGAGCCAAGGGCCTCGCGGTGGAGGATGCGGTGATCCGAACCGCCGCGCAGCGCATTCGACCGGTTCTCCTCACAACGGCGACGACCATTCTCGGCCTGTTGCCAATGGTCTTTGAACTGAATGTCGATTTCGCGGCGGGAACGATCACCCGCGGATCCACAACGTCGGACTGGTGGGTGCTGTTGTCTTCGGCGGTCGTCTATGGCCTCGCTTTCTCCACGATCCTAACGCTGATCCTGACCCCGGTCCTGCTGGCTGCGCCCACCGTCATTAAACGGCGCATCGTCAATCGTCTTGAACCGAAGGACGCGGGCTCCAGCGACATCGAAAGATCCTTCACGCCGGGCGCTCAAGCTGCGGAGTAGCGTTCAAATTCGCCGACGTCCCACGCCCGTTCTTGTTTGGGCGGGGTCGTGGCGCTGAATTCCACAAGCGACGCCTCGAGCGCCGGCACGTCCGTGGCCAGCCGCCGCTTACTCTTCACTGTCCGCCTTCTTCGTCAGCATCAGAGTCATCCGGCAGCGTCAGGATCTGGCCCGGATAAATGAGGTCTGGATCCCGGATTTGATCCGTATTGGCCTGATAAATGACCGTATACTGAAACCCTGACCCGTAAACGCGCCTCGCGATGCGCCACAGGCTGTTGCCTGGCTGCACGATCACGCTGCCGCCCTCAAGATCAATCTCCCCCGGCGCGACGCGCTCAAACGGAATCTCGATGACATAGGCGGGCTTGGCGTCGGCATCGAGCTGGGTGATCCGAAGCGTGTATTGTCCCGGCGGAATTGACGTCGACGTCAGCGTCCAACGACCCTGAGCGTCGGACGTTGTGCGCCCGATCAGCCCTCGATTGGCCGACAGGACGACGACGCGTTCCGGTTCGGCGCGGCCGCTGAAAATGACGCTGCCGCTATCGTCATAGTCAATCGAATTGATCGACAAAGGCCCGAGCGAGGGATCGACGTCCCGCGGGTCCTGAATGATCTCCGTCGCGCCGCCAGGCGTCGTGCGCAGGACAAGCGGCCGGTCACCTTCTCGTTCGGGCACGTAGACCACTATCGTCTCGTCCGACCGGATCGTCAGACCGTCCGTCGTCGTCATCTCCAGCGTTAATTCGACAGTGCCGGCGTCGAGCGGCGTCTCCGTCACCATGGTCCAGTTGCCGTCGCTCGCCGCTTCTTCCGTCGCGAGCGTCTCGCCGTTCGCGAAGACGGTCACCTTGGATCGAGGCGCCGCGCGACCAGCGATGACGGCGTCGCCGCTGCGGTCAATTCGAACAATATCGAAACTTGGCAGGCGCGCGCCGGGCGCTTCTTCCGCCGGCGTCGGCTGCGGCGCGGCAGGCTCCTCAACCGGCGCGATGACCTCCTCTAGGGGCGGCGCCACACCATAGCGCTCCGCAACTTTCCAGCCGACGAAGGCCAGGGCGATCAAAAGCACAAAAATGATGACGACGCGCATAAAAAGCTCCCCTTATTCTTCCCACACGGGTTCTTCCGACATCGCTTGATGGCCCGACCCGGGCGCGGCGGGCCCCGCGACATCCCCCGCAGGAGGCGATCATACCCGCATCAGCGTAACGCGCACAGGGCCAGCGCGGCGTCGGACCTGGCGCCGTCCAGACTGTAGCGCCGGCGCGCCGTTAACCCTATCACTAGGGGAAGGGCGATACAGTCGCCAAATGAGTGAACAGATGGCTAAGTCTATGAAATCCCTGTGTGTTTACTGCGGCTCGCGGTTCGGCGAGAAGCCCGCCCACAAGGCGGCGGCGATTGCGCTTGGCCGCGCGGCGGCGGCTCGCGGCTGGCGGATCGTCTATGGCGGCGGCAAGCTTGGCTTGATGGGGGCGGCCGCCGGCGCGGCGCGGGACGCAGGCGGCGCGGTCTTCGGCGTCATCCCCGACTTTCTCGTCGAACTGGAGGGCGTCCTCGACGGCGTCGACCACAAGATCGTCAGCACCATGCATGAACGAAAGATGCTGATGTTCAATGAGGCGGACGCAATCGTCACGCTGCCCGGCGGCATCGGCACGCTGGAGGAAGTCGTCGAAACGGTTTCCTGGGCCCGCCTGGAACTCCACCGCAAGCCGATCATTCTATTGAATGTCGAGGGCTATTGGTCGCCGTTAAAGACGATCTTCGACCATATGGTCGCTGAAGGCTTCGCCGACAAAGAGCTTCTCACCGACATTGTCCTCGTAGACGAGGTGGAGGAGATCTTCACCTGCGCGGAGAAACGCACGCTGTCCTCCGTCATTTGATCCGCATGCAAGCGACTTAGCGGCCTGCGCTTCCGAGGCGCGCGCGGGCGCGCGCCGCGCCGATCAAAGGCAGAAGCGCGCTCATTTCAGGGCCCCGCGCCTGTCCGGTGAGCGCCAGCCTCAGCGGCATGAAGAGCTTTTTTCCCTTCGCGCCGGTCCTGGCCTTGACGCCGTCGGCGAGTTGCGCCCAACTTTCCTCTGTTAGCGGATCATCTGGGATGAGATCTTTCGCGGCGGCGACGAGATCGGCGTCCTCAATGACGGGCTCAATCTCGCCATAGGCCACGTCTCGCCACTTCTTCACGTCTTCAAGCGTCTCCAGATTGCCGCGCACGACGGTCCACAGCGCCTCGTCGACCCCGAACTCGGCAAGACGGTCGGCGACGTCCCCATAGGGCGTTTCGTGCAGCAGTTTCGCGTTCAGGCCTTCAAGCTCAGCCTCGTCAAATCGAGCTGGCGCCCGGCCTGCCGCATCAAACGAAAACGTCGCCGCAAGGCCATCCAGCGAACGCTCCGGCGTCACCGGCAGCGACGTGCCGAGCCGCGCCATCAGACTCGTAATGGCGCCGGGCTCAAGCCCCTTCTCGCGAAACGTCTCAATCGACAAGCCGCCGAGACGCTTCGACAACCCCTGTCCGTCGGCGCCGACGAGAAGCGAGTGGTGGGCGAACGACGGCGCTTCACCGCCGCGCATTTCGATCAGATGACGGAAGAGTTCAATCTGAACGGCGGTATTCGTCACATGGTCTTCGCCGCGAATGACATGACTGATGCGATAGTCGACGTCATCGACGCAACTTGGCAGCGTATAGAGATAGACGCCGTCGGCGCGGATGAGCACCGGATCAGAGACGTTCGACGTGTCGACAACGGTTTCGCCGCGAATAAGGTCGTCCCAACGCACCTCGCCCTGCGACAGCTTGAACCGCCAATGGGGCTTGCGGCCTTCCGCTTCGAATGCGGCGATCTGGTCGTCCGTATAGGAAAGAGCCGCGCGATCATAAACGGGCGGCAACCCGCGCGCGCGTTGCAGCCGGCGCTTGCGCTCAAGCTCGTCCGGGGTTTCATAACATGCGTAGAGGAGGCCTTTACCCTTCAGCGCCGACGCGACGTCACCATAAACGCCAAAGCGGTCAGACTGCTTGAAGGTGTCGTCCCAGTTGAGGCCAAGCCACTCTAGATCGCGGCGAATGCCCGCTTCGTATTCAGCGGTCGAGCGCTCCTGATCAGTATCGTCAATGCGCAGGATGAACTTGCCGGAGTTGGCCCTGGCGAAGAGCCAGTTCCATAGCGCGGCGCGCACGTTCCCGACGTGCAGTTTTCCGGTGGGGGACGGCGCAAAACGGACAGTAACGGTCATTGCGGCTCTCGGGCGGCCTCGTTGCTCAGGATCCGGGCTCCTACGCCCTCCCCGCCGGACGGTCAAATCCGGCCCCGAATGTCAGGTCGAGCGCCAGCCATTCGTAATCGGGTAGCGCCGATCGCGGCCGAAATTGACGCGCGTCACCTTCGGGCCCGGCGGCGCCTGGCGGCGCTTGTATTCAGCGACATAAACAAGCCGTTCGATCCGGCGGACCGTCGCTTCGTCATGGCCCTCCGCCACGATCTCCCGCGCCGCCAACTCCCGCTCCACAAGGCCCTCAAGAATGGCGTCCAGCACGTCATATGGCGGCAAGCTGTCCTGGTCGGTCTGCTCCTCGCGCAACTCCGCTGACGGGGCTTTGGTTATGATCCGTTCGGGGATGACAGATCCGCGCGGACCGTTCAGTCCATCCGGATCCGCTTCATTTCTCCATTTGCAGAGGCGATAAATGTCTGTCTTGTAAATATCTTTAAGCGGATTATATCCGCCGTTCATGTCGCCATAGAGAGTCGCGTACCCGACCGACATTTCCGACTTGTTGCCCGTCGTCAACACCATGTCGCCGAACTTGTTCGACAACGCCATCAGGATCACGCCACGCACGCGCGACTGTATGTTCTCTTCGGTCACGTCCGGCGCGCGTCCTTCAAACGCCGCGGCCAGCACCTCATCGAAAGCGGCGACCGCCGGTTCGATGTCGATGCGACGCAGGCTGACGCCAAGCGCCGCGGCGCAGCCGGCGGCGTCTTCCAGGCTCTCATTTGAGGTGTACCGAGACGGCATCATCACACAGTGAACGCGATCCGCCCCCAGCGCATCTGCGGCGACCGCCGCCGTCAGCGCCGAATCAACGCCCCCGGAAAGCCCGATCACGACGCCTGGGAACCGGTTTTTGTCCACATAGTCCCGCACGCCGAAGACAATCGCGCGATAGATCCCTTCGAATTCACCCGGCCAGTCCGCACTCGGACCTTCAACGCAAGCGAGCCGCGCGCCGTCGCTTTTCCATTCAGTCAGAAAGACCCCGGGCGCGAACTGCGGCGCGCGGGCGGGGATTGCGCCATCCGGCGAAACGACGAAACTCGCCCCGTCAAAAACGACTTCATCCTGCCCGGCGAGCTGGTTGATGAAGAGGATCGGCAAATCAGTCGCGGCGGCGCGCGTCCTCGCGGCCGCCATGCGTTCGTCGAGCGCAGTGCGCCGATAAGGCGAGCCATGCGGCGCAATCAATATCTCAGCCCCTTCCGCCTTCAGGTGTTCGCTCACCCCGGGCAGCCACATATCCTCACACACCAACAGGCCGATCTTGCAGCCATTAAGCTCTACAGGAGACGGAAATTCCGGCCCCGGCGTAAAGACGCGCGGCTCATCGAAAACACCATAGTTCGGCAAGCGGATCTTGCGCACAATTGCCTTGATCTCACCATCAGCAAGCAGAAAGCAAGCGTTGTAGAGCGTCTCATCCTCCAGCCAGGGCGCGCCGATGATAAGCGCGGGCCCGCCGCCCGCGGTTTCCCTCGCCAGCGTTTCAACGGCGTCCTTACATGCGCGGCGGAAGGCGGGCCGGCGCACGAGGTCCTCTGGCGGATAGCCGCAAACGACAAGTTCGCAGAAGGCGGCGAGGTCAGCGCCGAGATCAGCGGCCTCGCGCCAACCGGTTCGAATACGCTCCAGATTGCCGTCAATATCGCCGACGACGGGCTCAATCTGACAAATGGCTATCGATAATGACTTCGTCATGGGGACGTTAAACGCCGATCGAATTCACCTCGCAAGGGGGCAAGATACGCTTCAGGCGGCCGCTTCGTCGCCTTCCTCAAGTCGGAGGATATCGATCGGCGCAATCTCCTTGAAGGCGGCGACCGTGGCGCGCCAATCGCTGAGGAGCCGCGCCGCGATCCGGGATCCCGTCTCCTCCGCATGCCGCTCAACAAGCTGGCGGACGGCCGCTTCGGCGGCATCGGCGAGGGGCCGCGCGATCACGCTGTCGAAGTTCACGCGCGCCTCAAGAAGGCCTTCGGGGTCATAGACATAAGCGCGCCCGCCCGTCATGCCGGCGGCGAAATTGTCGCCCACGGGGCCGAGGATCGCGACCGAGCCGCCGGTCATGTATTCGCAGCCATTGGCGCCGCACCCCTCAATCACAGCGTCCGCACCCGAATTGCGCACCGCGAAGCGGGTGCCGGCCTTGCCGGCCGCAAAAAGCGCCCCCGCGGTCGCGCCATAAAGACACGTGTTCCCGACAATCGCCCCGGCGTCCGAGGCGGTTGCGTCGGCGATGAGTGGCGCAAGGACCGCATGCGCGCGCTTGGAGGGCCGCACGACAATGACGCCGCCTGAAAGGCCCTTGCCGACATAGTCATTGGCGTCGCCGACGAGTTCGAGCCGCAGGCCATGCGCCGCAAAGCATCCAAGCGACTGCCCGGCGCTGCCGCGCAGGCGGACAGTCAGATGCCCTTCCGGAAGGCCGTCAGGACCATGCTGGCGCACAATCGCTGAGGATGTCCGCGCGCCAATGGAACGCTGCGTGTTTCGCACCGCATAGGTGAGCTGCATCTTCTCCCCGCGCTCAAAGACCGGCGCGGCGTCTTTCAGGATCTGGCTGTCGAGGGTCGGCGTCGGCGCCGAACGCCCGGTCCGCGTCGACCGCGCTGGCGCGTCGCCAGCGTCGACGCGGGTCAGCATCGGGTTCAGATCGAGGTCATCAAGGTCCGGCGCGCCGCGGGTCTCCTGATAGAGCAGGTCCGACCGACCGATCACATCTTCGATCGAGCGCGCGCCGATTGACGCGAGAATGTCGCGCACGTCCTCGGCGATGAACGACATGAGCGTCACGACGTGTTCCGGCGCGCCGCGAAACCGGTCCCGCAAGTCTTCGTCCTGCGTGCACACGCCGACCGGGCACGTGTTCGAATGGCATTGGCGCACCATGAGGCAGCCCATGGCGACGAGCGACAAGGTGCCGATCCCGTACTCCTCCGCGCCGAGCATCGCCGCCATGACGACGTCGCGCCCGGTTCTGATCCCGCCATCGGTCCGTAGGGTGACTTTCCCCCGCAGATTGTTGACCGTCAGCACCTGATGCGCTTCGGAAAGACCAAGCTCCCAGGGACCGCCCGCGAATTTAATGGACGTCAGCGGCGAGGCGCCCGTACCGCCCACATTGCCGGAAATCAGGATAACGTCCGCGTTCGCCTTGGCGACGCCCGCGGCAATCGGGCCAATGCCGGCGGCGGCGACGAGCTTCACGCAAACGCGCGCGTCCGGGTTGATGTTCTTCAAGTCATAAATGAGCTGGGCCAGATCCTCGATGGAGTAGATGTCATGGTGCGGCGGCGGCGAGATAAGAGTGACGCCGGGCGTCGAATGCCGCATCCGCGCGATGAATTCCGTCACCTTGAAGCCCGGCAATTGGCCGCCTTCGCCGGGCTTTGCGCCCTGCGCCACCTTGATCTCGATTTCGCGGCACTGATTGAGGTACTCCGCCGTCACGCCGAAGCGACCGGAGGCGATCTGCTTGACGGCGGAATTCGCGTTGTCGCCATTTGGATACGGACGGTATCGCTCCGAATCCTCGCCGCCCTCGCCGGAGACCGACTTCGCGCCAATGCGGTTCATCGCCACATTCAGCGCGCCATGCGCCTCCGGCGACAGCGCGCCAAGCGACATGCCTGGCGTCACGAAGCGCTGGCGGATCGAATTGATGGACTCCACTTCCGAGACATCAATCGCGGGCGCGAGTTGACGGATCGCAAGAAGGTCACGCAATTGAAACGGGGCCGGGCCATTCGCTTTCCCGAGATACGACCGGAACGCGTCATAGTCTTCCTCGCGCACCGCCTTCTGCAGATGCTCGACCAGCGACGCCTCCAGCGCGTGCGCCTCGCCGCGGCGGCGGTGCCGATAGAACCCACCGACGGGCAGCGCCGCGTCAGCCTCAAAAGCGGCCGCATGAACCTCCCTCGTCTTGCGTTCAAGGAAGGGCAGGCCGATGCCGGAAATCCGCGCCGGCGCGCCCGGAAACAGATCGCGGGCGAGCGCACGGGAAATTCCGAGCGCTTCGAAATTGCATCCTCCGCGATAGGACGAAATAACCGAGATTCCGCTCTTAGCGAGGATCTTCATCAGACCCGCCTCGATCGCGGTCTTGTACTGCAGCACCGCCTCCCCCAGCGGCCCGTCGCCGAGCGCGCCGCGGCGGTGGAGGTCGGCAATGGAGTCGCAGGCAAGGTAGGGATTGACCGCCGTCGCGCCGACCGCGATGAGCATGGCCGTGTAGTGGGGATCTACGCACTCCGCCGAGCGCACGATGATCGAACAAAATGCGCGCTTCTCCTCATTGACGAGGTGCGTGTGGACGGCGGCCGCGGCGAGGATCATCGGCGCGGCGAGCCGGCGCGCGCCGACCGCGTCGTCGGTCAGAACGATGTGCTCCGCGCCGTTTTGAACGGCCGCGAGCGCTTCGTCCTTTATGCGCGCAAGCCCCGCCGCGAGCGCCGCGCCGCTGCCGTCCGCGTCCGCCGCGTCATAGGCGCAATCGATCCGCGCGGCGGTCTCGCCGACAAAATCCATGAACCGGTCATACATGCCGTTTGACAGAAACGGACTCTCCAACACAAAGACGTCCGTCTGCGCTTCGCTTTCGACGAGAATGTTCCCAAGGTTCTTCAGCCGCGTCTTGAGGCTCATCACCCGCGCCTCCCGCAGGGGGTCGATCGGCGGGTTGGTCACCTGGCTGAATTTCTGGCGCAGATAATGCGATAACGGACGATATCGATCGGACAGAACCGCGAGCGGCGTGTCGTCTCCCATGGAGCCGATTGCTTCCTTGCCGTCGGTCGCCATCGGCCGCAGAACAAGATCCAGCTCCTCCAGGGAGTAGCCCGCCGCCGCCTGACGCCGGCGCAGCTCCGTCACCTCGTACAGGGGAGGCTCCTCGCCGGGCCCGATCATCGGCTCCAGCTCGACGATGTTACCGAGCCAATCCTGATACGGATGACGCGCCGACAGACGGTCGAGAATCTGTGTGTGGCCGTAGAGCCGTTTCTCGTCGAAGTCGAAGGCGATCATCCCGCCCGCCTCTAGCGCGCCGCGCCGCGCAACACGCTCCGGCTCCAGGGGGCACATGCCCGTTTCTGAGCCGACGGCCAGGATATCGTCATGGGTGACGGCGTACCGCATCGGCCGCAGGCCATTGCGGTCGAGCCCCGCCACCGCCCATCGCCCGTCATAGGCCGACAGCGCCGCCGGGCCGTCCCACGGCTCCATCACAGCGTTGCAGTATTCGTAGAAGGCCCGCCACTCATCCTTCATGACGCCGGACCGTTTTGACCACGCCTCCGGCATCAGCAGCGACTTCGCCATCGGCCCCGTCCGTCCCGCCCGGACGATCAGCTCAAATACCTGATCGAGCGCGGCGGAATCGGACGCGCCCGGTTGAACAATCGGACGAAGATCCTCCGTCGCCGTCTCAAAGGCGGCGCTGGCCATGCGGATTTCATGGCTGCGCATCCAGTTGACGTTGCCGCGCAGCGTATTGATCTCGCCATTGTGCGCGAGCATCCGAAAGGGCTGCGCGAGACGCCATTCGGGAAAGGTATTCGTCGAATAGCGCTGATGAAAAATCGCAACTCTTGATACGAATCTTTCGTCGCGAAGATCAGGATAAAACGCGTCAATCGCCTCAGCGAGGAACATTCCCTTATAGATGATGTCGTCAGTCGACAGCGAGCACACATAAAGGTCCGGCACGCCCTCGGCGAGGCGGCGTTTTTCAATCCGACGGCGGATGGCGTAAAGCGTGCGCGCCAGGCGCTCCCGATCGCGTCCATGCGGATCATAAAAGAGAATCTGCTCGATCGCGGGGCGCGTGAGATTCGCTTTCTCGCCAAGGACCGAGGCGTCAACCGGCGTCTGGCGCCATCCATATAGGAACAGGCCCTGGCGCAGAAGCTCTGACTCTACGATAGCGCGCGCGGCGTCCTGGGCGGCGAAGTCCGTCCGCGGCAGGAACAGTTGGCCGACGCCGATATCCCCGTCCGCAGGCGTGTGGCCCGTGCGGGCGACGTAATCTCGCACCAGCGCCTGGGGAATGTTCAGCCTGACGCCTGCGCCGTCGCCGGTCTTGCCGTCGGCGTCGACGGCGCCGCGGTGCCATACCGCTTTCAGCGCTTTTAGGGCGAGATCGACAATCTCGCGGCGCGGTTGCGCGTCAAGCGCGAGAATAAGGCCTACGCCGCAGGCGTCGCGTTCGTCGAGCGGATCGTAAAGACCCCTCGCCCCGGCGGCGGCGCGCGCCTCTATCTGCTCCGCATACTTCATTCAGTGATTCCCGCCCCGCGCGCGGCGATGACGCAGAATGCTCCCCCGAGCGCAAGGCAAAGCGGTGAATACAACCAGACATCATATGTCGAGAACGGCTCAGTCATTTCGACGCCCCGAGCCCTCAGAAAGTAGCCTGAAGCGCCGCGCGCGAGAAAGACAAACGCCACAACTCCTGCGCCAATGCGCCAGAACCAGTTCGGGCCAATGGCGGCGACGCCCGACGCCAGAAGGCCGACCAGGCCCGCAGCGAAGATGAGCGCTGCGACGACGGCCGTCGATGTCAACGAGGGCATTCGCGGCCACTCCGCGCCGATCACGGTGCGGATCAATTGTTCTTCGTTCGCCGCGGGCCACAAACCGCCAAAGCCCCAGTACAAGTGGAGACCCGCAATCGCTGTCAGGGTCAGAAAGACAATGATCGCAAGCGTGTTCATAGTCTCATCTCCAGGCCCCGCGAGATCTATTCCGCCGCGACGCTCGCAGCGCGATTGCGCGCTGCGGCTTGGGAGAGCCGCGCGGCGATGGCGGCCGCAGCGACGCGTCCGTCCCTGATCGCCCAGACGACGAGCGACGCGCCGCGGACAATGTCGCCGGCCGCGTAGACGCCAGGCAGCGACGTCTCCAGCGTGCCGCCATCCGCAAAGACGGTTCCGCGTGCGGTGACCTTCAGCTCCGGCGCGCCGAATGCGCCCGGAAGATCCTCCGGCTCAAAGCCAAGCGCGGCGATGACGAGATCGGCGTCAAGCAGGCGCTCAGAGCCCGGAACGTCCACCGGCGCGCGCCGCCCGCCGGCGTCCGGTTCCCCGAGCCGCATCGCCCCCGTCGCCACCTGGCGGGCGCCGATCGCGCGCGGCGCGGACAGCCACTCGAACTGAACGCCCTCTTCCTCCGCATGGCCCACCTCGCGCTGCGAGCCGGGCATGTTCTCGCGGTCGCGCCGATAAAGGCAGCGCACGGATTTGGCGCCCTGACGCACTGCGGTCCGCACACAGTCCATTGCCGTATCGCCGCCGCCGATGACGACCACATGCTTGCCGGCCGCGTCCGGCGTCCCGGGCGGCGTCTCATCGCCAAGGCCCCGCCTGTTGGAGGCGGTGAGGTATTCCAGCGCCGGGATAAGCTGCGCGTCCTGATCGGTCGGGCAGGCGAGATCGCGGGCCTTATAGACGCCAGTGGCGATGAGGACCGCGTCATGGCGCGCGCGCAACTCGTCAAGGGTCGCGTCCCGGCCCACCTCGAACCCGGTGTTGAACTCAACGCCGCCATCGCGCAGCCGGGCTTCGCGCCGCGCAACCACCGCCTTCTCGAGTTTAAAGTTCGGTATGCCGTAGATCATCAGCCCGCCGACGCGGTCATACCGGTCATAGACGACCACCTGAAACCCTTGCGCGCGCAATTCTTCGGCCGCCGCGAGGCCGGCAGGGCCAGCGCCGATAATCCCGACGCTTTCCGGGCGTTCGATCTGTGGGCGGATGGGCTTGACCCAGCCATTCTCGAAGGCGGTCTCGGTGATGTAGGTCTCCACCGAGCCAATCGTCACCGTGCCGTGGCCGGATTGTTCGATCACGCAGGAGCCCTCGCACAATCGGTCCTGCGGACAGATCCGCCCACACACTTCCGGCATATTGTTCGTGGCCGAAGAGACGGCGTACGCCTCTTCGAGGCGGCCTTCCGCCACAAGGCGCAGCCAGTCCGGAATGTCGTTGCCGAGCGGGCAGTGATCCTGACAGAACGGCACGCCGCATTGCGAGCACCGTGAGGCCTGTTCGGCTGCGACGCGCTCCGCGAACGGCTGGTAAATCTCCTCGAAATCGCCGCGGCGGACATCGGCCGGGCGCTTTTCAGGCGTCTCGCGCTCGCGCGAGGTGAAGCTGAGCATGCGTTCGGTCAAGGAACGGTTCCTATGTCGACCTGACGCCGCGCGGGATCGCGGAGCGATAAGGTCGCGAGTTCATCGGCGCGTATCTTAGTACGGCCTTGCGTCCGTTCGATAAGTTCGTCATATGCGCGTTTTTGGCTACCAAAGCCCGCGAACGCAAGGCGAATTTCGCGCCATTTCCCATCGCTTTAGCGGATTATCGCGGAGTTATTGCTGCGGCGCAGGATACGCCAGCGGAAGGTCCGTGCGATCGAGGTCGCGATACCGATCCCTGAGCCTTGTCGCGCGGTTTTCAAGCGAGCGCGGCGCGCCATCGATGATGACCGCCGCCGGCCGCGCCGACAGCTCCAGCGGGTCGCCCGGCCACAGCACCAGGTCCGCAACTTTGCCTGTCTCAATTGAGCCGAAGTCGGCGTCCAGCCCGAGCGCCTTCGCCGCGCCGATCGTCAGCCCCGCCAGCGCCGCCTCGTAAGGCAATCCGTTCGCGACCGCATTCCCGGCGGATTGCGGCAGGAGTCGCAAATTGTGGGTCGAGGGCGGTTGGAACGCGATTGTCACGCCGGCGGCATCCAGCCGCGCAGCATTCTGGAGCGTTGCGCCAAGCCTTCGGAAATTGCCCGGAAGGTTTGACATTGGGTCAAGGATCACCGGGATCTCAGCTTCGGCCAGGTCATCAGCCACCGCCCAGGCTTCATCGCCGCCGAGGATCGCGACGTTCACGCCCTCCTCTTGCTTGAAACGGATGAGCGTGCGGATGTCGGACGCGCCATGGACGCTCGCGATCAGGAGCTGCTCGCCGTCGATCACCGGCCCCAGCGCCTCAAGATCACGGATCGAAAAGCGCGACAGGTCGATGGTCCGGCCGACATAACCGGAAGGGTCGAGCGCGTAGGCGCGCGCTTCTTCGAGATGCGCGCGCAGCGAAGCCCAAGCCCCCATGCGGGTGTCGCCAGCCCGCGAGGCGCCGCCATAGCCAAGCGTGACGTATTGCGCCGCGCCGGCATGGGTGATGGACGTCGGCTCGCCCGTCAGCGACACGAAAATCGCCTGTCCACCGAACATCTTTTCGCCAGGCGTCGGTGCGGAGAGCGCGCGGGTGATTCCCGCGGCGCGATTGACGGGAATGAGGGTTGAGGCCGGGTTGAACGCGTCGCGGGCGTCAAGCGCCGCCGACAAGGCGAATGGCCCGGAAACGGACGCGTCATTCGCCTCCTTATCGAGACCGATCTCCACGAGGCCAAGCTGCGACCAGGCGGCGATGAAGCCTGGCGTCACAATCATGCCTTCCGCGTCGATCACCTCCGCGCCGTCGGGCGGGGCGATCTGCGCCGCGACTTCGGCGATCTTGCCGTCCCGAATGAGCACATCGCCTTCAGCGAGCACGTCGGCGTAATCCGGACCCGTCATAAGGTGGAGACGGCCATTGTCGACCAGAAGCGTCTGCGCATCGGACGCGCCGACAAACGCCGCGGCGGCGCCCGCGCCTATCAAGAAACGCCTGATCATCGCCCGCTTCCCCCGGCCTCATCTTCGACCTGCTGGCCGAGCTCAAAGTCCGTACGCGCCCGGAACGCCGGGTCATTCCTGTCGAACATCAACGCCCCGTCGACATAAACCCGCTCCGCGCGCGAATAGACGGAGAAGGGATCGCCCGACCAAACGACGACGTCGGCCATCTTGCCGGCTTCCAGCGTTCCCGTTTTCTCCGCGATCCCCATGGCGCGGGCCGGATGAAGGGTGATCCACTGGATCGCGGTTTCTGGCGGAATGTCGAGCCCCATGGCGAGGCCGTCCGCCATCGCCTTCGCCGTTTCCTGATTGAGCCGCTGAATCCCGCGTGGGTCGTCAGAATGGATGATGGCGCATCCGCCCGGCTGCGCGTGGACGAGCGCGGCGTTCTCGCGCACCGCATCATAGGCTTCGAGCTTGAAGCCCCACCAGTCAGCCCAAATCGCCGCGCAGATCCCGTTCTCGGCAAGCACGTCCGCAATCTTGTAGGCTTCGACCGCGTGGTGGAACGTCGTCACGCGATAGCCGAACTCTTGGGCCATATCGATCACCTGGAGCATCTCGTCCGCACGGTAACAGTGCATGTTGACGATGATGTCGCCGGCAAGCGCCGCGGCCAGGGTCTCAAGCTTCAGGTCACGCGTCGGCGGTGTCGGCTTGTCCTTCGACTTGTCTCCCTCCGCCTCCCACTGCTCAAGTTTTTCTTCGTACGCCGCCCACTTGTCGCGATAGGCGGCCGCCTCGATCCAACCCTCCCGATAGCCTTCGAAGCTGCCCATCCGCGTCGCTGGCCCGCCCTTGTCGCCGTATACGCGCTTCGGGTTTTCGCCGCAGGCCATTTTGAGGCCATAGGGCGCGCCCGGAAATTTCATTCCCTGTACGGACCTTGACGGAACATTTTTCAGAATGACCGACCGTCCGCCGAACAGGTTCGCCGAGCCAGGCAGCACCTGCAGCGTCGTGACCCCGCCGGCGATCGCGCGCGTAAAGCCGGGATCCTGCGGCCAGACGGAATGCTCCGTCCATACGCCCGCCGTATTGGGCGACGTCGCTTCATTGCCATCCGACGTCGAAGCCGTTCCGGGCGATGGGTAATTGCCGAGGTGAGAGTGGATATCGATGATCCCCGGCGTAATGAATTTTCCGTCGACCTCGATCACGGCCGCATCGCCGGGGATCGCCACGTCGCCGCGCGCGCCCGCCGCGGCGATCAGCCCGTCCCGCATGACGACCGCGCCATCCTCAATCGCACTCCCCGCGCCGTCATAGATGGTCGCGCCGACGAGCGCGGTGACGCCGGAAGGGTAGGGTTCATAGGTCGAGGGATAAGGATCCTCTGGCGGCGGGTCGCCAAATGCTGCGCCCGAAGACGGCTCGGCGTCGGCGAGCCGCGACGGCGCAGCTGTCACCTCTTCGCCAGCCTCTTCCTCGGCGGCCGCTTGCTTGCCGAGCGTCAGGTCCCGCAATGCGTCGCAGCCCATCAGTCCCGCGAGCGCCGCCGCAATCGCGCTCGCCCGCCAAAAACGCCGCGCAATAGGTCTTTCTCGCCTGAAATGCATGATTCCGTCGCAACAATTGGGGATCCTCGCCGCCCAATGACGCGGAACGGCGGCCGATAAGGAAACTGACAATCGTCAGCGTCAACTTCTCCAGAAGGTTGCCGCACAAATCGGTTGAAGAAAAGCGCCATTAGCGGAAAGACGCTTGTGGGCGCGCTCGCGGACACGGGCGAGGGATTCACTCAAGGAGGGGCGACATGAATGATTCGACAAACAACGAGACAAGCACAGTCAGCGGACTGACGCGGCGCGGCGCCATGAAAGGCGCGCTGCTCGCCGGCGCAACGGCGTGCGCATCGCCTGCGCCGAAAATGACGCCCTTCACCGCCGCGCCCTCGCGCGCGACCGAGGTCTTTCGTCATGGCGTCGCCAGCGGCGATCCGGACGCCGCATCGGTCGTCTTGTGGACGCGCGTGACGCCCGCTGACGCCGGCGCCGGGCCGATCGAGGTGAGATGGGAGATTGCCGCCGACGACAGCTTTTCATCGCTCGCCGCGTCCGGCGCAGCCGTCACGTCGGCGGCGCGCGACTGGACCGTGAAGGCCCTCGCAGAAGGCCTTGAGCCTGGCCGGGTCTATGCATACCGCTTTATCGCGCTCGGGGGCGCCTCGCCCGTCGGCCGCACAAAGACGCTTCCGCGAGGGCCCGTCGACGTCGCGCGCTTCGCCGTCATGTCGTGCTCGAACTATCCGTTTGGGTACTTTAACGTCTACGACCAGGTCGGACGCCGCGACGATCTCGACGCCATTCTGCACCTTGGCGACTATATATACGAATACGGACCAAATGGTTACGGCGCGGAGGTCGGCGAACGGCTTGGGCGCCCGCACGCCCCGACGCGCGAAATCCTCAGCCTCGCCGACTACCGGGAACGGCATGCGCAGTACAAGTCCGACCCGTCCGCGCAGGCGATGCACGCCGCCGCGCCCATGATCTCCATCTGGGACGATCATGAGACGACGAATAATTCGTGGAAGGACGGCGCGGAGAACCATCAGCCCGAGACCGAAGGCGACTGGACGATGCGCCGGCGCGCCGCGCTGCAGGCCTATTATGAGTGGATGCCAGTCCGCGACCCAAAGCCCGGCCGCTCGGCGGAGAGCCTTTTCAGCTCTTACGACTACGGCGATCTCCTGACGCTCGTCTCGCTGGAGACGCGCCTGATGGCGCGCGCGCGGCAATTTGAGTATTCAGAAGTCGTCCCGACCCTGAAGTCTGACGCAGACGTCGCGAACTTCCGCGACAATATCCTTTGGGACGCCTCACGCGACATGATGGGCCAGGCGCAACTGGATTACATGTCAAACGCGTTTTCCCGGGCCGCAAACGCAAAACGACCGTGGCGGCTTGTGGCCAACCAGGTGATCATGGCGAACGTCATCGCGCCGGATCTTTCCGAGTACGTCACGGAAGAGGACATCATTTCGCTGGAAAAGCAATGGAATCAGGCGCGCGCGTTCGTGGAGTTCTCCAAGCTTGGCTTGCCCGTCAATCTCGACGCCTGGGACGGCTACCCCGCCGCGCGCGAACGCTTTTACGAGATGGCCAAAGCGACGCAGGCGGAAGGCATGATCGTCGTCACGGGCGACACCCACACCTGGTGGGCGAACGATCTCGCCGCGCGTGACGGACAGACGATGGGCGTTGAGCTTGGCGTGACTTCGGTCACCTCTCCCTCGCCTTATCGCCCGGAGTTTCTGGGCGGCAAGGGGTCAGAGTACGCGCTGCTCACCAACCGCGAGAACCCGTCCGTACGCTATCTTTCAGGCGCAAGCCACGGCTATATCGACCTGGAAGTGCGACCCGAAGGCGCCGCCGCACGCTTCATGGCGGTCGATACAATCGAATCGCGGGACTATAACGCCTTCCAGCAGGCTGCGTTCAAGATCGAGAAGTCGAAAGACGGCGCGGCGCAGTTTGACGCGGCCAAGGGCGTCTCATTCCAGGAGCAATGGCTGTTCTGATGACGGGTTGGTTCGCATTTTGGCGGCGGCGAGCGAGTTGGCCGATTGCAGCCGCCGCGATCGCCGCGCAGTTCGCATTTTCGATGGTGTTTCTGAACGGCGGCGATTCGGCCTGGGAGAAAGCGGTGGCCGGCGGCGGCGGCAAGGTCCCGGAGATGCTGCCCGGCCTGCCCGCAGTGGAGCCCGCACGGTCGATGGAGGCGCTACGCGCAAACGGCGCCGTCGATGACTACCTTCTCTGGCAGGCGATCGATGTTCCCTTTGCGCTGCTGAATGTCCTGGCGATCACAGCCGCCATGGCGCTCTTCCTGCGCAAGGCGGGCGTTGACCGCGGGCTGCTTCATGCGATGCTCTTTCTGCCGATCATTTATTTCGCGGCGGAGCTCGTTGAAAATGGGATGGTGGCCGCGTTCGCGCTTGAGGCGTTTCCGCCGAACGGCGCGCCCGCCCTTGTCCAGCAGGTCGCAACAACGACGAAGCTGGCGTCGGGGACCGGCGGCATGGCCCTTGGCCTCCTGTCGCTCATCGGCGCGGTGATCCTTGACGTCGCGCGTCTCTTCCGGCGTTAGCGTCCGATCCGTTCGCCGCATTGGGCCGTACCGTTGAGGACAGAAAGCGAGCGAGCCAGGCGATGAAAATCACCGCGGATGATACGGCTGCGGCCGATAGCGCATCAACGACGCGAAGCGCGCGCGCGTTCACACTGGTTGAGCGCGGGGTTCTGATCATCATCGCCCTGATGACGCTCGCGGCCGTCGGCGTTGAAATCGCCACGGTATGGGCGAACCGGTCGATCGGGCTCGACGACATCCTGTTGATGTTTCTCTATCTGGAGGTCATCGGGATGATCGCCGTCTTTTATCAGGGCGAATCTTCTCCCTTCGTCTATCCGATCTTCATCGCCATGACCGCGCTCGCCCGCCTGATCGTGCTCCAGGGCAAGGAGATGGCGCCGCAGAACATCGTCTTCGAATCAGGCGCTATCCTTCTGCTCGCCGTCGCCGCCGCAATCGTCATGCGCGCGGCGCGCTGACGCTTTCTAAGACGTCATCAGACTGGTCAGCGTCGCTTCGAACTCCTTCTTGCGATCGCCATAGAACGCGGACACCAAGTCGTGCGTTTGAGGCTCCGCCGACGACGGATGCCCGCCGGGGAATGGCGGCGCGGGGTCATACTCAAGGCCGAGCTGAATCGCTTTCGCCATCTCCTCGCCCGCCAGTTCCGCAAACAGCGCGAAGCCGAAGTCGATCCCGGCCGTGACGCCGCCGCCTGTGAAGACATTCCCGTCACGGACCACCCGCTTCGCCACCGGTTCAGCGCCGACGGCCCGCAACAGGTCGTGATACGCCCAATGAGTCGTCGCGCGCTTTCCCTTCAAGAGCCCCGCCGCGCCGAGCGCAAACGCGCCGGTGCACACGGACGTGACGTACTTCGCGCCGGCGGCCTGGCGCTTGACGAAATCGACGAAGCTTTCGTCCTTGACCGCCTCTTCAATGCCGAAGCCGCCAGGGACGCATAAAACATCCGCTTGCGGACAGGCGTCGAACGTGTCCGTCGGGTTCACCGTCATCGGCGTGTCAGTGGCGACAGGGTCCAGCGACTTGGCCGCGAGGCGCACATCCGCGCCCGGCAGCCGCGAGAGCACCTGCAACGGCCCGGTGAAGTCGAGCTGCGTGACGTTGTCGAAGAGGACGAAGACGATGGTTGTCATGATCGCCCACCGCCTGGAACGACGTCACGCCCGTCCGGCTTCTTCCGCCACAGGAACACGACATAAAACGCGACCACCCACAGAAAGAAGACACTAAAGTTTGTCGCGATATTCAAAACGAGATTTGCCGGGCTATCAGCGAATTCGAGAATCGCCGCCGCAGTCGAACTTCGTTCGTTCTCAGGTATCGCTAAAAGGGCTCTTGCGGCTCCAGTATTGACGTTCGATTCGCGAACCGCGAACAAGAAGTACATGAGGGCGCCAAGCGAATAGATCAGGAAGGCGGCAATCTTGATGCCCACGCGGGCTTGATTCAGAAAATAGTAGGCGGCGACGATGACGGCGGAATTGATCGCGATCAGTTGCCCAATGATCAAGATGATCTGGGCGATTGTATTCTCAACGATCTGAACGAGCTCAAACTCGGACACGGCGATTATCTCCAACGAGGCTGCTTTCGTTACTTCCACGCGCGACGACCGCGCCCGGCCGGTTAAGCCCCGCCCGCAACAAACGCCGGCGGCAGAAACGCCGGCGTCGTTTCGATATTGAGCTGACCGGCAAGCCCCGCCGCTCTGTGGACGGAGATGTCGCCCCATTCCGGCGAAATCGACATTGCGTAAAGCGCCTTGCGGTTCGGGTAATAGGCGAGCGCGACCTCGTCCCACAAGGGGTCGCACTGACCCAGCGTCAGAAAGGACGTATCGCCCGCATAGATGATCTGGCCGCCATGCTTGTAGACAAGCTCGGCGGCCTTCATGGCGTAAAGCTGATAGGCCTTGCGTCCGGAAAAGTCCGTATCGCGACCATCGGCGTACTCGGCCTTCTCCTTGAACTTCAGGAGATTGACCATGACGATCGGCCCGTCGTCCTTCGGGCCCGGCCGCTGCATCTCCGCGACCTGGGCCTCGCCCGGCATCAGTTCGTTGACGAACGTTCCCTTCTGACCGGCCGCCACTACGCCACCTCAAACAGGCCGGCCGCGCCCATGCCGCCGCCGACGCACATGGTGCAGACGACGAACTTCGCGCCGCGGCGCTTGCCCTCGATCAGGGCGTGGCCGACCATGCGCGCGCCGGACATGCCATAGGGGTGGCCGATGGAAATCGCGCCGCCATTGACGTTCAGGTTCTCGTCCGGAATGCCGAGCTTGTCGCGGCAATAGATGACCTGTACGGCGAACGCCTCATTGAGCTCCCAAAGGCCGATGTCCTCCATCGACTTGCCCGTCTTCTCCAGGAGGCGCGGCACGGCGAAAACAGGGCCGATGCCCATTTCGTCCGGGTCCGTCCCGGCGACGGCCATGCCGCGATAGTAGCCGAGCGGTTGAAGCCCGCGCCTCTCCGCCTCTTTCGCCTCCATGACGACAGCGGCCGACGCGCCGTCCGACAATTGCGACGCGTTGCCGGCGGTGATGTGCTTGCCTTCCTGTACGACCTGACCGCCCTTGAAGACGGTCTTCAGCCCTTTCAATCCTTCAAGCGTCGTCTCCGGACGATTGCCCTCGTCCTTCTCAAGCTTGACCTCGACTTCACTCTTCTCACCGGTCTCCTTGTTGACCCGGATCATTGTCGCGCCAAGCGGCACGATCTCATCGTCGAACTTGCCGGCGGCCTGCGCGGCGGCGGTGCGCTGCTGCGACTGGAGCGCATATTCATCCTGCGCGTCGCGGGAAATGCCGTAGCGATCGGCGACGATCTCCGCCGTTTCGATCATCTGCATATAGGTGGCCGGCAGGTTTTGCAGGAGCCAGGGATCGGGCGTGACGAACATGGAGCCCGTCTGGTTCATGGAGATGGAATCGAGCCCGCCGCCGACGGCGACCTGCATGCCATCCACGATCACCTGCTTCGCCGCCGTGGCGATCGCCATCATGCCCGACGCGCACTGACGATCGACCGACATGCCGGAGACGCCGATCGGGAAGCCGGCCCGCAAAGCCGCCTGACGCGCGACATTCTGAAACGCCGTGCCCTGTTGCAGCGCCGCGCCAATGACGACGTCCTCGATTTCCGCCGGATCGACGTTCGCGCGCTCGACGGCGTGACTGATCGCGTGCGCGCCGAGCGTCTGCGCGGTCGTGTTGTTGAAGGCGCCGCGATAGGCCTTGCCGATCGGCGTGCGGGCGGTGGAAACGATGACGGCTTCTCTCATTGATCATTCTCCTTTGGGGATGCAATTGGAAAGTCAGGACGCATGATGGATCGGTCCTGAGGTCGTAACTCATCGCATGCGGATGGTTCGACGGTGTAGCTGATGGAATCGATTTTCCAGCCGCCGCCCTGCTTTGACAGCGTGAAGAGATCGATCCCGCAATGAACGAGGCGGTCGTCGACGCTCACCTCGTATGGCGCCCAGACCGCCGCCAGAGACCTTCGGCGCAAAACGGTCGGCGACCAATAGGGCTCGACAACCTGCGTTCCGCGCCCTTCGCGAAACAACGCCGCGAGATCCTCCAAACGCCCATAGCGGGGCGGCGCGTCCGTCTCCGGCGTCAACCGTACGCTGAGCGCCTCGCTCGAGACCAGCGTATCAAGGGCGTCGGCGTCGCCGGTAGCCAGCGCCAGAAAAAATGCGTCGACAACGGAGAGAATCTCCTCATCTCCCGCCTCATCCGCGGCGGCGGGCGAGATGGACGCAACGGTGAGACCGACGCTGGCGAGACAGCAGAGGAGAAGGCTCTTTGCCATCTTACTTCGCCGCAGCTTGCGCTTTACCCATAAAGTTCGCGATGGGTCCGCTTGAATTCTCATAGTAGTGAACGTTTGAGCGATCCGAAATCTTCTCCCAGTTGGCCGCTATCGCCTCCGGCGTCTGTTGGTCCGGGGGCAGATAGACGCCGTCCGTCTCCACAATGTGCGCAGCCGCATAGCCCCCGCCGGCGCAGGAGATGATCTGCCGGGACGGCGCGTCCTCGCCGACGAGAAAGAGACAAGCGGCGGTGATCGCTTCCGGCGTCAGCGCCTCCAGCACCGCCTCCGGCATGCCAAGGTCCTCCGTCATCCGGGTGCGCGCCGACGGCGAAAGGAGATTGATCCTGATATTGTACTTTGCGCCTTCAAGGTGCAGGGCGTTCATGAAGCCGATCATGCCGGCCTTCGCCGCGCCGTAATTCGCCTGGCCGAATATGCCGTGCAGACCCGACGGGGAGGAAGTGCAGACGACGCGGCCATAGCCCTGATCGCGCATGACATTCCACACCGCGTGCGTGCAGAGCGCCGTGCCGATGAGGTGCACATCGATCACCATTCGATAGTCCGAAAACTCCATCTTATGGAACGTCTTGTCACGGAGGATGCCGGCATTGTTAACAAGGATGTCGATCCGGCCCCATTTATCGAGCGCGGCCTTGGCCATCGCCTGAACCTGCGCCTCGTCGGTGACATTGGCGCCGTCCGCGATCGCCTCGCCGCCCGCATCGACGATCTCCTTGACGACCGTTTCCGCCGGCCCGAGCGAGCCGCCCGTTCCGTCGCGGGCGCCGCCGAGGTCATTCACGACGACCTTCGCGCCACGCGCGGCGAGCGCGAGCGCATGGCAGCGGCCTAAGCCGTTGCCGGCGCCGGTGACAATCGCAACCTTTCCGTCATAACGGATTTGAGACATCGGCGTTTTCTCCTTACACGTTCATTCGTCAGTCGATGTGCGTGGCGATTTCCGTCGCCACTGAGTTCGCAATGAAGCAGACCTCATGCGCCTTGTGGTGAAGCGCCTCGAGCGCCGCGTGATCCGGCGCCTCGCCGGCGAACTCGACGCACGGACGCAGCTCCACCCGGGAGATCCGGAGCCGGCCCGCCTCATTCTTCGTCATAACGCCTATAGCGTCGTCATTATAGGCGTCGACAACGATGCGTTTGCGCGCGCAGATCGCCAGGAACGACAACATATGGCACGAGGAAATCGCGGCGACGAACGCCTCTTCCGGATCGACGCCTTCGGGCCCACCGAGGAATTCCGGCGCCGCCGTCGCCTTGATGATCGTTCCGTCATCGAATCGCCATTCGTGCGAGCGGTCATAATCGTCGTATGCGAAACTCTTCGTATCCCGCCGCCAGCGAACCATTGCGCGGTGTTCAGCCATCGCCGCACTCCTTCGCCCGGCGCATCTCCGCGCCGGTCACTCCACCGTCTCCCCCGGCAGGTCCTTGATCGTGACGGATGGACGACGCCGTTCCCGCCGTAGGCGCTGATTTCGCCTGCGGAGCTTTACTTGATAGTCTCGAACGAACTCCGCCGCATGCGGCGGAAGTCGGCTGAGTTCAGCCAATGCGCTTTCCTGCGCAAACTGCGCCAGGCCGTTTGCGAATGCGGACCCGGCCGCGCCGCCGCCTGCGATGATAGCAGTCGAGGCGGACATTGGCGTCGTCGGCGTTGAAACATCGCCTCCCGAGAGGTCCGCGATCTTCGGATCATACTGGGAAACGCGCAAAGGCTGGCCTGACGCAAGGAGCTCCGAAGCGTGATCATCTGCATACGATGAAAGATGGCGGCGCAAGTCGGCGTCAAACTGAGGAAACAGCGGCGCGGCTTCGGCGTAGATCTTTGACACACGCAAGGAACGCGCTCCCGCGCGCAATCCACGCAGGGAGTTGACGAACTCACGCCCCGCGTCCGCCAATTGCCCCGCAAGCCCCTCGGCGGTGAACGCCCCCGACTTCAGGGCCGGGCCGCCGACGACGCCGTGAAAGAAGCCGTAAATCGACGCAGGTTCGCGCCAGTGCCGGTAAACGATTTCGATGCGGATGTCCCGGAGACTAAGCCGCTCCCCGTGGATCTCGACAATCTTCGCATCATAGAAAGGCGCGCCGTCGATTTTGAGATCGTAGGGGAAACGAACAGGATACCGGACCGCAAGCTGCTCAATCAGCGCGACATTGTGGAGATTCAGCCAGAAAGCCATCTGATCAAGCCATCTGTACTCAGACAAAGGACGCTGGTTCCCGAGCGCTTCGAGCGATCGCCGCGCGCTTGCCCAAGCCGCGACGTCCGCCTCCTCGAACAGCGCGAAAGGAACGCGACTTCCTTCCAGCCGATAATCGCTGCTATGCCCTTTCTGAATACGCGAGCCCGTGCGCGGGATCGGCGCCGCCGGCGCAACGCGGTCGGAGGGACCGAGGTCAAGCACATATCTGCGGATCAGCGCGTCGATCGCATCGAAGCCGAAGCCATATTTGGGCGCGGCCGGCGCCGTGGCGAATTGGGGAAAGGGGCCTGCCACCGTCTCAAAATAATCCGATGGCAGAATGGTTGGCGAAGAAGTTGCGGGCGCGCCGGCGTTTCCGCCCGACGCAGCCGAAGCCATTCCTTGGCCGTCGCCAGCATCTCCCGCGCCCGCTGCGCACCCGACCGCCGCCATTGACGCGAAGCCAAGCGCAGCTTCACGTCGGGAGAGGCGGAGCGACGTAGCAGCCATGGCGGCGTCTTCCTTTCAATCTCGCGAACGCATCCGCGCCGCGATCCTTACACCAACCGCCCTTACACAAACTGCATCGTCACCCATTCGGCGATCAAGGCCGGCTTTTCTTCTTCCTCAATCTCGACCTTGACGACATACTTGAACCGCCACTGGCCGGGCGTGCGCTCGTCGGCTTCGGCCAGCGTGAAATGGCCGCGAATGCGTTTGCCTGCGCGCACGGGGCTCATCAAGCGCACTTTCTCAAAGCCGTAATTCACGCCCATCTTGACGCCGTCGAGCGCCAGTACGCATCCATCCGCAAGTTTTGACAGCATGGAAAGCGTCAAAAATCCGTGGGCGATCGTTCCGCCGAAAGGCGTCTTCGCCGCTGCGTCAGGGTCTACGTGGATGAACTGCCAATCTTCCGTGACGTCGGCGAATTTGTCGATCCGGTCCTGATCAATCAGAAGCCACTCGCTTGTCCCGGTGTTCTTGCCGACCCAGTCGGCGGCCTCGGACGCATTAATCGTCTGCATCAGGAATGCTCCTCTTTAACCGCGCGTCAATAGCCGCGCATGCGCGCGATGCGGTCGGCATGGAAGGCGGTATCGCCGAACATCTCCTGGGCGACGCGGATGCGCTTCAGGTAGAAGCCGATATCGTATTCATCGGTCATGCCGATCCCGCCATGCATCTGCACGGCTTCGAGCGCGGCGAGCTTCGCCACTTCGCCGGCTTTCGCTTTGGCGAGCGAGCAAGTGACGCCCGCCATCCCAAAGGCGTTGTCGAGATCCTGAAGCGCCTTCAGGACAACCGACTTCACAAGTTCAATCTCGGAATAAAGGTGCGCGGCGCGATGCTGAAGCGCCTGGAACGTTCCGATCTCGATGCCGAACTGTTTGCGCTCTTTGAGATAGTCCGTCGTCATCGTAAACGCGGCCTGCGCGGCGCCTGACATCTCCGCCGACAGCCCTGCGCGGCCAGCGGCGAGGACGCCCTCAAGCGCCGCATAACCGCCATCGACTTCGCCGATCACGTCGTCTCCTGTCGCGTCGACCCCGTCGAACCGCATTCGAGCCGCGTTGCGGCTGTCGACCATGGAGGTGCGTTCGGTCTCAATGCCATTCGCCTTCGCGTCAACGAGGAAGAGCGTGATCCCTTTTTCCTCCCCGGCCGCTCCGCCAGTGCGCGCCGCGACGATGACCTTGTCAGCGACATGGCCGTCCGCGACGAACGTCTTATCGCCCGACAGTTTAAATCCGTTGCCGGATTTTTCTGCGGCGAGGGCCGTCTTGGCCGGTCCGTGCTTGTTGCTTTCATCGACCGCGAGGGACACCACCAGATCGCCGGCGGAGATTTTCGGCAGATGCTCCTGTTTCTGGGCGTCGCCAGCGAATTTCTGAAGCGCCGTCGCCGCGAGGATTGACGTGGAGACGAAAGGCGAAGCCGTCAGATTACGGCCCATTTCCTCCGCAATGACGCCGGCGCCGACAAACCCGAAATCCGAGCCGCCAAACTGCTCCTCGACCAGAATCCCGGCCCAGCCCATTTCGGCCATTTCTTTCCATAGGGCCCGGTCGAACCCGGTCGCGTCATTTTCGTCGCGCAGCTTGCGCAAGGCGGCGACGGGCGCCTTTTCGGTCAAGAATCCGCGCGCCGCATCGCGCAGCATTTCCTGTTCTTCGTTGAGGACCAGAGGCACTAGAGACAACTCCCAATCATCTGACGCCGGTTCAGGCGAGACGCCGGCGGACATGTACTCCAAAGGAGACGGTATTCGGACGCGCGCCCTATTTGAAGAGCGCGCCTCACATCACGAGTGCGGTTCACCTGAAGGGCGCGACCGCCCAAAACACCATCGCGGTTCCAAGGACGCCGACCATCCAGGCGAGCGACCGGACCACCGCAACGCCGGCTACATAAACCACAAGATAAACGGCGCGGGAAATGACGAATACAGCGCCGCCAATAGCCGCGATCCCGCCGCCACTGCCGGTCGCGCCGGCGACGAGGGCAAGCGGCGCGAACATTATCATCGCTTCAGTGAAGTTCGCCTGCGCGCGCCGCGCCCTCAAGAGGCCGACGCCCTCCGGCGTGAAGTCATCGCGCGGCCCCAGGAGCGTTTTCGGATCGTAGCGCATGTTTCCGAACACTGCCTGGACGCAGATGTTCAGGAAATAAAGGCAAACGGCGATGACCAGCCAGTCGAGGACAGTCATGAATGGGCTATCTCCTGGTGGATGCGGCGCGCCGCTTACGATGCATTCTATCGGAAATGCGCAACGGCCCAGAAAATCATCAGCAAACCAACGACGCCTATCATCCAGACGATAGATCGGACCACCGGCACGCCCGCCACATAGGCGATGAGATAAGCGAGCCGCGACCAAAAAAAGACCGCCGCGCCCGCCGTCGCAAGCCCCTCCGCCTTGCCACTCAGTTGCGCTACGAGCGCGAGCGGAACGAACATCGCCATCGCCTCGGTGAAATTCGCTTGGGCGCGTTGGGTCCGCTTAAGGCCGACTCCCTTCGGCTCAAAGCCGTCGCGCGTCCCGAACAACGCCTTCATGTCGTGGTTCATGACGCCGAAGACGTCCTGCAGAAGGATGTTCGCAAAATAGAGCCCAGCGGAGAGGACAAGCCAGTCAAAAACGGTCATGTTTTGCCCGTTGCGTCATGTTACAAATATGCCGGCGGCAGCCAGGGTCCAGAACGGTTTGCTTGAGTGGGCCCCGGCTTCCGCCGGGGCACACGGAACTCAATTGCCGGACTTTGCAATTGCCCAACGGATGATGGAAATACCCAAAATCGACGGCACTAGCATAACCCCAAACATAAATGATGCGTCTCCAAAACGCCCCGAAACAACCGCTGGCAAACTAGCTCCCGCGGCCAAGGAAGCGCCGAAAAAGATGTTCCACAACCAATACTTCATTCAATTGCTATGGAGGCCAAGCGCCCTTACGCCCCCGGCAACTCAAGAATTCGCTTGGCGATGATGTTGAGCTGCACTTCCGACGTGCCGCCCTCAATCGAATTCGCCTTTGTGCGCAGCCAGCCGCGCGCAAGCTTTCCGTCCTCGGAACGCTCACCTTCCCACTCAAGGCCGTCCGAACCGGCGCCATCCATAAAGAGCTCAAACCGGCGCTTGTTAAACTCGGTGCCATAGTATTTCAGCATCGAGGAATTGGCCCCGACGCCCTGCCCGGCCTTGGCTTCGTCCTTCATGCGCTCGAGCGTCAGGAGGAACGCCCAGCCGTCGATCTCGGCCTGGGCGACCTTGCCGCGCAGGATGGGGTCCGCAAGCCGACCCTGCTCGTCGACGCCGATATCATTGGCGACAACTTCGCCGAGCCCGCGCCCGCCGAGAAGGCCGCCGCCGCCGCCGCTGATCATTTCGCGCTCATGCGTCAGGAGATACTTCGCGACGTCCCAGCCGCGATTGATCTCGCCGACGACAGCGCTGATCCCGGGCGCGTGCTCCTTCGGGACTTGTACATCGGTGAAGAACGTCTCGCAGAACGGCGAATTGCCGGAGATGAGCTTGATCGGCTTCGTCGAAACGCCTTCGGACGCCATGTCGACAAGGATGAACGAAATGCCATTGTGCTTGGTGGCGGAAAAATCCGTCCGTACCAGAACGAAAATCCAGTCAGACTTGTCCGCATAGGACGTCCAGATCTTCTGGCCATTGACGAGCCAGTGGTCCCCCTTGTCTTCACACTTGCACTGGAGGGAGGCGAGATCGGAACCGGCGTTCGGCTCCGAATAGCCCTGGCACCAGCGGATCTCGCCACGCGCGATCGGCGGCAGGAAGTGCAGTTTTTGTTCGTGGGTCCCGTACTTCAGGAGCGCCGGGCCGAGCATCCAGATGCCGAAGCTCTCCAGCGGCGAGCGCGCCTTCATCGCGCGCATTTCCTCTTTGAGGATTTTCGCTTCCGCTTTGGAGAGGCCGCCGCCGCCATATTCGGTCGGCCAGGCCGGCACGGTCCAGCCCTTTGCGGCCATGCGCTCCAGCCAGACTTTCTGCGCGTCCGAGGTAAACACCCAGTCGCGCCCGCCCCAGCAGATGGTGGTTTCGTCCTGAACGCCGCCGCGCATCTCCTGCGGGCAGTTCTCTTCCAGCCACGCCCGCGTCTCCGCGCGGAAAGTCTCCAGATCAGCCATCAGGTCACCTCTTCCTAAGCGTCGTTTTCCGAAGCGTCGTTTCCAGATTCTGTTTTTGCACGACCGCCGCAATCGTTAGGACAGACGTCCAGTTTTTGACTTAGATTGCGCACTGCGCGCCCCATTGTCGAGGGCTTTATCCGCGGCTTTTTACGCCTTCCAGTGCGGCGGCTGCTGGAGCGCCAGGCGCTTGATGGTGATCTTGTCGAACTTCGCCGTGCCGAGGCGCGGGAGCTGTACAGGCGAGATCCAGATCCGCTCCGGCACCTTAAAGTTCGCAAGGTCCTCAGCCATGAAGTCGCGCAAATGCTGCGGGTCGATCGTCATGCCCTCCTTGGGGAAAACGACCATGCCGACGCGCTCATTGAGAACGTCGTCGGGCACGGCGAAGACGCACGCCTCAGCGACGTCGCCATGCGCGTAGGCGTGGCCCTCAACTTCGAGGCACGAGATGTTCTCGCCGCCGCGGATGATGAGATCCTTGATGCGGTCGACGATATAGAGAAAGCCTTCTTCGTCGAACTTGCCGAGGTCGCCGGTGCGGAACCAGCCATCCGGCGTGATCGCCTTGGCGGTGGCTTCCGGCAGGTTGTGGTAACAGCGAAGGTTGACGACGGATCGAATCCACACCTCCCCCACTTCGCCGACAGCGCAGTCGCCGTCGTCTCCGACGATCTTGATGTCCGTCAGCGGCGGCACCGGCTTGCCGGCGGCGTCGGGCTTGCGCTGATAGTCGGAAAGCGAACAAACCGCGCCGATGGCGTTGGTCTCGCTCATGCCATACCCGGACGACGGGTTCGCTTTTGCGAACCGCTCCTTTAGGCGCTTCACATGCTCCGGCGGCCGCTTGGCGCCGCCTGAGCCGATGTCGAGGAGGCTCGGCAATCCTTCCGGTCCGGCCGCGTCCATCAACTCGTATGACTGGGCCGGCACGCCGACGAAATTGGTCAGTTCATGCTTGCGGATCGTCTCGCAGGCGTCCGCAGCGCTCCACTTATAGACCATCGCGATGCGCCGGCCGATCAGCCAGGACATCAGGAAGATCGCGTGTGAGCCCGTCACGTGGAAAAGCGGTATGCCGAGAAGGATGCCCGGATTGTCGCCGAATAGGCTGACGCCGTCGCGCGCCTCCATCACCGAGGCCGCAAGAAAGCCCCAGGACATCAACGCGTTCACGGCGCCGCGATGGGTGAGGACGACGCCCTTCGGATTGCCCGTCGACCCCGATGTATAGACGATGCAGAAATCGTCCTCCGGGTCGATGTCGACCTGCGGGGTCGTCGGCTCGCCCGCCGCGACAACGTCTTCAAATCGGCCGTCCGCGCCCTCCGCCTCTTCTCGGGCGAGGATCAGCGTCAGGTCTTCCTGCTTGCGGATCGGCTTCAACAGCTCCAGGCGCTTTGCGTCGACGACGATCTTGTGGACGTCGGAATCCCGGATTGCGTACTCCAGCTCCTCGGTCTTCCACCACGCGTTCAGCGGCACGACGATCGCGCCGAGCGAAACAATGCCCATATAGGCGGTGCAGAATTCCGGGTAGTTCCGCATGGCGATGCCGACCTTGTCGCCCTTGCCGACGCCATACTTCGCCTTGAGGCCATTCGCGAACCGGCGCGCCTGATCCCAGGTCTCCTGGAACGACAGAACCTCATCGCGAAAAATGATGAAGTCCTTGTCCCCGCCATTGACGGCGCCGAGTTCAAATAGACCGACCAGGCTCGGCGGGGCGTTCTCGAAGACGCGGTAGGTCTGGCCGCGAATCTCCGCCTCGCCGACCTTGAACCGAGGGTCCTCCGTCAGGAGACGCATCGCCGCGCCGGCGAGCTTCATCGGGTCAATAAAAGCGTCGCCGACATCCACGGCGTTTTCTGTGGTCGAATTCGGCGCAGCCTGCTCTGACATTGGCGTCGTCTCCCGGAATACTCTTGCGATTGAGCATCAATGACGCCCTGCGACGCCCTGTAAAGCGCGCAGCGCACAAGACCGCGCGAACGGCTTGTCGCGGGCCCGAAAGCGCCGAGAAACAAGGCGGCGCTTGTCCTCTCCCGATCCGCCCCTATGGTGCGCGTTTTCCCGCACTCAGCCCTTCAAGAGGTCAACCCGATGGCCCACGCCTCCGCCCTCATCAACGTCATGGTCTCGGCCGCCCGAAAGGCTGCGCGCGGCCTCTCGCGGGACTTTGGCGAAATCGACGCCTTGCAGGTGTCGAAAAAGGGCGCGGCGGACTTTGTCACGGCTGCGGACCTGCGCGCGGAAAGGACCCTGTTCGAGGAGCTTTCCCGGGCGCGGCCGAAGTATGGCTTCCTGATGGAGGAGCGTGGGGCGGTTGAGGGGTCTGACAACTCCAACCGCTGGATCGTGGACCCGCTCGACGGCACCACGAATTTCCTCCACGCGCTGCCGCAATTCGCAATCTCGATTTGCCTCGAACGCGACCGCCAGCCCTATGCGGGCGTCATTTACAATCCGGCGGCGGACGAAATCTTCTGGGCGGAAAAGGGCGAAGGCGCGTGGCTGAATGATCGACGCTTGCGGGTCTCCGCGCGCCGCGACCTCACCGAAACGCTTTTCGCCACTGGCCTGCCGTTTCGCGGCAAACCCGGCCGCGCGCGGGCGCTGAAGGAAACGGACCGCGTGCTGGCTGAGACGGCGGGCGTAAGGCGCTACGGATCAGCCGCGCTCGACCTCGCTTTCACGGCCGCCGGACGTTTTGACGCTTATTGGGAGTGGGATCTGAACGCCTGGGACGTCGGCGCCGGGATCATCATCGTGCGCGAAGCCGGCGGCGTCGTCGGCGCGGTGGAGGAAGAGAGGGGCGATCCGCTCCACGGACCGTCGATACTCGCAACGAACGGGGAGTTGTTCGAAAAAGCGCGCGACCTCATCCTCGGCCGCGACGAGAGCCAGTGAGCCTGCAAAATCGCGTCGCGCCGACCGGTGAAATTGTCGCGACTGCGGCGCGCGGAACGCTCATGGGCAATCGCGGCGGGCGGATGCACCTTCCCGACAAAACTCTGTCGCGCCGCCGTTGGGCGTCCAAAGCATGGATCGCGTGCGTCCTGGACTTCAAAGGCCGAAGACGCGAGGTGATGTCTGCTAATTCCTATACGGAGCTCTTTTTCCTTGATGAGGCGACCGCCCTCGCCGCCGGACACCGTCCCTGTTTCGAATGCCGTCGAAACGACGCAAACGCATTTGCGGCCGCTTTTGCAAAGGCATGCGATCGACCAGCGATGAAGGCGGCCGAGATCGACGCGATCCTGCACCGCGAACGACGCGTGTCCGCCACTAATCCTCAGATACATAGAGCGCCCCTTAGCGACCTGCCCGATGGCGCAATGGTGATCTATGAAGGCGCCCCTCATCTTTGGCGCGAGGGTCATTTACGCGCCTGGTCGTTCGACGGATACGGACCTGCTCTTGCGCCTTCAAAGGATGAATGTGTCGAGACGCTGACGCCGCCGAAAACCCTTGAGGCGCTGCGCCTTGGCTACGGCGCGTCGATGCACAAGAGCGCGTTCAACCAGCCATAGAAGCACGAAGACGCCGCGCCAGCCGAAGCTGACACGACGCCCTTGGGGGAGGGAGTTATCTTAAAACGGAAGCAAACGGACCATTAGGCCGCAGACTTGTCGTCCACCACTTTCAGCGACGCTTCCGGCGCGGCGTTAATCGCCACCTTGCGGGGCTTCTTCGCTTCCGGGATCTCGCGGCGCAGATCCACATTCAACAGTCCGTTCTCAAGCGTCGCCTGAACGATCTTCACATGATCGGCGATCTGGAAACGGCGCTCGAAGGAACGGCCCGCAATGCCTTGATGCAGGAACGTTCGGTCGGCCTCGCTGTCCGGGCGCGCGCCCGAAATCTTCAGCGCGTTTTCGTGCACTTCGATTTCGAGGTCAGCCTCGGAGAAGCCGGCGACCGCAAGCGTGATGCGGTACTGGTCTTCGTCAAGACGCTCAATGTTGTAAGGGGGGTAGCCGCCGCCCGCTTCGACTTTGCCGATGTTCTCAAGCAGGTCGAACATCCGGTCGAAACCAACGGTGTTGCGGTAAAGGGGGGTCAAGTCGTAGTTACGCATATCAATTGTCCTTCTCGTTAAGCAAGGATCGCTGAAGCTGGGTTCAGTTAACTGCCAGAGGGGCTCAGAACGTCCCTGCAGGACCGTCTGACGCCGGGTTTCTCTGGGCGGAGCGCCGTTTTGGCCGCCCGCAAACGATAGATGCGGTCTTGCGAAACGGATTCAAGGGGGCTAGGCGGCGAAGACGTCGCATCGCTTTCCGCCGCACACAGTCGAACCCGCTAGAGCGCACCTTATGCCCCCGTCAGTCACCGCACGAGCGGCCCTCGCCGCAATGGCCGCGCTTCTGGCGCTTGCGGCTTGTGGTGAGGAGGAGCGCCCCGCATCAGCCGAAACGCCTCAAGAGGCGACGCCGTCAGCGCTCTTGAACGCCGCCGTCGCCGCTGCCCACAGAAGCGAGGACGAGCGCGCACGTGATCAATGGCGCCATCCTAAAGAGACCCTGGAGTTTTTCGGCGTCGCGCCCGACGCCACCGTTGTCGAGATCTGGCCAGGCGGCGGGTGGTACACGAACATCCTGTCGCCGTATCTGCGTTATGGCGGCGGAACGCTTTACGCCGCCACGGTCGACCCGGCGCTATCGGAATTCGCGGCCGCAGCGCGCGATCGCTTGTCGACCCGCTTCGCCGACAGCTCAGTGTACGGCAACCTGCAACTGGTCTCGTTCGCGCCCGGCGGCCCCGCCGCGCTCGCCCCCGTCGAAAACGCGGACGTCGTCCTGACCTTCCGTAATGCGCACAACTGGATCGACGCAGGCGTCGCCGAGCCGGCGTTCACCGCGTTTTTCAACGCCCTGAAGCCAGGCGGCGTTCTTGGCGTCGTTGAACACCGGGCCGATCCGGCGGCGGCGGACGGCGAAAGCCATGGCGGTTATGTGACGGAAACGACGATCATCGCGCTTGCTGAGGCCGCCGGCTTCATCCTCGAAGCGCGCTCCGAGATCAACGCCAATCCAGCCGATACGAAAAACCATCCCTTTGGCGTGTGGACGTTGCCTCCGGTCTCCCGCCGCGCGCAAGCGCCGGGCCTGCCGGACGTCGTCGATCCGTCAACCTATGAAGCGATCGGCGAGAGCGACCGCATGACGCTAAAGTTCAGAAAGCCCGTCCTCTCAGAAGCAACGCTCGAAGACGAGGCCCCTCAATGAGCCTGACCCCTGATCGCAGAACGCTGATGGGCGCCGCCGGCGACGCCTTCGAGACAGGGTTTGACGGGATCATCGAGATCCAGGCGGATGATCTCGACCCATTCTTCATCGACGGCCGCGGCGCGCGGTGCGCGATTGCGGACGAAGCGCCCGCGGCCTCGGACATGATCTGGCGGTCTTCGCCGACAACGCTTTTGTCCGTCTTTCAACGCAAGCGCGCGTTTGAGAACGCCTACCTCTCAGGAAGGCTGACCATCAGCGGGGACATGAGCGTGATGGCGCGGCTCGCCCTTAAGGGCGACTAGCGGCGGCCAAGGATTTAAGGACCACAGGCGATGGCGCGTTTCATTGAGGTTGAAGGCAACCCGGTCCCGCACGGCGCGAAAGCGATCGACATCGCCGGCGGGGACGGCGTTCGAATTCGCGCAGGCGTTTTTCCGCTCAACGGCGCGCAAGGGACATTCCTCGTTCTGACCGGCTGGGCGGAATTCATGGAAAAGTACTTCGAGACGATCCGCGACCTTCAGGCGCGCGGCTTCGCCTGCATTTCCATGGACTGGCGCGGCCAGGGGCTTTCGGAGCGTTTCGTCAGGCGCGGCACCACCAGCCATGTGGAGGACTTCGCGCAATACCGTCAGGACATTGATCAACTCTTTCTGATAGCGGAAGAAAACGCTCTTCCGCGGCCGTACTTCGCCCTTACCCATTCCATGGGCGGGACCCCTATGCTGCAGCGGCTCGCCGACGACGACATCGCGATCGAGGCGGCGATCCTCAACGCGCCGCTGACCCGGCTGGCCGGCGGCGCTCGCCAAGTCGTCGCGGCGCGGTTCGGCGCCGCCATCGCCTGCGCGGTCGGGGCCGGGCGGACGGGCCTGCCGGGTTGGCCTGACGCGCTCGCGCCCTTTGACGAAACCGCGCTGACTTCCGACCGCGCTCGGCACGACCTCTTCGTCCGCCTTCAAGAAGCTGAACCCGCCGCCAAAGTCAGACGACCGACATTGGGCTGGTTGCGAGCGGCTATCGCCGCGATGGACGATCTTCGTCGCCCGGGGCGACTGGACCGGCTGGCGGCGCCAGTTCTCATCGTTTCGGCGGGGATCGATCGGATGGTGGATTCGGACGACCATGCGTCGTTTGCTGACAAAAGCCCCCGCATCGACCGGAAACTGATCGCCGAAGCGCGCCACGAAATCCTGATCGAACGCGACGAGCTGCGGTCGGTTTTTTGGGGCCATGTGGATGAATTTCTCGCGCGCGCCGAACGCAGCGGCTGACGCGAACGAGCGCGGCGCCCATGCGCTACCCGGACTGCGCTATCCGGACCGCGGCCGTCATGGTAAAGAACGGTCTCGGTCGAACTGACCGCCGCCGCTATCGCGCCTGCCTGGGACGTCCGCCTTGCTCAGTTACTTCCTGCCCCTCACAACGTATCCCTATCAGGGGCGAGTGATCGATTGCCCCGTGTGCGGCTCATCAAACCACGAGCGCATTCTTAATCTGGATCGCAAGATCAAACGCCTGCCGACGCATTTGTGCGGAGATTGCGGCCTCTTCTTCACCAACCCGATGCCGACTGACGACGAACTCGCGGCGTACTACGCCAATGTCTACCGCGCGGAGTATCAGTTGGCTTTCTTGCGGCCGCGCAAGACGCACCAGAACAAGAAGCGCCGGGAGGCGTTGCGCCGCGCGGAACGGCTCGCCTCGATGGTGGACTTGTCCGAACCTTTGCGCACTCTCGACTTCGGTTGCGGGTCTGGCGAATTTGTCCGTCATCTGGCGACGCTTGGGCACCACGCCCACGGATTTGAACCGGGAGAGACTTACAGCGCGCACGCCGCGGACAACGCCGCGGCGGGCGATGTACGCACCGGAACATGGCGCGATATGACGTACCCGCCGGAATCCTTTGACGTCATCACCTGCCTGCATGTGCTGGAGCACCTGAACGCGCCGGCCCATGCGCTCGCCCAAATACGTGAATGGCTCGCGCCGTCCGGAATTCTCTATCTCGAAGTCCCAAATATGCAAGGCTACGAGCTAAAGGGCTTCGAGCGCTTTCACTTCGCCCACGTCCTCGGCTTCTCGCGCGCAAATCTGATGTACGCCGCGGAAAAGGCCGGGTTCGGACTTCTTCGCGAGGATACGCCGACGTCGCTCTTCCTGGTTCGGGACGACGATCCGCGCGCCGCGCGGTTTGAATATGACCTCCCGGCGACCGCTGCGCGCAATCGGATTGACTACTCAGCAGCGGTCTCGCCGACGGCCTATTTGGACCATCACGTCAAACGGATCGGGCGCATGATCAAGACTGAGATCAGGCAGGGTCGCTAACGCCGGATTGCGCCGCCCTGAACACGGCGAACGCCTGGCGGGTCTCCGCGACGTCATGGACGCGCACCATTGAAACGCCCGCAGCCGCGCCAATGAGCGCCGCCGCAATCGACCCGCCAATTCGCTCCGTAGCCGGACCCTCTCGATCAAGCGCGGCGATAAATCGTTTGCGGGACGCGCCGAGAAGCACCGGCGCCAACTCGGAAAAACGCGATAAAGCCCGCAAGAGCGCGACATTGTGCGCCGTCGTTTTTCCAAACCCAATTCCGGGGTCGATCATGATCCGCGAGCGATCAACGCCCGCCTCAAGGCACGCCTCAATTCGGCCGCTCAGAAAAGACAACACGTCCTCGACGACATCCTTATAGGCGGGCGCGTCCTGCATGGTTTTCGGATCGCCCTGAGCATGCATCAGAACGATTTCAGCGCGAAGCGATGCGGCCATGGCGAGGCTGTCGCCATCGAACGTCAAAGCCGAGACGTCGTTCCAGATTTGCGCGCCCGCGGCGATCGCATCACGCGCGACCGCCGCCTTGCGCGTGTCTATCGAGACGGGCGTCCGCGTTCGCGCGCAGACGCCTTCAATGACCGGCAGCACACGATCCATCTCTTGGTGTTCCGGCACGAGCTCCGCGCCCGGCCGCGTCGACTCGCCGCCAATATCCAGAACATCCGCACCCTGCTCGACGAGCCGCATCGCGTGGTCGATCGCCGCTTCGGGCGACGCGAAACGGCCGCCATCGGAGAATGAATCCGGCGTTACATTGACGACGCCCATAATCTTTGGCGCATCACTCACCCGTGAAACTCCGTCATCGCACCAAGCCGGTCCGTTTAATCATTTATAACCATTTAACAATACCGTCTCCGCCGAGATTCGGGAGCAGACCATGCCGATTGTCTACGCCGACGAAGCGCGGCCACGGCCGGAGCCGCAGCCAGCGGCGATGCGCGAATTCGATGCGCTTTTGCCGATGCCTCAGGCCGCGCGGAGCTTCTTGTCGCGCAGCGCGGCGCTGTCCTGACGGCGATCCACGAAGCCGCCGCGCCCTTTGACTTCGCCGCCACCGCTGACCCGCGCGGGCTTGGCCTCGACGGCGACTGGCGCGCGGTCCTGATCGCGGAACACGCGCTCAAGCGCCTGTTCCCGACAACGGAGTCGATCACCGGCGCGCCGGCCGCGCCGATCGAAGCGACCATCGCCAAGGTCATTGCGGACGCGATGAAGCGCGACTTCGTCTTTCGGCTAAAGGGGATATTTCACCCGGTCCGTCCGCTGTCGCTCGCGCAGGTCGCCTATATGGACGACCTTCTCGACAAGCGCGCGCCCCTCGTTTTCGGCGTCGGCCCCACCGGGACGGGCAAAACGCACCTTGCGATCGCGGCGGCGCTCAGCCAGCTCGCCTCAGAAGAGATCAAACGCATCGTCGTCACCCGCCCGCATATCCTGCAGGAGGGCGAAGTCATGACCGCGGAGATGCGCGCCGAAACGCGCCGGGACGACCAGTTCGCGCCGATCTTCGACGTCCTGCATGACCTTCTGCGCCACGACGATATCGCACAGCTTATCGACCAGCGCCGGCTGGAGATCCTGCCGCTTGGCCTTATCCGTGGTCGGACGTTCAATGATTCAAGCATCATTGTCGACGAAGCGCAGGACATGACCGTGCAACGCATGCGGATGGCGGTGACCCGCCTCGGTCGACGCTCGCGCATGGTCGTGACGGGCGACCCCAGCCAGGTGACATTGCGCACGGACGAGCCGAGCGGCCTC
Source organism: Pseudomonadota bacterium (assembly GCA_039819085.1). Classification (GTDB taxonomy): domain Bacteria; phylum Pseudomonadota; class Alphaproteobacteria; order Caulobacterales; family Parvularculaceae; genus MED-G105. Next base: position 41,573 of record JBCBSQ010000002.1, read on the forward strand.
GCGCATCTCCTGAACCTTCTGCGGGAGACGGACGTCGCCCGAATTCATGAGTTCAAGCGAGGCGAAATCATCCGTAACGAGACCGTTGCGAAACTGGAAGCCCTATACGCGGCGGCCTAGTCTTTCCGTCAACGCTCAACAAACCCGCCATCTTCTGAGAGCGCCGCTTTGAAAAACGCCGCGATCCGCGCCGCGGCGGCGTCGTGGGCCGCCGCGCGATCGACGCCTGTCGGGTCTTTGCAGATTGGAACGAACCGACGCCCGCGCGACGTACAGGTATTGAGAAATGTGTAGTGGCTAGCGCCCGGCGCGACGTCGAGGACCGCTCCCTCAACATTGTCGACGATCCGGCGCGCATTGGTCGCGATCGGCGTAACGTCGTCCGCATCCCCTGTAATTATGAGCAACGGCGCGGAGATCTCCGCAAGGCTTTCGTCGGTCATCATCTGGCCAAGGGCGGGCGCAAGCGCCGCGGCCACGCGAATGCGCGGATCGCGATAGGACGCTGACCGCGTCGCCTCCTTCGCTTCGAGCGATGGGTCTTCCGCAATCATCTTCTCCAGTTCGGTCATCGCCTCGGGATATTCCGGCTGCGGACGGCATGTCGCGTCCGCCTCTTCAGACGCGCAGAATGCGTTGAATTGATCAAGATCGATGCGCGCCCCAAGCGATGCGACGACTGTGTACCCACCGAGCGAGAACCCCGCCGCGCCCATGCGATCGGGATCAACCGACGCCGCGAACCTTGGATCCGAAAGGACAGAATCGATGAGGACGGACAGATCCTGCGGCCGTTCCCACATATAAAGGAAACCGCGCGGATCAAACGACTCTTCAGCTGCGGTATTGCCATGGTGGTCGACCGCAGCCGCGACAAAGCCGGCCTCCGCAAGGCGCCTGCCGAGCCACATCATCTGAAACCCCGACCCGCCGGTGCCGTGCGACAGGAGAACGAGCGGATGCGCGCCCGGCGCTATCTCCGCGTTACGAATGGCGACGCCGCCCACAAAGACTGGATTTTCGACGGGGACGCTGAAGACCTCGCCAGTCCCCTCTTCAGCCGCCGGATACCAGACCCAGCCGCGAAGCGGCCGCGGGGTATCCGGTTCCGACCAGGAGGCGCGGGCGGGATCGACATAGTCAATGCGCATCATGCCGACGCGGGTCGCAACCGCCGCGCTGTCCGACGCGCCTCGCCCGCCGCCGCCAATCATGTCGCACGACGCCAGAAACCCGATTGCGACAATTGCCGCCAACATCAAGCGCCTCATACTGAAAAACCCTCCCGCGATACGGGAGGGTTTATCATAATCGGCATCGCCGCTTAAGGGGTCTACGCGCCTTGCGGGCTCGGCTCAAATCCGCCGCCGTCGTCTTTTTTCGCCGCGCCGGGCGTGTCGTCCGTCGTCGGGACGGAAGCGGACGGCGGCGTCATGGAGTCGCTCGGATCCTCACGGACGATCTCGCCGCCGCTGAGGAGCGTGTTGATTTCGTCACCGCTCAGCGTCTCATACTCAAGCAGCGCCTGAGAAAGCTTCTCCCAGTCGTCGCGCCGGGTCGTCAGCACTTCCGTCGCCTTGTCGTAGCCATCGGTGACGAAACGCTTGATTTCCTCCTCGATGAGCTTCGCGGTGTCAGTGGAGATCGACTTTGTCCGCGCGATGCTCTGCCCAAGGAAAACTTCGCCTTCGTCTTCGGCGTAGGCGATCGGACCGAGCTTCTCGGAAAGCCCGTATTGCGTCACCATCGCGCGGGCGATCTTGGTCGCCTGCTCGATGTCCTGCTGGGCGCCTGAGGTCACCTTCTCCTTGCCGAACTTCAGCTCTTCCGCGACCCGCCCGCCCATCGCCATGGCGATGCGCGCCTTCATCTGCTCAAGGCTCATGGAATAGCGGTCGCGTTCGGGCAGGTATTGCACCATGCCGAGAGCGCGGCCGCGCGGAATGATCGTCGCCTTGTGGACCGGATCGTTTCCGGGCACGGACAGACCGACGAGCGCGTGGCCCGCCTCGTGGTACGCGGTGAGCTGCTTTTCGTCCTCGGTCATCACCATGGACCTGCGCTCCGCGCCCATCAGGACCTTGTCCTTGGCGTCGTCAAACTCCTTCGACGTCACGTAGCGCTTGCCGCGGCGCGCCGCGAGGAGCGCCGCCTCATTGACGAGGTTCGCAAGGTCCGCGCCGGAGAAGCCGGGCGTCCCCCGCGCCACCGTGCGCAGGTTCACGTCAGGCGCCAGCGGCACCTTGTTAGCATGGACGTTCAGGATCTTCTCCCGGCCCATAACGTCAGGGTTCGGAACGACCACCTGACGGTCGAAACGGCCCGGGCGCAGTAGCGCCGGGTCGAGAACGTCCGGGCGGTTGGTCGCGGCGATGAGGATGATGCCTTCATTCGCTTCGAAGCCGTCCATCTCAACGAGGAGCTGGTTCAATGTCTGCTCGCGCTCGTCATTGCCGCCGCCAAGGCCTGCGCCCCGGTGCCGGCCGACGGCGTCGATCTCGTCAATGAAGATAATGCAAGGCGCATTCTTCTTCGCCTGCTCAAACATGTCGCGCACGCGGCTCGCGCCGACGCCGACGAACATTTCGACGAAATCGGAGCCTGAAATCGTGAAGAACGGCACGTTCGCTTCGCCCGCAATGGCGCGCGCAAGGAGCGTCTTACCCGTACCCGGAGGACCGACCAGAAGCGCGCCTTTCGGGATCTTGCCGCCGAGACGCTGAAACTTCATCGGGTCTTTCAGATATTCAACGATCTCCTCAAGCTCTTCCTTGGCTTCGTCGATGCCCGCGACGTCTTCAAACGTGACCCGCCCCTGACGCTCGGTCAGCAGCTTCGCGCGAGACTTGCCAAAGCCCATCGCCTTGCCGCCAGCGCCCTGCATCTGCCGCATAATGAAGAAGAAGAAGGCGAGAAAGATCAGGAAGGGGAGGATATTGAACAGGATCGTCAGCGCGAGAGGCAGTTCCTCCTCTGGCGCGATCCGCGTCTCCGCGCCGGCCGCGTTCAGCCGATCCGCGATCGTCGCGCCAGCCGTCAAAGGGATAGAGGTCTCGAACTGCGTGTTGTCGGCGAGAACGCCCTTGACCTTCTCGCGGTCGATCTCAGCGGCGCGCACCGAGCCCGCTTCGACGCGATCAATAAACTCCGAATAGGTCAGCGACTCGGCCTGCTGGCCGGTTGGGCTGAAATTGAACATTTGGAGCATCAGGACAAAAAAGAGGAATACGAGACCCCAAATGATGAGATTGCGCGTTGTCATGCGTTCCCTTCGCCTTTCGCGTTCGACGCCATGTGTCGCGCCGGACCTTATGCGGATTTGCGACCAGAGGTTGCATCACCGCTAAATGCGCGCCTATCGAAAGGCGCGGTCGTTGTCGCTGGCCAATCTAGGCCTCGCGAGGTTCCCTTAACGTTTACGACCGAAAGCAGCCGTCCGTTCAATGCAGTCGCAGTTGGCCGAGGCCAATGGCGTGGCTTCGGCGCTCGTAAGATAGGTACGAATATGCGGCGGCGCCATGACGCGATGCGGATAAATGGCCGCGCCGTCTGCGGCCCGGCCGGGTCCGGGGCTGCAACGCCGGACGCTATCCAGCCTCCAGCGGCGCGTCGAAACGGATGACGCCGCCGTTGAAACGCTCTCCGCCAAGGTTCTGAAACGCCTCTGGCGCGTCGAGCGGCGTCGTCACGTCACCGTTATCCGTCACCAACGCTGGCGCGGCCATCGCCTCTTCCGGCCGCACAACTCCCTCGGCCGGCCTGATCGCGCCCAGCGCAGAAAGCGTCGCCGGCGTCTTCAACACGTTCTCCACAATAAAACGGCGATCCCACAGAATGCGCTCGCCCGGGCCCAGCCGCATCGGCTCAATCGCCGGAACGCCGGCGCGTCCAAGCACAGCCGCCGGTTCGCGATAGATCAGGAGGCCAGCATCTCCCGCTTCGCGCGGGGCGAGGATCACCCCGCCAATGCTCGCCTTGCGCCCGCCAAGCGCGTCGTCGAGCGCCGTCATGGCGGCGCCGGCGTCCGGCGGATGCGCTGCGCCGGAGACGCTGTGGACGAGACGCGCGACCATGAGAGCGTCCGTGTCAGGACTGACCGCCGCCGGCTCGCAGGAGACCTCGCCGAAAGGTCCGTGCCGAACACGCCAGGTGTCGGCCCTGACGGCCGCCAAGCGGCGCTCCGCCGCCGCGGCGACAGCCAGATGTTCAGCGCTCCTTACGATTGCGTCGATCGAAATGCCGAGCCCGCGTCCAGCGTCGGCGAGAAAGCGCCTTGCGCGAATGCGTTCATAGCGCACGTCGTCATTGGACGGATCGTCCGTAATCGGCAGACCCGCCGTCTGCGCAATCGCCCGCATGACTGCGCGGCGGACCCGCAAGAACGGCCGCAGAAGTTCAAGCGGCGCGCCGGCGCCGACGGCTATCTTGACAGGCCGCGCCATCGCGGCGAGCCCCTGCGCGCCCGACCCGCGCGCAAGGCGCATCACAAACGTTTCCGCAAGGTCATCGGCGGTGTGGGCCGTGACGAGCGCGCCGGCGCCGAGGCGCGCCGCCGCCGCATAGAGCAACCCGTAGCGCGCTTCGCGCGCCGCCTCCTGCAAGCCGGAAGCGGGTTTCTCGCCACGCCAGACAAGCGTTTCGTGCTGAAAACCCAATGCGGCGGACGCCTTCGCGACGCGCGCGGCCTCCGCCGCGCTCTCCGGCCTCAGGCCGTGATCGACGGTTGCGACCAGGACTGCGGCGTTCTCATGGGCGAGCGCGCGGGCGCTGGCGAGCATGCCCATTGAATCCCCGCCGCCAGAAACCGCGAGCAGCACCCGGCCAGGGCGTCCGGCGTCGATCCATGCGCCGCGCAGGGCGTCGGCGATATCTTCCCCGCCTGCGCGCGCGCCGCTCACGGCGTCGTCAAACGAGGTAAGCGGATCATCCGCAGTTGTTGCGCCGCATCTCGGCGTTAGCGCGGTCGATCAGCCGCGGATCGGCGTCCGGATATTTAGACTTCACCGCGCTCAACACCTTGCAGGCCTCCGCCGTCTCGCCGAGACCCGCGAAAGACGCGCCGAGCTTAAGGTAAGCGTCGGCGACGCGCATTTCATCCGGATACTGTCGAATATAGGTAACAAACGCGTCCGCCGCTTCGGCGTATTTGTCGCGCGCGAGATAGATCTCGCCAAGACGGAACTGGGCGTCCGCGGCGCGCGGATGGTCGCCATAGGCGGCGACGAAAAGCGAAAACGCCGCTTCGGCGCGCGGCCAGTCCTCGCTGAACAGGAAGCCATTGGCGTAGTTGAACGCCGCATCGGGGTCGAGCGGCAAGGCGACGTCCGTCGGCGGCGCATCCGCTGGGGCGCCAACGCCTGGCGCAGCCCGCCCGCCGGACGAGAGGAGGTTCGTCGGACCGCCGGCGGCCGGCGCCGCGATCGCTCCAGGTCCGCTTGCCATCGGACGCGTGGCGTCGTCCAGCGGCGCGCCGCCTTCTTCTCCGGCGACCGCCGTCGACAATGAATAGATCCGGGCGTTCGCCTGATCGAGCTGATAGGTGAGTTCTTCTACTTCGCCTGTCAGCCGGCGGACTTCGCGCTCAAGCTGAACGACCTGCTCGGCGGAAACCTTGGCCGCCTCAGCCGCCGCCGCGAGCTCCGCGACTTGCGCCTCCAACGCCGTCACCCTTTCCTTGGTCGACGGTTTCGCCATCGCGCCAGTCGCGACAAGGCTAGCCAGCGCGGCGATGACAACGCCCCGACGAATTCTCATCCAAAGCGCATTCCGCATGGTGTCTTCCTTTCCTTGGCTTCCGTCCCGTTGGCTTTTTCCCGGAAGCCTGTGGTCCGTGCCCCGCCGCTTGCCCGCCACGCGCCAATCACCAACGCAAGCGGGTCGACACGATAGAAGGTCAGCCGATGAACGGCGCCCGTGATCTGCGGCCAACGTAAGCGATTGCCCGAACGCTGTCTTGGTCTGCGCCATGGTTTTGCGGCGTCATGGCTTTGCGGCGTCATCGCACGAAAACGCCGCGCTTAATGACAAGCGCGGCGCAATTTCGCCAGACAATTTGAATCGGTCCGCCGGCCTTAGGAACCGTAGGAAACGAGGGTCGTCGTCGCATTTCGGTTAAGGCGCCACGCCTCAGGCGTCGAGCGCGGGTCAAGCGGACGCGTCTTGCCGTTTGACTTCGTTCGAATGCGCGAGGCGTCTACGCCGTTAGAGATCAGGAACGCCCGCGCAGACTGCGCGCGCTTCGCGCCGAGGGCGATATTGTATTCCTGAGTGCCGCGTTCGTCGCAATTGCCGGAGATCAGGATCGCGGCGTTGGGGTTATTCTTGAGCCATCCGGCCTGACGCGTCAGCGTCGTGCGAGCGTCGGCGCTCAACGAATACTGATCGTACCCGAAGAAAACGCGGTGGCCGGCGTTTCGCTCAAGGTCCTCCTGACTGCCCATGGCGTAGCCCGGGCCCGTCGGGCCGGAATCGACCGGCGTCGTCGCCGCCACGTCCGGGCCGGTTGTGTTCGCGCACGCCGCTGCAACCGCCAGGATGCTCGCCGCGCCAATCTTCTTAAGTCCAGACGTCACGTTCATGACTCTCTCCGATCTACTCTCACGTTAGCCGCGATTCGCGCCCCCGCGCGTCCGCGCATGATCCACCGGCGTCCCGCCATGTCCCGGGAGCCCCCACTAAACTCAACCGGACGATGCTAACGCAGCCACATCGCCGCCAAAAGCCCCGCCCACAGCGTCCATTTCTGCACTGCAACCAATTCGACCGCAACCGAATTCGCCGCAATAGGCGGACGCCGACGACTGATTATCGCCGCCGGCCGTCGACAGATCGTTAATCAATCGCGGCGAACGCTAAAGAGCGCCGTAAAGTCGATCAACCGCGCGTTTGTTGCAGTCGGAATGAAATTTCGGTCACGCGCCAAACGCGGCGACCGGTCATGGCAACAGCGGCGACCAGGCCGGATCCGAAGCCGCCGAAGGCGTGCGCACCCGCCGCAGGTTCCGGCCGGTCAGGTCCACCGACCACAATGAGGGGCCAGCGCCGGGGCGCGGCTCGCGATAAAACATCAGCACGCGGCCGTTCGGCGACCAGGTGGGACCATCATCAAGATAGCTTTCCGTCAGCAGACGCTCGCCTTTGCCGTCGGGCCGGATAACCCCGATGTAAAATCGGCCTTGATATAGGCGCGTGAATGCAATCAGATCGCCCCGCGGACTCCAGACTGGCGTTTCATAACGCCCCTCGCCGAACGTGATGCGGCGCTGATCCGAACCGTCCGCGTTCATCACATAGATCTGGGGAGAGCCGCCTCGGTCCGACGTGAAGGCGATGCGCCGACCGTCCGGCGACATTGTGGGCGACACATCGATCGCCGTATTGTCCGTTAGCCGGGTGATGCCGCGGTCCGCCAGGTTCATCTTGAAGATGTCGGAGTTGCCGTTGCGTTCAATGGTCATCAGGACCTGCGAGCCATCGGGCGAAAATCGCGGCGCGAACGACATGCCTCGGAATGAACCAAGCTGCTCCTGTTCGCCGGTCTCGATGTTGAAGAGGTAAATCTGCCCGGCCCGGTCTTCGAACAGCGCCATGTACGTGATGAGCTGCTGGGTCGGCGAGAAGCGCGGCGTCAGCACATCGTAGTCAAGGCCGTCGGTTAGCGGCACCGGATTGGCGCCGTCCTGGTCCATGATCATCAATTGCCGACGGCGTCTTTCTTTCGGCCCTGTTTCGTGAACGAATACGACGCGCGTGTCGAAGTATCCCCGCTCGCCGGTGAGCGATTCATAGACCTTGTCCGCAACCTTGTGCGCGGCGCGGCGCCAATTGTCCGCAGGCGTCTTAAAGGACACGGCGGCGAGCTGTTCATTGGAGAAGACGTCCCAGATCCTGGTCGCGACATTGATGCGGCCGTCCGCTTCAGCGGTCACTTCGCCAACAACGAGCACCTGGGCGTTGATCTGACGCCAGTCGGGAAAGCGCGGGCGCCGGTTCACGCTATCGAGGTCTTCGATGTAGGCTCGCTCGTCGATGACGCTGAACAGGCCTGACCGCTTCAGGTCCGCGGAGACGACTTCCGTAAGATCGCGAACGAGGTCGCGGTCGGCGTCCACGCCGGAGGCGATGAAGGACGGCACCGCCACTGGCATCGGCTCGATATTGCCCTGGGTGATGTCGATGCGCACGCGCGCCGCAGCTGGCGCCAACCCGGCCGCGCTCGTCGTCAACGCCATAAAGACAGCCAGGCCAATTCGGAACATTGCTCGTCGCATTCTCAAACTCGCTCCTAAGGTTTCTCCGTCGGCTGAGGCCGCTTTTTTGCCGGCCGCAGCGCGCCAAGCCCCACGCTCGTTATCAGCTCCTATTATCAGCTAGTGCGCCGATGTGACGGGACCATGGCGCCGTTCGCCGACTTCCACGATGGGCGCGCGGCTTAAAAGCCGGCCATCTCTGCGGGGTCGAAGTTCAATTCAATCTCTTTCCAGACGTCATAACGGTCCGGCGCAAGGAAGTCATAGGGTTGGCACTGGATCACGGCGCGCACGGCATTCTGCTCGGCCACTTTCCAGAACCGGTTGCCCGACAGAGTGATCTGGGTGGCGTTCATGACTTTCGGCGAGCCCTGGACCGTGCCGTCGCGGTTGAGGTTGACGGCGACGAGGACGCGCAGCTTTTCCGGCTGCGGCGCGCCGACGAGCGCGGAAGCGTTCCAGCAGCGCGACACGGCTGCGCGAAGCTTGGTGATGTCGCTCGCGGCGAGACGGTCGCCGGCGCCAATCGCGTCACGCGCTTCGCCCTCAACCGTCGGGCGCGCCGGCGCCGCTTCGGTCGATTTCTTGTCCTTGGCCTTGTCGACGAGCGCGGCGAGCCGATCGAGATCGAGATCGTCGGCGGGTTTTTTCGGCGCCGGCTTCGGGGGATCAGGCTCCGGCGGTTCGGGTTCTTCCGGTTCGGGTTCCGGCTCAGGCTCAGGCTCCGGTTCGGCGACTTCTGGCTCAGGGGCCGGCTCGGGCTCGGGCTCGGGTTCAGGCTCAGGCGCGACCGGCTCCGGCTCAGCCATCGTTTCCGGTTCTTCCGGCGCCGGCTCAGGTTCGGGCTCCGGCTCGGGGGCCGCGGGCTCTTCCTGTTCAGGCTCCGGCTCTGGTTCCGGCGCAGCGGCGGGCACGCTCGTCTGCAGGGCGTCCTCCGCCTCCGCAATGAGCTCAATCGGAATGAACGGCTCGCTCTCAACGGTTGTGCGCATCGCTTCGGGCAACGTCACGAACGCCATGCCGACGGCCGCCGCGTGCAGAAGGAAGGATGCGAAAACGCCGAAACGCATGGGTTCTGGTCCGATCCTACTTCACGCCGGCGCCGCCAAGACGCCAAAATGGCCGCTATCTCAGCGACGGATCCGAGACGAGGCCGATGCGCCGAAAGCCCGCCGAATTGATCCGACCCATCACCTGCATCACCTCGCCATAGGTGCGCGCCTGGTCGCCGCGAATGTAGATACGCTGGTCGTATCCGGCGGTGGCGATCGCCTCCAGACGCGGCACGAGATCGTCGATCTCAACTTCCGTTTCCTGAAGGAAGATCTTGCCTTCGCCGGTGATCGTCACCGTCAGCGGCTCGCCCTGGTCGGGGATCGGCGCGGCTTCCGTCTCCGGCAGGTCGACCGATATGCCGACCGTCAGCAGCGGCGCGGCGACCATGAAAACGATCAACAGAACCAGCATCACATCGACCAGCGGCGTGACGTTGATCTCCGCCATCGGCTTGGCGCGCATGCGGCCGCTGCGCCCGCCGCTGTGCAGGGACGCGCCCATCAGCGCGCCCTTTCGTCAAGCTGGCGCGACAGGATCGTGGCGAACTCGCCGGCAAAGCCCTCAAGCCGCACCGCATAGGAATTCAGCGCCGCGGAATACCGGTTATAGCCAACCACCGCCGGAATAGCGGCGAGAAGGCCAAGCGCCGTCGCGAAGAGCGCCTCGGCGATGCCCGGCGCCACGACCGCGAGGTTTGTGTCTTTCGTTGCGGCGATCGCCTGGAACGCCGTCATGATGCCCCACACCGTGCCGAAGAGGCCGATGAACGGCGCCGCCGATCCGATGGTCGCAAGCACGCCGAGGTGCCGTTCGGCGCCTTCAAGCTCGCGCGCCACCGTCACGTTCATCACCCGATCGATCCGATCGCGCGCGCCGACGGCGAGGCTCTCAGTGACGCCGCCATCCTTGGCCCGCGACCATTCCGTCATGCCCGCCTTGAAGACGCGGGCCATCGGATGATCCGCCTTATCGCCGATCTTGCGGTTCAGCTCTTCGAGCGGCCGGCCCGACCAGAACGCGCCTTCGAATTTGTTCGCCTTGCGCTTCAGCCGGCCAAACAGGAGCGACTTGTCGATGATGACCGCCCAGGACCACACCGAAGAGATCGCGAGAATGCCCATTACGGCTTTCACGACGAGGCCGGCGCTTAGGAACAGGCTCCACAGACTGAACTCGCCGCCGAGCGTCGTTCCCGTGGCGGTGACAATTTCCGCTTCCATACGTTTCGCTTCTCTTCCGTCGTCTAGATTCCGCTCTTCCGCCTCGGCGCAAGAGAACCTGTCCCTGGAGCGACCGCTCGCAGGGCTTCGTTAACGAGGTGTTTAACCAAAAACGCCGCTGTGCTGAACCACAGAATTACGACATCCACCGGACCATTGGATGTCGCATGAATGAACGGCGCTTCCTGTGTGAAATTTAACGCATAAGAACGCGGTTACGCGAGCGGCGCCGCAAGCTTTTCAAGCACATCCCGCGGTAGTCGGCGCGCGCGGCCCTCCAGCGAAACGCACGCCGCCTCCACTTCCGCCGCGGCGATAAGGTCGGCGCCGCCATCCTCCCGCGGTCGCCGGATCGCCTGAGTGAGGAACATGCGCGCGCCCTTCACTTCCCGAAAGAGCGTCTCCACATCGAGGAGATCGTCGATCCGGGCGGGGCTTCGCCAGTCCACCTTCATCGACCGGACCATGAAGGCGAGCGGCTCTTCGCGCGCCAACAAATCCGTGTGCGACACGCCCGCGTCACGAAGGGCGTCCGTCCGGCCGCGCTCGAAGAAATGCAGGTATCGCGCGTGATAGACGACGCCGGTGAAGTCCGTGTCTTCGTAGTAGATGCGCACCTTGATGCGGTGGATGGGTTGCTCGTCGTCCAACAGATTTTCAGCCATCAGCTGATCAGCGCTCCGTTCCAGCCGCCGCCGCGCGGGCGTCAAGGATCGGCTGGTAAGGCCCAAACTTGTGCGCCTCAAGCGGGAAGTCGTCAGCAAACGGCGGGAACGGCGCGTCCACCGGCTTCCTGGATCGGTCCGGGTAATCCCGGTCTAGGCCCGCTTTTGCTGGCCGCGGCCCGACATTGATAAAGGCGGCGACGTCCCACGCATCCTCAACGGATAAGGCCGGCGCGTCGAAGGTCGTCCCGAGCGGCATGTTCGCGTGGATGAACGTCGCCGCTTTGATGACGCGGTGCATGCCCGCGCCGGTGTTGAAACTGTCCGCGCCCCACAGCGGCGGGTAGAGATATCCGCCGGCGTCTCCCGGCGCGCCGGCGCGCGCGCCTTCGCCATTCGCGCCATGGCAGGTCGCGCATTGCTCGGCGTAAACCTTAGCGCCGCGACCCGGATCGGCGGCGCGGTCAAGAAACGCGAGCGGCGGCGCGCCACGGCCCTCGAGCCCTTCTGGCGCCGTCTCGCTCAAAAAATCGATGTAAGCGATCATGGCCGCAATCTCAGTGGAGCCCCCCGGCAAGGCGCGCCCGTTCATGCTGCGCTCCATGCAACCATTGATGCGCTGCGTCAGGGTGCGGACATTGTTCTCCCGCGCCATCGGCCGCGGATAGGCGTCGCTGACGCCGATGAAGGAAAGTCCGTAGCGCTGACGGCCTCCATCAAGGTGACAGGACCCGCAGGCGAGATTATTGCCGGCGTATCGCATGTCGGGGTCGGCAACCTCCGGCCCGATCACCGAATAGGTGCGCCGGATCAAAGCCTCGCCGTACAGGATTTGATCCTTGTCCGATCCATCCGCAAGCTCGCTCGCCTCCGGCCAGGGCCATTCCTGCTGCGCGCCCGCCGCCGCGCCAAAAGAGGCGAGAACAACTGCGGACGCCACGACGGTCGTCAGGGAAGAAACACGGGCCATGCTGGAAAGCTAGGTCCTCAAATACGCCGACGCAATGCGGGAAAGCGCCGCCGATCAGTCGAAGAGCTGCGCCGAACCGTCAGGCGGGACAAGCCCCAGATGCCGCCACGCGGTGACGGACAGAACCCGCCCGCGCGGCGTCCTTTGGATGAGGCCCTGTTGCAGGAGGAAAGGCTCGATCACCTCCTCCACCGCATCACGAGCCTCCGCAAGCGACGCCGCCAAGGTTTCAACGCCGACCGGTCCGCCGCCGAAATGCTCCGCAATGAGACGAAGATAGCGCCGGTCCAGCGGATCAAGGCCAAGCGCGTCGACATCAAGGCGCAGGAGCGCCGCGTCCGCGAGCCGCCCGTCGACCGTCGCGCCGGCGCCAGCCTCTACGGTCGCCACATCGCGCACCCGACGCAGGAGGCGGCCCGCGACGCGCGGCGTGCCACGCGCCCGCCGGGCGATTTCGTTCGCGCCGTCTTCGGACATGGCGAGCCCAAGAAGCGAGGCGCCTCTTGCGACGATGTAGCCAAGCTCATCATCCGTATAAAAATCAAGCCGAACCGGGATGCCGAACCGGTCAAGCAATGGCTTGGTGAGAAGACCCGAGCGCGTCGTCGCGGCGATCAGCGTGAAGCGCGGCAGGTCGATCTTCACCGAGCGCGCCGCCGGCCCTTCGCCGATCATCAGATCAAGCGCGAAATCCTCCATCGCCGGATAGAGCACCTCTTCGACGGCCGGCGTCAGGCGGTGGATTTCGTCGATGAACAGAACGTCGCCCGCCTCAAGGTTCGTCAAAAGCGCCGCAAGATCGCCGGGCTTAGATATGACGGGGCCAGACGTTGCGCGAAAATTTGCGCCAAGCTCATTGGCGACGATCTGCGCGAGCGTCGTCTTGCCGAGCCCCGGCGGCCCATGCAGGAGGACATGGTCAAGCGCATCGCCGCGCGCCTTCGCCGCTTCGACGAAGATGCGTAAGTTGTCCTTCGCCTTCGCCTGACCGACGAAATCGTCGAGCCGCTTCGGCCGCAGCGCCGCGTCCGGATCGCCCTCGCGCTCCAGCGCGTCGACGAGGCGATCGTGGGCTGGCTCCGACATCACGCCGCTCCCGCCGGCGCGAGCTCTTTCAGCGCAGCCTTAATGAGTTCCCCTAATTCCTCCGCTCCCTGACCAGCCGCGGCCCGGACCGCCTTGCGCGCCTCCAGGCCGTCATAGCCAAGATTGACGAGCGCGGAGACAGCGTCGCCTTCATGGCCGCTGCCGGTTTCGCCCGCCGCCATTTCCCGCGCCACCACGCGCAAGGCCGCGCCGGGCGACGTCGCCGGCGCAAGCTCGCCAAGTTTTGACCCAAGCTCCACGGCGATACGCTGGGCGAGCTTCTTGCCGACGCCGCTCGCGCGGGAAAGCGCGGCGAGATCTTCAGCCGCCACCGCGTCATGGAGATCACCTGGCGCAAGCACCTGCAGGATGGCGAGCGCGTGTTTCGCGCCGACGCCCTGCACCGTCTGCAACAGGCGAAAGGCGCGGCGCTCCGCATCATCCGTGAACCCATAAAGCCGGATGAAATCCTCGCGCACGACAGTCTCAATGGAGAGGCTCGCCGCCTCGCCTTCGCGCAAGGACGACAGCACCCGTGGGTGGGCGTTCACTTCATAACCGACGCCGCCGACGTCGATCAGGCAGCCGTCTTCTCCGATCACAGCGACCGTCCCGCGCAAACGTCCGATCACGCCGACCTCCTCGCGCGCCCGAGGATTGCGCCGCCTCTGTGGTGCGCATGGCAGATCGCAACTGCAAGCGCGTCCGCGGCGTCCGCCGCCAGCGCCCCCGCCATCGGCATCAGAACGCGGACCATCATCTGCACCTGCCGCTTGTCGGCGTGGCCTTGTCCGACGACGGACTTTTTGACCGTGTTGGCGGCGTATTCAGCGACTGCGAGCCCCTTCGCGGCCGGCGCGGCGAGCGCAACGCCACGCGCCTCGCCAAGGACAAGCGCATCGCGGGGAGAGGCGTTCACGAACGTCTCTTCCACCGCCGCCTCGTCAGGCGCGAGGCGATCAATCACCTCTACGAGCGCCTGGAAGATCGCGGCGAGGCGTTCAGGGCGCCCGGCGCCTGTTCGCGCGCGAATGACGCCAGCCTCAACAAAACGGAGCGCCGTGCCTTGCGACTCAATCACCGCCCAGCCGGTCGCGCGCGCGCCGGGATCAACGCCCAGAATTTTCGAAGTCATCGCCATGGCGCCGACCATTGCGCGCTTCGGAACGAAACGGCAACTTTTTTCGAGAACGGGGCGAGCGATCCGGCTATTCGATCCGGTTGCGGTCGCGGAAGGTGACGATCTGAAGCTTGTCCTCTCCCACATGATCGCGAATCGTTTGGTCGAGATCGATGAGATGAAAGCGGTTCCATTCCCGCGGCTGCATGACGCTGAGCGTCTCGCGCGTCGCGCCGCCCATGGCGAGGATATAGCCCGCCACCACAAACACGCCGGCGACGCCAACCGCTTCTATCCAGAAATTGTCGCGCGCGGCGTCGATATGGCCAAACCCAAAGATCGCGCCTGCCGTTAACGCGACCGACAAGACAACCCCGCCAAGATCATAGAGCCCCGTGTTGCGGCGGATCTGGTAGACCGCATTGCGCACCGTCATCTCGCAAAAGAAGAGGCGCAATGCGAGCCAATGATAAGCGATCGTCCAGTCGCCCGCCTCCTGGCGCAATTCATCCGCTTGCGGCATGCGCTTGTTGCGCTCGACATTCATCGCCCGGCGCTTCGCCACCTGGAAGTTCTGATTGATGCGGCTGAACTTCGAGGTGATGTAGTTGTCGAGGCCGAGGAGATTGTGCTGCTGAATGACTTTGTAAGGCCAATGATAAAGCAGCAGCAGCAACGCGAGCGCGAGCGTCGCGATCAGCGCGTCGGCGAGATAAAGCGCGAGCTTCGCCTCTGAACCGCCAACCGCCAACGCAGTGACCTCCGAGAGCCCCGGCGCAAGGTAGAACGCCGCCGCGAGCGTAAGAACGAGAAGCATAGGCGCGTAGAAAAGGAACAGCCGCCTTGTGTTGGCGTTCAGCACACGCCGAAAATGCTGCATGATCATGAGGAAGTTTTCGTCGGCCGCCCCTTCGCCAAGCCCCAGGGCATGATTGAGGTGGTCCTGCTCAACCTCTTCGTAGAAGAAGTCCGAACGCGCGAATAACGGGAAAGGATAGGCGTAGAATTTCTCCGCCTGCGCCGCGTATTCGCGGGCCTCATTCAATGTCATGTCCGCGGCGGTGCGCTCGACAAGCGTCGGCCGCTGGAGCCGGACGAACAACACCCCGCCGGCCCGGTCGCGCTCGACAATCGACTCCTCGCTCGGCGCCTCGCCGCCAAGCCCTTTGGCCGCGTAGCCAGCCGCAGATTTGCGCGCGGACCGCGCCCCGCGGCCGAAAACGGTCCGCGCAATCCATCGAAACGGCGCCGTCAAAAAACGGCCTATCGCTGCCAACATGCCCCCACCCTTCCATGGCCCAGCCAGGCGCGACGCGCCGACTTCTTTATCGTGGGGTCAAAGGAGGCGTTTTCAAGCTTGACTTGCGTAGCGATCTCGGTTCGCGCGAAACGTCAGGCGGGATGGAACGCCAAAAAACGCGGGCTACTCCCTGAGACTGGCCGTCGTCGCTTCAATATCGGTGGACAGGCCCTTCAGGAATTGCCCGACATTGCGCGCAAGGTCCTCCGAAATCTCGGGGTCGGAGGCGACTTCCGTGGCGATGCGCGCGGCGGCCATTCGATCACGCGGCCGGCCGTCGCCTTCCGCGAGCGAGACCGCGTAGAGAAACCGCCCCTGAAGATCGCCCGCCTCGGCCGCGCGCTCGAACCAGTCGGCCGCGCTGCCCGGCGCTTCGCCATTATGAGCGTAAAGGCCCATTGCGGTCATGGCCGGCCCGTAACCGACATTGGCCGCCGCCTCCATCAGGCTCGCCGCGAACTCGATATCCGGTTCGCCAAGGCTCTCTGAACGATAAAGCAATGCGAGATTGTACGCCGCTTCCGCGTGGCCGCCCCGCACCGCGCGCGACAGCAGCCGGCGCGCCGTTTCCGCTTCGCGCGGCCGGCCTTCTCCCGTCAAATGCGCCATCCCGAGAAAGAACAGCGCATCCGGATCTTCCTTGGCCGCCGCCCGCTCGATCAGCGACAGCGCGACGATCGGATCTCTGGTGACCCCCAAGCCGTCCGCATACAAAGCGCCAAGACGCGCAAGCGCGCGCGCATCGCCCTGATTTGCGGCGAGCCTGAAGTACTTCGCGGCGCGCACGTGATCCGCCGCGCCGTCGCCATGCGAGATAAGGAAAGCCCCTAGAGCAACTTGCGCGTCAACATCGCCGGCGTCCGCAGCGCGCGCATAGTACCGCGCCGCTTTGCTGAGGTCCTTTTTGCCGGCGAGGCCGGTTTCCAACAGATATCCGACGAGATGCTGCGCACGCGGATCACCGGAGTTGGCGGCGGGTTCAGCAAGCCAGAGCGCCTCTTGAAACTCGCCGGCCACAAGCCGCTCATAGGCCGGCCGCAAGGCGGAAGAGAGTTCGGTGAAGTCAACGTCCTTGATTGGCGGAGCGGTTGGGGCGGGGTCGTCCGCAAGCCGCACGTCTGCCACGCGCAGGTTCGGCGCAGGCGTTTGCTGACCATTCGCGTCGCCGCCGTCGCCGGAGCCAATCGGCCCGTTCTCGGCGACTTCATCCAAAGCCGCCGATGGGGGCGATTGCCGGATTGCGATCGACAGGACCGTCAATCCGAACGTCACGGCCCCAAGCCCGCCCGCAACGATAACTCTGATGTTACGCTCGACCATCTTTCACGGCTCCGCGGCCCCGCGCTCAGGCGCCGCCATGCGCCTACCCGCGGCGCGTCATCACTCCCCCCAGCATTATCGGCGCCAACCAAAGGCTTGGTTAAATCGTTCAACCACAGCGCGCGGCCCTTCTGCGGCGCGCCACACCGACGCCGAAACGGCGAGATAGTCCGCGCCGGCCTCGATGAGGGGCGCGCAGTTCTGTGGCGTGATCCCCCCGATTGCGACGCACGGCACGGTCGTGGCCATCGACCAGTCGGCGAGCAGAGAGACCGGCGCGCGGGTTGGCGCGTCTTTCGTTTCGGTAGCGAAAAAAGCGCCGAAAGCGACGTAGTCCGCGCCCGCCTCGCCTGCTCCCATGGCGAGGTGCATCGAGTCATGGCACGTGACGCCGACTGTCTTGTCGGGACCCATCAGGTCACGCGCGACGCTGTAAGCGACGTCCTGTTGGCCCACATGCACGCCGTCCGCGCCGAGCGCGCGGGCGAGATTCGGATCGTCGTTCAGGATGAACGCGACGTCCTGGCGTCGGCAAATAGGCGCCAGCCGATCCGCGGCGGCCTCGACATTCGCCGCCTCTGGAGGTCCGCCGTCCGCTGACTTCAACCGCAACTGCAGCGCCGCAACGCCGCCCGGGGCGAGCGCGTCTTCGAGCGCCGCGGCGAAGACCGTCAAGTCATCGATGCGCGGCGGCGTGATGAGGTAAAGGCGCGGTTCGACCCGGGAAGGATGCGTTGAGCTTTCCACAAACAGAAACCATAGCGTTCCGCACAAGCGGGGAAACCAGCTCGCCTGCGAAACCAGCGCCCGCTGGAGGGGCGTTGCTGGTTAAAGCCGCTACGCCGCTGCGGCCGCGCCAGCGTTCTCGCGTTCGCTCTGGGTCTTTTTGACCTTCGGCTTCAGCAGGGTCGCCTTCACCTCGTCGGGGATCGCGTCGTAAACCGTCGGCGCGCCGAGATTGAGACGCGCGCGCGCGGCGTTAAGCGGCTCCCGGAACAGCGCTTCGATATCTTCGTTCAGAAGCCAGTCAGCGCGCTTGCCGCGGGCGCGCGCTTCGCGCACCGCTTTGCCGATCGGCTGGCGCGGCCGCTCAAGTCCCGCCACCATCGCGCCGACGGACACGATCATCCGGACCCCGGGGCTGCCGAGCTGGGCGTGGGAGAACGACAGAACACACAGCTCCCCGAGGGCGTCGCGTCCATAACCCGTCAGCACATGCCAGAGGTCATGGATAACCTCCTGGTGGATGGTCATCCGGCGATATTCTTCGAACTGAGTCGGGGACGTGTAGTCCGCGCCGATTTCCTCAGCGGCCCCGAGAACGCCCTCAGGCGTCAGGTTCTCCCGCTCCATAAAGTCGAGATAGGCGCGGCCCACTGACCCCTCCGGCAACTCCCGCAAGCGCTCACGGTCGGCGAGGTCCGCTTCCAATTTAATCGGCTGCGAAACGACCTTTTCGCCATAGGGGCTTTTCACCCAACGCTCGAAGGTCTCGCGAGACCGGCCGCCGTCAAGCGCGTAAATCACCTCAAAAACCTGACGCGTATCCTCTTTGTTGGCGATGAGCTTCGCCATGGAGACGCAGGCGTGAAGAGGGCGCAGCGGCGGCGCGGGCGGCGTCGGATAGCCCTCAACCCATTCAATCAGCTCTTCAGGGCAATGGGTCGCGAAGGAGAACTTTGTTCGGTCGAAATCCTCCGCGCGCGCGATATTGGCCATCCCGATGGTCTCCTCAGGCTGTGAGCGCCGACGCTAGGCCGGCGGGAGAGATTACACTCGCCAGTTTACCTTTGTGTTAAACTGGTCGGTGTAGCGTTGGCCGTCAAGGGTTGAAGCCATTGAAGCTCCAGGTCGGTGAATAAACCATTCTCGCGCGCCGCGAGTATCAACGTTTGCGGCGCGCCCAACCGGCCGCCGCACCGGGAACGCTTCATGCCGCCGCGCCTCATTACGCTCGCATTCGCGCCATTCGCCTTCGGCACGACCGCGTTCATCTTCATCGGCCTCATCGCGCCGATCGCGACGGACTTGCGCGTCGCGGTGCCTGTCGTCGGCCAGCTGCAGACCGTCTTCGCCGTCGCCTGCGCCGTCGGCGCGCCACTGCTGGCCCGCCGGCTTGGCGAGACGTCGCGGCGGCGCGTGCTGGTCGCGGTCATGGGCGGGCTTGTGGCGGTGAATGTCGCATCCGCCATCGCGCCTACCTTGAGCATGATGATGGCCGCGCGGCTTCTCGGCGGACTGTTCGCGGGCCTGTCGCTTCCCCTCGCCTCGTCAATCGCCGTCGCGTGCGCGCCCGACGAAAAGCGCCCGGCCGCCATCGCCCTCGTTCTCGGGGGATACACGCTGGCCTTCATCTTCGGCGTGCCGCTCGGGAGCGTCGTCGGCGCGGAATTCGGCTGGCGCGCGGCGTTCTGGTTCGCCGCGGCGGTCAGCGTCGTCGCGATGCTGACGATCTGGCTCGCAGCGCCACGCCAGGAACCGCCGCCGCAGCCGCAAGGTCTGGGCTTCAAAGACGCCATTGTCGGCGAAAATCGGCTCCTTATGCTTGTCACGCTGGCGGCGTTCATCGCGACGTTTGTCAGCATCGCGTTCACAGGCCCGGTCGTGACGCTCGCAACAGGGCTTGAAGGCTCCGCGATCGGCGGGCTTCAATTGGCGACGGGCGTCGGCAGCATCATCGGACTGCCCGCAGGCGCGATGCTGGCGAAGCTGCCGGCGCGGCGGGCGCTGACGATGCTCTTTCTCGCGATCCTCGCGACGCAGGCGCTCTTTTCCGTCGCTATGCTGAATGACCTGGGCTGGGCGGCGATCCCAGCGACTATCGTCGCGATGGGGGCGGGGTCGGCCGCGCTCTTCGCCACATCGCCGATCATTCAATCGCGTCTGTCCGTCAATGCTGGCGCGGCGGCGACGATCGCTTTCGCGCTTAACGGCTCAATGGTCTATTTCGGGCAAGGGCTCGGATCGATGGTCGGCGGATCAGTGGCGGCGGTCGCCGGCCTTGAATGGGTTGGGTTTGGTGGGGCGGCGGTCGCGCTGGTCGGCTTGATGCTGGCCTCACGGCTCCGCGGCGCGCAAACGCGTTCGGATGCGCCGGCGGGCCATACGTCGCCCGCGGAGTAAATCGCCGGCCGTAAGCGCGGCCTTCGAGACGCTTACGCCGCCTCCAGTCCCTCGCGCCATTCGCCTTTCTGGGCGAGGCCGTTCATCTTCGCGCGATGGGCGAAGGCGGCTTGAGCGGCGGGAACGTTTTCCGCCTTGCCGCCCCAGGCCTTTAACGGCGCAGCCTGCAGCGCGCGGCCATAGGAGAACGACAGCGCCCAAGGCATTTGATCCGCATACGCGGCGTTCATGGCGTTCAGGTGCGCCGTCGCGTCCTCGTCCGACTGGCCGCCGGAGAGAAAGACGATCGACGGCACCGCCGCCGGCACGGACGACCGGAAGCAGCGCACCGTCGCTTCGGCGACTTCCTCAACGCTCGCCTGGGTCGGGCATTTCTTGCCGGCGATGACCATGTTCGGCTTAAGGACCGTCCCCTCAAGAGCCACGTCCTGCGCGAAGAGTTCATCGAACAGCGTCTTCAGCGTGAATTCGGTGACGTCGTAGCAGCGCTCAATGTCGTGGTCGCCGTCCATCAGGACTTCCGGCTCCACGATGGGAACGATGTTCGCCTCCTGGCAGAGCGCGGCGTAGCGGGCGAGCGCATGGGCGTTTACTGAAATGCAGTAGCCGGAGGGAATGTCATTGCCGGCGATGTCGATCACCGCCCGCCATTTGGCGAACCGCGCGCCGAGTTCATAGTATTCGGCGAGACGTTCGCGCAGGCCGTCGAGGCCTTCGGTCACCTTTTCGCCTTCGGCACCGGCGAGGTCTTTCGCGCCCTTGTCGACCTTGATGCCCGGGATGGAGCCGGCCGCTTCGATCAACTTGACAAGCGGCGTTCCGTCCGCGGCGTTCTGGCGGATCGTCTCATCAAACAGGATGACGCCGGAGATGTGCTCGCGCATGGCCGTCTCGGTACGGAACAGCATTTCACGATAGTCGCGGCGCGCGTCTTCGATCGACTCAACGCCGATCGAATCGAACCGCTTCTTGATCGTGCTGGTGGATTCGTCCGCGGCGAGAATGCCTTTGCCAGGCGCGGCCATCCGGATCGCGACGTCATTCAGTTGGTCGAGGTTCATGCCATTTTCTCCCGAAAGTCAGTTTTCGTCATTGACCGAACAGCCGGGCGGCGATTCAGCCACTGCGCCGCGCTGGATGCTCAGTTCACGAAATTCTACAGCGATATAGCCTTGCGAGACCGCAGGGTCCGCTTCAACGCGCGCCCGGACTGCGGCCTCGTCAACACCAACTGCGAAGATCGTCATGCCAAGCGGGGTATCGCCCCGAAGCGCTCCGCCGAGCACGACCATGCACTCTGCGTCGAACGCTTCGTAGACGGCGCGATGCGCTTCGACGAGGTCAGGCCGCCCGCTTATCTCAGCGAACTTGTCGCCTGCAAGGTTCAAAACGACAAAGCGCCGCGCGACAGCCTCCGCTTCCTGCGCGCTGACGCGGCAACTGAAAAGTCCAATAGCCGCGATCAGGAGGAAAATTCTATTCATCAGACTACGCCTTCAACGCCTCGACGCCCGGCAATTCCTTGCCTTCAAGCCATTCAAGGAATGCGCCGCCGGCCGTGGACACATAAGAAAAGTCGTCCGCGACGCCGGCGTGATTCAGCGCCGCCACGGTGTCGCCCCCGCCCGCGACGGCGGTGAGACCGGCTTCTTTCACACGCTTCGCGGCGTAGCGAGCCGCCTCGACGGTGGCCGTGTCAAAGGGCGGAATCTCGAACGCGCCAAGCGGGCCGTTCCAGACGAGCGTCTTGGCGCGGTCAATGACGTCGGCGATGCAGTCGACGGTCTCCGGCCCGAGATCGAGGATCATCTGGTCCGCAGGCGTCGCGTCGGCGGCGACGACCTGCCGATCCGCGCCAGCCTTGAACTCACGGGCGACGACGACGTCCGTTGGCAGAACGATTTCGCAATTGTTCGCGGCGGCCTGCTCCATGATCTCGCGAGCGGTGTCCGCAAGGTCCGGCTCGCACAGAGACTTGCCCACCGACACGCCCTTCGCGAACAGGAACGTATTCGCCATACCGCCGCCGACAATCAGGGCGTCCGCTTTGGCGACGAGGTTCAGCAGGAGTTCAATCTTGGTGGAAACTTTCGCGCCGCCCACGACCGCGGCGAGCGGCCGCCGCGGCGCGCCAAGCGCCGCTGCGAGATAGTCAAGCTCGCGCGCCATCGCCTTGCCCGCGGCCGCAGGCAACAGGCGCGCAACGCCTTCAGTAGACGCATGGGCGCGGTGCGCGGCGGAGAAGGCGTCATTGACGTAGGCTTCGCCATTCGCGGCCAGCGCTTTCGCGAAGTCCGCGTCATTCTTTTCTTCGCCCGAGTGGTAGCGCGTGTTCTCAAGGACGAGCACGTCGCCGTCGGCCATGGCGGCGACGGCTTCAGCGGCGACGGCGCCAACGCAATCCTCAGCAAACGCCACATCCCGGTCCGCGATCTTTGCGAGCGCGGCGGCGACGGGCTTTAATGACATATCGCTGACGCGCTCACCCTTTGGCCGTCCGAAATGCGACAGCAGGATCACTTTCGCGCCCTTGTCCGCCAATGCGTTGATCGTCGGGAGGGCGCGCTCAATGCGGGTGGCGTCGGTGACGACGCCGTCCTTCATCGGCACATTGAAGTCAACGCGCACGAGGACACGTTTACCGGCGACGTCAAGGTCTTCGATTGAACGGTAGGCGGACATTACAAGCTGTCCCCTCAATGCGAAAGCGTCGCCCGTCAAAACGCGCGCCGCGCGGCGTTACAGATACTTCGCCATTTCAAGGGCGGTGTCGGACATCCGCGTGGAGAAGCCCCACTCATTGTCGTACCAGGAGAGGACGCGGACGAGCTTGCCCTCCAGAACCTGCGTCTGGGCCGACGCGAAATAGGACGAATGCGGATCGTGATTGAAATCCATGGAGACGAGCGGCTCGTCCGTCACGCCGAGAACCCCTTTCAGCGATCCTTGCGAGGCTTCAAGCATCACTGCGTTCACTTCCTCCACCGTCGTATCGCGCGAGGGCGTCACGACGAGGTCAACAACGGAAACGTTCGGCGTCGGCACGCGGATGGACGAGCCGTCGAGCTTGCCCTGCAGGTGCGGCAGGACGAGGCCGACCGCCTTCGCCGCGCCGGTCGAGGTCGGGATCATCGACGAGGCGGCCGCCCGCGCGCGGTAAAGATCCTTATGCATTGTATCGAGCGTCGGCTGGTCGCCGGTGTACGAATGGATCGTCGTCATGTAGCCGCGCTCTATCCCCACGGTGTCCGACAACACCTTCGCGACGGGGGCGAGGCAGTTCGTGGTGCACGACGCGTTTGAGACGACAACGTCGTCCGCGCCAAGAGTGTCGTGATTGACGCCATAGACGATCGTCTTGTCGGCGTTCTTCGCCGGCGCGGAGACGAGAACGCGCTTCGCCCCGCCGGAGAGATGGGCCGAGGCCTTCTCCTTGTCGGCGAAAATACCCGTGCATTCAAAAACGATGTCGACGCCAAGATCGCCCCAGGGGAGCTTTGCAGGATCGCGCTCCGCGAACACCTTCATTGGCCCCGCGCCGGCGTCGATTGTATCGGCGGTCGTTTTCACTTCGCCCGGAAACCGGCCGTGAATCGAATCAAAGCGCAGCAGATGCGCATTCGTCTCGACCGGACCGAGGTCGTTGATCGCGGCGACCTCGATATCCTTCCGGCCATGCTCGATTATCGACCGCAATGTGAGGCGGCCAATTCGGCCAAATCCATTGACGCCAACGCGGACGGTCATGTCACTACTCCTGTCTACCGCGTCCTCGGCCGCCGTCGAGCGGGGCGATGACGACGGTGCGCGAGCGCGCGAATCCGCGCGATCTGCGGCTATTTCTTGAATGATCGCCGGTCTATTGCCGGCCCGGCGTCGCCCGGTCAAGTCGCGCCGCGCCAATTGCGACGCTGGACTTATGAGCCGACCTCCCTCAGTTTCAGAAGCGTCGCCTCGCCGTCCGTTGCGGTCCGCCGCCGCGGCGGGCCGACGGCCGAGCTTGACGCGGCGACGCCGTCCCTGATGGCATGGCCTTTTACTGGCGTCAGGAAAGCTTAAAGGCGTCAGGAAAGCTAATGGCGTCAGGTAAAAAGACGCCGGGAAGTCGAAGGCGTCAGGAACCAGAAGCGAAGCGATCCCGTGACGCAGCCGCACCAGTCATCCAAGCCGCCGGCGGACCCGACCGCTGAAGACGCCTCTATGCGCGGCGAGGAGACCGCCGCAGCCGCGGAGGCGGACTCAAGATCGGCGCTTGAGACGGCTGATCCCGCAACGCCTGATCCGGCGGGCGTCGGCGCGGAGCATGACCGCCCCCTTGACGCGGCGTTTGATCGGCTGGCGGCGGCGATCGACATCCTGGAGGCCAAGCTTGATCGGCGCGCGGACGAGAACCACGATCTGAAGGATGCAGCCGCCGCCGCGCGCCGCGAAGCGCACGCGGCCCGCGCCGCCGCAACGCGCGCCCGCGAGGAGGTCGAGGCCGCTATGGCGCAAGTTCAGGCGATCCTGGCCGAAGTCGAATCAGGTTCGGAGTAGCGCGAATGGCACGGGTCGAAATCCAGGTGAACGGCCGGCCGTACAAGGTCACTTGCGAGGACGGGCAGGAGCGCCGCCTCGCCGAACTGGCGCGATATCTTGACCGCCACGTCATTGAACTCGCCGAAAGCCTCGGTCAGATCGGCGAGGCCCGGCTCCTGCTGCTCGCCGCGCTGACGGTCTGCGACGAACTCTTCGAGACCCGCGCGCGCCTCGCCGCTGCGCAGACAGCCACCGAGCCGCTCAATGCGGACAACGTCGCCGACGCCGAACAGCGGATAGATGCGGCGCGCGCGCGTATCGAGTCGCTCTCAGAGACGCTGCACGACAGCGCTTGAACCTCGCGCGCCAATTTTCAGAACGCCTGTCGACGTCGCTCTTGCGCCGCTCTTACTGCGCTCTTACTGCGCTCGGCGGCGCAACTGGCGCAACTAGTGGGCGGCGATGACTGCGAGCGTTTCCTTCAGAAGCTGATCGCTGGCGGCGGCCAGGATCTCTCCGCGCCCGTCCGATCCAACAGGATCGCCGCGCCAGTTCGACGCGACCCCGCCGGCGCCTTCGATTACCGGAAGTAGCGCCG
The DNA here is from genome assembly GCA_039819085.1 of Pseudomonadota bacterium. Taxonomy (GTDB): domain Bacteria; phylum Pseudomonadota; class Alphaproteobacteria; order Caulobacterales; family Parvularculaceae; genus MED-G105. The sequence goes on from JBCBSQ010000002.1 coordinate 66,798, forward strand.
CATAGTCGTGACGCTGAAGACCCGCCTCCATTACGAGATCCAGTTCGCCGAGCGCCAGCAGGGCGTAGCCATAAGCGTCATACCCGAACCGCGTCAGGCGGGCCTTGGAGGAGACCGCCTCGAACGCGCGCGCCTCAGCGTCGCTAAAATACTCCGTACCACGCGGGTCGGTTGTCGTGGCCCGCGCGTCAGCCAAGCTGACGCAATCGCCGACGCGCGCCGTCCGCGCCACGCCGGCGCGGCGATAAAGGCACGCCTTCCCATCGCCTATCCAGCGTTCATCCGTAAACGGCTGGTCAATCACGCCCAACACCGGTTCGTCGTCGCGTTCAAAGGCGATGAGCGTCGCCCAGGTCGGCGCGCCGCAAATGAACGCGCGCGTCCCGTCAACCGGATCAAGCACCCAGCGCTCGCGGGCGTCAGGGCGCGTTTCGCCGAATTCTTCGCCGAGGACGCCATGGTCCGGATAGACAGTTTCAATGAGCGCGCGCTGCGCCCTCTCCGCCTCGCGGTCCGCATCGGTGACCGGATCGAAGCGGTGACCATCCTTGACGTCAATTGCGGCGCCGGCGCGAAACCGGACCAGGGTTTCGCTGCGCGCGACGTCAGCGAGACGTTCAGCGAACGTCGTAAATTCCTGGAGCTCAGCGGCCATGATCATTCGTCGAACATGGCGGCGGACGGACCGCGCGTAAAGCGCCCTTTTGCGCTCATGCGCGTCTCGTCCGTCTCGTCAGGCGCGGATCGCCGGTGTTCAGGCGTCGCCGGACATCGCCTTGGCGAGATCAAGCAGCCGGCGGCGCGGCTCTTCGTTCAGGCGATAATAGGCGCGAACAAGATCAATCGTATCCTTGTTCTGGAACACGTCCGCGGGCGCGGCGTTGTGCGCATGAACGCCATTGGTCCGAACTTCGCCGGTCGGCGCTTCGTGGGCTTCCGCGCCCTCGAAAAAGTACGAGACCGGCACATCCAGAGCGCGGGACAGAGCCCACAGCCGTGAGGCCGAGATGCGGTTGGCGCCGCTTTCGTACTTCTGGATTTGCTGGAACCGGATTGAGACCGCTTCGGCGAGCTTTTGCTGGGTCAGTCCGAGCAAACGACGCCGCTGGCGCAGGCGCTTGCCGACATGCAGATCGATTGGGTGCGTCATCTTGCCTTTCCTCCCTTAGGACGCTCGAGCGAAAGGCGAATGAGCCGCCGCCGCTTCGTGTCGCAGGAGGTATAGGCAAGCTCCGTGCCGGAGCCTCTCAAGTCACTGATTTTGAATTCATTTTTCCCGTTAAAGAGACACCCCGATTAATCGATCATTTTCGCCGACCGCAACCAGAACTCCTCATCGAAGCCCGGCATCTCCAGATTGGCGACGAACTGTCTCGTCGCCGCGGTCCAGGAGAAATTCTCCGCCCATTCTCGGCAAACCGCCGGATCGCGGTGTTCGAGCGCGGCGAGGCAGGCGGTCTTCAGATCCTCATCAAGCGCGCCGCACTCTTTCGGCGCGCCCTTCAGAATATCGATCGGGCCCCGGACAGGATACGCCGCCACCGGCGCGCCGCACGCGAGCGCCTCCACGTTCACAAGGCCAAAGGTGTCCGTGCGCGATGGAAAGACAAACACGTCACTCGCCTGATAGGCGGCGGTGAGATCTTCTCCATATTTCGGACCGACAAACTTTGCGTCCTTGTACTTCGCCTCCAACTCGGCGCGCTGCGGGCCGTCGCCGACGATCACTTTCGTCCCCGGCAGGTCGAGATCCAGCAGGTCCTCCATGCTCTTCTCGACCGCGATGCGGCCGACATAGAGCCAGATGGGCTTCTCGAACGCGTCGAACACGTCGCTGTCGCCAAGCTGAAAGGCGTCAAGGTCGACGCCTCGCGGCCACAGTCGCATGTTCTGAAATCCGCGTTCCGCCATCTCCTCCATGACGCCAGGCGTCGCGACCATCATCGCTTCGCCATCCTTGTGGAAATCACGCAGGACCGCATACCCCCATGACAAGGGCGCGCCGGTCCGTGCGTTCACGTATTCGGCGAACCGGGTGTGGAAGCTGGTCGTGAACGGATAGCGCCGCCTCTTGCAGAATCGTCTGGCGGCGCGGCCGATCGGCCCTTCCGTGGCGATATGGACCGCATCCGGCTTAAACTCGTTCAGGAGTTTTGCGACCTTTCGGTTCGGCAGGATCGCGAGCTTGATTTCCGGATAAGTCGGCATCGGCGCGGACACGAACAAATCCGGCGTGATGTACAGCACCTCATTGCCGAATTCCGTCAGGACTTCGCCAAGCGTCTCGAGTGTGCGGACGACGCCGTTGATCTGCGGCTTCCACGCGTCGGTCGCGATCGCGATCCTGATCCCGGAACGCCCTGTCGGCATCTGAAAGCGTTGTTTGGGGCGCGTCAGCCGACCAACGCCTGACCGAATCTTCCGCAAGCGGCCGGTCTTTGCGTCGGCCTCGTCCAAACCATCGCGGGACGCATCGTCTTGCGGCGCGCCCTCCAACCCGCCGTCGGTGACAACGTCTGGCGCTTGCGCAAGTTCCTGGTCAGACGTGTCGACTTGGCCTGCCGCGCCGGGGCGACGGGACGTTTCTTCGGTCATTAAGGTCTCAAATGCGGCGGCGGCGCGCCTGTCTGCGCGAGACGCGGCCGATACGGGAAAAAAAGGCGCGAAACAAGAGCGGGCGCGCGCCGGAATATTTGGTCAAACGACCAAATATCTTGCTGCATTGCAAAATTAATTGTTGCGCCGCAAAAATCAGCCAGCTACTCTTTCTTTGCGGCGTTTCCTACGCCGCTGCCCTTCTTGGGCGTTTCCTCCCTACGACTTGCCGCGAGGCTCAGCCTCGCGGCTTTTTTTATTTCGTCGCAGTACATTGGCTGGTGATGTCGCAAGAAGTTTACTCCGCGGCCTGGGCCGGCCGCAAGAAGTAAGGCGACACCTCCGACATCGCCTCCATCATTTCGGTGATCGCCGCGCGCAGGGCCGCAAAACCGTCATGGCGAGCCATCCGCTTTTCATCGAGATAAAGCGCCCGATTGATTTCAATCTGCAGCACATGCACGCCCTCTTCCGGACGACCATAGGTAGCCGCTACGTGGCCGCCCGCGTATGGCGTATTGCGCGACACGAGATAGCCCATGCGGGTCAATGCGTGCTCCACGAGCGCGGTCAGTCCAGCCGCGCAGGACGAGCCGTATCGATCGCCGAGCACAAAGTCGATCGGCCGGTCGCCGCGGCGGAACGGCGCGCCGCCAACCGACGGCATTGAGTGGCAATCGATCACCGCCGCGCAACCAAAGCGGTCGCGGGTCTCATTGATCAGCGCCGTCAGCGCCTCGTGGTATGGGTCGTAACATGACGCAAGGCGCCGGCGCGCTTCGAAGAATTTCAGCTTGCGCGCGTAGATATCATGGCCATCGGCGACAATTCTCGGGATGACGCCGAGGCCGGCGCGCACGCGGTGCGACCTTGGATCCGTTTCGTCTGTAGCAGGATCAACAAACATGCGTGGATCGAGTTCGTCGCGCGCCCTGTTCACATCGACATAGGCGCGGGGGAAAAGCGCCCGCAGGAAGGGCGCGCCAAACCGCGGCGCCTCGTCGAACAGGAGATCAACGTAACCGTCTTCGGACTGCCGCAATGCGTGCCGGTCAAGCCGGCTCATCGCCAGGAACTCCGGCGCGTAGCGACGGCCGGAATGTGGCGAAGCGTAGATCAGCGGGCTCGTGCGGGCGCCGGGCTCGACAGCCTCCACGACGCGGGGCGGGCCATTCGCCGCCTCGCCTTTCGCCGCGGCCGCCCCGCTATCGCGTCCGCCGCGCGACTTGCGTCCATCGGAAAAGCGTTCGTTCATAAATCGACGTTTAGCATCTGTTTGCGAGCTACGAGCTATATGACCCTAGCCAAGATTCGTTAATTCCCGGACGAACCGCCAACGCATTACTCAAGTAGAAGCGGCTTCGCCGCAAATTGCCTTTCAACGCCAAACCAAGCTACGTCCAGTGCGAGTTTGGGCCCCACGCGAAGGACCGAAGACCATGGCGACGATCCTATTGGCCGAAGACGATGAGTCCATGCGGCGTTTCCTGCGCAAGGCGCTTGAACGGGCCGGACATCTTGTCGTTGACGCCAGCCAGGGCGATGAAGCGCTGACCGAACTGCAATTGCGCGAGTTTGACCTCCTCCTGACGGATATTGTGATGCCGGTGATGGACGGCATTGAACTTGCGCGACGCGCGGCGGAAATCGATCCGGACATGAAGATCATGTTTATCACCGGTTTCGCCGCGGTCGCGCTAAATCCGGTCAACAAGGCGCCGGAAGACGCGAAAGTCCTCTCAAAGCCCTTCCACCTCAAAGACCTCGTCGCTGAGGTTGATCGCGCCGTCGCCTAGCGAGGCCGCTGCGCCCTGACGCTCGAGGCGGAAAGGCGCGCCTTTCTTGCGCGGCCGTCGGCCGGTTGGCGAGACTGAAGCCGGAATCCGGCAAGCATGAAATCCTGCTTGAACGCGCGCCGCCCGTCAGTTAAGGACCTGCTTCTTTCGGGCGTATAGCTCAGCGGGAGAGCGCTACCTTGACACGGTAGAGGTCCCAAGTTCGATCCTTGGTACGCCCACCATCATTTCGCTCGTCGATAGCGTCGCAACCGCATTCCGGGCGTCGGCTGTCCGGCGGGCTCTTCAGACCCCGGCGCTTAAACCCCCAACGCTTCAGACTTACGAAACAAGGCGAAGCCTCGGCCCGGCGTCGACATCGGCCCCAAGGCCGATTTCGAGGTCGCCGGCGCCCCCGTCGTCGTTCCTTGTCTCATCGCGCTCGGCCACCCGCAATGAGAAGACGTTGAACCAACGGCCGTCGGCGTCCTCAACGCGGTTGAACGTCAATCCGCCGCCGCAGACTTCCGCTGCTCGGCGCGCAATGCGCAAGCCCATCGGCATCGACGCGCCTGTGGCGTTCAGATGGTCAGCCAGCTGCGTCAGCGGCATCGAATGGCGTTCGAACGCCTCTTGCGAGAATGCGGGGCCGTCGTCTGCGACATCAATCCTTGCGCCGCCCTCTTCGCAGCTCAAAAGGAAACGCACGGCCGTCGCGTCGCCTGCATGATCGTTCACATTCTCCGCCAGCCGTTCGAGCGCGGTTCGCAACGCGGAGCCGTTCGTGCGCAGAACGCAAGGAGGCGCCTCGACCGCGACTTTCTCAAAGTCCTCCACACGGTCGGCCGCATCGCGAACGATATCGCTGAGGTCGACGCGGTCGGGCTCGCTTGCGCGGTCCATTTCGTCGAGGCGATGATACTCCAGAATTCGCGAGACGTTTGCCAACAAGTCCTTCGACGCGGTTTTGATGAAGCCCGCGGACTCGATGCACCCGTCGCTTTCCCTCTCCCCCGACGCCCCCGCCTGCAGATGGGCGAGAACGACATCGGTGAACCCGGATATCTGATGTATTGGCGTACGAATAAAGTGGACCAGCATCGACATCGCGGCGACCTTTCGCTCATTGTCGAGCCGCTCCGCATTCAGCATTTCCGCTAATTTGTCTTTGTGCGTGCGGATGATCATCGTCTTGACGAAGTCCGCCCGGTGAAGATGTTCGAGGAAATAGACGCCAACGGCGCTGACGGCGAACACGCTCACCAGCGCGGCTGACTGGGCGAAGGCCTTTTCAGAAGCGACCTCGCCGCTGACTGCGAAGACAAAGGCGGATCCCGCAATTACAAAGACCGCCAATGATCTCAGGAACGTGATGCGGAAGATGTATCCGAAAATCACCGCGCCCTGCATGAAGCCGAAGTAATAGACGTCCGAACTTTCCGGATGCCGCCAGATGATCGCATTGAACGCGAGCGCCAGAATAATGACGATCGCCATCACATTGCTCTCTTGCGAAATCCAGAACCCTTCGCGCCTGAGCCCCAGGTAGAGCGGAACCGCGACGACCAGTGCGACGCAGCGGATGATCAAGGCCTCCAGAGGGTTCGGATAGAGGATCCAGTCCGCGATGTGAAACAGAATAATGACGACGAAAATCGTCTGAACTCCGATTAAGTTCAAAGAGCGATTTCGATCACGCGCGTATGTACGGTAGGCGCGTTCAAGCTCTTCCGAGGCGAATTTCGCATCGAAAAGGCTGATCTTTGCGTTTTCTCCGGGAGCCAGCACGCCACGCCTACATCTTATCGAGTTTCCTCCAAGTTCAGACAGATAGGTGAGCCTTCGCTTAACGTACTCACACGAAATCCGGCGTCATTTGGCGCCTTTGGAAGGCGGATAAGCGCCTCTTTGAGTGCCAATCAAAGCGGTTCGCGGACGAATCGACGAAAGACGATCTGTCCCCGAATCATTAAGATCACTACATCTCGCAATCGAAATCGTCCCGCGAACCGGAACCCAAAAGTTAACGCGGCGTGACGCCCCTCAACCTATCAGCGCGATTTGTTCCGTACTCGCTCCAACACGCAGTAAAAAGTCATCAGACTCCGTTGATTCGCGTAGCCCATATGATTAGTTTCAATATGGTTAACAGAGGGGGGTGATTAGGAGGGTTTTATGGACTCTACAAATACGATGAACCGCCTTTTGGAGGCCTTCAAGCCGACGCTCCAGGACTTCATGGCGTCGCCGGCGATCGCCGCTTTGGCGACGGGCGAGATGACAGTCGATGAATATCGGTCGATCACCCGGGAGCTGTACCATCAGGTGCGCGAAACGCCGCAATTGTTCGCCATGGCGACGACGACGTTCAAGGGTCGCCAGCGCGACCTTGTGAAAATGGTCCTCAGCCATTCATTGTCGGAAGTCGGTCACGAGCAGCTGGCGCTGAATGACTATGTCACGCTTGGCGGCGACGGGGAGCGCATCCCCTATGAAACGCCATTGCCGACGACGACGGCCCTGTTCGGATACTGGCGTTATCAGATGACGAATCTTCGACCGATGGGGTTCCTGGGCTACGTCTTCTTTCTAGAGTTTCTGCCGACGCACGCCGGAAACGGCATGAAGGACATGCTGATGCGGATCGGCGTGCCGGAGGCGGCGGTCACATTCCTTGCCGAGCACAATGAGGCGGACGTCCATCACAATCGCCTGATGGAAAAGTACGCTGAAGGGCTGATCGTCAATGAAGCGGACTTCGCGGCCGTGGTGTACGGAATGCAGACGACCGGGCGTCTTTACGCTCAGATGCTGCAAGCCGCCCGAGAAGACGTTCAGCGGCCCTTCGCCCGCGGATGGAACTGGTTCGAATTGGAAGCCGACGGACTGACCCCGGAATCGCTCGGCGCGAAAAGAAAGGTCGCTTAGACGCGGCGTGAGGCGCTGCGTCACGCGCCGCTTTGACGTGACGCAGCGCCGGCCGCAAAGCGAATCCCAAATGAAAATCAACATCGCAGCTCCTGGAGAGCTTAGCTCGGACAAACTCCGGCAAATCTTTGAATTTCGCTATCGCATTTACATCGACGAGCTGGGTTTTCGCGACTCGCACGCCGATCACGAAAGCAAGATCATTTCCGACGACCTTGATCCGAAGGCGTATCATTTCTACGCCGAACGTGAACAAGCCGACGGCGCAAGCGGGGCAGACGGCGCGAGCGAGATTGTCGGCGTCGGACGGTTCAACGTTCTGCGCGACTATTGCAATGACGAGACCGTGGAGCTTTTCCAGCTCAAGTCGCTGACGTCGGACTATCTGGAGACTTGCCTCGTCTCCACCATGATCATGGTGACGCCGGACCATCGTGGCGGAACCTTGCCGATGGAGATCGCAATTGCGCAGCTTAAGGCGGCGCAAACGCTCGACGTCGACTGGTGCGTCATTTCATGCCACTTCGAGCGCAAGGGGTTTTTCCAGCGAATTGGTTTTGAAGAGTTCGTGCCGGAATCAACTCACCCGGACTTCGGCCGGATTGCGCTAATGAAGCTGAACTTGCGCACGGCGATCACGCCCGACGTAAACGCCCCGAATCCCGACAAGGAAGCGCTGTTGAAGAAGCGCGCGTCCTTGGCCGCGGAATGATTGCAATGCGCCGGCGCGCCTGAAGCGCCCTCGCGCGGCGATCCTGCGCAGCCACCTCCCGAAGCGCGTCGGCGGAGCGAGATTTCGCGCGGCGCGCTTCCCTTATACGCATTGTGTCCGCGGGCCATCTGGCCTAGGCCGAGACAATGGCGGATAGTTTAGACCATCAGGCATCAGCGAGCGTCGACAGGATTGCCCCCATCGCGCTCGTCGCCGCGGACGACGTCATCGTCCTGTCGAAGATTTACGCTGAAATCCTTCGTCGGTGTTTCACCTCGCCGCCGCTGGCGCGAGAAGGCTGAAACGCCCTGCAAAGGACTTTTATGGGTAGGTTTGAGTACGCCGCCAGCCAGATCAGCGCCGTCTGGAAGATGGCGCGGAACGACCCCGACTGGCGAGAGGACCTCGACGCCAGCGTCGACGGCGTCTTCCGTTCTTTTGAAGCGGCGTTCTACGCGATCCCTCTAAGCGTCATTCTGTTCGCTTTCTTTCTGCGCGCGGCGGCCAACGCGGAGGAACCGCCATCGGCGCCGCTGTTCAGCGCGTCGCCTGCGATTTTCATTGGCGTACAAACTGTCGCCTATATTGCGGAGTGGGCGGCCGGCGTAACCCTTTTGGCGATCGCGGCCCGGTCCCTGAATGCGAGCCGCAGCGCCGCTCCCCTGATCGCGAGCTATAACTGGGCGCAACCGCCGATCACGGCCCTTCAGACCGTAACGATGGGAGGGATCGCGATAACAGGCGCATCCGCATCGTCAGTCGCCATCGCGTTCGCCTCAATCATACTTCAAATGATCATTCTCTGGGGCGTCGTCAGGCGAGCGCTAGAATGCGATATCGGCGTCACCGTCGCAATTCTGGCCGGACTTCTGGTCTCGAGCATTCTGGCCGCATCGCTAGTCGTCAATCTCGGCGCCGCCCTTTTCACCGGCTAGCCCAGATTCCGCATCATACTCCGCACGCAAAAAATAAAGGCCGTGAGCCGGCGCGACGCGGCCACAGGCGCGTCTGTCCCGCGCATTGAGCGCCGCCTTCATGTCAGCCGGCGCCCAGCGTCCGAGGCCAACTTCGACAAGGCTGCCGGCGATTGAGCGGATCTGGTGCTGCAGGAAAGACGGCGCGCGCGCAAATATCCGTATCCGGTCCTTATCCACAGTCACGTCCAGCTCCGACACGGTCTTGACCGGCGACGCCGCCTGGCACTGCGCGGCGCGGAATGTCGTAAAGTCATGCTTGCCGATTAGCGCGCGGGCGGCGGAGCGCATCGCCTCAGCGTCGAGCGGGCCGGCGAGCCGCCAGGCGCGGCCCGCGTCCAGCGCAAGCGGCGCCCGGCGCGCGACAATCAGGTATTCATACGCGCGCGCCGTCGCCGAAAAGCGCGCATGGAAATCATCGCCTACGGCTTCGGCGTCCAGGATGGCGATCGGATCCGGTTTCAGATGGTGATTGATGGCGTCGCGCAAAACCTGCGCGTCAACCTTGCGCTGGATATCCACGTGCGCGGTCATCGCGCGCGCGTGAACGCCGGCGTCCGTGCGTCCCGCCGCAGCCGCTGTGACGCGTTCGCCGCAAAACAGTTCGACAGCGGTCTCCAGCGCGCCCTGTACGGACGATCCGTTCTTCTGGCGCTGCCAGCCGACGAAGGGCGCGCCGTCATACTCGAGCGTGAGGCGATAGCGCGGCATCGCGACAGCTAGAGCGCATCGCCAGCGGCGAGCGGAAAGCCGCGCAGAAACGTCGCTGCGTCCTGCGCCGACTTGCCCGCGCGCTGAAGCCGAAGAAGCTCCACCGCGCCTTCGCCGCATTTAACGACCAGGTTTTGATCCGCCTGCAGAACGACGCCCGGCGGGGCGCTGTCGGACGGGGCGCGGGCTGTTCGAGACATCAGCGCCTTCACCCGGGTAGGCGCGCCGTCCCGCGACGCTTCGAACCACGCTCCCGGAAACGGCGATAGTCCCCTGATGTGGCGGTCAATCTCTGAAGCGGAACGCGACCAGTCGATGCGCGCTTCGTCAGGCGTGATCTTCTCCGCGTAGGTGACGCCTTCCTCGCTCTGCGGCGTCTCGACGATCTGGCCACGCTCAAGCGCCGCCAGAAACCGCGGCAATAACGCCGCGCCGATCTCAGCAAGCCGGTCATGCAGGCTGGCGAACGTATCGTCGGGGCGAATGGGGGTCGACTCCGAAAGGAGCACCGGTCCTGTGTCCAGGCCCTCCTCCATGCGCATGACCTGAACGCCCGTCACTTCATCGCCCGCCATGATCGCGCGCTGAATGGGCGCCGCGCCGCGCCAGCGCGGCAATAAAGACGCATGCAGATTGAAACACCCCTCGCGCGTCGCCTCCAGCGCCGCGTGGGGCAGGATGACGCCATATGCGACCACAATCGCCGCCTCCGCGCCAAGCGCCTTCAACTCTTCGGCGGCGGTTCCTTTTCGAAACCCCTTCGGCGTTCGCACGTCGAGGCCATGCTCAAGCGCAAGAGCATGAACGGGACTAGGCCGCTCCTTCTTGCCGCGGCCGGCCGGCTGAGGCGCTCTTGTGTAGACCGACGCAATCTCATGATCGGCCGCGATCAGCGCGCCGAGGCATTGCGCGGCGAAATCTGGCGTACCCATAAAGACAAGACGCATGGCGGTGAAACTTTCAGCGCTCTGATGAACGGCGGGTCGATTAATTTTCCGCGCCGGACGCTAGCGTCTACTCGGCGGCGGCGAGGCGCTGTTCTTTCTTGAGCTTCTTCAGAATGCGGTCCCGCTTCAGGCGCGAGAGATGGTCCACAAAAAGAATACCCTCCAGATGATCCATCTCATGCTGAACGCACACTGCAAAAAGCCCTTCAGCTTCCTCCTCGCGCGGCGTTCCGTCATAGTCGAGGTACTTCACCCTGCACTTCAACGGCCGCTCGACGTCGTCGTAGAACTCCGGCAACGACAGACAGCCTTCCTGATAAGGGGCGGTGTCTTCGGAAGGCTCCAGAATCTCCGGATTGACGAAGTAGCGCGGGGCAGGCTCCTCGCCCTCAACGGCGAGGTCCATGACGATGACGCGTTTCGGGACGCCCACCTGGATCGCGGCGAGGCCGATCCCGTTCGCGTCGTACATGGTCTCCAGCATGTCATCCATCAGCGCGCGCACGTCGTCATCGACGGCGGCGACCGGCTGTGACACCTCACGCAGACGCGGATCGGGCGCGATCACGATCTCTCGAATAGCCATGGCCCGGAGGTAAGTCCGTGGCGCGCGCCCGTCAAGCGAGCGGCGAGCCCTTGTCCGATCGCCTGATTTGGACCCGCGCAGCGCAAAAAATCGCGATAAAACGATGTGTTAACCAAACCCTTCGCTGGCGGGCCGGTTAATCTGTGTTAATAAAGTGACGTGTTGCGTTGATTGGGGGATGCGTCATGCCCGCAAGAATGAGCGATCCGGCGACCAAGGACCTGAGGCTCTTACAGGCCGAAGAGGGCGACGCGCCGGACAATGAGGCGTCGGAACCCGAATTGACCGATGAAGATGCGCCGTCGATAGACGACGAGGCGGAAGCGGACGACGTCGGGACAGAGCAGTCCCAGGAGCCTCTGGACCAGACCGACACAGCGGCCGAAGGCGAAAGCATCTTCGAATCGCTTGCCGCGAGAACTGCGGAAATTCTCGAAGACCCCCCCGCGACGCCGCTTTTTGATTCCGCAGCGCACATCATGTGGGCGGGCGTTCTGGCGACGCTGGCGATCATGGCGCTTATCTTCGTCCTGCTCCTGCGGGGCCGGGCGAGCCGGGCGCGCGCCGACAAGGCCGCCAAGACCGACTTTTTCGCGCCACCCGCAGATGATTTCGAAGCGCCCCCCACCCTCGCAAGCGATGAATATGACGATGAGGCGGCGGCGGCGGAAGCGATCGTCCTCAGAGAAGAGGACATCGACGTTTCCCCACCCAAGCGCGGTTTCTTCAGCGGCGGCGACGGGATGCGCCAGCGCGCCGACCAAACCGAGCCGTCGACCGAACCAGTTTTCGGCGCGACCGCAAAGCGCGCTCGCGACGCCTCAGAGCCGGCGGCGGACAACGCCCTCGTCGGCAAACGCTTTGCAGAGCTGGAGGCGGGCCTGGAGGACCGCATGGACGCGCGCCTTAGACGTCTGGAGGATCGGTTCGACGCCGGATTGCGCGCGCTCTCTCAGACGGGCTCGGCGGAGGCGCGCGCTGGCGGCGGTGAGGACCTCTACGGCCTCCTCAGCGGCGTCGAAGACGCGCTCGCCGCGCAAAGCGAAGGCCTGAAAGCGGACACCCGCAATCTCCTGACTGACTTCGCCGGCGAATTTGACCAGCGGCTTGCGACGCTTGGGATCGGCGCAGCCGGCGGCGCGCTTGGAGCCAGCGCGCTCGACGCAATGGGCGAGAGTTCCGGCGTCGCCGACCGCGTCGACCGCACCATCGCAGACCATGAGGCGGCGCTGACGCGGGAGTTCGACGACCTGCGGGCGCGCATTGACAGTCTTGCGCATATCGGCGGCGGCGACCTCGCGCGCGAAATCGCCGGGCTCAAGGCGAGCCTGAAGGGAAGCGCCGGCGCGAGCACGGCGCCTCGCGTGCAGCTTATTGACGCCATTCAGCGCGCCTTGCCCGCCGGCGCCTATCAGACAAACGCCGACATTGATGGACGGGCCCGCGCCGACGCCATCGTCCGCCTCGCGCCGCAGCGGCCGCCGATCGCCGTTGACGCCCAGTTCCCAATCGAGGCCTTTGACGAACTCGACCGCGTCGAGGCGACGCTGGAGATGGAAGGCCGCCCGGATTCGCGCGCGGTCGAACGCGCCGAGCAGCACTTCCGGCGCGCCGCGCTTGGACATGTCGTGCACGTTGCGGAGCAACTGGTGCGCCCGCCGCGCACCATCGACGGGGCGATGCTGTTTCTTCCTTCAGAAGAGGCGTATACTGAGATCCAATCAAGATTCCCCGACGTCTTGCATGACGCGATCCGCGCGCGCGTATGGATCGTCTCTCCCGCCAGCTTTTCCGCAACGCTGAACATCGTGCGCGGACTATTGCAGTCTGGCGAGACGGCGCAGGGCCGTCAGGACTCGACGCAATCGAGCGAACGGATCGCCGCTGCTCTTGACGGGCTTCGCCGGCAGGTCGCGGCGCTCGAAACCAGGGTCGCGCCCGGCGCCGCGTCAGGCTATGACGCGCCCGGCGTCGCCGCCACGGCGCGCGACGTTCAGGCCCGGCCAACTGATCGCCAATTCGGCGCGCCCGGAGCGAACGACAAGTCGCCCGCCGCCCCCTTAAGGCAAACGCCGCCCGAGCCGTTGTCAACGCGCTCCACATTGGCGTCGTCTTCTTCAAGGCTTGGATCGGACCTCGCCTCACCAGCGACGCCCACCGGCTCGATTGACGACCCGACAGCGCCCGCAGCCTCGTCATCCGCGCCGTCGGATCCGCCAAAAGCGATTGATCCAGATCCCGTCGAGGCGCGACGCGAGCCGCGCACGTTCACTGAACCCTATTCTTCAAGCTTATGGTCAACGCAGCTTCGCCGGTCCGAAGACGGCGACCTCAACCTGCACGGAGCGCCGCCAACCTCCCCCGAGTTCGGCGGCGCGGCGCGGCGCGCCTCGACTGAAAAGTCGCCGACCCAGCCACCCGATGAAAGGCGGTTTCCATTGCGCTAGCTCATCGACGTTCGGATCCGCGATCCGTCGTTGAGTTGAGTTTCCCTGACAAATGCGGATCTCGACTGTATCGGCTCCAGTTGTTCAGCGCGCCAGCCGCGCCACGCAACATCTCAAGAGCCCCTTCATTCGAAACGGGTTATTGCAATTTCTTCAGAACGTCATCCATTGCGGCTTGCGCCAGCGTCTTCAGCCGCATCCCCCAAAGGGCGGTCATCTGACGGCGGATCGATACTCCGCTCCTGGCTCGACGGCGAACGAAGCGACGCTTCAATCTCCCGCAGGGCCGGGATCGGGTCATCAGTCCCCGGCATTTCGTAGACCGCAAGCTTTCTCGCGCGCGGCAAGACCCGCGCTTCAAACCCCGCGGCGGCGGCGTTGTACGCGTCCGCCGCCCGGCCGATTGTTCGGCCAAGATCGTCCATCCGGCCGGTCATCGTTCTCAGACTCGCGTAGAGATCCTTCGCCAGACGGGCAACGTCCTGAGCATGGGCGACCGCGCTTTCCTGGCGCCAATTGAACGCCGCCGCCTTCAGGATCGCAACAAGAGTCGTCGGCGTGGCGACGAGGATCTTGCGGTCGAAGGCGTCCTGAAACAATTGCGGCCGCGCCTCCATCGCCGCGGCGAAGTAATTCTCTCCGGGCACGAACATCACGACGACGTCCAGCGAGTCCTTCAGCGCAGCAGCGTAGTCGCGAGCAGATAACGCCTTCACATGCGCCCAGATATCGTCTGCATGCTGCGAAATTAGCGCATCACGCGCGACCGGATCATCCGTCTCCATCGCATCGAGATAGGCCGCGAGCGACACTTTCGCATCAACCGCGATGACACGGTCGCCGGGCAGGTTGACGACCATGTCCGGCGTCTTCCGCGCGGCGCCGTCGCCGAGCGACGCCTGCTCGACGAAGTCGACATGGGCGGCCATGCCCGCGGTCTCCACCACATTGCGCAACTGCTCCTCACCCCAACGACCGCGGGTTTTCGGACCTGCGCGCAGAGCCGTGGAGAGCTTGCGCGCCTCCGCCTTCATGTCGCTCGCTGATTTCGCCAGCTCTTCGATCCGGCCGACCAGTTCCCCGCGGGCGCGCGCCTGCTCCGCATGCAGATTGGCAAGCCCTTTTTCGTACTTTGTCAACGTCTCCGCCATTGGCGCGATCAACGCGTTCAGCGCCGTCTCGCGGCGCTCGGTCTCCGCCGCGCTCGATTCTTGGTGGCGGGCGAAGGTCTCATTGGCGCGCTGAAGAAACGATCGATGGGCCGCGTCGAGGAGGTCCGCCGCCGACGCCTTGAACTCCGTCTCCATGCCGGCGCGCAACTCCTGCAGCGCGCGTTCACGTTCGGCCAGGCGCGCTTCGAGCGTCGACAAGGCCGCTCGCGAGCGCAGCGCCTCGCCGCGCCATGCGCGGGCGCGCTTCGCGGAATTCGCCGCATGGAGAAAAAGCGCGCCGGCGGACGCGAATGCGAGCCCGGAGAGGATGACGATCAGGGCGTTCACCTTCAGCGCTCCCCTGTCGAAGCTATCGAGGCGCGCAGCGACGAGACGGGCGCGATGTGTCGGCGAACAATCATGGCCCGGACGGTAAGCGAACCCCTCGGTGATTCGGAACCCGCGCTGCGCGGCCGGCGGTCAGGACGCAAGCCGTTCCGCCTCGCCATCAACGACCGGGCCGACGTCTACGCCCGCAGCGTCCGACTTCGGCCGCTCCAGCAGGAGGGGGAGGCTTGGATCATCCGCTGACGACTGATCCGCGACGGCTTCCGGCTCCAGAACATCGTTCACGAAGTATAGCGGCCGACCCTTGGTCTCGTTGAAGACGCGGCCAAGATATTCGCCCATGACGCCAAGGACCATCAGCTGCACGCCGCCAAGAAACAGCATCACGACGATCAAGGTCGGGAAACCCGCGACCGGATCGCCATAAACGATCGTCTTTGCGATGAAGAAGACGCCCGCCGCGAACGCGGAGAGCGCTGTCAGGAAACCGAAATAGGTCGACAACTTCAACGGCGCGAGCGTCGATGACGTGACGCCCTCGATCGACAGGTTCCAGAGCTTCCAATAGTTCCACTTGGTTCGCCCGACGCTGCGCGGGCGTCGCTCATATGGAACCTCCTTGGACGGAAACCCGACCCAGGCGAAGACGCCTTTCATGAAGCGATGACGCTCCCGAATGGCGCAGACGGCGTCAATCGCCTTGCGGCTCAACAGACGGAAATCGCCCACATTCTCCGGGATCGGCGTTTCGCCCACATTGCGCATGAGCGCGTAAAAGGCGCGCGCGGTCGCTTTCTTGAGCCATCCCTCGCCCTTGCGGGCAATGCGCTTGGCGTAGACGACGTCATACCCTTCGTGCCAGCCGCCGATGAGGTCGGCGATAACGTCCGGCGGGTCCTGAAGGTCGGCGTCCATAACGACCGCCGCTTCGCCGCGGGCGTGGTCGAGCCCGGCCGTCGTGGCGATCTCCTTGCCGAAATTGCGGCTTAGATCGACGATCGCAATGTCGCCGTGGGCGGCGCGCAGCGCGCGCATGACGCCAAGGGTGTGGTCCGTGCTGCCGTCATTGACAAAGACAATCTCGAACGGCTGGCCGATCCGCGCCATTTCAGCGCGAACCTCTCGTTCGAATTCGCCGAGCGCGTCTTCTTCGTTGAACGCCGGGCAGATGATCGAGAGAAGCTGCGGCGCCTTGCGCCGGCGCGGCGCGATCCGCGCGTCTTCATAAAATCGTCCGCCCGACCGACGCTGTCGCGCCCCTGGCGGCTGGGCGCGGGGAACCGCCTCTTCCCGGCCCGGCGCCGCTTCCTCGGCGATTTTCTCCGCCAGCCAGTCCGCCAGCCGCGCTTCAGCGCCCATGGGGTCAGTTCCTTTCCCGTGCGCAAGGACCGCAAGTTCCACATTGCGTCGGCCAGACGCCTTTGCCGCCCGCGCGCGCGAGGGAGCCTAAGGTTTCCTTTATTTAGGGAAGGTAACCATGGCCCAATGAATCGGCTCATCGGCGCCCTAGAAAGCGATCTGCCCTTAATCCATGCGGCGCTGACCCGCCGCCTGCCGGTGACGCTCGCCGGCGTCGTCGGCTTCTTCCTGTTGCTACAATGGGGGGCCTACGTCGTCGCCCTCGCCGGGTCCGAAGGCTATGTGACCCAGTTCGGACCCGTGATCGGCGGCGACTTCATCGTCTTCCACGAAGCGGCGAAGGCGGCCTGGACCGACCCCGCGGCGCTCTACGGGTACGCGGAGCTGAACGCGCGCCTCGCCGACGCCTTTCCGGCCTATGGCGACGATTTCAGGCTCGGCTGGCAGTACCCGCCAACGATGTATCTGATCCTCGCGCCACTCGCATTCGCGCCTTATCCCGTCGCATACGGATTATGGCTGGCGTGCGGCCTCGCGGCGTTCATTCTCGCTGCGAAGCGCATGTGGCCGGCGCCGTTCGCGCTCTTTTTCTTGCTGGCCGGGCCAGCCATATTCCAGGCCGCCATTACGGGTCAGACGGGGCTCTTCACCGGGGCGCTCCTGCTCCTGGCCGCTTACGCGCCGGACAAACGCCCGATCGTCGCAGGGCTCGCCGCGGGCCTCTTGACCATCAAGCCGCAATTGGGACTTCTCATTCCGATCGCCTTCGCCGCATCAGGCGCATGGCGGGCGTTCTTTGTCGCCGCCGCTACGGCTCTCGGGCTCGCCTGCGCCGCCTACGGATTTTTTGGCCCCGCGCCGTGGCGCGCATTTCTTGACGCCGCCGCGCACCAGGGCGGTCACATGGGCGCCGCCGTCTTCCCGCTCCAGAAACTGACGAGCGTCTACGGCGCGGCGGCGACCGTCGGCGCGCCGGCGTCGCTTGCGATCGCCGCGCAGGCCGCAACGTTTCTCGGCCTCGCCGCAGCTGTGGCCATCGCTTATCGTGGACGCGCGCCGGCGGCCGCCAAAGCCGCAGTTCTGATGACCGCGGCGCTCCTGGCGGCGCCTTACGCATTTTATTATGAGCTGCCGATCGCCGCAGGCGCGCTGTTCCTGCTGGCGCGCAACGCAAGTGAAAACGATTTCCTGCCGGGCGAAGGCCTCGCCATCGGCGCGCTCTGGCTCACGCCTATATTCATGCCGGGCGACGCCGCGCCCGCCTTTCCCATCGTCGCGGCGGCCGCAATCGCGGCGTTCGCCTGCGCGGCGCGTCGGGCGCAACTGCTCCCTATACGATTGACCGCCTGACGCGGCGCGCCCTCAAGTCGGACGACGGGCCTTCATGGCGGCGGCAATCGTTCCCTCATCAAGGTAATCAAGCTCGCCGCCGACGGGCACGCCCTGGCTCAGCTGCGAAACCTTAACGCCTGCATCGCTGAGGCTATCGGCCACATAGTGCGCCGTCGTCTGACCATCGACGGTGGCGGCGAGCGCGAGAATGACTTCCCCGACAGCCGCTTCATTCGCGCGCGCCACGAGCCCGCCGATATTCAGATCATCCGGCCCCACCCCATCGAGCGGCGACAAGAGCCCGCCAAGCACGTGATAGCGTCCACGATGGGCGCCCGCCCGCTCCATCGCCCAGAGATCGCCAACGCTTTCGACGACGCAAATGACGGTCGGATCGCGCGTCGCATCCGCGCACACCGCACACGGATTAATCGAATCGAGATTGCCGCAAATGCGGCACGCCTCGACCTTTTCCGCCGCCTCGGCGATGGCGAAGGCGAGCGGGCGCATCAGGGGCTCACGCTTGTTCAGAAGATGCAACGCGGCGCGCTTCGCCGACCTGGGCCCAAGACCGGGCAGCTTCGCCAAGAGATCGATCATCCGCTGAAGTTCAGGTCCGATGGGGGATGCGGGCATTTCGTCTCACAAAGGGAGGCGAGACCAATCGGGGCCGGTCTGCCGTGCAAGAAAGTCAAGAGAAAGATCTGTATCAGGAGCGCAATCAGAAAGGCAGCTTCATGCCCGGCGGCAGCGGCAGACCTTCAGTCAGCTTCGCCATCTCCGCCTGCATATCGGCTTCGACCTTTGACTTGGCGTCATTGATCGCCGCGGCGACAAGGTCCTCCAGAACTTCCGTTTCCTCCGGGTCCATCAACGCCTTGTCGACGGCGACGGATTTGCAGTAGCCCTTGCCATTGATGGTCACCTTGACCATGCCGCCGCCGGAGACCCCTTCGGCCTCCATCGCGGCGACCTTCTCCTGCATCTCTTCCATCTTGGCCTGCATCTGGCCGGCCTGTTTCATCAGATCGCCAATGTTCTTCATGGCTCAGTCCTCTCCTTCATCCCTGTCGGGATCATCAATATAGCCCTCATCGTCTGACGCCCCCTCGGCTGACGCCCCCTCGGCTGACGCCCCCTCGTCAGGCGCCCCCGCTTCAGGCGGGGCGTCATGGATCGCCATTATCTCCGCATCCGGAAACAGCTCGAATGCGCGCTTCACGATCGGGTCCGCCATCACGGCCGCAAGGCGCGCGGCGCGGATCGTTTCAGCGCCTTCGGCCTGGGCGTTGACCGACACCGCCCACGCCGTCCCGGTCCACGCCTTCAGCCGCTGATGCAAGCGTCCGGCGATCCCCTCCGGCGCGTCGTCCTTCAAGCGAAACTCGATCCGCCCAGGCTCGAACGAGACGAGATGCACGAACGTCTCAAGTTCGGCCTTGAACTTCAAATCGCGTTGCTCTTCGGCATACCGAACGATGTCGGGAAAAGACGCGAACCGCGGAGTCGGCGTGCCCTCCTCCAGCACTGACTGCTGGCGCGGCGCCGCAGACGGCGCAGGCGCAGCGCCGCCGCCCGCGTGCGCAGAACGCTCCACGGTCGCCGAAGGAACGACGCTTGATGCAGGAGCGGAGGGCGCTGGCGCGCCGCGCGGGGCCGCCGCCCCACCGCCGCTCGCCGGCTGAGCGCCTTTCAGCGCCCGCAACGCTTCATCCGGCGTCGGAAGATCAGCGGCGTAGGCGAGCCTGATGAGCGCGATCTCCGCGGCCGCGGCCGGGTCCGGCGCGGTCTGGACCTCCGAGAGGCCCTTCATCAAGAGGCTCCAGGCGCGCGTCAGCGCGTTCATGGCGAGGCCGTCCGCCACCTCAATCGCCCGCCCGGCGTCTGCTTCGCCCGCCGCGCCGTGGCTCGCCGCGCCATGGCCTGCGGCCTTCACCCGCGTCGCCAGATGCGCCGTCTCCAGCAAGTCCCGCAAAACGCTCGCAGGCTCGGCACCCGCATCATACTGTGTGCGGAATATCTGAAGCGCCTCGCCAGCCTCGCCCGAAAGCGCCGCCTTCAGAAGGTCCCAGACAAGGGTCCGATCAGCAAGGCCCAGCATCTCGCGGATCGCTTCAGCGCGAATAGAACCGCCGCCGGCGTCAGCGCCATGCTGCAGGAGCGCCTGATCAAGAATGGACAGGGCGTCGCGCACGGAGCCTTCAGCGGCGCGGGCGATCATGGCGAGGCCCTCCGCCTCCACTTGGCCGCCTTCCTTTTCCGCGATCGCGCCCAAATGAGCCGCAAGGCGCGCTTCATCGAGACGGCGCAGGTCAAACCGCTGGCAGCGCGACAACACCGTCACCGGCAGCTTGCGGATTTCCGTCGTCGCGAAGATGAACTTCACGTGTTCCGGCGGCTCTTCGAGAGTCTTCAAGAGCGCGTTGAACGCCGCCGTCGACAGCATGTGCACTTCGTCGATGATGTAGACCTTGTAGCGCGCCTCAACCGGCGCGTAGCGCACGCCGTCAATCAGCTCACGGATGTCATTAACGCCCGTGCGCGATGCGGCGTCCATTTCCAGAACGTCCGGATGGCGGCTTTCGGCGATGGCGCGGCAATGCGCGCCCTCCTCCGGCATGTCGATTGTGGGGCCGTCGTCCGCCCCGTCCGGTCCCACATAGTTCAGCGCGCGGGCGAGGATGCGGGCGGTCGTCGTCTTGCCGACGCCGCGCACGCCCGTCAGCACCCAGGCGTGCGCGATGCGCCCGGTGGCGAAGGCGTTGCGCAAGGTGCGCACCATCGCCTCATGGCCAATGAGGTCGTCGAAATTCTGTGGGCGGTATTTTCGGGCGAGCACCTGATAGGGGGTGGCTTCTCCCTCGCCGGCGGCATCAGTCATCCACGCAATATGCGCGCAACCCGCGTCGGAAAAAAGCCGTCAGG
Organism: Pseudomonadota bacterium; assembly: GCA_039819085.1. Classification (GTDB taxonomy): domain Bacteria; phylum Pseudomonadota; class Alphaproteobacteria; order Caulobacterales; family Parvularculaceae; genus MED-G105. The sequence continues at coordinate 87,588 of JBCBSQ010000002.1, forward strand.
CGATGAAAGACCGTTCAACGGACCCGCTGGCGCCGCGGCCCTATCGCGGCGCGCGCCGGAAGGTCGGCGCGTTGGCGCCGACGGCGTTCACGACCGGGTCGGCGACCAGCAAGGCCGGCGCGGCGAGCGCCGCATTCGGGTCCCCGGCGCTGAAGGCCGCAATCTTGCCGCCGCGGGAGGCGGCCCGCGCTTTGGGGAAATTCACGCCTGAGGCCGCTGTCGGGCTGATTGAAGAGACGAAGTCGTCTGCGTCCGCCAGGAACACGTCCATCTGCGCCGTCAGGTTTTCGAACGACACGCCTCCCTGCAAAAAGATGCGTCGGGAGACGACGCCATCGTTCTCCCGCAATAGCACCGTTGACCCGATGAGCACGCTCTCATGAGCCTCGTTCACCATCGACAGAGTGACGCCTTCAGGATTGAAGAACGCGAACAGCTCCACCATGCCGCAGGCGCCCGCGTCGCAATCGACCAGCGCGGCGTAGAACGCGCCGCCGCCCTCTACATTTTCGCGCAGGATGATCGCGTTTTCGTCTTCGCTCTCAACCGCGACGTCATAGCCGGCTTCTCGGAAGAAGTATGTCATCGACTCCTTCGTGACCGTGCGGATTAGCGGTTGGGCCTCGCCGGGGAACTGGCTGAAATAGGCGTCGCGCGCCAGATCGACGCCATCGCCTTGAGACGCCTCCTCAGCAATCGCCGCCCTTGAAAAACAAATCATGGCCATCGCCAGACTGAAACGCGCAATGCGCCGGCTCGCCAATGATCTCGCCATTCTAGTCCACCCCTCGTTCCGCTCGCCCGTCAGCTTCGCTGACCCTAACGCGCAAGCTCAGGACCGGAAAGCGCGAAAGCGCCAACACCGGACTCAACAGAATACAGGGCTCAACAGAATGATGAATGGTGGAAGGCTGAAACGACCCGAACCGAAACTCGTTACGGCTGCTTCCTTCCGGACCTGACCGGGTTGGCGAGAAGCTCGTCCGCCAGCCTTCCAAGACGGAATATCACGCTTCACTTCAGATGATACAAGGGCCTCGCGCTGGATCGACGCGGTTTGCTGAAACCGCGCAGGGCCTGTAGACCGCTATTCCACCATATTCACGTCGCCGCCGCGCCAAGCAGCTCAAGAAGCGAGTTCAATGCCAGACATTACCGCCCATTCGCCGGACGAGTTTCTTCGGGCTTTCCGCGACCAACCCCTCAGCCCGCCGATCGCGCTCTACGCCGGCGCGGCGCTACACCGCGCCGGCCGTATTGAAGAGGCCGTCGCCGTGTGGACGATCGGCGCGGACCATGAGCCGATGCTGCGCAAGATGCACCTCCACCCCCAGGCGAATGATGAGCTGAAGACGCATTCGAAACTCGCCAATGACGCCATCTGCGCGCACTTCGCGAAGCTGCAAGCCGAAACGCTCGACGCCGTCGAAGAAAAAGTCGGCGAGCCCCTCGGACGGGTTCGCGCCGGCATATGGCCGCACTTTGCGCCGACCGCGTTCGACTATCGCGCGACAGGGCAGCGGCCTTTGACATTCTATATGCCGGATCTTCCGGCGGCGCCCGTTACATCGAGCGATGACCTCCCCTGGGCCGCGGCGATCGAAGCGGCGACTGGGGACATTCTCGCCGAGTACCAATCCGCCCTCGCCTCCCAGGCGACGTTCAAGCCCTATGTGTTTGCGGAAATGGCGGGCGGACAATGGGATGAATTGCGCGAGAACCCGGATTGGTCGGCGCTTTTCATCCACTACAACGCCGAAGTAACGGATATGGCGAGCGCCTTTCCGAAAACGCTCGCCGCGCTTGCCGACGCGCCGCTCGTTCGCCGGGACGGCGTCCCGCTTGAGACGTTTTTCTCGCGACTCACGCCGGGAACGAGGATTCCGCCGCACCACGGGCTGACGAACTCGCGCCTCACCGTCCATCTGCCGGTCATTGTTCCGACCGCTACTGAGGAAAACCGTCCGTGGATCCGCGTTGGGGACGCGATCCATCATTGGCGGGTCGGGGAACTGTTCGCTTTCGATGATTCTTTCGAACACGAAGCCTGCAATCCGACGGACGCGGACCGCACGGTCCTCATTTTTGAGGCGCACCATCCGGACCTGAACCAGGCGGAGATCGCGGCGATTGAAGCCGTCTACAGCGCCTTCGACGATTGGGGCACATCACGCGCGACGCTCCTGGGACTGAACGCCAACGGCGAGGCGCCCGCGACCTGATGGCCGACGCATTCGACGTTTCGTTCTGCCCTTTCGCCGGCGCGCCCTTGAATCGCGCAACCGAAAGCCGCGGCGACGCAGAATGGCTGAAACGCCAGGCGGCCCATGACGACGCGCTTCTGATCCCTTTGTGGCGGGGGGATCCTCTGATGGTCGACGGCGCGGCCGGGTGGCTTGCGCACGCCGCGCGCAGCGAATTCGCGCGGTCCGCGCCCATCGTCTTTCTCGGGCTCGACCTTGAAGGACCGCGCGCAGGTCGGCCCCGCTTTGCGCTCGATTGCGGCTCTGTCTCGTCGCCAGACGCCGCGCCGTTTTCGGACCTCGGCCGATATGTCCCTTTGCGCGAGGCGATCGCCGCCTTGACGCCGGACGATCTCGCCATGGTCGGCCAGGGGCGCTGGCTCCTCGACTGGCACCGCCGCCACGTCTATTGCGCCGTATGCGGCGCCGAGACCGATATGGTCGACGGCGGCGCGAAACGCGTCTGCCCCGATTGCGGCGCGGAGCATTTCCCGCGCTCCGATCCGGTGTCGATCGTCCTCGCTCTCCACGACGACGCCTGCCTCCTTGGGCGCAACTCCCGCTTTCCGCCGAACTTTTACTCCGCCCTCGCCGGCTATGTGGAGGCGTGCGAGACGCCGGAGGAATGCGCCGTGCGCGAACTAAATGAAGAGGCCGGCGTTACGCTCTCCAACGTGCGCTATCAGTTCAGCCAGCCTTGGCCGTTTCCCTCTTCCATGATGATGGGGTTTTTCGCCGACAGCGCGGATCGCGAGCTGACGCTAGACGAAACCGAAATCGCAGACGCGGTGTGGCTGCCGAAAGACGACGCCCGCGCGATCATGGCCGGAACACCGCGGGAGATCGACGGCCGCACGGTCTTCCTGCCGCCGCGCTTTACAATCGCCCGTCGCCTCATCGAGGCGTGGGCGGAATAACTCGCCATAGCCCCAAACCAGGCGCGATGCGCCATTTGAGTTTATCGCAGCTCCCGACGGCTGAGCAGACACCCAAGGCCAAAATCAGCCGCGAGCGGTTCATCCAGCATTGGTCGAACGGTCCAGCTCCCCGAAAAAGCCGATCACCTTGACGATTTTTCCCGCATCATTGACTTCTGTCACGTCAAAGCCCGCCATCACCAGTTCGTCATTCGCATGAATGGCCCAATGATACCGACAAAAATTATTCTGCATATCAATCTCGCTAGCGCGCGAATAGGCGGCGTCCGGAATTTGCCGCTGCACCAAACTCACCATGTCGAGAAAAGCCTTCCGGCCAATGATGTTATGATTAGGGTCGACAAAATGAACATTGTGCTCAAGCGCTGATGCCGCAAGCGCCTCCTTTTCCGCCGCATCGGCTGTATTCCAGACTCGCAACATCTGATTGAGGTTCTTCAGACAGGCAGACATGGCGCACCTCCTTAGCACGTATAAAACCGACCGTCGGTTTGTTTTACAAGTCGAGGACCCGCATGTAAAGGGTAGCTATGGCGACCCAGCGGCAACGTTCAGAATTCACGCGATCTCAGCTTCTGAAAGCGTTTCGAAGCGCTTTCCTGAGCCGCGGATTCGACGCAACCACAACACAATACGTCCTGACGCAAATCGGCCTGAGCAAAGGCGCGATGTATCATCACTTCCGAAGCAAGACGGAAATCGTCGAAGCTCTCTATGAAGAAGAATCGCGCGGCGCTATTGAGCGCGCAATGCGCAGCGTACGACAAACCGCGTCGCCGCTCGAGCAACTCAAGCAAGCATGCCTGGCCTGGACGCGGGAAGTTCGGGTTCCGGAGGTCTCGAAAATTCTCTTCGAAATCGGTCCTTCCGCACTCGGACCGCAAAAGGCGAAGTCGGTGGAAGATGAGATCAGCCTTGGATATCTTGAGGAACTGCTGTCTCAGGCGATCCGGATCGGCGAAATTGACGCGCGCGATCCAAGACTCCTAGCAAAGTTCTTGAACGCGCTTGTTGCGGAGACCGCGCTCTATGAACTGCGAACCAAAAAAGTATCGACTGGCGTTCTGAATGACGCGATCGAAGGCGTGTTTGCTGCGCTTAGACCGTAGGCGTCAGGCGTCTTCAATGGCGGTCGTCCGTCTTCGGCAAAAATGGTGGATTTAAATCCAGCGCCGGACGCGCGCCTTATAGGCGAGGTATTCCTCCCCGAAGATCTCCTCTAGTGCGCGCTCTTCCGGCTTGATCTGCATTTCATTGATCAGCCAGATGAAGAGCGCGGGCCCGGCGAAGCCGAACGGATGGCCGAGCCAGAGCGCCCAGCCAATCAGCATCAGGAGCATGCCGAGATACATTGGATTGCGCGAGAAACGGTAAAAGCCGTCGACCACGAGCCGGCGCGTCTTTTCGGGGGTCATTGGATTGACTGTCGTCTTGCGCCGGAAGAACGCCGCCACTGAGGTCAGATCAATCGCGAGGCCAGCCGCGCCGAACACAAACGCAAGCGGCCGCCAGAAGCTGAGGTCGAACGCCATCTCCGGCGTCGCCCACGCCCAGGTCCACATCCCAAGGGCGAGAAGCGCGCCAATCGCCGGCGGCGGAATGACGGGGCGCATCAACGTCCGCCGTCTTCGGCGCGCGCGCCCACCCGATAATCCCGCGTCGCTTCCGCAAGGAGCGCGTCAAGCGCCATCGCCGGCGCGCGCCATTCCTTGGCCGCAAAAATCGCCGCCTGGTCCGCATAGTGTGGCGAGGCCGCATCAAGGGTCGCTGAGCCGAACTGGTGGATTGTCTTGATCGTCTGTTCTCCTTCCGCACTCCAACCAACAGCCATGATGTAGGTGTCGCCGAATGACGCGGTCAACGGACCTTCCGCCGGATCGCCAAGCGCGTAGACCGCGCGAAGCGTGTCCGGTCCGCCGTCAAGCGGCAGACTGACGTCTCCGCGAATGAGACGGCTCACCTCGCCCCATTCCGGATCAATTCTACCGAAGCCCGCTTTCAGCTTGTCGGAAACCGTTTTCAGGGCCTCCTCCGGGGAGGGGATCGTCACGTCCGAGCCGGAATAGGTGTAGCCGAGCGAGGCTTGCGCGGAGAGGATCGCAAGCGCCGCCTCGCGATTCGCCGCGTCCGCCCGGCGGTTCCATCGGCGGAGAAGGTCGACTTCCTCCGTAAACGATGGATCGTCTTGCAGACGGTCCGCCATGTCGCTGGCGAACACGTCCGCCGCCGATCCCTCCCGATACCGATCGTCCATCTTGTAGGCGAAGAACTCCGCCTCCGTAATAGACGCATCGCCGAGGTAAAGGTCCACGAGGCGCCCGCCGCGATTGGTCTTGCGGCGATCAATCCCATAGTGCGGCGGAAACGCCGCGTCCGCTGGCGCATCCGCGGGAGCGGAGGCCTCGAAGGGTGAATTGTTCGCGTTGCCCACATAGCCGGAGGCGGGATCAACCACCTGGGGGACTTCGTCGAACCCGCGCACGCCCTTCCAGACGGCGTTGGCGGCGTCGCCTGGAACCGGCTTCGACCAGTCAAACGCGGAGTCACGGACCGGGATCGCCGCATTGTAGAAGTACCCGATGCGGCCGGTGCGGTCGGCGTAGACCGCGTTCAAGGACGGGATGCCAAAGAGATCGAACGCCGCCCGCCAGTCGCGATAGGTCGTCGCGAGATTCATGCGGGCGTAATGCTCAGGCGCGAGGACGCTTCGGTCGCCTGCGAATGCGACGGCCGCCCAGCCATCCGGCGTTTCGAATACCGGTCCGTGCACGGAGCGTAACAGCCGACGCTTGACGGGCAGACTGAACGGTCCGAATAGCTTCACCCGGAATGCCGCTTCGGCTTCTTCAAAGTCACGCCACTCGCCGTCGAAACGGTATTGCGTCGGGCGTTTTTCATCGTTCACCGTCAGCGCATAGACGTCCACGAGATCCGGTTTGTTGACGGTGAACGCCCAGCCAAAATCCGGCGTCGCTCCGTGCAAAATGAAAGGCGACCCTGGAAAAACGCCGCCAATTGCGTCCCACCCCTCTTCGGACTTCACCCGCGCTTCATACCAGGCGACAGGGCCGGTATACGGCTGATGCGAATTCACAAGGAGCCGCGTTGCGCCTTCTGCGGAGCGTTTCGGCGAAATTGCGACTGCGTTCGAGCCGAACGCGCCGCCGCCGTCGGTTCCGAACCAGCGATCGATCGCGGCGGCGTATCGCGCGCCCTGATCAGCGCCGGCCGATTTGTCGTCACCGTCTGCGGCAGGCGGCGACAGAAGCTTTTTCAGTTCTTCTTCAAATCCATAGAAGAACGGCTGACGCGCCGAGAAGCCGGCGACGATGTCTTTGCCCGTCAACGGAGGAATGTCCTTCGCGCACGCGCCTTCGTTGGTCGCGCAGTAGTAGTTGAGGCCTGCGGCGTAGCCTTCCATCATCGCGCGGGTGTCCGCCGACAAGTCAGTCTGGTATTTCGCATCTATTGCGTCGGACACGTCCATTGCGGCGACGAGATAATCCGTAATCGCGCCATCTTCGCCAGTCACGCGCGCCAACTCCCCGCGGGAGAAGCGGATGACTTCTTCAAAAGTCGCCCAGTCGTCTTCTGCATGGGCGAATGCGAGACCGAACGCCACGTCGGAGTTTCGCGCGCCATAAATATGAGGCACACCGAATTTATCCCGGATGATGCGCGCGTCGTACTCATTCGCGACGGCGAGCGCCGCTGCGCGGTCAAACCGGCGCGCATCCGGCGTCCATAGCCACGTCGCCGCCGCAAGCGCCGCCGCCACGAGAAACGCGCCCGCCGCAATAGAAAAGCCCCGCATCAACCCTCTCCTTTACCCGCGGCGCGAATTGACAAGTCGCCCTATTGGCGAAGTCTCGTGCGAATGCGCGCGGCCGAAGTCATACGCGGCCAAACATGGCCGTGCTAGCGCCAAGGCCGCAAGCCCCTCGGACGGGATACGACGGGCGACATTGCAGGAGAGGCAACGCAGGCTGCGCGCCGCGGTTTCACAGGCGCGCGTAGGCGACTATCAAGGATTGCGCTTTATCGCCTGACTGATCGATCACGATCGACTGGCGTCAAGAACGCCCGACAACTGGAGTTCGCCGAAATGTCCTTCGCCCGCCGCGTCCGAAAACTCACGCCATCCCTTTGCGCGGCGCTCGCCGTCTGCGCGTCTTCCGCCGCCGCTGACGCTCCAGACAAGCGAGCCTTTGAAGCGCTTGACGTCTTCGAACTCGAGCACGCCAGCGATCCGCAGATCTCGCCCGACGGCGGCGAGATCGCGTATGTGCGCCGGTCGATGGACGTGATGACCGACCGGGCGCGCTCAAACATTTGGATCGTCGCGGCGGACGGGTCATCGCATCGGCCCTTGTTCGCAGAGCCCCATTCCTATTCGTCGCCGCGCTGGGCGCCGAAGGCGGATCGGCTTGCTTATGTGGCGACCGCCGAGGGCGAAGGCCGCGGCGCGGAAATCTTCGTGCGCTACATGGACGACGGAACGACCATCGCCGTCACCAATCTGCCGGAGAGCCCGGGCGGCCTCGCATGGTCGCCGGACGGAACGCGGATCGCGTTCACCATGTTCGTCGAGGACGAAGGCCCGTCCCTCGCCAAACCGCCGAAACAGCCCAAAGGCGCACAGTGGGCGGAGCCTGTGAAGGTCATCGACCAGATGGTCTATCGGCGCGACGGCGGCGGCTACGCCCGACCGGGCTCTCGTCATGTCTTTGTCGTTGACGCGGACGGCGGAACGCCGCGCCAGCTAACCGATGGGACGTTCAATCATGGTTCAATTGAATGGGCGGGAGACGGACAGTCGATCTTCTTCTCCGCCAATCGAAATGAGGACTTTGAACTGGATCCCGTTGAAAGCGACATTTTCAGTGTCTCGCTTGCGGACAAGTCGATCAAACGCCTGACCAAGCGCGACGGCCCGGATACGGCGCCGACGGTCTCCGCCAATGGAGAGCGCATTGCGTATCTTGGGTTCGACGACAAACGCCTCGGATATCATGGCGTCAAGGCGTATGTCATGAATGCGGACGGATCAGGAAGACGCGACGTCTCCGGCGACTTCGACCGCTCTATCGACGATGTCGCCTGGATTGGCGATGACGCGCTTCTTATCCAATATGACGATTACGGACGAACGCTGCTCTCCCGGCTGGACCTGAACGGCGACGTGACGCCGCTCATTAAGGACCTCGGCGGCACGGTCGTCGGTCGCCCTTATACGAGTGGCGATTTCTCATCAAACGAGGCGGGCGTCGTCGCCTACACCAGCGGCCGAGCGACGCGGCCGGCGGACATCGCCATCCTGCGCGCCGACAAGACCGCGCGCCGGCTGACGCGGCTCAATGACGACCTCGCCGCCGACATCGCGTTCGGCGACGTGGAAGAGATCACCTGGAAGTCATCAGTTGACGAACTGGAGATCCAGGGGTGGATCCTCAAGCCGCCGACGTTCGATCCATCGAAGAAGCATCCGCTGATCCTCGAAATCCATGGCGGGCCATTCGCCGCTTACGGCCCCCACTTCTCGGCGGAAGCCCAGCTTTACGCCGCCGCAGGGTACGTTGTCCTCTACACCAATCCGCGTGGGTCAACGAGCTACGGCGCGGATTTCGCCAATGAGATCCACCATAATTATCCGGGTCAGGATTATGACGACCTCATGTCCGGCGTCGACGCTGTCATCGCCAAGGGATACATCGACAAGAACCAGCTCTTTGTGACCGGCGGCTCGGGCGGCGGCACGCTCACCGCCTGGATCGTTGGCAAAACCGGGCGCTTCGCCGCCGCGGCCGTCGCCAAGCCGGTGATCAACTGGACGAGTTTCTCCCTGACGGCGGACGGCTATCCGTTCTTTTACAAATACTGGTTCGGCGAAACGCCATGGGACGCAAATGCAGCCTACTGGAAGCGCTCGCCGCTCTCGCTTGTCGGCAATGTTTCGACGCCAACGATGCTGATCACTGGGGAGGCGGACTATCGCACGCCCATGTCGGAGACGGAGCAATTCTATCAGGCGCTAAAGCTGCGCGAGATCGAAACGGCGATGGTGCGCGTGCCGGACGCTTCGCACCTGATTGCAGGGCGCCCGTCGAACCTGATCGCGAAAGTCGGCAACATTCTCGCCTGGTTCGAGAAGTATCGCACCGGCGCAAATACTGAAGCGGCGGGCGACGGCGACTCGGCGTCGGAGTGATGCCAGGGCTCGGGCGTCGCGAAATCGTCAAAGTGAGCGGATACCGATACGCTCGCCCTTGTCCTAGCTGAGACTCTCGCATGACCCGCTCCGCCGCCATCGCCCCACTGTTGACGCCGCTCACGCTCGCCGCCTGCGCCGGCTCCGGCGACGCGCCCCCGCCCATGGGCCTGGCGGGGCGACCAGCGGCGGCGGCCATCGAAGCGGACCCTTACTTCGAAGCGGCGCAAGCGACGCTCGCCGAGCGCCGCGCCGTTCGCCCGATCACCGGACGCGCGAAGAACGCAATTATCTTCCTTGCTGACGGGATGGGACCGACCACCGTGACCGCCGCACGCATCTTTGACGGGCAGTCGCGCGGCGAGGCGGGCGAAGAGAACTATCTTTCCTTCGAACGCATGCCGCACCTCGCTCTCGCGAAGACGTACAATACGGACGCGCAGACCCCGGACTCCGCGGGCACCATGTCGGCGATCGTCACGGGCGTAAAGACGAAGATCGGCGTCATTTCCATGACGGACGCCGTTGTCCGCGGAGAGTGCGCCGCGTCCAGAGGGGCTGAAGCGCCGACGCTGGTGGAACTGGCGGAGCAGGCGGGCATGGCCACTGGCGTCATCTCCACCGCCCGCCTCACGCATGCAACGCCAGCGGCGGCTTACGCGCACAGTCCCGACCGCAACTGGGAGCGCGACACGAACCTTCCGGAAGAAGCCGTCGAGAACGGCTGTCGCGACATCGCCCGTCAGCTCATTGAATTTCCGTATGGCGATGGACTCGAGCTCGCCATGGGTGGAGGCCGGTCAAACTTCCTCCCCATTGAGGCGAAAGATCCGGAGGATGGGGACGCGGCGGGCGGTAGAAAAGACGGCCGCAATCTCATTGATGAATGGAACGCCAAGTCGGATTCCCATGTCGCGGTCGTCGATCAGCAGGGGTTCGACGCGCTCGATCCGTCCGACGCTCCACGCGTCCTCGGACTGTTTGAGCGCTCGCACATGGAGTATGAGGCGGACCGAAAAGCCGACGCAGGCGGCGAACCATCGCTCGCAGAGATGACCCGGTTCGCGATCGACCTTCTGTCTCGTGAAGAGGACGGTTTCGTTCTCGTCGTGGAGGCGGGCCGCGTCGATCACGCTCACCACGCCGGCAACGCCGCTCGCGCCCTCGGGGACGCGCAGGCCTTTTCTGAAGCAATCGCCGCCGCCCTCGACATGACCTCGCCGGAAGAGACCCTGATCGTCGCCACCGCCGATCATGGGCATACCCTGACGATCGCCGGCTACCCCAGAAAGGGCAACAATATCCTCGGGCTCGTCGAGAACCCCGCTGGCGTCTTCAGCGGCAGGTTCGCAAGAGCGGCGGACGGCAAGGGATACACAACCCTTGGCTACGCCAATGGTCCGGGCTCAGTCATCTTTGGGCTGAAGAACGCAAAACGCGCTGCGCCGAACCCGACGGAAACCACTAACGTCAGCTACCGGCAGCAGGCGGCCATCCCGCTTGGATCGGAGACTCATGGCGGCCAGGATGTGGCGATCTACGCATCCGGTCCCGGCGCTTACCTATTCGATGGAACGGTTGAGCAGAATTACATCTTTCATGTCGTCGACGACGCGCTTCGCTTGCGTCGACGGACGAAAAAACATTCCGCTCACGGTGGACGCCTCTGAACATACCGAATACAGACGAAGTCGCCGCCCGAGGATGAACCTCGAACGGCGCCTTTGACGCCCGCCTAGGCGCTTGCTTCGGCCATCATCGCGTCAACCCAAGATCGATCGCTTACTCGCCGCCATACGGCAGTGACGATTTGTGAACGACCATCCGCAGATCGCCCTTGGCGTCCTTGATATAGCCAATCGTGTACTCAACCTTTGTCTCTTCCCCCTCCGCGGGCGTGAAGAAATAGTTGCCCATGGCCACGGCCATGTCGCAGCTGTTGTTGGTAATCCCGGCATTCCGCCAACGAACCTTTGTCCATGGCCGAAGCGCGAAGCCCTTGTCTTCCGGAAACGACGGGTTGCCCCCGACAAAGTACGAGAGCGCGCCATCGAACGACGATCGGAACTGCTCGTCCGACGCCAGGGTGGGCTTGAAGAGGACGAGGCCGAGATCGTAGCCATAGAAGGTATTGATGTGCTCAGACGCCGCTGCGACGTAGTCGCCGCCTTCGGCGTACGCTTTTCCGATCTTGACGATGCCGTCGCCCCACGCCGTCTGCGCGGCGACGACTTCTTGCTCGGTGATGCACTGTTCGCTTTGCCGTTGCGCCGCAGCGGACGCCTCGGCGGCGACGGGCTCTTCAGCCGTGGCGCAGGCGCTAAGACCCGCAATAGCCAAAAAGGGAAGGAAGGCTCTCATTGTTTATCCTTTCAAAAACCTGGGGGCGGAGCGACCTCGGGATGAGACGCCGCGCGCGCAAACGCCGCCGCGATGGGTTTTATCCGTATTCCTTGACCCCCGAAAAGGGAAACGTTCGCTTCAATGATGAAGTAATTGAATTTCTACAAATATATATCTCGAAACTTGGTTTTTTTGAAAAACTGATCAATACCATATGAAATCTATATTGACTTGCTATCCTTCGGGCGTCGGCGCTCCAGATATTCCCGCCACACGAATGAGGCGTCAGCAATCAGGCGCAAATGAATGAGCCTTCAACCTCCCGGCACCCTTCCGGGGCGCCGTGGGCCCGCCAGGCGTCGGCAAGGCCGATCCGTTCGGCGAACGCTGGAAAATCCTTGTGCCGACGAAGTCCCGACGTGCGCTCGCGCGCATCCCATAGAATGCTCAGGACAAATGTCGCGCCGCCGAAACGCCGGCCTTCGAACGTCCGCATAAAGAGGTCATATTCGCCGGCCTGCAGCATCACGCCGAAGGCCGCAGGGTTCAGGGCGATTCCCGGATCCTCAGCGCAACGCCTGAGGCCCTCGCGAACGATGGCGCGCGCGGCCTCGTCGCCGCCGTAAAGCGCCTGACCAACCAATTGCGCCGCATCGGCGTCAGGGCCAGCGACCTGCGAGAACTCTGCGCGAAATGCCGGATTGGTCATTTCGAAGGCCGCGGCGAACTGACGGGCGGCGACCTCGCCGCGCCCCTGCAACGCTGCGATCTGTGGACGGATCATGATTGCGGGCGTATGGCCGAGTTCGGCCGCCCGGGCCAGAAGGCCTTCCGCTGCGTCAAGATCGCCTGCGTTCATTTTGGCGACGCCGAGCGTGAAGAGGTTCGTCACATTGATGGGGTCAAGCGCCACCGCGCGCTCCAGATAGGGGATCGCGCGCTCCGGCAGACCGAGATACGACCAGTAATAGCCGACAGCGCCGACTATGTCGGCGTCTTCAGAGTCAAGCTCGATCGCCCGCGACAGCGCCTCGTACGTCTTCACGAATTCGCCGCGATGACTGTGGACGCCTGCGCGCGCAAGGTAGGCGCGCGCAAGGCTTGGATCGAGCGCAAGCGCCTTGTCGGTCGCTTCAATGGACCGACTGAGATAAGGCTCTGCGTCGGCGACGGGCATGTACTGCGGTAGAAAGTAACTCGCCCGCGCAAGCTCCGCCCACGCCTCCGCGAAAGTCGGATCAATCTCGATCGCCTCTTCCAGGAGCGAAATCGCCGTCGCGAGCGTGTCTTCGCCAAATCGCGGCGCGACAAGCGCGCGCGCGCGCAGGAACAGATCATAAGCTTCACGGCTGTCCGTCAGGCGTTTCGCCAATCGCGTCGCGGCGTCAGTGTCGAGGATCACCGCGAGCTCGTCCGCGACGCTGCGCGCAATGCGCTCCTGAAACTCAAATATGTCGTCAAGCGAGCCATCGTAAGAAGCGGACCAGAGATCGTATCCGTCGGACGTTTGAATCAGCTGCGCCGTCACGCGCACCGCCTCGCCCTGCTTTCGAACCGAGCCCTCAAGGACCGCGCCGACGTCGAGCTGTCGGCCGACTTCGCGCACATCGGTGTTCTGTCCCTTGAAGGCGAAGGAGGAGGTGCGCGCTGCGACCTGCAACCCCGGCGCGCGCGCAAGCGCATTCAGGATTTCCAGCGCGACGCCGTCGGAAAAGTAGGTCTGGTCGCCATCTGGGCTCATGTCGGCGAAGGGAAGGACGGCGATCGACTTCGGCCGCTCGGTCGGCGCCGCCGCCGCGCGCTGCGCCGCGGACGTCTCAGCGGCCTGACGCCGCGGCGCGTCGGGCGACAGGATCCAGAAGACCGCGAGAGCCGCAGCCGCCAGAATCCCGACCAGGCTAGCGACCCGCAGCGCGGTCGGCCGCCGGTAGGGCCTTGGCGCATCCGCCAGGTCGAGTTCGGTCGCGCTTTCCGAATCGCTCGACGCCGCCTGCGGCCCGGTGTCGCCTGCGGACGCGCCCACGTTGCGAACCGCGAGCGACGCCGGCGGGGTTGCGCTCGTCGCAACCGGCTTCAAGAACCGATAGCCTTTGCCATGGACCGTCTCGATCCAATCCGGCGCGCGCGCCGCGTCGCCGAGCGCCTGCCGGACCTCCTTGACGGCGGTCGTGAGCACTGCGTCGCCAATGGCGAGCCCTTCCCACACCGTCTCAAAAAGAGCTTCTTTGGTGACCAGTATCTGTGGCCGCGCCATCAACGCGCAAAGCAGAGCGTAAGGCTTCGGCGACAATTGCATCGGCCGGCCTTCCAGAAACGCGCGCTCATCTTCCAGGTCGAGCGTTAGATCGCCGGCTGTGACGTACCGTGCGACTTCCGAGCTTTCCACCGCGCCTTCGCCCCCTTTTGCGCCGCCATTACCGCCACTCATAAGTCCCTCAGAACTCGCTCATACCACCGCGAGATCTGAAATTCCTGGTTCTTGAGTGTGCGGCCGAACAAAAAGTACGCGCGCCGCGATTGCGGGAAACCTTGAGGCCTAACGCCTAGATCCGCCCCCGTTTACCACCCTCAGCACAAATCAGAAAAGCCCCACATCGCGCTCAAGCGCGGCGAGCCTGTCCGAGCGAGAGTGAGCGTGTCGACGGCGTCGAAGGAGAGAGCGGCGCCGGCCGGCGGGACCCTCAAGGGAAGACGATCTTGAGGACTTTGGGAAGGACGTCGGGAGAACCGGCGGTTGGAAGGAGAGAGGGACATGAGACAGCGCAGCGTATTCGCCATGATCGCGTCCCTCGCCGTTTCGGCGAGCGTCGCTTGCGCCGAAGAACCGGCCGCCGGGACGTCCGCTCAGATGGGCCAAATCCATGCAAGCGCCCCGCTCGACATCGTCGCGCCCGCTGCGGAGCGGCCTGCGACGACCCCAATCGTCGCCATGATTGAACGCGATCGGAACGATCGCGCTGTTTTTCGTCGTCTCACCCGCCCCTCCACCCTTGAGGCGACGACGCCGCGGCGGGCGTCAGGCCCCGACGCCTGGCCGCGGCTTCCAAACAAGGTCGTCCGACAACGATCGGAGACCTGATCGCGCCCAAGGAGAAGTGGGGAGTTCTGGGGGAGAAACCGCTGGGGAGAGTGGCGGCGCGCTAGCTACAGCCTTGTCCGGGGAGAACCTGGCTGATGCGGCGCGCCGCCTTCATGCGGAACCGGTCGAAGGGAGAGCGGCCGGGGAGGCGCCGGGGAGGGAACGCCCGCCTCGGCGCTTCCGCCTTTCGCCTAAGCAAATTCGGACGCCGCGCTCGACTAAAGCGCCCCCCGCGCCGTCGCCGCCGGA
The DNA here is from genome assembly GCA_039819085.1 of Pseudomonadota bacterium. Classification (GTDB taxonomy): domain Bacteria; phylum Pseudomonadota; class Alphaproteobacteria; order Caulobacterales; family Parvularculaceae; genus MED-G105. The sequence continues at coordinate 102,648 of JBCBSQ010000002.1, forward strand.
TAAACGCCGACAACCTTGATCGATGAGGAAAAGAAAGAGAGCTCCTCAAGCGCCAGCCGGACGGATTCATGCTCCGGATGGCCCTCCACATCCGCGTAGAACATCGTAGCGGTAAATGACCCTTCCTGCATGTAGCTCTCAAGCTTGGTCATGTTGACGCCGTTCGTTGCGAAGCCGCCGAGCGCCTTGTAGAGCGCGGCGGGAATGTTCCGCACCTGGAAAACGAACGATGTGATGGTCACGCCAGCGTCCGGGTCAACGTCCGCCGGCTCGGGCGCCATCTCCAGAAATCGCGTCGTATTGTGGCCCGCATCCTCCACATTCGCGCGCGCGACGCTCAACCCGTATGTCTGCGCGGCGCGTTCCGACGCGATCGCCGCCTCGTCCCGCGCGCCTGTCTCCGCCAGACGCTTTGCGGCGCCGGCGGTGTCGCCCGCCGCCTCCGCCTCCAGGCCAAGCTTAGCGATGACTGACCGACACTGGCCAAGCGCCATCGGGTGGCTGCGCACCTTCTTGACGTCGCCAAGCGACACGCCCGGCGCGACCAGGAGTTGATGGCGAATCTGGAGAAAGTGCTCGGCGACAATCTGCAGGTCGGTTTCAGGCAACAGACGGTAAATGTCGCTTACCCGCCCGGCCAGGGAGTTTTCCACAGGCAGCATTGCGCGCGCCGCCTCGCCTCGGCTTACGGCGTCAAGCGCCGCCTCGAAGGAAGCGGTGGCCGCAGGCTCAAACTCGGGCGCGTAGATCGAACAGGCGATTTCCGAATAAGCGCCCGGCGAGCCCTGAAAGGCGATCTTCCGCTTCTGGCTATCAGATTGAGACAACGTCATAACGACCGCCCTTACTACGGCCCGCCACGCGACGCGAGACGCGGCGAACTGCCCTTTCGACTTTCATCGCATTGCGAAATGGCGTGGGCGACGATATTTCACCGGCAAAACATAGCCCACAACCATCGGACGTCCTTCATGCAAGACCCACTTTTCACGAACAAGCTAGCCTTCGCCGCTCTCGCCGCGATCTTGCTGGTGGTCGGCCTGCCGCAGCTCACAAATGCGCTCTTCGGCGGGGGGCATCATGGCGGGGGCGAGTTGCATCTCGCCTATCCGATTGAATTTGAAGCCGGCGGCGGCGCGGCCGCCGAGGCTGAGGCGGAGGAAGAATCCTTCGCGCAAAAGCTCGCAAGCGCCGCAGCCTCGGCTGGCGAGCGCCGTGCGGGTCTTTGCAAATCCTGTCACTCATTCGAGAAAGGCGGCGCCAACGGCACCGGCCCGAACCTCTGGAACGTGGTGGGCCGGCCCGTGGGGGGCGTGCCAGACTACGGCTACTCAAGCGCGCTTAAGGCGTTCGGCGGCGAATGGACCTATGAACGGCTCGACGCCTATCTGGCCAACTCCCAGGAGTACATTCCCGGCACGGCCATGGTGCAGCGGATCGGCAAATTGCAAAATCGCGCCGAAATCATCGCGTATCTGCGGTCCCTATCCGACGACCCGGCGCCGCTGCCAGACGTTGAAGCCGCTTCCCTCGAAGCCGACGACGCGCGCCACGCCGCCAACGAGGAATAGCCGCCTCAACGTCGGCAAATTGCTCGGCCGTTTCGCCCGACGCGAGGGGCGCCCCGCCCGCAAGGGCGACAGGCCGCTTTTTTATTTTTATACGGATTATACGCCGGCGCATCACGGCGATCGCTGAGGTCTTCTGTTCGAACTGGTCTCAAATGATGGTCAGCCGGCGTGAGCGGGCGAACGCAAAATCGCGTTACGATACGATAGAGCGTACGCTTCGTTGACTATGAATAGCGCGCTCGAAACGATTTAAAGCGGCTATTGGTGGAATTCGTCTGCATAGGACGAATCTTCATTCACCGGTCCGCAACCTTAATCCGGAATAACGCCGAGGCAGACCCAATCAACGTGCTTGGAGGCGTGCGCACCGTGATCCGGCTTGCCGAACGGCCATCCGTCAAAACGCAGCTTTTTTCGACGCTGGCCCTGATCGCCTTCGCGACCAGCGTCATTGCCGGCTGGGCCGCGTTCGCCCTCGCGACCGGACATATCGAGAAAAGCACGGTCTCGGACGAAACGCGCTTCATGATTGAGCGCGGGCGACGGGCGGACACGCCATTTCAGCGCATCGACGCCTCTCACGCCGCAGCCGACAAAGCCTTCACGCAGCTTAGTCAGTCCTTAGATGATAGCTCGATCGACGCGCTCTTCGAGGAAGCCTTTGAACGACGCGAAGACGGGACCCGGCGAATGCCGGAGCGCTTCTTCGACGGCGCGACGCTTGGCGGCCGGCCGATCGCCGGCATGGCGGGATTTCTTTCGCCAAAACCAATGACGCCGCAGCGCAAGCGCGTCGTGATCGCCGGTCTTGAAGCGATCAGGACGGTGAGCGCCAGCCTGGAGGGGGAGGTCGCGTCGCTTGCGCTCGCGCTGCCTGACGACGACCTTCTGATCTACGCCCCGAAACGGCCGGACCGCCTGAAATTCTATCGCACGGACGCGCCGGCTGACTTCGGCATCTGGCGCTACGTGCAAAGCCTGAAGCGCACGGACGAATGGTCGCCCGGGACTCAGTGCGATGGGCTTTTGCAGGTCGGATGGGATCCGTCGGGGCGCGCCCTCGCCGCCACGTGCCAGACCGCCATTCTCCGCGATGGGGAAGCGATCGGCGCATGGGACACGACGATCCCGCTCAATCGTCAATTGCTCAGTCTTCTGAAGACAGAGCGGCGCGTGGCGACATCCCTTGTCGCGACCCAGGAGGGTTCTCTCGTGCTTGCGCCGGAACTCGGCTTCGCCGCGACGGCCGACGCCCGCGAAGTCAATTCAGCGTCGGCGCATTACGGCGTTGAAGGTCTCGTCGAACAGGCAATGGCCCGCGACGTCAAGGCGGGCGCCTTTATCACCGACGATCGCCAATGGCTCGCCCGCTTTCACAAGTTCGACAATCCCGACTGGATGCTGATCGACCTCATTCCGCAAAGGGGGCTCATGCTGACGCAAATCCGCGCGCCAGCCGCCATCGTCGTCATTCTCTTGTTCAGCCTGCTGTTTCAGGCGTTGGCGGCCGGCGTCGTCACCCAGCAACAAGTCATCCGTCCCATCAATGTGCTGACGAGACGTTTCGCCAAAGAAGAAACCGGCGACGGGGCGGCGGACGCCGAAACGGTGTCGCAGCGCAAGGATGAGATCGGGGAACTGTCCCGCACGCTTTCCGAAGCGCGGCGAAACTATAGCGACCTCATCGCGGACCTGGAGCAGCGGGTCAGTGAACGCACAGAGAAGTACCAGCGCGCAAGCGAAGCAAAATCCGCCTTCCTCGCAAACATGAGCCATGAAATCCGTACGCCCATGAATGGCATTCTCGGGATGGTGGAGCTCTTGATGAACACGGAGATGGATGATAAGCAATCCGTCTACGCATCAACAATCTACAGCTCAGGCTCCGCATTGCTGACGATCCTGAACGATATTCTCGACTTCTCGAAAATCGAAGCCGGCAAGCTTGAGCTCGATCCGCACCCGTTCAATCTGCGCCAGGCGGTCGAAGACGTGGCCACGCTCCTTGGCCCTGTCGCGCGCGGCAAAGGCGTTGAACTCGCCATGCGGTACGCGCCGGAGCTGCCGGAACACGTTGTCGGCGACGCCGGGCGAATTCGCCAAATCCTCACAAACCTCGTCGGCAACGCCATCAAGTTTACGCACGAAGGCCACGTCATCATTGATTTCAGCGGCGCGGAGACCGACGGCGCCGCCGCGATCCGCGTTGATGTGATCGATACCGGGATCGGCGTCGCGCCGGAAAAGGTCGACGCGATCTTCGAACAGTTTACCCAGTCCGATAGCGCCACGACGCGCAAGTTCGGCGGCACCGGCCTTGGCTTGTCAATTACAAAGAGCCTGGTGCTCGCCATGGGCGGCGACATCGGCGCCAGCTCGACGCTCGGTGAAGGCTCGACATTCTGGTTCACGCTGAACCTGCCGACGGCGGTTCCGATCCTGCCGCGTTCGCCAAAGATCGGCGATCTGTCGAACCTCTCCGCGCTGGTCGTCGACGATCTCGCCATCAATCGACAGATCCTGAAAGAGCAGCTCGCGGTGTGGGGCGTCGCCGCGCAGTGCGTCGACAACGCCGAGGATGCGCTCAAACGACTGACGGAGATCGCCGCGGCCGGCGAGCCGGCGCCGATTGTGCTCCTCGACTATCAGATGCCAGGTCTCGATGGTCTTCAGTTCGCAAAGCGTATTCGCAATGCGCCGCCGCCAAACCTCAACGGCGGTGACATCAGGTACATTGTCCTGTCGTCGGCGGACGACGACCGCGTCGCCAGTGAATTCAAGGCGCTCGGCGCGATGGACGTTCTGTCCAAACCGGTCGCGATGCAGGCGCTCGCCAGCGCCATTTCCGCGGCCGCCAGCGTCGGGAATGAAGAAATCGTGGATGCGCCGGAGGACGGCGACGTGACGCCGGATGAGGCGAACGCCACTTCCGGTTCGCGCCAGACCGACGTTGCGACCAACCGGCGCAAGGTGCTGGTTGCGGACGACAACGCGGTCAATCGAATGGTCATTGAGCACATGGTCGACCGCGATACCTATGAACTTCTGTTCGCGGAGGACGGGCGCGAGGCGGTAAATATGTTCCGTAGCGAGAACGTTGACCTCATCCTGATGGACATCTCCATGCCGGAAATGGATGGCGTAGAGGCGACGAAGGCGATCCGCTCCCTGGAGGCCAAGACGCGCGCCGGCCCAACGCCAATCATCGCCCTCACCGCCCATGCGATGAGCGATGACCGCGCGCGGTTCCTCGCCGCCGGGATGGACGACTATCTGCCAAAACCAGTCGCGCAGACATCGTTGACGCGGATCCTGCAGAAGTGGCTGTCAGACGAAGACGCCGCGTCGGAAGTCGCCTGAAAAAACTCAAAGTCATGATCGAGGGGGCCTAACCGCGTCGAGCCGCCGGATGCGTACCCTTTCTAGGCCGATCGGGCCCCCTTGATCACCCTTTGAGACGACATCGGCCTCCGCGGCCAAAGCCATGGTTTTTTCTGATTTCCTGATCGGTTTTCGCCCTTTGGCGGCGCGGCGCGCTTGAGGTCGGGCCGTTGCCAATGTGGCGGCGCGATCATTCCCTGCGTCGCTGCGCTTTTGTTGGTTTACGTCATATGACTGAGGCAAACGTGTGATTACTGGCGGGAATCCTGCGGCGTCATCGCGCTGCAAATAAAGGAAGCGCGAAGAACATGAACGAAGCGATTGCGCCATCCAGATCGATGGCCGTGCTTGGAGTGACGGCGGTTCTGTTCTTCCTCGCGCTGCTGCCGTTCGAACTGATCCCTGAAATCCCCGTCGACATCGACAGCAAGCCGTTCTTCCTGCCGCTCGCCTTTTGCGCGCTTCTTCCCGCGCGCCAGACAGCGCTCGCGATCGGCCTCGGCGTTGCGCTCGGCGAAGGCCTTCGCGACCTGATGGAAGGGTATGAACTTGACGACCCGATCGGCTTCTTCGGCTACGTCATCGGGTTTTGGGCTGCGAGCCACATCTACGCCATCGCGCCCAGGAACAAGCTGCTCCTCGTCTTCGGCGCCATCGTGTGCGCCTTTGTTCAGGCGGCGTTCGAAGCGTCGAGTTTCCTGTTGTTCGGGGCCGAAGCGCTGAGCGTCGCTGTCTGGAGCGCCTTCGGCAACACGATCACCCACGGCGTCATCTGGGGCGCGATCCCGCTTCTGTTTCTTGTCCCGGCGCTGCGCGGTCGGTTCGAGCGGCATCTCGGCTTCGCGCCGCTCGGCGCGCCCATTCCCGAACCGCTTCGGCCGCCCGACGACAACTCGGTCGCCTTTCTGGCGGGCGTGTCGTTTCGACGCCCGGGCGATCAGGCGCCGATCCTCAACGACGTGTCCCTTGATTTGCGTCCCGGCGAGCGCATCGGCGTGACGGCGCCCGACGGCGAAGCAACGGCGCGGTGGTTCGCGCGGGTCATTTCCGGGACGGCCCCGAAAGCGACCGGCGGCGAAATCGTCGGGCATGTGGGCGTCCCCCGCAGCGTCTCCTTCGTATCCGGCGCGCCGGCGGACCTCTTTACGCAGCCGCGGGCGGCGCAGGAAGTTGCCGCGGCGCTCATCGCTGACGGCGCAGCGCCGAAAGACGCCCTGCGGCGGGCGCGCGAGGCGCTCGCCGATATCGGCCTCGGCGACGACAAAGCCGACGCCTATGTCTGGGAGCTCGATCGGCGCGAGCAGGCCCTCACCCTCATAGCAGCCGCAAAAGCGCGCGGCCCGGACCTCCTTGTCATTGATGACCTGCCGGAAGCTCTGGGCGACGACTGGCGCGACGCGCTGAAGGATCTTCTGGATACGCGGCCCGCCGGCGCCGCATCGATCGTCATCGACCATGACGCGGAGCGTCTTGCGCCATTTGTGGAGCGGACGATTTCGCTGCAGCCCCAGGCGCCGGGCGATGAAGCGCCCGATACGGACACGGACTCGCCTGCCGCCGCTTCAGCAAACAACACGGTCGCGGAGGAAGGCGAAGCGAAAGAGGACGACGCAGCGCCAGGCGGGAAGGACGGCCCGATCCAAGTACCGACCCTTCAGACCAGCCGCGGCGTGTGGTGGGGCAAGCGCGACCCGCGCGTCAAATGGATCATCTTCATCACCCTTCTCGTGATGATTTACGTCGCGCCGGACTGGCGATGGATGGCGGCCATGTGCGTGCTCGGTTTGGTGATGGCCCGCACGGCGCGCCCGCCGCTCGCCTGGCTCGGGTTCGCGCTCTTTGTTCAGGCGCCGAACATTATCGGCCTCTTGCTGTTGCCGCTGCTCGGCGACGGCGCCGGCACCGCCGCCGAGGTCGCGTTCGGTTTGCGGCTGTGCTTCGGCTGGATCGCGGCGATCCTCTTCGGCGTCAGCCTCTTGTCGACCATGGACCCGCCCGCGATCACCGCCGGGCTTCGCGGCGTCGGCTTGCCAAGACGTTTCTCCTTCGCCGTCGGCTACGCCTTTGTGCTGATTTATCTGAGCGCCGCCGACTTTATGAAGGCGGTCTCGGATATGGGGTTCGGCGAAGGCGGGCTGTCGATCCGCAGGCCAATCGCTTTGCTGCGGGCGGCCCCTTCCCTTATCGCCCCGATCGTTGAAACCGTCGCGCGCCGCGGGGGCGTGATGGCGGTTGCGTTGGAGGCGAACAAGGCCGACCGCCGTCCGGCGCCGCACGCCTTCGCGCCTTTGACATTGTCCGACGTCGCCCTGGCGTTCGGCGCGTTCGCGCTCCTGGGCCTCGCCATCGCCGCGCGGCTTGGGTGAGCCTTAACCGCCTGGCGCGAGGTCGCCGCGCCGCGTCATGCGGTTTACGCATTAATCAGTTGCGCCGCCGCGTCGGCGATGACTCTCTCTTCGTCAGTTGGAATGACCCAGAAGGAAACGCCGCCGCCGGACGTCGTAATGCGCCGCGCGCCTCGCCCGGCGTTCGCGTCGGCGTCGAGAGAGGCGCCGAGCCAGGCGGACTTTTCGATCACCGCGGCGCGCGTGGCCGCTGAGTTCTCACCGATCCCCGCCGTAAAGACCACTGACTGAACCCCGCCGAGGATTGCGGCCAGCCTGCCGATCTCCGCAGCGATATGATAGACGAAATACTCGATCGCGGTCCGCGCGCGCGGGTCATCGCTCGCCTCCAGATCGCGCATGTCGCCGCTGAGCCCTGACAGCCCCAGGAGGCCGGACTTCTTGTAGAGACAGGCGGCGACGTCATCGACGGACATGCCGTGATCCATCAGTAGACTGAGCACAACGCCCGGATCGAGCGATCCGCATCGCGTGCCCATGGGCAGGCCGTCAAGCGCGGTGAAGCCCATTGTGGTCGCCACACTCTGACCATCATGGATCGCGCACATGCTGGCGCCGGCGCCCAGATGAGCGACAATCATCCGGCTGCGCTCCTCCGCCGGGATGAGATCACGCGCCGCTTCGGCGATGTAGTCATAGGACAATCCGTGGAACCCATATCTCAGAACGCCCTGATCATAGTAGTCCCGCGGGATGGCGAACATCTGCGCCACTTCCGGCTGCGTTCTGTGAAACGCGGTGTCGAAGCACGCGATCTGCGGCGCGTCGGGCCAGGCCGCGCGCGCGGCGCGCACGCCGGCCAGATTGTGCGGCTGATGACCGGGCGCAAGGGGAACAAGCTCCGTAAGCTGCGCTTCGATGTCCGGCGTCAACTGGACCGGCTCGGCAAAATCGCGGCCGCCATGGACGACGCGATGACCGACCGCCGCGACGGGATCGCCATGCAACGCCTCGCCGATATGCCGCAACGCGAACTCCAGCGCGCCTGAATGGGTCGAGCCCACCTCCGCCGTCAATTCGACGGCGCGCGGCGCCGCATCAGCGCCGATCTCGAAATGGGGCCTCGCGCCAACGCCTGAAAAATGCGCTTCCAGCGCCGGCGCGCCGTCAAGCGCCGGGCCGCCGCCTCGCCGATAGGCCGCGGCCTTTATGCTTGATGAACCAACATTCAGTGTCAGAATGATATCGCTCAATGCGCGCCTCCGCCCGCTTTCGCAGGCTGGCCATGCTGGGCGAAGAGCTTTGTCAGCGCGCTCGCGGCGACCCGCGCCTCCACACCTTCCGCGCGGCTCGTGAGGATGATCGGTACCTGCGCGCCGAGGACGATCCCGGCGGCGACGGCGCCAGCGAGATAATCGAGCTGTTTCGCCAGCATATTGCCTGACTCCAGGTCGGGAACAAGGAGAATGTCCGCATCGCCCGCAACCTCTGAGGCGATGCCCTTGGCGGCCACCGCCTCTGGCGAAATCGCATTGTCAAAAGCAAGCGGCCCGTCAATCAGTCCCCCAACGATCTGGCCACGGTCCGCCATCTTGCACAGGGCCGCAGCGTCAATTGTGGAGGGCACCGGCGGATACACGGTTTCCATCGCGGAAAGCACCGCAACCTTCGGCGTCGGAAGCCCAAGCGCGCGGGCGAGATCGATCGCGTTCTGGGCGATGTCGCGTTTGGCGTTGAGATCCGGCTCGATGTTGATCGCCGCGTCGCTGATGAAGAGAATTTTCGGATAGGCCGGCGTGTCCATGACATAGACGTGGCTGACGCGCCGCTCGGTGCGGATGCCGGTTGCGCGCGCGACGACGGCCCCCATCAACTCATCCGTATGCAATGCGCCTTTCATCAAGGCGCCAACCTCGCGGCGACGAACAAGCTCCACAGCCTTGTCCGCCGCGGCGTGGCTGTGCGGCGCGTCGACAATCTCATGGGCGCTGATGTCAGCGCCCGCCGCCTCGGCCGCCGCTTCGATCTTGCCTCTCGGCCCAACGAACACGGGCGCAATGAGGTTGCGCGCCTCGGCGGCAAGCGCGCCTTCGATCGAGATGGCGTTGGTCGGATGGACGATCGCCGTTCGCAAGGCCTCGCCCGTTTCGGCGCGCGCAACGAGCGCCTTCAATCGTCGCCCGCCTTCATGCACATACGTCTCAGGCCGCTTGATCGCGGGCCGAGTGATCTTTTCCGTCGGCGCGATGACTTCCGCCCGCCCGACGATGACGTCCGCCCCGTCCTGATTGACGCACGCGCAATCGAAGACAATCCGACCCCGATCTTTCTTCTCAACGGCGCGGACGGTGACCGTCAGTTCGTCGCCGATGCGGACGGGCCGACGAAACGACATCTGCTGCGAGACGTAGATCGTGCCGTGTCCTGGCAGCTTCGCGCCGAGGACAGCGGAGATGAGCGAGCCGCCCCACATCCCGTGACCAACGACGCCGTGAAACGGCGTTTCTTGCGCGTATTCGTCATCGAGATGGGCCGGATTGACATCGCCCGACACGCCGGCGAACAGCGCAATGTCCTTTTCCGTCAGAACACGCTGTATCGACGCCGCGTCGCCGACATTGATTTCGTCATATGTCCTGTTTTCGGTTACTTCCGACATAGGCACTCCGGCATCTAAAGCACTCCGGCATCCAAGGAACTCCGGCATTGGCGCCGCTATCACCAAAGGCCGCCGCGCGCCATGCGCAAAAGCGGCCCTTTCACACATTACGCGATTGTGTTGACGCCGTAATCCACGTAATGCACGCCACCCGTGATGGCGCGCGCCCCGTCGCCGGCCAGAAATGCGGCGAGGTCGCCGACCTCCTCAATGGTGGCGAGGCGATTGCCCGGCGCCTCAGCCGCTGCGGCGTCCAATAGTTCGTCGAAATGCGCGATGCCGGACGCCGCGCGCGTCTTGATCGGCCCGGGCGAGATGGCGTTGACGCGAATGCCCTTTCCGCCAAGGTCAGCGGCGAGGTAGCGCACGGACGATTCGAGCGCGGCCTTCACCGGGCCCATGATATTGTAGTGGTCGACGACGCGCTCGCCGCCATAATAGGAAAAGGTGAGGATCGACCCGCCATCGCGCATTAAGGGAGCAGCCATCCGCGAAAGCCGGATCAGCGAATAGCAGGAAACCTTCATCGCCGTCGCGAACCCCTCTTCGGAGCAGTCGACGACGGACGCGTGCAGGTCTTCTTTCGGACAAAAGGCGACCGCGTGGACGAGAAAGTCAATTCCTCCCCAAACGGATTGAATGCGCTCTTCGGCGGCGACGATGTCTTCTTCCCGCGAGACATCGAGCTCCAGGAGATCCACCGCGTTGACGGATTCAGCGATTGGCGTGGCGTAGGGCCGGGCCTTCTCATTCAGACACGTCAGAATGAGATCCGCGCCCTGGTCGCGGAAGGCGCGCGCGCATCCCGCCGCAATAGAGCGCTCGTTCGCCACGCCGACCACGAACCCGCGCTTGCCTTTAAGCGACATGCTTTCCATCCGGCCGACCGCGCCTCCTGTTCATCCTACGACCAGCGAAAGAGCGCCGCTCGGCGCAACGCCTATTGACTGAGCCGCGCCCATAGATCGCTGTAAGCTTCGCAATACGCATTGCCGGTGGCGGCATAGGGTCGGCACGCCTGCACATAATTCTCGAAGGACGTGGAGCCCCCGCCGCAAACAGACTGGAATGCGCGGGCGCGTGACTGAAAGTCCGCAATCGACGCATTATAGTCGTCGAGCTCACGATTGTAGCGGTTCAAGAGGTTGCGCACTGACAAGGGCAGTTGCCGGCGTTCACGTTCATACCGTTCGGCGCGGCGTTCATAGTCTTCGCGCAGGGCGTCAAGCTCCACGCGCTTTGCGTCGATCTCATCGCGCGCGGCGGTGAGCGTGGCGGCGGATGCGGCGCACCCGGAAAGCTGCGCCACCGTCAGCGTCGGGGCCGCCGGCGCCTGAGGCTGCTGTTGCGCTGACGGCGCCGGAGCGGGCGCGCCACCGCCGCGCCGCGCGTCCGCAGGGCTGGTCACAAGCTCAAACCTGATCGGCAGTTTAAAAGCGAGCTCTTCGTAAGCGGTGCCTTCCGGGAAACGCGGTAGCCGTCGGACCTGGCGGATGGAATCGCGGATTTCACGATCCAAGACCGGAAAGCCGGTCTGCGATTCGAAGTACCAGTCGGCGATACGGCCTTCCCGGGTGGCGGTGATCACCACCATCGCGACGCCGGAGGCGCCCTGGCGGCGCGCTTCTTCCGGGTACGACAGTTTCTCCAGGACGGCGAGGCGCGCTTCGGCGAGCCATTCCTGAAGCAGCAGATATTCGTCCAGCGAAAGGCCGCCGCCGCCGCCGCCGCCGAGCCAGATCTCCGGCACCGCCTGCGGGCGAATGTCCGGCAGGTCAGGCGTTTCGCGAGGCTTTTCAGGCGGCGCAGGCGGGGGCGAATCGGAGGCCCGCTCCTCGATCACCGGGATCTCCTGCTCCGGCTCGGGCGGCGGCGGCGCCTCCGCCTCCGGCGGCTGCACCAGCGGCGCGAGACGGACGCCGATCTCGGTGACGGGCGCTTCGGCTAACCCGACGTCCACCGGCGCGTCGTCAATCGGCGGCAGAAACGGAACAGCGGCCGCCATGTGCGCCGCGAGCGCCGCGCCGACGCCCAAGAGCCAGAAGCGCCCGCTCGGTTCCGGGGAAGAGTCGTCGCTCCATTTTTGGCTCGCCAGATCGACCTCGTTTCGCCCGCTCGCCATCAGGCCCCTCCCCCGACGGTGACGAGCGCCAGATACTGCGCCCCCGCTTCGCGCAGGAGCTCCATCACTTGGATCACCCGCGCCGCGTCAGCGTCCGCGTCGGCTTTGAGCTGAATTGAGCTGTTGGGGCGGACTGCGAACCACAACGTTGCCGCACGGACAAATTCGCCGTCATTGGGCATGACCTGCCCCTGGAACGCAATGTCGCCGTCAGCGCCGACAAGGACGACGACATCCTCTTCCTCACCTGAAAGCTCTGTGTCCGACCGCGGCGGCGTCACGTCCACAGGCGGCGGCCGTTCAATGGCGCCGGCGAGCATGAAAAACACGAGGAGAATGAAGACGACGTCGATCAGCGGGGTGATGTTTACGAGTTCACGCTTAGGGCGGCTACTGACGATCTTCATCGCGCGCCCTCCCCATCGCCTTCCGGCCCGGAGAACGACACCGCCTGCGCCCCCGCCCGCCGCGCGGCGTCGTACAAGCGGATCGCCTCCTGAAGCGGCACGCCTTTTTCGGGCCGGACAAGAAAGACCCTGCCGGGATCGATGGCGATGACTTCGGCCACGGCCGCGTCCAGTTCGTCTTCCGCGATAGGTTGCGTGTCAAAGGTCAGGCCGCCGTCGGCGTCAATTCCAATGACAATCGCGCCCTCGCTTGTCTTGACGACTTCGGTTTCCCGCGGCGTCTCAACGCGAATGAGGCGGTAGCTCGCAAAATTCGTCGCCAGCATGAAAAACACTAGGAGAATGAACACCACGTCGATAAGCGGCGTGATATTCAGCACCCTGACCGCATCTTGAGAGCGCCGGATACGCATGGCGTCGTCCCTTCCTTAAAGGGGGCGTCAGTCGTCGCTCTCGTCGGACGACGACGCGCGGCCGCCTACATACAGATCAGCGGTGAAGACGCGCGTCGCGGCGTTTTCCATATGCTGTCCGGCGACGTCGACGGTGCGCTGAAGCCAGGTGAAGAAGGCCGCCGCCGGAATGGCGACGCTTAGCCCCGCCGCGGTGGTCAACAACGCTTCCCAGATGCCGCCGGAAAGGATCGCCGGGTCGACGCGGTCGCCGGCGTTTTCGAGCTGTTGGAACGCCTCGATCATGCCGAGCACGGTGCCAAGCAGCCCCAGCAACGGGCTGATCGTGGCGATGAGGCTGAGAAGCGGCAGACCGCGCTCCAGCCCGTCGAGCTTGATCTGCGCGATCCGCTGCACTTCTTCGCGGACCTGCGCGTCCGGCGCGCCGAGCGCCTTGCCGCGCAACGCCGTCTCCATCACCCGCGCAACGACGCCGCGGCGACGCTCGACGAAATCGAGCGCGTCAGCGGCGCGGCCTCTCTCAAGCATGCCCGCGGCCTTCTCAATGAAGCGATGATCGCCGGTGCGCGCGCCGAAGAATTGCAGCAGCTTCACAAGAATGATCGCGAGGCTGATGATCGATAGAATCGCCAGAATGACAATGATCGGACCGCCCGCTTCGACGAGATCCGCAGCAGGCTGCAGCCGCCCCCAGTCGCGCCGGGCTTCATCAGCTACGTCAACCTCATCGCCTTCAGCCGCCTCGGTTCCGTCATCGGCGACGTCGGGGCCGGTCCCTTCCTGAAGCGCGTCATCGACCTCATTTGAGTCGTCACCAGGTGTGTCTTCATCAGGCGCGTCGCCATTGTCGCCTTCGGCGCTCGCATCGCTTTCGGGATCAACATCCTCAGCCAGCTCATCAGGTCGCGGATCATCCGCCTCGTCATCGGCCGCTTCGGAAACGGCGTCCGCCTGCGCAAGCCGCAATAGAGGGGCGCCGCCATCCTGATTCTGGACTTTGGCGTCCGCGCTGGGCGCGTCGCCGATCGCTTCGCCAATTGCCGACTCCGACGTCATGGCCGCCTCGGAGGGCGCCGTGGTCGACGTCGTCTCGGCTGACGCAGCGCCGCTCAGCACCCCAAAAATCATCATCGCCGCAAACGACGCGCGCGATCCGCCAAACACGAATTTCTTCATAGCCCCGCCCAATTACTCCCGCACTGCACAAGTGCCATCCTTTATTGACACTAATGTGTCATGCAGCCGGCCTTATCTGCAGATGACTGCAATCGCAGACCGCAGCGCGCCGCAAATGCGAACCTGGCTGAGTAAGAATCTAGCCGAAGACATAGTCCCCAGGCGCCGCATCACAGCCGTCAGATTCTTTGATCAGGTTTCCCGCGACCGTCGCTGGACGCGCCTCAGGCGGCGCGATGAGATCCTGAGACGAGCGCTCCGCCAGCCACGCGGTCCAGGTCGGCCACCAGGAACCCTCCACGCGTTCGGCGTGTTCGAGCCAGTCGTCCGGCGAGACATAGTGGTCATAGTCCGCCTTGCTGAGAACACGGTGGCTGCGGCGCGGCTTGCCGGGCTCGCTGACGACGCCCGCATTGTGCCCGCCCGTCGTCAGCGCGAACGTCACTTCCACATCGGCGAAAAGGTGAATCTTGAACACCGACCGCCAGGGCGCAACATGGTCTTTCTCCGTTCCCAGAGCGAAAATCGGCGCGCGAATGTCTGAGACAGCCACAGGCGCGCCATCCACGATAAAGCGCCCCTGCACAAAGTCATTGTCGAGGAACAATCGCCGCAGATACTCCGAGTGCATCCTAAATGGCATGCGCGTCACGTCTTCGTTCCACACGGACAAATCAAACTCAGGATCGCGCTCGCCCAGAAAATAGGCGCGCTGCATCCTGCGCCACACGAGATCCTTTGAGCGCAGCATCTGGAACGCCCAGCCCATCTGCTCGCCCTTCAGGACGCCATTCGACTTCATCGCCGTTTCGAGCCAATGCAGCTGGTCTTCATCGATGTAGACGGACAACTCGCCGGGATCTCGGAAGTCCGTCTGGGCGGCCAGCAGTGTGAGGCTCGCCAGCCGGTCGTCGCCGCGGCGGGCCAGCGCCGCGGCCGCAATTGCGAGCAGGGTCCCGCCAAGGCAGTATCCAACCGTGTGAATCTTCTTGGCGCCGGAAACGTCCGTGGCCGCATCAATCGCCGCCTCGACGCCTAATTTGCGATAGTCGTCGAAGGAAAGCTCCGCATCATTTGCGCCAGGATTGCGCCATGAAATAACGTAGACGGTAAAGCCCTGCTCGGTGAGGTACTTCACCATTGAGTTCCTGGGTGATAGGTCCAGGATGTAATATTTCATGATCCAGGCGGGCGTAATCAGGATCGGCTCCGCGCGAACTTTCTCTGCAGATGGCTTATACTGAATAAGCTCGATGAGCTCGTTTCGATAAACGACGTCGCCCGGCGTCGCGGCGAGGTCCACGCCAACTTTCAGCGATGTCTCGTCTCGCGTGCTCTCGCCCTGGGACACGGCGATGCGGCCTGCGTCCTTGACCCAATTCATCCAGCCGCGATAGAGCGACGCCCCGCGGGTCTCATAAGCGCGGGACAAGGCTTCTTCATTTGTAAGGAGATAATTCTCGGGCCGATAGAACTGAAGCTGCTGCCGCAAGGCGAAGCGCATAAGATCGCGGTTTCGCTTGGAGGCGCCGGCCGCGCTGTCGACAACCTCGTCAACAAGGTCGTCATAAGCCTCGATGGTTTGACGCCAGGCGCGCACTGGCGCATAGCGCGCAGGCGCGTCTTGCTCGCCGGCGCGCGTAGGCGACGCCGCGCCGCTCATGAGGCTGGCCCAGAAACCGAGCCCGATCTTGCCGGCCCGCCCCATCACCTCCACGGACGTCGCTGGACTGACCGCCATATGGGCCATCCAATCCGTATAGGCCGTAAAGAGCGATATGTTCGACACGCCATTCGACCGGCGCACAATGGCCTGGCGTAGCCGTTCGTCAAAGATCTCCGACAGCTTCCGAGGACCCGAAGCGGCCTCATCATTGGCCGCATCCGCCTGCCGCTCTTCCTTCGGCGCAAGTCTGATATCGCCATCCATGCCTGACTACTCCTGTCGATTTCCTGACTTACGCCGCCGCGTCAGCGCCATGAGCGGCGGCGCCACGTCGGCTCCACCGCCTAATGACGAATTTGTGGACTTCTTCCGACGCAAAGAAGCAGAGCGCGACGCCGACGAGGGCGAAAAACGTTCCGATCGGGATTGGCGAGATCTCCAGGACATCGCTCAGGACCGGCGTGCGCATGGCGAGAAGGTGGATCACCAGCGCGCCCGGCACCGCAAACGCGAGGAATCGGTTCGCGAAGGGCGCCAGCGAGAATAATGACTTCGTCTCCGATCGGCTGGACAGCGCATGCATGTTGCCGAACAACACCATGAGCATCAGCGTGATGTTGCGCGCCGCGTCCTCCGCGAGCCCTGCGCCGATCGCGCTCGAAAAGACCGTGAATGCGAGCACGCCCATGATGGCGCCGGCGACCAGCACGTGTTCAATGATATGGCGTTCGAAGATGGGTTCGGACGGATCGCGCGGCGGCCGCGACAGCTCGCCGCCCTCCTTCGGCTCGAAGGCGAGCGCCACGTCCTGAAGACCATTCGCAACGAGATTAAGCCAGAGAAGCTGCACCGCGGTCAGCGGCATCGGAAGGCCCGCTGCGACGCTGAGGAAGAACAGGAGGATCGCGGAAAAGCCCGTGGCGACCAGAAGCGCAATCACCTTGCGGATGTTGTTGTAGACGATACGGCCCTGCTCCACGCCGGCGACGATCGACGCGAAGTTATCGTCCGTGATGATCAGATCGGCCGCGTCCTTGGCGACCTCCGTGCCGCTCTTGCCCATCGCGACGCCAGCATTGGCGCGGCGCATCGCCGGCGCGTCATTCACCCCGTCGCCCGTCACGGCGACGAAGTGGCCATCCTCCATAAAGGTTTCGACAATGAGCTCTTTCTGGACCGGCTCAATCCGGGCGAAAACCCGAGAGGGCAGGATGAGGGTCTTCAAGGCGTCAGGCCCTGACGCTTCGGCCGACCGGATCATGTCCCCGGTGACGACGTCAGCGTCTGCGGCGCACAGGCCAAGATCAGCGCCAATCGCGCGCGCCGTCAAAGGGTGGTCGCCCGTCACCATAGCGACGCCGATGCCGCCGCGCTTGCATCGCTCGATGGCGTCGCGCGCTTCAGGGCGGACGGGATCGATAATCGCGGCGAGGCCGAGGAAGGTGAGATCGTAAAGATCATCGCCGTCGCCATTCTCCGCGTCCTTAAGGCCGCCGCGTTTTGCGAGCGCGATCACCCGATAGCCCGCCGCGGCGAGATCCCGGAACTGCCGCTCAATTAAATCTGCGTCGACGGGCCGGACCTCTCCGTCGAGGTCCATATGCGTCGCGCCGGCGAGGATCTTTTCCGGGCTCCCTTTGACGTAAAGCGCCGCAGCGCCGTCTTCGCCATTGACGCTGCCGCTGAAAGCGCGTTCGGATTCATAAGGGATCAGCCGACGACGCCGCCGTTCGCGCCGCACGTCGGCGAGCGAAAAGCCATACTTTTTGGCGAAGACAAGAAACGCGACGTCGACAATATCGCCGTCGGCGCTCCAGTCAGCGCCAGCGTAATCGAGATGGCCTTCATTCGCCAGAACGCCTGTGACGCAGAGCTCGCGCAAATGCTCACGCGCATCGCCCGTCACGGCGCCGGGACCGACGCCGGCGCCTTCGGCTTTGTACTCCCGCCCGCTCGGCAGCAGGATCTTGTCGATTGTCAGCTCATTGACGGTCAGCGTGCCCGTCTTGTCGGAGCAAATGAACGTGCACGACCCAAGCGCCTCGACGGCCACCAGCTTTCGGATAATGACATTGTTCGCCGCCATGCGGCGCATCCCGATCGCGAGCGCCACGGTAAGCGCCGCCGGCAGGCCTTCCGGGATGGTCGAAACGGCGAGGCCGATCGCCATCATCGACATCTCCACCGGCCCATACCCGCCGCGCGCCGCCATCAACGCCACCAGAAGCACGATCGCCGCCATGATCGCGCCCGCCACCTGGTAGGTGAAGCGACGAATACGGATCATCAAGGGCGGCTCCGAGATGCGCCTTCTGGAGACCCGCGACGCGATGCGTCCTAGCTCGGTGTCAAGCGCGGTCGCCCGCACAATCCCCTTGCCGCGCCCCTTCGTGACGATGCTGCCCGCGAAGCACCGGTCTACACGGTCAGTGATCGGCGCGTCCTCAGGGACAGCGCCCGCCGCGTCAACCGCGGCCACCTTGCGCACTTCAACCGATTCGCCTGTGAGCATTGATTCGTCGACGGAAAGATTGTCAGCGCTCAAAAGGTCCACATCGCCCGGCGTCCGATCGCCAGATGACAAAAGCACGATGTCGCCGACAACAATCTCCTCGAAATCGACCGCCTTTGGCGCGCCGTCGCGGATCACATGTGCGACGCCGCGCACCATGTTCTTCAGGGCTTCTGCGGAGCGCTGGGCGGCGACCTCTTGCACGGCGCCGATCGCCGCATTCAAGAGAAGTACGGCGAAGATGAAAATCGCGCTTGGCGTCTGGCCGACAAGAAGCGACGCGATCGCGGCCGCCAGTAGAATGTAAATAAACGGGCTGAGGAACTGCCGCGCGAAGATCTCCGCGATCGTTGCGGGTCGACGCTCCGGCAACTTGTTCGGGCCGTCCTTGGCGAGCCGCGCCGCAGCGGCTTCGGAGGTCAGCCCCATCGCGCTCGCATCCGCCGAGCTCGAATCCGCCAAGCTCGAATCCAACGTCGCGGGCGGCTCACGGACGTCAACGTCGCCCTCAGGATTCGCGCCTTCGCCGCCATGCGCATCAAGCTTCTGCAACACGGATATTTCCTCGCCTCCTCGAAACTTCGCCCTGGCGAACATCGCCGCTATGCTGATTGCCCCGACGCGCGACGGTCAGACGCCGCCGCAGCGACCGCCACGTGACGGACGAAACGGCGTTTGCGCAACGGTCGGCCTTGCGCATCGCAATCGTGGGCCGCGCGCGCCACGCCGCTCAACTCTTCCGCGTCGCGTCCGCGCATTGCGCCTCGGCGGGCGACCACCGCCTCCTCGAGCGCCTGGCGAAACGCAACCGGACGATCAATGTTTGGCAGCTTCACAACGCCGACGCCTTCGCCAGCGATGACGAAACGCCCGTAACCGCAAAGCCGCCCCCAGAAACTCTGTACAAAGTCCACTTCCTCGATCTGGCGCAACGCCACATCGAGACTCGCCCGCGCGATGAAGCCGCGTTTCAGGATCAAGCGCTCACTCGTCAGCGCAATGACCGTCGTCCACTTGTCGACATACCGCGTCAGCGCAAAGGATACGCCGAGCGCAGCCGACGCCGCCGATGCGATCAGCGCGGCCGGATCGGACAGGACCGGCGGTTCTGGCTTGGCGAAGATGTCGTAGAGCGCCCAAGAGCCGAGAGGCGCGGCCCCAACGAAAAACCACGCCCATGCGGAGACGTCATGAGTCCAGTTAAAGCGGGCTTCGTAGAGCAGGCGTTCATGCTGCGCCAGAGATTCTTTAAGAAATCCCAATCTCTATTCCAGTCTAAATAGCCATTTTGTCTCTACTCAAGGGACATTGAACTCAGGCGACACTGTACTCAAGAGACACGGAACTCAAGTGAAACGGGCGCCGCCCCGCCAGCCATGCCCGCCGACATCAATAGACGCCAAGCCCGGCTCCCCCCGATCGACCAGCGCTTCAACGACCCTCTCCGTGACCGCGCAGCAAATGAGCCCGACGCCACCACGCGAACAAATGGGCCGCTCGCCGCACCGCTCAACTTCAACAACACCTCAGCTTCAACAACACTACGTCGCCGCCCGCGGCCTCGCCGTCGGCGCTCGACGTCAATCCAACTTGACGCCTCGACGCTAACACCCGGCAATCATAGGGTGTGTGAACTTTTTGTTGCAGTACAGCATGTCAATGCCAGCGGACACTGACCCACCCTCGGGCGGCGGGTCAGCGACGCTTCATTCCGCCACTGCGGATCCTGGACGCCGTCCGACCGCAAGCCTCCAACCGAGAACGCAAGCATCGCGGCCTTTACAAGAACAGCATTAGCCAGGCCTTGAATTTGGGGACGCAAGAGCTCAAAATCCTATTGGCGGATCAAGAGAAGCATAAAAAACCTTGGCTATTTAGATCCGACTTTGAATCTATTTTTATATTTGACTTCTGGTAAAAATTTCTCGTTGACTATCTTTTCTGTTTTATATTGGAGCGGGTGAAGGGAATCGAACCCTCGTCTTAAGCTTGGGAAGCTCCTGCTCTACCATTGAGCTACACCCGCAAAAGACCTCATTCGTGCGCGGTCGAGGCGGGATTTGTCAATCCGCGCGCCTTTTGATCCACACGCGCCCGCCTATTGGCGCGCCGAGCAAACAGGCGCATCCTCCCAGCATTTTCACATCTTCGCCCGATCGCTAACGCAAATCGGACGTAGTCTGAAACCAGTCGCGCCTCACCGTTTCGCGGTGAGCGTCAGATGCGCGATCGCCCGGGGCGCCCCAATAGGGGCGGCTCGCAATCTGGTCGGCGCGCCGCCGCCTGACGCGCAGGCTGACGGCCAGAAGCAACCTCCCCCAAAGAGGGGCAAAGGAGACGAAACATGAAGCCGAAGCTCTCCCGCCGCGCCGCCATCGCAGGCGCGCTTACCGGATGCCTCGCCGCCGCGCCGGCGCTCGCCGGCGATCCGCGCAACGAAGCGACCGAGCTTGTCGCGGACGCCACCGAAACGGCGCTTTACTTCGCGGCGGATTCCGCATTCGAGCCAATGTGGGACCTCGCCGAAAACGCAAAAGCGATGGTGATCATCCCGGAAAAGTTCCGCGCCGGATTCATCATCGGGGGCTCCGCGGGCGACGCCGTCATGCTCGCAAAGAACAAGGACGGCACCTGGTCGCAACCGACTTTTCTCACCATCGGCTCGCTGTCGTTCGGCTTCCAGGCTGGCGCGGAAGCGTCGGAGATTGTGCTCCTGGTCATGTCGGAGCAAGGCAAGGCTGGCGTGCTCGGCTCCAGCGTTAAGCTCGGCGGCGACCTCTCGATCGCGGCAGGCCCCATCGGCGCCGGCGCGAAGGCTCAAACGACGGACGTTCTCGCCTTCTCACGCTCACGCGGCCTTTATGGCGGCGTCAGCCTCGAAGGGGCGATTTTAAAGACGCGGGAGAACTGGAACCGCGCCTACTACGACGCCGACGTCAGCCCCGCTGACGTCGTCTACCTTGGCGAGGCCTACAATCCGAATTCAGCGCCGCTTCAGAACGCGGTCTGGCGCCTCGCGAACAAGACCGCGCCACAAGCTGCGCCCGCCGCGATGTCTTACGCGGACGAAAGCGATCCGAAAACGGAAGCCGAACTCGACGCGCTCGAGGGCGGCGCGCCGCTGAAGTCCGGCGGCTTCTACGAAGATGACGCGGCCTGGAACGCGCCCGCCGACGGCGACAGCGGACAGTAAGGAACGATAGAGACATCCGGGCGCAAAAAGCCCGGCCCCCTCTCTAACGCAATCGTGACGCGGCCAATTCGGCCGCGTCGCTTGCGTTTTGGGGCCTGTTTTCGTTCCCTGTGGCGCTGAGACAAGCAACCGACGAGTTCCGAATGGCCGAAGGCGGACGACACATCTACGAAACGGAAGACGACGGCGCGCGACCGCTTGGGCCTTTCGTCGACCCCATTGTGACAGCAAGCGGAGAGCGGCGCGCCAGCGTCAAGTTCGCAGCCCTTCAGACGCTATGGATCAATACCGGCACATTGTGCAATCTCGCCTGCAAGACATGTTACATTGAGAGTTCGCCTACGAATGATGCGCTTGTCTATCCTTCGCTGGACGAGATCGCGCCGTTCCTGCATGAGGCGAAGGAAATGGGCGCGCGCGAAATCGGCTTCACCGGCGGCGAGCCTTTTCTTAATCCGCACGCCCCGGACCTGATTGAAACGGCGCTGGATCTCGGCTTCGACGTCCTTGTCCTGACGAACGCCATGCGCCCGATGACGCGACCGCATGTGGCCGAACGGCTGCTCACCGCGAAAGCGCGCCATGGCGATCGCCTGGTCCTTCGGGTCAGCCTTGATGGCTCAAACGCGCGTGACCACGACGCGGAGCGGGGCGATGGCGCATTTCAAGCGGCGCTCGACGGCCTGAAGTGGCTAACCGCACAAGGCTTCAGGACCGCCATCGCCGGTCGCCTCCTTACGGACGAAGACGAGGCCGCGACGCGCGACGGCTTCGCCAGGCTCTTTGCGCGCGAAGGACTGCCCTTCGACGCGGCGTCGGCGGCGGATCTCGTCGTCTTTCCGCAAATGGACGCAAACGCGGCGACGCCGGAGATCACTGACGCCTGTTGGCGTATTCTCGGCAAACGCCCGGAAGACGTCATGTGCGCGTCCTCACGCATGGTGGTGAAGCGCAAAGGCGCCGCCGCGCCGAGCGTTCTCGCCTGCACATTGATCGCCGACGACCCGGCGTTCGAGCTTGGCGCGACGCTTGAAGACGCGACGAGGGCGCCCGTCCCACTCAACCATCCGCACTGTTCGCGTTTTTGCGTTCTCGGCGGCGCCAGTTGCTCGGGAGGCGACGGGTGACCGAAAAACACGACGCTCGAATCGCGCTGGAAACCCGCGCTTCGGACGCGGACCGACTGATGTCGCCCTCCGCCGCGCGGAATATGACCCCGATCACCGAAGCGATCGTCGAACTGATGCCGCGCGAAGGAATGATCGTCGAGATCGCGTCCGGCACCGGCGAACACGTGGTCAGCTTCGCGGCCGCCCTGCCGAATGCGCGCTGGGCGCCAGGCGATCCCGATCCCGCTTCGCGACGGTCGATCGCCGCCTGGACGGCGCATCTGAAGCGTCAGAACATCGCCCCGCCCCACTCGATCGATGTCAGCGGGCAAGCGTGGCGGAGCGGGGAACAGCAAGGCGCGGCGGCGCTCGACGCAGAACTTCTCGATGCTGAGCTTCTAAGCGCCGAACTTCAGGGCGTCATCTGCATCAACATGATCCACATCGCGCCGTTTGACGCGACGAAAGGCCTGATCGAAGGCGCCGGCAAGCGCCTGGCGGCGGGCGGGCGACTGTTCCTGTACGGTCCGTTCGCACGCGACGGTTTGCACACGGCTGCTTCGAACGCCGACTTCGACGCCAGCCTGAAGGCGCGCAACCCCGCCTGGGGCGTGCGCGACCTCGACCGGGACATCGCGCCTCTTGCCGATGCGGCGGGCCTCAGCCTCGTTGAAGCGCGCGCCATGCCGGCAAACAATTTTTCGGTGGTCTTCGAGAAAGCCTAGCTCGCCGGCTCAATGCCCTGCGGCGGTCAGTCGCCGGAGAACAAATCGCCCGCGATCCAGTCCCTCAACCGCGTCGCGCCGACGCCTTCAAGGCCATGGCCATCCGTATCAAGAGAAAAGGATACTGTCTTGGCTTCCGCCGCTGTTGCGGAATTGGCCTGAACGATCTTGTCGGCGACTTCAACTGCGCGACCTGCGCCGTTCAGCGCGTCCATGTACCGGTCCGCCGCCCCGAGATAGTTCAACATACTGACGGCGACGGTGCCGCGGGCGCACCCGAAATCACAGAACGTATACCGCATCATCATGGACGTTCCGTCCGCCGCATTCGACGCATACCCGATAACCGCGCCGGCGTTGAAATCGTTCAGCGCGCCTAAGGTGAGCGATTTCGGGAAGAACATGAAATGAAAAAGGCCCGCGCAATCGGTCCCCGTCGCCTCGTCGCAGGCGTTGGGCGCGAGCACCAAGACCTTGTCGCCGAAGCCCACCCGCAAAGCCGGGCGTCCGAAGATCGTCGTGCGTTGGATGTCAGACGACAGCTCGCGCGCGAGCGGTTCGATCGCGTCGAGATCGAAGTTGCGTAAAAGGCCCGACGGTTGCGTGACGGGCGCTTGCGACAATTGCGCCGCCGCCTCGCTCGCAATCCCCAGCGCGCAGGCGGTGAACGCCGCGAGGCCCGCCGACTTGGCGCGCTTTTTGATAGCGAGCGTCATTAGTTTCGTCATCATCCCTCCAGACCCTCTCGTCACCAGACCAAGAGGAGGTCCCCTGGCGCAACGCTTTGGAGGGTCGCCGATCCCGCCTGAGAACGCAACTGGGGCTGGACCGGGGCCACAATGCGTCAGCCCTAGTTTTTTGGGTCCCAGCCTTCTTTGGCCTAGTCCGCTTTCGTCCGCCTGGGATCGAGGCAATAGTTCGAAACGAGCCGATCGCCTTCGCGCAACGCGCGGACCTTATAGCGCTTGCCATAGTCGAACGTGAGCCCGCACTCGGACGGACGCGTCGGGTGATGCACCTTCGCCTGGCCGGACACGGCTTCATCCGTAGACGATATGATCTGGAAAATGGTCGCCTGTTCGGGCAGGACGCTGCGCCCGTCGGGTCCAAGCCGCAGCTCCGCATCCTGAACAAGTCCGTCTATTTCGATGACGCCGGACGGCTCACCGTCAGCGCACACGCAATCCGCATAAGGGTCGGGCCGGATAATGTCCGGCGGTCCTGACGGAACAGCCGGCCCCGCCTGAGCGAGTAACATTGCGGCGACAATAGAAGGCGTCAATTCAGGTCTCCCGCCAGAGGGCTGCGCTAGTCCGCGCGAAAGTGCTTCGACAGCTTAAGCGACTGTCCCTGATAGTTCGAGGCCAAATCCGAGCCATAAAGAAGGCCCGGCCGAGCCGCCATGCGCTCATAGGCGAGACGGGCGACCGGCTGGCCGTGCTCCAGCATAAATGGCGCGTCATGGCTGCGGACCTCCAGAACGGCGCGCGCGCCATTGGCGCCGGGGTTCTGGGCGTGTCGGTCCGGCGCCCACCCGAAGCCGGGATCGAAAAAGCCCGCATAGTGCACGCGGAACTCGCCTAATCCCGGACTGACGGCCGCCATTTCCGCCGCGCAATCGGGCGGCACGGCGAGCGCCTCAGCCGAGGCCAGGATGTAGAATTCATCCGGGTCGAGAATTAAAAACCCCTGCCGCGGCGCCGCGATCGGGTCGAAATACTCCTCCGGCGCGCACGCGCCTGAAACATCGACGTCGATCAGCGCGGCATGTCGCCGCGCGCGCCAACCAATCGGCGCGTCCGGCGCATCGCCGACAAGATCGACCGACACCTGTAAGCCATTGTCGATGCGCGCCGGCCCGTCCACGAGCGGCGAATGCGCATGCAGATCAGCGAGCGCCGCATCGTCGATCGGCGCCGTCCCGCGCCGGAACCGCGCCTGATTGAGGCTTGAGCCCTCGCGCGCGACGATCGAGAAGGTCCGGGGACAGACTTCAGCGTAAAGGGGGCCTTCATATCCTGAGGGGATCTCATCAAACGCGACGCGCCCGCCATTAACGCTTTCGGTCACCAGGCGGACGAAGACGTCGATACGGCCTGTCGAGCTCTTCGGATTGGCGAGCCCCGATATGTCGGCCGGCAGCCGCAAGCGCTCGCGCAGCTCCACAAGGTAAACGCAGCCTCGCTCCAGCACTGCGCCTTCCGAGAGGTCCAGCGCATGCATCAAGAGCCCGTCATTGAGGCGGTCCTGAACGCTCCGCCCCGGCCCCGGCAGAAAGGACGCCCGCGCCCGCCAGGCGCGCCGGCCGAGGGTCAGGTCAATAGACGCCGGCTGAAGCTGGGTCGCGCCCGGCGCGCCACGCATCGCGATCGCCCCTTCGGCGATGAGCGCCTCAATCGCCTCTCGCGGCAGGACGCCCTTTTGCTGGTCTGGCGCGCGGGGCTCGCTCACGGTCGGGACTAGGCTCCAGGCGCGCCGCGGCTCGTCCGGCGACGCAATCGGCGTTCCCTACCTCGACGCGCCGGCCTTGCGCAAACCGGCCCCCGCAATCGACAGGCTTACGCAAGCGGCGAGATTCCCATTGGGAGCTTTTGGAAACCGCGCTAATGATGAGGCTCAGACGGAGCCTGAGCCATGTACGAGCGCATCACCCGCGGCATCCGCGTCCGCGTTGAACCGCATTTTCTGGACGATCAGTCGGATCCGGAAGAGGACCACTATGTCTGGGCCTACACTGTGCGCATCGAAAACGATTCCAAAGATACCGTGCAGCTACGCAATCGCGAATGGACCATCACCGACGCAAGCGGCCAGACTGAAACCGTCGCAGGCGAAGGCGTCGTCGGCGAACAGCCGGTGATCCGGCCCGGCGAAGGCTTCGAATACACCTCCGGCGCCCCGCTTGGCACGCCATCCGGCCTCATGGTAGGGCGCTACGGCATGGAGACCGAAGACGGCGACACGTTTGAGGTCGACATTCCGGCCTTCTCCCTCGACAGCCCGCACGAGAACCGGCAGATCCACTAGCGGGACGAACGCCAAGGCGACAGATAGACGGTCCCGTTCGCGGCGCGTTAACCAACCGGGCCCAAGCATTCGGACATGGTTGAGCTGCGGCCCATCTTTCTTGTCGTTGGCGCGCTGGTTTCGGCGCTCGGCGTCTCAATGATCGTTCCGACGATCGCCGACGTCTTCGCCGAAGATCCCGTCGACCGTAAGGACTGGGCGGCGTTCGCAACCGCCGGCTTCATCTGCGTCCTCAGCGGCGGCGGCGTCGCGGCGGCCAATTGGGGGCGTTTTTCCTCGATCGGCGTGCGTCAGGGTTTTCTCCTGACAACCGCAAGCTGGCTCGCGCTTGTGGCGTTCGCCGCGCTGCCTTTCTGGCTCGGCGCCCTCAATATGAGCTATACGGACGCTTTCTTCGAAGCGATGTCAGGCCTGACGACGACGGGTTCGACAGTGGTCTCCGGTCTCGACGACGCGCCGCCCGGCTTTTTGTTGTGGCGCTCCATGCTGCAATGGTTTGGCGGCGTCGGCATCATCATCATGGCGTTCGCCGTTCTGCCGGCGCTGCGCGTCGGCGGTATGCAGATTTTCAAGAGCGAAGCCTGGGACACATCAGAAAAGTTCGTCGCCAACGCCGCGCAGTACTCGGCCTTTCTAACGACGATCTACGCCGTCCTGACCGCGCTCTGCTTCATGTGCCTGTGGGCGATGGGGATGGGCGCTTTCGACGCGGCGAACCACGCCATGACCACAGTGGCGACGGGCGGCTTCTCCACAAAAGACGCCTCCCTCGGCTATTTTTTGTCCGTGGGCGATGCGCCAATCGACCTCGTGGTCGCCGCTTTCATGATCATCGGCAGCCTGCCCTTCGGCCTTTTTCTTGTCGCCATATTGCGTGGAGAAATCAGCAAGCTGACGGGTGACAGCCAGGTCCGTTTCTTTCTTCTGGTTCTCTCCGGCTTAACGCTCCTGATGCTGATTTACGTCTACGACCGTTTCAACATCGACCTGTTTACGGCGTTTCGGCTGTCGCTCTTCAATGTGACGTCAATCATCACCGGCACAGGCTACGCCACGACCGCTTATGACGTCTGGGGCGGCTTCGCGCTCGGCTTTTTCTTCTGCATCATGTTCATCGGCGGCTGCGCCGGCTCGACGTCCTGCGGGCTGAAGATATTCCGTTTCCAGGTGGCGCTCGCGGCCGCGCGCCTCTACGCCAAACGCATCATCCATCCCCACGGCGTCTTTGTCGCGCGCTATAATCAGCGCCCGATCAAGGACGATGTTTTCATCTCGGTCATGAGCTTTTTCTTCGTCTATTTCGCAAGCTTTGCGACGCTTTCAGTGCTGCTCGCCGCTTTCGGGCTCGACACGCTGACCGCGGTATCCTCCGCCGGCACGGCGATCGCCAATGTCGGCCCCGGCCTTGGCCCCGTCGTCGGGCCGTCCGGCAACTTCGCGAGCCTGCCAGACGGCGCGAAATGGCTGATGTCCGCAGGCATGCTCCTTGGCCGGCTTGAGTTCTTCACTCTGTTCGTGTTGCTGTCGCCGGGCTTCTGGCGGCGCTGAGCCGCGCAGGACAACTCACCGGAGTTCGCCCATGACCGACGCCGAGACGCCCCGCGTCTACCACGCCTTTCGCAGCCCCTATTCGCGCCTCGGCCTGCATGTCGTGAAACGCGCAGGGCTCAATCCGCAGGTGATCCCGTTCACCGGGCCGCCCGATGGCGCGCCCTTCAGCGATCCTATGGAAAACAAGCCGAAGCGGCGATACTACACGCAGGACGCGCCCCGCATGACGTTGCGCATGGGACTGCCGATCGCGCCGCCGAGACCGTTTGACGTCGACTTTGACCCTGCGAACCGGGCGCTTGCGGCGGCGAACGCCGACGGACGCGGCCTCGACTTCGCAATCGCCGTCTCCGACGCGCGCTGGGGCCGCGGCGAGAACGTCTCTGACCTTCAGGTTCTTCAAAAGGCGGCTGAAGAGATTGAATGGTCGACCGACGCCGTCGATTCGGCGCAGGACAGCGCCGACGTCGCCGCGCTGCTCGCCGAGCAACGCGACCTCATCAAAGCCGACGGCGTCTTCGGCGTCCCGTTCGCGGTTTCGGGCGAGAACAAATACTGGGGCCACGACCGGTTTGATTTGTTCGTAGAGGAATTAACGGGCTGATCGAACCGGCCGCTCCGTCACGCGCACCAGCTCTTGCGATCACCATAGTCGCGGGCGAGGCGCGCAGCGATCAGCGCATCTCCGAGATCTCCGCCATCCACAGTCTCAATGCGGGCGACCACCCGACGGGCGTACTTGCCGCGCTCAATGTCGGTCAGCCGCACGATACGGCCTTCGAGCCGTTGGCGAACGAAATCTCTCGCCGCTTCGCCAAGCCGCCGCTCCGCCGGGCACCGTGCGCCCGTGATTTCAGGCGTGTCGACATGAGCGAGCCGCACCGCCGCAGCAATCTCAAGGTCAAGCCAGATCCGCGCGGTCACCTCCACCGTGTCTCCGTCGATGACGCGGTCCACCGTCGCAAAGACAGGTCCAGGGAGCCCGGCAATTCCGTCCCGTTCAGCGGCCGCTGGCGCGCCGCCGAGGAACAACGCCGCCAGCGTCACAAATATGCAAGTTATTAGTGTATTGAACGCCATACACAATCAAATGGCGCGCGCCGAGCGATTCGTCTATCGCCGTTCTCAATATGGCGCGGGGCTCGCCGGCGCTGAAAATGCGGTCTAGCTAAAGTCGACGGCGCGGCCTTTGCGCTCCCAGTCGCCATAGCGGGTCGGCTCAGGCCCCGCAGGTCCGCCTTTTTCATTCGCGCGCTTCGCCTCTTCGTCGGCCTTGGCGCGACGCTCGGCGGCTTCCGCAAGGGCGCGCTTGGCCGCCGCCGGCAGATCAGCCCGCTCCGTCGGTTGCGTATCGCCTGCGCGATCGTCGTCTTGCGCGGTCATGTTGAAGGCTCCTTCCCGCCACCTCATATAGGCGAAGCATTGAGACCGGACAAAAGGACATGATGAACCACCTACGCACAGGAATTCTCCTGGCGGCGTTGACCGCCCTCTTCGGCGTCGTCGGCATGATGCTCGGCGGCTCCACCGGCATGTTGATGGCGCTCGTCTTCGCGGCGGGGACCAATCTCTTCGCGTACTGGAACGCCGACAAGATCGTCCTCAGGATGTACAAGGCCGAAGAGGTCGACGAGACCCACAGCTCCGGCCTCATCCGGCGCTATGCGGAGATGACCAAGGCGCTTGCGCGCAACGCCGGCATGCCGATCCCCAAAATCTACATCGTCGAAAACCCGCAGCCGAACGCGTTCGCCACCGGCCGCAACCCTGAAAACGCCGCCGTCGCCGCGACGACCGGCCTCCTCAGCATGCTGACGGAAGAGGAGGTCGCGGGCGTCATGGCGCACGAGCTTGCGCATGTGAAAAACCGCGACACGCTCACCATGACCATCACCGCCACCATCGCCGGCGCGATCACGACGCTCGCCAATTTCGCGATGTTCTTCGGCGGCGGGAACCGCAACAATGGTGGGATACTTGGCGCGCTCGCGATCATGATCCTGGCGCCCATGGCGGCGGGCCTTGTGCAAATGGCGATCAGCCGCGGCCGCGAGTATGAGGCGGACGCCCTTGGCGCGGAAATTTGCGGCCGTCCGGACTGGCTCGCGTCAGCGCTTGCGAAGATCTCCAACGGCGCGGCGCGAATTCCGAACGAGACCGCCGAAATGCACCCCGAAACCGGGCAATTGATGATCATCAATCCGCTCGCCGGCGGCGGCCGCGACAATCTCTTCTCAACCCACCCGTCGACGCAGAACCGGATCGACCGATTGATGGAGATGACAGGCGGCGGCGGGTCCGTCCGCACGGGATCGGTCCCGGGCGCGAGCGCCGCCTCAGGTCCTTGGGGCTAAGGCCCGTTCGCGTCGAGTTCTTTAAAGACAGGCGACCTTGAAGACCGGCTCAGGCGTCACCACTGTCCGAGCGTCAAGGATTTCGCCTCATGGACATGATCAACCCTTCCCACCTCGTCGGCGAGGTGATCCAGCTCGCGCTTGCGCCGGCGTTTCTGCTGGTCGCGATCGGCTCGTTCCTGAATGTCGTGACGCAACGGCTCGCGCGGGTTATTGACCGTGCGCGCGCGCTTGAGGAACGCTGCCGCCTCGAGCCGGATGCGCTGAACGAACCGGGCATGCGCGGCGAACTCGGCGCGCTCGACCGGCGCATCGTCTACGCGCAATGGGCGATCAATTTCTGCGCCGTCGCCGCGCTCCTCGTGGCGTTCCTGGTGGTGATCCTGTTCCTGTCGGATCTTGTGCGGTTGAACGCCGCCGCGCCGATCGCCGTCCTCTTCAGCCTCGCCATGGCGGCGCTGATCGCAGCGCTCGTCGCCTTTATGGTGGAGATCCTCATCGCCACCCGGACGATCCGCGTTCGGACGGGCGTTTGAGGCTGACTGACTGGAACATGGCGGGGATGTCGGACATTTGCCAGATTGCGACATTATGTTTCGAAAACGTATGGAATCAACGCGCGCAAAAGGGAACCTTAGCCATTTGCCCTTGAACTCAAATAGCAGTAGGTGGGCAATCATTTTTTCTCCCAGAATCGAGAAATCATACAGCAAAATGGCTCGAGAATAGCTGATCAATGTTTACCTCAATACAAAGAGCACTTGAACTAGCGAGAGCAATCGAGGAATTTCCATTGGGACACTGCTCACCCAGCGACGATCCTGACAAACAGACCGCCGTCCTCTACGC
Source organism: Pseudomonadota bacterium (assembly GCA_039819085.1). GTDB lineage: Bacteria > Pseudomonadota > Alphaproteobacteria > Caulobacterales > Parvularculaceae > MED-G105. The sequence goes on from JBCBSQ010000002.1 coordinate 133,708, forward strand.
ATTCCTAGACTTAGCCCGACCTTTCGTTTCTGCCGTCATGCGAATTGGCGATCCAGACCTTGCTGCACAGTTGCAAAAAACAAATCTGGATATCGAATTCATAACGGAAGCCTATATCCTTAAGGCGGAACTCCAAGGAACAATAGATTTCCTTCGAGAGCTCACAGCCGATCCAACTTACACGGAAAATGTAAAGTCTGATTTCACTTTTCTCGATACAAATGTATTGCAGAACTTACGATCGCAGAATAGCGAGCATTTTGATCTTCGCAAACTAGTGCGCTTCTGTGAGGAATTAAATGATGTATACGGACGAGGTAACTATCTATCCGCCGCGCTATTGATGCGAGCGATTATGACCATGTGCCGCCTGTTTTCGGCGAAAAGACATTTGCCGCAGTAGTTGCCCAGTCAGGGAAGAGCTTAAAGGCTGTTCTATCTAGAATGGAGGATGGGGCCCGGCCGGTTGCAGACCTCCACACTCATTCCCGTATCAGAAGACGAGAGTCTTTGCCTACAAAGCACCAAATCGAACCATATAAGGCGGGTTTTGAAATGCTCATTCAAGAAGTAATTGCTCGGCTTGAATCTTGAGTGCATGCGAAATTTCTTTCATGAAATGTTGGGCAATCTTCGTGGGACCAACGGTATCTCCTTATGTCTCCTTTGGCGATCTCGGCGACCAAGATTAAGAGCTCAAAGTACTGAACATTTCGGACATTCACTTCAAGAACCGCTACGGGAAAGACTGGCAAGCCTTAGGCGGTCAGTGCCTTTCTGGGTCCACGCGCCAACCCTAATGCGCTTCATCCCAGTTCTTGCCGACGCCGGCCTCCACAACGAGGGGCACGGATAGCTTCAGGGCGGGCTCTGGCGCGCCGGACATGACCTTTGAAATAATGGCGCAGGCGTCATCGGCCTCCGCCTTCGGGACTTCGAACACCAGTTCATCATGCACCTGGAGGAGCATCCGCGCGGAGAGTTTCGCCTTGGCGAGGGCCGCCGGCATGCGCGCCATCGCCCGGCGGATGACGTCCGCCGCCGCGCCCTGGATCGGCGCGTTGATCGCCTGACGCTCCGCATACCCGCGCATCGCCGGGTTCTTGTCATTGATGCCGCCGACATAGGTGCGCCGGCCGAAGATCGTCTCCACATAGCCCGCCGCCTTCGCGCCGGCGATCGTCTCGTCCATGTATTTGCGGATGCCGGGAAACTTCTCGAAATAACTGTCGATATAATCCTTCGCTTCGCCGCGAGAGATGCCAAGCTGGTTGGCGAGGCCGAACGCCGAAATCCCGTAGATGATGCCGAAATTGATCGCCTTGGCGCGCCGGCGCACCATCGGGTCCATGCCCTCGATCGGTACGCCGAACATTTCAGATGCGGTCATGGCGTGAATGTCCGCACCGCCGGCAAATGCGTCCTTCATGGACTTTAGGTCCGCGATATGCGCGAGCAGCCTCAGCTCAATCTGGCTGTAGTCGGCGGAAATGAGGACATTGCCCTTCTCGGCGATGAAGGCGGTGCGGATCTTGCGCCCGTCTTCGGTTCGAATGGGAATGTTCTGAAGGTTCGGCTCGTTCGAGGCGAGGCGGCCCGTCGTCGTCGCCGCCAGCGAGTAGGACGTGTGGATGCGGCCGGTCTCCGCGTTGACGGCTTGCGGCAAAGCGTCCGCATACGTGCTTTTCAACTTTGAGAGGCTGCGCCAGTCGAGGATCGCGCGCGGCAGGTCATAGCCTTCCGCCGCAAGCTCCTCCAGTACATCCGCTTTCGTGGACCAGGCGCCCTTCGCGGTCTTCTTGCCGCCGGGCAGCCCCAGCTTGCCGAACAATATCTCCGCAATCTGTTTCGGCGAGCCGATGTTGAACGCCTCGCCCGCAAGCTCGTGCGCCTCCGCCTCGTGGCCCGCCATGCGTTGCGCGAAGTCGGCGGAGAGGCGGGCGAGCACCTTCACATCCACTTTCACGCCTTCGCGCTCCATGTCGGCGATGACCTGAACCAGCGGCCGCTCAAGCGTTTCGTATACGGTTGTTTTTCCTTCCGGCGAGAGGCGCGGCTTCAGGGCGCCATGCAGGCGTAGCGTGATGTCGGCGTCCTCCGCGGCGTAACGCGCGGCCTCCTTGATGGAGATCTGATCGAACGTCTTCTGTTTCTTGCCGGTTCCGGCGATGTCGGAGAACTTGATCGTCTCATGCCCCAGATGGCGGCTTGAGAGCTCGTCCATGCCGTGGCCGCCGCGGCCGCAATCAAGCGCGTAGGACAGAAGCATGGTGTCGTCGAACGGCGCGACCTTCACGTCATAGCGGCGCAGGACATTGAGATCGTACTTGAAATTCTGCCCGATTTTCAGCACCGACGGATCAGACAGGATTGGCTTCAGGATTTTCAGGGCCCGGCCGATCTCCATCTGGCGGCTGACGTCGGCGTCGCCATCGTCAAGATCGAGCCCCTCCGCGCCATGGCCGAGCGGCACATAGCACGCCTCCCCCGGCCCGGTCGCAAGACAGACGCCGACGAGGTTCGCCGCCATGGCGTTGAGGCTGTCCGTCTCCGTATCAATCGCCAGAAGCCCGCGCCTGCGCGCGCGCGCGACAAACGCCTCCAGCTCCTTCGGATCGAAGATCGTCGCGTATCCGTCCGTATCCGGCGCGGCGGGCGGCGCCGGCGCCTCAGCGCTCGGCTCAAGCCCGAGGTCCGCCTCGACCCGCCTTGTGATGGTTGAGAATTCCATCTCCTTGAAGAACGCCACCAGCGGCGCCGGATCGATGGGTCTGATCGACAGGTCGTCGATTGGTTCAGGCAGCGGCACGTCGTCTTTCAGCGTAACGAGCGTCTTCGAAATGCGCGCGTCTTCCGCAAACTCGAGGAGGTTTTCGCGGCGTTTCTTCTGCTTGATGTTTTCCGCTTGCGCCAGCAGCGTTTCCAGATCGCCATACTCTTCGATCAGCTGCGCGGCGGTCTTCACGCCAATGCCCGGTACGCCCGGCACATTATCGACGCTGTCGCCGGCGAGCGCCTGCACCTCGACGACTTTCTCCGGACCAAGACCAAACTTCTCGACCACTTCCTCACGGCCGATGCGCCGGTTCTTCATGGAGTCGAACATCGTCACCCGGTCGGTGACGAGCTGCATCAGATCCTTGTCCGACGAGATGATGACGCACTCGCCGCCCTCCCGCTCGATCTCGCGCGCATAGGATGCGATGACGTCATCGGCCTCGACGTCCGGCACCTCGATGCATGGAACGCCAAACGCGCGCGTCGCGTCGCGCACCAGGGGAAACTGCGGCGCCAGATCCTCCGGCGGCGGCGGGCGGTTCGCCTTATATTCCTTATAAAGATCGTTTCTGAAGCTCTTTGAAGAATAATCGAAGATGACCGCGAAATGCGTCGGGTCGTGCTCGTCCTTCATGTCGGTGAGGAGCTTGTAGAGCATGTTGCAGAAGCCGGAGACCGCGCCGACGGGCAGTCCATCGGACTTGCGCGTCAGCGGCGGCAGCGCATGATAGGCTCTGAAGATGTAGGCCGAGCCGTCGACAAGGTAGAGGCGGCGGTCAGTCTTGGCGGCGGCGGGCATCTTGCTGTCCTTCTGGAGCGGCGTTCCGGAACGGTCCCGGCGGCGAGAAGCGCCTTTTATGGCCGCGCGTGGACGCCGCCACAAGCGACGCGCGGCGCCTTCCCCGCGCGCCCGGCGGCGGTCAACTGAAAGGACCCATTGTGAAACCTCTTGGACTACGCTTCTGCCGCGTCGCACGACGCGACGACGCCGAAAAGCTTGCGAACGCATTGCGCGGGTTGGGCCTTGAAGAACGCGCGCTTGAGTCACCGTCGGACGAAGACGGCTTCAACGGCGCGATCTTCCCCGCCGCCGAAGGCGATGAGGGCTCGTGGGTGGAGATCTGGCCCGCAGGACCCAATATGCCGGAACTCGTCATGTTGCAGATTATCGTGGAGGACGCGGACGGCGTCGCAGAGGCGGCCCGCAATAACGGGCTTGATCCGAAAGGCCCTGACGACGCCCATGGCGAGCGGATCTATTATCTCGAGGGGCCCGGCGGCCTGCCGATCTCGTTCCAGTCGAAAATCAACGACGGCTGACCCGGCTGCTTTGCGCCCCGGCGCTCGCCCAGAGTCTCCGGCCCGGATCAGGGTCACCGGCCCGGAACAGAGAAGGGCGGCCACGCGGCCGCCCATACTCTACAATCCGTAGTCCATTGCGCGTTGCGAGGGACGCCGGCGCCCCGGCCGCGTCACTCGCTCGCGTGCAGGCGCCGCTCCATTTCGCGCGCCAGATCGATCTTGAGCGCGCGGGCAACTTCAGCGCGCGCATCCGCGACGAGGCCCGCGAGGCAGATCTGGCCGGCGGACGGCTCCGCCCCCACATCCGTTGCGCCGCACAGCGCGCCGGCGTCCATGCGCAGGCCGGTCGTCATGGCCGCGGCGACGAGCGCGCTGTCATCGGCCGTCCGATCGTATGTGAACACGTGAGCCGGCGGCAGGGTCGGCTTCGCCGTAGCGGCAGTGCCGCAGACCGAGCAAATCGACAGGGCGGCGAGCGCGCCAATGAAAGTGGATTTCCGCATCTTGTTCTCTCCCATTCTAGAGGTCCGTCGCCTGCAACTTGGTCGTTTTTCGACCGGCGACAGGGAGAGAATGACCGACGGCGGCGCGGCAAGCTTGAAGGCGGCCTGAGCCAGGCCTGAAATGTCCTGAGGCTCGTCTGAGCGAACAGATTACGTCACGGAAACAGGGCGTTAAGCTGTCGACCAGCAGGTATTGGCCGGCCGCGGCGGCGTCGCATCTCAGGCTTGAAGCGCTATGGCGATGGTGCCGCATGCCGGACTCGAACCAGCGACCCCCTCATTACGAATGAGATGCTCTACCAACTGAGCTAATGCGGCGCTCCGGCGCTAAATCGCGCCCGAGTAGCCGGTCGTAGCGGGATGCCATGCGCGGCGCAAGGCCATGGTCGGCGCGGGGGAAATCCCGCCGTGGGCGGCTTGCTCAGGCCCAGCCTTCCATCGCCGAGCGCTCAAACTCAACGCCATACGTGCCGCCGCGGCGCGCCACGATGCGTCCGCTTGCGACGCCGAGCGTCACCCGCTCGCCAATGCTCAAGCGCTCCGGCGTTATAACGGACGCGCCCGTCAAGGAAATGTCATCGACCCAACACCGGATTTCGCGCCCGCCGCAGCGCATGAGCGTCTCAATTCGCGGACAGGGCGTGCGTGGGCTCGCGCGGCGGTCCAGCAAAAGCTCCTTAGGACGGGCTTCTTCCGTGATCATCGCGTCGATTGCGGCCCGGAGCCGGGCCCGGGCGCCTTCATGGAGCTGGAAACTCACCGCGAATCCACCGCGAAAGATCCGGACGACCGCGCCCTCCAGCACCGCGCCGCCAGCGAATGCCAACTGCGCAACGTCGCCGACTTCCGCAAAGGCGGGTGAGGCGATCGCGACGCCGCCGGCCGACAGGTTGAGCGAAACGCCTCTTCCCGCGTCGACCCCGTTCAGCTTGATCATGACACTGATCTTGGCCGCCGCGCGGGGATCGGCGCGGGGCTCCTCAGTGTCGTTTATGTCGGCGGAAAGACGCTCCATGCCGGGAGCGTAGCGAACGGGTATGCCCGCGGCGCTAAACCCTGGAGTACATTTTTGTCGGTACGCTTTACCGATCATTAAGCATAATTGGCCGCATAAGGAGAGCCGGGTCCATTCGCGCCTCAAGCCCGCACCAGAACGCATCAAGCGCGCAATGCGCCGCCCACTGACTTTGAGACCGCCGCGACAATTTTCTCAGCGACGGCTTCGATCTCCTCATCGGTAAGCGTGCGCTCCCGCGGTTGCAGGATCGCTTCAATCGCAAAGGACTTCCGCCCTTCGGGCACGCCCTCGCCCTCATAGACGTCGAAAAGCCGAACGTCCGCGACGAGTTTTTTGTCAGCGCCGCGCGCCGCTTTGAGGAGGTCGCCGGCCGCGACGCTCGCATCGACAAGGAAGGCGAAGTCCCGCGTCACCGGAAGCAGCTCCGGCGCGTCGAGGGCGGGCCTTGTCTTCGTGGCGCGCTGCTTCGGCGCGGGGATCGCGTCGAGGTTGACTTCGAAGCCGAAGACAGGCCCGTCGACGTCCATCGCCTTCAAAACGCGCGGATGAATCTCACCGAATGACGCCAGCGCGACTTTAGGGCCAAGACGTATCACGCCGGACCGGCCCGGATGGTACCAGGCGGGCGCATCGGCGGAGATCTGGGCCTGATCGACTTTTGCGCCGGCGGCGCGCAACGCCGCCATGGCGTCAGCTTTCACGACGAAAACGTCCGTCTCCGTTTGATGTCCACGCCAATGGCGCGGCGGAGCGGAACGGCGCGCGCCCCCTGCGATCGCGAATTGGCCCTCCGGCGTATCGGAGAGGTAGATCGGCGCGACTTCGAAAAGGGCGAGGTCGCCCTGGCCGCGGTCAGCGTTGCGCTGCAACGCCGCGATAAGGTTCGGCAAGAGCGAGGGACGCATGACGTCAAGCTCTGAGGAAATCGGGTTGGCGAGCCGCAAGACGCCGCTTTCGCCAGACGCTTCCGCACCGCCAAAGTGAACAGCATAGCGACTGTCCGTGAACGACCATGTCACCGCTTCATTGAGCCCGCGTGCGGCGAGCGCGCGGCGAGCCGCCGCCCGCCGGGTCTGGATGGCCGTCGGCGCGCCGACTTCAACCGCCTGCCGCAGGGGCAGGGTGGCGGTGGGCAAGGCGTCGAGGCCAACGATCCGCGTAATCTCCTCGACAAGATCCGCCTTCCCCTCAATATCCGGCCGCCAGGTCGGCGCAGCGACCCGCCAGGGCGTCTGGCGCACATCGACGTCGAAACCGAGCGCGCCCAGAACATCCGCCGCACGCGCCTCTTCTATCTCAATGCCGGTCAGTCGTTTCGTTTCCGTCGGCGAGAACTCGACCACGGTTCGGTCGGATGGCGCTTCGCCAGCGACCGCAATTTCCGAAGGCTCGCCGCCGCAAAGGTCGAGGATCACCTGCGTCGCCTGCTCCAGCCCCGGAACCATGAACGCCGGATCGACGCCGCGTTCGAAACGGTAGCGCGCGTCCGAGACGATGCCTGTCGCGCGGCCGGTCTTCGCCGTTCGCAACGGATTGAACAATGCGCTCTCGACGAAAACGTTGACGGTCTCTTCCGTACACCCCGAGGCCTCGCCGCCCATGACGCCGCCAAGGCCGAGCACGCCATTGTCGTCGGCAATGACGCACATGTCCTGGTCGACCGAATACTCTTTGCCGTCGAGCGCGAGGAATGTTTCACCGCCTGCGCCAAGGCGCGCCCGGACCGCGCCGGAGAGCTTGTCAGCATCATAGACGTGGAGCGGCCGCGCGCGGTCGTAAGAAAGGAAGTTTGTCACGTCGACAAGCGCATTGATGGGCCTTAAGCCAATCGCCCGCAGGCGATCCTTCAGCCATTTCGGGCTCTCGCCATTCTTCACCCCACGGATCACCCTTCCCGCAAACGCCGGACAGGCGTCCCTGGCGTCGTCCGGGAAATCAAGCCGAATCTCCTGCGGACACGGAAACACGCCAGCGACAGGCTCCGGCGCAGGGCTGATCAGGCGGCCGAGGCCGGCGGCGGCGAGATCCCGCGCGACGCTGTCCACGCCATTCGTATCCGGACGGTTGGGCGTCACCTCAAAATCGATAACCGGGTCATTCACCTGAAGTATGTCGGCCACAGCCGCGCCGATCTCGGCGCTCGCCGGGGCCTCGATGATCCCGTCATGATCGTCGCCAAGCTCCAGCTCGCGCGCGGAGCACATCATGCCGAGGCTTTCAACGCCGCGGATCTTGGCCCTGGAAAGCGTCAAATCGATACCCGGCACGTAGGTTCCGACGGCGGCGTAGGCGACTTTGATTCCCGCCCGCGCGTTCGGCGCGCCGCAGACGATCTGCTTTTCGCCGTCTTTCGTGGCGACGCGGCAGACTTTCAATTTGTCCGCATCCGGGTGCTTTTCGGCGGCCAGCACTTCGCCGATGGTGAAGTCTTTCAAGCGTTCCGCCGGATCGGCGACGCGCTCCACTTCTAGGCCGACGCGCACCATCGTCTCGACGATCTCGTCGAGACTGGCGTCAGTCTCAAGGTGCTCTTTCAGCCAGGACAGGGTGAATTTCATTGGTCGCCGCTCGCTCGTTCGCGCGGGACAGCCCCGCGCGATCGCGACCGTCTATCAGATCGCGAAGCGGCGCGACAACCGCCTGCGGATACCGTCTGATCGTCCGATGGATGTCGGCAAAGCCGCAGGCGCGGTAGGAGCCCTTACCTTGTTCGCTTCTTTATAGCGCGGCGGCGACTGCGCGCGAGAGCCCCGCCGGCTGAGGCGCCCGCAAAGCCGATAACCATGAGTTCGACGCGGGGCACGTCTTTGAACGTCGCCCCCGCCCAGTCGACGATGTGCTCGCGTGAGGCGCCGACGAGGCCGGCGTCAGCGATATCCTGAAATGTGAGATTGACGAGCGTCGCGAGCGCGAACGCCGCACCTATCAGCGAGAACAAAAAGCCGCTCGGCCGCACGCCGAAAAGCTCCGGCACAGCCGACGCGAAGAACGCCGGCGGCAGACCGACGAGGGCCACCGCGACAAATACGCTGACGGCGAGAAACGCCGCGGCTTCGGCTGAAAAGAACGCGCCGCGGAGCATGCTCGCGGCCGCAATCGCGAGAATCAACACAAGCGCGGCGGACATCGCCGCCTTCAGATAGGACCCGAACCAGGAAAACGCGAACGTCATTGCGGCCCCTTTCAACCGCTTCGCCGACCGGCCATGTCCCCCGACCGGCCATGCCGCCCGACCGAGACGCGCCTCAATCGTCTATCCGCCGCATGCAGGGCGGGTTTCGCCCCGCAAACGCCATTTCCGTCGCCCCTCATGGAACGACGTCAGCGAGGCGTTTTTATGGCGCCGGCGTTGAGAGTTCGGTTAGGAAAATTGCGACAATCTTAAGGGCCGCCCGGCGCCGCGGTGGGGTCGGCGTCGCCCGATTCAGCGTCGCTCGAGTCGACGACGGCGGCGCCGGAGAACTGAGGCGCTGTTTGCAGGAGGCGCGCAATTACGTCGTCGCCAGCGTTGTCGCAGGCCGACACGGGGATCGGCCGCGCCGCGCCTGTCGAGTTCGTGCGCCAGCATTTATCGAACACGGAGCAATAGCAAACGCCAAAATCGGTGGTCTTCCCCATGCTGCTGTAAACGTCCGCCTGCAACGAGCGGAAGGCGGCTTCCAGAGCCGGGTCGCGCGGCCAGCGCGCAATCAGGACGTCCAGGCGTTCGCCGGCCGCAAGCACTCCAATGGCGCTGCTCAGACTGACGTCAAGACGCGAGCGAAGAGCGTCCGGCAAAAGGCGCGTCGACAGGTCCGACCAGTCCGACACCGCCGCGCCGGCGACGACAAGCTGCGCGCTCTCCACGAGCGCAGGCCCGATGCCGTCGTTCTGTATCGAGATCGTCATAACGTTTTCGTCAGCAGCCGAGGAAAACCCGCCCGCGACATTGACGATCGGAATGACGCTCGCATGCTGCTGCTTGCGCATGATCTGCGCCTGGTCCCACGCGACGAAGAGCGCCGACAGGCCAACGACCATGGCGACGATCGACCCGACGGTTTCGAAGTTGAGCCCGCGTTGCGCCATCGATCCACTTCAGTCGCTTAACGACTAAGGCCTGTCGCGAGGTTCGGCGTATGCAGGGGGTCGAACCCGTAGTGCCGAAGCCAGCGGGCGTCGGACGCGAAGAAATCGCGCAGGTCCGGAATGCCGTATTTCAGCATGGCGAGCCGGTCGACGCCCATGCCCCAGGCGAAGCCCTGGTATTCGTCCGGATCGAGCCCGCAATTGCGCAGGACGTTCGGGTGCACCATCCCGCAGCCGAGGATCTCCATCCACTTTTCGCCCTGGCCGATGCGAATCTCATCGCCGACCCGCTCGTACTTCACGTCCATCTCGGCCGAAGGCTCCGTGAACGGAAAGAAGTGCGGGCGGAAGCGCGTCTCAACGTCGTCGACCTCGAAGAACGTCTTCACGAACGCCTCGAGCGTGCCCTTAAGATGCCCCATATGGCTGTCGCGATCGATGACGAGGCCCTCGATCTGGTGGAACATGGGCGTGTGCGTCTGGTCGCTGTCGCAGCGATAGGTCCGCCCCGGGATGATAATCCGGATTGGCGGCTTCTCGTTCATCATGGTGCGGACCTGAACCGGACTCGTGTGCGTTCGAAGCAATCTGCGCGAGCCGTCTTCTCTTTCTTGAAAAAAGAACGTGTCGTGCATATCGCGCGCCGGATGGTCCGGCGGGAAGTTCAGCGCCGTGAAGTTATGGAAGTCGTCCTCAATGTCCGGGCCTTCGGCGACGTCGAAGCCCATGGCGGTGAAGATCGCCGCGCACTCCTCCATCACCTGGCTCACCGGATGGATCGATCCTTGCGGCTCCGGCGCGACCGGCAGGGTCACATCTACCTTCTCCGACGCGAGGCGCGCGTCGAGGGCGGCCTCCTCCAGCGCAGCCTTCTTCGCTTCGATCGCCTCGGCGATTTTCGCCTTAAGACCGTTGAGCGCCGGCCCCATGGTCTTGCGCTCCTCCGGGCTCATCTTGCCCAAGGTCTTCATCTTTTCTGAGACGACGCCCTTCTTACCAAGGGCGTGAACGCGCAGGTCTTCAAGCTCCGCCAAGGCGGCGGCCGCCTCGACGCTGGCGAGGGTGTCGCTCAATAGTGTCTCAATTTCTTCCATGGGTTAGAGCCTTAAGCGAAATCGGATAGGGGTCGCTGAACGTACGGGTCGTAGGCGCTTAGGAGGACCTCGTCAAAGCGCCGCCGATCAACCGGCGCTATTTGGCGGAAGGACCAAATCCTACAATGGCTAATGTTGTCCCGCCCGACGCCATCGCCCGCTTCGAGCGCATACGGTTTGCGGACGTCGAGGTCGACGTCGCCATAACGGACGCCTCAAAATCCTATTGGGCGGAGGCCGCCGGCGGCGGCTGGGAGCCGGCCACCTTGCGCTTCATGGCGCGAGCGATTCGCCCCGGAACCGTCTTTGTCGACGTCGGCGCATGGGTCGGTCCCCTCTCGCTCCTCGCGGGCAAAATGGGCGCGGCGGTCATCGCGCTGGAGCCCGACCCCGTCGCGCGCAAGGAACTCGTCGCCAACCTTACGCGAAACGGGATCGCCGCGGACGTCAAGCCGGCAGCGCTGCATACGGATAATATCGGGATGACGCTTCACGCGCCGGAAGGCTTCGGACGATCCGTCTCCACATCATTCGAATGCGGCGGCGACGACGGCGAGCCGGTCGCCACGATCTCCGGCGAGGAGCTCGCCGCAGCTATCAAACTAGCGCGCCAGGCGGTTGGCGGGGACGCGCCTGTCGTCTTTAAGGTTGACATCGAAGGCCACGAGCACCTTATCGGCCCGGCGCTTTGCGATCTTTGGCGTAGATTCGACGCGGAGTTGCATCTCTCTTTGCATCCTCGGTCGATATGGGCGCAAGAACGCGCCGCGCGCGGCGACCTAGCGGCGCGATGGCGGGCGTACAAGGCGATGACGTCGCTCCTTTGCGCATTTCGCGGCGGAAGGATCCAAGTCGCGAACGCGCCATCCATGCCCCTGAAGCCGGCGTGTCTGTTCCAGGCCTTCCGTACGCCGCGCCCAAAGAACTTCACCGTTGAAGTTGGTCGGCCCGCCCGATAGCGCTAGCCGCCGCGCGCATCGAGAATCGCGGCGCGCACTTTGTCCAGCGGAATGGCCTCCACGCGCGAGGGCGCGGCCTCATAGGTATTCCATCCCTCGGTCGTCGTCGCCATGAAGAGCGAGTTCAGGACCGCCTCTTCAGTCGCTTCGATGACGGCCTCGGAGAGCGGCGAGAAGTGAGCGTTCGGAAGCTCCGCCACCCGCGCGACGCGCGACCGCCGGTCCGCCGTTCGGCGCACGTCCTTGTGCGTTGAAAACGCAATCACGTAGTCGCCGGAGCCGTTGGTCATTGATGCGCCGGTCCGGGCGAGCCCGGCGATCGCGCGGCGCGCAAGACGTTCGAGGTTGCGGTCGGACAAGGGCGCGTCGGTCGCGACCACGATCATAATGGACCCGTCGGCATCGCCCTTATCGAGCGCATCCTTCAGATAGTACTGGCCGAGGGCTTCGCCGAGCGGGACGCCGTCCGCCATCAGGACGCCGCCAAAGTTTGACTGAACAAGAACGCCCACGGTCCAACCGCCGAGATGATCCGGCAGGGCGCGGGAACTCGTCCCAATGCCCCCCTTCCAGCCGAAGGCGATGGTGCCTGTCCCGGCGCCGACGGCGCCCTCCTCGACAGGTCCGTCTTTGGCGCCGTCAATCGCCTGACGGATGGCGTCTGGCGTCAGGACCCGCGCGCGGATGTCGTTGAGGCCGCCGTCATTTGTCTCACCCACGACGGCGTTCACCGACCCGACGCGTTCGTTGCCGTCCTGTTCAAGACTCCATTCAATGACCGCAATGGCGGCTTCCGGCACATTCAACGTGTTCGTGAGAACGATCGGCGTTTCGATTTCGCCAAGCTCTGCGATCTGCGTTGAGCCCATCAGCTTGCCGTAGCCATTCCCGACTAAAACGGCGGCCGGCGGTTTATCCCGATAAAGATTGTCGCCATGGGGCAGGATCGCCGTCGCGCCCGTGCGAACGCGCTCCCCCTCGCGCACGGTCACGTGCCCGACGCGCACGCCCGCAACATCGGTGATCGCGTTCAGCGCTCCTGGGGCCAAAACGCCTGGCGCGAGACCCAGATCACGGGCGCGGGCGCGAGGCTCTTGCGCGGCTGCGGAAGACGTCATGGCGATCACCAGTAAGGCGGCTGCGCGGATGGGCGATAGGGGCATTGCGGAGCGGTCCGATTGAGCAAGGCGGGAAATGATTGAGCGACCAAAATGCCCGGTTTCGGCCTAAAACCAACCCGTCTCTCGCAGTCTCTTAACCCTTGTGCGGCCAACAGGCGCGTCGACCCCGCCGCGCAGACGCAGGATGCGGTCCCGACCACGCGTTTCAGCGCGCTCGACCGCGCGGCGCGCCACCCACCAGGAGCGATGGACCTGGGCGCCGTCGACATTGCCGAGCAATTGCGCCGCGTCGCTGATGCGTCCCCTGACGAATCTCTTTTGACCGTCGGCGAGCCCCACTTCCAGATAGTGATCGTGAGACTTGAGCCAGTGGATGTCCGCCAGGACAAGCGCGTTCAGCTCCCCGCCGATCACCGGCGCAGGGGCGGGCTTGTCGCGCGGCTCATCTCTCACGCCGTCGCCCGCGATCTCGGCCGCCAGCACCGCCATGGCGATCGGCGCCGCGGCCGGCGCCACAAAGAGGACGAAGCCGAGAATTGGGTCCGGCGCGTGCGGAACAAGGGGGGTGAACTTCAGCGCATGGATCTGCAAAGCGGCCAGCGCCACGACGATCGGCGTCGCCAGCGCAAACTGCGCGGCCGACGGCGCATCCCGCAATGGCTTTCGCACCAGAATGGTCTGGCCGACGATCAGGCCGGGAATGACGGTCCAGAGCAGCAGCCGATGGCCGAGAGCGATCTCGTCAGTGTCATAGGCGCCGGCGAATGAAAAGAGGATCGCCATCAGCGCAATCGCGCCAGCATAGGCGACCAGGCGAGGACGACCACGGGCCAACCGGACGAAACGCTCCATGCGTTCGCCGACCATTGGCGGCCGCGAGTCCGCCAGCTGACCGTTTGCGACACGTCCCGACACTTCGCGACCTGACCCCTTTCCTGCCCCTTCCGGGAATGTAGCAAGCAAGCCAGACGCAACGCGAGCCCCCCAGCAAGTCGGCGCGCAAACCGACGCGAACCGCTCAGTCACCATGCCCTTTGGAAAGCAACCGTCATGAAAAAGAACCACACGTCTCAACTCGCCATCCTCAGCCTTCTCGCCCTCCTGTTTCCGCTTTCGGTCGCGGCCCAGGAACGCGGCGCGCTTCCGCCCTTCGAGACCTTCGGAGAAGCCGCGAGCCGATCGGATTCCGAAGCGCTGGACGCGTTGCTGAACGACTACCGCGATGCGTGGGGCCGCCAGGACGCCGCGGCGCTCGCCGCGCTGCACGCCGAAGATGTCGAATGGACAAACGCTTTCGTCCGCATCATCAGGGGGCGCGAGGGCCTCGAATCCTTTCTCGGCGGCCGAATGTTCCCTGGCTTTCCGGCCGAGGTCTCAGCGGCGGAAGCGGCGAGCCTCAGGCCTGTGTCGCTTCGCTACCTCGGCGACGACGCCGCCGTCTGGCACATTTTCGCCGAAAGCCGACGCAATGGCGGTCGGGATGATCCGGACGCGGCGCGGCGGGTGCATTTCCATCTCGTGCTGGAGAAGGCGGACGACGGCGTCTGGCGCATCGCCCACACGGCGATCTTTGACGCGCGCAGTTAAGCGCGCCGCGACTTCCGCCGCGCATTGAAGCGTGCGCGCAATGACGGCGACGCGCCGGGGCCGGCCGTCGCGCGAACGTCGCAAACGGGCACCGTCGTCCCCGCGTCGTCGAGAAACGCCATATCGGCGACTTTTCTACCCGTGGCGCGCGACATGAATTCGATGCTCGGACCGCCCTCTCGCGGGCTCCATTCATCGCCCCAGCGCACCAGCGCGACAAGGATCGACATGAGCGACCGGCCCTTTTCCGTCAGCCGGTAGATGCTGGCGCGCGCATCTTGGGGGTCTTCGCGTTTCTCGATCAGGCCGTCGGCGGCCATCTTCTTCAGCCGCTGCGACAGGATATTTTTCGAGATGCCAAGCGCCGAGTGATATTCGCCGAACCGCCGCGCGCCATAAATCGACTCGCGCACGATCTGCATCGTCCACCAGTCGCCAATCTGGTCGAGCGCCCGCGCGGCCGGACAGTCCCACAAGGGCGCTTCTTTGTCTGACGTCGACTCGCCGTCCATGCGCGCATCTTACCATTTAGGTTGCGGATTGGAACCATTCCAATTAGGTTCCATTCCGAAACCTACTTACAGGGGCTCTCCACGATCGAACCTCAGGCGGGCGCTCTTCCAAACGCCGGCGATCCGGATTTCACTCGAAAATCCTCCCTAAACTCCCGCCGCGCGGAGCGTCCGCCTCTTTTCTTAAGCGCCACGGCGACCCGAAAAGAAAAACGCCGCCCGGGGCGATCCCGCGCGGCGTTTGGTGTCTCAAGCGGTGAAGCGACGTTCAGCCGAGGGCGGCTTTCGCCTTTTCGGCGAGGGCGGCGAACGCTTTCGGCTCATGCACGGCGAGGTCGGCGAGCACCTTGCGGTCGACCTCGACGCCGGCCTTGTTGAGGCCGTCCATGAAGCGGGAATAGGTGAGGCCAAGCTCGCGCGCGCCGGCGTTGATCCGCTGAATCCAGAGGGCGCGGAAATTGCGCTTCTTCGTGCGGCGGTCGCGATAGGCGTACTGGCCGGCCTTCTCCACCGCCTGATTGGCGACGCGGAAAGTGTTCTTGCGGCGGCCGTAATAGCCCTTGGCGTTTTTGATGACCTTACGGTGGCGGGCGTGGGCGGTGACGCCCCTTTTGACGCGTGACATGTGGCTGGCTCCCTAGCGCGCGTACGGCATGTATTTCTTGACGATCTTCGCATCCGCGTCGGCGAGGCAGTCGGTGCCGCGCTTCTGGCGGATCTGCTTCGGCGTGCGTTTGATCATCCCATGGCGCTTGCCGGACATGCCGGCTTTCACGCGGCCGGTGGCCGTCACTTTGAAGCGCTTCTTGGCGCCCGATTTGGTCTTCATCTTCGGCATTTCTTGATCCTTTTCGGCTGCTCGGAGCAGCCATTCATTGCGATCGCCAAGGCATGCCATGTCCCGCGCACGCGGGGCCCGGCGATCTCTTTTCCAAAGCCGGCGGGTATATAAGAAAAAGCCGGAAGCGCAAGGGGCGTCGGAGCGACCAGCCAGTTGATCGGCTGCGGCGGAGCGGCCAGCAGCGATTTAAGCGCCGTCGCCGTCCGCAGCGTCTCGATAGTAAGGCTCGACCGCGCCCTTGAACTTCATGGTGAGCGGATTGCCCTTGCGATCCACCTTGTTCCCAAGCGCCACCCTGATCCAGCCTTCCGAAACGCAGTATTCCTCCACGTTGTGCTTCTCCTCTCCGTTGAATCGAAGCCCGACGTCGCGGGAAAGCACCGTTTCGTCATAATAGGGGCTTTTCGGATTGACGCAGAGGCGGTCAGGTAGCGATGGCGGAGCGCCTTCTTGCGCCGCCGCATCATTCGTTTCGTCCTCGCTCATGGGCGCATCTCATCAGAGGGTGACCGTTCGCGCGTCAAAAAGCGCGGGTGGGGGCGCAGGTCAAGTCGCGCAAGGCGCGCCCCAAGGGCGGGCGTCGCGGCGAGACTGCTCACAATCGCGCTGGTCTGCTTGCCGCAGGCCGATCGGCGCGCATAGATCGGTCTGGGACGGAACCCATGCGCGCTGCCTCGAACGTCATATTCAACCTTCGGATTTCATTGATGGGGATCCTCGCGATCGCGCTTGCGGGCTGCGTAAGCTCGCCTGGAGACGGCGGCGATTCTGCAGTTGCGAAGCCTGTCTTTGTCGGGGAACTCCGCAAGGACTATGGCGGCCGCCTGATCGTCCAGACGATGGTGAACGGACAGGGTCCGTTCGACTTCATTGTCGACACGGCGGCGACGCAAAGCGCCGTCTTCGACAATCTCGTCGATCGGTTGGATCTCGCCGTCGAAGACCAGATTCGGCGTCGGGTCTTTAGTCTCGCAGGGGTTCAGCAGCGGCCAACGACGGTCCTCGAACGCCTGCAAATGGGCGGCGTCGCGCGGCCCGACCTGAACGTCGTCGTCTTCGCCGACTGGGACGACCAGGAAAGAACGCCGCAAGGCGTACTCGGCCTCGACGTCCTTGGCGCCTACATCATCCGGATTGATCCACGTACGAGCGAACTTTCGCTGTATCGACGCAGCGCGGCGCCGGATTTCACAGCCATGGGCTGGGCGGGCGCGCCGCTTAGGGCGTCAAACTTCGGCCTTTCAGGGTCGCCCCTCTATCTGCTGCCGGGCGAAATCGGCGGCCACCGGTTCGAAATGCTGCTCGACACGGGCTCAGAGATTTCACTTGGCAATTTCGCTCTATTGGAGCGGATCGTCGTCGCGCCGAGACGCGTCGATCTTGGCGCCCAGGCGACGCGCTTCAACGACGTCCTGGACAGAAGCGTGGAGGTTTACAACCTGCGGTACACGAACTTGCGATCCGCGGGCGTCAACTGGTTCGACGGACAAATGTACTTCACCGAAGCGCAGATCTTCAAAGATCTCGGTTTCGCCGAAAACTCTTTCGCCATATTGGGGAACGACATTCTCGCAGGACGCTCTATCGCAATCGACCTTATCGGGCTTAGACTGTACGCATCTCCTTTCGCTCCGGCTGCGGAGGACGGTTAACACGGGAGGCGATAACGCAAATGGGGAAAGCCGACGGCCGGGTCTCGAAGCGCCACTTGACGAAGAACCTGTGGGCTGGGGTGTGCGCGGCAATGACCCTTTCGGCCTCCGCGCTCGCTGACGATCTGACGATCGTCTATGCCGGAACGCTGCTCGCGCAACCCGGCGAGCAGCCGCTCGAAAATCAAACAATCATTATACGGAATGGCCTCTTCGACCGCGTCGCCGCCGGACAGCTCACCGTCGCGGAAGCGGGCGCAGGCGCCGAAGATGACGTTACGGTTTACGACCTCTCCGACATGTTCGTCATGCCGGGCCTGATTGACGGGCATGTGCACCTTACGGGCGAACTCGGCCCGAAACAGAAGCTCGCCCATGTGGAGCGCTCCGATCCCGATGTCGCAATGGTCGCCGCAGGCCATGCGAAAAAGACCCTGATGGCGGGCTTCACAACGGTGCGCGACGTCGGCGCCGCCGGCGGCGACGCGATTTTCGCGCTGAGAGACGGCGTTGCGCGCGGAGATGTCGTCGGCCCCCGGATCTTTGCGTCCGGCAGCACCATTTCGCCAACAGGCGGGCACGGGCAGCGCCACGGGTATCGCGCAGACGTCATGCACGCCCTGCACTCCAGCGGCGTTTGCGACGGCGCCGACGCCTGCCGCAAGGCGGTGCGAAGACAGGTTCGACGGACCGCGGACCACATAAAACTCGTCGCCACGGGCGGCGTTCTGTCCGAAACGGCCGCCGGCACTGGCCAGCAGTTCTTCGAGGATGAGCTAGGGGCGATCATGGAGACGGCCCACAGCCTCGGGCGCAAAGTGACGGCGCATGCGCACGGCGCAAGCGGCATCAACGCCGCCCTGCGCGCCGGCGTCGATTCGATTGAACACGGCACTTTCGCAAATGATGAGTCATTCGCGCTATTCAAAGAGAAAGGCGCCTATCTTGTGCCGACAATTCTGGCCGGCGTGACCGTCGCGGAAATCGCAGACAATCCGAACTCGTTCTTTCCAAAACCTATCCAGGAGAAAGCCAAGAGGGTTGGCCCACAGATTATCGATATGGTCAGGCGCGCGCACGCCGCCGGCGTGCCGATCGCGTTCGGCACCGACACCGGCGTTTCGAAGCATGGCGAAAACGCGCGTGAATTCGTGCTGCTGGTTGAAGCGGGCCTCACGCCCATGGAGGCCATTGCCGCGGCCACCGTCAAAATCGCCGACAACATGGACAAGTCGGACGTTCTCGGCACGGTTGAACCCGGCAAGTATGGCGACCTCGTTGCCGTTTATGGCGATCCTTTGAGCGACATCAGCGAACTCCTGGACGTTGACTTCGTGATGAAGGAAGGCGTCGCCTACAAGACGCGCTGATTCCGTCGCCTCGCCATGAAGACGCCGCTTGGCGGCTTCCCGCAAAAAATCCTTACCCGTTCTTAACGCCTTCCCGGCAGGCTCATGCGCGACAGCCTTCTTGCAGGTTTTCGGGGAGATGGGCCATGGGCGGCGCAACCAACGCAAACGCCGAAATTGACCAGCGCCTGACGCGCGTCGGCGCGGACGGATATGTCTGCGCAGAGGACGTACTTTTCCTGCGCCAGGAAATCTATCCGGACGGCGTCGTCGACAGACGCGAACTCGCCAGCGTCTTCGCGCTCGCCGAACGCGCAGGCGATGGCGACCAGGAATGGCGAGACTTCTTCGGCGAGATCTGCGCCGACTTTTTCCTCAATGAAGAAGAACCGGCGGGCTACATTACGAATGGCGACTTTGCCGCGTTGAAGGCACTTGTCGTACGCGACGACGCCGCGCCGTCAGAACTTGAGCTGTGCATGCTCGTCCGACTCATGGAGAAAGCGGTCGCGACCCCCAACGACATGGCGGAATTCGTCGGTGAACAGATCAAACGCGAAATCCTCGCCAAGGACGCTCCAAGCGTCACCTGCCGCGAAGCGCACCTCCTGCGCCGGTATCTGTATGCCGCTGGCGGAGCGGGCGCGATCGCGATCACCC
This sequence comes from Pseudomonadota bacterium, assembly GCA_039819085.1. Taxonomy (GTDB): domain Bacteria; phylum Pseudomonadota; class Alphaproteobacteria; order Caulobacterales; family Parvularculaceae; genus MED-G105. The sequence goes on from JBCBSQ010000002.1 coordinate 153,152, forward strand.
GCGACGAAGCGGAGCTTCTCTTCGACATTCATGACGCGACCGCCGCGTCGGAGAACGCCAGCGAATGGAACGAGCTTTTCGTCAAGGCAATCGCCGCGCACCTGATGCAGTATGTTGGATACAAACCATTGCCGCGCGAAGAAGCGCTCCGGCTGCACGAGTGGGCGAACGACCATACGGTGAATGTCGGCGGGTTCATGTCGTCGATGTTTTCAGGCGGGCTCCGCGCCATCCTTGAGGCCTACGGACTTAAGAAACGCTCCGGTCGGCGCAAGGACGACGACGAGATCGCCATCGCCATTGCCGAGGAGGTATCGGCCCGCGAAGCGGATTGGCTCGCCGACCGCATCGGCCGCAACGCCGTCGTTGACGATGCGGAACACGCGCTTCTCGGCTACCTGAAAGAGCTGGAGGCGGACCTTCCGCCGAAGCTGAAAGCGCTCGCCGAAGGCGCAGGCCTCGCCCGGACCGCCTGACGCAGACCGACGCTCAGGACCCTGTTCGGCTCGCCCGGAAATGATTTCGGAATGAAGCGACAACGTCCGCCCATTTGCCGATGCTGTCGGCGACATGCGCGCGCGTCACCCCGCCGTCGAGGTCGATAACGTAGTCGACGCCAACTTCATTCTTGCCGTCGACCACATAGGCTCGGCCGAACACCTGGCGCTCATTGAAGGCGTTGACCGCGCCGAAATCATCAGTCGTCGCATCGCGTCCAAGATTGAAGTTCGCGAAGAAAAGCAGGGTCGAGCACGCCCCGCCGGCGCAATCCATCGCGCGAACGAAGTACAATATGTCGCCCGCAATGACTCGCGCGACTGGCGCGCCGCTATCGACGTCCTCCAACAGGCTCGCCGCGAGGCCGGCCGCCTCAAGGGCGGCGATGATCTCATCGCCCGTCATCGCGTCCGTGACTTCAGCGCGCGCAGGCGCGCCTCCCGCCACGATGGCGATCGCCACGCCGCCTGCGATGGTCGACAAAACCCGCTTCGTCCGATTCGACATGCCCCACCCCGATACGACTTGAGGAACAATGCCCGGCTTTCGAGCCCTGCTCAATGGGCGTGCGGCCATGCTTGCGCGTCGTTGCGCGGATTGACGCGGCAATTTACTACGAGTATGAAATATCTTGTTCATATGCGAACTAAGTGCTTATGCCCCTTCGCGTCTTTCATCAGCTTCAGCGCGCCCATGCGGGCGTCTTTCGCGCGGCGGATCGGCGTTTGAAGGCGGAATTCGGGCTGACGTCAGCGCAACAAGCGATCCTGTTCCATCTTGCGGAGGAAGACGGGTCGCCCATCAGCGCTATTGCCGACGCTCTCAATATGGGCAAGTCGAGCCTTACCGGGCTCGTTGATCGCATGGCGGCGCGGGGGCTGGTCCGCCGCGCGTCGGATGACGCCGACGGCCGCGTCATTCGGATAAACCTGACGCCCGAGGGCGCGCGGCGGGTCCGCGAAACCGCAACGCTCACCAAGGCGATCAACGCTGACCTCCTCGCCGAATTCACGCATCAAGAGCAGGCCGTCATTGCGCGGTTTCTGAGTTTTCTTGCAGACGACGCCGGCGCGCTGATCGAAAAAGGCGCCGCGTCGAATACGAAACAATCCGCCTAGAGAAGAGGCTTTAAAGAGGCGCAGACGCCTCGGAAAGGACCGCCGAGATGAGCGACCATGTTTTGATTGCCGCTGACGATCGCGCGATCACGATCACGTTCAATCGTCCGGAACGGCGCAACGCCCTCTCCCATGACGCATACGCCGCCGTTGCAGACGCCCTTGCAGACGCGGACGCGCGCGAGGATGTGCGCGCCGTCGTGATCACGGGAGCCGGCGAAGCGTTCACATCCGGCAACGACATCGCGGATTTCATGCAGCCCTATCCGCACGGCGAGCCGCCGGTGATGCGGTTTCTCGCCGCCATTCGAGACGCCGAGACGCCGCTCTTTTGCGCCGTTAACGGCGCGGCTGTCGGCGTCGGCCTGACGATGCTTCTGCATGCCGATTTCGCCTTTGCGTCGAAGACCGCGACGTTCAAAGCGCCCTTTGCAGCCCTTGGCCTTGTCCCGGAAGCGGCGTCATCAATGCTGCTTCCAGAGCGCGTCGGACACGCCATGGCGAACGACATTCTGATCGCCGGCAGAACCCTCAACGCCGAAGAAGCGCTCCGCTGCGGGCTCGTTTCCCGGGTCCTGGCGCCGGACGCGCTGATGGCGGAGACCATGGCGGTCGCCCGATCGGTCGCATCGCTTGCGCCCAACGCGGTGAAGCGTTCCCGAGCGCTCATCCGCGGCGACCGCGCCGCCATCGCGGCGCGCATGGCGGAGGAGAACGCGCTTTTCGCCGAACAGCTCGCCTCGCCTGAGTTCGCGGAATCTGCGGCCGCCTTCATGCAAAAGCGCGCGCCGAACTTCGGCTAGCGCGGCGCGCCGGAGATTGCGCGCTCCTTGCCAATTCGACCTATAGGGACCACGGGTTCCGCGTCAGTCGGGGGAGTGAAAGGAAGAGATGGAAAAGGGGTGGGTCGGACGCGCCGTCTTCGAAAGCGGGTTGATCGTCATCGGCGTCGTTCTCGGCTTCATCGTCAATGAGTGGCGGGAAGGCAGGGCCGCCGCGGCGGAGGCGGCGCGGTCGCTTGACCGGATTGTCGCGGAGATCGAACTCAACCGGTCCCGGATCAAGCGCATCCTTCCGTATCATCAGCGGGTCGCCGCCGAGCTCGCCGACTTCGACTATTCCACCCTCGCCAACGAAGAAGGCGTGCAAACGATCCTTGTGGAGGCCTTGTTCGGCGACATAGCGACCGAAGGCGTCGGCGATCTCATTCTTCAGGACGAAGCGTGGCGGACGGCGCTTGAGCAGGACGCGCTCGCCGCAGCCGACTTTTCGACCCTCACCCGGATCGCCAGCCTTTACGAACTGACCCTGTCAGGCCCGAACGCGAGCTGGCGCGCCATAATCGATCAGATCGACGAGCAAGCTTCATTCACGCCCGCCGAAACAGTCCCGGCGCTAAAGCGCATGACGCTTAAGTACCAGAATCTCGTCGCGCAGGAGAAATACGTGCTGGAGGAAATCGACCGCGCGCTGGCCGAGGTGCAAGGGCCCACGGGACGACAATCGCACGAGTGACCTGAAAGGCCGGGACCGCTCCAATCGCCGAGTGACGGCGGCGGTTCAGGCTTTTCGCCGCGTTGACTTGGCGCCGACGCAATCTAGGTTCGGCGGCGTCCAACGATAAGGAATTCCCGATGGTCGACACGCCAGCCGGCGCCGCAAGGCCGACAGCCGCCCCGCCCCATTCGCCGCCGCTTTCCCCGCACCTTCAGATCTGGCGGTTCACGCCGACCATGGCCGCATCGATCACCCAGCGGGCGACGGGGGTTGCGAATTTCACCGGAACGGCGCTCCTTGCTATCTGGGCGTTCGCCGCGGCCCGCGGGGAGGCCTGGTTCGCGCCAGTCGCCGGGTTCCTCGCCTCACCCATCGGCCAACTCATCATTCTCGGCTATATCTGGTCGCTTGTCTTTCACGGGCTCGGCGGGCTCAGGTATCTGTATACGGACACCGGTCGCGGTCTGGAGCCGGAAACCGCGACGAAGGCCGCGATCGCAGTGTATGTTGGCTCGATCGTTGTGACACTTTTCATTGCCGGCGCGGCGCTCGCCGCGCGCGCGAGCTGAGCAGGGGGCCGCATGTCCGAACGACCAACCTCCACCTTCGCCGCCCAGCGGGCGAGCGCATTCGTCCTGATACCGATCGCACTTTGGTTTCTATGGAGCCTCGCCGCGCATGCCGGCGAAGACATTGAGGGCGCGCGCGCCTGGCTGGGGCAGCTTCACAACAAGCTCCTCTTCGGCCTCTTCGTCACCGTCGGCGTCTTTCATGGCCGCATCGGCCTGCACGAAATCATCCAGGACTATTTCTACGGCGGGATGGCGAAAACGCTCGACACAATTGCGATCGTCGCAGCCGCTCTGATCGCGCTCATCACCTGGATCTCGCTTTTCCAGATTTGACGTCAGCCGCTTTTTTGTCCGCTCAACGATCATCATAGCACTGAAAGCCGTCCATCATGACCGACAGCTACGAAATCATCGACCATCAATATGACGTCGTCGTCGTCGGCGCCGGCGGCTCGGGGCTCCGCGCGACCCTCGGCGCGGCGCAAGCGGGCCTGAAGACCGCCTGCGTCACGAAGGTCTTCCCGACGCGCTCACATACGGTCGCGGCGCAAGGCGGCATTTCGGCGGCCCTCGGCAATATGAGCGAGGACGACTGGCGCTGGCACATGTACGACACGGTCAAGGGCTCCGACTGGCTCGGCGATCAGGACGCAATCGAGTATCTCTGCAAGAACGCGCCGGCCGCCGTCTACGAACTGGAGCACTGGGGCGTGCCGTTCTCGCGCACCGAAGACGGCAAGATCTATCAGCGCGCGTTCGGCGGCATGACGAAGAACTATGGCGAAGGACAGGTTCAACGCACCTGCGCCGCCGCCGACCGGACGGGCCACGCCATCCTGCACACGCTTTACGGCCAGTCGGTGAAGCAGAACGCGAAATTCTTCATCGAGTACTTCGCCCTCGACCTCATCATGTCCGAGGACGGACAATGTCAGGGCCTGATGGCCTGGAAGCTAGACGACGGCACGATCCACCGTTTCGCGGCGAAGATGGTGATCCTCGCCACGGGGGGCTATGGCCGGGTCTATTTCTCCTGCACATCCGCGCACACCTGCACCGGCGACGGCAACGCAATGGTGCTGCGCGCCGGCCTGCCGCTTCAGGACATGGAGTTCGTGCAGTTCCACCCGACAGGCATTTACGGCGCCGGCGTCCTCATCACCGAAGGCGCGCGCGGCGAAGGCGGGTACCTCACGAACTCCGAGGGCGAACGCTTCATGGAGCGCTATGCGCCCTCCGCAAAAGACCTCGCCTCGCGCGACGTCGTCTCGCGATCGATGACCATGGAGATCCGCAAGGGCCGCGGCGTCGGCGCCGATGGCGACCACATTCATCTGAACCTCAATCACCTGGACCCGGCGATCCTCGCCGAGCGCCTGCCCGGCATTTCGGAGAGCGCGAAAATCTTCGCCGGCGTCGACGTGACGAAAGAGCCGATCCCGGTCCTCCCCACCGTCCACTATAATATGGGCGGCATACCGACGAATTATCACGGCGAGGTCGTCACCAAGAAGGGCGAGGACGCCAACGCCATCGTGCCGGGTCTCATGGCCATCGGCGAGGCGGCGTGCGTCTCCGTTCATGGCGCGAACCGGCTCGGGTCCAATTCGCTGATCGACCTCGTCGTCTTCGGGCGCGCGGCGGGCCTCAGGTGCGGTGACGTCGTCGACAAGGACGCGCCGATCCCGACGCTCGCCAAAGACGCCGGAACCGAAGCCCTCGCCCGCCTCGACAAGTTCCGCTACGCGCAAGGCGGCGCCCCGACGGCCGAGCTGCGCCTCAAAATGCAGAAGGTGATGCAGAACAATTGCGCTGTCTTCCGCACCGGCGAGGTCCTGGAGGAAGGCCAGAGCCTCATCGCCGACGTCTATTCGGGCCTGCCCGACATCTCCGTCGCCGACCGGTCCATGATCTGGAACACCGACCTCGTCGAAACGCTGGAGTTCGACAACCTCATCGAGCAGGCGGTGGTGACCATGGAGTCCGCCGCCAACCGCAAGGAAAGCCGCGGCGCTCACGCCCGCGAGGACTGTCCGGACCGGGACGATGAGAACTGGATGAAGCACACGATTTCCTGGTTCCAGAACGGCAAGGCCTCGCTAGACTACCGGCCGGTGCATGATTATACGTTGACGGACGAAATCTCCTATATCGAGCCGAAAGCGCGGGTGTACTAAGCGACTCGCCCCCGGCGCTTCGCGCCTCATCGCCGATCCTTCATCACGGTTCGGAACGTAATCGATACGCGCCGTCCCCGGCTCACCCGGCGCCCTTCAACAACATCGCTTTTGCGGGGCGCAATTCCATGGCGCCAGCGCCATCGCGCTTGTCCGGTTAAGACAAGCAGACTTCTTGGCGGCAGCGACAGCTCCGTCCGGCGCTCGGTCTCCGAATCATCAAACGCCATCACAGTCGCCGACCCAAGGCTCAACGAGGCGACGACATCACAGAAGGCCGGGGAATCGACATGCGGCGCAATCCCCTGCCCCGGAAGATATTCATTGACGATCGCCTGATCGAACTCGGCGCCAGCAATGACGCCGACGCGGATCACGAGGTCTTTAAGCCATGGCGGGAAAGGCCCCAGGAATGCACCCTCGCCGACGCCGCGCTTTGAGTAGTCATAACGCCAACCGAAATGCCGCACACGCCGCTTCAGGGCGGCATCCCACTCGCCCGCGTTGGTTTCACGCAAGAGCGCGCTCTCTACCGATGGCGAAACAAAGTCCTCGATCAGCCGCAGGCCTTCTATAGTCATTGAATGGAACGTCCGGATTGATGATCGAAGCGATTCTTCGCGAAAACGCGCGTTACGAGAGGGAAACCGCAATTCAATAGGTCAACCCGCTGATTGACATTTGTTGTCACCTCATGGACGTAGCCAGGGTAGAGTCGAGGATCAAATCTAAATTGGTTGATACACATCGTTTTTGCACGCCGCGCCGCTTCGACAAAATCAAACCCACCGATGTAGTGAGGGCTTTCAATCGTGGTGACGGCAACGCGGCCATCGGGTTTTATAACATTTGAAGCACTACTCAAAAAAGACCGGATCAACGTATGGTTGGGGTTTCTTCTATTTGCGACTGGCCTCAACCCGCTATGCGGAAATTGGAATACAACGAGATCGAATCTCCCGTCGCCGAATGATCTGAGGAGTCTTGTTGCGTCAACTCGAAATCTGACGCGAATGCCCCTAGCCACTAAGTCGGATACATTGCGACGTCCAAGTGGGCTCAGCGAAACATTTGAAGCGTCTGTGGAGGCGACGAAACGCCTAGCGTCAACATTCTCCATTCTCGCGAGCGCGAGTGTAAAACTGAAATTCCCTTCACCGACAAATAATGCGTTCTTGCCACTCAGCAACCTACCTAAGTGGATTTGTTTGCCTCCTCGGATTGGCTTTTTGAATTTTCTTGACCCGCAAGTTGTGACGCCCGCGCTTGGATCGCGCTCGAGCTCATGACGCCGCCCCACCGCCTTGGCAATCGCCTCTTCAAGCGTCCGTCCCCTGAACAATCCCTCGCGCGCCATAGCTTGGCTCCCTGCTTTACTCTTTACATCGCTCGTCGCGCGCCGCTCGGCCCGAGCGCACTTGCTCAAAATGCTGTCCGCCGCCGGCCGGATCGCCGACGTTCACGGAGAGGAGGATAAGGCCGCCCAAGCGGCGTTCGATGAGATTTTCAAAAATCGCCCTCAACCCGGCATGACGCCTGGGGTTGATGCGTTCGATGAACATGTGCGTCGCGCGTGCGCGCTGCGCCCTGATCGGGCATAAAACCGGCGAACGAAGGAGCCTGAAAAGATGACCAATTTCGCCTGCTTCACGCTGGAGATCGCCGACCATATCGCGCACCTGCGCCTCAACCGGCCGGAGAAGGCGAACTCCATGATCCCGGAATTCTGGACCGAGTTCCCTGAAGCGATCGACAAGATCTCCGCGGACGCCGACGCCCGCGTCATCGTCATTTCGGCGGAGGGCAAGCACTTCTGCTCCGGCATGGACATTTCGGTCTTCATGCAGGGCGCGCTCGACGCCGACGAGACGAACCCGCAGATTTCCGCCGAGGCCTTCCGCCACAAGGTGCATGGCCTGCAGGAGACGTTCACCAGCCTTGAACGCGCGCGCCAGCCGGTCCTCATCGCCGCGCAAGGGGGCGTCGTTGGCGGCGCTGTGGACATGGTCACCGCCGCGGACTGCCGCTACGCCACCGAGGACGCGTTCTTCTGCATCCAGGAGACGGCGATCGGCATGACCGCCGACGTCGGCACGTTTCCCCGGCTCGCCAAGGTCATCCCCGAGGGCTGGGCGCGGCAGATGAGCTACACCGCCGAGCGCTTGCCGGCCGCCAAGGCGAAAGAGATCGGCCTCGTCAACGAGATCTATCCGGACGCCGAGGCGCTGCTCGACGGGGTGATGGACATCGCCCGAAAGATCGCCGCGCACTCACCCCTCGCCGTGACGGGCTGCAAACGCATGATCACCTACGCCCGCGACCACTCGACGGCCGACGCCCTCGACTATATCGGCGTCTGGAACGCCGGCATGCTGCGGCCGGAAGACATTCGCGAATCATACGTCGCAAAGAGCGAGGGCCGCGCACCCGACTTCGCGCCGCTGAAAAAACTCAAACCCGGCGTGTGACCCCTCGGTCGAACCCCCGCATCCGCAAGAGGCCATACGATCGCATCCGCGCGCCTCGAAGCCGTTTCGACTAACCATGAACGTGCGTTAAGGCGCGAAGTTGAACGCGTCGATTAACAGCCGCTTCAATTTTTTGGTGCATCCTCCTTTTGACAGCGGGAGATAGCCCATGAGCACGGTATTCGATGTTTTCGCGATGTGCCTGATCGTCGTATCATTGGCGATCTTCATCATCCGGTATATCCGCGAAGAACCGCCGATTTTGCCCTACCTCCTGATCGCCATCGCCTGCGGCGTCGGCAACTGGGTCGGCGAAACGGTCGATCAATTCGCCGGCATCGTAGTGCTGATCATCGCGGCGTTCCTGTTCCTTAGCTGCTTCCTCTACCCCGACGCCTATTACCGGAAACCGGACCAGCCGGAATTCGAATAGGCGACGCTCGGCGCGCCGCCTTTGCCGCGGCGCCTTACCGCTTTGTCTTCAAGAGTGTGTCGGCGATAAGTCTTTCTTTGCGGAAGCGTTGTCGATCTTCCATGCTCCTTGAAGCCGTCGCGCCAGTCGCGATCCGGCGGCAATGATTTCGGCTCCACTTTCGAAAAGATCAGGCTATACCGAGCGAAAGGCGCAATCCGCCAGTCGGCTCGGCGCTCGCGTTATGCGCGTGGCGGAAACGAAAGCGATGAGATGGTTCAGTTAACTCTTCCGGCGAACTCCAAGGTCCGCAAGGACGGCAAGACCTTTGCGGCCGTGGCCGGCGCGACCGGTGAAATCCGCCGGTTCAACGTCTATCGGTATGACCCGGACACACGCGAAAACCCTCGGGTCGACACATATGACGTGGACGTTTCGGACGTCTCGATGGTTCTGGACGCCCTGATCAAGATCAAGAACGAGACGGATCCGACGCTCGCCTTTCGGCGCTCCTGCCGGGAGGGAGTGTGCGGCTCATGCGCGATGAACATCAATGGATCGAACACCCTCGCCTGCACGAAGGGCATGGACGAAGTCGGATCAGGCGACATCGCCATCTACCCACTGCCGCATCAGCCCGTGGTGAAGGATCTCGTCACCGATCTAACGAAGTTCTATGAACAGCACGCCTCGATCGAGCCGTTCCTGCAATCGTCCGTCGCAGACGACGCGACGGAGATTCCTCAGTCCAAGGAGGAACGCGAGAAGCTCGACGGTCTGTACGAGTGCATTTTATGCGCGTGCTGCTCTACGTCCTGCCCCTCCTATTGGTGGAATGGCGACAAGGAAAATGGCGAGGAGTATCTCGGGCCCGCCGCGCTCCTGCAGGCGTATCGGTGGATCGCGGACAGCCGCGACGAGGAACGCGATCGGCGGCTGGATGCGCTTGATGACAAATTCAAGCTTTACCGCTGCCACACAATCATGAACTGCGCGCAGGTTTGCCCGAAAGGCCTGAACCCGGCGAAAGCGATCGCGGAAATCCGTAAGATGATGATCAGCCGGCCGCGTAGCTCTGGCTAAACGCAGCGCCGGCTAAACGGCGGCTCTGCGAAAGAGGGTTCGGTTCGCCGCCGGGCGACGCCTCAACGCTACATCAAGACGGCGCGATCGCGCGCCTCGCTGAACAGGCCGTCCAGGTCATTTGCGCAGCAGCAACCGGCGTCGCACGCGCCATCGCCGATGAGGTGCGACATCTCAGGCGCCATACGGCCATAAAGGACGATCTGGAATTCTCCAGGCGCATGCCGGCGCGCCGCCTCCAGAACTTCTTCGATCGCGCGCATTCGATAGCTGCGCGAAAAAATCGGGCTTGAGGCCAGCGCAAGCCCGCTGAACTCCCCTTCGTCAAGCATGCGGCAGATATCGTCGCTCGACTCCGGCAGCGCATAGTTCACCCGCCGGCCCGCCCCGATCAGGCTTTCCGCCGCGACCGCCGCGCCGACGAAATGCTGTTCCCCCGGCATCGCCGCGACAAGGAGCCGATCACCGCCCGGCTGGATCAACGGGCGCGGCGCGCGCTCGCGGAAACGCCGAAAGGCCTTCAGGAGCGCGCATAATCCGATCGAGATTTCCGCGTCGGCGCAGGCATCCTCAGCCCACAACTCTCCGAACGCCTCGAAGACGTCTTCGCACGCGCTAATCTGCATCGGAAGCGCCGAGTGCGATGCGGCGAGCATGTCATCAAAATCACCATAGAGGCCGGTGATCAGTCCGCGCGCAGCGCGCCGGGCGCCAGGACGGCGACCAGATTCGACGAACCGCAGCATCCCGCGGCCCATCAGCGGCGCTGTTTCGACGGGGCCGCTCAAGAGTTGCATGCCCCAGTCTCCGAAGACCCTCGAAAACGTCGGACGATACGACACCACTTCGATATCGGTATGGCGACTGTCTTCGCCAATCCGGTCGAAAAGGCCCTGCACCTCCGGCGCCGGCCCCTCTAGCCATTGAACGAAGCGGCCATGCTCATAGAGGACGGATCCCGTGACGCCATTTTCGAGGTTGCTGCGTCTCGCCCGCGCTACAAGGGTTTTGAGGTCGCGGCGAGTGAACTCGATCGTCGACCGGCTCGTATACAATAGGCTAACGAGTCCATCCTCTTTCGGCTTGATCCATGAAGCCGCGGCTGGCCGCTCATGCTCAATCGTCACGGACATGATTTATCGCCCTCCAGCCGCGCCAATTCCGCGGCCCGTTTCAGCACGCCCGAACTGGCGCGCCATCGCCTGAAATAATACTCGAAATCAAATACTTAACTGGATAGCGCGAACGCCTGAGTGAACGGTCCGCACTAGCTCGTCGCAAGCTTTCGCTGCGGTCACGCGAACGCCCAAACTCTGGTTCGCGCTCCTTGCGCGTCATTTTCGTCAATCGTCTCGAAGGCGATTTGACGGCGCCGCTTGGGCGATGACAGTTGCAATAGATCCGCGCCATTTCGTCGCCCAGCGTGTGGCGAGCGGCTTATGGTGTCAAGTTAAGAAGACAACTGGACCGTCCCCTGTGGATGACGGATTGACCAGCAAACACCAACAAAAACAGGGCGTTGCAGGGCGGCTTCAACCAACGCCAAAATGCAGCTGGATAATTTCTGCAAATGCGTATCAGTAAATGAGTGGTTTGGAGGCATCTCCCGCCGCCCGGTCATTGGGACGCGCCGTCGAGGGCGCGCGGCAGCGCGTAGACGCTTCGCTCAAGACCGTCGGGAAACATCTCGCGCGCAATGATCCGGCCGCCAAGCTTCATGACGAGCCGCTGCGCGGCTTCGTTGTCGTCGTTCATATAGGTCTCCACCTGACGCCAGTTGAGGACGTCATAGCCGAATCTGATCGCCAGCCTTGAAGCTTCCTCCGCGTACCCTTTTCGCCGCGCGCGCGGCAGGATCCACCAGGTGAGTTCCGGCCGGCCCCACCCTTCCGGCAGATACAATCCGCACACGCCAATTGTTCGCCCGTCATCTCGCGTCACGACCGCCCAGTGCCCATATCCGCGCAGCGTCCAATGGCCGATGTCCGCCGCAAGCCGGCGCCACGCGTCGCCGGCGGAAAGCGGCCCGCCATAAAAGGCCGACGCCTCCCCGTCGGCGTAAAATTCTTTGTACGCCTCAATATCGGATGGCCCGAGGGCGCGAAGAAGAATGCGTTCGGATGAAAGCATCGGCGGTTGCGTCATCTCGAACCGCCCGCCGCCGCGCTTGGAAAACCTGACGGCGCCCCGCTGACGCCAAACGCGTCGAGCACATCCTGACCGATTCGAAGAGGGCGCCGCGTCGCCATATCAATCATGCACCATACGGATTTAACGGATGCGGAGGGTTTCAGCGCGTCCGGCTTTCGCAAATCAACATAGCGCTCAAAGCGAGGGCCCTTCGCCGCGCCGAGCCAGGTGCGCCCGACAACACGTTCGCCCGGCAGGACGGGATCGCGATAATCAATCTCGTGCCGCAAGATCACGAAGATCTTTTCAGCGCGCATCGCCGCCGGCGCCGTCGCCGCCCAATGACGAACCGCCACCTCCTGCGCCCAACGCAGATACACCGCGTTGTTCACATGCCCAAGTTCATCGAAATCCTCCGGCGCCGGCGAAATCTCCATAGCGAAAGCCGTCTCAAAGCTTTCCGCGCCGCGTCCGTCTTCAGTCAGGGCCGCCATGTCCGCTCCTTTGCGCACAGCCAACATGGCCACTGACGCGGAAATGTCGAGCGCGGCCCTTGACGTCGCCCGTCAATTCAATAATTATATAAGTATGAAAGCGTATGCCGCGATAACAGCCTTCGCCGCCCTCGCGCAGGAGACGCGACTTGAGGCTTTTCGCCGCCTGATCGAAGCGGGGCCAACCGGCCTTTCCGCTGGCGATGTGGCGGCCGCCTGCGGCGCGAGCGCGCCGACCATGTCGTTTCACCTGAAAGAGCTGTCGCGCGCAGGCCTCATCCAGTCGCGCAAGGACGGCCGGCAGGTGATCTACGCCGCAGACTTTAACGGCGTGCGGGGCCTTATCGACTTTCTGATGCGTGACTGCTGCAAGAGCGATCCGGTCTTCTGCAGTCCTTACCTCGATGAGGCGAACGAACACGTAAACGGAAACCAAGAAAAAAAGGAGACAGCCAAATGAAACGCCTTCATGTGCACATCCGCACCCAAGATCTCGACAAATCCGTCGCCTACTACACGGCGCTCTTTGGCGCCGCGCCTGAGAAACGCCGGGACGACTACGCCCGATGGCTGCTTGACGATCCTTATGCGCATGTTTCGGTGTCGACGCACGACGGCGCGTCGGGCATCGACCATGTGGGCGTCTCTATTGACAATCCGGACGATCTTGAGGCGTATGCGGAGCGGCTGACCGCGGCGAACATGGGCGCGCTGCCGGAAACCGGGACGACCTGCTGCTACGCCAACAGCGACAAATACTGGAGCCGCGGACCGGACGGCGAGGTCTGGGAGCTTTTCCGGACCTATGGCGACAGCGACACCTACGGCGTCGACCGTCGCGAAGAGCTTGAGGCGGCGGCATCCTCCCATTGCTGCGGTTAAGGTCAGGGCTTTATGCCACGGAACATCCTCTTCCTCTGCACGGGCAACTCCGCGCGATCGATCATGGCGGAGGCGTATATGAACCACGCCGGCGCAGGGGCCTGGCGGGCCTTTTCCGCCGGTTCAACGCCCACCGGAACGCCGAACCCCTTCGCCATCGAGACGCTCGCCGCCCATGGGATCGACGCGGGCGCGCCGCGCTCGAAAAGCTGGGATGAGTTCGCCACACCGGAGGCGCCTATCATGGACGCGGTCATTACCGTCTGCGACAACGCCGCGGGCGAGGCCTGCCCTGTCTGGCCGAAACGGAATGGCGAAGAGCCAGTGAAGCTGCACTGGTCGTTTCCGGACCCCGCCGCGGCGGAGGGGACTGACGCGGAGAAACGCGCCGCATTCGAAGGGGTTTTCGCGGACATTCGAACCCGGATCGACGCGTTTCTCTCCGAGCAAAGCTGATGGAGCGGACGTTGGCGCAACGCCTTTTGGCCGAGGCGGTCGGGACCGCTTTCCTCTTGATCGCAATTGTCGGCTCAGGGATCATGGCGGAGGGTCTCGCCGGCCCTAACGGGGCCGATGCGCTGTTCGCGAACGCCGCCGTCGTCGGCGCGACGCTAATCGTCCTGATCCTGATCTTCGCGCCGGTCTCCGGCGCGCATTTTAACCCGGCGGTCACCCTCGCCTTTTTCATGCGCAAAGAGATCGGCGCGCGGGACGCGAGCCTTTATGTCGCGGCGCAGATTGTCGGCGCGATCATCGGCGTCTTCGCCTCGCACGCCATGTTCGGCGAACCCGTCCTGCAAGTCGGGACGACGGCGCGCGACGGCGGCGGCCAGCTCCTCGGCGAACTCATCGCCACCTTCGGGCTGCTCGCAACAATCTTCGGCTGCATCGCGGGCCGGAAAGAAGCGGTCCCTTACGCCGTCGGGCTCTACATCTTCGCAGCGATCTGGTTCACCTCGTCCACATGCTTCGCCAATCCGGCGGTGACGATCGCGCGCGCCCTCACCGACACCTACACCGCCATCCGGCCGATCGACGCTCCGGCCTTCATCATCGCGGAACTCGCCGCCGCCGCGGGGGCGGCCCTCGCCGCGCCGTTCATGTTCGGCGTCGCCACCGAGGCGCGGGCGGGCGAAGAAGAAAGTGAGGCCACATCGACACGCAGCGCCGCCTGATTACCTGCGCAGCGGTTTGAGAGTCGCCTTTTTTAAGAGCTTCAGCGTATAGCGGACGCCATGACGGGACCGCTTCATCGCTATGACGCGCTTGTCGCCGACGGCGCGCTCGATCCTGACCCGGAGCAACGGGCGGCCGCCGCGCGGCTTCAGGAATTGCATGAAGCGCTTGGCGACCAGCAAGAGCGGCCCTCGCTTCTCGGACGATTGTTCGGCGCAAAGGCGCCGCCACCTAGGGGCGTCTACCTCTGGGGCGGCGTCGGGCGCGGCAAGTCGCTGCTGATGGACATCCTCTTCAACAACGCGCCGGTCGCGCGCAAACGCCGCGTGCACTTCCACGCCTTCATGCTGGAGGTTCACGAACGGGTCGGCGCTTATCGCAAGGCCGATGAGGGTGAGCTGAAGCGCCATCCCGCTTTTGACAAGGCGGCGCCAAACGACCCGATGCCCCTCGTCGCGGCGGACGTCGCGGAGACCGCGCGGCTCTTCTGTTTCGATGAGTTTCACGTCACCGACATCGCCGACGCAATGATCCTCGGGCGGCTCCTGCGCGGGCTCCTCGATGCGGGGGCTGTCGTCGTCGCGACGTCCAACCGCGCGCCGGATGATTTGTACAAGGATGGCCTCAATCGCCAGCTCTTCCTGCCGACGATCGACCTCATCAAGGAGCGCCTCGATGTCATCGAACTGGATGCGGCGCAGGACTATCGCCTCGCCCGGCTCGAAGGCGCGCCGACCTATTACGCGCCCTTAGGACCGGACGCCGACGCCGCCATGGACGCCGCCTGGAGCCGGTTCATCTGCGGCGCGACGGCGGCCGAAGAAATGATCGAAGTTCAGGGCCGCACGCTCCACGTTCCCGCCGCAGCGCGCGACGCCGCGCGCTTCGACTTCGAGGACCTCTGCGCCAAGCCGCTCGGCGCCGCGGACTATCTCGCGATCGCCGACGCCTTCTCGACCGTCTTTATAGACCGCATTCCCGAGATGGGCCCGGAGAAACGCAACGAAGCGAAGCGCTTCGTGACGCTGATCGACACGCTCTACGAGACGCGCACCAAGCTCGTCTGCTCCGCCGCCGCGCCGCCGGAAGCGCTTTACGCGTCAGGCGACGGCGCGTTCGAGTTTGAACGCACCGCCTCCCGCCTCATCGAAATGCGCTCAGCGGATTATCTGGGGTCGGAGCGACGGGCGGCGGCGGAGTAGCGGCAATACTGTTTCGCCGGCCACCTTTGCCCAGGCGCCAAGCGGTTCATCTTCCAGTCGATCATGAACCGGAGTTTCGTTTGCCGCATGGGGCGGCGCGGGACGTCATGTCGGAAGATGATCATCGAAAAAAAAGGGCCGCAAAGCGGCCCTTTCTCCTTCGAGTTGCATGTCTTGAACCTCGTCAAGACATTTAAGACGTCGTCAGATTAACACTTGGACGGACCGAAGCTGCATCCAAAGTTGATGAGCGTTCTGACATTGGTCGGACCATTTGGCGGAAACGCCGTGTTGTGGCCAAACCGGGACGCACCCTGGAGTTTGATTGAATCATCGATAAAGCCCCAGCTTGTAACGGCGGCCACTCTGTTGCGGTTTGAATCCACGGCAGGCGTTCCGGTGGAACCATCGTTCTTGCCGAAGTTATGGATCCATGGACCGCCGCTGCTGCCGCCCGTCATGTTGGACCCCATGACGACCTGATTGAAGTCGGCGCCTGGTCCGAAGACGGTTTCAGCATCCTGGATCGCAACCGATTCGGCCTGGATCATCCTGACGCCTGTGAAGCTAGCCTGAGGATAAGAGACCTGCGTCAGATGCGCCGCAAGTTGACCGTCAGGGGCGCCGAGCGGCGTATACCCGCGGTCATTCTGGTAAAGGCCGTATCTGCCGACGACTTCACCAACTTCTTCACCTTCCTCATTCGCGTCCATCACCAGGATGGCGACGTCATTTTCACATACGATGCCGGTCACCACGCACTCGTCCGTGCCGTTGAAGTACACGCCTGGGATGATGATGCGCTGTACCGTCCACTCTCCGTACGGCAAGTCATCGTTGTGCCTTGCAGGCTGGAAGAACACTTCGTCTGCAAAGCCGGCTTCCCCCTGACCAAAATCATGCACGCAGTGGGCTGCGGTCAGAACAAGGCCAGGCCGAATCACAGAGGCCGAGCAGACAAAGAAGAGTCCATCAAAGTTCATGAAGAGCTTGCCGGTTTGGCGATAGGGCGCTTGGTCCACCGGGGCGCTATTGGTATTGGAATTAGGGCGTTGCGCGACAATTCGCGACGTAAACGGAATACCGCCAAACATGTCGGTGCCGCTGCCAAAGGCCTGAGTGGAAAATCCAGATCCCGACGCCCTCAAGGGACTAGCTTCCGGAAGCTGACTAAGGCTTGTCAGCATGGGCATGCGCGATTTTGCACTGCTCATCTGAGACGACGTCATTTTGTTCGCAGGCGCGAAAGCTGGCGAATACGCGACCGCTCTTCCGTTACCGCTCATCTCGACCTCTTGAGCCGAAGCGGTCGACGCCAGCCCGATGGCGAGCGCACCAGAAATCAGTGATTTCAGAAGGATATTCTTCCCCATAGATCTCTTCTCCGATTTTGCAATCCGATCACGTTAACCATGATCCTTCGATCACAAAAGGGGTTTGCGCATCCAAACCGAATTTCGGTCGCCTAAATCGCGGGATCTAATGACGCGCTGTGACCAAAGCGAGCATCCGCTCATGCGGCAAACAATGTCTGGTTGTCCGCTCAGCATAAAGACTAATCGAAAACGACTAGAAGCGCCGCCAACTTTCTGTCGGAGGTTGTAGGTTGCGGCGGCGCGCGCACCCAAGCCTGTCCATAGCCTGCCCGCGACCAGCGCCGAAAGCGAATTCATCGGTAGGCCCATGCACATCGTTGCCTGCGCAGGGCTTCGCGGCGCGAATCACGTTCTCGGACGCCGTCGCGTTCTCCGCTGGCTTGTGCTTAAACGCACTCCTCGCGCGCCCAATGCCGGGCCTCGCGACTCACGAAAGCATTACGCGATGATCACCGCCCTGAAGCGCACCGAGCCGCCCGGGTTCGCCGAACTCGCCGTCATCGCCGCCGCGGCGATGGCGTTGAACGCGCTCGCCATCGACATGATGCTGCCGGCGCTCGGCCTCATCGGCGACGACCTTAGCCTCGCCAATCCGAATGACCGGCAATTGATTGTCGGCCTCTATCTCATCGGCAATGGCGTGGGGCAGCTCTTTTTCGGCCCGCTCGTCGACCGATTCGGGCGACGGCCGATCCTCATCGGCTCACTCCTCGCCTATCTCGGCGGATCGGTGCTGTCTGTGGTCGCCGGCTCGTTCGAGCTTCTCCTCGCCGCGCGCGTCTTTCAGGGCGTCTCAACCGCTGGCAGCCGGGTGGCGATCTTCGCCATCATCCGCGACCAGTACGCCGGCCGGCGCATGGCGAAGCTCGTCTCCCTTGCGATCACCCTTTTTATGGCCGCGCCGATTATCGCCCCGGCGCTTGGTCAGGGCGTGCTGTTGTTCGCGCCCTGGCGCGGGATCTTCTTTGCGCTTTTTCTCTATGGCCTCGTGGTCTTCGTGTGGGCGTTCCTGCGTATGCCGGAAACGCTTGAGCCGGCGCGCCGCACCCGCCTCAATCTCGGCCGCGTCTTCGCATCGTACCGAGAGTTCTTCACCGACAAATGCGCAGCCGGCTACACGATCGCGTCGGCGTTCTGTTTCGGCGCGCTCTTCGGCTATATCTCGGCGGCGGAGCAGATCTTCTTCGAGGTTTTCAGCATTGGCGATCAGTTCGCCCTCGCCTTCGCAGCGGTCGCGGTGTCGCTCGGAATCGCGACGCTGACGAATGCGCAGCTTGTCGAACGCTACGGCATGCGCCGCCTCACCCACGCCGCGCTCATAATGTTCGTCGCCATCAACTTGTCGCACCTCGCCGTCATCAATCTCTTCGGATCGACGGCGATCAACTTCATCGGCTTTCTGTCGGCGGCATTTTTCGCGATCGGCCTTATCGGGCCGAATTGCTCGGCGCTGGCGATGGAGCGCATGGGCCATATCGCCGGATCCGCCGCCGCGGCGAACGGTTTCGCCTCGACGACGGTATCCGGGATCCTGGGCGCTGTGATCGGCCGCCAGTTCGACGGCACCACGGGACCGATCGTGCTCGGCTTCGCTTTCTTCGGCGTCGCCGCGCTGTTGGTCGTGCTGTGGGTGGAGAATGGGCGTCTGTTCCGAACCGGGGAAGACGCCGCCGGCGAGCCTGCGGAGGCGGGCAAAGGATGACGGCGCGCAAGGATCAGGGCGGACGCGTGTGTCTCGGACAGATCGGCGCCGCCCATGGCGTGCGCGGCGACTTCCGCGTCAAGGCGTTCACCGACGCGGCTGAGGACGTCGGCGCCTATGGTCCGCTAACGCTTGACCGGCGGGCGCCGCCGCAGACCCTCAGCCTCCAGATTATTCGCGTCGTCAAGCCGGGCGTTGTCCTCGCCCGCGCAAAGGAAGTCACAAGCCGCGAAGCGGCCGAAGCGCTCACCAATGAAAAGCTCTGGGTCGCGCGCGACGCGCTGCCCGCCCTCGACGACGAAGACGACTATTATGTGGAGGACCTTGTCGGTTTGAAAGCGCGCCTGCCAGACGGCGCCCCGGCGGGCGTGGTCGCGGCGGTGCACGATTTCGGCGCCGGCGATCTTCTGGAGTTGCGACAGATTCCGGGCGTGAAAGGCGGCCGCCTCATCCGCTTTACGAGGGAGCTTGTTCCGGAAGTGGACATAAAAGGAGGCCAAATTGGATTGTCGGAAGACGCCCTTGACGAAGGCGAAGGCGCGCCGGAACCCTCCGTATCATGACGACCAGAGCCAAGTCGCTTGGGCTCACACAAGTGCCCTTTCGCGGAGCAGGTCCGCCACGTCCGGGTCCGTGCGGTAGGCCTCGCTTGGCCGCGCGCCAAATCGCTCAATAAGCTCAATGGCGAAGAGTTTCGCGAATAGAGGCGACACGAAATAGCCATTGTGCAGAAGCTCTGCGCCATCGAACTTCATCGCCACCGCCAGGGGATCATGGCCGGCCTCGCCCGTGGTCAACGCGCCGGACGCCAGCAAGTCGCGCAGTCGGTCGATCGCGCCGGGCGCGTCGTTGTGCGACAGCGCAACCATTTCCGCCTCAACGCTCTGCGGCAGCGCGCCGACGGTTTCCTCATCTACGTCAATGGAGGGCGACACGCCGACGACCCGTTCTCCGTACCCGTCATTGCCGTAAGCCTGCGCCCGCAAGACGCCATTGAGGTAGGCGTTGAGGACGGGCGCGCCCAAAACGCCCGCTATGGCGGCGATAATGGCGGAAAACCCGAGAACCGGAATCAGATTGGCGATCTGGAAGGTGACGCTCGTCGTTGTGTCCGGACGGACCGCCTCCGGCAGGCACAAATAGTCGGGACCTCCGCAATAGCCATCGAATCCGCTTGCGGTCGCCACCGCCGACGCCGTCCCGTCGAGTATGGCGCTCGTCACCCTCGAATGCGCATCCATCAGGAAGTCCAAGGGCCGCGGGACCGGCTCGATCAAGTCGCACCAGCGATAGGCGGACCGCGTCCGACGCGATCCTTCGATCCACCCGTCCGCAAACTCCTCCACCAGATCGCCGCACGCGCGCGCCAGATTCGTCCTGTTCGCAATCGACGTGACGAGTTCGGCGCCCTTTTCGATCACTCGCTCCGTCTGCCCATCATTTGACGTAGACACCAAAGGATCGCCAAATACTCTTAAGTATGCAGCGGGGCCCATCCGGGTATCGACGCGCGCTTCATCTTCAGGCGTCGTCGAAACAATTTCGCTGTGCGACGCCTCTTGCGCAAACCAGGTGACAAATCGCGAACGGTCGCGCTCTCGGACATAGTACCTTGAATCACGGGCCGCCGCGGCGAAGAACTCTATCGTCATTTCCCGGACGTCTTCGATTGACATCCCTTTCACCTCACGCAGAACGACGTAGTCTGTTGCGCCGCCCATGAGATTCTCACCATTCAACCGCGCATCGATGTCATCGTCGCTGAGCCGATCAAGCTCCCCCCGAAAGTCTTCAAGGGTCACGAGGGAAAGGTCGGCCCGGAGGCGAAACTCCCGCGAAAAGAACGCAGCCATGGGTGAGATCGCCTCGGCGCCAGCAAAACGAAACGCCCCAACCGACCTAAAATGACGATCCACGTCAGCTGCGTCCTCATCGGACAACCAGACGGGGTTCTCGACAACCGCAAGACCTTCGGACCGGTCCGAAAGGCGCAGCTCGTCCTCCGCAATCTGATTGCCGATCGCCTCCACATAGACATTCGCGACGAACAAGAACGCCAGCAATGAGAAAACGCCGATAAACACCTGACGGAAACGGACAATCTTCGGCGCAAGCCCGACGCCCTGGCGCAACGCATTGATGGCTTCGTCCTGCGAATGGCTCATACGCAGATATAGATCGCGCGCCTTGTCATGGAGGACGTTCCGCCGAAACGCGCGCTGACGCCGGAAATTCCGACGTACAAAGAAAAAGAGAACGCTAACGCCGATCAGGGCGGCCGAAAGCGTTAGCGAGTTGTCGCCTATGAACCCCGACAAGCTCGCGGCCTCGGCGTTCAGCAGAGAATAGAGCAGAACTGCAAGAACGCCCATGATCACCGTCATCGCGATCCGGCCCCGGAGATCAAGGATCGTAATCGGGTTGCGGTTCGACCTGAAAAGGATGAGCGGCATACCGATCGATATGAAGCCGCGCACAAGGTCAAAGTCCGCACGCCGTCCGGTCAGATAGCGCAAGAGCAGCGCCTGAGCGCCGACGCTTCCGCCATGGCTATGCCCGACAATCAGCGGCGGCGTTCGCCGTTTGCGCAAGCTCCTGAACAGCCGCGCGCCCGCCGCGCGCCTGTCCACCTCGCTGTTGCGGCCGGACCAGTGGAATGGCTCAATATTGAGCTGCGTATCGAGTTGCCGCTGCACCACCGTCCAGAACGGCGATCCGCGCTGCCACCAATTCTCGCCCGCATCAGCGTCGTCCTGCGCAAACGTGCCATGCACCGTAACGATGTCGATCGCATCGTCAGCGTCCCCGCTTCTGAAAGCCATTTCCCCTCGCCCCCGCTCCCTTAGGCCGATGACCCAATCCCCAAACGCAAAGCCCCTGACCGTTAGGCCGTACCGCAACGCAAGTAACCCGCGGGCCTCTCAGCTCAGGCCAACTGAGCCGAAGGGTCGTCAGCCGGAGGGATCAAGGCGTTCGGCGACCAGCCGTCGTTTGCCGCACTATATCGAAGAACCGCGCGAAGGCGAACGGCTAGCCACACCGCCAAGACGGCGGTCTTGAGTTTCTTTCTCGCTTATGCTTCGGCTTGAAGCTGGAGGCGGGACATGGCTGACGGCGAAGACGCGACGACCGAGAAGACGGCCGGTCCCGTTCCAGGACTGAGCGTTTACGCGAATGCGCCCCCGTCGCTCACCTTCAAAAAACTCCGTAAGCGCATTGTGCGCAACGCCCAGGAGGCGATCCGCGAATTCGCCATGGACAAGCCGCGAGCGGATGGACGTCCGCAGAAATGGCTCGTGTGCCTTTCCGGCGGCAAGGACAGCTATGGGCTTCTCGCCGCGCTCCTGGACCTCAAATGGCAGGGCGCCCTGAAAGCCGACCTCCTCGCCTGCAATCTCGACCAGGGGCAACCCGGGTTTCCCAAACATGTGTTGCCTGATTATCTTTCTGGGCTCGGCGTCGACTATCGCATCGTCACCGAGGACACGTATTCCATCGTCACGGACAAGGTCCCGGAGAACCGCACCTATTGTTCGCTCTGCTCGCGCCTCCGCCGCGGGATCCTTTACCGCGTCGCGCGTGAAGAGGGTTGCGACGCGATCGTCCTCGGCCACCATCGCGACGACGCGCTTGAGACCTTCATGATGAACCTTTTCCATGGCGGCCGGCTCGCCGCGATGCCGCCAAAGCTCGTCAATGACGAAGGCGATCTCTTGGTGCTCCGCCCCCTGATTACCTGCGCCGAGAAGGACCTCGCGAAGTTCGCCGAGCTTTTAGAATTCCCGATCATCCCCTGCACGCTCTGCGGCAGCCAGGAAGGCCTGCAACGCATGGCGATGAAGGCGCTCCTCGACGAATGGGAAGCGAAACGCCCCGGCCAGCGCGAGACAATGTTCCGGGCGCTCCGCAACGTGCGCGCGAGCCACCTCGCCGATGACAGGGTGTTTGATTTTGCGGGGCTAATGGCGGGAAATAGCGGCAAATATGGCGATTAGGCGAAATCGACGTTGACGTCATTCGTTCAAATAAATCTTGCATTAGAAGATATCATAAAGTTAATATCATTACGGCTATGTTATAGTATACAATATAAAAAATTTAGCGACGCCGCGCCACTGACCTAGCAGTTTCCGATTTTAAGTCGCGGCTTTGTATTGCGACAGGCGCATGCGCGAATGGCCTATTTCTGGGTATCTTGAAATCCCGCCATGCCACGTGAAAGACTAACCCTCTCGGTGACACGCACTACACACTCAGATATAAATCGCCGCTCTGAGTGTTTTCGCTTACGGGGAGGGGCACCAACATGGCCGTAATCATATTTGTGCCAGGCACTGGCGACTCCGACACCGTCGGGGACGGGGAGCTACGCTGGTGGAGCGCTGAAAGCTCATTCTCCAAACAGTTGAGTTCATATATTGCCGGATACGATAAAACGGTCAAACTATGGCTTTCTTGGTCCGGGGAAAACAGTGAGATTGATCGCGTCGAAGCAGCAAAGAAACTCGAAGACGGCTTGAAGGCGATCTGCTCAAGAGGCGGTACGGATTTAGTCAATGATAAAAGCTCAAAATTTGGCTTGAAGGCTTTTGAAGAGGCGCAGGGCGAGTTGGACGCAGCCGGCCCCATCCACATTATCGCTCATTCTCATGGCGGGAACATCGTGACCGAAGCGTTGCGCCGCATGCACGCTGACCGATATGAAAAGATTCAAGTTGATAAATCCAAATGCGACGAAGTATTCGAGCGGTTAGCAAGCTGGATTACTGTTGGCACGCCGTTTTTGCACTACAAACCTCGCCGTTATAATCACGATTACTTAAAATTACTTGGCCGGACATTTAGCGGCGTCTTCAAAGTTTTGGGCGTTATTCTTGTGCTCCTTCTGTGCGCCTATAGCGGCTTCCGGTTAGCTGAATTCGCCTACAACCTGACGCCCTTATCGAACGATTTAGCTTTTTTCGAATCGCCAGATCCTACCGCATCAGATAGCAAGAGCGACGACGAACAGCTTTCGTCAACCAATAGCGCTCTTGGGTTAGCTGTGCTCTTTGCTTATGTCTTGATGGGCGGTATTGCTTACGCTCTATACAGACGAAGAACTTACCGGCGCAACTTTCCTCGAGACACAGGCGAAATCTCAAGGTTCTACGTCACTACGCGCAGTAAATGGGTAAATATATTTACAAAAGAAGATGAATCTTTATTTGGGTTAATGTCAGTAAAAAAGGAAAACAGAACTGGACGGCTCTTTGGCAACACGATCATATCGAACCTCGCCAGAAATCTCGCGTTCGTTCCAGGCTTTATGCTTGGCAGCGCTGTCTACATATATCTTTTGTCGCTGCTTGTCTCAACAAAATTTATGAAAAATACGAAAGATATGTTGTCCGATTTTAGTTTAACTATATTTGACATACCGATATCAGGATCAATTATATACACAATATTTGTGTTATTTTTTTCAGTTATATCTGTACTGTTTGTATTTTTGATTGGTTTTTTTGTCTGGGACGTGGCGCGCCGGTTCCTTAGTCGGTCTATGACGAATTTCTTAGATGATCAGCTCTGGGAACGAATTCGAAGCAGGATCCTTGGTGACAATAGCCCCGATTACACAATCGTTTCGGTCGACCGATTTCCAATTGGCTTTGAGAATTCGAATTGGAGACCGCTCCCCGCGCCAGTGGTCAATGAGATGTTAAGACAGACAGAAAGGCACATAAACACGACGGTTCGCGAAATTCGACGCCAACTTGGTCTATTGATGACCGTCGGCTTATCGGAGGAGGCAGTTCAAGCCGTTAGCGAGGAATTTAGCTTCAAGGAGCTTGTTCATACCAGTTACTTCCGGTCTCGCTTCGTACAAATGATGGTGGCGGAGTGCATCATTTTGGCCGATCAAAAGCACCCGGGATCTAAAAGCCAAGATCTAGCGCGAACGCCAACCTTTAATAAACACAAAGAGGAATTTGAATTGGATGAAAAACCTCAAGATTTTCTCGAATATTTTGAAGAGACACGTGGCGATTACCTGGGCGTAGAGGGCGAATTAGATTTGACCAGCGCAAAGCGGCCGCTTTTCTAGGCGAGCATCGGATGTAAATTCAAATTCTGTGCCCACATATTTTGATTTGAGGGAACCGACATAGCGGGACTAAAACGGCTCGGCCACCACCATGGTCCAGAACGTCCGCGACGACGCGTTGCGGTCATAGACGAGGGCGAGACCCACATGGACGACGTCCGGCAGGAGCAGCGTCTTGCGGTGGCCGGGACTGTGGAGCCAGCCATCGAGGACTTCATCGAAATCGCGGTAGCCGGTGGCGACGTTCTCGCCGGTGAGGACGGCGTCATATCCAGTCGACGCGACGCGCGTGACCGGCGTCGATCCGTTTACGCCATAATGCGAGATCGCATCTCGCCTGGCAAGATCGGCCGCGTGGGCGTGGGCGGCTTCGGCGAGGAGCGGGTCCAGCGTCAGCGGCTTCACGCCATTGGCGAGGCGCAGTTCATTGATCTTCGACAACGCTGTATACGGATCGAGCCGGTTTGATGGCGGCTGATAGAGCTTCGTCGAAGGCGCTGGCGCATAGGAGGCCGGGATCGCCCGGGCGACGCCCTGGAGCGCGTCTGCTTGATGGGGCGTATCGCACGCCGCCGCATGCCCTGTCGCCGCAAGCATGCCTGCAAGAATACCCAAACAAAACCGCCGAACCATGACCATCTCCACCGCCGCTCATCGAACGACGCAAAGAAATGAGTCACCGGCGCTAACCGGCCTTTAAGAAACGCGGTTAACGGCGCGATATATCACGATACGGAGGAAATCATTGGGCGCGATTCCCCGGACGGGAATCCGGCCTCCCGCGAAATTCCCGTATTTGGGGCGCCTGGCCGGCTTAGTCCGCGACGCCACACAGCGCTGCGTCCCGAGCGGCGACGAGGAAGCGCGGCGCAACGCCGGCCCGCGCCATCACGCGCAATCCGGAATAGGCCGCAATGAGAAGCTGCGCCTTTTGCTCAATTCTTTCAGCGGACCACTGCGGCCGCGCCTCGCCGACGGCGGCGGCGAGCGCCGCGCCCAGCTTGCCAAAGCCGCGTCGAACGATCGCCTGCGTCTCAGGGTCGAGCGCCGCCTGATCGGCCGAGGCGTTGCAAAGAAAACAGCCGCGCCGGTCGCCGCCCGCCGTCACCGCATCGATCGGCGCGGAGAGAAACGCCGCGAGGCGGCGCCCCGGCTCCCCGGGGCCGACGAGCATCTCGGCCGCCGCGTCGACGGCTTGCGACTCGTATCGCCGGAGCGCGCGCAGGTACATGCGCCGCTTGCCGCCGAACGCCTTGTAGAGGCTGCCCTTCTGCAAACCCGTCGCAGCGATGATGTCGCTAAGCGCGGCGCCCTCATAGCCGACCTCCCAGAACAACGACATCATTCGTTCCGCCACCTCTTCTTCGTCAAACTCGCGTGGCCGCCCCGGCCCCTGGCCGGCGCGTTCCGAGTCACGCGGTTTTTCGTCATCGCGCATTCGTGAAGCCTCATTTATTGACCAATTGGTTCCTAATAGATAGATAGCGTCCGTCGCTGACGACGCGACGTCGGACGTCGCGAGGGGCGCAGGTGGAATGACCAAGCCAAACAACGTTCTTAAGCGCCCAGTTACGCTCAATTATGTACCAAACGGTCAATATATAGGAGAGACATCCATGACTGCAACCACCACAAACGCCGCCTCCTTCGACCTCGCCGCGCTTGGCGAACGAGTGACCGGCTTCGGCCTCAACGGCCTGCGCTTCACCACCTCCGCCGTCCTCGGCTGGATCGGCTCAATGAAGTTCACCGCCTATGAGGCCGGCGCCATTCAGGGCCTCGTCGCATCCAGCCCACTGACGAGCTGGCTCTATCAAGTGCTGTCCGTCCAGGGCGCGTCGAACCTGATCGGCGGTGTTGAGATCGCGACCGCCGCGCTGATCGCAGCTGGCGCGCGCTTCCCGAAAGCGGCGCTCGCCGGGGCCGGGCTCGCAGTCGCGACGTTTCTCGTAACCGCAAGCTTCCTTTTCACCGCGCCGGTCTGGGAGACGAGCCTCGGCGGCTTCCCCGCGCTGTCGGTCGTACCGGGACAATTTCTTTTGAAGGACATCGTCCTTCTCGCGGGCGCGGTCTTCCTCGCCGGCGAGGCGCTCACGCGCGTCGCAGAAGAGCGCTAACGACCAAAGCCAACCGCCGCGCGGGCGCGACAGCGCACGCGCGGCTTGCGTGTCGGAAAGCGCGCCAATAAATCGCCGACATGAACGAACCACGCTGGCGCGCGACAATCCTCACCCTCTTCCCGGAGCTTTTTCCCGGACCCCTTGACGCTTCGGTGCTTGGCCGGGCGCGGGGGCAAGGCCTGTGGGACCTTGAAACGGTCGATATCCGCGACTTCTCCGACAACGCCTATCGCAGCGTCGACGACACGCCGGCGGGCGGCGGGGCCGGAATGGTCATGCGCGCCGACATCCTCGCCGCGGCCATCGACAGCCTGGTCGACAACGCCATGGAAGAGGACGCGCGCCCCCGCATCGCCCTCTCCCCGCGTGGTCGGCCGTTCGATCAGGCGCGCGCTGAGGCCCTCAGCCAAGGCCCCGGCGCGGTCCTTATTTGCGGCCGCTTTGAAGGGATTGATCAACGCGTTCTTGACCTTCGAAACGTCGAAGAAATCTCGATCGGAGATTTCGTCCTCGCCGGCGGCGAAATCGCCGCCATGGCGCTTGTGGAAGCTTGCGTGCGGCTCCTTCCCGGGGTATTGGGCGCGGCTCAATCTCTCGCGGAAGAAAGCTTCTCGCGCGGGTCCGACGGACGGGCGCTCCTGGAGTACCCGCAGTATACGCGGCCGCGGGTCTTCGAAGGCGTTGAGATTCCGCCCGTTTTGACCTCGGGCGACCACAAGAGAATCGCCGCGTGGCGGCGGGACCGGGCGATCGACATCACCCGCGCGCGACGACCCGACCTCCTGGGCACGCCTGATCAAGATGGCGCGCCAAGCGAAGAGGGTCCAATCCGCGATCGGCAGAAAATTTCGGGCGCGCCTCAGCCGGCCAGGCCCGACAAAGATGAAGACAAGGACGACGCGCCATGAACCTCATTGAAGAGCTCGAAAACGAGCAGATGGCCTCCCTCAAGCAGGACGTGCCGGAATTCGCGCCGGGCGACACTCTCCGCGTCGCCGTGAAGGTGAAGGAAGGCAATCGCGAACGGCTTCAGAACTATGAGGGCGTGTGCATCGCGCGCGGCGGCAAAGGGCTGAATGAGAGCTTCACTGTCCGCAAGATCTCGTTCGGCGAGGGTGTTGAACGGGTCTTTCCGATTTATTCGCCGCTCGTTGACTCCATTAAGGTCGTGCGCCGCGGCAAGGTGCGCCGCGCCAAGCTTTATTACCTGCGCGGCCGCCGCGGGAAATCGGCCCGCATCGCCGAGAAGGTCGACCGCCGCCCCGCCAAGGCGGAGAAAGGCGCAGGCAAGAAAGCCGCCGCCAAAGCCGAAAAGCAGGGCGCCGCGAAGGAAGCCGCCAGCGAGTAAGCGCCAGCGCTTCGGAGTTTACGGCCAGTTAAGCGCGCTCCCGCTAGTGTTCCGGCGTCCATTCATGGAGGCCGGTCATGTCGCAGCCGCTCTGCTTGTTGCGCACTTCGAAGGGGTGATGGCGTTGAGCGCGCTTTGTCGACGCTGAACGACCATCAGCCGCCAGGTTCGATGACCGACGCACCCCCCGCGGCCGCACCGCGTATCGAGATCGTCGACGCCTTGCGCGGCCTCGCCGCGCTCAGCGTCGCGTGGTTCCATATCACCGACGGGCTGGAAGCGCCCTCGCTTCTGAAGATCACAGGCGCATACGGATGGGTTGGCGTCGATATCTTCTTTGTACTGTCGGGTTTCATCATTCCCTATTCAATGAGCCGGTATCCGGGCGGCTACGCGCTTGATCGATTGCCATCGTTTCTCGCCCGCCGCATCGTCCGGATTGAGCTGCCTTACCTTGCGAGCATTGCGCTCGCCCTCGGCGCGCTCTGGCTGGCGGCGCAGATCCCCGGATCAGGCTGGCGCGCGCCAGACGTCTGGTTCGGCCTGATCGCAAGCCATATCTTCTATCTGACGCCGTTTACGGATTATCGTTGGATACAGGTCATCTACTGGACACTGGCGTTTGAGTTCGCCTTCTACATTCTGATCGGGGTCTTTTACCCCGCAGTCATGAGGCGCGGGTCGAAACCCCTCTTCGCGGCCGTGAGCGTCGCGATATGCGCCCTCGTCACGGCGTTGACGCCATTGAGCGACGCGCCGGACCACACGCGGCGGGCCGTCCTCTTTGTCATGGGACTTAGCGTCTGCCGCGCTCATGTTTGCGCCGACGAACCGCGCTTTACGTATCTCATCATCGCGCTCGCCGGGCTCACAATGCTGTCACTCGGCGGCGCGCTCGAAGCGATCGTCGGCGCAGCGACCAGCTTGCTATTAATGCGTTTAAGGACAAATGCGCGCGCCCTCGCAAATGAAGGCGGCGCATTGGAACGTCTCGGCGCAATGTCGTATTCGCTTTACGTCACGCACTTCGTCATCTTTTCGCTATGCTTTGCGCCACTTGGCGGCATTGTCGGCAATTGGCCGTTGAACGCGCTGGCGCAATGCGCCCTGACGCTGGCGCTCTGTCTTGGATGCGCGTACGGATTTTACGTATTGATCGAACGTCCGGCCCAGCGTCTTTCGAAACGCATCCCCTCAAGCCGGCTCACCGGTTTCGCGCCGAGGGTCCCGAGCGCGCGCCGCATCGCCGCAGACTAGACCCGCGACTTAAGGCGTATACGGCGCGCCGTCGGGCCCGCGCAGGGTGATCACATAATCGCCTTGCGACGTCAGCTCCATGAGGCCGAAGTTCGCTTCGAAGATCATATCGCCAATGCGGTTCGGCCCTGGCTCCATATACGTATCCTCTTCGGTCCGCCAGCGCGCCGACGGCAGGTTCAGAGAGGAGGACGTCACCTCCTCCACCATCAATCCGCCCACGTCTTTCTTGTAGAACGCGCCGGAGTGCCGGTCGCCGGTGAGGATCGTGATGTCGTCAATCCCCGCCGCCCTGATCATGGCGTAGAGCTTTTCCCGCTCGGCGGGCAGCATTTTCCACGCCTCCCAGCCATGACCGTCCGCAAGCACCTGGATCGACGACACCAAGAGCCGTTTTTTCGCCGGCGCTTTCAGCTCTTCGGCGAGCCAGGCCCATTGCGCCTCGCCGAGCATGGTCTTCGACGGATCGGGATCAGGCAGATATCGCTCCTTGCCCTTCGCGCCACGCTCGTCGGTCTCCATCAGCTCCGAACGGAAATAGCGCGTGTCCACCATAATGAGCTGCAGGCGGTCCTCGGCCGCGCCGCTCTCACCCTCAAAGTACCATGAACCGTATACGCCTGGCCGCGCGCGCCGCGGATCGTCCTTAGGCGTCGCCCAGACATAGTGGAACAACTCCTCTGCTTTCTCTTTAAACTGAAATTCGCCACCCGCATCATTCAGGCCATAGTCATGGTCATCCCACATCGGCAGCAAGGGCGCGTTAGCGCGCACCCGAGCGAAGGGAACGGACTGCGCCAGCCGCATATAGGCCGCCTTCAACTCAGGCAGCGCCGGGTCGCGCGATCGTACGTCGCCATAGACGTTGTCGCCGATATAGAGAACGAGATCAGGATCAGCCGCCGCAATCGTATTCCAGATCGACTGATCTTCATTCTGCTGAAGGCAGGAGGCGAAGACGATGCGTTGCGGCCATCTGGATTGGTCAAGCGGCGCTGACGGCATCGGCCGCGCTTGAATGATCCCATCGGCCGCATCCGGATCGTTCGCCGCAATTCGGGTTGCAGGAGCATTCGCCTCATTTGGTGCGCGTGTTCCGTCAGTGGTCTGGCAGGCGACGAGCGCCAACGCAGAAGCTGTGAAACAGAAAATCGACCGACCGCGCATGGCGAAACCCCTCCGACGTTGCAAACACACGGAAGCTAGCCCGGAACCGCGTCAGTTTTCTGACAGCATCGACCTGGAGCGCCGAAATGCGGGGCCTATTGCGAAATCGCTTCGTCGCCCTTGGGCTCCGGCCGGAAATCCACCGGCGTGTTCGCCGTCATGTAGATCATGGCGGCCCAGGCGGCGACATTCTGCTTCAGGTCCTCCCGGTCCACCTTATCGAGGGTGTCGTCGGGCGTGTGGTGCAGGTCGAAATAGTCAAGCCCGTTCTGCCGCAGGCTGAAGACCGGCACGCCGGCCGCCCGAAGCGGAGAGACATCCGGCCCGCCGTAGGCGGCGTTGTCGCCGCGATTGATCTTCAGGCGCGCGATGCGGCGCGCCATCTCGTCAAACGCCGGAAGATCCTCTTCGCCGACCCGCGATTGCAATGACCAGACATTGCCCGCGCCGAAATCGGATTCCGACGCCATCGCATGCCGACCCAGTTCGTCCGCATGCGCCTTTGCGTAAGCGCGCGCGCCGTAAAGACCCACTTCCTCCGAGCCCCACATAACGACGCGAATGGTGCGCCGCGGCTTTCCGCCAGCGCGCATCACAAGCTTCGCCGCAGCCGTCGTAATGGCGACCCCCGCGCCGTCATCGACCGCGCCGGTGCCAAGATCCCAACTATCGAGGTGACCGCCGACCACGACAATTTCATCCGTTTCGCCTGGGATCTCTCCAATGACGTTTCCGGAGGTCGACGACGCGCGCGTCGCGACATCGATATCGAGACGCAAGACGACCGGTTCCTTGGCCCGCTCTAGCGCGCGCGCGAGCTGATCCGCATCCGGATTAGAGAGCGCCGCGGTCGGAATCCGCGCAACATCCTTCTGATAGCGCATGCCGCCAGTGTGAGGCATGCGGTGGCTGTCCGTGCCGACCGAGCGGATGATGGCGGCGGCCGCGCCGCGCTTGCCCGCTTCGTTCGCCGCGCCCGAGCGCTTTGCGACGGCCGGTCCGTAACCCGACCCATCCATGGTGCGGGTCATTTTTTCGTCGACGAACACAATCTTGCCTTCAAGGCCCGTCGTCGGGGCGTTCTTCAGATCAGCAAGAGACGCAAACCGGACCACCTCGGCTTCAAGCCCCCCGTCGGGCGTCGCGACGGAATTGCCGAGCGCCGTCACGGCGAGAGCTTGCGGGAACGGCGAGACGATTTCCGCGCGTTCGCGCACGCGTCGCCAGTATGGAATGTCGAAAGGTTCGACACGGACGTTCTTGAAACCAAGACGCTTGAAGGTGGCGACGCCCCAGTCGCGGGCGCGGGCCTCTTCTTCGGACCCCGCGAGCCGCGGCCCGATCTCGGTCGTCAGGCTTTCAAGGATCTCGTAAGCGAGATCGCTTTCAAGCCCGCGATCGATCAGATCATCAACGCGCGCCGCCTGGCGGGAGGTCAGCACATCCGCCGCCAAAAGGCCGGCGTCGCCCTCGCCGATCGCATTGCGCACGCCCTGCGACGGCTGCGCTGCGGCGACGCCAAATGCGGCGGCGCCCGCCGCGATGGTCCGCGCCAATTCCCTCATCTTCACACGCCCGCTCCCAGGTTCTTCTGCTTATGCGCACTCATTACGCCGTTAGTCTCCGAATCGTTCAAGCCAAGAGTGACGTTCCGCGGCCCAGATCTTCAACCGCACCGTCCCGTCAAACAGAAACTCCTCGTCGGTCTCCACCTCGCCCACCTTTCCGGCGACGGCCTGGCTATTGGCGTTCTTAGGGTCGATCAGGGAAATGACGCGGGGCAGGTCGGGAAACTCAGCGAACATCCATCGGATTGACGCGATCGCCGCCTCCGGCGCGTATCCCTTGCCCCAGTGGGCTTTCGCGACCGACCAGCCGCATTCCAGGCTCGGCCAACCCGCGGGCCGCCATGGCCCGATCCTCCCGATCCAGTCCCCTGTCGCCTTCTCGATCACCGAAAACATGCCATAGCCTCGGATTTCCCAGTGGCCGAGCATAGAAGCGAAGGACCGCCAGGCTGTGGGATAAGGCTGAGGCTTGCCGTCGGTCGTCAGGAACTGCGCGACCTCAGGATCCCCCATTAACGCGCAAAAGGGCTCCGCGTCCGCCGCCGTCATCCGCCGCAGCGTCAATCGCTCAGTTTCAATGACGGCGTCGGATGTCATCGCTGCGTCCTTCCAAAAATGTCTATCCGCCTAGGCGCGCGCGGCGAAGAATGCAATGGACGACCCAAGGGGAAATCGCCCGATGCGCATTCTGCACGTCTTTGACCATTCCGTCCCGCACCAGAGCGGGTACGCCGTGCGTTCACTCGCGATCATGGCGGCGCAGGAGCGGCGCGGCTGGACTGTCGCCGCGTTGACGAGCCCGCGCCACGGACCAAGCGCCGAAGAAGAAGAGACGGTCGAGGGGAGAAGCTTTTCGCGCGCCAGCGCGCAAGCAACCTCAATTCCGGTGTTGCGCGAACTCGTGGAAATGCGCGCGACACGCGCTCGCCTGAAGGACGTGGCGGCGCGCTTCCGCCCTGACATTATCCACGCCCATTCGCCCGTCCTGACGGCGTTTCCGGCGCGCGCAGTCGCGCGCGCGCTCAGGCTTCCCATGACCTATGAGATTCGCGCCTTCTGGGAGGACGCGGCCGTCGACCACGGAACAACCCGCGAAGGCTCCCCCCGGTATCGACTGACGCGCCAACTGGAGACCCGCGCGGCGCGCGGCGCTGATCATGTCTTCACGATCTGCGAGGGGCTCCGCGCCGACCTCGCCCGGCGCAGTATTGCGCCCGGGAAGATCTCTCTCATTCCGAATGCGGTTGATTTGGCGCGCCTGACGCCGGTCGACCGTCGCGCGCCTGACGTCGTCGCGTTGCGCGAGCGGCTCGGCCTTGCCGAAGATGAAGCGGTGATCAGTTTCATCGGATCGTTTTACGCCTATGAGGGACTGGATCTCGCCATCGAAGCGATCGGCCGACTGAATGAATCCGGCCGGAACGTCCGCCTCATGATCGTCGGTGCTGGGCCGGAAGAAGCCGACCTGAAGGCTCGCGCCGAAGCGCTCGGCGAGCGCGTCCTGTTTCCCGGCCGCGCGCCGATGAGCGATGTTCCATATTACTATGCGCTGACGGACTTATTAGTCCTGCCGCGCAAGTCGATGCGACTGACGGAACTTGTAACGCCGCTGAAGCCGCTGGAGGCGATGGCCCTCGGCGCGCCGGTCCTCGCCTCCGACGTCGGCGGCCATAAAGAGCTTGTCCGCGACGGGGAGACCGGCTTCCTTTTTCCCGCAGGCGACGTGGAAGCGCTTGCCCGCCGAATTGGCGAGATCCTAGACGCGCGAGACGGTCTCGACGCGCTCAAAGCGCGGGCGCGGGCCTTCGTCGAACGCGAACGCACCTGGGACGCGGCGATCAAGGGGTATGCCGAACCATTCGAGCGATTGGCGCGCGCCCAATCCGCTTCGCGCCAATAAGGCGCTTGTCATCGTCAATACTCCCCTGACGGACGAATATTAAGGACGATTTCGCGTTTTCTTTGCGCGCAGGCGCTTGCGCGCAGATGGCTCCCGCGAGATCATAAACGCGTCGTCAGGTTGGAGTATCGGATGCGACGTGGATCAGGGATCGGCCGCGCGCTGTTGGCGGGCGTGACTTTCTTCGCTCAAGCGGGCGCTGGCGCTGAGGCGACGTGGACACGCCACAACGCGGCGACGGAGGCGTCCAGCGAAAAAGGCGTGCGCGTCTTTCGCGGCCCGCAACAGGCCGCCGCCAATGATGTGGAGGCGGCGCTCGCTGGCGGCGATGCGAAGAACGTCACCGTAAGGATCGTTCGCGAAACGCTGGTCGTGAATTGCTTTCGCCCGCGACGCCTGACGGTGCATGGCTTTCAGGGCGTCAGACGCTACAACACCGGCTTTGGCGGATTTCGGAATTCCACCTTCGGCTTCAACGACTACGATCGCGACCAGCTGACAAACTGCTAACCAGATCCCGGCCTGGAGGCCGCTCAGCTTCCTTCCGAAAACGCGGCGTCCACGCCCGCCAGGATGACGTCGACCGCCGTCCGGTTGCGATAACTCTTATCGTTCGTCAGGAAGTCCTCCTCGTAGAACTTCGCGCGGATCGTCTGGTCACGATCAATGATGAACGTCACCGGATGGGGAATACCATACCAGCGCGTCCCTTCTTTCGCAGTCTCGTTGCGGATGCCGAATGCGTTGATCGCCTCGATGTCCGCGTCCGACAAAAGCGCCGGCGCAAAACCAGAGGCCTCAACGAATTTCGCCTGCTTTTCAATCGTGTCATAGCTCACGAATGCGACGCCGAGGCCGCGCGCCTCAAACTCAGCAATCCGTTTGCTGACGTCTTCAGCCTGGCGCTTGCAGTAAGGACACCAATCGACCGATCGCACAAAGAAGAGCGCAAGGCCCTTTTCGCCGACGAGCGCGTCGAATGCGCCGGTCTCGCCATTCGCGCGCGGCAGCGCGAGATCATGGGGAATGGCCGCCCCAACCGACGGCCCCAGCTCGGCGGCGGCGACCGACGCTGATTCTTCCGCGGCGGCCGGGATCGATCCAATCGCCGTCGCGAACGCGAGAGCGGCGAGAACACTGGCGAAGCGAAGCATATGAGAAACCCCTTTTCTTAGTTCGCGTCGTTTTATGATGAGGCGCCGCTCGCGCGCACGTCACAATTCCGTTAGACGGTCGGAGCCGTATCCCCGCCCTGTGAAAACGCGCGGGCGCCCGAGCCTGACCCTGAGGTCGACATGAAACACCTACTTATCATCGGCGCGATGAAGTGCGGAACGACGACGCTCTTCAATCTCCTGCGCCAGCATCCGGCGATCGCCCCAAGCGACCCGAAGGAGCCGGGCTTCTTCGCGTTTGACGACGCCTATGCGAAAGGCATGGACTGGTATCGCGGCCTTTTTGATGCGGACGCGGAACGCACAGCTTACCTCTTGGACGGAAGCACGGATTATTCGAAATCTCCGCATTTCTCCGCCGCGCCGGATCGGATACGCGTGGCGGGCGAGGCGCGGCTGATTTACTTGATGCGCCATCCCCTGAAACGCATCGAATCTCACGCCCAGCATGTCGCAATCGCGCAAATGGAGCTGGAGCGCATTCCAATGTCGCCTCCTTATCGAGGTCTTGATGACGGCCTGACGCCGGCGGCGCTCGACATCACGCGTTACGCCTATCAACTTGATCAGTTTAAAGATTATTTTGACGCCGGGCGTCTCTTCCTGTCGACGCTGGAGGAGTTATCCGCCGACCCGCAAGGCGTCTCGCGCCGCGTATTCGAGTTTCTGGAGCTTGACCCCATCAATGTCGAATTCTCGACCGATATGAGCAATCGGCGCAAGGGCGCGCGCCGGACGAAAGACACGCACCCGGTATGGGCGGCGCTCAGCGCTGTCGGGCCGTTGAAATCGGCTGCGAAAGGCCTTGTGCCGGCGGCCGCGCGCCGGCGCCTGCAGCGCGCCACCGCTCCCAAGGAAAAGCTGACGGGCCGGTTCGATCTCACCGAAGAAGAGCGCGCCGACATCATGCGCGCGCTCAATGATGACCTTGACCGGCTGAAGTCCGTCTACGGTTTTGACCCAGGCGCGGCTTGGGATCTCAGCGCATACCGCCCGAGCTAGCCGAGGCTCGGCTCCAACTTCACGCAGGCGGAAACGAGGTCTTCGACAGCGGCGACGGAGTGGTCGAACATCGCCTTTTCTTCATCGGTGAACGACACTTCCATGATGCGCTCAACGCCTTCCGATCCCATGACCACCGGCACGCCAACATAGCGGTCCTTGACGCCGTACTGGCCCGTCAGGTGCGCCGCACACGGAACGACCATCTTCTTGTCGTTTAGATAGCTTTCGGCCATCTGGATCGCGGACGCCGCCGGCGCGTAATAGGCGGAGCCAGTCTTCAGAAGCGCGACGATTTCGCCGCCGCCCTTTCGGGTGCGGTCGACGATGGCGTCAATTTTCTCCTGGCTTGTCCAACCCATCTTCACAAGGTCCGGAAGCGGAACGCCCGCGACCGTCGAATAGCGCGTCAGCGGCACCATGGTGTCGCCATGTCCGCCAAGCACGAACGCCGTCACGCTTTCGACCGACACATTGAACTCCTCGGCGAGGAAGTACCGGAAGCGAGCCGAATCGAGGATGCCGGCCATACCGATGACTTTGTTGTGCGGAAGACCTGAGAATTTCTGCAGCGCCCAGACCATCGCGTCGAGCGGGTTCGTAATGCAGATGACGCAGGCCTCTGGCGCGTATTTGGCGATGCCTTCGCCGACGGCCTTCATCACCTTCAGATTGATGCCGACGAGGTCGTCGCGGCTCATGCCCGGCTTCCTCGGCACGCCGGCCGTCACGATGCACACGTCCGCGCCCGCGATGTCGGCGTAGTCCTGCGTGCCTTTAAGGGCGCTGTCATACCCGTCGACCGGCGAGCTTTCCGCGATGTCGAGCGCCTTGCCCTCCGGAATGCCTTCAGCAATGTCGAACAAGACAACGTCGCCGAGTTCTTTCTGGGCGGCGATATGGGCGAGCGTGCCGCCGATCATGCCGGAGCCGATCATTGCGAGCTTTCTGCGGGCCATGGGGTATCTCCTCAAATGTCTGGAAACCGTTGGCCCCGGTCGTAACGCCTTCGCGCCGCCGGACAAGACCCCCGCGCAGGGCGCGCGGTCGTCAGATGACGAGAACCCTCGCCAGGCGACGAAACGCGACGCCGGTCACAAGGAGGAAAAGCCCAAGCGGCAGGGCGATCGCCAGCGCATCCGGCGCGCCGAACCGCATCAACACCGCCTTGGCAGGAATCACGATCGCATGGCCAACAAATATCGGCAGCGCGAGAACGCCCGTCACAATCGCGCTTCTGTTGAGCCAGCCAAGCGGCCCGGATTTGCGTTCGCCCGAGTTGAGAAGGCAGAAGCCGGCGAGGATCAGCATCGAAAGGCCGGCATAGGAAATCAAATGCCATGGCTGGACGGTCGGGACCTTGAACCGAAGATCAACCGGCTGCCCCAGATAGGTCATTAGCCCGCCGAAGACGACGAGCAAAGCGCCGACCAGCGCATATTCCCCGATCACGCCGGGCTGAGCGTGCCGGCGCCGGAAATCGATGCCGATCGCCGCGCCGAGCATGACGGCGGCGGCCATCTTAAAGAAGCCGTACTTCGCGATACTCTGTATTCGAATCAGGTCGGCGAAACCGGTCGTCTGGGCCCCAATGAACGCTTGATAAAGCGCCTCATGGACGCACAACAACGCAACGACGACGACCAGCGATCGCAAAACGGTCCGATCGCCTGCGGTCGCAAACCGAAGGATCGGGCCTAACGCGAAAACGATCAGAAAGTAGAAAGTCAGGACCGAATAGAACAAGCGCGAGGGCAAAATCGGATCGCCGAGCTGGTTCGTCGCCCAAAGCCCCAGAAACTTGAACAGGGCGATCACCGCGACGCCGCCGCCGAGCAAAAGCTGCCCGAACCGCATGCTCTCGTCGTAGCGCGCCTTATTCGTCCGGAATTGATCGACGCGCAGCGCGCCGACGCCTAGCCCGAAGACGATCGCGAAGCCTGGCGTGCCAAAGCGCATCAGAGGATCAAGCGCCTCGTAAATCGCGATCAGGGACGTGTCGATCCGTTCAAGGACCCCCGGCAGCCAGTGGATGGCCACAACCCATAGCGTGAGAACGCCGCGAGAGGCGTGAACCGCGTTGACCGCATTCGCGATCGACATCCCATTTGCCGGCGCATCTTCGCGCATTGGCGTCGACGCGCCCGCTTCTTCCTCGCGGGAAAGGCCCACCAGTTCAGCAATGGTCTTTCCTTCGAAGATGCCCTCAGCCGTTTCCGCGTCCAGACCAGTGCGCTCCATACGGAGCATCACGGCGACTGCGGAAAGGCTGTCGCCGCCGAGGTCATAGAAATTGTCGTGGAAACCAATCT
Source organism: Pseudomonadota bacterium (assembly GCA_039819085.1). Lineage (GTDB taxonomy): Bacteria > Pseudomonadota > Alphaproteobacteria > Caulobacterales > Parvularculaceae > MED-G105. Next base: position 191,876 of record JBCBSQ010000002.1, read on the forward strand.
CCTGAACGCCAAGCGCGTCACGCCAGACTTCTCGCAGCGCCTCGGCCCGAGCGCGCGCGTCTCCTTCGACCCCCGGCGCGCCGGCGACGTCCTCGGACCGGCCCGGATCTGTCGGTTCCGCGTGCTCGGCGTTTGGCGTGGCGGGCGCGGCATCGAGATCGATTGCGGCGAGATCGGCGATTTTCGCACGCACCAGCTTGCCGGTGTCTGTCCGCGGCAGGGTCTCAACGGTGCGGATTAGGGCAGCGCTTTGTCCCGCGAGCCCGAAATCGATCGACACGCGATCCACCGCTGCTCGAACCTCAGCCTCTTTCAGTCCGGCGCGCGCCTCCAAGGCGACCAGAGGCTTCTCGCCGCGCAAGTCGTCAAGCGCCCGTCCAACGCCGAGCGCGCCAGCCGGCGCGCCAAGCGCAGCGCTGAGCGCGCGTTCAAAACCCTCCGGGTCGACCTTGACGCCGCCGCAATTGATCAGGTCGTCCGCGCGGCCTTCATAGTAGAGAAGACCGTCTTCGATCCGTCCGCGGTCGCCGGTATGGAACCACCCGTCGGCGTTCACGATCGACTTCACGCCGCCGCCCTTGACAATTCCGTCGGCCAAATGCGGCCCGCGCACCCGGATGACGCCGTCGTCCGTCACCGAAACCTGAACGCCCCCGGTCGGCTTGCCGACGCTCTCGAGCGCTTGGCCCTCTGTATCGGAGATATCCAGTAGCGTCGTTCGCGACGCCTCGGTCAAGCCATAGTGCTGGACGATGCGGGCGTTGGGAAAGAGGCGTTTCATCGCCTCTTTTTCTTCTCGGCTCATGTACTGGCTGCCGATCTCGATCCAGCGGACCGCCTCGCCGCGGCCTTGAAGAACGTCCGGTGACTGAAGAACGAGCCGCCAAAGCGTCGGCACTGCTGAAACGGCGTTCACCTCGCCGCGTCCCAACATCTCGGCGAGCTCCAGCGGATTGAAGCCATTCGCCGGCAGAAAGGATTTTCCGCCCGCCGCCGCGACGGCGCGCACGCGGCCGAAGCCGAAGGAGAACGTCACCGGCACGCCGACGTACTCCCGAATTGTCGGGTCAACGTCCATGGCGTCGTTGATGCGCATCGTGACGTCCGCTAGCGCGCGATGCGACAGCAGCACGGCCTTCGGTCGGCCCGTCGTACCGGAGGAAAACGCGATGTGCGCAGGCGCGTCGCTGTCTTGCGGCGTATACCGACCATCGAACCAGCCGGGGTCCGCATCGAATGCGCGCCGTTCGCCGATCTTCACCCCGGGGATGGAGACGCGCCCCGCCCCAGCCGGCGCAGCGGCGACGATATCCCCGCGCTCATAGGCCTCGAAAACGGCGTTGAGGTAAGCCCGCGACGTCGCCCCCTGAAAGGCGAGGGCTTCGATCAACCCCCTTTTTACCGTTGCGATCGTCATCGGGCCGACTCTCCGGATTGCGCGCGTTTGATCAGCCGAAGAGCGGCGTGATCTCAGGCTCGTCCTGCGGACGTCCCATCGCCACCAACACTTTGCGCTCGCCGGAAAACGGCGCGCGGCCATGCATCCAGCGCATATTGTCGACCAGCGCTACATCCCCATCGCGCCAGTCGATCGGCTGCGCGCACCGCTCAAGCGCTGAAAGGATCGCACGGATCGTCTCGTCGGGGATCGGTTCTCCATCGCCGAACAACGCATTGCGCGGGATGCCTTCTTCGCCGAACGCGTCGAGCAATTGCCGACGGGCGTTCGGGTCAAGCTGAAAGGGATGAAAAAGATGCGCCTGGTTGAACCATACCGAGCCTAGAGGCCCTTCGACGGCGCCTTGCGCCTGCTGATAGGTGCGCAGAACGCCGCCGTCCTGAAACTCAACCTCCAGACCATGCGCCGCGCCAATTTCCTCGACGGCCGCAGGGTCGTCAGTTCCAAACGCATCCTGCCAACGAATATCAATCCCGGGGCGGAAGTTCCGAACATAGAGGACTTCCCTGTCGGCGAATTCCTCGACAATCTCACCGAGGGCGTCGCTGACGGCATTCAAATCAGCGATGGTCGTCGCGCCGCCGGACGCCGCGGCCTTTTTGCACTGAAACATCAGGATCCGGGGCCAAAGGCGCGCGTACGACATTTCAGAGTGCAGGACGATCGTGCGGTCTTCCGGGTACTCCGTTGACGTGAAGGCGCCTTCTCCGACAGGCTCGCGCGGCGACGACCAGCGCGCGTCCTCCATTGGCTCTTCGCCGAAAAGCGACAGCAGGTCCTTCAAGACCGTCGGGGACGAGGTGTCGAAGCCGCGCAAAAGAACGACGCCCGCCTCCGCGAATGCGTCTTCGATCTGCGCGCGCTCCGCCATCGCCCAGTCGGCGAGCGGCGCGCCATCAGCCGGCGCTTCGATGCATTTCATACGACAACCTCCTGACCGGCGCGCGGCGGGCGCTCGGAACCCGGCGCCTGCGTCTGCGGCTTTTCTGCAAGCTTTGCGCCGCTTTACGCTAGATTACGCTTGTCGGAGGTTGATTAGCGTTTCCATCGCCGCGCGCAAACGTCTGAGGCGTGGCGTCAAAACCGGACGGCGAGCGAAAGATCGACGCCCGACATGACAAACTGGTCGCCCGCGGCCTGGCTGAAGCCGTCATCCACGCCCAGTTCGTCTGGGCCAAGCACCAGATCCCTCGTGCGCAGGTAAACATATTCGAGCGAGATTGCGGCGCTTTCGCTGAGTTCGAAGGAGACGCCGCCGCGACCCTGATACGCGAAGGCGGCGTCGCGCGCGCCGAGGCCGTTGCTGAAAAAGCCGCCGCCGACGCCGGCGCCAACAAACAAGGACGCCGGGCCGGCGCGCGCGACTTCATAGTAAACGTTCGACATCAGGAAATGCGCGGTAAAGTCTTCGGCGGGTTCGATGTCGGTCGGGTCGAGTGGTCCGACGGTCGGATCAAATCCGCCGAACTCGGTGACGCGCTCGAAAGAAGGCCGAAGAAACCGATACTCAAGTTCAGTGCGCGCCCCGGAGGGGTAGGAAAACCCAAGGGCGAAGGTCGGACTGGCCGCGGCGTCAAAATCCGTCACGCGTCGGTTCGGAGGCGTCACGATGAACGCAACGCGCGGATCATAGGCGAGATCCTGGTCAAGTCGGTTCGCGAACGCCGCTCCCACTCCAAAGCGGGCGTAGATCGACCAGTCCCTTGGCTCTTCCTGCGTCTCGACGCCTTGCGCCAGGGCGGGGGGCGTGGACGCAATGAGGCCGCCGACGACCGACATGATCGTCAGCTTCGCTCTGACCGACTTGGCCGACATTCTCCAACTCATGCGGAACACCCGACGCGACGGCGCTCATCATAGCGGCGCCGCAGCGAAGCGGAAAGCGGCGCGCGGTTCACAAAGTGTGCGGACCCCGCGCCGCGCAGGCCGTGCAAGGCCATATGGAGAGATCCGGCGGTCCTGAGATCAGAACCGCTTTTCAAACGACAGGCTGATGGTCGAGATCCCAAGCCCGTCAACGTCTTCGCGGAAGATAACGCCGCTGGGGTCGGGGAAACTGTCCGCCCCGAATTGAAGATCGAGAGTCCTGAGGTAAGCGTAGTCAAGCGACACGCTCGCGCTATTGGAAACAGGGGCGCTGAGCCCGACCCTGCCCTGGAACGCTGGCGACCAGTCGGCGCGGTCGCCAAGGAGGCCAAACGTTAACCCGCCGCGTTCGGCAATGCGCGCTGCGCCGGCGCCGGCGCTGACGAAGGGCTGGAAAGGTCCGATCCTGGCTTGCGGCGCCAAGACGGCGTTCGCCAACACGGCGTGGACGCCGAAGCCGCCTTCATCGACCGGCAGCGGCGGCGGAACGCCCTCGATCTCGGGGCTAAACCCGTCGAGGGGCGTCACCTGATCGACGCCGGACCGTATGTACCGGTACTCGACTTCAGCCCGAAATGGCCCTGTGAAATCGTACCCAACCGCCGCGCCTGCGCTCCAACTCTGGCTTGTCTCGATCTCAAGCGCCGACGGCGGCGGGTTCAGGAATATCCGCTCCGGGTCGAATGTTCGCGATACGTCGATATCAGGCGTGAAACTGACGCCGCCGGAAACGCGGCCATATAAGCCAGAATCACCACCGATCGTTTGCGCGCCCGCCACGGCGGGCGCCAAGGCCAACGTCAAAACCAATATGCTTCGCATTGAGCTACTCCCAATAAACGCCCCGCGCCTTCCGCGACATAAGGCGCCGTCGGCGCGCTTGCGAGAGCCCTCGCCGGGCCACGCGCGCGTTTTGTCGAAATCTTTTAAGAAGAAAAGCGGAAGGTCATTGGCGACAGTCAATATTGACAAAAATCAATACTGCTAAAGCCGCCTCCGACGAATTCTAAGCTTGGGCCGCACTACCTGCGCGCAGCGAAATACTCGCGCGTCAGTTTCGCTACGAGGGGCGAAAGGACCAATAGCGCGATGAGGTTCGGCGCGGCCATCAGTCCGGTGAGCGTATCGACCGCAAGCCATGAGATCGAGACGACGTCCTCGACCGCGCCGCCTTCCTCCAGCATCAAGACCGCGGCCCCTGAGAACGTGAAGAAGATGTAGGCGAATTTGAACGGCATGATCGAACGCTCGCCGAAGAGAAACTCGCAGCACCGCTCGCCGTAATAGCTCCAGCCCAAGATCGTCGTGAAGCCGAAGATCGTCAGCGCGATCGCGACGATGTGTTCGCCGATCCCGGGCAGCGTGTTTTCAAATGCGGCGATGGTGAGCGGCGCGGCCGTCTCGCATCCCGCCGGCAGCGTCAGGAGCGACTCGCGCACGAACGGCGCGCAGGCCTCGGGGATGATTCCCGCGGTGAGGATCACCATGGCGGTCAGCGAACACACGACGATCGTGTCGATGAAGGTGCCCAGCATCGCGATGACGCCCTGGTTCACCGGGTCATGGTTCTGCGCGGCCGCGTGGGCGATGGGCGCAGAGCCCTGGCCGGCTTCGTTGGAGAAAATGCCGCGCGCGACGCCTTTCTGCATCGACAAGAGCAAGAGCCCGCCGACGAAGCCCCCCGCCGCCGCATCGAAGCCAAAAGCGTTCTTGATGATCAGGCTGAACGCCGCCGGCACCGCGTCGATGTTCGCGCCGATCACGATCAGGCTGACGACGAGGTACGCCGCCGCCATGCTTGGCACCAGTTTGGACGCGACGTTCGAGATCCGTCTGATGCCGCCGATAATAACGAGCCCGGCGCCGCCGGCGATCACAAGGCCGGAAAGCCACGGCGCGATCCCGTAATTGGCGTTCAGCGCGTCGGAGATGGTGTTCGTCTGGATCGAGGAGCCGGTGCCCCAGCTCGCAAGCATGCCGAACACCGCGAAGACCGCGCCAAGCCAGACCCATTTCGAGCCCATGCCGTTCTTGATGTAGTACATCGGGCCGCCGACGTGCCGGCCGGCGTCGTCGACTTCGCGGAACTGCACAGCCAGCACGCCTTCGGCGTACTTTGTCGCCATGCCCACAAGCGCCGTGATCCACATCCAGAAGACCGCGCCCGGACCGCCAATCGCGATCGCGGCGGCGACGCCGCCGATATTGCCGGTCCCGACAGTCGAAGAGAGCGCCGTCATCAGCGCCGCAAATGGCGAGACGTCGCCTTCGTCGTCGTCGGAGTGGTCGCGTTTACGGGTCAGCTCGCCGATCGCGTAGGGCAGTTTCAGGAGTGGCATGCCGCCGAGCCGGAGCATCAGATAGAGCCCCGTCCCAAGCAGAAGGATCAGGATCGGCGGGTATTGGACGCTGTCCGACCCCCAGACATACGCGTTCGTCAGCTCGATAAAGCCCTGCAGATCCATCTGGTCCCCGCAATCCGGTGAAGAGGACGCGCCGCGCAAGATCCCACGCAAAGAAAAGCCGGCGCCGCATACCGCCGCGCCGGGCGCGCATCCCATTGGTTTTGTTGAAGAGACACTAGGCGGACCCCGTGCGCCCTGTCCAGTTTGAGGGCGCCATCGCGAAGGGATGGCGATGCGGCTGGACCTTCGCGCGAGGACGCTTACGTTCCACCCCCGTATGACTGAAACGCTCGCCATTGTCGGCGCGGGGCAGGCGGGCCTTTCCGCCGCCGCCAGCGCCCGCCAGGAAGGTTTTAGCGGCCGCATTCGCCTGATCGGCGCGGAGGCGACGCCGCCCTATCAGCGCCCGCCCCTGTCAAAAGCGTATCTGAAAGGCGACCTCGGCGTTGACCGGCTGCATTTGAAGCCCGCCGAATTCTACGAGAGCGCCGACATCGAGATGGATCTTGGCCGGCGCATCGTCGCGATCGACCGCGCCGCCAGGACGCTGACGGACGAGGCCGGCGCTGAAACCGCCTATGACCGGCTCATCATCGCGACGGGGGCGCCGCCGCGCGAGCTCAATTGCCCTGGCGCGGACGCCACTGGCGTATTCTACCTGCGCACCCTGAAGGACAGCGACTCTTTGCGCGCGGTATTGGACGTCGACGGAACGATTGTCGTCGTCGGCGCTGGCTATATCGGCCTTGAGGTCGCCGCGGTCGCCCGCGCCTCGGGGCGGAAAGTCGTCGTCCTTGAGATCGCAGACCGGCCGTTAAAGCGCGTCGCCGGGCGGGCGATCTCCGATTTCTTCGCCGGTCTGCATCGCGCGGAAGGCGTTGACCTGCGTCTGGAGACGGGCCTTGAAGAGATCGAAACAACAAACGGAAGAGTAGCGGGGGTTCGCCTGAGCGATGGTTCGCGGCTCAACTGCGCGGCTGTCCTGATTGGCATTGGCGCCGCGCCGGACCTCGGGCTAGCCGCGGACGCCGGCCTTGAATGCGACAATGGCGTTCTCGTCGATGAAACGGCGCTGACGAGCGACCCGGCGATCTGGGCGGCCGGCGACGTCGCGAATTTTCCATCGCCCTTTTACGGGCGCCGGTTGCGGCTGGAATCGGTCCCGAACGCCATCGAGCAAGGCAAGGCGGCGGGGGTCAACGTGGCGCGCGCCGCCACTGGCGCTGCGCCGCAGATATATGACTCGCTGCCATGGTTCTGGTCCGACCAATATGACGTCAAACTCCAGACAGCCGGCGCCCGGCCGCCCAATGAGACGCCAGGCATGACGGAAATCGTCCGCCCCGGCGCACATGAGCGTAGCTTATCCGTCTGGACGGCGTTAAACGGCGCGCTTCAGTCGGTCGACGCGATCAATGATCCGGCGGCGTTCGTCGTCGGCAAGCGTCTCATCGCCGCGCGAGGGCGCATCGATCTGGACGCGCTCGCCGATCCGTCGCATGACCTGAAGTCGTTTTTGTAAAGGCCTCCCCCGCGAGCAGGTGAAGACAGCCCATGGCGAAGATTACGTATATTGAACACAACGGAACCGAACACGTGGTTGAGGCGCAGGCTGGCGTCTCGGTCATGGAGACCGCGGTCAAGAACATGGTGCCGGGCATCGACGCGGACTGCGGCGGCGCATGCGCGTGCGCGACATGCCACGTCTATGTGGATCCGGAGTGGCTGGAAAAGACCGGCAAGCGGGAGAGCATGGAGGAGTCCATGCTCGACTTCGCTTATGAGCCGAAGGACAACTCGCGGCTTTCCTGCCAGATCACCGTGACGGACGCGCTCGACGGGCTCATCGTGCGGCTGCCGGAGCAGCAGGGCTAGCAGGCCCTTCGCCCGCGATCCGAAAGCGCACAATCAGCGGGTAATGATCCGAGGGCGTATCAGGACCGATGCGGGCGTCGACTTCGAGCGCTTCTGTTGCAAAGGCGTGATCGATCGGAAGGCCGATCCCTGGCAGGTTTGAGAACCAGGTCGGCCGCAGTCCAAGCGTTGCGCGCGCAAACCCTGCGCGCGCCACATCGCCGCGAACGAGCGGGCTCCAGGGCGTTGCGTTAAAATCGCCGACCATCACGGTCGGCGCTGCCGGGCGAAGGAGCGCGGCCGTCTCCTGCCAGAATCGCGCCCGCCAAAACTGTCCCGTCGGCGACAATGGCGTCGGCAGGTGAACGGCGAGGATATCGACATCGACGCCTTTCACATTCACGGTCGCCGCCACGGATCGTTTGTAGCCAAACGACGTCGCTCGTTCATCCGTGAGCGGCAGACGCGACATTAGCAAGACGCCGCTCTCCGGGTCGGGCGCGGCTTCGAATGGATACGCGGCCCGCGCCCGGGACATCAGCGCATCTGGAATTTCTTCACGCGGCGCCTCCGCAATGGCGAGGACAACCGCGTCGGTCTCGATAGCGAGTTCGAAGGCGGCCTCAAACGCGTCTGCGTTTCCATAGACATTGGACCAAACGACAGCGGGGTCATCCGGGCGCGCCGCACCCGCCAATCCTTGTGCGGATGGAATCGCGTCCAGCATGATGAAGGCGGCGACGCCGGCGAGCCCCGTCGCCGCCAGCCCGGGCCTCAGCTGCTTGCGGAGGAGCGCGGCAAGACAAAGGACGCTCGCAGCCAGCATCGCCTGCGGCGCGAGACTGGAGATGAGTTCAGCTGGCCAGACATCGGGCGCCGCCTTCGCCGCCAACAGCGCGAACGCGCCTGCAGCCGCAACCACGCTCGCCCCGCCCGCAAACCGGGAAACAGCGCCCTCGTCTTGACGTGGGCCGCCAGAAGCCTTCGAATGAACAAAACCAGAACTAACGCCGCCGCTCATTCGACCTCACGCAACTTTTCAAACCCCCTAATAGACACTCGCCCGTCAAGATGCCTCCGCTCCGATCCCAAACGCCGGCCGCCAACCTCGCCTCCGCCACGGCCCGCGCCGGCGTGACCGCGGAGTTAACGCGCGGCGTAGCGCGCCTCTTCCGCGACATGGGCCTCGCCGTTCTGCCGGAGTTCCAGTTGCCGACCGGCCGGCGGCTCGACCTCGTCGGACTGAACGAAAAAGGCCGGCTGATCGTGGCGGAAGTGAAGTCATGCCGCGCCGATTTCGAGGCCGACGTCAAATGGCGCGAGTATCTCGATTTTTGCGACGATTTCTTTTTCGCCGTCGCTACGGATTTTCCAAAAGAGATATTGCCGACGGATAAAGGCTTGATCATCGCCGACGCTTATGGCGCGGCGATTGTCCGCGACGCCGAGCCGACCCCTCTGCCGCCGGCCCGCCGCAAGGCCCTGACCTTGCGTTTCGCGCGCCAGGCGGCCGGCCGGGCGAGCGCGCTCTGACAGGGGCGGCATTGACCTCGATCAACGCCGCCGCGGCGCGTTCCGTGGAACGCTTCTTCGACCCGAAGCTTAAGGAAGGAACGTCCCGATGCGCGACGCCGCCGACCGGATCGCCTGGATCGCCGTCGCTGACGGCGAGAAAGCCCTCATCTTTCGCAATGCGGACACCGCCGACTCGCCGCTCCTGAAGGTCGTGCGCAAGGAGGAAATCGATAACCCGCCGAACCGCAAGCAGGGCGCCGGACCGGCCGGCCGCTTCCAAGATCCCGGGGCCGGCGGCGCGCAGCGATCGGCGGTCGAGGAGACCGACTGGCGCCGGTTTGAGAAGCAGCGGTTCGCGCAGGATTTCGCCGACGCCCTCAGCCGCGCGGCGCTGCGCGACGACTACGACGAATTGGTGGTCTTCGCGCCGGCCGCGACCCTCGGCGTCATGCGCGAGGCGCTCGGCGAGGCGGCGAAATCCCGGCTCTTGTTCGCCATAGACAGCGACCTGACCAATCACCCGGTTGAGGAAATCGAAGCGCGGGTGAAGGACGCCTACCGCGAGCGCCCGATGCGCTAGATGCGCAGACCGGGCGGCCGCCGCCGGCGTCGGTTACGACCCTGCGGCGGTGTCGCGACACTGATAAGCTTTTCCGATAGAAGGGCGCCGGAGATGTGATCGTCTCAAAGGCGCGCCATGCCGCCGCGGGGTCGCATCGTCGGGGCGCGGGCGCGGTTCCGCGCCCGCAATTCAAGGGAGAGGAAAATGACGCAAGTGGATGAAGAAAAGCTCGGCGAACTCGCCGGCAAGGTCATGGGCGACGTCGCCGGCGCCATGGGGATTTTGATGGCCTTCATTGGCGACCAGACAGGCGTATACGCCGCCCTGGAGGACGCGGGGTCGACGACCGCCGACGACCTCGCCGAAAAGATGGGCCGCAATCCGAAATACGTCCGCGAATGGCTGTCGTCGAATGCGGCGCTCGGCTATGTGTCGTATGATCCGATGACAGAGCAGTTCTCGCTGTCGCCCGAGCAGGCGATCGTCTTCGCGCGCGAAGGCCACCCGGCCTGCATGCAGGGGTTCTTTCAATCGGTTCTCTCGCAGATGGAGACCCACGAAAAGGCGATCCAGATCTTCCAAAGCGGCGAAGGCCGTCCGTGGAGCGATCAATCCGCCTGCTGTTTCTGCGGCGTGGATCGGTTCTTCAGGCCCGGCTATGAAGCAAACTTGCTGACGAGCTGGGTCCCCGCGCTTGACGGCGTTCTGGAAAAGCTCAAGAGCGGCGCGACGGTGGCCGATATCGGCTGCGGACATGGCTCTTCGACGGTCCTGATGGCGAAGGCCTTTCCGAACTCGACGTTCCGGGGCTTCGACTTTCATGAGCCGTCGATTGAACGCGCGCGCGCGCAGGCGCAGGAGGCGGGCGTCTCCAATGTTGAGTTCGCCCTCGCGCGCGCGCAGGACTTTCCAGGCGATGGCTATGACTTCGCCTGCATCTTCGACGCGCTGCACGACATGGGTGATCCGGTTGGCGCGGCGACCCATGTGCGAAAGGCGTTGAAGCCGGACGGAACGCTGATGCTTGTTGAACCGCTCGCCGGTGATGCGTTGACGGACAACATGCATCCCTTGGGCGCGATCTATTACGCGTTCTCGACGACAGTCTGCACGCCCTGTTCTCTCTCCCAGGAGGTAGGGCTTGGCCTCGGCGCGCAGGCCGGCCAGAAGCGGCTCACCAAGGTTCTGAATGAGGCGGGATTTGGCCATGTGCGGCGCGCCGCGGAGACGCCGGCGAACATGGTGCTGGAAGTCCGAAACTAGGGCGCGGTCAGCCTAACGTCCGGCGGCGCCCTCTGGCGCCGTCGCCCCATATGGCGTATACGCGCGTCCGGAGATTTTATGTCAGAGCTTGTCATCCGCTGAATCTTGAGAGCCTCGCGCGAGGTTGTTCCCCCCGCGCGCCCTGTTCTGATTCAGCCGACAGGCTTCCCCATGAACATTTCAAAGCCGGAGCAACGCACGCTCCACGTCCTGGCGCGCGGCGGCGCCGTCCTCGTCGAGAAAGACGACAAGGGCAAAATCGTCGAGGTCAATTGCGTCAGCCGCGAGGGATGGACCCTCGCCGACTGCACGCTCGGGGTCTTCAGGAAACTCCGTAAGCGGCGGCTCGTCGCGTCATCGGCGGGCGGGCCTTACCGCATCACCCGCGCAGGCCGCGTCGCCGTTCGCCCGCAGCTCGACAACCGGAGTTAAAACCAAACTGAACGGACCGCGCGTCGGTCTGTTCAGCGCCCGCCGAACCGCCATATGGGAAGGGAGCAAGCGCGATGGGAGTTTCACGCCATGATCATCACCACCACGCCCGGCGTCGAAGGCCGGGCGATCCGCGACTATAAAGGCGTCATCACGGGCGAAGCGATCTTCGGCGCGAACCTCTTTCGCGACCTTTTCGCCGGCGTGCGCGACATTGTCGGTGGCCGCTCCGGCTCTTACGAGAAATCCTTGCGCGAAGCGCGCGAAGTCGCGATCGCCGAACTGGAGGAAGAAGCCCGGCGCGTCGGCGCGAACGCCGTCGTCGGGGTCGACCTCGACTATGAGGTCATCGGCGAGAAGGGCTCGATGATGATGGTGTCCGTATCCGGAACGGCCGTGGTGATCGACTAGGCCGTTTACGCCGCCAGCGGCGCGAACGCCTCGGCGGCGAGGCGCGCCGTGTCTTCCGGCGCATCAATCATTTTCCAGTGGCCTGACTGACCGTATTCCCGAACGCGAACGCTCGACGGAGCCAACCGTTCGTCTACGAAGCGCGCTGTCGCGGCGGGCGCATTGCGCCGCCCCCAGAGGTAAAGGCTGGAGACGCCTCGCGAAGCCAACGACAAAAGCGCCTCCCCAAACCCGTCATCCCGGCCTTTCGCCGCCGCGTCACGTCCGAGCCGCCACATGCTCGCCGCATCTGCGCGTCGCGCCGCCTCCAGATACCGGCGCAGCGCCGACTCATTGGCCGCCATCCGCTCAACGTCCGCAACGAAATCACGCTTGAACGCCGCCGGCTCTTCATAGGCCGCCGCGCGGCCGGAGAAGTACGCATCGTCAGCGGTCAGATTGCCTTCGATCGACATCACGTGCGCGATGACGCCCGGACGCCGTAATGCGGCGTCGACCGCGATTGCCGAACCAATCGAATGGCCGATGAGCGCAACCGGCCGGGTCGGAGAGATTCGCGCCGCGAATTCGACGACATAGTCGGCAAGAGCCGTGATCGTGGCGACGTCATCCGCAAACGGATCAGACGCCCCGAACCCCGGAAGGTCGGGCGCGACAAGCTCGAAGCGGGCGGTGAGCGCCGTCTTGGCGAGCCCCGCAAACGCGGCGCCGTCATCGGCGAATCCATGGACGCAGATTATCTTTGGCGCCGAAGCAGGCCCGCACCGCCGCAGGAAAACGCCGCCATCGAATTCCTCGCGCATGCGCCGCTTCATTCAGCTAGAGGAGAAATCAGTCGCGGCGATCACAGGTCCGCGAGCTTGACCGTCTCGATCGGTCCGAGATCCAGCTCCCGCAAGCCCGCTTCGATCTTCTCCCGATCGCCGACAATCACCCAGACAAGGCTTTCCGGGTGCACCACGTCGCTCGCCGCCGCCTTGATCGCGTCAAGGTCGAGGGCGTCGTATTTCGCCTTCAACGTCGTCGGATAATCATAGGGACGCCCATAGCGCGCTGAAGAGATCATGCTCGACAGAACGGAGCCTGCCGTCTCAAACGATCCGGGCAAAGAGCGCACATTGTTTGCGACCGTACGCGTCAGTTCTTCCTCCGTAGCCGGCTTCGTCGTCTTGTAGGCGTTTAGCTCACGGACGATTTCGGCGATGGATTCCTTTGTCTTGTCAGTCTGCACCGGCGCGTAGACGAGGTAAGGCCGCTGCCCGCGCGCGCCCTGCAGGAAGGTGTAGGCGCCATAGGCCCAGCCCTTTTCTTCGCGCAGGTTCATATTGACGCGAGCAGTGAACTGGCCGCCGACAATGTCATTCATCGCGTTGATGGCGATATTATTCTCAGCGCCCGTCGGCGGGGCGCTATGGCCGGCGAGGACGAGTGACTGCGGCGAGCCGGGCTTGTCGACAATGATCACCTTGCCTTTCGCCGGGCGCTCAACGGTCGCGACATTCTTCGTCGGCGTTTCGCCCGCGGGATCGCGCCAGTTGCCAAAGGCGCGTTCCAGCAATGGAGTGATCTCTTCCAGGGTCGTATCGCCAGCGACGAAAATCGTCGCGTTCGACGGCCTCATCCAGGTCTGATGGAAGGCGACGAGATCGTCGCGCGTGAGCGACTCGATCGATTCGACCGTACCCGAACCGGTGAACGGCACGCCATAGGCGTGATCCGCGCCGTATATCTCCGGCGGCAGGAGCCGCAAGGCGAGCTGCACCGGGTTCGCCTTTTCCTGGGCGATGCCGGCGATCCACCGACTACGGAGCTTATCGATCTCACTTTGGTCAAAGGTCGGCCGCCGCACGACGTCGGCGAGCACAGCGAGCGACGGTTCGAGCTTGGCCGCAAGCGCGGACATGGTGACGCCTGTCGTGTCGAGGCTCGAACCGGTCGACAGGGTCGCGCCGAGCCCTTCGAGTTCCTCGGCGATTTCAATCCCGGTCATGCGGCCCGCGCCTTCGTCGAGCATCGCGCCCGTAAACGAGGCCAGACCAAGCTTTCCCGGACCCGCTGCGCCGAGCCCGGCCGCGTCCGCCGCATAGCCGGCGTCGAACTGAAGCGAAACATTGACGACGGGCACCGCGCCGCGCTCGGCGAGGACAACCTTGACGCCGTTCGAAAGCGTCGCTTCCTGAACCGCCGGGAACGTCAGGTCAGGCGATGTCGGGACAGCCGGCAATCCCGCCGACCGGTCGACGGCGCTCGTCTTCGTCTTGTAGTCTTCATAAGGAAGAACGGTCAGTTGATAGTGGCCGGCGTTCATGACGTCGCGCGCCGCCGCGAGAACGTCCGCAGGACTCGCCTCACGGACCCAGTCGAGCCAGGTGAGAATGAAGTCCGGATCGCCGGCGTAAAGCTCTCCCTGCGCCAGGGTCACGGCCTTGCCGCCGAACCCGCCAACTTTTTCAAGCCCTCGAACGATACTCGCCTCGATCGCGGTCTTGGCGCGCTCCAGCTCCGCCGACGTCGGCCCGCGTTGCAGGAACTGATCGATGACGCCTTCCATTTCAGCTTCGACCTCGCCAAGGTCCGCATCGGCCTTGGCGTCGACGGTGACGGAATAGAAGCTCATCAGCTCCTGACCCTGATTACTCGCCGTCGCGCTCGTGGCGATCTCAAGATCGTACACCAACTTCTTATAGAGGCGGGAAGTCTTGCCGCCGCCGAGGACCTCCGCGGCCAACGTCAGAAGCGCCGCTTCGCGGGTCGTCCGGCCGGGCGCCACCCAATTGCGGTCGATGCGGGCCTGCGGCGCCTGATCATACATGACTTCGCGCTTGTCGACGTCGAGCTTCGGCGCGTTCGCCTGAGACTTCGACAAGGGCGGGCCGGCGGCGATGTCGCCGAAGTACTTTTCGACCTTTTCACGCGCCGTCTTGGCGTCGATATCGCCCGCAAGGACGAGCACCGTGTTCGCCGCGCCGTAATACTCCTTGAACCAATCTCTCACGTCGTCGAGGGAGGCGGCGTCAAGGTCCGCCATCGACCCGATCGTTGAATGCGCATACGGATGACCCGCCGGCAGGAGCCCTGCGAGGGTCGCGTACTCCATTCGGCCATAGGGCTGGTTGTCGCCCTGGCGCTTCTCGTTTTGCACAACGCCGCGCTGGTTATCGAGCTTCTCTTGCGTCACCGCGCCGAGAAGATGACCCATGCGGTCAGATTCCATCCAAAGGACGCGGTCGAGCGCCGGCGTCGGCACGGTCTGAAAATAGTTCGTCCGATCAAACCAGGTGGTGCCGTTCAGGTCCGTCGCGCCGATTTCTTCGAGCGGCAGGAACCATTCCCCGTCATAGTTCTCCGAGCCATTGAACATGAGGTGCTCGAAGAGATGCGCAAAGCCGGTCTTGCCCTCGGGCTCATCCTTCGAACCCACATGGTACCAGACCGAGACCGCGACAAGCGGCGCTTTGCGGTCCTCATGGACGATGACGCGCAAGCCATTGTCGAGGGTGAACTTCTCATAGGGGAGGGAGATGTCCTGCGCGCTCGCGCCGGCCCCTGCGGCGAAACTCAATAGAGCGGCGGCCACCGCCAACATCATCGCCCGCAATGGCGTCGCGTGTTTCTTCGTCATGCGCATCCTCAAATGGGAAAAAACGTCAAAAGCCCCCGTCGGCCGGAACGCCGGCCGATCGCTGAAAATTAAGGGGGTCGCGGACGCCGTCAATGGCGTTCGACGTTCATTGGAGGCGGTTCGCCGCACCGCGCGATCATCTCGCGTCCGCATATGAGAGGGCCCCAACATCAGCATGGGGCCGTTTTGCGATCGCGCTATTTCGGCGCGCGCTTGGCGAGAATGCGCTGCAGCGTCCGGCGATGCATGCCCAAACGACGCGCTGTCTCCGAGACATTGTGGTCACAGAGCTCATAAACGCGCTGGATATGCTCCCATCGGACGCGATCGGCCGACATCGGGTTTTCCGGCGGTTCAGGCCGTTCGCCTGCGGCGGCGAGGAGCGCCTTTTCGACGTCGTCGGCGTCCGCGGGTTTCGACAAATAGTCGATCGCGCCAGCCTTAACGGCGGCGACGGCGGTGGCGATGTTGCCATAGCCCGTCAGAATCACGACGCGGCAATCCTCGCGCTTGGCGTGGATCGCATTGACGACCTGCAGTCCATCGCCGTCCTCCAGGCGGAGATCCACCACTGCGAAGGCGGGCGGCGCCGCGTTGGCGAGTGTGATCGCTTCGCGAACCCCGCCGGCGAGCGTCGGCTCGAACCCACGCTTCTCCATGGCTTTGCCAAGACGACGGCGCAATGGTTCGTCGTCATCGACGATCAGCACCGACGCGTCTTCAGGCAGATCTTCGTTCCGGACGGGCGCCTCTTCGGCCACCGTTTCCGTTTCAAACATTACCCGTACTCCTTATGGCCGCGACCAGTATCGCGGCGGAATTAATTAGTAGCGATAGGTCCGCTGTCACATTTTGGTTACGCGCCCTAGCGTCTTCAGGTTCAGCGCCAAACCGCCGCAGCGCATCAATCCACCTGCGAAAAGGGCGATCCGACATCCGCGGCGATCGCCTGGCGCGGCCAGGCGACGGACACCCATGCGCCAGCGTCCTCCTCACGGCCGCCCCCCGGCAACACTGATGACCATCTTCTATTGCCGAACGCGACGCGCCCGCCAGTCCGCTCAAGAAGGGTCTTGGCGATGAAGAATCCGAGCCCCAGGCCGCCCTTGCCCGCTGCGCCCGCCTGCGGCCGTCCTCGGGCGCTGAGATAGGGCTCGCCAAGTCGCGCCAACACCTCCGCGGAAAAGCCAGGACCGTCATCCAGCACCGAAACCACGATTTCCTCCTCGTCCCAGGACGTCGCGACGAGAACCTTCGTGGCCGCGAAGTCCGACGCGTTCTCGACGAAATTGCGAATGCCGTAGACAATCTCCGACTTGCGCCGCACGAGCGGCGGCGGGCCGGCCTCCGGCGCGGCCAGCGTTTCATAGTCGATCGCTACGCGCGCCTGTCCCTCCGCGATCGGCGCGGCGGCTTGTTTCGCCAGCAAATCGATGGTGACGGTGTCGAGGATATCCGCTCCGCCGACGTCCTGGCGCGACAGTCGGCCAAGGATTTCGCGGCATCGCTTCGCCTGGCTGACGAGAAGCTTCGCGTCTTCCTGAAGCGCGTCAAAATCGGCTTTCTCTTTGTCCTTCAGGTCCTCGGCCATCTCCTTGGAGGTGAGCTGAATTGTCGCGAGCGGCGTGCCAAGTTCATGGGCCGCGGCAGCGGCGAGCCCGCCGATCGCCGCCAGCCGCTCCTCTCGCGACAGGGCGAGTTGCGTTGCGGCGAGAGCGCTCTTCATCTGCCCCGCCTCGGCGGCGATCCGATGGGCGTAGATCGAGAAAAAGGCGACCGCGAACGACAAGGACGCCCAAAGGCCGAATGTATAGATCTTCGGAAAGACGAGACCGCCCGCCGGCAGCCAGGGCAGCGGCAAGTGCGCCAGCGCGACGACCGTCACGCCAACGAACGCGATGCCGCCAATCAGCGCGGTCGCGCGCATCGGCAAGACGCTCGCCGCGATGGTGACCGGCGCAAGAATGAGGACGGCGAAGGGATTGTTCAATCCGCCGGTGAGCCCGAGCAGCACGCACAACTGCGCGATGTCGAAGGCGATCGACGCCACGGCCTCGCGATCCGTGAGATAGTGCTGCGGCGAAAACCGCAAGGTCGTAAAGAGGTTCAACCAGGCGCTCGCAGCGATCGCCGCCAGGCACAGCCCCAATTGCAGCGGGTAGCCCAACACATAGTGCACGGTGAGCACCGCGGACGTCTGTCCCGCGACCGCGAGCCAGCGTAGCGTCGTCAGCGTCCGAAGCCGCACCGGGCCGCGCAATGACCGCCGCGCCGCCTCCTTATCGGCGGGCGCCTCCAGGATATCGAACACCGACAGGCCGAAAACGCCGGCCCGCGCGCGCGGCGGCGCCGGTTGAGCGCCGTCGACGGAACTCACCTCAGACGCTGCCGACACATCGTCCATGCCTGAATTCTCCACCCGGCCGTCGAAACGGCCATGCGCTACAGGGACGCCCTAAGAAAGGGACGCCCTAAGAAACAGCTAAGCTCGCCAGCGACTTTCAACCGCTGGCGCGCGGCGAGCCCACGACCTATGTAGTCGCCAGGGCGGAATCCGCCATATCCGACCGATCAGCCGAAGGAATATCGACCGCATGCTCAAGCTCAATTGCGCCTCGAGCATCGCAGCCGCGATGCTGCTCGCAGCAACCGCTCTCACAGGCTGCGGCGCCGACACGCAAGGCGGCCTTCCCGCCGCAGGCGTTATTGACCTATCCGAAGAGTTCACAGGCGACTACGCGCTCATCGACGCCAATGGCGCGCCGGTGACGCCGGAAAGCTTCGCAGGCGACGTCGCCATCCTCTATTTCGGGTTCGCGTCGTGCCCGGACGTTTGCCCGCTTGCGCTCGGACGCCTGACCGGCGCGTTGAACGAACTGGACGCCGGGACGCTTGCTGACGTCACCCCGGTGTTCATCACCGTTGATCCGGAACGCGATACGCCAGAGGCGCTTGCCGCATTCCTTTCGTTTGACGAGCGCATCATCGGCGTGACAGGCGCGCCAGATGCGATCGAAGCGGCAAAACGCGCCTTTAAAGTGTACGCCGCCAAAGAGGCGTTGCCGGAGTCCGAACTCGGCTACACCGTGAACCACACAAGCTTCTTCTACCTCGTCGATCGGGAGGGGCGCCCGCGAGTGGCGCTCAAGGACTCGCTGACGCCTGAAGAAATCGCCGAAGCGCTGCGCCGCGCGGTTCGCTGGCGTTGAGCGAAGATGGCGGCTCATGTTGAGCGCTAATGTCCCCGCCTGGCGCGCGTCATAGTCGGCGCAATTCGCGGCAGCGCAACAAATGCGCCCGGAGAAGCGCCCGCCGCGGGCGCTTTAACCCTGTTTGTCGCCTAGTAATTTAAGACCTCGCGCGGAGGCTCAGACTAAAGTCGTAGGCCGCTTGGTGACGCGAAGTGTTTGCGTTCTGCGCGGAACGCGTGCGATGCTGCGTTGCGAAGACTTTTGGCGCGCGCATCGGGGGCGCAGCGGCGCATTTTGCCCATTAGGGGGCATGCGGCCCGTTTTCCGTAAGGCTGCTTGTTGCAAGGAGCCGATCTACCACGGTTAGACGGGTCCACGGCGCGATGCGTATACGTAGGTTAGTACATGCTCTATTCAGCCCATGAAATCAGCTACCAGTTAATGGCGCCGGCGCGTTACGCCGCCGGCCTCGGCGCGAGGTTTTGGCGCTCCCCCTTCAATCCGATGGCGGACAGTTGGCTCGGCAGGACATCGGCCGCCGCGCTTGACGTCTTCGAGCACGCAACGCGACGCTATCCGAAACCGACCTGGGACATTTCCGAAACCGTGATCGGGGATCGATCCGTACCGATCACAATCGAAACGGCCGTCACGCGGGACTTCTGTCGGCTGTTGCGGTTCAAGCGCGATCCAGCGGCCCTCGCCGAAGCGAAAGGATCGTCCGAACCCGACCCAAAAGTGATGATCGTCGCGCCCCTGTCGGGCCACTACGCGACGCTCTTGCGCGGCACTGTCGAGGCGATGGTCGCATCGCATGACGTCTACATCACTGACTGGGTGAACGCGCGCATGGCGCCGGTCTCCTACGGGCGGTTCGATCTCAATGATTACATCGACTATCTGATCGACTTTATGGGCGGGATGGGCGCGCCCGGCCACGCCATGGCCGTGTGCCAACCGGGCCCTGCGCTCCTGTCCGCGGCAGCCGTCATGGCGGCGCGCAAGGATCCGGCGCGGCCCCTGTCAATGACAATCATGGGCAGCCCCATCGACACGCGTAAATCGCCGACCGTGCCCAACGTGCTCGCACAGGAGCGCCCGTTCGACTGGTTCGAGCGGAACATGATCTACACGGTGCCATCACCCTATCCGGGCGTCATGCGCCGGGTCTATCCGGGATTCGTGCAGCTTTATTCGTTCCTGTCCATGAACCAGGACCGGCACGCCAACGCCCATTATGAGTACTTCCAGCACCTGGTCGCGGGCGACGGCGACAGCGCGGACAAACATCGTTCGTTCTATGATGAATATCTCTCCGTCCTTGATCTGACGGCGGAGTTTTATCTCCAGACCATCCGCGAGGTGTTCCAGGAGCATTCGCTCCCCGACCGCAAGTTCATGCATCGCGGCAAGCTTGTCGATCCGTCGGCCATTACCGACATCGGCCTGATGACCGTCGAAGGAGAGAACGACGACATTTCCGGCATCGGACAAACACAGGCCGCTCACGATCTGTGCGTCAACCTGCCGGCGGCGATGCAGCTTGACTACATTCAGCCGGGCGTTGGCCATTACGGCGTCTTTAACGGGTCGCGCTGGCGCAAGGAGATCCAGCCGCGCGTGGCCGACTTCATCCGTAAGCACCATAAACCCGAGACGCGGCGGGTCGACGTCGCGGCGGAATAGCGCGGCCGGCGACGGACGGCGTTGAATGCGGCTGCGTTGAATGCGGCGGCGTCAAATGTGACGGCGATAAATGTGGCGGCGCGGCGGCTGAACACGGCCTTCCGCAGGCCATGATCGGAGCTTAGACTCCGCCGTGATGTTCGAAACAATCCTCGACCTGCCCGATGAGGCCGCCACCGCAGCGCTCGGCGCCGCGCTCGGGCGAACGCGCGCCCGCGGCGACGTCATCGCGCTCGTCGGACCGCTTGGCGCCGGCAAGACAGCGCTCGCCCGCGCCTACATCGCGGAAGCGACCGGAACCGCCGACGCGCCAAGCCCGACATTCGGCCTCGTCCACCGCTATGACGCGCCGGATGGCCCTATTCATCATTTCGACCTCTACAGGCTTGAGCGGCCTGGCGACGTTTGGGAGCTCGGCCTTGAAGATGCGTTGGAGGACGGCGTCTGCCTGATCGAATGGCCGGAGCGGATCGCCGACTGGCTGCCGCCGTCAACGCTCCTGGTGGAGCTGACGATCAGCGGCGCGGGCCGGCGGGCGCGATTGCGCGGCGCGGCCTCATGGCGCGACCGGCTGGCGGCAATTGCTGACACGCCCGGGCAAATCGCGGTTAACGCAAAGGCAAGCCCTTCGGATGAGTAATCAGTCGGAATGAAAGACGCCAACGCCCCAGGTAACGCCCGACGCGACGAGCGCGCCGCCTTTCTGACGGCCGCCGGCTGGGGTGGCGCGCGCGCCGAGCCGCTCGCCGGCGACGCCTCGACGCGCTCCTACGAACGCTTGCGGAAAGGCGATCAGCAGGCTCTCTTGATGAACGCGCCGCCTCGGGCCGAGGGCGCGGCCTGCCCGCCCGACGCCGGACCCGAGACCCGCGCCGCGCTTGGCTATAACGCCCTCGCCCGACTTGCAGGGCCGAACCTCAACGCTTTCCTCGACATTGCGCGACTGCTGAAACGCGCGGGCTTTTCAGCGCCCGACATCTTCGCCGCGGACGCCGACGCCGGCTTTGCCCTCATCGAAGACCTCGGCGATGATCTTTACGCCCGCGCCATCCCCGCCGGCGCCGATGAAGACGCGCTCTACGCCGCGGCCGTCGACGCGCTCGTCGCCTTGCGCGGCGCCAACCTGCGGCCGCCGCGATCCGACGCCTATCAGATGCTCGACTATGACAAGGTGGCGATGGCGGCTGAGGCGGATCTCCTGACGGAATGGTACGTTCCGTTCCGCGGGGTCCCGCATGCGGACGGGGCGGTCATTGACGACCTGAAACATGCGTGGGCGGACGTTCTCGCCAGGCTGTCGTCGCCGTCCACCATCACCTTGCGCGATTTCCATGCGGAGAATTTGATCTGGCTGCCGGAGCGCAAGGGCGCTGCGCGCGTCGGGGTGATCGACTTTCAGGACGGACTATATGGCCACCCAGCCTATGATCTCGTCTCGCTTCTGGAGGACGCCCGCCGCGACGTGCCTCCGGCTCTCGCGGAGGCCATGATCGCGCGCTATTGCGCCAAAGCCGCCGCGGACATCAACGCCTTCAATCCAGACGCATTCCGCGAGGAGTACGCAATCCTCGCCGCGCAGCGCAACGCGAAGATCCTCGGCGTCTTCGCGCGGCTCGTGAAACGCGACGGCAAGCCACGCTATGAAGCGCTTTTGCCGCGCGTCGAGGCGCATTTCCGCAATGACCTCGCCGCGCCCGCGCTCCGGCCCGTCCGTGACGTGATGAAGCGCGTCACGCCAGATCTCATCGCGGAAAAGGTCGTATCATGAGCGTCGGACCTACCGCCGCCATGGTGCTCGCCGCGGGGCTCGGCACGCGCATGCGTCCGTTGACGGATGACCGGCCGAAACCGCTCATACCGGTGGCGGGCAAGCCGCTCATCGACTACACCCTTGATCGTTTCGCCGCAGCCGGCGTCACCCGCGCCGTCGTCAACGTCCACTACCTCGCGGATCAAGTTGAAACGCACCTTAAGGCCCGCGCCACGCCTCTCATTTCGATTTCCGACGAGCGCGAACTATTGCTTGAGACCGGCGGTGGCCTGAAGAAAGCGCGCCCCTTGCTTGGCGACGCGCCTGTCTACTGCACCAACACCGACGCGATCCTCCTGGACGGTCCCGGCGAAGACGCCTGCAAGCGCCTCGCCTCTTCGTTCGACCCGGCTGACATGGACGCGCTCTTGCTTCTTGTCCCGACGGACCAAGCGAGCGGCTATGACGGCAAAGGCGATTTTCATCTCGAGACGGACGGGCGGCTCGCCTATCGCGGCGACGCGGCTTCAGCGCCCTACATTTACACCGGCCTGCAGATCATCAATCCGACGCTCGTCGATAGCGAACCAGCCGGCCCGTTTTCCTTGCGCCGCGCCTGGGACAAGGCCGCCGAAGACGGACGTTTCCGAGGCGTTGTCCATGACGGCCACTGGATGCATGTGGGCGATCCGGCGGGGCTTGAAGCCGCCGAAGCGCGGCTCGCTTCGATCGCCGCGCATCAATAAAGGAAGCGCGCTCCATCGCTGGAGCGCGCATCCAGATTGATTTATGTACGGATTATTCGCCGCACGCGCCTGATCTCACCCGGAAGCTCGCCACCGTTCCGCTGACTTCGTTTGAGACGAAGAGCAATGGATCGCGCGTCGGACTTTCTGCGGACGAGACAAAGACGATGCCCTCCGGCGCCTGGTCCGTAGACGTGTTCACATCAGGGCCGGAAAAGTCGCGCGTGTTCACATAGGAGCAAAAGGCGGGCGAATAGGGATCGGAGATGTCGTACACCATGACGCCGCCGACGCGTTCCAGGCCGATAAATGCGAGGCGCTGTCGCCGCACGCGCCCAACGGCGATGCCCTCCGGCTCAGGTCCCTTGGCGTCGGAGCGGCTGTCGAAGCTGGCGTCATCGTCATTGGCGTTGAAATTCGCCGGAATGAGAGCGGCCGTTATTCGCTCGAAGTCGTCGCCGCTGTCATAGACCTGCCGTCCGTAGGCGTCATAGACCGAAAACGACCGCGCGCCATAGGCGAAAAGCTCGTCGAAATCGCCGTCGCCGTCGGTGTCGCCGTCGATCGTGGAGATTTCAAGCCGCCCGAGATTCTCCTCCTGCTGAAGGAAGGCGGCGTTCGGGAACGCGGTCGGGTCGAGCGTCACGTCCTCAATCCGCTCATCTTCGTCCCGCGCATCGCCTTCATTCGCGGTGGCGATGAAGATTTCGCCCTTGTTGCGAAATGCGACGCCATTGTCCGGCATGTAAATGCCCTTCACCGGCTGGGTCGCGATCGCGATTGCGCCGTCCCGGTCGCTCGGATCAATCCCGGCGCCTTCCAGCGAATGGTCCTTGAAGCCGAGGCCATTGACCGCCGTCACCTTGCAGCGCCGCAGGTCGACGGTCGCGATTGCGTTCGCTTCCTGAAGGATGGCGAAGGCCTTGCGGCCAAAACGCGGCGCGGCGATGTATTCCGGCTCGAAATCAAATTCCGGCGTTTTTCCCGGAAAGAGTCGCGTCGACGCGTCGAGGCTTGCCGCAGAAAAGCCGGAGAAATCCGCCGTGCACACATTTGGCGTGCGCCTCCTCGACCGACTTACAACGTTGATCACGCTAATCGACCCTTGCGGGTCGCCCGCATCCGTTGGTTCGCCCTCATTGGCGACGACCGCGACCCGGCCATTGCGGGCGAACGTCACCATATCGGGAAGAAATCCGACCTCTTCGGAGAATTGCGGCTCGCCATAGGCGTTAAAGAACGCCACTTCGCCGGGACTTTCGCCGTCATCCTTGTTGACCGAGATGGCGAGCAGCCCATTTGCGACCGCCACATGGGTCGGCTCGCCATCGACGACGATCGACGCGACGCGCGCTGGCGCAGCAGGCGAAGACACATCGAGGACGTCGACCTCGCCCGTCTCGCCATTGGTGACGAAAAGACGCTGCGAGCCCCGGTCATAAGCGGCGATCTCCGCGCCGCCGGAAACACCGCTCTCATATCTGCCGAGAAACTCGATCGTCGCCGGTTCCGCGGCGGCGGCGCCCCACGTCGCGGTCGCGCAAAGAACTGCTGAAACCGCCGCGCCGGAAACGCCCGCTCTGATTTTTCGCCAATGCATCAATCTCTTCTCCCTGCAACAACCATAGGTCTTCGCCGCTGAGCGGCGCGCACACAGGACGCTAACGTCGTTCCGCGACGCTTATGCGACAATCAGCAGGCGACAATCACGAGGCGCCGGTCGGGAGGGGACGGTCGGAAGACGGCGATCGGGCGCTGGGCGGCAGCCCAAAGGCGCCGCGCTTGTGAATAGCTGTGCTTTGCCCTCAGGGCTTCCATAGGCCAACCATGCGTTCAAGGCCCTTAAGTGGGGTCATGGCCTCTTTGGGAATTCCGTATGCGCAACATTCTTGTGATCATCTTCACGCTCGCCGCGCCCCTCGCGCGCGCAAGCGAAACCGTCATCGTTGAGGCCTCGCCCGTCGCTGAGCTTTTCACGTCGCAGAGCTGCTCGTCATGTCCGCCGGCCGAAGCGCATTTCCGACGCCTCGCCGCCCGCGACGACGTCGTCTCCCTTCAATGGCATGTCGATTACTGGAATGACCTGCGCGTCGGCGCGGCGGGCCGCTGGCGCGATCCCTATTCCACGCGCGCCAACACCGAACGCCAGCGCGCCTATAACAAGGCGCTACGTGGCTCCGGAAATGTCTACACCCCCCAGGCCGTGGTCGCAGGCCGCTTTGAAACCGTCGGCTCTCGCGGCGATGAGGTGAACGCTTTTCTCGTGGAGGCGGACGCGGCGCAACGCGCGCCTGTGCAGGTCGCCTTCGCGCCGTCGGCCGCCGGATATGATGTTTCTCTGACGTCGCCGGGGACTTCAATTGGCGCCGTTGAGATTGTGGAAATTATCCAAGACGCGACCACCGCCGTGCGCGGCGGCGAGAACAATGGCCGCACGCTTCAAGCGGCGAACATCGCGATCAACGCGCAGCGATATGAGGTCCCCGATGGCGCAATCCGGATCGGCGCGCCGCCGTCGGGCGCCTCCTGCGTCGTTATCGTCCGTGACAAGAGCGACGCCATTCTGGGCGGCGCCTATTGCCCCGGCCGGTAAATCATCGAGAGGCGAATTGTGGATCTTCCCCAATTCAATCCAAGCGGCGAATGCTCTAAACTCACCAGATGAGGAAAAGCATCCCGGAACACATGATTGCCGAACATATTTGAAGCCCCACGGCCGCGCGTCTTCAATATAGAGGCCGGCCGCGCGTTTAGTCCGACGCTGGCGCAAGGGATTGTCGACGCTGTGGAGCGCGACGACCCTTTTGCGCTCGCTGACATTCGCATCTACGCGCCGACGAGGCGCGCGGCGCGCGGACTGATGGAGGCGTTCGGCGATCTCATGGCGAACGGCGGGAGCGAAGCCGGCGTAGCCTTCCTAGCGCCGCGCATCCTCACGCTTGGCGACCTCGACGACCCGGAAAGCGGCGACATTGAAGGCGCGGGCGACGTCGCGCTTGGCCTCGACCTCGCGCCGGCGATGTCCGAAAGCGAGCGGCTGATCGCCCTCGCCGGATTGGTGGCGCGCAAGGACGCCGCGTTCAAGGGGCAGGAGAACTGGCCGGCGGCGTTGTCGGCGGCGCGTGAGCTCGCGG
This sequence comes from Pseudomonadota bacterium, assembly GCA_039819085.1. GTDB lineage: Bacteria > Pseudomonadota > Alphaproteobacteria > Caulobacterales > Parvularculaceae > MED-G105. The sequence goes on from JBCBSQ010000002.1 coordinate 217,772, forward strand.
CGCTGCTGGATTCTCTCTATACAGAGGAAATACCGTTTTCAGCGCTGGCGACCGCCGCGCCCGCAGAGCACGCCGCCCATTGGGCGCAGTCGCTCGAGTTCCTGCAGATCGTGACGGACGCCTGGCCGCGATACCTCGCCGAACGGGACCGGAGCGATCCCGCCGAGCGGCGCGCCGCCGTCATCGGCGCGCTGGCGGAAAGATGGCGGGCGGCGCCGCCCTCAGGTCCCGTTATCATCGCCGGCACGACAGGCTCAGCGCCAGCAGTCGCGCGGCTCGCGGCCGCTGTCGCCGCCGCGCCGAAAGGCGCCGTCGTCCTGCCGGGACTAGACAGCGGCCTTGACGCGCGCGGCTGGCGCAGCGTTGACGATGGGCACCCGCAGGCCGGCCTCAAAGCGCTGTTGGAGCGCCTCGGCCTTTCCCCGTCCGATGCGCGTAGCTGGCCCGGCGGGGGGAACGCCGGCGGCGACGCGGACGCAGGCGGAGAGACGTCAGCGCGCAGGCGACTGCTGTCCGTGGCGCTTCGCCCCGCCACCGCCACCGACGACTGGCGGGCCCTCGCCGGCGATCTGAAACAAGGAGGGGGCGCGGCGCGCGCGCTCGCCGGGCTCGAACTCGTCGAGGCGCCGCGCGAGGACGCGGAAGCCGCAATGATCGCCATGCGGCTGCGCGACGCCATCGAAGACCCGGCGGCGACGGCCATGCTGGTGACGCCGGACCGCGATCTCGCGCGCCGCGTCGCCAGCAAGATGCGTCGGTGGGGCATCACCATTGACGACAGCGCTGGAGTTCCCCTGCCCGCGACCGCGGCCGGCGGCTACCTTCGCCTCGTTGCGGCGTTCCTGTCGCACGCGGCCGATCCTGCGCGGCTGCTTGCTCTTCTCGATCACCCCTTCTTCGCGCTGCATGGACTAGACGATGCGCGCATCAAAAGACGGATCGATATCGCCCTGCGGGGACCTGCGCCCGTCGCCCGCGCTGGCGCATTTTCGGCGATCCACACCCGCATCCGCGACGCGTTGACCGAGGACGACATCGCCATCGTTCGCGACTCGCTGAGCCATCTTGAGGCGCTGACGGACGCATGGCCGGCGCGGGCGCCGCTGGCGGATTATCTGAGCGCGCACGCCGCCGCCGCGGAGCGTATGACCGGCTCGCCCCGTATGGATGCGGCGGCTCAACGAGCAATCTGGACGCGCGACGACGGGCGCGAGGCTGTCGACCTCATCGCCGGGCTCATGGACGCGCTCTCAGACGACGAAGCGATTATCGACGCGCGCGATTACCCCGCGGCCTTTCTTGCGCTCGCCGCCGGCAAGACCGTACGCGCAGGTCGTCGCGCCCATCCAAGACTGGCCATTCTCGGCCCGCTTGAGGCGCGCCTTCAGCATGCGGATGTCGTCATATTGGGCGGCCTCAATGAAGGCGTGTGGCCAGGCGATGCGGGCCTTGATCCATTCCTGTCACGGACGATGCGGCGCGCAATCGGCCTGCCCTCGCCGGAACGCAGGATCGGCCTCGCCGCGCATGATTTCGCGCAGTTCGCCGCCGCAAAGCGCGTGATGTTGACAAGGTCGGTTCGCTCCAGCGACGGACCGACGAAGCCCTCGCGATGGCTCATACGCCTTAAAAACCTCATTGACGGCGTCGACGCGGTTGCGACGCCGCCAGGTCCATTGGCGCGCGCGCTCGACGCGACCAATCAGTACGCCGACTGGTCCGACGCCATTGAGGCGATAGACGCGCCGCCACCAAGGCTCTCACAACCGGCGCCGCGCCCCTCCATCGACGCAAGACCGCGCCGCATTTCAGTCACCCGCATCGAAAAATGGCTGCGAGATCCTTACGCGGTCTACGCCAGCGAAATTCTGAAGCTCAGGAAACTCGATGATCCCGGCGCCGCGTTTGGCGTCCGCGAACTCGGCAGCCTCTTCCACAAGGTCTTTGAAAGAGCCGGCGAGCGTGACGTCGCCGCGTCCATGGAGGCGCTGCGCCAGGACTTCCAGGATCTCGCGCCGGGCTTCGGGCTCGATGTCTCCGACGCCGCCCTATGGTCCGCCGCGGTCGACCGGGCCCTCGAACGCTTCATCGCCTATGACGCCGAGCGACGCGCGCGCGGGCGTCCCGTCATCATCGAGGACCCGGGGAGCGCCATGGTTCCGGGCGTCACGCCCGCGTTCGAAGTCTATGGCGTCGCCGACAGGATCGATCTGCAGGCGGATGGGTCAGCCTTGATCATCGACTACAAATCCTCAAGGCCAGGGTCGGAGAAGGAGCTCGCCGCCTTCAATCCGCAACTCGAAGTCCTTGCGCTCATCGCCCGGACGGGCGGATTCGACGCCCTGCCGAGCGCGGCGATCAGCGGATTTGAGTTCTTTGTCTTCCTCGCAAATCAGGGTGGCGTCATCGGCCGCGCGACCAATGAGGACGGCGCGCTGGGCGAACGGATTGACGGCGCGGCGCGGCGCCTCAAGGAGCTTGTGGAGGCGTTTGATCATCCGCAAACGCCTTATCTCTCGCAGCCAAGGCCGAAGTTCAAAGACCGGTACGGCGATTATGACGTCCTTGCGCGACGGCGCGAATGGGCGGACGCCGACGGCGCGGACGCGGCGAGCGACGGAAACGATTCATGACGCAGGAGGCCTTCGTAAGAACCCTTGACGCTCAGCGACGCGCCGCGGATCCGGCCCGCTCCGTCCTGGTTTCGGCGAACGCCGGCTCGGGTAAGACCCGCGTCCTCACCAATCGCGTTGCGCGGCTCCTTCTCGCCGGCGCGCCGCCGGAGCGGATCTTGTGCATCACCTTCACCAAGGCGGCCGCGGCGGAAATGTCCGAACGCCTGTTCGCGCTCCTCGGCGCCTGGGCGTTGATGGACGATGCGCGCCTGAAAGAGGCGTTGTCGACGCTCTCGCCGGGACTTGCTGATGATTACGATACTGAGGACTTCGGCCGCGCGCGACGCCTGTTCGCACAGGCGCTGGAGACGCCGGGCGGCCTGAAGATCCAGACGATCCACTCGTTCTGCCAGGCGCTCCTCGCGCGGTTCCCAATGGAGGCGGGGTTCGCGCCGGGTTTTGCAGTGATCGAAGAAGCGGACGCCGCCGCGCTTCAGCGCGACGCCATTGACAAGGTCGCCGCGCGCGCCGGCGGCGGCGAGGGAGCGCTTGCCGCCGCGATCAATCGGCTTGGCCGGCGCGGCGCCGCCGGCGTCCGGGAAATGGCGACAAGCGCCCTCGCCTCGCCATCCGTCCGCGACGCTCTCGTCAGTGACGGATACGAGACGGCGCTCCTCAGCGCCCTTGGCGCCAACGCCGATCAGTCAGCGGAAGAAATCATGCGCGACGCGGTATCGTCGACCAAGCCGGAAACCCTGACGCGGCTGATCGAAGCCATGGAGTTCGGGGGCTCGACCGCCAGGGAGCGACAGCCCATGGTCATCACGGCGCGCGACTCATCTGATCCTGTCGAGTCATTCCGCTTATTGACGAACACGCTCCTTACACAGAAGGAAGAGCTCAATTCCAAGATCATCACCAAGGGAATGGAGAAAGCCGACGGCGGCGTGCGGGACCTGGCGGAAGGCGTCGCCACGCGCCTGGGTGAAGCGCTCGGCGCGATCCGCGCCGCCGAGACCTATGCGGACGCCGCCGCGCTCGCCCGGGTCGTCCGCGACGCCTCGACGGTCTATGACCGCGCCAAGGCGGCGCGCGGCGCGCTCGACTTCGATGACCTGATCGACCGGGCCGCGCGCCTCCTCGGTGACCGCGAACGGGCGGCCTGGGTGATGTGGAAGCTCGACCAGGGGCTCGAACACATTCTTGTCGACGAAGCGCAGGACACGAGCCCCCGGTCCTGGGACGTCATCGAAGCGCCGCTGGCGGAGTTTTTCGCCGGCGCGGGCGCCGAGAAAGAACGTGAACGGACGTTCTTCGCCGTCGGCGACCCAAAGCAGTCGATCTATTCGTTTCAGGGCGCGGACGCGGAACTCTTTCAGGAGAAGCTCGTCGACCTCGGCGCGAAGATCGCCGCGGTCGCGCCGTTTTCGAATATCGACCTCACCTTGTCTTTCCGCACGACGCCGCCGGTCTTGTCATTCGTGGACGCCTTGTTTGAAAACCGCGCGACCCGGGAGGGGCTCGCCGACGATCTTGAGTTGCGCCATGAGGCGTTTCGTCGGAACGAGCCGGGGCTTGTGGAGCTGTGGCCGCTCGCGCCGGCGACCCAACTGGAGGACGCGACCCCATGGGACGCGCCGCTCGACGCTGTTTCCGAAGAAAGCCGCGAGCGGCGGCTTGCGCTCGCCGTCGCCGGGAAAGTTCGGGAGCTGATCGACGGCGCGGCGATTCCGGACGGCGACGGCGGCGAGCGGCCCGTTACGCCGTCAGACATCATGCTGCTTGTCCAGACCCGCGGGCCGGTCTTCACTGAAACGATCCGCGCGCTGACGCAGGCGGGCGCGCCAACGGCGGGCGCAGATGTCCTCGATTTGCTCGACGATCAGGCGACGCTCGACCTCATGTCCTTCGCGCGCGCCGCGGTATCTGAGGCGGATGATCTATCTCTCGCGGAGGCGCTGAAGTCGCCTTTTTTCGGCGCAGACGAGGAGGCGCTGTTCAGCATCGCTTATGGGCGCAAGGGAACGCTTCGGGCGGCTCTGAAGGAGGCTTGCGCCGACGGGCGCGCGCCGGCGGATTGGCATCAGAACTTCGAGGCGGCGCGACGGATCGGCCTCAGCGACGGGCCTGTCGCGTTCTTCTCCCACTTGCTCGACGCCGGCGCGCCGACAGGCCGCGCACGGTTGCTGCACCGGCTGGGCGCTCCGTCGCGCGACCCGATTGACGCCTTCATGGGCCAGGCCTACGCCTTTGAGCGCCTTGAAACGCGGTCCTTAAGGGGGTTCATTCGTTGGATCACGGAGCGCGGCGCGCAAGCCAAACGGGACGCGGATCAAAGCGACGACGTCATTCGCGTGACAACCGTACACAAATCAAAGGGGCTGGAAGCGCCGATTGTCTTCATGTTGGAGACGCAAAAGCCGCCGAGATTGAGACCGGACCACATTCTCATCGGCGCCGACCGCGCGCGCGCGGCGACGCCGATCCGGACGCCCGCAAAAGAGGCTGCGCCGAAAGCCGCGATTGACGGGAAAGCCGAGGCTCAACGCCTCGCCTACAATGAATATCGCCGCCTTCTCTATGTCGCTGCGACGCGCGCGCGCGACCGTCTTTATATATGCGGTATAGAGAACAAAAAGCTGAAAGACGATGCGCCGCCGGAACGCCGCGTCTGGGCGCAACTCGCCCGCGACGCCTTTGACCGCCTGAAGGACGCGCCGGCGCCGGGGTGTGTCCTCGACGAAGCGAACGAGCTATGGGACGCGCCGATCCTTCGCTATGGCGATCCGGCGCTCGTGCATGAGGAGCCACAGAAAACGCGCCCGGCCCGCACGCTCGCTGACGCGCGCGAAACGCGCCCGCCGCCGGCGCATCTGTTTCATCCGCCCGCGCCGGAACGCCCGCCCTTGCGGCTGTCGCCGACGCGGCTGGCTGATCTGGTGGAGGCGGCGGGCGAGGTCGGCGGCGCGGCGGCGGGCTATCGACCGGCGACAGACAAGGAAGCGCTGTCGCGCGGGCGCGTCATTCACCGGCTTCTGGAGATCCCCGCCGCCCTTGAGCGCGCCGAGTGGGAGGAGGCCGCTGACCGCCTCGCCGCGCGTCTTGCGCCCGACGCAACGTCGGCGACGCGCGCGGATTGGACCCGTGAGGCGCGCGCGGTCCTTGATGACCCGACGTTCGCGGCGGCGTTCGGGCCTGCGGCGCGCGCCGAAGCCGTCATCGGCGGCGATATTGAAGGACCACGCGGGCCCATCCGGATCAGCGGACGCATCGACCGCCTCGCGGTATCGGCGGAGCGGGTCCTCGTCATCGACTTCAAAACCAATCGTCCGCCGCCGCAGCGCGCCGAAGACGCTGCCCCCGCCTATCTCGCCCAGATGGGCGCTTACCGAGCATTGCTGCGGCGCGCCTTTCCGGACCGAAGGGTGGAGGCGGCGCTCCTGTGGACATTCGAGGCCCGCCTGACCCCGCTTCCCGCCGCCCTGATTGACGCCGCATTTTCCCGAGCGTTGTCGGCAATCCGGTGACGTAGGCCCCTCAAGGTTATCGCGCACGATCGCGCGAGGCGCGTCTGCCGGCGCGCCGACAAACTTGACGCGCCGCCGATCCGGCTTACCTCTCGCGCCGACGTCGCCGGTAATGGCGGCCATCAGGAAAGACATGGCCCGAGCGGGGCGCCGTCAGGGCCCGCGCGCGCAATTCAAAGAAAGGAGCCCGCGCCATGGCGACCAAGAAAGTTACGGACACATCCTTTGAGACGGACGTCGTCGGCTCGGCCAAGCCCGTGATCGTCGACTTCTGGGCGGAATGGTGCGGCCCCTGCAAGCAGATCGGCCCGGCGCTTGAAGAACTCGCCGCGCAGTACGGCGATCAGGTGACCATCGCCAAGATCAATATCGACGAGAACCCCGAAACGCCCGGCAAGTTCGGCGTGCGCGGCATCCCGACGCTCATGGTGTTCAAGGACGGCGAACTGACGGCGACGAAGGTCGGCGCGGCGCCTAAGTCGGACCTTGAAGCCTGGATCAAGTCGGAGACCGGCGCGGCCTGAGCGCCAGGCGCGAGCGGAGTCCGCGATGGCGTTCAGCGTCCGGGAGATGCGCGCTGATGAACTGCCGCTCAGGGCGGCGTACTTTCATCGCGCGTCGGACGAGCTTTTGGCGCTTATGGGCGTCGACAGATCGCTTCTGCCGGCGCCCGATCTGTGGACGGATCAGCTAGGCGAGCAGCTCGCGCGTCCACCGCGCGAGCGCACGCACTTTCTCCTGTCCTGGCTTGAGGATGGTCAACCGATCGGGTTCTCAACGGCCGACTCATTTCAAGACGGCGCTTCGGCGCGCATCCACCTGCATGTATTCGAAGCGGGCGGACGCCAGCGGGGCGTCGGCCGCGCCTGCCTGCTCGACAGCGTGCGGCTCTACTTTGACGTATTAGACGTCGATCTTCTGATTTCCGAGCCGCACGCCTTCAACACGGCGCCAAACCGGACGCTGCAAAGCGTCGGCTTTCGGTTCGTGAAAACCTACAAGGCGACGCCCGGCCCGTTCAATCTCCCGCAAACGGTGAACCGCTGGGAGCTCGGCCGCGATCGGCTAAGGCGATCGTAGCGCCTATTCCGCCGCCTTCGTCCAGACGGCGAGTTCATTGCCGGCTGGATCCGTGAAATGGAACCGACGGCCGCCTGGAAAATCGAACGGCTCCGTCGCGATGATCCCGCCGGCGTCCGTTACGGCTTTCCGGCTCGCCTCCAGGTCATCCGAATAAAGAATGACGAGCGCGCCCCCGCCGCCCGGAACCGCGTCGACTCTCTCGAAACCGCCGTCAAGGCCGGCGCCTTCGAAGCTGGCGTAGTCGGGCCCGTAGTCCACAAAGGTCCAGCCGAACGCCGCGCCATAGAAATCCTTCATGGCGGCGACGTCGGTCGTTTTCAGCTCGACATAGTTGATCTTGTGGTGGGCCACGGCGTCTCCTGTCTCGACAGGCAGTCTCTCGACAATGCCCTCAGCGCCGCCGCACCCGGCGACCCCTAGCGCAATGGCGAAAGCCGCCGCGCATTTTCTCAACACACTATGCATTGATCCCGCTCGTCCGTTCGCCGGCTACTTATTCGGCTGTGGCGTCACCCGGAGATAGGGCTTGATTTCGTCCCAGCCTTTCGGGAAGAGCTTTTCCATCTCCGCCTTGTCGGTGAGCGACGGGACAATGATGCAGTCGTCCCCGTCCTTCCAGTTCACCGGCGTCGCCACCTTGTAATTGTCCGTCAGCTGAAGGCTGTCGATGGTGCGCAGGATCTCGCGGAAGTCGCGGCCCGTCGACGGCGGGTAGGTGAGCGTCAGCCGCAGCTTCTTGTTCGGGTCAATGACGAACACCGACCGCACGGTGATGTTCGCCGCCGCGTCCGGGTGGATCATGCCGTAAAGGTTCGACACCTTGTGGTCGCCATCGGCGAGGATCGGGTACCAGATGTCCGCGCCTTGCGTTTCTTCGATGTCGCCGATCCATTGCTTGTGGTCGTCGACCGGATCAACGGAGAGCGCGATCACTTTGACGTTCCGCTTTTCCCATTCGCCTTTCAGCTTCGAGACTTCGCCGAGTTCCGTCGTACAGACAGGCGTGAAGTCGGCCGGATGACTGAAGAGCACCGCCCATCCCTCGCCGATCCAATCGTGGAACTTGATCGTCCCGTGCGTTGAGTCCTGCTCAAAATCCGGAACCGTCTGGCCGAGTAACAATGTCATGTGGATTCTCCCATGCGCCCGAACGCCCCCCTGCGACCGGCAATGCCAGAGCTTTCCGGCCAGCGCCAACAAAAAAGCGATCAGTCGCGGCCTTTTGGGGCGAGCAGACGTCCCCGCCGTCAGCCTTTGAACTTGGTCTTGCCGTTCTTCTTGACCTTTTCGCAACCGCGCAATTGCGCTTCGTACCGCGAAGCCGTCGACGCGACGCGGCGCGCGGCGGCCTGAAGCGTCGGCTTGCCTTGATAGCTGCCGCGCGCATAGCCGCCCCAGCCTTCGTGATAAGCCAGATATTGTCGATACGCGTCAGTTCGCGCCACGCCATTGCGGCTCGACGTCTCCCGCGCGTACCAGGCGACGAAATCCGCCGCGTCGCGAAAACTGTCGCGGTCCGCGCCGCGATTGCCGGTGGCGCGGATATAGGTCTCCCAGGTCTGCTCGATCGCTTGAGGGAACCCGCGCGCGGTGGAACGGCGCTTTCCCGGGAAGACGAACAGGAACCGTCGCCGCGACGGCTTCGCGTCCGCATCGAAGGCCGATTCCTGGCGAATGATGGCGAGTTGCAAGGACTTAGGCGTTCCCCACTTGTATTGCGCGTCGCGTGACGCGCGATACCAGCTGCGCTTTTCCTTGAAGATCGAGCAGATATTATCGGGGTTTTCCGGCGGCGACGACGCGCATCCAGTAAGAATGGCTGCGATCACGCCAAAGAATCCGAGGCGGCGAAACCGATTTTGCGCAGCCTTTGTCAGCCGACCAGACGGAGTGCTAACCATCGTCTTCTCCTCACGCGACGCCGCCTGACGACCCGAAACGCCGCATACGTCCGATTATCGTCGCGCGGACGCGGCAACTCTGTTACCTTCTAACATGAAGAAGGCGGCGCGAAGACGCCTGCAAAGTGACGAAAACTTTACGTCCCTTGCGTTAACCTTCGCCGCAAGGCCCTGCAAAGGCGCGCCATACGCCAGCACGGCGAAACGCGTCGCGGACCGGAGTTCGCGGCGCACGCCCGATTGGCGACTGCGGCTCTTGTTGGGACGCGACGGCGGCGACGGCGTTTGGTTCCGTCCGCCATCGACGACGTCGCTCGATCAGGACGGCGCGCCAACCAGGCGAGCCGAAAACACGATCGGATGCGCCGCCCGCATCACTTTGCGCCGCGGCAAGTTATCGAACGGCGGAACCGCAGAAACGGCGACGCGTCGCATGCAATGCGCAGGCGCGTTCGTCGAACAGGCCGGAGCGATCGAGTAAGATGCCCCTATGCGGCGCGCACCAAGACGAAACGCGGCAAGGCGAAACGCATCAAGGCGAAACGCATCAAGGCGCCGCCGATGTCGTCCGCCTCACGGCAAATGCGGCGGCAATGTGTCCGAGCGCAACATTCGGCTACGGCGCGGCGCTGAAGACCAAATCTCGAGTTTGTGCGCCTGCGGGGACGAACAAGTCTCGACATAGAAATAATTTGCGTAACGATAGCGATGGGCGGCGGTGCGGTTCGAACGGGAATGCCTATCTCAATAGAACCGGTAAATGCGAACCGGACGGCGGCGGGAAAAGAGCGGCCCGCCTTCGCCGGGTCGGCAGTAGCGAGCGAGCGGTGAGAGCATGAGCGGCGACAATCTGGACGTATTCGATCTCTTTTCGGAGAGCTATGTGAAGGCGAAGCAGGAGGCGATGTCCTTGCGGGACTATCTCCTCGGCGCGCGCGATGACGAAATGTTTTACGCCTCCCCGGCGGAGCGGATGGTGAAAGCCATCGGCGAACCGGAAATGATCGACACGTCGAAAGACCCGCGGCTGTCGCGTATCTTCTTTAATCGGACGATCAGACGCTATAAGGCGTTCGCCGGCTTTTACGGCATGGAGGACACGATCGAACGGATCGTCTCCTACTTCCGCCACGCCGCGCAAGGGCTCGAAGAAAAGCGCCAGATCATCTATCTCCTTGGCCCCGTCGGCGGCGGCAAGTCTTCCCTCGCCGAATGCCTGAAGGAGTTGATGGAGGAGCACCCCATCTATGTCCTCAAAGCCGGCAAGGAGATTTCGCCGGTCTTCGAGAGCCCGCTCGGTCTCTTTCAATCCGAAGACTTAAAGAGCCTGCTCGACGATAAGTACGGCATCGAAAAGCGCCGCCTCACCGGCATGATGAGCCCGTGGGCAGTCAAACGACTCGACGAATTCGGCGGCGACATCTCGAAGTTCGAGGTGGTCAAGCTCTTCCCGTCGAAGCTGCGGCAGATCGCGGTCGCCAAGACCGAGCCCGGCGACGAAAACAACCAGGACATCTCCGCGCTCGTCGGCAAGGTGGACATCCGTAAGCTGGAGCATTTCAGCCAGGACGACACCGACGCCTACTCCTATTCCGGCGGGCTTTGCCGCGCGAACCAGGGGCTTCTGGAATTCGTCGAGATGTTCAAGGCGCCGATCAAGGTCCTGCACCCGCTTCTCACCGCGACGCAGGAAGGCAACTATGTCGGCACCGAAGCGCTCGGCCCCATCCCCTTCCAGGGGGTCATCCTCGCTCACTCCAACGAGAGCGAGTGGCAGCAGTTCCGCAACAACAAGAACAATGAGGCGTTCCTAGACCGGATCTCGGTGATCAAGGTGCCCTACTCCTTGCGCGTATCCGATGAACGCAAGATCTATGAAAAGCTGCTGGCGTCGTCGGAGCTGTCCGACAGCCCATGCGCGCCGAACACGCTTGATCTGCTTGCGCGGTTCTCGGTTCTCACGCGCCTGCGCGAGCATGAGAACTCCAACCTTTATTCGAAGCTGCGCGTCTATGACGGCGAGCGCCTGAAGGACACCGACCCGAAGGCTAAGACCCTTCAGGAATACAAGGACGCGGCGGGCGTCGACGAAGGCATGGACGGCATCTCCACCCGCTTCGCCTACAAGGTGCTCTCCGAGACGTTCAATTTTGATACGGACGAAGTCGCCGCCGACCCGGTGCACATGATGTATGTCCTGGAGACCGCCATCAAGCGCGAGCAGTTCCCCGAGGAAGTCGAAAAGAAGTATCTCGACTTCATCAAGTCGGAGCTCTCCGCCCGCTACGCGGACTTCATCGGCAAGGAGATCCAGAAAGCGTATCTGGAGAGTTATTCCGAGTACGGCCAGAATCTCTTCGATCGCTACATCTCCTATGCGGACGCGTGGATCGAGGACCAGGACTTCAAGGACCCGGACACGGGCCAACTTCTCGACCGGTCGACCCTCGATGCGGAGCTCTCCAAGATCGAAAAACCGGCGGGCATCGCCAACCCGAAGGACTTCCGCAACGAGGTCGTGAAGTTCGCGCTTCGCGCGCGCGCCGCGAACGAGGGCCAGAACCCCGCCTGGACGTCCTACGAAAAGCTCCGCAACGTGATCGAAAAGCGGATGTTCTCGCAGGTGGAGGACCTGTTGCCGGTGATCTCCTTCGACTCGAAAAAGGATTCGGAGACCGAGAAGAAACACGACGACTTCGTCGACCGCATGACCGAGCGCGGCTATACGCCCCGCCAGGTCCGCCGGCTCGTCGAGTGGTATATGCGCGTGAACAAGGCGGGGTGATTTGGTGTTCGCGGTCGACTTACTTGGCGCAGTTGGCGGCATCTCTGCCGCCGGCACGCTCCTGTTCGCAGTCTTTACCTACAGAAACGAGCGGAACAAAGAACAAGCTAGAATTGCGCGAGAGGCTGCGGCTCGAATTCCGCTAACTTATCAAGAACTAGACTCATATCTTTCGTTGAAAGAGTTCTATGTTATTTCAAACAACATAACGGACATACTGTTAAGTCGAATTGAAGGCACTGAAGACAAAGAGTTCGTTGGAAAAGCGCTTTCCTGGGAAAACCACTCTGACGCAGTTATGCAGGCGGCCTTGTTGGGGTATTCCAAGAGCGGCATACAGGGCCAAGTGGACTCGTCGCTGCAGAAATTGCGCGCCGATATTGCAATCATTCGTAGCAAGTTCCCCACGTTGGGTTTCATGCTTGGAGCTTGTGAGATGAATTTGAAGGATGCGATATTTGCTTCGTTTGGCGGCGGTATTTTTTTCGAGCTACTCAAGAACTATATGGACGATTTTAAAACTGTATTCACTCGAATGATTGAGTCCGGATCTTCTGTACAGGCCGCATATACCGAAGCATTTGCGATGGGTCCATATAATGCAATCCAGAATAATGGCCAAGAAATGTTAGACCAAACTCAGAAAATAGTTGTGTTGTCGATGAATTTCATTGCATCGACCAATGACGCCGAGTTTGAGAAGCTGTCGCGCCTAGACCGCTCATTTGCAGCCAAGGCGTCAAGAACTGAAACTCGATCAGAAGATCTAAAAAGGGGAATAGAGGTTTTACGAAAGGTCATTTCTGATAATTTGTATACTGAATTGACAGAAGTACGCACAAAGATTGAAGGAATGTACTCAGATTGAACTCCTTCCACTTCATCGACCGGCGCAAGAACCCGAAGGGCAAGTCCATCGGGAACCGCCAGCGGTTCCTGAAGCGCGCCAAGACGCAGGTGAAGGAGGCCGTCAACAAGGCCCTGCGCGAGCGGTCGCTGAAAGACCTCGACAAGGGCGAGAAGATCACCATCCCGACGAAGTCGACGAAAGAGCCGCGTTTCCGGCTCGACCCGGAGACCGGCGAAAAGCAATGGGTGAACCCCGGCAACAAGCAGTTCTCCGAAGGCGACCGCCTGAAGAAACCGCCGAAGGGCGGCGGGCGCGGCCGCGGCAAGGACGCGAGCGACTCAGGCGATGCGGAGGATTCCTTTCAGTTTACGCTGACCCAGGACGAATTCCTCGACATCTTCTTTGAAGATCTTGAGTTGCCGAACCTCGTCAAGCGGTCGCTGAAAGAGATCACCTCGAACCAGTATAAACGCGCCGGGATTACGGTCGCGGGCTCACCGACCAACCTCAACCTCATCCGCACAATGCGCAACGCCCATGGCCGTCGCTTAGCGCTTGGCCGTCCGTCCACAAAGGAAATGAACGAGCTGAAAGAGCGGCTCTTCGAACTCGAACGCAACTTTACGCCGGATGAAGCGGAAATCGCCGAGAAGAAAGCGCTCCTCATCAAGCTTGAGGAGATGGAGGCGCGCCGCCGCTGGGCGCCCTATATCGACCCGCTGGACGTGCGCTATAACGCGTTTGAGCCGAGCCCCGTCAAGACGACGGCGGCGGTGATGTTCTGCCTCATGGACGTCTCCGGCTCCATGGGTGAGCGCGAAAAGGACCTCGCCAAGCGGTTCTACATGCTGCTCTATCTCTTCCTGAAGCGCCGCTATGAGCAGGTGGAGGTCGTCTTCATTCGGCACACGCACCATGCCGAGGAAGTCGACGAAGAGACGTTCTTTTACTCGCGCCAGTCGGGCGGCACGGTCGTCTCCACGGCCATTGAGAAAATGCTGGAGGTCCAGTCCGACCGCTTCCCCGCCGCTGAGTGGAACATCTATGTGGCGCAGGCGTCCGACGGCTACACCCAAGGCGGCGACGCGAAACGCTGCGTGGAGCTGCTCTCAGAAGACGTCATGCCGATCGTTCAGTACTACGCCTATATCGAAATCCTTGACGAACGCGAGCTCGAAGTCTTCTCCGACGCCGACACCGGCGCGGAGCTGTGGCGCGCGTATCGCGGCTTCGCGCCGAACTTCGGCCACTTCGCCCAGACCCGCATCGCCCGGCCCCAGGACATCTTCCCGGTCTTCCGCGAGCTCTTCGCCAAGAGCAAGGAGGCGGCGTGAACCCTCAGCTGTCATCCCGGCCGGAACGACGTGGAGGGCCGGGGGCCCTAAAGGTTCGGGAGATCCCGGATAGCGCCATGCGGCGCTTCCGGGATGACAGGGAGCGTAGCATGAGCAAGAACAAAACAGCGCCCACGGACCAGCGCGCCGAGGACTTCATCGCGGCGGTTGATCATCCGCGGAAGCGGGAGGAGGCATTTCAAATCCTTGACCTCTTCAAGAACGTCACGAGATGGAAACCAGTGATGTGGGGGCCGTCGATCATCGGCTTCGGGCGCTATCACTATGTCTATGACTCCGGCCGCGAAGGCGACATGTGCGCCACGGGGTTCTCGCCACGCAGAGCGAACCATTCATTCTACATCATGCCGGGATACAAGGAGCGCGCCGAAATCCTCTCCCGCCTCGGCAAGCACAAGACCGGCGCGGCGTGCCTCTATGTGAACAAGCTCGCCGATATCGATCTCGACGTCCTCCGGGAACTGATCGTCGACGGGCTTGAGGACCTGAAATCGAGATACAAGGTGTATCCGGCATGACCGCGGAAGCAGGTATGAGCGCAAACTCTCGCCCCCTCCGTCCCTTCGGGACACCTCCCCCGCAAACGGGGGAGGAGGCGCTTACGGCGATGATCTCTTCCCCCGCTTGCGGGGGAAGTGTCGGCGCAGCCGACGAAGGGGGTCGTGACGCCGCCCCTACAATCGGATGCCCATCATGACCGCCCCACGCGTTCCGCGCATTACCGATAATGACTACACGGACGACGCTGCGCGGATACGGCGGGAGTTCGCCGAGGAGCAGACCGGCGCCAAGCTGACGCACGTCGGGTCGGGCACGGTCGATGCGGGCGCGCTGCCCGGCAATATCGAAAATTTCGTCGGCGTCGCGCAGGTTCCGATGGGCCTTGCAGGTCCCTTGCGGGTGAATGGCGAGCATGCGCAAGGAGATTTCTACGTGCCGCTCGCGACCACCGAAGGCACGCTCGTTGCGAGCTATAATCGCGGCATGCGGCTGCTCGCGGAAGCCGGCGGCGTGAAGACGACGCTCGTCGAACGCTACATGCAGCGCGCGCCCGTCTTCCACTTCGCCGATGCGCGCGCGGCCCGCGACTTCGGACAATGGATCGACGCGCATGAGCAAGAGATCCGCGGCGCGGCGGAGGACACAACGTCCATTGGCCAACTATCCCATGTGCAGCGCTTCAATGTCGCGCAGATGGTCTTCCTGCGGTTCAATTATGAAACAGGCGACGCGGCGGGCCAGAACATGGCCGGCAAGGCGACCCTCGCCGCCTGTGAGTGGATCCGCGAGAACGCGCCGGGAAACCCGCGCTTCACGCTCTCCGGCGCGATCGACACTGACAAGAAGCACTCTCACATGAACATGATGCACTCGCGCGGCGCGCGGGTGATCGCCGAAGCGACCATCCCCGACCAGCTTATGCAGGACCTTATGGGCCCGACAACGGCGGCGATGTTCCGGGCGCGGCTGGTCTCGAACGTCGGCGGCATGCTCGCCGGGACCGTCAACAACGGCATGCATTCCGCCAACGGACTGACGGCGCTTTTTATCGCCACCGGCCAGGACGTCGCCAACATCGCGGAAAGCCACGCCGCGATCACCTTTGTCGAGCTTCTGGAGAACGGTGACTATTACTGGTCGATCACCATCCCCTCGCTCATCGTGGCAACCTATGGCGGCGGCACAGGGCTCGCAACGCAACGCGAATGCCTGGAGCTCCTCGGTTGCTATGGCGCCGGCAAAGTGGAGAAATTCGCCGAGATCTGCGCCGCCACGGTGCTCGCCGGCGAAGTGTCGCTTGCCGCAGCCGTCATCCATGGCGACTGGGTCTCAAGCCATGACAAGTACGGAAGGAACCGCCCATGAGCGTGACCGCCGATAAACGATCCCTGATCTATGGCGACTCTGAATGGGATTTTGACAAGCTGAAGGCCGCCTATGACGCGATCGAAGAGATCGCGCTTGGCGATCTCGGCCTTGATGTGTACCCAAATCAAATCGAGATCATCGCCACAGAGCAGATGCTCGACGCCTATTCCAGCCACGGCATGCCGCTGATGTATCAGCACTGGTCGTTCGGAAAGCACTTCGCCCGCGACCAGATGATGTACCAGAAGGGATATCAGGGCCTCGCCTACGAGATCGTGATCAACTCCTCCCCTTGCATCGCGTATCTGATGGAGGAGAACACCATGACGATGCAGGCGCTCGTCATGGCGCACGCGTCGTTCGGACACAATCACTTCTTCAAGAACAACTACCTTTTCCGTCAGTGGACGGACGCTGAAGGCATTCTCACTTATCTCGACTTCGCCAAGAAGTACATTTCGAGGTGCGAGGACGAGTACGGCTTCGAAGAGGTGGAATCGCTTCTCGACGCCGCGCATGCGCTGATGGACCAGGGCGTCTTCCGCTACCAGCGCCCGCCGCGGTTGTCCGAAGCCGATATGCTGGCGAAGATAGCAGCGCGCGCTGAGCACGAGCGCCAGAGCTTCAACGATATCTGGCGCACCCTGCCGAACTCCGAAGAGCCTGAGGAAGACGCCGAAGAGCGCCAGGCGGAGGTTCGCAACATTCAGTTGCCAGAGGAAAACCTTCTCTACTTCATTGAGAAGGCGTCACCGATCCTGAAGCCCTGGCAACGCGAAATCGTCCGTATTGTGCGCAATATTTCCCAGTACTTCTACCCTCAGAAACAGACCAAGGTGATGAACGAAGGCTGCGCGACCTTCGTCCACCACTACATCATGAACGAACTCTACAATCGCGGCCAGATCAATGAGGGCGCGATCATGGAGTTCATGCATTCTCATTCCTCCGTCGTGTTCCAGCCGGAGTTTGACGATCCGCGTTACTCCGGCATTAATCCGTATGCGCTTGGTTTCGCCATGATGGAGGATATCCGCCGCATGTGCGAGGCGCCGACCGACGAAGACAAGGAATGGTTCCCGCACCTCGCCGGCGCCGAATGGCGCGATGTCCTGAAGGACGCCTGGGCGAATTATCGAGACGAGAGCTTCATTCTTCAGTACCTGTCGCCGAAGGTGATGCGCGACTTCGCTTTCTTCGCGTTATCGGACGACGCGGAGGACAGCCATGTGGAGATCGAGGCGATCCACAATGAGCGCGGCTTTCGCGAGGTGCGCGAGACCCTCGCCTCCATGTACGACCTGGGCCGCCATGAACCGAACATTCAAGTCGTCTCGGCGGATCTCGATGGCGACCGCCTCCTCACCTTGCGGCACGCGGCGCATGACGGCCGCAGGCTCGATCGCAAAACGATGGAGGACGTCCTTTGGCACGTCCATCGTCTTTGGGGGCACGAAGTGAAGCTCGAAGAAGCGGAAGGCGCCTGACCGACACTGGCGCTTGATCGACGCCAAACGCCTGCTACCCTGCCTCGCGCGTTTTGGGCGCAGCGAGGTGGGTTCAGCAATGCCGATGTGTACTGATAACTATCGACCGACGACAAGCATAAAGGCGATAACCGCCCTCGGCGCGGCGCTACTCCTTGGCGCATGCGGCGCCGGCGAAACGCCGGCGGCGAAGGGGCCCGACGCAGTCAAGGCGTCGCAGACGGAAGAGGTGGCGAACACGCCAGCAGACGCGGCGGCGAGGCAAGGGCTCCGTTTTGAGATTTCTCTCGATGGTCTCGAAGAAGGCGAGACGGCCGATGGTCGGATCATCATCGTCCTCGCCACTGACGACGAGACAGAGCCGCGATATCAGACCACGTATCGTTTCGACGGCCCGCAGATATTCGGTATGGATGTGGAAGGCGCCTCCCGGACGACCGCCATTCCTCTTGATGCGACTAACACGGACGAGATCGACGGCTTTCCGAAAGAGCGCCTTTCCGATGTTTCGTCTGGCGAATATGTCGTCCAGGCCGTATTCAATCGCTATGACGATTTCACCCTCCAGACAGGCCAAACCGTCAGTCTGCCGGCGTCGTGGGCGGCGGGCCAGAACTGGCGCCGCGAGCCCGGCAATCTCTTCAGCACGCCAATGAAAGTCGTCATCGGCGATGCGCCAATTGCGTTAAGTCTTGACCAGATCAATCCAGCTGTCGAAAGGCCGGCGGACACCAAATACATCAAGCACGTGGAGATTGTCAGCGAGCGGCTCTCGAAATTCTGGGGCCGGGAAATGACCCTTGGGGCGAACATTCTGCTCCCGGAAGGATTTGACGAGCACCCGGACGCGCGCTACCCGTTGATGATTTTTCACGGTCACTTTCCCGCGACGTTTGGCGGCTTTCGGCTGGCGCCGCCGGACCCGGACCTTGAATGCGAATATAGCGCTCGGTTCGATCTGCCCTGCTACAATCGCACGGTGCAGGAAGAGGCGCACGCATTCTATCAGAAATGGATTTCGCCCGATTTTCCCCGCTTTATCATCATCGAGATTCAACACGCAAATCCGTATTATGATGATTCCTATGCGGTGAATTCAGCTAATCTAGGGCCTTATGGCGACGCTATAACGTATGACCTGATCCCGTTTGTCGAGGAGGCATTTCGCGGCCTTGGGGAGCCATGGGCGCGCTTTATGTATGGCGGGTCCACCGGCGGTTGGGAGGCGATGGCCGCTCAGGTGTTCTACCCGGACGAATACAATGGCGCCTACATCGCCTGCCCCGACCCCATTGATTTCCGCGACTATGTCGGCGTCAACATCTATGAAGACGACAACGCCTACTACCGCTATGGGCCGTTTGGGCGAATTGCGCGTCCGGGACACCGGAACTATCTCGGCCGCGTCAACGCAACGGTGGAGATGTTCGGCAGGTACGAACTGGCGCTTGGCCGCAAACATCGTTCCGGCGACCAGTTCGACATCTGGGAGGCGGTCTATTCGCCGATGGGCGCGGACGGATATCCAAAACGCCTGTGGGACAAACGAACCGGCGAGATTGATCGCGAGGTCGCCGCCTACTGGCGCGAAAATTATGACCTGCGTCATATCCTGGAGCGCGACTGGTCAACGCTCGGACCTAAATTACATGGTAAGCTGAATATCTACACTGGCGACATGGACAATTACTACCTCAACAACGCCGTCTATCTCGCCGAAGATTTCCTTACCCGCGCCGACCCGCCCTATGGCGGCGAGATCGACTATGGCGACCGGGCGGAGCATTGTTGGAATGGCGACCACGAAAATCCGAATGCGATTTCGCGCCTGCGCTACAACACGTTCTACCTGCCAAAGATCATGAAACGGATCGAAGAGACCGCGCCCGAAGGGGCGGACCTGACGAGTTGGCGGTATTAGTCGCGGGAAAAGCCGGACGTACCGGACGCCGCCGCTTAGTCATCCCGCCCGAAATTCGGCACGTCCTTCTCCTGGCCGGCGTCGACGATTGCGCGCCGCAGCGCCCGTCCGCGCGCGAACGACTTCTCCAGCGTCTCTGCGTCTCCCCAGCGGATCGCCCGCTGCAGAAGGGCGAGCTCCTCGGTGAACCGCCCCAGAACCTCCAGCACAGCCTCCTTGTTGGTGAGGAAAACGTCGCGCCACATGACGGGATTGGACGCGGCGATTCGCGTGAAGTCACGAAATCCGCCTGCGGAATATTTGACGACTTCGGCCTCGGCGACGCTTTCCAGATCATCGACCGCGCCCATCATGGTGAACGCGATGAGGTGCGGCAGATGGCTCGTCGCCGCAAGCGCGAGGTCGTGGTGGCCGGCGTCCATCACTTCGACCTCAGAGCCGAGAAGACGCCAGAACGCGGTCGCCCGCTCCACCGCCTGACGATACTTATCGTCCGGTCGGTCAAGCGGGGTGATGACGCACCAGCGACCCCTGAAAAGCGACGCAAAGCCGGCTTCCGGTCCTGATTGCTCCGTGCCTGCGATCGGATGGCAGGGCACGATGGAGCCGCCGTTCGGATCGGCGCGACGGGCCGCTTCGAGGATTGGTCCCTTGACCGAGCCGACGTCAATCACGACGCCGTCCGGCGGCGCCAGCGTTGACGCGTCAAGCGCGTGCGCCGCGGCGACGCCAACGGGGGTCGCAATGACAACAAGGCTCGCTGCGGACACCGCGCTCGCCAACGACTGCGCGGCGGCGTCGATCAGCCCAAGAGCGAGCGCCTTTTCGAGGTGCAAAGCATGCTGATCATACGCGTGAATCTCATCCGCGGCGCCCAATTCCCGCAACGCCCTTGCGATCGAGGAACCGATAAGCCCCATACCGATGATCGCGACGCGGTCGTACTTTACGTCGGCGGTCATATCTCGATGAAATCCGAAATAGCCGATAAAAAGGCGTCATTCGCCTCAGTCGAACCGATAGAAACCCGAAACCAATCCGGCAGTCCATAGGCTGCGACGCCTCGCACTATGACGCCCCGCTCAGCGAGAAACGCGATGGCGTCAGTCGCCGTACGACCGCTTTCAGGCGGCGGCCGTAGGAGAATAAAATTCGCCGCGCTCGGAACGAACTCGCAGCCTAGCCCGCCGAGCCGCTGCTCAAGCCGGCCGCGTTCGCTGGCGTTGTGGGTCCGATTGCGGGCGACGAAGTCTTGATCTCTCACGGCCGCGACGCCCGCAGCGATCGCCGCGGCGCTGACATTGAAGGGCCCGCGAATGCGGTTGAGCGCGTCCGCGACAGGCGCGGGACAATACCCCCAGCCAAGCCGTAGCCCCCCAAGGCCATAAATCTTCGAAAAAGTCCGTGTCATTACGATATTGTCGAAATCGTCAACCAGGCGCGCGGGATCGCCATAGTCAGAGGCGTCCATATACTCCGCATAGGCGCAATCGACGACCAGAAGAATGTCTTCCCGAAGCGCCTCGCGCAAGCGTCGCACCTCCGCATCCGAAATGTACGTGCCGGTCGGATTATTGGGATTGGCCAGAAAAACAATCCGCGTCGCATCGTCGACCGCCGCCAAAAGCTGGTCGACATTCGCGGTAAGGCGCAGCTCCGGCGCCATCAGCGTCTTCGCGCCGCAGGCCGTCGCCGCGAGCGAATAAACCAGAAACCCGTGTCGCGTCTGCACGATGGAATCGTCCGGCCCGAGATAGGCGCGGGCGAGCAGCTGCAAAATCTCGTCGGAGCCGGCGCCGCAGACAATCCGGGTCGCGTCGAGCCCGTGGACGTCCGCGATCGTATCGCGCAACGCCGACGCAGCGCCGTCCGGATAAAGATGAAGCGACGCCCCCGCCGCGCGAAACGCCTCCACCGCTTTTGGCGAGGCGCCGAGGGCGGACTCATTCGCGGAGAGCTTATGGGCGGGCCGGCCTCCCGGGCCTTTGTCGGCGCCCGGAACGTATGGTTCGATCTCCATCACGCCCGGTCGCGGCTTGAGGACGGCGCGACCGCCCTCCTTGCGTCCCGCCGCCGTCGCTCCAGCGGCGCCCGTCACGCCGCGCTCGCCCGATCCGAGGCCTGAGGCGCGCCCGCGCCGCGCGCCACGGCCCCCAGCCGCTGGGGCGCAACCGCGGGGCGAAGCCTGGACAGAGCGGGGGCGACCGCCGCTCCTTGAGCAATCCGTTTGCGCGCTTCGACCATCAAGACGCCGCCAAGCCATGGCCACAACCGACCGCCCGCCGCCTCCCACGCGCTCGCCGAGCGCAACAAGAAGCGCGCGCCAAAGGGAGGAAAATAAAGCGCGGACGCGAAGTGCGAGGGTTCGAACATCGCCTCGTTCAAAAGGCGCACAAGCTGGCCACGCAGATACGGCCGGCCGGCGGCGAAAGGCGTCGTCTCCACCATCGCCCAGGCGCCGCGACGGTGCCCTACGACGACGACCATCCGCCCATCATCCGCCAAAACCCGCCACGCCTCGCGCATCAGGCGCATCGGCTTGCTTGCCTCCTCCAGGCCGTGAACGATCAAAAGGCGGTCGACCGACGCATCGGGCAGCGGCCAGTGGTGATCGGCGACAAGCGCCGCCCGATTTTTCTCACCTTGCGGCCAGTGCGCCACCCCTTGCGCTTCGGGCGCCAGCGCGACGATGCGTTCAGCGTCCGGAAAGGCGCCAAGATAGGGTTCGGCGTAGCCAAAGCCCGCAATCCGCGCGCGCGCGTGATCGGCCCAGGCGGCCGCGAGCTGATCACGAACAAATCCCGCCGCCGTCGCGCCAAGGGGCGAGGCGTAAAAGCGATAGACGTCGAGAATATCAGTCCGCATGATCCCTGTGGTATAGCTCGACGCAGCCCCCGCCGCCAGTCGGCGAAGGAGGCGCGTCGCCATAACTCCTTAAAGGGAATCAACCACCTATGCCGATTGACGTGCGCCAATTTCCCTGTTTTCAGGACAATTACGGCTATCTGGTGCGAGACCGCGAGACAGGCGTCGTCGCGACCATCGACACGCCTGAACCGGACAGGGTGAACGCCGAACTCGCAACCGCGGGCTGGCGCCTCGATCTCATCTTGAACACCCACCATCACTGGGACCACGCCGGGGGCAACCTTGCCCTCAAGGAGAAATGGGGGGCGCGCGTCATCGGCCCCGCCGGCGAAGCGGACAAGATTCCGGGCATCGACGAGCTCGTCGGCGAGGGCGACGTTGTGAAACTCGGCGCCTCTTCGGCGGATGTGATTGAGACGCCGGGCCACACCCTTGGCCACATCATCTACCATTTTGCGGCGGACAGGATCGCGTTCGTCGGCGACACGCTGTTCGCGCTCGGGTGCGGGCGGCTGTTTGAAGGCTCGCCGGCGCAGATGTGGTCGTCCCTGTCGAAACTCGCCGCCCTGCCAGACGAGACGATCGTCTATTGCGCGCATGAGTACACCGAAGCGAATGCGCGGTTCGCGCTATCGCTTGGCGAGGATCATCCCGCGTTGACGACGCGGGCGGATGAGGTTTTCGCGAAGCGCGCGGCGGGCGAGCCAACCGTGCCGACGACGATCGGGGCGGAACGCGCGGCGAACCCCTTCATGCGGGCCGCCGAACCCGCCCTCGCCGGCGCGTTGGGATTAACCGGCGCCGATCCGGTCGAGGTCTTCGCCGAAACGCGCCGCCGCAAGGACGCGTTTTAGCGATCAGGATCGCGCGCGGGAGAGGCCAAGCGCGGCGACGGCGGAGCCGTCAAGCGGGCGGCGGACCGCCGCGGCGAACCGCTCATAATAGAGCGGATGCTCCGTACCCATCAGGCGATCCCACCAGGTGAAGTAAAGACCGAAATTCCAGCCGCCGCCCTCATGATGCAGATCATGGTGGGTGACGCTCGTCATCCAGTCGAAAAGCGGCCGACCGTCCCGACGCGCCGGGAAAAGTTCATACCCGCTGTGCCCGATCACGTTCCTTAAGGTCATGTGCGCGAGGAACAGCGCGACTGCGAATACCGAAACGGGCAAGATGGCGAGGGCGATGGGCAAAAATGCCGCATGCGCCGCCGCTTCGCCGGCGTCGAACGCGTAAACGGTCCAAGGCGAGGGGTTCCGCGACTGATGATGCAGTCGATGAAAGCGCCGGAAAAAAGTCGGGCGGTGCAGGAGCCGGTGCGTCCAGTAGAACCATGCGTCATGAGCGATGATCAGCACGGCGACGCTGACGGCGAAGTACCACCAGCCGAACGCATCCGGCCGCCAATAGACATCGAGGCGTCCCGCGCGGAAGAGCGTCAGAACCGCCGCGGCGCTGACTGCGAAAATCCCGGCCGTGCGGATCGACGCCAGGACCTCGCGGCGGATCTGCTCGCGGTTCGGTGAAGACCGTCGGATTTTGCGTTCGGCCAGCCGGGCCTTCAGGCCCAAATTGATGATCACGTAAACGCCGCCCGCGGCGGCAAGGTACTGAAGAACGGTCTTTGGAAAAAGACTCGCCCAGTCAGCGGCGAAGGACATCAAGGGATCAATTGGCATTTGAGCTCCAGCGGAATGACATGACACGGCGTTAGCCTGTCAGACCTGCGGGGCGCGCCGCGCCTTGGCGCTGAAAAACCCTCGGCGATTTCAAATTCGATCGAAGTTTTTCAGTCGGGATCAGCGGCGTCGCCAACAGTTCCGCCATTGATTGCGGCTTTTCGGTAGGCCGTCGGCGTCATGCCCGTCGCCTCCTTGAAGGCGCGGTTGAACGGCGCGATCGATCCATAGCCAAGATCAAGCGCAATCTGAGTGATTTGCCGGCGCGCCTGGGACGGGTCCGACAGAACCGTCTTGGCGTCGTCGACCCGGCGAGCGTTCAGAAAGGAGGAGAAATTCTTGTAGCCGAGTTCGCGATTGATGAGGCGGCGCAACTGGTGCTCCGGGACGCCGACCAACTCCGCAAGCGCGCCTATCGTCAGCCCCTCCCTGCGATACGCGCCTTCCGACATAAGCGCCATCAGCCTGTCGTAGTCGGCGCGATCCGCCGGCGGCGGGCCGTCGGAGACGTTTGTTCCGGCCTTTCGTCGACGCACCGCTTCAGCCTCATCAATGAGCAGATCGCGGCGGGCAGTCAGAAACCAGGCGCCGAACCCGAGGTTCATGCCCAGGATGACCAGCGCCTGTACCTGCAGAAGATAGCCCGGCGACCAGCCATTCCGATGCAACGTCTCAGCGGTCGCGATTGACAAACCGACGACCGGAACGGCGGTGCCGACGATCGCCCGGAACCTGCGCCTCGGGTCGACGAGATCATCCCCAACATTGCTGACGGCGAGCCGGATGACGTCGCCAAACAGAAGAACGTTCAATCCGATGTGACTATACCAGCGCGCGGTTTCGACCGCCGCCGGCAGTTCGAAAAGCCTCGGCGCAAAGACAGCCAACATCACGAAAGCCGGCGCCAGCCGCCACCAGGTCCAGCGAAACGCGTCGTCGAAGATCGACGCCGCGAACCACCAGAAAAACACCGGTCCAAGAACAGCCAGGAGACCCATCGGGGCGACGACGCCCCCGAACGCCGCGCTGATCCGAGTATTGGAAATGATCACATAACAGGCTGTCGCGAACAGGAACGCCGCCGCCAAACGGCGCGCGCGGGCGCCGTTCGAGCCATACAACAACACTATCGCAATCAGCGTTGACGCGCCGGCGGCGGCGCCGCGCACAAGCGCATCGGTAAGGACGATCGGGTCATGCATGCTGGTTAGTCCGACCTCGGATCGATAAACGAGCCCGATGTATCACTAAGCGCAATTGTCGGGATCGACATTGTTGCGGACCTTTTCACACGCCGCCGCTTAAAGTGACCATATGGGGTGGCAAGCGCAAAGCGCCGTCGCAACCCATCGTCCGAACGCGCGCATGCGCATCGCCTGATCCTTCCGCCGCGGCATCCACCGTAGACGGAAGAGATCGGACGGCGCGCTGCGATATGCAAGTGGTTAGGCGCGGGCGCCCGCAGCCGCAAGGCGGCGCAGCGGATTTCTATATTGCGGCGCGGATGGCGTCGGCCATGCTGGCTGCGCCCGGACGGCCTTCAGGTCCAACCCGGGGTCGGTACGTCACAGTGACCTCGCCGGGCTCGCCGACGGCCGCTGGGTCAGCCCCTTCGACGAAGCGAAAGCGAATTGGGCGCGCCTTAAGCGCGGCGGCCGCGCGCTCCTCGCCCGCAACGATCTCAAAGCCGGCCGCAACCCGCACAATCGCGTCCGCAAGAACCGGCGACGGGCGAAACTCGTTCGCGATCGTCGCTTCTTCCAGATCAAATTTGACGGTTGCGCCGAAGCGCTCCGACAAAAGACGTTCCGCGCGCGCTGCGCGCAACGGCACGTCGACGTAGCGGACCATGGGAAGCCGCAATCGGCCTGCGTCATCATCCCGCTTCGTGGCGGCGAGGCCATCGGCTTCGCCAGGCCAATAGACGGTCGCGTTGCCGTAAGGCGTCACGCGAACCACCAGGCGACCCGCGCTGTCACGGAACAAAACGTCGCCGCGGCTACCGCGCTCGGCGGAGAGATCAAAAATCTCTTCGGTCGGCCGATCGGGATCGATCTGGCAAGCTATGCGGGGATCCGCCGGGGCGCACAGAAACTGAATGCGCGCCGCGTTGCGCCGCGTCTCAAGCAGAAAGTTTCGGTCGTCGGGGGCGGCGGTGAAACGCTGCAATCTGGACTTGCCGTCACCGGACTGCCGGGATGGCCTTACGAGCGACGAAAACGGATCAAGGGTCGCTGCGGCCGCGTCGCGCGCCGAGGCCAGCGCAAGCACGGCAAGCGTCACGCAAACGACAAGACGCAGCGCCACTTGACGCAGCGCCATTTGGCGCGCGCGGAACACTGTTGAGTTCACGCCGCAATCCGACATGCCGTTGGTGTACATGACCGCGGGTTAACACGCTATTTTGACGAAATCCGGGCCGCGGAAAGGGAAAACTCTCAAACGACCCGGATTTTTTGATTAAGCGGCGTCGCTAGGCCGAAACGCTACGCCGCGATGTATTGGCCGCCATTCGCCGTCAGAACTGACCCGGTGATGAATCCCGCGTTTTCGTCAGCGAGAAAGGCGACGCAGCGCGCGATCTCCTCGGCTTCGCCAAGCCGGCCGACGGGAATCTGCGCGACCACCTTCTGCAGGGCGTCTTCGTTCATCGCAGAGACCATTTCGGTGGCGATATAGCCCGGCGCGATGGCGTTCACCGTAACGCCCTTGAAAGCGCCTTCCTGGGCGAGCGCTCGGGTGAAGCCAATCATCCCGGCCTTGGCGGCGGAATAGTTCACCTGCCCCATCTGGCCTTTCTGACCATTGATTGAGGAGATGTTAACGACCCGGCCGAACCCGCGCGACCGCATGCCTGGGAACACCTGGTGGGTCATGTTGAAGACGCTGTCGAGATCGGCGCTGATGACGTCGCGCCATTGCTGCGGCTCCATTTTGTGGAACATGCCGTCGCGCGTGATGCCGGCGTTATTGACGAGCACGTCCGTGCCCCCATGCGCCTCTTCGATCTTCGCGACGCCTTCCTTGCAGGCGTCATAGTCGCCGGCGTCCCATTTGAAGGCGGGGATGCCGGTTCGCTCGGTGAACTGGCGCGCGGCGTCGTCGTTTCCGGCGTATGTTGCGGCGACCGTATAGCCATCCTTCTTCAGGCGCACGGCGATCGCTTCGCCTATGCCGCGCGTGCCGCCAGTGACGATTGCGGTTCTCGCTTTCGCCTCGCTCATGATCGTCTCCTCCTAGATTTATTCGGGACCGAAACGGACCCTAGTTCATATTCTCTACGCACATGGCGACGCCCATGCCGCCGCCGATGCACAAGGTGGCGAGACCCTTCGACTTTCCGGACCGCCCCATCTCATGCAGCAAGGTCGTCAGGATCCGCGCGCCCGAGGCGCCGATCGGGTGGCCAATGGCGATCGCGCCGCCATTGACGTTCACTTTTTCCGCATCCCAGCCAAGCTCCTTGCCGACCGCGAGCGCCTGGGCCGCGAACGCTTCATTGGCTTCGATGAGGTCGACATCGTCAAGCGACCAGCCGGCGGCCGCAAGCGCCTTGCGCGAGGCCGGCGCGGGACCGATGCCCATGATCGACGGATCAACCCCGCAATGAGCGGCGGCGGCGATGCGCGCAAGCGGCTTCAGCCCGCGGCGCTCAGCCTCGTCCGCCGCCATCACGACGATCGCCGCAGCCCCGTCATTGAGGCCGGACGCGTTAGCGGCGGTCACCGTGCCGTCCTTTGCGAACGCCGGGCGAAGGCCCGAAACGCCGTCCACCGTCGCGCCGTCGCGGATGTATTCGTCCTGATCGAAAACGATCTCCGACTTGCGCTGCTTGATGGTGACGGGAACGATTTCGTCCTTGAACTTGCCGGCCTTCTTGGCGGCCTCGGCCTTGTTCTGGCTGGCGACGGCGAACGCGTCCTGATCGGCTCGGCTGATCTGGTACTTCTCCGCGAGGTTCTCCGCGGTCTGGCCCATGTGGTAGTCATTGAACGCGTCCCAAAGGCCGTCGACGATCATGGTGTCGGCCTGCTTCAGCTCGCCCATTTTGACGCCGTTCCTCAGGTGCGCCGCGTGCGGCGCGAGGGACATGTTCTCATGCCCGCCAGCGACGATGACTTTCGCGTCGCCGAGACGGACCGCCTGAGCGGCGAGCGCCACCGCGCGCAGTCCGGAGCCGCAGACCTGATTGATCGTCATCGCGGGCGTTTCCTTGGGGATCCCTGCGCCAATGCTCGCCTGACGGGCGGTGTTCTGGCCCTGCGCCGCCTGGAGCACATGGCCCATAACGACCTCGTCGACGTCGTCGCCGCCGACGCCTGCGCGCTCGAGCGCTTCGGCGATCACTGTTTCCCCGAGCTTTGCGGCGGGCGTTGTCGCTAGCGACCCGCCAAATGCGCCAACGGCGGTGCGAACGGCGGATACGATTACGGCTTCTGTCATGCGGGATCTCCAATGGGCCTTTCATCGAGGCCCGGCCAAAGCGCCAACCGGCGCGCTATGCGGGTCGCCGCATCGCGGCATTCGCCTGGCGGCGAGATTCCGTGATGCGGAAAAACAACCTCTCCTCAATACTTCGTGCTATATCCGCAGAAAAGCGCTCTCGACAGAAATGCGGGCGATTTGCGGGGCCTTACGCCCGGCCGGGCGCAAGCGTGGTCGGCGGGCGCGCCGCGGACCGCTGGCGTGGTCTCGGACGGCGGCGTCGAAACGCCGCCATGCGCAACTTGGACAGGGAGAAACGGCGATGGCCGGCGAACGGAGCGACACGTCAAAGACCAACAAGAAGGGCGCGCACGGCGACGCGACCGTCATCAAAAAGTACGCCAACAGGCGCCTCTACAACACGGGCACCAGTTCCTACGTCACGCTCGACTACCTGTCGGAGATGGTGAAGAACGGCGAGGAATTCGTCGTGTTTGACGCCAAATCCGGCGACGACATCACGCGCTCTGTCCTGACCCAGATCATCTTCGAAGAAGAGAACAAGGGCCAGAACCTTCTGCCGATCGAATTCCTGCGCAAACTCATTCGTTATTACGGCGACAGCATGCAGTCGTTCGTGCCTTCTTATCTCGAAATGAGCATGGACGCCTTCCATCGGAACCAGGAAAAGATTCGCGAGCAAATGCGCGAAACGTTCGGCGCCGCGCCCGGCTACAACATGTTCGAAGAAACCGCTCGGGCGAATATGGCGATGTTCGAAAACGCCATGAAAATGTTCACACCTCGCGCCATGCGCAGCCTCTATGGCGGCGGTCGCGAAGACGAAGAGGGCGGCGCAGACCCGGAAGCGGCGATGAATGACGAAGCCATCCGCGCGCAGGCGGAAATCGAAATGCTTCGAGCTGAGATTGCGGAACTGCGCCGTCAACTAGCGGACAATCCCGCAAAAGCGGCCGAATAGCGCGGGCCGGTCCTCCGGCCAAGCGCCGACGAGCGCCGCGACGGCGCTTCCCTGCAGGCGACTATCCCCGGTTCGCCGGCGGCTCATTTGGCGCCCCGTCCGGGAGCCATTCCGGCGAGGTTTGCGGGCGTCCAATCAGAAAGCCCTGCAAGTAGTCGACCCCAAGGCCTTTTAGGACCATCGCATCCGCTTCATTGTCGACCCATTCAGCAACCGTCTTCATACCGAAGTTCCGGGCAAGGTCGAGCAGCGTCCGCACAAAGAGCTGATTGTCCCTCGAAGACGACACGCCCGTCACAAATGAGCCGTCAATCTTGAGGATGTCGATGTCGAGCGCCTTCAGATTTCGGAACGACGTATAGCCCGCGCCGAAGTCATCCATCGCGAAAGTGCTGCCGAGGGCTTTCAGCTCCGAGACGAACTCGATTGACGCGTCCGCCGCGTCGATTACCCGCGTTTCGGTCAACTCTACGCAGATACGTTTCGCAAGCGGCTGATTGGCGCGCAGAAGCGACAGATACCCTTCCGCCCACACCGGATCGCGCACGGTTTCCAGCGACAGATTGACATTCAGCTCGATGCCTGGCGTCACCGCTAGCGTATTGATGGCGAGCTCCAGGACGCGCCGATCAAGCAGGTGAACCAGGCCAAGGCGCTCCGCAACCGGAATGAATTCAGGCGCCGGCACTTCCTGGCCGTCTTCGCCTTTCATGCGGACAAGGCATTCAAACTTGCGCGGCGTCTCCCTGAGGTCCGCAACGATCGGCTGAAACGCCACTTCGATGCGGCGATCGTTCAACGCCGTCAGAATGACGTCCGACATGTGCGAATTGCGCTTGCGCATGCTGACGGTCTCGGTGGTCTCCTTGAAGGAGGCCCAGCTTGACCGGCCCATTCGCTTGGCTTCTTCGAGCGCGGCTTCCGCCTGCGCCATAATCACGTGCGCGTTGGCGTCGTCTGAAGCGAGGTCAGCGGCGCCAAGGCAGATTGAGGCGGCGACCGGCCCCTTTGCGGTCTTGATCACCTTTTCGCGCACCACGTTGAGGAGCTGGATGCAGACCTCGCGAACGTGCGCCTTGTCAGCGTCGGCGACGATGACGCCGAACTTGGTGCCGGCGACCCGGCCAACGCAGGTGCGATCGCCAAGCACGTTCGCAAGGCGCTTGGCCACTTCGCGGATCGCTTCGTCCGCCGCAACGTACCCATAGTCGGCGTTGATGCCGCCGACATCGTCAACGCCAGCGACGAGGTAGGCGCCGAGGCGTTCTTCCTTTCCGCCTTGCGACGCGATCACGTGCTCGAGCCGCTCCCGCAGACGCGTCCGGTTGAGCACCCCCGTCAGCTCGTCACACTCCGCCCGTCGGAAGAGCGCTTCGGCCTCGGCGCGTTCATGGTCAATCGACCTCAGGACGCCGATCATCCGGCGATTGGGGCGCGCGCCGATCCAGCCGCCGCGCTCCTCTAGCCACCGGGTCGCGCCGTCCGCGCCGACGACCTGAAACCGACAACTGTAGCTTTCTTCAACGCCGGAGAGCGCCGCCGCGCGGACCTGCGGCGGATCACCGACGATCTGTCGATTGACGGCTTTGAGGGAATGTCGCGACCCGTCAGAGGAGGGCCCATCGCCAAATACTGTGCGTACGAAACGCGCATCCGACCAGGCATAGGCCGATGCGTCAGGATCAAACTCGAATAGCGACTGGCGCGCCGCGTCCGGCGCCGCGTCTGTCGTAGCGTCTGGCGCCCCGCCTGGCGCAACATCAAAGGAGGCGAGCCCGCCGGACGGAGTCGCCGCCGCGGCTTCTCCCGCGCCGCGCGAAATCTTGCCTTTCGGGGCCACTTCGCGTTCGATTTCAGCGTGTTTTTTCATTTATTGGCTCGAGACGACCGGACAGACCCTAGAGCTCGAGCCGTAAAGAAACCCCCAACACACTATCAGGACCCCGTGAGGCTGACGTCTCGCCGTCGACTTCGGCGACTCTTGGCGCCTTTCTTGCTCTGATCAGTTGCATGGCCACGCGCAAGAACACCCGCAGTCAGGACGCCGATAGCGTCAAGCGGTCTCGCGTTCGGTTTCGAAAGCGCAATGTCGATGGCGCGCCGGAAGTGATTACGCTGAAGGCGGAGACCATCAATGTGGCGCCGCCGCGCCCTACCCGGCCAACGCGATCCCACATCGCAATGGACACGCCGGCCGCCGATCGCATGAAGTCGGCCGCGCCAGCTGAGCATATCGGCCGTCCTCGCGCGGAGCGCCCGTTCGCAAAGACGCCGGAGGGCCCTGCGGCGGGCTACGGCCAGATCGCCGCCTCGGCGGGCGCCGGGCGCCAGCGGGCCGGCCTCAGGGTTGATTTCGTCGCATAGAGACGAGGGCGCGCGCCAAACGCATGGCCGCCGAAAATCACTTCAATCGAGCATCGATCCCGACGCCTCTAAAACGTCGTCAGGCGCGCAGCCCTTCGGTCACGTTAAGGTCGCGCCGCGCCGTCGTGGTTGTCACCACCATGCCAGCCAGCGCGTCCAGGAAGGTCATCGACATGTAGATGAAGAAAGTCGAGTTGCCGAAGCCCTTCACCAGGATGAACGCCAGCACGCAAATCACCGCCAGAATAATCGAGAATATGTGGTTGGTGATCGACGACGCATCCGTACGGGTCGCCCTGATCAGTTCGACGAAGAGGAACCCGACGCTCGCGACCAGGAAAAAATCGCCGCCGCGCAATCCCCAGGTGTCGCCCGACGGCAATGGCAGGCCGACAATCAGTTGCTGGTGCCAGATCACGTCTTCCGGCCCGGCAACGCCCGCCAGGGTCAGGATCGCGTAGGCTATCAGGCTGATCGCAAGCAGCGGAAACATCTGCATCATGGCGGGAACTCCGTTTCTTCACCCTAACACTCAAGACCCATCCGCCGAGCGGACGCCAGCCCAATCCTTGGGCGAGCTGTGTCGGCGCGCGTCTGGGCGATGACGGTTCCCCCGAACGCCGCCCATTGAAGTGGTAGCACAGACCGCGGGTTACTACAGCTCGTCAACGCGTTTCGGCGAGCGAGCGCGGTCATTCAGCCACATCACCCCCATCATATCGCGAAACGCGACCGCGAGGCGTCCGAGATTGGTGTATTTTGAGGCGCCATGCGCCCGCGCGCGGTGCGACACCGGCACGTACGCCACTTCAAAGCCCTCACGCCGCATCAGGGCCGGCAGATATCGGTGCGCATGGTCGAAATATGGCAATCGCAGATAAGCCTCGCGGCGAAACGCCTTTAGCCCGCAGCCCGTATCCGCCGCGCCATCCTTCAATAACCCGGAGCGAACGCGGTTCGCCGCCTTCGAAGCCGCCTTCTTGGCGAACGAATCCTGTCGCTTTTGGCGTTCGCCCGCCGCCATCATCAGCGATGGGCTCGCGCCTGGCGCTTCCAGAGCCTCCAACAGCGTTGGAATATCGGCCGGATTGTTTTGGCCGTCGCCGTCGAGCGTGACAATCACATCGCCCCTTGCGGCGAGGACGCCGCTTCGCACCGCGCGGCTTTGGCCCGCGTTTTCCGCATGCCGCAGCACCCGAAGCTGAGGAACCTTTGATTTTACCGCAACAAGCCGCTCCAGCGTACCGTCGCTCGACGCGTCATCGACGGCGATGATCTCAAAGACCCGCGCGCTGAGCGCCGCGGCGATCTCCGCAATCAGGCTTTCAGCCGCGCCTTCTTCATTGTGCATCGGCGTGACCACGCTGACCTCAGGACGCCCCGCCTCGTCCCGCGCCGCCGCCCGGCCTTGACGGAGAAAGAAAAGGGCCGCTTCTTCTGTCGCGTCGCGCGCCGTCATGTCGGTCATAAAGTCCAAGATCCCCAGGCGCCGGGTGATCGCAGAAACGACCTGAAATTGGAACAGATCACGTCGGCTTCCGCACCTAAGCGTGTTGCGTTCGCATGGCTTGCGGACAGCTCCCGCGTCCTCGTTTCGGTTCTCGCCGCGCCCGTCGCATCCCTTTCCGGCGATCCGCGCGGACGGCTTGTGATCGTCGGCCTGTTCGCCGCGTTTGTCGCTCTTGCAGGCCTGACGGCCATGCCCCCCATAGATCGCGACGAAGCGCGTTTCGCGCAGGCCTCCGCTCAGATGCTGGAGACCGGGGACGTGGTGGCTATTCGCTTTCTCGATGAGGAGCGGAACAAGAAACCAGCGGGCGCATACTGGCTGCAAGCGATTTCAGTGGCCGCAGTTTCGGACGCCGACGCGCGGCAAATCTGGGCCCACCGACTGCCGTCCGTCCTTGGGGTCGTTCTCGCCGCGCTCTTTACGACCCGCATCGGCGAACGTCTTTTCGGCGCGGGTCCGGGACTGCTCGCCGGGCTCCTGCTCGCGTCCGCGCCCATCGTCGCGGCCGAAGCGACGATGGCGAAGGCGGACGCCGCGCTGCTCGCCGCGACAACCGGCGCAATGGCCGCGTTTGTCGACATCCTGGCGCGAACGGCCGACGGCAAGCCGGTCCCGCGCGCCGTACCGATCGCGTTCTGGATCGCGGTCGGCGCTGGAACGCTGATCAAGGGTCCGATCATCCTGCTGGTCGTCCTGCCAACAGCGGCGCTTGCCGCCTGGCGGTTCGCCTTCATCGACGTCATTCCGTCACTCCGTCCCCTGACGGGCGCGGCGGTCCTGGCCGCAATGGTCCTGCCCTGGCTCATCGCGGTCAGCGTAGAGACAGAGGGCCGCTTCATCGCCGAAGCCGTCGGCCGGGACATGCTCGGAAAAGTCGGCGCAGCGCAGGAGCTCCACGCCGGTCCGCCGGGCTATCACCTGGCGCTCCTATGGCCGCTCTTCTGGCCGGCGGTCCCGCTCATCGCGGACGGCGCATGGCGCGCCGTAAAAGGCCGTGACAAGTGGCGATGGTTCTTCCTGATCGCCTGGATCGTTCCTGCTTGGATCATCTTTGAACTGACGGCGACGAAACTGCCGCATTATCCGCTTCCGCTCTACCCGGCGATCGCGCTGATCGCCGCCGCCGCCGCGCTCGAACGGGGCGACGCCGGTCACGCTAGCTGGCGCCGGAGGTGGGGCGCGGCAGGCTACTTCGCCATTGGCTGCGTGTTTGCGATGGCCATCGCGGTCGCGCCGTTCGCCCATCTAGCGCCGGGCGCTGACGGCGCGGTCCGCGCGGCGCTCCGCCCCCTGACAGGCGTCGGCCTCGCGCTTCTTCTCATCGCCGCAAGCGGCGCGATCGCCATGGACTATCACCGCGGGCGCGCCTGGCGCCCGGCCCTCGCCGCTTCTGGCCTCAGCGCCGCCTTCGCCTGGGCGATGCTCGGCCTTACGCTGCCGAACCTGTCGCCGACCAGCGTCTCAACACGCCTCGCCGACGCGATCGACGCGGCGGACCTGCACGCCTTGCGCGACGAGGCGCCGGGCGCAATTCTCATTGGCTACACTGAGCCATCGGCGGTCTTCCTCCTGGGCTCCGGGACGGCCATGCTGAACCCCGCGGGCGCGGCCAAAGCGGCTTCGGCCACGCCAGGCGGCGCGATTGTCGTCGATGATCGCTCGCAGGAAGCGTTTCAGGCGCACGCAAAAGACGCAGGTCTCAGCCTTCGGAAGATCATGGAACTGAATGAGTTCAACTACTCGAACGGACGCAATATCAGGCTCACAATCTATGCGAACGAGTAGCGACTTCGGGAGCGCCGACGCGCGCGCGCCGGCCATCAACTGGAGCGCCGCGTTTGCGGGAACAATGCTGGCGCTTACGCTGGCGCGCCTCGCAACGCTCATCTTCGCCGCCCATGAGCTCGGTCCTGATGAAACGCAATACTGGTTCTGGAGCTTATCGCCGGATTTCGGCTATTTTTCCAAACCGCCTTTCATCGCCTGGACCATCGCCGCGACAACGACCCTGTTCGGCGACGGCGAAGCGGCTGTGAGGCTCGCCGCGCCGCTGTTCCACGCTGGCGCCGCGAGCGCCATCTTCTTGCTCGCGCGCGACATCTACGGCGCCAGGGCGGGATTTTGGGCGGGCGTCAGTTGGCTCCTGCTGCCGGGCGTCATCGTCTCGTCAGCCATCATCTCCACTGACCCGCCGATGCTAATGTTCTGGTCCATTGCGCTCTGGGCCTTCTTCAGACTTGGAAAGGCCAGCGGCTCGAGCCGAATGCGGCTCATCTTCGCCGCAATGCTTGGCGGCGCGCTCGGGCTCGGCTTCCTGTCGAAATATGCGATCATCTATTTCCCGATCGGCATTATAGGCGCACTGATCGTCTCGCCCGAGATGCGCCGCAATGCGCGCATCATCGACATCGCGCTCGCCAGCGCGATTGCGGGCGCGTTTGCGGCGCCCAACATTTTTTGGAACGCCGCGAATGAGTTCCAGACCCTTTCCCATACCGCAGCCAACGCCAATTGGGGCGCCGACCTACTGCACCCGTTAGAACTCCTTGAGTTTGTCGGCGCTCAGTTCGGCGTCGCCGGCCCGCTCATTCTGGTTATCATGGCGATGAGCGTTCTTTCGGCCTGGGGCCTCATTCGCCGCGGCGAGGCGCGTGATCCGTCGCTGCGCGATCGTGAGCGCGCGCTCACCTGTTTCATCGTTCCGGTGATTGTGATCATCTGCATACAGGCTTTTTTGTCCCGCGCGCACGCCAACTGGGCGGCCGCAGCCTATCCCGCCGCGACGGTTCTCGCCGCAGGCGTTGCGCTCCGCGCTGCTGAGACAGTCCGCAAATCCGCAGCCTTCAACGCGATAAGGTTGAGCGCGCTCCTGCACGCCATCGTCGCACTAGTCTACTCGGCTGCGCTTGTCTCACCCGCTTTCGCAAACGGGATCGGCCTTGGCGTAGCGTTTAAGCGTCTGCGCGGCTGGGAACGGCATGGGGCTGAAATCGCCGAGATCGCCTTGCGCGCAACCCCGCCCTACGACGCAATTGTCGCTGACGATCGGGAAGTCCTCGGCGGCCTCGCCTACTACGCGCGCGCGGCCGGAAAACCGAACGCGCGCTTCGCGGCCTTCAATTCCAATAAC
Organism: Pseudomonadota bacterium; assembly: GCA_039819085.1. Classification (GTDB taxonomy): domain Bacteria; phylum Pseudomonadota; class Alphaproteobacteria; order Caulobacterales; family Parvularculaceae; genus MED-G105. The sequence goes on from JBCBSQ010000002.1 coordinate 254,123, forward strand.
CGCATCGAACACCATTACGAGGCGTTCCACCCATTCACTCCGTCTAGGGACAAATTGATTCTCTATGTGACAACGAACGCCGACGCCATAGCGCTCACGGGACGGTTCGGCCACATCGCCAAAGTCGCACAATCCACCGCCCCGCTCGGCGGCGGCGGATCGCGCACGCTCTACGTTTTCGAGGCGCGAGACTATCTCGGCGCGCCTTAAATGATTTAGCGCCTCAGCGCGTCACCGTGACGACCGCCGACTGGAGATCGCCCGGGCGCGCCGCACCGCCACTGAGCCGCGCCGGCGCGACAAGCCAAGCGCGGAAGGGATCGCCAATATGGGGCGCACCATCTCGCGCGCCGCGAACGCGGTCCACAATAATCCATACACCAACCAAAGGAACGGCTTTGGGTAGGCGTCGGAAAAATGCTGGTCGAAATACGTAATGATGCTTGAGACTTTTCGTCGCTCAACGCCAAACTTCCCGACCCTGCTCGAGCTCTTGTGGTGGACGACTTCAACCCGCGGATCGAACAACACGACACCGCCCGCCTTTGCGAAGCGAAGGCAGAAGTCGATATCCTCGACGTGCAGAAAATATCGCTCATCCATGCCGCCTATCGCTTCATAATCCGCCTTCGGAACAAGGAAGCACGCGCCCGAAATTGTCGGCAGCTCCGTTACGTCATCCGGTGACGGATCGTCATGTAGATTGAACCGCCGGAAATAAGGATGGCGCGGCGCAAGGCGATAAAGCATGGTCGCTTCGACGAACGCGCGCCAGGGGGTCAGCGTCTCGCGCCGCGATCCCTGCTGCTCGCCGCCATCGGGATTGACGAGCTTCGGCGCGACGAGCCAGCGCCCGTCGCGGTCCGCAACATCGCGCAGGAGATCGCCGACCGCGCCCTTCGGCGGCGCGGCGTCCGGGTTCAGAAACAAAAGGTATCGACCGCTCGCCGCCCGCGCGCCGAGATTGCAGGCGGTCGCGAACCCGACATTGCCGTGGCCGGCGATGACGGCGATGCGCGGAGACGCGCGATCCGGGCCGATGGCTTCGTCGACAGCGCCTTCCCAGTTGCCATTGTCCACGATGATGATCTCGCCCACTTCAGGCTGCGCGCGCAAAGCGTCGATCGCGCGGGCGAGCAATGGGCCCGTGAAATAGGTGACCACGATCGCCGAAACGTTCGCTTCCGCGTCGAGCACGCCCGGGGCGTCGCCGGCTTTATGCGGATACGGATCGTTCAATGAGATCCCACCGATTGCCGTAAAGGTCGCGGAAGACGACGACCTTCCCGAAAGGCTCGTCGCGCGGCGCCTCTTCGAAGTCGACGCCCGCGCCCTTCAGGCGCTCGTACGCGACTGCGAAATCATCAACATGCAGAAAGAACGCGACGCGCCCGCCCGCGGCCGCGCCGATGGCGTTTGCCTGATCGCCTTTCGCTTTGGCGATCAGAAGGCCCGTTTCGGCGTCTTCGGAAGGGGCGACGCGCACCCATCTCTTGCCGCCGCCGAGATCCTCGTCCTCCAGGACTTTCCAGTCGAGCGCATCCACGAACCAGGCGATCGCCTCATCATAGTCGGCCGCAAGAAACGTCGTGAGCGCCAGTCGCTGCGCCATGCCGCTAGCCTCGAAGGTCCGGCGGCGTCGCCTCGTCCGTCAGCGCCTTAATCGCGTCATCAAGCGTCACGACGGTCTGATCTCTCGAGCCAAGGCGGCGGATCGAGAGCTTCTTCTCCTCCGCCTCCCGCGCGCCAACCACCGCAATCACAGGTACGATCGCAGCGGAATGCTCCCGAACCTTGTAGTTGATCTTCTCGTTCCGAAGATCGGTCTCCACCCGCAAGCCCGCCGCCTTGAGCGCCGCCGCCGCCTCTTCAGCATACGCATCAGCTTCGGAGGTAATCGTCGCGACGACGACCTGCCGCGGCGCGAGCCATAGCGGCAATCTTCCGGCGTAGTGCTCAATCAGAATACCGGTGAAGCGTTCGAGCGACCCGAACAAGGCGCGGTGCAGCATGACGGGTCGATGCCGCTCGCCGTCTTCGCCGGTGTACGTCGCGTCAAACCGCTCCGGCAGAGTGAAGTCCACCTGAAGCGTCCCGCATTGCCAATCGCGACCGATGGCGTCCCGCAACACGAACTCCAGCTTCGGACCGTAAAACGCGCCTTCGCCAGGGTTCACGCCATAAGGAAGGCCCGTCGCCTTCAGCGCGTGCATCAACGCGGCTTCGGATTTATCCCAAACCTCGTCGGCCCCGATCCGGGCTTCCGGCCGATCGGAGAATTTGATCCGCACATCCTCAAATCCGAAGTCCTTGTAGATGTCGAGGATCAGATCGACGACCTTCAGACATTCATCCTGCAATTGGTCCGGCGTGCAGAAGATATGCGCGTCATCCTGAGTAAAATGGCGCACGCGCATCATGCCATGCAGAGCGCCGGAGGGCTCATACCGATGGACCTTGCCAAACTCGGCCATGCGCAAAGGCAGCTCCCGATAGGAGCGCCGGCCTTGGTTATAGACCTGCACGCCGCCCGGGCAGTTCATCGGCTTCAGCGCGTACTTCCGCTCGTCCGGCATGACGGTGGAGTACATGTTCTCGCCGAACTTCGCGGCGTGCCCTGACGTTTCCCATAAGGAGTAATCGAGGAGGTCCGGCGTGTTGATCTCAACATAGCCCGCGGCCTCCTGGCGGCGGCGCATATAGGCGATCAGCTCCTGGAATAACTTCCAGCCATTTGGATGCCAGAAGATGGAGCCCGGTCCCTCTTCCTGCATGTGGTAAAGGTCCATGACCTTGCCGAGCTTGCGATGGTCGCGCTTCTCCGCCTCCTCCAGGCGATGAAGGTACGCTTTCAGTTCTTTCTCATCGCGCCAGGCGGTGCCGTAGATCCGCTGAAGCATGGCGTTCCGGTGATCGCCCCGCCAATAGGCGCCGGCGACCTTCATCAGCTTGAACGCCTTGCCGATATGGCGGGTCGAGGGCAGATGCGGGCCGCGGCAGAGGTCATGCCAGTCCCCGTGAAAGTAAACCTTGATGTCCTCCGTCTCCGGAAGGTCTGCGATAATCTCGGCCTTGTACGCTTCGCCCATGTCTTTGAAATGCGCAATCGCGTCGCGGCGGTCCCAGACTTCCTTCCGGGTCGGGCGGTCCTCGTCGACAATCGCCGCCATGCGCGCCTCGATCTTCTCAAGGTCGTCAGTGGAGAAGGGCTCATCGCGCGCAAAGTCGTAATAGAAGCCGTCCTCGATAACGGGGCCGATGGTCACTTGCGTGCCGGGGAATAGCTCCTGCACCGCCTGCGCAAGCAGGTGCGCGGCGTCGTGGCGGATGAGCTCCAGCGCGTCCTCGTCGTCGCGGGTGACGATCTCCACGCGCGCATCGGTATCGATCGTCCCGAACAGGTCCGTCAGTTCGCCATCGACGCGCACAGCGAGCGCCTTCTTGGCGAGGGATTTCGAAATGTCCGCGGCGAGCTCCGCGCCGGTGACCGCGCCGTCGAATTCTCTGACGGCGCCGTCGGGCAAGGTGATGGCGACCATGGGTTCTTCCAGCTATCAGGCGATCGAACCGCGGTCATATACCATGCCGGGCCGCGGTCCAACGAAACGTAGTAATTGTGTAAGGGGTTTTGAGACGCTGCGTTAAACGACGCGCGACGTTCGGCCGGCCGACAGCGTCGAAGCGAGCGAGAAAAGCCCGCCCCCGGACGCGCCGGGGAAGAGCGCGAGCGCCGCGGCGTTCGGGCTCGTCTGGGTGGCGGCGTTCCGCACCGCCAGGAACCGGTCGATCATGCCCTGCCGGCCCTCCTCGGACTGCACGTCATCGAGGGAGAAGAGCTGTTCGAACCGATCGGCGAGCCGCTCCACCGGCAACTGGTTCAGCTCCTGCGGCAGAGCGTAGGCGGAGAACACGAACTCGCGCAGCGCCGGGTCCGCAAGCAAACCGAAATAGCTCTCCACCTCGCCGGCGTTGCGATCGAAGTAGAGCGCGAGGCGCACGTCCGGGTTCTGCTCGCCTTCGTCGATCTCGCGCGACACCGAGATATAGCGATCGACGACGTTCAGAAGCTCGCGCTGATCGCGGACATTCGCAAAGCCGTCGCCGACGTCCTCTGTCCGCGTAACGCTGAGCGCGCCCGTGACGGCGTCAGTTGAACGCTCCTTGCGCGTGACGCGGGAGAAATCGAACATCGCGCCGAACTCGCGATATTGCGGGTTCTGGAGCCGATTGATCACCGCGTCCTCGTCTTCGCGATCTTCCGTCATCAGCCGTTCGATCAGGCCTTTTGAGTCAATCTGGCTTTGAAGGTCGAACGCCGTCATCGCGAATTCGAACAGGCGGCGGTCGTTCAAGAGGTCATCCGCTGACTGAACGCTACCAATATTGGCGAGGAAGTAATCGATTTCCGCCTGCCGATCGGCGGAGACAGCGGGGGCGCCCTCCGCCTCGGCGAGCGGCGGCGCGGCCTGCAACGAGACCGGCGTGAAGGAAGACGGCGTCGCGATCGATCTCGTCGGCGCAAACCGCGCCTCCAGCCGCGCATTGAAGGCGTACTGCTCCGAAAGCCGCCCGAAGGCGACGTCACGCTGGGCGTCAATTGCCGCCTGAGCCTGTTCATCGCCGCCTGCGTCGCCGAACACGAATGAGCGTACGACGTCGCCATAGCGTTCATTGCCGGGCTGGTTGACGAGCGATTCCGGCGCGTCCGGGTCTTCGGTAAAGATCGTCTCGATGAAGTCGTCGCGCAAATTCTCCGACGGCAGACCATTCGCCTCGAGGGCGAAATTAATGACGCGGCGGTTCTGCAGAAGCTCTTCAGTCGTTTCAATCTGCGGCGCGGTCGCTTGGAAGTACGCGATCTCGCGATCCGCCTCAGCGAGGTCAAGAAAGACTTCCCCGCGCTCAACGGGCGTTTGCGCGGCCCGGAATCCGACCGGATTGTCGCCCGTCCCGACGGCGTTCAGGCGCGCCTCGGCTACTTTTGTATTGCGGAACCGGTCGACGACCGTATCGACGACGTCTTGCGACCGGATCGGCGCATTCGTCGTTTCGGAGAAACGAAAGACGCGGACGAAGTCCTCATACCCGGCGTTCTCAAGCTGATTGACCCGCGCGCCGCGATCGTTCGGGTTTTCGCTGAGGAGCGTGCGCATGAAGCCCCGCGCGTTCGCGTCCACCGGCAGGTCGAACGCCGCCATGGCGAAGTTGAACAGCCGGGGATCCGCCAGGAGGTCGGCGTTTGAGTTAACGTTTCCGATGTTGCGCCGGAAGTAGTCGATCTCCTCATCAAACTTCGACAAGTCGACGACAGATCGCGTCTGCGCGTTGTCCGCGCGCTCGGCGGCGAGCCGGTACTGAACTGACGTCGGCAACATGGCGCGTGCTCTAGGTTCGGACCGCTGCGACTACGGCCACTCAGATAATCAAGCTTCAGAATAGGTAGGCGAGGTTTACGCTTCGTTCAGAAGCGCCGGCGCGCCAGCGTTAACGACCGGTTAACGTCGCCGCGAGAATGGCGTCGGCGAATGTTTCGGCGGCCTCCGGCGCGACATGCAAAAAGAGTTCAGGCTCAATGAGTTCAGCTTCCATGAGTTCGAAGCTTAAACCGTCGACGATGGCGTCGATCCGCGCGTAAAGCGGCGCGATCGGAAGCAGATCGAGAATGGATTTGGCCGCTTCAATTATCGCGCCTTCCGGCTCAACGCGGGTGGTAACGCCGCCATGCTTCTCCTGGACAAGCAGGCCGCCGGCAGCAGGCTTCTTGTTGACCGCGTGGCTGTACTCGCCGCCAAAGAAAATGATCGACGTCTCGCCGATCTCCGCAATCTCGCGACGCACCGGTTGCACCATCCCTGAGGCGTTCAGCTTGGCGGCTGCGGCGTTGAGGCCGGCCGCATCGTCACGGGCGACCACCGAAAGCCCGACGCCGCCTAGGCCGAATACTGGTTTGACGACTGCGTCATCGAGGCCGAGCTCGTCCATCGCCGCGGCGATGTCAGGCCCATGCGGGGCGGTGAAGCGGGTCGGCAGCACTGGCGCGCCCGCCCAGGCGAGCCGCGCAAGATAGCGCTTGGAGAGGTTCCAGCGCATCAGCCGCGGCGGATTGAACACCCTGTCGCGCCCTTCCAGCGCGTTCAGCCAGGCGAGAAACGCCCGCTCCTGACCAAGATAGTCCCAGGTGGAGCGAACGACGATCGCGTCAGCGCCTTCGTAGGCGGAGATCGGTCCGTTCCAGGGGACTGCGCGCACGTCCACGCCCCGAGCGGCGAGCGCCGTCGCCGTGAGGCGGTCGCTCGGCTGCAGCTCCGGTTTTTCCCGGCAAGTGGCGAAGGCGATGGTGGACATTCGACGAAGGACTAGACGTCTTTCTGAGCCCTGTCTGCATTATCTGCGTGCGACGCGGCGCCGTCAGGGACGGCGGACCGCGCCGTCCAGGACCAGTCGCCATATCGCCAAAAACGCCAGCCCGCAGGCGTAAGCCGATCTGGCGGCGGGTCCCACCCGTGCGAGCCGAAAGGATGGCAGCGGCTGATCCGAGAAAGCGTCAGCCAAAAGCCGCGCCACGCGCCGTGGCGCCGGAACGCTTCGGCGGCGTAAGCGGAACAAGTCGGCGCATGTCGACATCTGACACCGAGAAACGCGAACACATGGCTGAGGCTCGCCTGGTACAAGCCGATCAGCCAGATCGCCGCGCGCGCCACAGGACCTCGCGCTCGCGCCTCAAAATCCAGCTTCTTCGACATGCCGCTTAAACCCCGACGCTTGACCCGGCGAGCGGGCGCGCTCGCGCCGTCATCTCAAACCTCGCCGGAGACGTTTCCACCAGTTTCATGGCTCATGAACAACCTCTCCGGCGCCTCGCAGAAATCAGACACGAAAAACGGTGCTGAGCGCCTCAAACGGCCGCCGGCTAAACGAAACGTCGGGAAACAGCGCGTCTTTCAGCTAGTTGCAAAGACGTGGATGAGGACCTTGCTCTTGAGGCGACGCGCAAGCGCTTTTCAAGCGCGGGCGGCGCGTGCAAAAGTCTTGCGTCGAAGAGCTCTTCGACAGCGAAGGGGGATAGCCATGAAGATGTCTATGCTTGGAGGGCTGACCGGGCTCGGAAAAAGTGCGCGCGCCTGCCGGGCGTTCCGCGCGCTCTCGGTTGTGTTGGCGCTGTTTGCCGTGTCAGCATGCGGGGGTCCGGAGGAACAGCCGGCGCCGCCGGAAGAATTCGACCTCGCCGAGCCGGAGCAAGCGCCTTACGAGTGGCCCACGCTCAACGGCGAACCACCCCTCGTCATCGCCCATCGCGGCGCTAGCGGGTATCTGCCGGAGCATACCATTGAGGCCTATGATCGCGCGCTCAATCAAGGCGCAGACGCGATTGAGCCTGACCTCGTTATCACTAAGGACGGCGCGCTTATCGCGCGCCATGATCGTTATCTGTCGACGACGACGAATGTTGCGGATCTGCCTGAGTTCGCGGATCGCAAACGAGCCGATCCGGACCCGAACGGCGATGGCCGGGTCGACTGGTGGGTTGAGGATTTCACACTTTCGGAGATCAAGACCCTAAAGGCGCGTCAGCCGCGCGAGGGACGGTCCAAGGAGTTCGACGACCAGTTCGACATTCCGACTTTCAGCGAAGTGCTGCTGCTCGCAACCGTCCACGCGCAGGAGGAAGGCCGGCCGATCGCCGTTTATCCGGAAACCAAGAACCCCTCTTACTTCGCGTCGATCGAGCTCGATTTTGAGACCCCGCTCCTGCTCGCCCTTGAAGGCTTCAATGCGGGCCAGGTGTTTCTTCAATCCTTTGAGCCGGACATCCTCAGGCGCCTGCATGATAAAACACCGGCGACGGCGATCGTGTTGCTGACGAGCGACCCGGCGACCGTGACCGGCGACGCGCTTGACGAGATTGCCGGCTTCGCAACCGGCATCGGCGTCGCGAAACCACTCGTCGTCGACGAGCGCGGCTGCGCGCGGGACCTGGTCGCGGCGGCGCATCAAAGGGGTCTTTTCGTTCACGCATGGACATTCCGTGACGACAGCGCAACTGCGTTCGAAGCGAGCGGCGATCCCACGTGCGGCGGCGACGGCGCGCCGGAGACCGCGGAATTGAACGCGCATTTCCGCGCCGGCGTTGACGGCGTCTTTTCAGATTTTCCAGACACCGCGATCGCCGCGCGCGACGCATTTGACGGCTGAGCGCCCGGCTGGTCAGCTTAGATCGACGGAAGACGGCCCTACCGGTCGTTTAAGCTGATAGGAAAAGCGCGGGGGTCAGAGAGGCTCTCGCCGGATGTGTTGCTTGTCCTTCTTCAACGTTGTCGCCTTAGATGTATCTAGGTCGCCAGCCGCCGCGGAGAGGCCCCAATTCCCCCCAACCTTAAGTGGCGGACGTAGCATTCACTTTAGGAGTTCCCCCTTGGCAAAATCGAGCCCCCTTCACCTAGCGCTCATTTGCGCGGCGCTTTGCATCTGCCCGGCCGCCGCCCAAACGACCGAGGAGCAGGCGCCTCAGGAGATCGACGCCGATACGGAAGATCGAGGCGATGTCGCGCCGATCGAACTTGAGGCCCCTATCCCTGATCCTGACGCGAAGAATGAGAAGCGGAAGGACAAGGATGATGACGGGGAACCCGAAAAGAAGGCTGAAGGCGAAAAGCCCAAGTCCGCCCGGCTCGCGGCCGGCGGACGCGTTCTCGCCGAGGCGCGCGCCGCGCTGAAAAAGCGGGGCTGCGCAGCCGCCGCGCCGGCTTACCGCGTCGCCGCCGCGATGGGCGAAGGCTTTGAAGCCGCCCAACATGAACTTGGCGATTGCCTCCTTGAGATGGAGGGCGAGACCGCCACCGAGACCGCGCTCTTCCATCAGGAAGGCATGTTCTGGCTCGTTCGCGCTGCGCACGCCGGAAACGCCCGCGCGCAGCGCCGGCTTGCAATTCTGCACGCCTCTCCCGTCGCCGGCGCGCACGATCCGGTCGCAGCGTTAAGGTGGTCGCTCGCGTATCAAAAAAATCCGGAGGCGGATCTATTCGGAAGAGGGCCCTTGCCAAGAACCATGGTCGAGGGCCTCAAGCAGGATCTGCCGGAGGCGGTCGTCGCCGATGCGGAGGCGTTTGCGGCGTCGTTCGAAGCGACGCCGCTCGCCGCTTACACGCCGCCAAAACGGCCTGGCGACGGTAATAACGCGTCCAGGCCATCCGCCGGGGCGCCCGGCGCCAGAAGGCCGGGCGGCGGCGGTCGGCGCAGACCCCGAATCCAGCCGATCAGCGGATAACGACCGTGACCCGGCTCCGGTTGGGTCCATATCGAAAGTATCCGCGGCCGACCGCGTCATAGTAGACGATGGCGCGGTTCGGACGCGCCGCGCGTCGTCCGCGCCTTGGCCCCTCCCAGACCCAGGCGCTTGCAGGGCACACCGTGACCCGTTCGTCCCGCCGGCTCTCGCGCCGATCGACGCGGTCCTCCAATCGGTCGAGCGGACCCCGATCGACGCGCCGGTCACGAACGCTTTCCCGGCGGTCGCGATAGTCCTCGACAAGATCCGGGCACCGGGCCGCATCAAACCGCCAAGCGCCTGGCGCCGCGCGCGCCGGCGTCGCGACGCATGCATTCGCGGTCAGGACAACAATCGCCGCCGACGCGGCGCAGTGAAAAATCCCCTTCATCATATCTCCTCGTAAGCAAGCCCGCCGCTGACAACGGCCGGGAAACGCCCGCAGCTAAGGGTTCAACGCCGCGTCCGGCGCCGATCAGTCGCTCGGTGGCTGAATTTTTTGATCGGAGCAGACGCCGCTGATGGACCCTGGAACACCGCCTAGCGGCCCTGCGTTGACTGCAAGATGCATCGGGCGCCGCAAATTCTACCGTTGGGGCGTGGCGCCCATGGGGGCGAAGAGATTAATGAAAGTTAAGCTTGGCCGTTGCCAGACGGTCAACGCCGCTCCGACAGGGCGGCATTCGTGGCGTTTGTATGGTGGGAGCGTAAAACATGATCAGACAACTAATCGCATGCGCAGCTGGCGTCGCGGCGATGACCGGCGTATCGCAGGCCTCAGTCGTCGACCTTTCAGGCTTTGGCCACGGCGAGAAGCTGGTGGACCAGATCGCTGGGCTCGCCGTCACCGCGACTTCGAACGGCGGCGGGCAATCAAACGATTTCGCGATCGTCTTCAACACCGGGACGCCAGGCTCCGGCAGCGGCGGCGATTCTGACCTCGGCGCGACGTTCGACGACCCAAGCACGCCTGGGAACGAAATGTACGACCCCGGGAACATTCTTGTCGTCGCCGAAGGCGGCTGTTCGGGCGATTTCTGCCGACCGGACGACAATGCCTCCGGCGGATCGATCACTTTCGCATTCGACGAGGACAAGATCTTCAACTCGATGGATGTCTTTGACATGCGGACGAACGCGCTCACCGTCACGTTGTTTGACGCTGGCGGGGCCATTGCGGCCATGGTCGCCGGCCCTGACTTCAACACCGACACGAATGGCAATGGCCAGAACGAATTCACGACGCTCGACTTTGGCGGCGTGCGGTTCCGGTCAGCGCTCTTTGAATTCAGGGATTCAGGCGGGATCGGCGCGTTTGACATCACCCAGGTGCCGGTTCCCGGCGCGGCCCTCCTCTTCCTGACGGCCCTGGCCGGCGCGCGTCTTCGCCGTCGCTAGTTCCGGATAGAAGGCCGGTCGAACGCAGAGCTAAGCAAGCGCCGGTCCCCCGGCAAGTCAAGGCGCTCGAACGCTCCGGAAACGGAGGTTCGAGCGCTGATCCTTATCGGACAGAGCATAGTTGACGGAATCACATGCTCCGCGGTGGCGCCAACGCGTCAACCGCAGGCGCGGCGCCCGCCGCCTTCCGTCCGCCGAAAGCGCCAGAAAGACGGGGCGCTCGCGGGCGTGGCGCGCATCTCTTCGCTGCGTTCGTTCGGCGCGGCGAGCGGCGGCGGCGCCCAGAGGTCGTCGATCAGCCTACGAATGTCACTGATCAGATCGCGGGCGTCAGCGTATTTCGAATGGTTGACCTTGTCCGCAGGTTCATCCGCGCCGAACGGCCCGGTGCAGGCCTGTGTGACGTCAATAACGTCGACGCCTTCGACCGGAAGAGGGCGCCCGCCGCGGGGCACATGCCCGGCGCGCGGCTTTTCCTCGATCCGTTGGCCAATGAGCGGGACACGCAGCCGCGTCAGCAAAGTCCGCACCCAGATGGCGCGGTCATCCTGAGACGCGTACAGAGTCTTGGAGGCGGCCGTCGAGCCCGAGCGTTCCGCGAGGCGCTTGAACTCCATCGCGTCCACATCGGGCGAGGCGAAGATGACTGCGTCAAACATCGGATCAGCGTCCGGCCCGCGCTCAGCCGTCAACTCGTTCAGCGCGTCTAGAACCACCTGATTGCCGTGACTGTGCGCAAGCAGAATGTACTTCGTCGGCTCCAGCCGCGACTCAACATCTTTGAGAAAGAGCTTCAGGTCGCCGACGCTCGCGGATGCTTCGGAGACATCGTTGAAATAACTGAGGATGTTGCCTGACGAGTTCGCGGGCCAGGAGAAGAACATGGGCACGCCGGCGAACTGAAGATCATAAGCGAGTTGCGCCGTCCGGTAGGCGGCGCCGTCAAAGCCGACGTTAAATCCGTGTACGTAGACGAGCACCGCGCCGCGGTCATTCGCCCAGTCGAGCAGACCGCCCTGGCTGGCGCCTGCGAGGCTGATCGCCTTGATGTCGCCCGCGCGGCGCCAGAACGCCTCGCCCGGCATCAGTTCGTACTGCGCCAGGGTGAAAACCTCCTCACGGTCTTCATCAGTCGGCGTACGGGTGCGCCCAAAGCGGCCTTTGTACTCAAACGGAACAAGCTTGTCCCCCGGCTGGCGTTTCGGCACTGTCACAAAGGCGCGGCCGGTGGCGTACGTCTCGTATGCGGCTTGCGCCTCGCCTTGAGACCTTGTGCGAAAATACGGCGCCGTTTGCTCAGCATACGCCCATCGACGGTCTGCGAAAAAGTCACCGGGGTCGGTCGGATACCCGCCATGGTCGGCGAGATCCGACGGCGGCTCGGCGCCGAACTCGCGATTGGAGCCGAAAAAGATCTCAAGACAGGTGTAGCCGCGGCCGCTTGCGTCGGGGCCCGGCAATTGATTGGCGGGCGCGCATGGGCTTTCCGGATCGCCGTCAAAATAGACGCTCGGGATGAAGCCGCCCGTCGCCGATTCCCGCTCGAACGCGACCCCCGCCTCTTCGCTTGGCGCCGGCGGAGGCGCCGGCGAGGGCCGCGGCGCGGGCGCCGGCGGCGCGTCAGCCGTCCTTACAGGCGCGCAAGACGCCGCAATTCCAGCCGCCAACATCGCGGCGCTCAACTTCGCCAGAATCGACCCCATCGCCCCGTTCCTTCGCTTGTTCCGCCCTAGCGCGCCGCCGCCGCCGTTCAGGCGCAAGACCACGCTTAGCTCGGCGTCTTACGTATCACTATCCGAACTGTCGCGACAGCACCACGCGACCCGTGCGCGTGTCGATCACCTCAATGGTCCGTGGGTCAAACTTCCTGGCGCCCTCATAAAGCGGCGCGACAAGCCGCCATTCATAAGGGCCATTAAGAAGCACACGTTCGAACGCCTGTTCCGATCCAGGCGGCGTCTCGCGTTCGACGCCGACGCCCGGATCCAGGATGCGATATCTTTTCAGCAGCCTAGCCTCGCTCGGCCTGGCGCGTTGAACGTCGTCAGGGCCTTGCTGCTGGCCGGCGTCTTCGCCAACTTCAAAGCCGTAGATCATCACCATCCAGTCGCCGGCGTCCTGGGCGAATGATTTCGGCGCGTAGCTATTGACGAGCCGCGCCTCGCGAACGGTTGCGCTCAGGGCTCGCCCATTATTGTAGTAGATGGTGGCGTTGATCAGCGCGACTCGCGGCGGCGCGGCGGCCTGGCGCGCGAACCGCTCAAATGCGCTCGGCCGCCTCGCCCGTTGCTCGCCCTGCTGCTGGGTTTGGCCCTGCTGATTGTTCGGCTGCCCCTGAATATTGGGTTGCTGCTGCTGAGAGTTGTTTGTTGGTTGCGCGACTGCGCCGTCCACTTTCCCGCCAGCAATGACGACCGCAACCGCCAGACACGCCGCTACGCGTTTTGCGAAAATCGAGGCGCGCTCGCCAATTAACTCCGCCATCGGAAATTGCGCTCCATTTCGCTTCTGGTTCGCTTCTGGGCTCGATCGCGGCCTGAACCGCCGAATCTCAAAACAGTCGGGCGCACGCTGTTCAGCCGCGGCGCATCTCCTCCGAAACTCCACATCATCACATCCCCGCCGGATCGACGACGCTCGCGCCGGTCGCCCGCATCACCGCCCGCGCGCGCCGCCAGTCGGCGGGTCCGAACTGCACGATCCGGTCGAACGGGCTCGGCGGGTCCATGATGTCCGGCGTGAACGGGCGAAAATCCGCCTGCCACCAATAGTCGCCGCGAAAATCCCGCAGCTGCCGGCAGTCAGCCGGCGTCGTTATCCCCAAAGCGTCCCGCCGGTAAGCCTCGCAGGCAGTCCGATCACGGAACACCACCGGCGGGTCAGTCGGCCACATTCCGCCATTCTCTGGATATTCATCCGGCAGCAGAAAAACCGCATGCAGCGCTTCATGTACGGCGACGCCCGTTTTGCGAACGAGGACGCCGCCCTCGCGCCTGACGCCCGCCGAACCGTAGCGCGTGCCGGTGTCCGCGCAGTCGCGCACGTCTTCTCGGTTGTGCAAGATGATGAATGCGTCGGCGAAAAGGGAATCACGCTCAATCACCTCATCCGGCATCTGAAGATTGCGCGGGCAAGCGCCGCCGGACACATGGCCGGACGCGCGCAGGACATAGAAGTGCAGCAGCGTCTCATTGAGACGCAATCCGTCGACCAGACGAAACCCGTTATCGATCACGTCGGTCGCATCGGCGACAAACCGGTCAAAATTCGATGGAACCGACAGATCGCCAAAAGCGACATCGTCGGCGACAAAGACGACATTGAACGCGGCGTCCGGACTGCCGCCGCCCGGCGTCGACAACGCCAACACAGCCGACCCCGGCAAGAAGGGCGCAGCATCCCGGCGCCCGGAAACGCTTTCCCCCAATCCGCCCGAAGCGCCAGGCGCGCCGCCCACTCCTTGCATTGTCGCGGAGCACGCAGCCAACGCGGCGATCCCGAGACACGAGAGCGCGACTCGAATGATCGAAACAGCGGATGCAAGTCCGCTTGAGACCGCAGATCCAAGATTAGCGAAATGTCGCGCCGCTCGGCACATCGAGCACTCTCCCCTGAAGCGCTCCACCCGAGTTAATGGTATGCATAGCAGGGCGACAAACGCAACCGCGCGAAGACGCGAATTCCCCTGCGCCCCGCTAAGCAAACCTGGCGGGAGCCATCAGATTGAGGCCCTCAAAATGTGAAATGGCCGCGCCGGAATTCGCCAGCGCGGCCAGCCCATATTGTCCGGTCGGCTATGTCAGCCGAACTGATGCATGGTGTTGTCCTCGCCTGCCGCCTTGAGAGCGGCCTCGCCGGCGAAATACTCCTTATGGTCGTCGCCAATATCCGAGCCGGCCATATTCTGGTGTTTCACGCACGCAATCTTCTGGCGGATTTCCTCACGCTGAACATTGAGAACGTAGCCGAGCATCGCCTCTTCGCCGAAGTAGCGTTTGGCGAGATTATCCGTAGACAGAGCGGCTGTGTGATAGGTCGGCAACGTGATCAGATGGTGGAAGATCCCGGCGCGGGCCGATCCGTCGCGCTGGAAAGTGCGGATCTTTTCATCGGCTTCTTTCGCGAGGTCCGTTGCGTCGTACTCAACGCTCATCAGCTTGTCGCGGTCATAGGCCGAAACATCATTGCCGGCTTCCTTCCAGGCGTCGAACACCTGCTGGCGGAAATTGAGCGTCCAGTTGAATGACGGCGAGTTGTTGTAGACAAGCTTCGCGTTCGGAACGACTTCGCGGATTCTGTCGACCATCCCGGCGATCTGCTCCACGTGCGGTTTCTCGGTTTCAATCCAGAGAAGGTCCGCGCCGTTTTGAAGCGACGTGACGCAGTCGAGAACCACGCGATCAACGCCGGTGCCCTGGCGGAACTGAAAGAGGTTCGAGCGCAGGCGTTTCGGCTTCAGCAGCTTGCCGTCACGCGAGATCAGGACATCGCCCGAGCCGATTTCTGATGGATCCGCCGCTTCGCAGTCAAGAAATGAGTTGTACTGATCGCCCAGATCGCCTGGCTTTTCGCTGTAAGCGATCTGCTTTGTCAGGCCGGCGCCGAGGCTGTCCGTGCGCGCAACGACGATCCCATCTTCAACGCCAAGCTCCAGGAACGCGTATCGGCAGGCGCGGATCTTGGCGAGGAAGTCCTCATGCGGCACAGTCACCTTGCCGTCCTGGTGGCCGCATTGCTTTTCGTCCGAGACCTGATTTTCGATTTGCAGCGCGCATGCGCCCGCCTCAATCATTTTCTTGGCGAGGAGGTACGTCGCCTCGGCGTTGCCAAAGCCGGCGTCGATGTCGGCGATGATCGGCACCACATGGGTCTCATAGCTCTCGATCGCGCCTAGGAGCTCTTTTTCCCTGGCCGCATCGCCCTTCGCGCGCGCGTCGTCTAGATCCCGGAACATGAGCCCGAGTTCGCGCGCGTCGGCCTGTTTCAAGAATGTGTAGAGTTCTTCGATCAGTTCAGGGACGGCGGTCTTTTCGTGCATGGACTGATCCGGAAGCGGACCAAATTCCGAACGCAACGCCGCGACCATCCAGCCGGAGAGATAAAGATAGCGCCGCTTGGTCGACCCGAAATGCTTCTTGATGGAGATCATCTTCTGCTGGCCAACGAACCCGTGCCAGCAGCCGAGCGACTGGGTGTAGTTGGCCGAGTCCGCGTCATAGGCCGCCATGTCTTCCCGCATGATCTTGGCGGTGTATTTGGCAATCTCGAGGCCGGTCTTGAACCGATTTTGCGCCCGCATCCGGGCGACCGCCTCTGGATCGATCCCGGTCCAGGTCCCGTCATAGCCCTTGATCAGCTGGCGCGCTGAATTGATGTCATCTTGATAGGCCATGGCCATTGCTCCCGTTTAGCGTCCTGTATTCCGGATCCCAGCAGCGCGGCAAACGACGCGCCGACTGGCCTTTGTGCGTCTCATAAGGTCTCAGCGGCCAGAAGCGCGCGGTTAAGGCGTGAAGTTGTAAGAACATGATATCACTGGACGTAAGGATGTAATTTTCTTACAAATGCCGCATGACAAAGCAACGAAGCGCCTTTATGGGCCCGCGGCTGCGCCGCCTCAGACGCGACCTCGGCCTGACCCAGGCCGCGATGGCGGCGGAACTGGAGGTGTCGCCTTCCTACATCGCGCTGATTGAGCGCAATCACCGTCCGCTTTCGGCGGAGCTGCTGATCCGACTGGCGCAGACCTATGATTTCGACGTTGCGGATTTGGCGCTGGAGCGCGCAGATGACGCGCTTTCGGATCTCGGTGAAGCCTTCGCTGACCCGATTTTCCAGAACGCAGGCGTTACGCGCGATGACGCTCGGGACCTCGTCGCGACCAATCCGGTGCTGGCGGAAGCCGTCGCCGGACTCTACCGCGCGTGGCGCGACGCGCAGAACGAATTGATCGAGGCGAGCGTGCGCGGATCGGTTGACGCCGCGGATCCCGTCGCCGAAGCGCGCGCCTTCATCCAGGCGAATCACAACTTCTTTCCGGACCTCGATGCGGCCGGGGAAACTGTGGCCGCGCAATTAGCGACGGCGGAGGCAAGCTCGTTCGACGCCTTGGCGCGGCGTTTCAAAGACCGACATGGAGTGACCGTCCGGGTGCTGCCGGACGACGTCATGACAGGCGCCTATCGGCGTCTCAACCGACACGCAGGCGAACTCCTTCTGTCTGAAAGGCTCGACCTCGCGAGCCGAAACTTCCACCTCACACTTCAGCTCTGCCTGATGGAGATGAGCCTCACGCTCGACCGCGCCGCCAATGACGGACAGTTTTCCGGGGACGCCGGACGGCGGCTGGCCCGCGCCGCGCTCGCCAACTACGCGGCGGCGAGCGTGCTCATGCCTTATGGCGCGTTCCAAAAGGCGGCGATTGAGTTGCGATACGATATCGAAGCGATCAGCCGTCGTTTCGGGACGAGCTTTGAGCAGACCGCCCACCGATTAGCGACTCTGCGCAAACCGGGCCGGGAGGGCGTCCCTTTCTTCTTTCTACGGATTGACGCCGCCGGCAATGTCTCAAAGCGCTACTCAGGAGACGTCTTCCCCTTCGCGCGTTACGGCGGATCATGCCCATTGTGGAATGTGCACGACGCGTTCCGCAGTCCGCGACGGCTGCTGACCCAGATCGTTCAGCTCCCGGACGGGGAGAAGTATTTTTCGATCGCGCGAACCGTCAGGGCGGAAGCCGGCGGCTATGGCGCGCCGACCGCCGATCGCGCGGTTGCGCTCGGCTGCCGGCTCGAAGACGCAGGCGCGCTGATCTATGCGGATGGCGTCGACCTCGCGCGCGCCGAGGCGACGCCGATCGGGATCACCTGCCGCCTCTGCGAGCGTCCCAATTGCGCGGCGCGGGCGCACCCGCCAATGCGCCGTCGTCTCGTCGTCGACGAACACAAACGCCTCGCCACCCCATTCAGTTTTGAGTTCACATAGACGGCGGCGCTCCAAATCCGCCTGAAACGAGCGCGCTGTGGACAATCAGCGCGCGATGCCGCAAAGGGACGATCCGGAAGATGACGGCGCGCGCTGGTTGCTGGGGGACGTGAGCAATGCCGGATGGAGAGAAGCCGCGCCGGAATGGAAGGCTCGAAAGGTCGGCGAAGATCGCCACGCCGCGCAATGCGGTTCGGCTAAATCGCATCTTCAGCTCCAGCATGTTGGCCCGGCGGTCTCACCCATCCATTTCGTCTTTAAACAGATTTAAAGTCCTGCCGCTTGCGATCGTTGTCACGACGTTCGCAAGCCTCTGCGTGGTCACTTTGCGCTTCCATTTCACGATGCCCGCGTTCGACTATTGGGACATCGTCAGGTTTCACGCGCAATGGGACGCAGGCGTATTGAAGCTAGCTGACCTATTCGCGATCCATGGCGGACATTGGCACGCGTCAGGATACCTGCTTTCCCTGCCCGTCGGACGACTGACGAATATGAACCATGCTTATGAAGCAGGGATCAATCTCGCGCTGGTCTTGATCGGGTTCTTCGGACTGGCGCGGATCATCGATCGAATGGCGGATCGGTTCGACGCCAGCGACGCGGCGCCCTGGGCGATCGCGTTGGCGGCGTTCTTTCTATTCTCGATCGACCAGGCGGAGAACTTCTTCAGCGGCTGGCAAATTGCGGCGTTCGTCAACCTCGCAGCGGCGATTTGGTGCATTGAGCTCCTGACCCGCGGCGCGCCGAACCTCGTGACCACCGCCCTCGCCGCAGCGTCAGCAGCCGCGGCGATCTACGGCTTCGGCGGCGGCTGGGCGCTCCTGCCCATTGGGTTCGGCCTCTTATTCGCCCAAGGCGCCGCCTTTCGAGGAGGAACCGTCGGAGGCGCATCGCTTGCGCTATGGTGCGCTTTTTCCGCCAGTCTATTGGCGCATTTCGTTCTGGCCATGGGAGCTGGCGCGCGCGCGCATGCGGACAGCGCGATCATGCCGCCGCGAAACCTCAGCGAAGTGGCCGCTCTCATCAATTACACCCACCAGTTCGTCACAGCGCCAATCACCCGTTTCTCCAAAGAACTTGCGCCGGCGGCGGGATTGCTCGCCGCTGGTCTTGTGGTAGGCGCAGGATGCGTCGCCCGTCCGCCTCGAGGCGGGCTGCTGGCCGCCATAAAAAGGCTCGCGCCGATGTTGGCGCTCGGCGCATACGCCCTCGGATCAGGCGCGCTCGCGGGCCTTGGCCGGCTCGATGACCGCGGCGCCGCCCAGGCGCGTGTCTTCAGATATATCACTCAGGGCAATTTCTTCTGGATCATGGCCGGCGCGCTCGCCGTTTTGGCGGCCGCCAAGACAAAAGGCCGGCAGCGGGCGGCTTTCACCTCAGCGGCAATCGCCATTGTGGCGATGAAAGCAGGCACGATCGCCAACGTACTGCCGCAAACGCTTGAAGACGCCCGCGCCTTGCGCATGGCCGCCAGACATATAGCGCTATGCCCAGATGATACGTATACGGGCTCACTAAAACCGATCTACGCCGCTGAGTGGCAGAACGTTGATGACGAGTTTGCGTTTCTGCGATCAGAACGGATGAGCGCCTTCCGCGCCGAGGCGCGTCCTAATGGCGAATGCGACGCCGCCGCGGGAAGCATTGGCCAGGAAAAACGCGCCCGCACCACTAGCCGATGATCAACGGGAACGGCGCGCCCTTGAGATTGCTTGCGCCCGTCCGCGCCGGACCTTAACGTCATAGCGAAGCCCAGCCCACCAATGACGTCGCGCCCTTGCATGACAACGCCCCTGCGCCCACCCATTTCCGCCTATTTCCGCACGCAAAATGAAGCGTCAAATCTGCCGTCCGCGCTCGAGGGCGCGTTTCAAATTGCCGACGAGGTCCTCGTCGTGGACAGCGGATCGACGGACGACACAATCGCGATCGCCGAATCCGCCGGCGCTCGCGTGATCCGCCAGGAATGGCTCGGCAACGGCAAACAAAAGCGTATCGCGGAGGACGCGGCGCGTCATGACTGGCTTCTCGATCTTGATGCGGATGAAGTTGTCACTCCAGAGCTCGCTACTGAGATCTCCGCGCTCTTCGCCAACGGACCGCCAGACAAATCAATTTTCCGCACGCCAATGGCCTATGCGCCGCCAATCGGCGCGCCCTGGGTGGGGTTCGGCGGCGTTAAGCGCCATAAACTTTATGATCGACGCGTTGTCCGTCAACCGGACCATAAAGCGTGGGACCAGTTCGCGCCGCCTTCGGGGGTCCAGGTCGGGCGGCTCGCCAATCCGATCCTCCACTACGCGTGGCGGGACGCCGAAGGCCTCGTCGCAAAAGTTAACCGAAACTCCACGACGCGCGCGCGCCTCTTGCCTCTCAAGCCGCGCGGCATCCTCTCTCTACGGATTCTTTTCGGCTTGCCGATCTACATCAGCAAACGATTTCTGTTCGACGGGCTCTTTCGGGCCGGCGTCGACGGCTTCGCATTTTCAGCTATATCTGGATACGGACGGTGGCTTCGCGACGTCAAGATGTATGAGCGCCTGAGAATGGAAGAAGCCAAAGGAGCGCGCGACGAGTGGGCGGCGTAGACCCGCCATTCGGTACCTATGCGCCAACCCGGCGGCAGGAATGCGTTCGTCGCGCCGCGCGGCGACTGCCTTACACCTATGTCGGCCGAAAGCTCGCGTCCGCGCTTCTGGGCCCCGCCGGCGGCCGAATGCGGCGGCCCTTCGACGTCCGCGTCTTCGGATCGATAAACGCGCGGCTCCATCCCTATGACAATATCTGCGAGAAGCGCGTCTATCTGACGCCGGATCATTGGGATCGGGCGGAGCGCGACGAACTTGCGCGCGCGATCGAAACCCATGCCGGCGACCAGTTCGTCTTCGTTGATCTTGGCGCAAATGTCGGCCTCTATTCGCTCTTCGCATTTTCCGCCGCACAAAGATCGAATAAGTCTCTGAAGGCCGTGTGCGTGGAGGCCGACCCGGAGATGCGCGATCGACTTCAGACGAACGTCTCCCTAAACGGACTGAATGACGCCGCCGAGGTTTTCAGGGTCGCGGTTGGCGCGAGGGACGGCGTCACGAACTTCGCCGTCAATCTCGACAGCCGAGGACAGAGCCGCATCGCGGCGGAGGGCGAGGAGCAAGTCCCCGTGCGGCCACTATTGGCGTTGATCGAGGAGGCTAAACTGTCGCGGATCGACGCTCTGAAGATTGACATCGAAGGCCAGGAGGCGAGTGTGCTGGAAGCCTTTTTCCGCGACGCGCCTCATTCCCTCCGCCCAGGGATCATCATTGCCGAGACGTCGCATGATTCAACGCTCAAGCGCCTAGCGGCGTCCGAAGGCTATCGGGCGCGTTACGGCAACGCGCTGAATGCCGTCTTCGAAGACGCACGGCGCGCCTAATGCGCAAACGGATTAAATCGCTTTAGGAGCATTTGCAGACCGCCACGGTTTTCTTTCCGGGCGAGCTCTTCTTCTGACGTCAAGAACGTCGTCTGCACGACGTATCGCTCGCCGGCGAATGGCGGATGGCCGTGCCAGCTATTCTCAGACCGCCTGAAGGCGAACGCCTTTCCCGCGACGGGCGGCACCTCGACGGCGAAATCGTCCATGTCGTCCGGCCCATTCAAGGCGCGGATCGCGCCGCCGTCAGCGGCGTCCCACGCGTCGTTCAGATAGACCAGCATGGTGCAGATTTTCGATACAGAATCATTATGGATGCGGCCGTCGCCGTTCTTCGATAACCGACGCACCGTGATCATTCGCGGCTTATCAATGAGATCGAGATCAAGCAACGTCGACAAGGTCGAAGCAAGACTTGGCGACTGAAGGTCCGAGACGAGTTCCGCAAATGCGCCGCGGGCGTCGAGCTTTGAAAGCGGGAGATACCCGGAGCGATCAATGGCGGGATAATCGCGGCGAACCTCCGCTGCGGCGTCGCCTGACAAGATATCGGCCGCGATGATGAACCGAAAGGGCCGAGTGTGGACCTCGGCGCGCGCCAGGGCGTCAAAGTCAATCATCTCGTCCGGCCACTTTGACTTCCAACGCCTTGACGAAATCCGCCTGACGATACCCGACCGACGCCGCCGTCTGCCGCGGCGGCAGGTCGATCGGCTCGAACGCCTCCTCATTGAACTCGTACGGGATGTTCGTGAGGATCGACCGGATACAGGCGACGCGCGCCGCCTCCTTGTCGTCCGCGTCGATCACCCGCCAGGGCGCATGCTCTGTATGCGTGCGTTTGAGCATGTGGTCCCGGGCGATCATAAACTCCGCCCAACGCCTGCGCCCCTCCAGATCGATCGGCGAGAGTTTCCAGCGTTTCCGCGGGTCCTGCGCGCGCTCCAGAAACCGCTTCTCCTGCTCTTCGGCGGAGACGTGGAGCCAGTATTTCAGGAGGATCGCGCCGGAGTCCGTCAGCATACGCTCGAACTGCGGGGCTTCATTTAGAAAGTCCTCGGTCTCCTCTGGCGTGCAGAACCCCATCACCGGCTCGACGACCGCGCGATTGTACCACGACCGGTCAAAGAGAACGATCTCCCCACCGGAAGGAAGGTGCGCAACGTAACGTTGAAAATACCATTGGGTCCGCTCGCGGTCAGAAGGCTTCGGCAGCGCCACGACCCGCCAGATCCGCGGGTTCATCCGTCGGAGGATCGTCTTGATGACGCCGCCCTTGCCGGCCGCATCGCGCCCTTCGAAAACGATCGCGACCTTCATCTTTTTGCGAACGACAGTCTCCTGAAGCTTGGCGAGCTCAAACTCCAGCTCTTTAAGCTCGCGCGCGTACTCGTCCTTCTTCACGCCTTCAGCTCCCGCCCGTCGACGCCGAACCGATAAGGGGTCCGGCAAAACTCGCAGATCACCTCGATCGTCCCGTCCTCAAGCGCCATTTCCGCCAATTCGTCTGCGGAATATCGCTCCAGCACCGCTTCAATCTTGCCCGGATTGCACGAGCACGCGGCGCGAACGGGCGTTGGATCGAACACCCTGACGCCGTCTTCATGAAACAGGCGATACAGAAGGTCATTGGTGGAGAGGTCTGGATCAATCAATTCATCAGCCTGCGCGGAGCCGACGAACGCGGCCGCGCGCTCCCAGGTTTCCAGGTCCGCTTCGGACAAAAGCGCCGCTTCGCCGCGCTCGCGCCCGCCGCCTTCCGCCGGCACAAACTGCGCGACAATGCCGCCAGCGCGCCAGCGATCCGGTTCGCCGGGCCGCGACAACCGGCCGACCGCGAACCGAGCCGCCGTCGGAATCTGCTCAGACTGGTTGAAATAGCCGATCGCGGCGTCCGCGAAGCTCGCGCCGTCGATCGGCGTCACCCCCTGGTATCGCTCCATGTCAGGGCCCTGATCGATGGTCATCATCATGTGGCCCTCGCCGACAAGCGGCCTCAGGCCTCGCGCCTCGGACACGTCTTCTTTCGGCGCGCCCGCCGTCGCGCGCAATGCGCCGCCTGCGGAATAATCCGCAAGCACCATCGGCAATGGCCCGTCCCCGCTGACCTGAAGAATGAGCTTGCCATCAAACTTCAGGCTCGCGCCCATTGCCGCCACGAAAGCGGCCGCTGCGCCCACGAGCTCTGATACGCCGGTTGGAAAGGCGTGGGCGGACAGGATCTCATCAATCGATCCGGCGAGGCGGACAACCCGTCCGCGCACGGCCGTATCGGCGACCTGAAACGGCGTGACGCGATCATCTCCGCCTGTGGGTGGCCCCTGCGCCCCTTCGCCGTCAGCCATGGCGTCAACTCTTCAACCGCCAGCCGGACTTCAGCAGGCGATAGCAGATCACGGCGAGAACAACGTTCACAGAAAGCGCTACCGCGACCCCGACAAGAACATCCGTCTCGGCCCGGCCGGTGAAGCCGAAACGCAGCCCGTCAATCAGATAGTAAACCGGGTTCACGCGGCTGAACGCCACGAACGCCGGCGGCAGGCTGGAAATCGCGTAGAACGTGCCGGACAAAAACGTCAGGGGCGTGATGATAAAGTTCGTGATCGCCGCAAGCTGGTCGAATTTCTCCGCCCAGATCCCGCCGATGACGCCCAACATCGCGAACATCAAAGCAGCCGATAGCGAAAAATAGAGAACCGCGACGCCGTGCTCTACGCCCATGGGCGAGGCGGTCGTCGCCATGAACGCCGCACTCGTCAGCGCCGTGACGACGCCCACGAGAATCCCGCGCGTGGCGGCACCCGCGACGTACGCGACCGCGACTTCCGAGGGAGACAGGGGCGGCGTCAACACGTCAACGATCGACCCTTGCACCTTGCCGATGATCAGGGACGACGAGGAATTGGCGAAGGCGTTCGTCAGGATCGCCATCATCACCAATCCGGGCGCCAGGAATTCAATGTAGGGAACGCCGTCGATGGGCGCGCGATCAGCCCCGAACGCCTGCGTAAAGACAAACAGAAACAGGAGCGTGGAAATCACGGGCGCGATGATGGTCTGGAACGCGACTTTGAGGAACCGTCGCACCTCTTTGAGGTAGAGCGTCCATAGCCCGAGCCAATTGACCGAACCGAAACGGCGTTCGCCAAAGCCCGCCTGTCGGCGCGCCGGTGCGCGTGGTGGATCGCCAATCGCGCCATCCAGGGCGCGCGCCGCCGTCTGGTCCATGTAAGCCGCCTGAAGAACTAACGAGTGTGTGGTTTGGGGACGACGCTCGCCGAGGTCAAGCGCCCTGCGAGCCGCCATTCGTCCGCGCAAAGGCTGCGTCAGCGCGCGCCTAACGCCTTAAGCGCCTGTTTTCGCTCCAAGGTTCACGGCGCGCGCGCGACTTTAGGCATGAGCGACTGACAGGCGGAATTGACGAACGGGGCGGATCAACATCTTGTGTGTAAAAGTTTGCGTTCAGATAATGAGCGACATATCTTGTACAAACTGATCCGTGATGTACTATATTTTGCGTGCACGGAGCAGGATCCCGGACACACTGACTACATATTGACGATAAACCATGATTCCGCCGCGGCGTTACGAGAAACTGCGCGTCGACAGGCGAGAAAGGGAGCAGGGCGTCATGGCTTGGACGGACGAACGCGTCGAGCAATTGAAGAAGTATTGGGCGGAAGGGCTGTCCGCCAGTCAGATCGCCAGCAAGATGGGGGGCGTCACCAGAAATGCGGTGATCGGCAAAGTGCACCGGCTCGGCCTCTCCGGCCGCGCGACGCCCGCGCAGCCGAAGCGAGGTTGCGATGTATCGCTGCCGGAGGAAATCGCCGCTGAACCCGCCGCGCCGCGGACGTTTGACGTCGGACCGGAGGAGCCGGAGTTCATCGCGCCGACGTCGATCACCGAGACGGACTTTATGACCGTCGCAACAATGAAGCGGAACAGCTGCAAATGGCCTATCGGGGACCCGGCCTCCGATGATTTCCACTTCTGCGGCGAGCCAACGAGTGGCGGGAAGCCTTACTGCGCATATCACGCGCGCCTCGCGTTCCAGCCGACCCAGCGCCGGCCGGAGTCCCGGCCTGAATCTCGACCTGCAATCGTTCAGCACGCGCCCCCAAAGCGCGCAGCGGGCTGACGAGCGTCGCACGGCGCATAAGAGCGCCTTGCGAAAAGCGCTCGAAGTGAGAATTCAGTCTCATTGAGCAGTTGAGAAAAAGCGCGGGCGTCGCCCCGCGCTTTCTTGCGTCAGGCAGCTTCTTTTTGCGCCGGAAAATGAAGAACAAGGCGCTGAAGAAATTGGGGCCGGTCCAATGACCGCCGCCGTGGCCCTCACGTCGTCAAGTGGTGTCCAAAGCGTATCCCGCGGAACGGACGGTTCGGATCGGATCGCCCTCGGCCACTTTCCGCAGCGCCTTTCGCAACCTGCCGACATGAACATCGACAGTGCGGACCTCGACGAAAACGTCGGAGCCCCAGACGGCGTTCAACAACTGCTCGCGCGAGAACACGCGACCTGGATGCTGCATAAGGTGATCGAGGAGACGAAACTCGGTCGGGCCGAGATGCACTTCCTGCTCGGCGCGCCAGACCCGGTGGCCGGAGCGGTCGATCCGAATGTCTCCATGACGAACTTCATTGTCGACAAGCGCCGGACGGATGCGCCGCAAGACGGCGCGCATCCGCGCGATCAACTCTCCCGGCGAAAATGGTTTCGTCAGATAATCGTCCGCCCCGATCTCTAGCCCCCGTATGCGGTCGGACTCCTCAGACCGCGCAGTGAGCATGATGACGGGTATGTTGCCTGTCTCCGGATTGGAGCGCAGGCGACGACAAACCTCGACGCCTGAAATCGTCGGCAGCATCCAATCGAGGATGACAATGTCGGGCTGGGCCTCCTCAACCTTCAGGAGCGCCTCTTCGCCCTCATTGACGATAATGACGTCAAAGTCTTCCTTACCAAGATTGTACTCGAGGAGGGTCGCGATCGCTTCCTCATCCTCAACCACAAGGACGCGCGTTTTCGCCATCGCCTTTTATCCCGCCAATCGCACAACCGCCTGCGCAATGTCCTCGGCAAGTGGTCGTTCTGACCAACATCCGGGCCGCCTCAAGCGTCGCCGATCCTAAGTCCACTCACCCGCCCGGAGCCGGCGCGCCCGATTGATCGTCGCTCAAAGAGCGCGTTCTAACCCTCGGACGGCGCCTCATCAGGACGCGATACGAACGTCGTCGGCGTTTCATCGCCCTTTGGACGGTCATTCGTCAACGTCTTACCCGTCACCAGCATATAGAGCGCCTCTGCGATGTTCGTCGCGTGATCGCCGACGCGCTCGAAATTCTTCGAAATGAACACAAGATGCGTGCAGGCGTTCACCTGCTCGGCGTCCCGCATCATCGCCTGCAGGGTCTCGTTGAAAAGCGAATTGTAGAGCTCGTCGATATTGTCGTCAGCGCCCCAAACCGCCCGCGCCACCTGTACGTTTCGAGCGGAAAACGCGTCCAGCACGTTCGAAAGCTGCAACAGACTCTGCCGGCCCATCGCCGCGACGCCGCTCGCGACGCCAAGCGACTTCGGTTCCTCGCTCAACACCAGCGTGCGCTTGGCGACATTCTTCGCCAGATCGCCAACCCGCTCCAGATCGCCAGCAACCTTGATTGCGGCGACAGCTTCGCGCACGCCGAGCGGGTCAAGGCGCTCTTCGCTCAACATGGCGATGGCCTCGATCTCGATGGCGCGGTGGGCCGCGTCAATGCGCGCGTCGTCCGCGATCGACTGCTCAGCCAGCGCAACATCGCGACGTTCAAACGCCGTGATCGACTGGCTCAGCTGCGCTTCGGCAAGCGCGCCCAATTGGGACAGCTCCACCTCAAGCGCACGGCGCCGAGAGAGCTCCGGCCGCTCCGGCGTCACGACCATGATTTCCTCCAATCGCATTTGCGCGTCCTACGTCAGTGGGCCGGTTTTGTGACAGTTCCAATCGCGGCGAGCCAATTGCGGCGAAAGGCGCAAGAAAAGTGGGCGCGTGTCAGATCACGATGAAAAGCAAATGCTTACGCATCGCGGCGGTTGGCCGAACGGCCTCGCCACCAGCTGCGACGGCGAGACGCCGCGCCGCTCAAGATTGCGCACATTGTGCGCATCTTCGACTAGAAATCAAGTCGGCCTTCAGCGCTGGCCATTTGCGCCGCTGCGCTGTCGCGTCCGCCCGCCGGCGCCTCGGACGCCGCCCCGGCGGCGATTGACGCATCGCCTGCGGTCAATGATTTCGGCGGCAGGAAGTAACACGTGAAGGCTGACCCCCGCCCAACAGCGCTTTCTACAAAAAGTCCCGCCTTATGGCGGTTCAGAATATGTTTGACGATGGCGAGCCCAAGCCCGGTGCCGCCGGATTTTTTGCTGTCTTCGACGCTGACGCGATAAAAGCGCTCCGTCAGCCGAGGCAGCGCGGCGCGCGGAATACCGGCGCCGTTGTCGCGGACCTGAACATAGCGCACCTGTTGAAGCGGCAGATTGTTGCGAGCGGCGAATTGCTCGATCGCGTCGCCGATCCGGTTCGCGTCAAGCTCTTCATCGCTCGCATCGGCGTCCCGCGCGGCCTCGTCAGAGACGGCAGCCTGCGGCGCCAAGGCGTCTAACGCCGGCGCCGGGCCGTTCCCGACTCTGACCTCAATCCGCGGCTCGTCGCCGCCATAGCGCACTGCGTTATCGACCAGGTTTTGCACCGCCTGCAGCAACTGATCCCGGTCGCCTTCGACAACCACGCCGTCCGCTTCAGAACATGCGAAGACGACACGCGCGCCTTGCGCCTCGAAGAGCGGCGCGGAGCCTTCAATCACTTCCTGGGCGACGCGGCACAGATCGATTTCCGCACGCGGCCTGACATGCTCTTTGAGCTCGATCCGGGACAGCGACATGAGATCGCTTACAAGCCTCTGCATGCGCTCAGCCTGGCCCTGCATAATCGCAAGAAACTTCTCCTGAGCCTCCGGATCGGTCTTCGCGTGCCCCCGAAGGGTCTCGATGAATCCGAGGAGCGAAGCGAGAGGCGTGCGCAATTCATGGCTCGCCGCGGCGATGAAGTCGACGCGCATGCGCTCAACGCGGCGCTCGCTCGTCAGATCACGGATATAGATCATCACCCGATCAGGCGCGCGCCGGTCATGATCGCTTTCCTTCAAGGGGGCCACAAACGCGCGGCAATGACGCTCCACAGCGCCTGTCGCGGTAAAGTCGACGATCCGCGACTGCGCGCCGGCGGCGACCTCCTGGAACGCTTCGTAAACGGATGAGGCGCGCAGGACCGACGTGAAATGACGGTCCTCCAACCATTCAAGATTGACGAACTCCTCCGCCGCCACATTCGCCAGTTCGACAACGCCCGACGCGTCTAGAATAAACAGCGGTTCGGGAAGGGATTTTGCGACGCCGCGCACAAGTCTCAGACTCTCAAGCTCGGCGGCCTGAGAGCGAAGCTCGGTCTCAACAACGCGTTGAACCGGCTCCGCCCAGGCCCTCGCCGCCGACAGCCGATACCGCAAGAGCAATGACCCCACAAAAGCGACCCAGGCGGCTGGCGCGAGCCAGGCGTTGCGCGCAGCGCCAGAAACCTCAACGACGATCAACACCCCCGCGGCGATCGCCATCGCCCATAGAAAGTCGCGCTTGCGCACCTCAAGCGCCGTCTCGCGAATGAGGCTTGGCAGGTCTTTCTCGGTCGCCTGTTTATCCGTCTCACGACGGTCCATCAGCAGTAACGTTCCCTAAGTTCAACAAGAAGTTCGCCAAGAAGTTCGTCTGCAAATCAGTCCAAGAGCTTGCCTTGTAGTCAATCCAAAAAAATGACGTCGAGCATCGGACGTCGCGTCACGACCAATCACCCGCGCCGAAAATCAACCGCGGGGACGCAGGAACGCAAAGACAAGACCGCCAAGCCCGCCGGCGACCGCCTGCAGCGTGAGGCCAAACGCGTCCCGCGCCCCGCCGATCGCGCCTGTGCCGCCGCCAAACAAGACCGTATTGATGATGTGGATAACTCCCGCCAGCGCCGCCGCGCCGGCGATCGGATAAGCGATCGGCGCCAGCGGCCGCAGGATTCGTTTCACGACAAACGCCACTGCGAACCCGATCCCCAACGCAATGGCCGCGATCGCGCCAAAGGACGGCGCGCCATCGAAAGCGAGGCCCCTCAGGTTCTCGAAATAGGTCTGCGCCTGTTGCGCCGGCGTGTAGACGCCGCCGATCGCCGCCTGCTTGGCGATGATCTGCTGCGTGTAAAACGCAGATGAGGCCATCACCGAGGTCGCCGCCGCGACGAGAAACGCGATCGCGGTTCGAATTATGCCCATTGCGCCGCCCCTGCTCCGTGGATGGTTTCTTTAAAGCCTGGCCAAATGCGAAATCGCCCGACGCGGATGTTCCCACCTCGCTGGTCAGGCGTCCAGAGCGCCCTTGCCTGCGCGCTGCGCGACGCTTAGGCAATACCCGCCGACAGTCAGGAGGTCCCGCCAATGTCGAAGCCAGCCATCAAATCGCCCGCGCAGGCGCCCGCAGCTTTGGCCGCGCTGCTAGGCGGCGCGCTGCTCGTCGCCTGCTCAGGCGGGACCGACGCAACAGCCGCTCAAGAGGCCGGGGCGAAGGGCGGGGGCGACGCCGCGCTGCAAAAGACCCTCGCCGATCCAGCGCCCATGGGTGAGCTCGCCCTCAATATTGAGACGCTGGCGGAGGGACTGGAAAATCCATGGGCCATCGCTTTCCTGCCTGGCGGGGATATTCTCGTTTCGGAGCGTCCGGGCCGTATCCGGGTTGTGCGCGACGGCGCGCTCGTCGAAGCGCCGGTTGGCGGGGTTCCGGACGTCGTCGCCTGGAATCAGGGCGGCCTGTTCGATATTCTGCCGCACCCGGATTTTTCCGAAAACCGCACGCTCTATATTGCTTACGCCCATGGCGACCGGGAGGCGAACGCCACCCGCATCGCACGCGCAACCTTCGACGGTTCGACGCTGTCCGACCTGACGCCGATATACGATGCGATCCCGGCGAAAGACACCGGCCATCATTTCGGCGGCAAGCTCGTCTGGGGCCCGGACGACAAGATCTACCTCACGGTCGGCGAAGGATCGAAGTACAAGGAGCGCGCCCAGGAAATGGCCACAAGCTTCGGCGCGGTCATTCGAATCAACCCGGACGGTTCGATCCCGGCGGACAATCCGGACTTTGGCGCGGGCACCGCCCCCGGCCTATACTCGAAGGGCCACCGCAACCCGCAAGGGCTCGCCTATGACGGCGTCCGAGACGTCCTCTGGGAGCATGAGCACGGCCCCCGCGGCGGCGATGAGATCAACATTGTGGAGCCAGGCGCGAATTACGGATGGCCGCTCGCATCCTACGGCATCGACTATAATGGCGCGCGCATAACGCCGTTTACGGAGTATGAAGGAACGAAGCAGCCTTTCAAATACTGGACGCCGTCGATCGCGCCCTCCGGCCTTGCGGTTTATCGCGGCGAGGTTTTCCCGGACGACTGGGACGGCGACCTTCTCGTCGGCGCGCTTGCCGGCGAGGCGCTTCACCGCGTCGACCTCAACGGCATGACAGAGGTCGGCGAGGAACGCTATGACCTCGGCGGCCGGGTGCGCGATGTTCGCGTCGGTCCGGACGGCGCCATCTACGCCACAATCGAGGATCGACGCGGCGCGCCTGTAGGCAAACTTCTACGCGTGACGCCCACGGATTAAACCGATCTTTAGCGCGGCGCCTCCGATGCGGCGCGCGCATTCGGGTGCTGATTGATGGACGAGGCGGGGCGCGCCATCAGCCGCACGAGCGCGACGACTGATCCAAATATGATCAGCATGCCGGGCGCGCCGCCGAGGTTGGACAACATCCGCACCCCATCAATCCCGTTCGTCGCCGTCATCAGCCAGGCGACGGCGCCGATCAGAACGCCCCAGAAGATCTTGATCCAAAGCCCTTCGCCGGGCGCCTCATCAGACTGGCGGGACGCAGGCGAACAGACGCTGGCGATGGAGTGGGTGTTCGAATCCATCGCGGTCACGAACGAGATAAAGGTCGTAAACAGAAAGATCGCGCCCATGATCGCGGCGAGCGGCAATTCACCGAGCACCGCATAGATGACGCCTTCCGGGCCGCGCGCCTCAAGGGCGGCCGTCATGGCGCCGCCCGACGTCTGATCAATCCCGATCACGGCGCCGCCGAAAATCGACATCCAGACGACGCCGAAAGAGGCCGGGAAAACCATCGTAAAAAGCAAGAACTCCCGCACCGTGTAGCCGACCGCGATCCGGCCAAGAAACAACGCCGTGATCGGCGCCCATGCGGCCCAATTCGCAAAGTAGTACATGGTCCAGTCGCGCCGCCATTGCTCATCTTCGGCGCCCGGCGCCGCAAGCGAGCGCGGCAGGAAAGTCGACGCGTACTCACCGACCGCGCCCGCAGCCGATTTGACGATGTGAAGACTTGGCCCCGCAATGAACACAAACGCGGCGAGCAGAAAGAAGAATCGCACGTTTACGTCAGACAGAATTCGAATGCCGCGCTGCAGCCCCGTCACTGACGAAGCCACGAACGTCAACACAATCAACAGACTGACAATCAGGCGCGCGATCGGACCGTCCGGCGCGCCGAACCCGGCGGCGAGACCGTCCGCAAGCGTCATCATTCCCGCCCCGAGCGAGGCGGCCACCCCCGCCACGAGCGCCAGGAGCGCGATTGCGTCGAGGATTTCCGCGCCCCTGCCAGTCGCCGCATCGCCAATCGCAAACCGCAATGGCGCGCTCAAGGAATAGGATCGCCCGAAATTGTAGTAGGCGAGCGCAAACGCGAGCGCAGGCACGGCGTACATCGCATACGGCGTAAAGGACCAATGGAGATAGAGTGTGGAGAGGGAAAACTGCGACGCCGCAACGCTGCGCGCTTCCGCATCGGAAAACGACGGCGGCGCATTGAAGTGCATGATCGGTTCAGCGACGCCCCAGAACAGGATGCCCGTCGCGATTGTCGTACACAGTGTAATCGAGAACCAGTTCCAGCGGCTTAGAATAGGCCGGGCCTTAGCGCCGCCGATCCTGACGCCGCCAAGAGGCGACACCGCGGCGGCGATAACCGTCAGTACAGCAACGAACCCGCCAAGCGTGAACGCCCATCCGACCGATCCCAGAATAGAAACATGAACCGCGGTCGCGGCGGCGAGAAATCCTTCGAAGTCGATGAGGCTCGCCGCGACCGCGACAAGGAGAATGAGCGCGGGCGGCCAGAAAACCAGCGGTCGAACATGACGACGAAATGCGGCGACGAGGGCGAGCGGTGCAGGTAGGCTGACGGAATCACGAAAGGCGATCGGTTTTCTCCGGCGGCGCGGCCGCCCATCCGCGACCGCGCTTGCCATTAGAGCCGATCAGGCGTTTCGATGCAAAACGCGCCTAAGGATGCACCGATCCTCGGCGCTATTCGCGTTCGTCAATGATCGGCGTTGTGGAATCGTCGCCGTCATAGGCTTCTTCGAGCGGATCAAACTTTCCGTCCCCTTCCACGATCTCATCCGCCGCGACAGCGCCCGCGCCGATAAGCGCAGCGACGCAGCCGGACGTCAACGACGCGCCGGCCACCAAAAGCGCTGCTTGCGCTACTCGTTTCATCATGCCCGTCTCCTATTCCGACTTCATGCCGCCGCCCTCCGGGGCGACGCGCTTCGAAGGTCACTCGATTGGCTTTACACCACGTTGACGGGGAAGGCCGCAGGTTTATTCCGCCGCAGTTTCTTCGGCAGGCGCTTCTTCGGCTGGCGCTTCTTCGGCTGGCGCGGCGGCGGCTTCCTCGGCTGCGGCCTTGGCGGCGGCTTCCTTCTCGGCCTTCTCCTCAGCGCGCGCTTTGGCTTTTTCGCCAGGCTCGGCCTTCTTCGGGTTGTCGCCGCGCTCCCACTTCACAAGGTCCTGGGCCGCGAAGAAGCGCGCGACGCGGTCGGTCGGCTTCGCGCCAACGCCGAGCCAGTGCTTCGCGCGGTCAACGTCGAACTGAACGCGCTTTTCATCGTCTTTCGCGAGAAGCGGGTTATACGCGCCGATTTTCTCGATGAAGCGGCCGTCCCGCGGCATGCGGCTGTCGGCGACGACGATCGAGTAGTAAGGGCGTTTTTTCGCGCCGCCCCGGGCGAGCCTGATTTTCAGTGACATTTTGGTTTTCCTTCGATTGTATTCGCAAAGCTTAGTCAGAAATAAACCTGGTCAAGTTTGGTATCGTTTTGCAAAAGCCCCGCCTTTCCGCGTCAAGTAGGTAAGCATCTTTACCGTCTCGCCATGGGCTCCAGCGAACTTGTATGTTTCGTCCGCCAAAGAACGCCAATTCCAACCCCCTCCGAAACCGGCAATCACGTTGCCTTCCACGGTGCTCCTTATTGGGGCTTCCGAAAATACAGGTTTCTCGGAATCAAAAATTGCTGCGAGGTGGATTGAAACCGGATACGCGTTTACCCAGAGTTCAACGCCCGGCGGCTTCGCGATGAAGCCGGTCAACCAAGAATGGTATCGCGTCAATAGAGACGTCGGATCAAGCGTCATCAATACCGTTTTGAGCCCTCTGGCTCCCAACCTTTTCGCGAGCTTGAACGCGGTGTCACCGCCATTGCTCCAACCCACAATAATTGTCTCGTCCGCATCGGCGCCGATCGACTTTTCAATCAGCGAAGCGCCGTTCCATACGTTATGTTTGTAGTCGAGCGGGTCATCATTATCTCTGGGCAACCCCGTCCAGGAAAAATAGATGACTTGATCAATTCTCAAGGCCGGTGCGTTTGATTTAAGAATATTCGCCAAGGGGCTATTCACGCCGCCAGACGTCAGCTTAAGGATTGTTTGGCCATCACTAGCCAACCCTCTTTCTGAGTTTCCTCCAACCCCAATAACGCGCGCCATCACAGTGTTTCCCAGTTGAGGTGAAGTTTCGGCGCAAGCACCAACACGGGAGGATACTCCCCACGTCCGAGTTTAAGACGACAGACTGATTCCGAAGACCGGTCTTCAATCATTTTTTCTTCCCACCCAATCCAGGCAACCCGCCGCCCATCATGCCGGGGCCGCCCATGCCGGGCGGCAGGACACCCTGCCCCTTCATGGCCTTCTCAAGGGCGTCGAAGTCGATGTCCTCCGCCCCCGGCGCATCCTGGCCGCCCTTGCCGCCACCGGGCGCGCCGGGGAGAGCGGGATCAGGCATGCCGCCCATCGCTCCGCCCATCCCAGGCATTTGGCCGGCGAGCTGCGCGGCCATTTTCTTCATGCCTCCCTTGCCCATCTTCTTCATCATGTCCGCCATCTGACGGTGCGCCTTGATGAGCTTGTTGATCTCCTGAACCGTCGTGCCGGAGCCTTTCGCGATGCGTTTCTTGCGCGAGGCGTTCAAAAGCTTCGGCTGGGCGCGCTCCTTTTTCGTCATGGAGCTGATGATCGCCTCCCGGCGGACGATTTCCTTGTCGTCGAGGCCGCCGGCCTGATCGACCATCTTTTTCATCTTGCCCATGCCGGGCATGAGGCCGAGGATCGCGCCCATGCCGCCCATTTTGCGCATCTGTTTGAACTGGTCGGCGAGGTCGTTCATGTCGAACTCCCCTTTCGCCATCCGCTTGGCCTGTTTCTTGGCCTTTTCGATGTCGAGTTCTTCGGACGCTTTCTCCACGAGTGAGACGATGTCGCCCATGCCGAGAATGCGGCCGGCCATGCGTTCCGGATCAAAGGTATCGAGCGCGTCGGTCTTCTCACCGACGCCGACGAACTTGATCGGCGCGCCGGTGACCGCGCGCATGGAGAGCGCCGCGCCGCCGCGCCCG
Organism: Pseudomonadota bacterium; assembly: GCA_039819085.1. GTDB lineage: Bacteria > Pseudomonadota > Alphaproteobacteria > Caulobacterales > Parvularculaceae > MED-G105. Next base: position 289,026 of record JBCBSQ010000002.1, read on the forward strand.
TCGCCGTCGAGCCGCGTCAGGACGACGCCGGTGACGGGCACGCGCTCTTTAAATTTCTCCGCCGTCTGAACAGCGTCCTGGCCAGTCAGACTATCCAGCACCAGGAGCGTTTCGATCGGCTTCGCCAGCCCGTGGATTTCAGCGACTTCGGCCATCAACTGCTCGTCAATGGACAGCCGGCCCGCCGTGTCGAGCATGACGACGTCGTACCCGCCGAGCTTGCCCGCCTCCATTGCGCGCCCGGCGATCTGCGTCGGCGTCTGGCCGTCGATGATGGGCAGGGTCTTCACGCCCACCTGCTCGCCCAGAATGGCGAGCTGCTCCATCGCCGCCGGCCGCCGCGTGTCGAGCGAGGCCATCAGGACCTTCTTCTTTTCGCGCTTTTCGAGGCGGGCGGCGATTTTCGCCGTGGTCGTTGTTTTACCCGAGCCCTGAAGGCCGACCATCAGGATCGGCGCCGGCGGGGACATCGCGAGGCTGAGCTGGCCCTCTTCGGCGGCGTCGCGCCCGCCCAGCATGTCGACGAGCGCGTCATGGACGATCTTGACGACCTGCTGTCCGGGCGTCACCGAGCGCAGGACTTCCTGGCCGACCGCGCGCTCCTTCACCTTGGCGACGAACTCCTTCGCCACAGGCAGCGCCACGTCGGCCTCAAGCAGCGCGACGCGCACCTCCCGCAAGGCCGCCGTCACGTCCTTCTCTTCAAGGGCGCCCTTCCCACGCAGCCCCTCGAAGATCGATCCCAGCCGTTCGCTTAGGTTCTCAAACATCCGCTTCGCCTTTCTTCCCGAGACTTGCCGACGGCCACACGCCGAACGGCAAACGCCGCCGTGAGGGCGTTACCCCGACGGCGGGACGTCCCCGGCCTCGTCTCTCATATAGGACGCCGTTTCCGGCGTGGGCGAGAGGGTCGTGACGGCGGACGCGGGAAGGATCGCTTTCCCGATTAGGTCAGCTGAGGCTTAAAGCGGATCGGCCAATGAATGGCAAGGCCGGCGTCGAGCGAACATTTGCGCGGTCCGTCAATTCCTTGGCGGGTAGTCAGGCGACTTATAGACGCCCATGGACGGCAGATCCGGCTTGAACTCGATGTGGCAGGCCTCACACGCCGCAACGAGGCGGTCGCCCGCAAGCCCCAGAGCGCCGACGTCGCGCGCTTTCGCCGCTTCAAGCGCCTCCATGCCGGCGGCGCTCATTTCGTCGGCCATCCTGATCCAGTCCGGTTCGCTGACCCACTCGCTGTCATGCGGCCCATTTCCGGCAATCTGGATCAGCTTGCCGCCGACGGCCACCTGATAGGCGTAGTATTCGGCGTTGCGCCATTCCGCGTCGGTCTCGGGCGGTTCATAGGCGTCGAGCCAAAGCGGCTCTGACGCGTAGGTCACCAGCGCGACCATCGTCTCGTTGATGCTGACCGGCAATTCGACCTGCGCCGGTAAGCGAGGGCCGCTTCGCTCACTTGCGTCCGAAGATGACTGCCCGGAGCACGAAGCCGCGCCCACCGCCACCAGGAGCGCGACCAGACTCATGTTGAAGCGTCGACCCATTGCCTTTCGCCTTTTTGCTTTTCGCCTTTTTATCTGTCGCCTTTTTATCTGTCGCCTTTCGCGCCAAAAACCCGGCTGCTCCGCATTCTCAAAAAGGTAGCTATTCGATGATTTCGGAATCAACCGCCGCACGCATGCGGCAAGGCGGCCGAAGCGCAATTCCGGAACGCGGCCGAAGCATCCGCGGAACGCTCTTTGCGCGTCCCGACCCTTTTCAAGCGATAGCCTTTAGCGCGCCCACAAGCTTCGCGGCGTCCTCCGGCTGATTGTAAATAGCGGGCGTAACGCGCACGCAGTCGCCGGCGGCGGGGCCGGTGCGCCGGACGGTGAACACGCCATGATCACGCAGCAGGCGCTTGACGATCGCGTCGTTTTCTTCCGTAGACGTTCGGCCTTTCAGCCGGAATGACGTCATCGCCGCCACGAGATCCGGGTCGTCGGGCGTCAGAACGTCGATATGCGGCATCTCACGCGCCGGCTGCGCCCAGAGGTCCCGCAGATATTTGAGCCGCGGCTGCTTCGACGCCGCGCCGCCGACCGCTTCATGGAAATCGAGAGCGTCCGGAACCGTCAGATGCGCAGCGAAGTCAAATCCCCCTAGGTGCGCGCGCGCCCGAATGTCATCCTCCCGGCCCGGCTCGCCCATATACCGGTCAATGCTCGGTACACGGTCCTTACGGATATAAATGAGCCCGCAACCGAGCGGCGCGCCGATCCATTTGTGGAGGTTCATGCCAATGAAGTCAGCGCCAAGCTCAGAAAGCTGAAATTCGATCTGGCCAACCGCGTGGGCGCTGTCCAGGACAACTTCCGCCCCTGCGCCCTTCGCCATTGCGGCGATTTCCTCGACCGGGTGAATCAGCCCGGTGAGATTGTTTACTTGCGTCAGAAGCACGAGCTTCACTTTCGGATACTGCTCGAACGCCGACCTATACGCCGCCAGGACGCCCTCGCGGCTCGCAGGCTCCGGCAGCGTGATCTTCCGGACACTGACGCCACGCCGTTCGGCGAGCCAGTCCATCGAGGACTTCATGGCGCTGTAGTCGAGATCCGCGTACAGAACCTCGTCGCCGGGCTTCAGGCCGTTGTAGCTGCCAATCAGGATTTGCAGCGCCTCCGTCGCGCTGCGCACAAGCAGCAGTTCCTCCGCGCCGACCCCCAGGAAAGCGGCGAGGCGCGCGTAAACCCCTTTCATGTCGTCCCAAAATTGGCCGCGCACATAACGCGTATTTTCGCGGTTGACGCGTCGCTGATGAGCCTCATAGGCGGCGCGGACCGGCCGCGCCATCACGCCCCAATAACCGTTCTCAAGGTTCGTGTACGCCGCGCTAACGTCGTATTGCGCCGCGACCCGAGACCAGAACGCCTCGTCCCGCGCGACATCTTCGGACGGCGAAGCGGGTGGGCTCAGCCCTTCTTGCGCGGCGCGGGCGCCTGATACGACCCCGACAGCGCCAGCGGCGGTCATCAGCGTACGGCGCGAAAAGATCGGCGATCGAATTTCGGTCATGGTCATTCAACAGCGTTACTCGGCTTTCGGATAAACGCTATAGCCTCTCCGCGAGTTGGTGAAGCGCCGCCGTCGCCGCTTCCTCGCGGCCAAGCGCGTCAAGGATCGCCGCGCCGTCGACAGCGGCGAGAATCGCCGCGGCCATGGCGGGCCGGTCGCCCTCGAAATCCGCCGGCAGCCGCCGCTCAATCCAGGCGAGGAAGCCGTCGAGAATGGCGGCCCCAACGCTTCCATGCGGCTCCTCGCCCCGGCTCGCCGCGGCGGTCAATTCAATCCAGAGCCTCATGGCGGGCTTTAGGTCCGCGCCGCGCGTGATCTCGCCTAGCCGCGCCAGAAGCTCAGACGGCGGCGCGGTCGTTCCCTCCGGAAACGCCGATTCCAGCTGCGCCATCAGCCGTCCGGCGAGCGCGCCGAACGCCGCCTGCAACAGCTCGTTCTTGTCCTTGAAGTAATAGAGCAGCATCCGGTCGCTCGTCCCCGCGGCCTTCGCAAGCGGCCGCAAGCTCGCCGCGCCGAGCCCCCGCTCCAGGAGCGTTTCGACGATCGTTTCCAGCAATTCTTCGCGACTGTATTTCGCCATCAGATTCCACTTGTAGCGGTCGCTACAACATGCCATAACGTAGCGGTCGCTACAAATTGGAGAGACATCATGCCCATCAGCAAAGCTACACCGAACGCCATGCCCCGAAACGCCGCCGCAATGGAAGACGGCGAGATGTCCGCCGCCCGCATCGGTCTCTTTCTCGCGATCGGCGCCGTCTTCTGGTTCCTCGCCGCGCTGATGGTTCGGTTCGCCGGACCGATGGCTTTCGATGTGGGGCTGCGCCACCTGTTCCTCTACGCCGCCTGCGCGCCGCTGGGCTTCGTCTCAACCTGGGCGATCGCCCGGATCACAGCAACGCCGCTCAACGCCATGGTCGGCCCAATGGTGATCATGATCACCATCGCGACTTTTCTGGACGGCGCGGCGCTTGTCTGGGCGCCGGCGCTATATGGCGGCGCGGCCATCGCAGCCCATGGCGGCGCGGCCATCCTGTGGGGCGTTGGCTGTTTCTTTGTCGCCGCCCTCGTCTTTGCGGGCGGTAGGGTGCGCGCCTGATGCGCGCGATCTCCCCTTCCACTCAGCGTCCCCGCTGAGAACCTTCCGACCACGGCGCCCCACCGCCGCAGCGCTCAGGCCTTGCAAAGCGCGCCAGCTCCGGTTTCCTTACCATTCGGACAGAAACCGGGGCGATGGCGCCTTGGGTCAGAGTTTGTGGGAACGAGCATGCGGAAGAGATACGCGCAGGCGGCGATGATCGCCGCCTTTGGGTTGATTGCGACAGGAACGCCGGCGGCCGCCGAAAGTGATCCGTCTAAAGACAAAATATCGGAGGAGCGCGATCCGGCGTATCTCGCGCCGAAGGACGTTTTCGACATCGAGTACGCCGCCGACCCGCAAATCGCTCCCGACGGCTCGTCGGTCGCCTATGTGCGGCGCTGGCATGACATCATGACCGACAAGGCGCGCAGCAATGTCTGGATCGTCAAGGCGGACGGAAGCGGCCACCGCCCCGTCGCGTCGGGCCGGAACGACTTCGGCGAGCCCCGTTGGTCGCCGGATGGAAACCGCCTCGCTTATGTGTCGGGCGCCGAAGGCTCGCCGCAGATCTATGTGCGCTGGATGGACACTGGCGACGTCGCGCTCGTGACAAACCTCACCAAAGCGCCGCGCGAGCTCGCCTGGTCGCCGGACGGCGAGACGATCGCTTTCGTCATGGACGTCCCCGTCGACAAAGACCCGCTTGTCAAAACCAAGGTCGACAAGCCGGAAAACGCAGAGTGGGCCGAGCCCTTCAAGGTCATCGACGACGCCCGCTTCCGCCGCGACGGCGAAGGCTTCGTTGAGCCGGCGCGCGCGCACATCTTCGTGGTCCCGGCGGACGGCGGCGCGCCGCGACAATTGACCTCCGGCGACTTCAACCATGACGGCCCGTTATCCTGGACGCCCGCAGGCGACGCCATCGTCTTCGCCGCGAACAGACATGAAGGCTGGGCGCTGGAAACCGTGGAGGCGGACATTTTCGCCATCTCCCTCGACGGTGAGTTGACGCAACTGACGGACATGCCGGGCGCGGAGTCAGCGCCGGTCGTCTCGCCAAAGGGCGACAAGATCGCATTCCTCCGGTCAGAGAACAAAAAACTCGCCTACCGCTTGTCGCGCCTCTATGTGATGGATACGGATGGTTCGAACGCCGGACCCGTCGCAGCGGATTTCAATCGCCGCGCCTTCGATCCCGCCTGGGCGGCGGACGGTTCGGGGGTCTACTTCACATTTGACGATCACGGCGCGCGCCATGTGGGCTTTACCGACCTCGCCGGCGAGCGCCGCGAAGTCGCCAAAGGCCTTGGCGGCGTCTCTGTCGGCCGCCCCTATCTGAGCGGCGGCTACACCGTCGCGCGTGACGGCGCAATCGCCTTCACCAAGGGCCGCGCGCACCGCCCTTCAGACGTCGCCATCGCCAAGGCGGGCGCGACAAAGACCCTGACGGATCTCAATGAGGACCTGCTCGGCCGGAAGAAGCTCGGGAAAGTCACGGAGATCGTTTACAAATCATCCCTGGACGGACGTGACATCCAGGGCTGGTACGTCACGCCGCCGGATTTCGACCCCAAGAAGAAGTATCCCCTTATCCTCGAAATCCATGGCGGCCCGCACCTCGCCTATGGCCCGACTTTCTCTCTGGAGATTCAACGCTACGCGGCGGAAGGCTATGTCGTCTTCTATGACAACCATCGCGGGTCATCCTCCTATGGCGAAGAGTTTGGCCTCCTGTTGCAGCACAAATATCCGGGCAAGGAGGACTTTCAGGATCATATGGACGGCGTTGACGCCGTCATCGCCAAAGGCTTTGTCGATCCGGAGCGCCTGTTCATCGCCGGCGGATCGGCGGGCGGCGTCGCAACCGCCTACGCGGTCGGCCTGACCGGCCGTTTCAAGGCCGCCGTCGCAGCGAAGCCGATCATCAACTGGACCAGCAAGGTGCTGACCGCCGACAGCTATATCTATCAGAGCCGGCACCAGTTCCCAGGGCTTCCGTGGGAGGAGTTCGAGCACTACTGGGCGCGCTCGCCCCTGTCGTTGGCTGGAAACGTCACCACCCCGACCATGCTGATGACGGGCGAAGAAGACTACCGGACGCCGATCACGGAGTCGGAGCAATTCTACCAGGCGCTTACCCTGCGCGGGATCGACACGGTCCTTGTGCGCGTGCCGGGATCCGGCCATGGCATTGCCGGACGCCCCTCGCGTCTCATCAACAAGGTCGAGCACACCCTCGCCTGGTTCGCGCGCTATGATCCGGCCAAAGAGGATAAGGACGACGAATAGGCCGCCACCGCCTCCTACGTCTTCGGCGCCCCAATCCGGGACGCCGAACAAACGCCGTCGGATAAGGGATCACCGGACAGGCGAAAGGACCCACGCGCGCGCAACCATGCGCCGGCGCTGATCGCGTCAGCAGCGTGACGCGGCACGCGTTCCGTGCGCGTCGCGACGCCTACGCACGTCGTGCGCGCGGCGCTCATCTTGCTTCGACTAGTCGCGTCGGCCCCTCCGCCTGCGTCGCAGAATGCGAGCAGGCCAGGGGCGTCAATGCGCAAGTTGGAGTTTGCAAACCATGAAACTGAAATCGATTCTGCTCGCCGCAACGGCGAGCGTCCTGGCGACGACCGGCGCGAACGCCGCCGTCGCGACCTTCGATCTGACTGGCGACGGACGGAACATCGGGCCGTCGTTCACGTTCGTCTACGGCTCCCGCAGCCTCACCGCGACGGCGATCAACGCCGAAGCCCCGCCGACGCCTCAGCTGCACCAGAACAGCTTCGGCCTTGGCGTCAATCTCGGTGTCGGCGACGCCAATCAGCTGGACAGTATCGATGATGACGAGGCGATCGTTTTCGACGCCGGCCACATCGCAACTTACAGCGACATCACGCTGTCGCGCGCCTCGATGACCGACCAATACCTGATCTACGGCACGAATGACGCGTCGATCCTGTCGATTGCCGCAGGGGGCCTTTCAGCGATCACATCGATCAGTACGCTTGTTGCGTCCGGCGTCGGCGTCGGCGGTTCGGTGACGGTCGATCTGGACGCGGCGTTCCGCTACCTGATCGCGACGCTCCCGAGCGGATCCGACTCCCGTTTCCGCGTCAGCAGCGTCTCGACCGCGGTGCCGCTTCCGGGCGCTCTGCCGTTCATGGCGACAGCGCTCGTCGGCGCCGCGGCGGCGCGCCGGAGGAAGAAAGCCGCCATCTAGAATACCTGCGCTACGGCGCCGATCTTGCGTTCATTCACCTGGTCGGCGCCGCGGCGGTCTTGCCCCAGGAAAGATCAGTGCGTGCCGCAATCGACGACCCCGCCGGCGTTGCGTCTTTGGGGGGCGGTGGGCGTCGCGAAGCCGCGCGATGGCGCATCCCCGCCCGTCGCGCGGCTTCTGCGCGCCCTGCTCTTGTGATTTTGCTGAGGGTTAGAGCTGCGGGAGTCACCCGCGGAGACGGCGTGCGAGTTCCGGCAACCGCCAGACGAGCCAGGCCGCCACCAAAAAGTTTCCAAGCGCGAACGTCGGCAGCGCCCAAATAAGCGCGACAAGCAAGTTTCGCTCAAACAGGAAGATAACCGTCGCGGCGATCGCGAAGCCGAGATAAAGGTCGATCAGCGTAACGATGGACCAGGGTTCGGCGAGCATTTCCGCCAGCACCGGACCGAGGCCGCGGTCGTCCGCGCCGGTCGCCCAGACAATGGCGGCGATGAGCGCAGCGCCGCCGACGGCGAGAAGAATTCGAATGACGATCATGCTCCGCTTACGGCGCAGACCCGGCGGCGGATTAACACGCCGCTCAAGGACGCGTTAGAATTCCGGCTTTGCGCGGAAGACCTCCTCGTCAATTTCGCCCTCCCATTTCGCGACTGTCGTCGCGACTGCGGCGTCGCCGGTGACGTTGACGACCGTGCGCATCATGTCGAGCAGCCGGTCGAACGGGAAGATAAAGCCGATCACGATCGCCGTATGCTCAGGGCTCACGTCAAACACGTCGAGAACAATAGACAAGAGGAACAAAGACGCGGACGGGACCCCCGCCGTGCCGATCGAGACAAGCGCGGCCGTCAACGCGATCAGCGGATAGTGGTGCGGCTCCAGCGTGTAGCCGAACGCCTGGGCGGTGAAGAGCGCCACAATACCCAGATAAAGCGACGTGCCGTCCATATTGATGGTCGCGCCGAGCGGCAGCACCGAGCCGGCGACGGACTTCTTCACGCCGAGGTTCTCCGTCACCGCCTTGATGGTGACAGGAAGCGTCGCGGAGGAGGAGGACGTCGAATACGCCACCATCTGCGGGTCGATCACGCCCCGAAAGAAAAACCGCGCTGGCAGGTTCGCGAAAATCCGGATCAAGCCGCCATAAACGATGATCATGTGGATGAAGGCGCCCGCATAAACCGCGAGCGTCAGGCTTAAGATGGCGGTGAATGTCTCAACGCCCTTTGTGCCGGCCGTATGCGCAATCAGCGCGAAGACGCCAAAGGGGGCGAGCTCCATAATGACATAAGTCATCTTCAGGATGCCTTCCGAAGCGCTTTCGAAGAAGCGGCCCGCCGGCCGGCCTTCTTCGTGCGCCATCAGGAGGCCGACGCCGAAAAGCAGCGAAAAGAAGATGACGGCGAGCATGTCGCCTTCGACAAGCGCGGCGAACGGGTTAGTCGGGATGATGCCCATCAGCCGCTCGCCAAGGGGCTGCGCCTCGCCGAGATCGCGCGGCGTCGCCTGCCCAAGGTCAACGTTGGCGCCGGGCTTGAAGACCGTACCCATGCCGAGGCCGATGAGGTTCGCGAAAAAGGTCGTCAGCAGATACAGCGTAAACGCCTTGACGCCGATCGTTCCGAGCTTCTTCGGATCGCCCATTGCGTAGATGCCGGCGACAAGCGTGAAGAAAACCAGCGGCACCACAATCATCCGTATCAGGCGGATAAAGATGTCGCCGACGACTTTGATATTGAGGAGCAACGCCTCTGCTTCGGCCGGCCCCATGGACTGAGAGACCGCAATGCCGAAGCCGGCGCCAAGAAAGAGGCCGAGCAGCACGCGCCGCCACAGCTTTATGCCGAACCACCAGCCCATGAATTGATTTCCCCGCGCGCGGCATCAAGAAAGGTGGCGGGAGCCTAACGGCCTAAGGGCTGAGGTCAATCGCCGCGACAGGCGCCGCTATGGATTAGGAGAGGCCAAGCGCTTTAGACGCGCGGTCGAAGATATCGACGAACGTCTCGCGCATACGGTCGACCTTGCCAGGTCCAAGCGTACCGAACGCGATGAGCGCCTCTTCAGCCGTCTCCAGCCGCACGCCGCCTGGCTTCATGTCACCCTCCATATCCCAGCAGGGCGCATCAGGGTCGACCGTCAGCAACAGACGCACGCGCCGATCGTCTTCGGTCGTCATTTCGAGGCCGTAAATGGTCTCGCGGCCGAAAAGGCCCGTCGTCTGCGCGACCTTCCGCTCGTCGAAAAACACCTCGTCCGCGAACACGCCGCGACGCCAACGAATGAGGTGCAAGTCGCCGTCAAGGGCGAGCTTGATGTCCACCTTGCGCCATGCGCGCTTGATAATGTCAGCGTGGATCATTCCGCGCCCTCCCCTCCTTGACCGGGCCCCGCGCCCATCAACATGTGGGCGAAATAGGCGTATTCAAGCGCCGTGCGATAGGCGAGCTGCTCCTGGTTCGCCGTTCCGCCATGGCCGCCTTCAATATTCTCGTAGTAGTAGTAGCTATAGCCGAGGCTCTCCATCTTGGCCGCGGCTTTGCGCGCATGGCCCGGATGCACGCGATCATCCTTTGTCGACGTATAGAAGAGCGGCTTTGGATAAGGCTTGTCTGCTTCAAGCTTCTGGTACGGAGAATATTCGGTGATGTAGGCGCGCTCTTCAGGTTTATCCGGGTCGCCATACTCGCCAATCCAGGACGCGCCGGCGAGCAACTTGTGGTAGCGCATCATGTCGAGGAGCGGCACGCCGATATCAATCGCCGCGTAGAGCTCCGGCCGCTGCGTCAAGATTGCGCCCATCAAGAGCCCGCCATTGGATCGCCCGACCGCGCCGAGCTTGTTGGCGCTGGTGACGCCTGTTTCGATGAGGTGCTCGGAAATCGCGATAAAGTCGTCAAAGCCGCGCTGACGGTTTTGTTTCAGCGCCGCCTGATGCCATTTCGGGCCATATTCAGACCCTCCGCGAATGTTCGACAGAACGAGAACGCCGCCGCGCTCGACCCACATCTTGCCCGCAAGCGCGCCATGCTGTGGCCGTCCGGGATCAGAATAATAGTACGGCAGCACCGGCACGAGAAAACCGCCATAACCATATTGGACCGTCGGCGCATCGCCCGCCTTCAGGACGTCCACCTTGCCCATCAGAAAATAGGGCACTTTCGTTCCGTCAGCGGACTCAGCGAAACGCTGTTCGACGACGACATCCGACGCATCGTAAAGCGCAGGCAGTTCCGAGACCTTCTTCAATCGGTTTCGCGCATTCGCATGATAGAGCGTGTCCGGCCTCGTCAGGCTTTCGAAAGAGAAGAGCGCTTCATCCACGCCGCCGCCCGCGGAGACAATTGACACAACGCCGTTTTCCGGCAAATCGAAGGGCTTCGCCTTCCAGTCGCCGTTTCGCGCGCGCGTCACCCGCGCCGCCTTGCCGGACACATCCTCCAGATACTGAATGATGATATTCGACTTGCCGACCTCCACATCTTGAATGGACCGGTTGTCCGCGGCGGGGAAAACCTGCTCCACGACGTCGGGAGCTATGTCAGACTCTTCGCCCTCGGCGACGTCCGCTTTTGCTTTTTCGTGCGCCAGCGAATAAGCGACAACTGAACCAGACGGGTACGACGCATCCGCAAACGACCAGTCTTCCCGCAGACTGAAGATCGCGCGCCCGCCGAGCACGCCTTCATAGTCAGCGTTGCGCGGCAGCGGCATCTGCGAGAAAGCACCGTCCGACACCTGATAAAAGTAGACGCGCTCAAAGAAGGACGGGGCGCGAAAACCAAAGACATGCGTCTCATCGCCGTCCCGTTCAGCGAACGCGCCGGCGGAGACGTCGCTCGCCTCGCCCGCCAAGACTTCCGGCGCGTCAGCGAGATCGGCGCCGCGCGCCCACTTGACCGACGTACGCGGATAGCCGGACGCCGTCAGCGAGCCTTCGCCGCGGTCATGGCCGACAAGAAGCGTGTCCGCATCAAGCCAGGCGACCGACGACTTGCCTTCAGGGAGCGAAAATCCCCCCTCGACGAACTCTTTCGTCTCGGTGTTGAACTCCCGCCAAAAGCCTGCGTCCTTGCCGCCGTCGGAAAGCTCCACCATGCAATGGACATAATCAGGGTTTAGACAAACGACGCTCCCGCGGATCCAGTTGCGCTCCTCCTCGTCCGCAAGCGCGTCATAGTCGATCACCGTCTCCCATTCCGGCGCGCCGGCGGCGTAGCTCTTCAGGTCCGCGCGCCGCCAAAGCCCGCGCTTGTTCACCGCGTCCTGCCAGAAATTGTAAACCTTGCCGGCGTGGACCTGACCGTAAGGGATGCGCGCCTCGGAGGTCAGGATCGCTTTCGCCTCCGCGCGCATTGCGTCAAATGCGGGCGTCGCCTCCAGAGCCGACTGAGACGCCGCATTGCGCGCCCGGACCCAGTCGAGGGCGCGTTCGCCTTCCACTTCCTCCAGCCAGAGAAAAGGATCAGCGCCAGCGGGCTTATCCGCAGCCGCCCCCAACCCGGCGTGGAACGCCGCCGCGATCCCAGCAAGTAATCCTAATTTCGTCCGCATTGTCCCGCCTCCGATCGCGCGCGCCCGTCATAGAGCGTACACGGGCGAGGGCGCGCCGCGGAAGCGTCCGCGCTGCGAGACGCCCGGAATCGGCGATGAACCGCCGGCGAAGGGCGATCGTTTCAATTGTCCGGCCCTTGTTCGCTGGCCGGACGCGCCCTGCTCACACGCAAACTTCAAAAACCGCCACGGCGCTTAAGGGAACGTTTGACCTCCCGCGCCTACGGTCGCCCCCGAAGTCCAACGAATTGAGGTGCGGGGATGTCCGCCGAAGCGAAAAACAAGTCGTCAATGGAGCTGCGGCGCTACCGCCGGGTGCCCATCGACCTGCCGGCGCGCGCCATCATTAACGGCGTCGACGAGCACCACGGCAAACTCATCAACATGTCGCCGGGTGATCTCGCCATGCGCACGGACGTCGAAACCGTCATCGGAGACGCCGCCATCGTCTATGTCACAGGGCTCGACGTATTCGAGGGCACCGTCGCGCGCGTCTTTCCTGACGGGTTTGCGCTGTCGTTCAGACTGTCGCGGATCCGGCGCGCGCTCCTGACGGAAAAGCTGATGACGATCGTCAATCCGCGCCTCGCCGACGGCATGCGCGACCGTCGGGGCGGCCTGCGGCACCACATGAATTCGCAGCGGATGGTGTGCCGTCTGCCGGACGGCTCGTCGCTTTTCGTCCGCGTCCTGGACATGTCGGTGGACGGCGTCGCGTTGGAATCCCAGCGCAAACCGCCGGTCGGGAGCGATATTCACGTAGGACGCCTGCGCGGCGTCGTGATGCGCCACACCGGCCGCGGATTTGTGGTCGTCTATGACCATACCGACCGGGCGGAGGCGGCCGAAGTCGCCTCCAATGTCGCCGAGTTCAAACAGCGGGTGGGCTAACGCGGCCCCGATCGCCAGGCGCTAGAGCGACTAGACGCTGGGGTCTGGCCGCTGGTCGACCACCAGCGGCTGAAGGTTTTCGATCACTTCGCGAGCGTCAAACGCGCGCGGCTCATCGCGCGGTTTCTCGCCGCGCTGCATGATCACAAACGCAACCGCCGAATAGCGGGTGATCTCCCGGGTGTACGCATCATACGGCAGACCCCAGCCAAAGCCGTACGCATAGTACGGAAAGGCGTACCCGAACCGATACCTGCCGTAGAAGGCCGGACCGAAAGCCGGACCAAACGCAGGCCCGAAGCCTGGGCCGAAGCCAGCGCCGGTCGTTCGATAAGAACGATTCGCCTCGGTCTCGTTCTCGATCACGACGAAATAATCAAAGCCGTTGGCGACCGTCAGTTCAGCCGCGCGGTAAAGAAGGAAGTTCTCAACTGTCTCCCGGGTGGTGGAGGAGTTTCCGCGGAACATGATACGGAACCGATCCGCCTCGATCCGCTGTTCGGAGAAGCCGTACCCGCCCGCCTGTTCGGCCGGCGCATAGGGCGTCGACGTCGCGCACGCGGCGGCCGCAAGCGCAAGCCCTGAAGCGATCATGGCGCGTCGTGCGTTTCTGGCGGCGCGGGCGCGGCGAAGCGAACGGATGAGCATCTTCAAACTCCTGAAAAACGGCCGGCGTCAAATTCGACTTTTGTCTTAAGCATCGATCGCGGCGACTATATGGCGGGCGCAGGCCCGCGCCAATCAACGTTGCAACACAAACGCGTTGGCGGGCCGGTTTCCGGGCGCGACACCCCGCCGCGCGTCAATCTCGCAAACGCATCATTCTGCGCGCGCCGCCGGGCCGTTCGCCCGCGCGTCATCCGCCATCGCAAAGACCTCCGGCGGCGCGGATTTGATGTGCAGATCACGTTGCGGGAAGGGAATCTCGACGCCCATCTCCGCCAGCCGATCCCAGAGCGCCAACATCACGTCGCTTTTCACGTTTGAGACGCCATTGCGCGGATCTTCAATCCAGAACCTCAAATCGAAGTCGACGGAGCTGTCGCCGAACCCCATTAGGTTGCAGACCGGCGCCGGCGTCTGCAGCACCCGCGGCGACGCGATCGCGGCGACTTCCTCGGCGGCCGCCTTCACCGCCCGCAAGTCCGCCGTGTCGTAGGAGACGCCGAACGGCGCATGCAGGCGCACCGCTTTATCCGCATGCGACCAGTTGACGACGCCATCTTCAATGAACCGGTCGTTGGGGATGAGATGCGCCGTCCCGTCCCTGGTGCGCACGCTCACGTACCGCGCGTTCATCTGCGTCACCCAGCCGAACGTGTCGCCTACGGCGATGATATCGCCAGGCTTGATCGACTTGTCGGCGATCAGCGTGAAGCCGGCGAAGAAGTTCGAAATCGTGCGCTGCAACCCAAGACCGATGCCGAGGCCAATGGCACCGCCGAAGATCGTCAGCGTCGCGAGGTTGAACCCGACAATCTGCAGCGCCAGCAGAAACGCGATCGCCGGCATCAGCACGTCGAGGATCTTGAAGA
>JBCBSQ010000003.1:0-249560 GCA_039819085.1 Pseudomonadota bacterium
TTCGTCCGAAAACCGCTTCCGAGCCATCAAAACCTCCTAATCCCAAACCAGAATCCATACCCGATTTCCGGTCCAGTTTTACGGGGCTAAGACAATGAAGGCGGCGGAACAAGCGGGGCTGCAAAAGAGCGAAGCGCAGCGCCGCCGTGAAAACCTCATTGAACAGAACAAGCCTGCGCCGGTTCTGAAACCGAAGGGCCTCGACGCTCAGGCGGTCGATCGCATGTCGTACTACCAGCGGCTCAATCGGGACCGTCAGCAGGCCGCTTACCCGCAGCGTCAGACGATCCACGCCGAAAACCGCCAACAAAGCCTCGCGCAATATCTGCTGGAACGCCAGCAGGCCGCGGTGATGTCGCCGCGTCAGCGCTTCAACCAAGCCTAGCAGAAGAAGGAGACGAGAATTGGATCACTCGCATCAACCGCCCCAACGGAGCACGCAACAGAATGCGGCTCCGCAAGCCGAACCGCAGCCTGAAACGCCTGAAGTCTTTCAGCAAGCGCGCCAACAAGCGCGTCCGCAAGCAGCGCAAAGCCCTGAGCCGCCGGTGCGGACTTTGAGAGATGGCGCGCTTTCCGCCTCCATCTGGGAGCGCCAGAACGGCGAAGGCCCGTCATATTCAACGAAGGTCGTGCGCAAATGGCGCGATGATGCGGGCCAGTTCCATGAGTCGAACAGCTATTCGGAATATGACCTGCCGCGCCTCGCGGATCTGGCGCGCAACGCCAGCGACGTGATCTCAGGCCTCAAGCAAGGCCGTCAGCAAGAGGCGCCGCGGTTCGGTGAAGAACAACCTCCGCAGACGAGCGCGCAGCAAGACTATCTGCAGGAGCGCCAGCAACCAGCCGGACCGACAAACGGGCGACGCCAAAGACGCTGATAAGCGACGCGATCACGGGCCGCGCCGGTAAGGTGCGTGCCCTATACCTCAGTATAGGTATTAATTCCTATCTTTTTGTGTTAGCCTGTTTGAAATCCTCCGGCTCAGAACGGCGCGCATCATAAGGCGCGATTGTTCGAACCGGCGATTGATTACCCCAACCCCATAGAAAGGAGTCCAATCCATGGACAAGAACAGACCTGCGCGCGTTTTGCGCGACGGCAATCTCAAAGCCACCATCTGGGCCAATCGAAACGATAACGGCCTTTATTTTACGACCAGCCTCGCCAAGACGTATACGGATGCGCAGCACAATGTGCGCGATACCGGCAATTTTCACAGCGCCGATCTGTTACGGATCGCTGAGCTCTCACGGCTCGCCCATCATGCGGTGAACGAATTGCGCGCGGAATTCAAACGCAGCAACGGGGCCGCCGGTCGGCAAGCGACCGCGCAGAACCAAGGCGCGCTGCCGTATCGAGAAACCGCCGCGGATCAACCGGCAGGGAAATCCGGACGCTTCTTCGAGGACGCCGATGTGCAAGGCGGTCATCAGGGCGCTGGTTCGGTTGATCCTGCGCTTCGATAATCGAAGGCGAACAAGCCAAGCGGCGGCGCTGCCGTCATGTATCGCGCGTGAGCGCCCCGCTTGCTTACCCATATTTGAAACCAAACCGAAAAGAGGAGCGCGAGAGGATTGCCGCCGGGAGCTAAGAGTGAAACGCCTACTGAGGTTATAGAAACAGAGAAAGGCCTGAGCCTGACGCTCGATCTTGACGCCTATCTGAACCAGCTGGAAGATTGGGAGATTAGCAACGAGCAAAAGACGGAGTTCATCCTGACGCTCTGGAAACTGATGGTCTCCTTCGCTGAAATCGGCTTCGGGATTCATCCGGCCCAAACGGCGAACTCCACGGGAAGAAAATCGCTGAAAACCCCAGAAAACCTGAGCGTTTCAGCGCCGGATATGCTATACTCTCCGCATATTAAACGCATACAGAATAATGCTGATCTTGGGGCTGTGATTGACGGCCAGTCGGCCGAGATCAGCGGAGAGGAGACCCCGTCATGAGCAGCGCAGCCTGTGAAATCCAACACATCAAAAAGGCGGTTATCTATTGCCGAATCTCGACGCTCGCGCAGGTCCACAAAGGCCATGGCCTCGCCAGTCAGGAAACCCGTTGCCGGGAATTCGCTCGCGCCAAGGGCTATCAGGTGGAGAAGGTCTTTACCGATAAGGCCGTCTCCGGCGGAATCATCGATCGCCCCGGCATTCAGGCGGCGCTCGGCCATCTCAAGAAGAATCGCAACGCGGGCGAGTATGTTCTCCTCATCGACGATATCAGCCGGATGGCTCGGGACATTCGCGCGCATCTCGATTTGCGAGATGCGATCAAAGAAGCGGGCGCGAGCCTCGAAAGCCCCTCGATTGAGTTCGGCGAGGATTCCGATTCCGTCCTTGTGGAAAACCTGCTCGCCTCGGTCTCGCAGCACCAGCGCCAGAAAGGCGCGGAGCAAACCAAGAATCGCATGCGCGCGCGGATGATGAACGGGTATTACCCGTTCTCGCCGCCGCTCGGGTACAAAAGCGAGCGCATCTCTGGCCGCGGCAAGGTGATGGTGAGGGATGAACCGCTCGCCTCAATTATCGCCGAAGCGCTTGAAGGATACGCCTGCGGACGGTTTGAAACGCAAGGCGAAGTCGCCCGGCACCTGAAAGCGCAACCGGAGTTTCCCAAGAACCGCTATGGCGAGGTGACGATTGAGGCGGTCAACCGCATTCTGACGCGGCCCTTCTATGCGGGGGTGATCGGTAAGCATGAATGGGGCGTCTCGCTGCGCGAGGCGCAGCACGAGGCGCTGATCACCTATGAGACGCATTGCAAGATCCAGGAGCGGCTTGCCGGCCATGCGCTCGCGCCAGCCCGCGCCGATATCTCAAACGATTTTATCCTGCGCGGGAATGTGGCTTGCGCCTCTTGCGGCCATCCGCTCACCGCCTGTTGGTCGAAGTCCAAGACCGGCAAGAAGCACGCCTATTACATGTGCTTCAAAAAGGGCTGTACGGAGTATCGCAAGTCGATCCGGCGGGATGCCATCGAAGCCGATTTCGCGGAGCTCCTCTCACGGCTCCGGCCCGCCCGCGAAATGGTCGAGATCGCCTTCGGGATGCTACAGGACGTCTGGGACCAGTTGCTCGCGCGTGGGGCGATCCAGCGCCTCGCGCTCAATAAAAACATCCGCGATGCGGAAACCCAGGTCCAGAAACTTGTGGCGCGGATTGTCGAAACCGAATCGCCGAGTGTTATTGCCGCCTATGAGAAAAAGATCGCCGCGCTGGAAAGCGGGCTCGTTCTCGACCGTGAAAAGCTCCGCGATATCGGCAAGCCAAAGAAGGCATTCGGGGAGGTGTTCGAACTCGCCCTCGGCTTCCTCGCAAACCCGCAGAAACTCTGGGACTCTGGGGTTATCGAGCACCGCCAAACTGTCCTGAAACTGGCCTTTGCGGAGCGTCCCGCCTATTGCCGGAAAAGAGGGTTTTCGAACCCCGAGGCGTCCTTGCCGTTCAAGGCTTTGGGGGCGATCTGCGGGAATGGCTCCCTAATGGCGGAGAGAGAGGGATTCGAACCCTCGGTACGCTTGCGCGCACAACGGTTTTCGAGACCGCCCCGTTCAACCACTCCGGCACCTCTCCGGGGAAGCGGAGGCAATAGCCTCCAGCGTCGTGAGATTCAAGAAGGGACCGCTCGCCAGTAGAAAGGGCCCGTGCAAAGCCATGAGAGCGGGGCCGGCGCCGCCGCCATTTTCTGGCGTCATCGGCGATCCATCACCCTGACGCAGAGCGTCTGATCGCAGCTTCATCCGCTATTCGGTTTCCGGGGAAGGCGAGAACACTCCGCTGTATGGGTGGGCGCATGATCAGGCGACCGCAGGCGATGCCGTATTCGTCGATGCAGAAGGTCCGCCTGCGGGACTCGAAGACCGCCGCCGCTTCGAAGACGCTGATCGTCTCTGACGAGTTCATGTTTTGACGCGTGGGCTTGGTCAGCGCGGCTCAAGAAGGGCTTCGATAACGCGCTATGGCGCGACGACTGGCGTTGGCGTTTGTCATCTGAACGGGTTGAATTCGCCATGGCTGGTTGATGGCCCCAAGGTTGAGCAGGCCTTGATCGCCAGGCTTCGCGCGCAGACGTACTGCCGGCGCGCGACTTGTCGTCACCCTTAACGGCGGTTACTCCCTCCGCCCAGGCTGGTTCTGGCGGAATTGGTGATTGCGACCCGGAGGGTCGGCGCGGTGATGATGGCGTTCGTAGAATGAAAGTCCTGGCGGTCGGCGCTGGAAACATGGGCGGCGCATTGCTGCGGCGATGGGTTGATATGCCGGATGCGGCGTTCGCCGCTGTTGATCCAACCGCGCAGCCGATTGACGGGGTGGCGTGGGCGCGCGGGGCTGAGATGCTGGGCGCGGGTGAGTTCGACATTGTTGTTCTGGCGGTGAAGCCGCAGCTGATCGACGCCGTCGCCCCGGTCTACGCCGCCCGTCTCGCATCGGCGGGCGTTGTCGCCTCGATCGCGGCGGGCGTGTCAATTGCGCGGCTGGAAGCGCTCTTCGGCGATGTCGGGGTTGTCCGTATGATGCCGAACCTGCCGGCGCAAATCGGCAAAGGCGTCAGCGCGCTCTGCGCGAACGGCCACGCGAGCCAGGAGGCGCGCGCCATGGTCGAACGGCTCGCCGAAGCGGCGGGCGAGGTCGTCTGGATGGACGATGAAGACATGATCGACCGGTTCACGGCTATCGCCGGCAGTGGGCCAGGGTATGTGTTTGAGATTGCGCGCCAGTTTGTCGCCGCGGCGTCGGAGCTTGGATTCCCGGACGAAGAGGCCCGTCGGATCGTCTTGCGCACCATTGAGGGGGCCGTCGCGCTCGCGCTTGACGACGGGCGGCCGCTTGCGGAGATGCGCGCCGCCGTGACGAGCAAGAACGGCACGACCGAGGCCGGCCTGGCGGAGCTAATGCGGGATGGGCGGCTTGCGGCGCTCATGTCCAAAACGGTGAACGCCGCCTACGCTCGGGCTCGCGAATTGGCTGACCCGGATTGACGTTCAGGGTTGCCGATCCAAAGACGCCGGCACCGTCGTAGCATCTCCATTACGCAAGGATGGCCCAAGACACGAAATGACCCAGGAACCTTTGGACGCGCTGCTCGGATACGCCGCTGCGCTATATAGTGAAGCTGACGGCGCGCCGATCGACCACGCCAGGCGCCAGGGCTGGGTCGATGATGATGGTCAGATCACGAAGGCTGGCAAGGACGCGCTCAAAGCGTTGTCAGAGCAGAAAGGCACCCGCAGCGCGTTCCGGATTGGCTGAGCCGTCGCCAGAGAAGTTCATCCGCCGAACGCGCGCGATAGGGTCCAATAGGCGCCCACCAGCGCGACGCCCAACGATCCCGGAACGACCACAACCTTTCGATATCTCGGATCGCCGAAGAACCAGCTGAGGGCGGCGAAGGCGATCGCGACGACGCACAGCTGGCCTATTTCGACGCCAATGTTGAAGGCGAGCAGCGACGCCGCCAACTGGCCGGCCGGCAGCCCGATTTCCGACAGCGCCCCGGCGAAGCCAAGGCCATGCAACAGGCCGAAACCGAACACGACCGCTGGTCGCCATCTGGCGGGATTCTTCAAGACGAGGTTTTCAACGCCGACATAGGCGATCGACAGAGCGATTAGGGTCTCGATGAGCCGCGGCGGCAGGTCGACAACGCCGAGGGTGGCCAGCGCCAATGTCACCGAGTGGGCGAGGGTAAAGGCGCTCACCTGCCAGATCAGCGGCCGCAACTTTGTCGTGGAGAGAAAAAGTCCGAGGACGAAGAGAATGTGGTCGATCCCCATCGGGATGATGTGCTGGAAACCGATCACGAGATATCGACCGAAGCTCTCGCCGATCGGCGCCGTCGGCGGCGACATGTCCGGCGATGCAAGCCGCTCGGTGGCGGCTGGCGACAGTGCGGTCCGCCCAAATGTTTTTGGCGTCCGGTCGCGGCCGAAGATCAGCGTGCCGACGGCGCCGGCGATCCTGAGATTGACGTGATTGACGTGTTCGCCCGGGAGATCCTTCATCAGCTGCGAGGCGACAGTGACGGCTGGCGGCGGAATAGGCAGGGGAATTTCCTGATAAACAAAGACGAACTCGCCTTGCGTCTGCGCCCCGACGAACTCAAGCGGGAGCGGCGCGCCGGCGGCGTCTGTCAGCGAAAAACGTTGCTCGACGTAAAGCCCCAGGCGCGCGAGCCCCTCGACCTTGTCGAGCGTCTCCGATTGTGATCCGCCCGCTGCATGGATAGCCTCAAGCGCATGTTCCGCATGCAGCCGGTGGATCACCTCAAGCGATGCGGCCTGAGGGTTCCACTCAACCGAGGTGAGCGTGAAGGCGGCGTTGTGGCCGTGCGCAGGGGAGATCGCCGAGAGCAGCCACGAAGCAACAAGAAATGCTAAGGCCCAATACCGTCCCGGCGCCGCCGGAGCGTCGCCGGGGGGAGAATACAAGGTCATTTTCGACCAACCTGGCGGCATCCGCGCGAGCTAGGGGGAAAAGCGGCGGCCGCTATTGCTTCGCCGGTTCAAGCGGGGCCTTGCCGCCGTCTTCCGCGTCCGCCTCGCTCTTCAGGTCCGCAAGCATGTCCTTCATCAGATTCCGGGTCATGTCCTCGCCCTTGTACGCCTGCAGTCGCGAAGCTTCGATGCGGCGCGGGTAATGGTTGTTCTGACGATCGGCGTCGCCGATTTCGTGCGCGTCGTCGATCGAGATCGACTTGATCGTCTTTTTACGGATAAGGAGTTTTGTGATGAAGTAAGCGTCGCGGCGCCAGATTTCGGCCGGCAAAACGAGCTCTTCTTTTGAGCCGTCCGTATAGGAGATCGTCAGCGGAATCGGCATCACGAGGCCGCCCTTATTGGCGAAGTCGACGAAGTAGATATTCTCATCAGCCTTCACCGCTGCGGCGAGCGCTTTCTTCTCCCAGTCCTCCAGGCCGCCTTCCTCGACCGGCGATTCCATCAATGTCGTATAGTTATTTCGGTCAACGTTCGAGACAGTGAACTGATCATTTTCGTTGTAGAAGTCCGCAAGTTCCGGATTGCGCTGAAGATATGTCTTCATACCCTCCTCACGGTTCCGGATCTGTTGCAGCGGCTCAGGTTCAAGCGCCGCCATCTCCTTGCGGTCAAGCGGGAAGTCCTTCTCCGGATCATTCGTCTTCAGCTTGTAGGCGCGCACGTCCTCGATCGCGAGGTCCACATGGGCGGTGGAGTAAAACCATCCGCGCCAGAACCAGTCGAGGTCGACGCCCGACGCGTCCTCCATGGTCCGGAAGAAATCCGCTGGCGTCGGACGTTTGAACTTCCAGCGATTGGCGTATTCGCGGAACGCGAAATCGAAGAGCTCACGTCCCATGACGCTTTCGCGCAGGACGGTAAGGGCGGCGGCCGGCTTGGAGTAGGCGTTCGGACCAAACTGGAGGATCGAATCTGAATTCGTCATGATCGGCACCTGGTTCGGGCTCGTCATGTACTCAGTGATGTAGTCAAGGATATTGGTCTTGCCGCCGAATGCGGGGAAGTTCTCCTCCCATTCCACTTCGGCGACGTATTCGAGGAAGGTGTTGAGGCCTTCATCCATCCACGTCCATTGCCGCTCATCCGAGTTCACCGTCATCGGGAAATAGATGTGGCCGATCTCATGGATGATGACGCCGATGAGACCGTACTTGATCCGGCGCGCATAGGTCCGCTCGTCTTCTTTTTCTTCTTTAGTCGGACGGTATCCGTTGAAGGTGATCATCGGATACTCCATCCCGCCGCGCTCCCAGGTGTTGACGCTTTGCGCCGTCGGGTAGGGGTAGGGGAAGGACATGCGTGAATAGACGTCCATCGTATGGGCGACGGCGTGGCTTGAGTATTTCGACCAGATCGGTTCGGCTTCATTTGGATAAAACGACATGACGAGCACTTCCGGGTTCGTCGGATCGTCCTGCTTGAAGCCCATGGCGTCCCAGATAAAGCGACGCGATGAAGACCATGCAAAATCGCGAACGTTCTCCGCCTTGAAGCGCCAGGTCTTGGTCTTGGCCTCCATGGTCTTGGCGTTTTCCGCCGCCTCTTCAGGGGTCACGATGAATTGCGGCTTATCGCTCTTCAGCGCGTCAGCGAGCCGCTGGCGCTGGGCTGAGGTCAGGATCTGGTTTGCGTTCTGTAGGACGCCGGTTGCGGAGACCACGTGGTCGGCGGGTACGGTGATGGCGACGTCATAGTCGCCAAACTCAAGCGTAAATTCGCCGCGGCCCAGGAACGCCTTGTGCTGCCAGCCGGCGTAGTCCGTATACGCCGCCATACGCGGGAACCACTGCGCAAGGAAGAAAATGTCGGCTCCGTCATCGTCAAACGTTTCATAGCCGCCACGGCCGCCCATAGCGGCCTCATCGATGATGTTGAAGCTCCACGCGATTGAGAACTTCGTGGATTGGCCAGAGGCGAGCGGCGTCGGCAGATCAATCCGCATCATGGTGTCGACGATCTTGTAAGGCAGGGCCTTGCCGTCCCCGCCCTTCACTGACGTGATTTCGAATCCATGCTCGCGCGCGTCAAACGCCTGATCGCGACGCAAGGCGGCGTAGCTGATGGAATCGCCTTCCCCAACCGCGTCGCGTCGCGTGCCGGCCGCCGCCGCGACTTCGGAGCGCCGGGCGAGGCTGTCATTGCGGAAGCGATTCTGGTCCAGCTGCACCCAGAGATATCGCAGCGCGTCGGGCGAGTTATTGGCGTAGGTGATCGTCTCTTCAGCGGAAATCCGGCGGTCGGGCTCGTTCAGCGTGACATTGATCGAGTAGTCCGCATTCTGCTGCCAGTACTGGGCGCCTGGCGCGCCGGAGGCCGTGCGATAGACGTTTGGGGTCGGCAGCTCCTGTCCCAATTGTTCAAAAGCGCGCGCGCCGGACCCGATGGGATCGCCGTGGTGGCCATCTTCAGCGAAGACGGGCGACGCGAAGACGGCGATGAAAAGGGCGGCTGCGAGCGGGCGGCGGACGGCGCTGGTCATCATGGCGTGGACTTTTCCCCAAGCTGGCGGCTTCAGATGGTCGCTGGCGGCGTGTGCAAGACGTGTACAGGCGTCTTATCGACCGGTCATTGTGACCGTACGTTAAGGTCTTAGCGTGGATATTTGGTTTCGGGAAGCAGGTCATTGCGGTCAGCGGGGATGTGGACGGTCGCGGCTCGCAGGGGCGTCCCGCGGATGTCGACGTGGAGGACCGGACGGTGGGATCAGGCCGCCAGAGAACGCCATTCCGCAGTGACGCCAATCCACAGTAAAGAGATTGCGGGCCTCGCCGCCTGCGCGTTCGATGTCGGGTGAGTATGAAAATCCTTGGCGGCGATATAGCGAATCCCCAGACTTGGCGTGCGGCCGCATCCATGACCGGCCCTCCCGACATGGGTGAAGTCGTCCTCTGGACGATTGATCTTGACCGGACGGCGCCAGACGCGTCGATCCTTACCGCCCAGGAGCGCGCTCGGGGGGATGCGTTTCGGTTCGACTCTGATCGACGTCGCTTCTTGGCTGGCCGTACCGCGCGGCGGGTGATCCTCGCCGGCGCGATGGGCCGCGCGCCCGCCGATCTCGTCTTCCTGGAAGGGGGAGGCGCGAAACCGCGCCTCTCGAAAGCCTCGGCGGATCTTGATTTCTCGTTTTCGCGGTCAGGCGGGCGTGCGCTGCTCGCTGTTTCAATTGGTTGCGCCATTGGGGTGGACGTGGAGGCGATTGCCGAAACTGGCGATCTTGAGCTCGTTGTTGACGCGCATTTCGCCCCGGTCGAACGCCACCATCTCAACAGCCTCTCGGGGCCTGACCGGCTGGAGGCGTTTTACCGCCTATGGACAGCAAAAGAAGCCGCGGTAAAGGCGACCGGCGAAGGCATTGTGGGGGATCTGAAGAAGGTTGCGTTTACGATTGGCGACCAGATGTCGATCGCTGACGAGCCGAGCCGCCTCCTCAAACTCGTTCCGCTCGCGGACGCTAGGACTAGTCGGCCCGCCGGCGAGGCGGTCTCGTTACGGATGGACTGGAGCGGGCCAGTCGCCGCCTGCGTATTAACCGCGCGCGCAATCAAGACGATTAGTCTTCGCGCTCTGCAGTGACGCGCCCGCGCATCGCGTCGTCGGCCGCCGATGAATTCTTAATGAAGGACCTATAGTCTCCAAGCTATGGAATTGGAGCGAGCCGACACCATTGCGTCGCCGCCATCGGCGGCGCATTCGTCCGTGAACGGCGGCGTTGGGGCGGGCGACGCCCTCGTCGCGGCCGCCTTTACGATCGCGCCGGCATTGGACGCGGCGTCGTTTCTGTTGCGCGAATTCGGCCTCGAGCCCGACCTGCGCCTCGCCGGCGAAGGCCCGCTTATCGCCAAAGCCCTCGACCCGGCTAGCGATCTTCGCGCCGAGCGCGGGTTTCGGGTGATCGCGTTTCGTTGGCGGGACGTCGCGCCCGCCGCAGGCGCGGTCGATCCAGGCGAAATGCTTGACGCGCTCAAAGCGGCGGATGACGGCGCCCGTTGCCTCGCGCTCATTTGCCCTGATGCGGACCCGGCCTTCGCCAGCAGCGACGCGGACGCGACGGCGGCCCTGACGCAGGCGTTCGCCGCATCGTCGTCGCTTGAAGTTCTGGACGCGCGCTGCGTCTTCGACGCGTTTGGCGTCGCTGCGCCGTTTGATCCCGTCTCTGACGCAGCTGCGCAGATTCCTTATACAGACGAAGGGATGGCGGCGATTGGCGCCTCGATCGCGCGTTGGCGATCCAAGCACGCCCGGCCGCCGACGAAGCTGATCGCCGTCGACGGCGACGAAACGCTGTGGGGCGGCGTGCTCGGTGAGGTTGGCGTCAATGGCGTTACGCTGACGGCGGGCCATGCCACGCTGCAGGCTGAGTTGAAGGCGGCCGTCGAAGAAGGCGTATCGCTTGCTCTCGTCACTAAGAATGAACCGGCGGATATCGAGGCGCTCTTCACTGCGCGACGTGATTTTCCTTTGACCACCGATCATTTCCACACGATCGCCGCCGGCTGGGCGCCGAAAGTCAATGCGATCACTGACATTATGTCGACGCTGGCGGTCGGCGAGGAGAGCGTCGTCTTTCTTGACGACAATCCCGTCGAGTGCGCTGCTGTTCGCGCGGCCTTGCCCGCCGCCATGGTGGCCCGTGCTCCCGAGGCTGAGCGCCTCGCGAACTTCGTCCGCCACTATTGGCCGCTTGACAGGATCGGCCTCACTGACGCTGATCGCCTGCGCAGGTCCTCCCATGCGGCGGAGGCGCGCCGGCGCGACGCTGAGGCGGCGGCTGACTCTCTCGCGGCGTTTTATGAGAGTCTCGGTCTTCGCGTCGACATCCGCCCCGCCTGCCTCGACGATGCGCCGAGGCTCGCGCAGATGGCCGCCCGGACCAACCAGTTCAATTCAACTCTCGAACGACGCGGGCTTGACGCATTCCGCAGTGATATCTCACGCCAAGACCGCTTCGCCTACGTCATATCAGTCAGTGATCGATTCGGAGACTATGGCGTCGTCGGCGGCGTGGTCGGCGGAATTTGCGATGACGACGAGGCGGTTGAGCTCGACTTATGGACTTTGAGTTGCCGCGCTCTTGGACGCGGGGTTGAACATCAGATCGCGGCGCGCCTCGGCCACGACGCGATCGCGATGGGTCGGCCGCTTGTGCGCATCAAGCATGCGACCGGTCCTCGAAATACGCCGTTCCGCGCCTTTTTGGCCGAATTGGCGGAAGAAACGCCGCAACCGGCAGGCGCCACCCAAGTCAACGCCCGTAAGATGACGCAGGTGCGGTTTGATCCCTCGGCGCGCGCAAAAAATGCCACGGCGCAGCGCCCCAAAGCGATTGAGAAAACCCTTGCCCCGCGGTTTGACGTCGATGCGATCGGGAGGCTCGCGAGTGAATATGTGACGGCGAGCGACATTGTCCGCACCATGAGGGGCGTCGCGCGGCCGCGGCCCGACATCGCCGCCGCCTACCTGAGGCCTCGTCCAGGCCTAGAGGCCACGATCGCGGATTTGTGGGCGGATATTCTGAATATCGATGAGGTCGGCGCTGATGATCCGTTTACAGCGTTAGGGGCGACGTCTTTCCATTTTGTGCGCGCCCATGCGCGTTTGCCGCAAGAAGTGCGTTCGCGCGTTGCGCTCGCGGATCTCTTTCGTTTCGGCACCCCGCGCAGTCTGACGGACTTCGCGGAGGGCGGCGCAGGCAATTCGATAGACGATCGCCGCGGCGAAAAGATGCGCAGGGTTCGAATGTCGAACGCCGCCTTTCGCCGCGCAAAGGCGCATCGCGTTTCCGACTCGCGCGAAGAGAGCCGACGATGAGCGCCGCCGATACTTTTTCCCGCGCCGTTGATCCTGGTGACGGCGAATTTGAAGAGCGGCCTGGGGTCGCGATCGTCGGAATGGCCGGCC
This sequence comes from Pseudomonadota bacterium, assembly GCA_039819085.1. Lineage (GTDB taxonomy): Bacteria > Pseudomonadota > Alphaproteobacteria > Caulobacterales > Parvularculaceae > MED-G105. The sequence continues at coordinate 12,402 of JBCBSQ010000003.1, forward strand.
GGTTTCCGGGTGCTGATGATGTCAATGCATTCTGGCGAATGATCCGCGAGGGACGTTCAGGCGTGACGCACTTCACGCCTGATGAGCTTGAAATTCAGATTGACGGCGCCGCCGCCACTGGCGAGTGCGACGCGGCGGCCAGGTATGTCTGCGCGAAGGGGCAATTGAGCGACGTCGACATGTTCGACGCCAGGTTCTTTGGATATCTGCCGCGCGAAGCGGAAGTCATGGACCCGCAGCATCGCGTTTTCCTGGAGCTTTGTTGGCATGCGTTGGAGCATGCGGGTTGTGACCCTGCGCGGTATCCGGGCGCGGTCGGCGTCTTTGCGGGCTGCTACATGGACACCTATGTCTTGTGGAATCTGTGCTCTGACGAAGCGTTCCGATCACGTCTTGTCGAATCGATACAAGTCGGCACGCTGCAGACGGAGCTTGGCAACGACAAGGATTATCTTGCGACGCGCGTCGCGTACAAGCTTGGCCTGACCGGGCCGGCGATGACGCTGCAGACGGCGTGCTCCACATCTCTTGTGGCGATTGCGCAGGCCTGCCAGTCGCTAGAAGCCTACGCCTGCGACATGGCGCTCGCGGGCGGCGTTACGATCGTCCTGCCACAGAAGAAAGGTTATTTCTATAAGGAAGGCGGGATGCTCTCGCCTGACGGCGTTTGCCGCACCTTCGATGCGAACGCCGCCGGCACTGTCTTTTCGAACGGGGCGGCCGTGTTGGGTCTGAAGCGGGTCGATGACGCCATTGCTGACAAGGACCGGATCTACGCCGTTATCCGCGGCTATGCGACAAATAATGACGGCGGCGGCAAGGTCAGCTACACCGCGCCGTCTGTTGAGGGGCAGGCGGACGTTATCGGCATGGCTCTGGACAGCGCCGGCGTTGACGCGCGCACCGTCGGCTATGTTGAGGCGCATGGCACCGCGACCCCGCTCGGCGATCCCATTGAAGTGGCGGGATTGACGGCGGCGTATCGTCGCCACACAGATGATAAAGGGTATTGCGCGATCGGGTCGGTCAAAGCCAATCTTGGCCATCTGGATGTCGCGTCCGGGGCGATCGGACTCATCAAGACGGCACTATGCCTCGATGAAAAAGTGCTGCCGCCGCAGATCAATTTCGAAAAAACGAACCCCAAGATCGACTTTGAAGCCTCGCCGTTCTTCGTCAATCCTGAGGGCGGCGCGTGGCCGGCCGGCGAGACGCCGAGGCGAGCCGGCGTGTCGTCATTCGGGGTCGGCGGCACCAACGCTCATGTCGTCGTCGAAGAGGCCCCGGTGACGGGCGAAGATGAACCGGATGACCGTCGCCTGACCAAAGACGGCGCATTGCTGGTTCTGTCGGCGAAAACGGACAGCGCCCTGAAAGTCGTCAGTACGCAGCTTGCGGAACACCTTCAAGTGAACGAGCAAACGTCTTTGGCGGATACCGCTTACACGCTTCAAACCGGACGACGCGAGTTCGAGCGGCGGACTTGCGTTTACGCCAAAGATCGCGACGAAGCGATCGCCGCGCTGCGGAGCGGTCTTCCAGTCACGACGCCTATCAACGCCGCGCCGGAGCTCGTCTTCGTCCTTCCGGGGCAGGGTGCGCAGCACCCGGCGATGGCGCGAGGACTGTATGACGCGTGGCCAACGTTTCGGGACCATTATGAGGAGTGCCTGAATGCGCTCAGTCTGACGAATGCAACGTTAGCTGACGAAATCCGCACGCTATCGCTTTGGCGCGCGGACGGGAGCCTGTCATGGGAGGCGGCGGGCGCGCGTCTCGCTGAGACGTCTTTGGCGCAGCCTGCGATTGCGGCGTTCGGGATTGCGCTGTCGCGTTCCCTTGCCGTGTGGGGCGTGTTTCCGTCCAAGGTGATCGGCCATAGTGTTGGGGAGTTCGCTGCGGCGTATCTCGCTGGCGTTCTGTCTCTCCAAGATGTCATGCGTCTTGTGGCGGTCCGTGGGCGATTGATGCAGGCGATGGCGCCTGGCGCGATGCTGGCGGTCCGGGAAGGCTTCGACGCGGTGGCGGCGATCCTGCCTGAGGAGCTGTCGATTGCGGCGGAGAATGGTCCGAGTACAACCGTTGTCAGCGGAACTTCGGAGGCGATTAGCTCGTTCGAAGCGGACTGCGGCGTTCGCGATATTGGCGTAAGCCGTCTGCGCACGTCTCATGCGTTCCATTCCGGCATGATGGCGCCCGCCGCGGAAGCCTTTGCGGCGGAGGTCGCCGGCGTCCGATTGAACGCGCCGGCGAGGCATGTCATTTCGTCGTCGGAGCCAGACGGGCCGTCGGAACGGTTCGCGGACGCAAGCTACTGGTCGGACCAGGTGGTCCGCCCCGTTCGGTTCGCTGAAGCGGTTCGACGCGCCGGCGCTGAAGGCGGCCAGATTTTTGTGGAGATCGGTCCAGGCGCGGCGCTTTCGGCAATGGCGCGCCAGACGCTTGGCCCTCCGTCGGGATGTGGTTTCGCCGCATTGTCGCCGCCTCCCGGGCGCGAATCAGCTGCCGCAATCAGCGCGCTCGGGACCGGCGTCGGCGCGCTTTGGGCGCTGGGCGCGGGCGTCGATTGGGACGCGTTCAATGGCGGTCGCCGGCGCAAGACGCCCCTTCCGACTTATCCGTTCGAACGCAAACGATTCTGGATTGAGCCAACGGACAGCCGCAGCAAGAGCGGTGAAGAGCCCGTCGTGGCGAGAGCCGGATCTGTGGAGAACGGAGACGCCGGCGCCGGCGAAGACGTCGAGGCGCTGGTTCGAATGCAGTTGGCGGTCGTCTCCGCGCAGATTGATCTGCTGCGCAGGCGATAGCAAAGTTAAGGACGGAATCGCGGACATGGCCCGCAAAGACCGCATTGTAGAACAGGCGACTGAAATCGCGTCTGATTTGTCCGGATACGAAGAAGCGGACATCGCGCCGGGTGCGACGTTTCTTTCTCTCGGTTTCGATTCCCTGTTCCTGACCCAGTTCGCCGCCGCCATTCAGAAGGCGTTTTCCGTCAAGACGACGTTTCGTCAGTTGATGGAGGAGACGCCGACGATTGATGCGCTCGCCGCGCGTCTTGATTCGGTCATGCCGACGGAGGCGGGCGAAGGCGTGCGAGACGCACAGGCAGGCGAAGCGTCTGACGGAGCATCGCCGCAGGTAACGCCCAGTGTCGAGACGCCGGACGTGTCATCGCGAATTGAGGTCCCGGCGATTCCAACTTCTGGTGCGGGAGACGGCGCTGAAGACGGGCTCGCCGCAATCTTTGAGGCGCAACTCGAGCTCATGCGCCAACAATTGCAGGCGCTCGGCGGATCATTTCCATCCGGAGCAAGGGCGAGTTCGGCGCCGACGCGCGACAGCAGGAAGCCAGGTGATGCGCCTGCTGTGTCGCCGCCTGAAAAGGATCACGCCGCCGCGGCGAGAGCAGCCGGCGCCGCGCCGCTTTCGGACGAAGCGCCATCAGCTAGCGCGGGCGCGGCTCTTTCTGACCGCCAGCTGCGCCATATTGAGCGGTTGATGGAGCGGTACGTCGCCAAGACATCCGGTTCGCGGGATTTGACGCAGCACTATCGACCCGCCTTCGCTGACCCGCGCACGGCGGCCGGCTTCACGCCGCTTTGGAAAGAGATGGTCTATCCGATCGCGGTAGAACGCTCAGAAGGCGCGCACCTCTGGGACGTTGACGGAAACAAGTACATTGACCTCCTGAATGGTTTTGGTCCGAATTTTTTCGGGCATCGCGCGCCGTTTGTGGTGGAGACGATGCGCGCGCAATTGGAGAAGGGCTTTGAAGTCGGTCCCCAGTCGCCAATAGCTGGCGAGGCGGCCGCGCTCTTCTGTGAGCTGACGGGTATGGCCCGGGTCTCCTGGGTGAACACTGGTTCCGAGGCGGTGCAGGCGGCGATGCGCGTTGCGCGCACCGTGACGGGCAGGGACAGAGTTGTTTGTTTCGCAGGCAGCTATCATGGCAACTTCGATGAAGTGCTGGTCGGGCGCGCGCCGACACGGGAAGGCCGCGCCACGAGGCCGTCGGCCCCCGGCGTGCCGATGGCGTCCACATCGAACATGATCGTCCTGGAATACGGCGCGGATGAGGCTCTTGACGTCATTGCGCGTCGTGCGGACGAGATCGCGCTTGTGATGGTCGAACCCGTGCAGAGTCGGCGGCCGGATTTTCGACCGAAGGAGTTTCTTCATGCGCTGCGTAAACTGACGAAAGCGAAGGGGATTGTCCTACTGTTCGACGAGGTGATCACCGGCTTTCGGCTCGGCGTTGACGGGGCGCAGGGCTATTTCGGGGTTGAGGCCGATCTTGCGACGTATGGCAAAGTGCTTGCTGGCGGCATGCCGATCGGCGCCGTCGCCGGCTCGCCGGAGTTCATGGACACATTCGATGGAGGACAGTGGCGCTATGGCGATGCAAGTCAACCTACCGCCGGCGTGACTTTCTTCGCGGGCACGTTCGTGCGCCATCCGATGTCCATTGCGGCCGCCCATGCATGCCTGAAATACCTGAAGGCCGCCGGTCCGAGCCTCCAGCAGAGCGTCAATGCGAAAACGGATCGGCTCGCCGGCGCGCTGAACGATCTGTTTACTGAGCGTGGCGTTCGTTTTAACCTCGCGCATTTTGCTTCTCAGATGTTTCTTCGGACTGGCGGGGAGGGTCAGCTCGGGGATCTTTTCTTCTATCACTTGCGCGAACGCGGCGTGCATATCTTGGAGAATTTCCCGAGCTACATGACGGCGGCGCACGACGATGAAGACATCGACTTCGTCATCGACGCCGCGCGCGATTCCATTCTGGAAATGGAGGCGGATGAGATCTTTCGGCCGCGTGGCGATGCGCCGTCGGCGCGGCGTCGGCGCAGCTACCCGCTAACGGCCGGCCAGCAGGAGATATGGGTCGCCTCGCAGCTGAGTGACGAAGCTTCTTGCGCATACAATGAATCAATCTCTCTACGGATTGAAGGAGAGCTGGACGAAGAACGCTTCAGGGTGGCCGTTGACGCGTCCCTGGATGCGCACGAAGCGTTCCGCCTCCGCTTTACGCCGGATGGCGAAACGCAATGGGTGGATGACGAAGCTCAGTTGCGGGCGCGTCTCCAAGACGTCTCGCGGCTGTCCGAAGGCGAACGCGACGCCTGTGTCACAGCCTTTTTTGAGCGAGAAGCCTCGACGCCGTTCGATCTTGAGAATGGCCCGCTAGCGCGCGCGACGCTGTTGCGGGTGGGCGCGCGCGAGTCGATATTCGCTCTTTATGCGCATCATATCGTTTTTGATGGGTATGCGACTGACTTGATTCTGAGGGATATCAAGTCGCGTTATGAAGACGGAGCGGCGCTTGCATCGATCAAGCCGTTCCATGTTTTCGCCAATCATGCAAACCGGCCAGCGGCGCGAGCGCGCTGTCTGGAGGGTTGGGCGGCGGAGTTCGGCGATGAGGCGCCGGCGCCTTTGGCGTTGCCGACCGATCGCCCGTATGCTGAGAAACGGCGCGGCGCGGGCGCGACGATCCTGAAAAGCTTCCCCCTTGAGGTTGATGCGGCCGCGGCCGCTCTTGCGCGCGAATTTGGCGTGGGCGCGACCGCGGTTTATCTCGCGGCTTTCGCGCTGGTCATGTCGCGGTTATCGGGCGCCCGGAGGGTCGTCATCGGCGCGCCGTCAGCCGGGCAGGCGACAAGCGGCGTTGAGGCCATTGGATTTTGCGTCTCCATGTGGCCGCTCCTGATCGATCTCGACGGGGCGGAGGAGTTCCCGGAACTCGCCAATCGCGCGCAGGCCGCTTTGAGCGCCGCGAGCGATCGCCCTTATGTCACAGCCAGCGAACTCGCTCGTCGCCTTGACGCCCCGTTCGACCCGTCTCGGCCGCCGATCGTGCAGGTTGCGCTCAATGTGACGCGGTTTTTCGAGGAGCTGAACTTCGGCGAAGCGATGACGACGCCTTTTGAGAATCACCGCGCGTCGGCTCAGTATGATGTATTCGTCGGGGTGCGGAAGGGGGCGGATAAGCTGGAGATCGATTGCGACTACGCAAGCGACGTCTTTGACGCAGCCCGCGTTGAATCATGGATCGACGCCTTCATGCAGGTGGTCCTGGTCGCGGCGGCCAAACCGGCCTCGCTGCTCGGCGACATTGCGGATGAGGCGGGGGCGCCTGATATTGCGGCTGAAACGCCTTTGGATGTGGGGACGCCTTTGGACGAGGCTGCGCCGTCGAAGAAGCTAGCGTCCGTGTCATTTGACGAAACGACTGACGCCAACGCCTGCGGCAAAGTCGCGGCGACGGTCCTTGCGGCGGTGGAGCGGGCCCTCGGCGTATCGGGCGTGTCGCTGACGGACAATTACTTTGACCTCGGCGGTCAGTCTCTAAAGGCCGCACGGTTGATTGCTGATCTGCGCCGTGCGCTTGAATGCGAGGTCCGACTCGCCTGGCTCTTCGATGCCCCTGATCTTGACGCATTCGTGGCGAGGATCGAAGCGAGCGCGCCGAGCGTCGCTGATATTCCGCAAGCGAATGATACGATCGATGACGCTCGCGAGGTGGGAGCTGTCCCGTTGACGTTCCTGCAGGAGCGCTTTTGGGCGCATGCCGCGCTTGATGACGGCGCGGGCCTGCACTGGCTTCGGCTCGCCTGGCGAATTGACGGCGAAGTCGATGACGCGACCTTGTGCGCCGCGGTCGATGATGTCGTGGCGTCGCATGAAATCCTCCAGATGCGGATCGATAGTGAGGCTGAGCTTCCCGTCTTTGCGCCTGTTGCGACGGAAATGCGTACAAGGACTGAAGTCGAAAGAACCGCGGCCACAAGGATGGAGGGGCGCCTTGGCGATTTCTGGTCGCCGCCGTCGCTTGAGGAGGGGCCGCTCTTTAAGGCGCTTGTTCTGCGCGAAAGCGACGCGCGCGCGACGCTTGCCGTTCTGGTGCATCACACGGTCTGGGACGGCGCATCGTCTGAGCTATTTGTGAATGCGGTGGCGGAGCGGTATGCGGCGCAATCGCAAGGACGGGCGTTGGAAGAGAAGGCTGCGTGTCGACTTGCGCGGCAGTCCGAGGCGCTGACGGCGGATCGCGCCGCCGCGAGCGACGAAGATCTCGCATATTGGTCGAATGAGCTGGCTGAGCCGCCGGAGCCCTACGCATCGCCAACGGATCTTCCCCGTCCAGATCTATTTGACTATGCGGGCGATTGGATTGTGCGCGATCTGTCAGCGGCGGATCTCGACGCCGCCCGGCGCCTGGCGCACGCTCAGAAAACGACGCCGTTTGTCGTCTTCCTGGCCGCATGGGCGGCGTTCCTTTCGAGGCTCAGCGAGCAGGACGATCTTGTCATCGCCGCGCCGACGGCGATGCGCGAAAACCCCGTTTTGAGCGACGTGATCGGCTGTTACGTGACGACCGCGCATTTTCGCGCGCGTCCAAATAGGAATGAGCCGGGACGCGTGCTCATCAGCAAGATGCGCAAGACCGTTATGGAAGGCGCTGGTCGCTGCTATGCGGCGCCCGATGAGATCGCCGCGAGGTTGGGCGTCAGGCGCGACCCAACCAGAACGCCGCTCACTCAAACCCAGTTCGATTGGCGCGAGACAGGAGTAAAGGCAATAGGCCGCGGCGCGAGAATTGTCGAAGCGCCCGTCAACCCGCGCGCGGCGCCGTGCGATCTCTCGCTGAGCGTCGTAGACGCTGGCGATGGCGGCCGTGTCGAACTTCAGTATGCGACGTCGCTCTTTTCCGAGCGCCAGGCGATTGCCATTTCGGATAGTTTCACGGCGTTCCTGACGGCGTTTCTTTCAGAGGCCGACGCGCCTTTGAGCAGGCTTCCGATGATGGCCGACAAAGTTCGTGGCGAGGTCCTGGCGTTTGGGACCGGCCTTAAACGAGATACGCCGGCGCCGGGGGCGCTTGATACGATCATCGCCGCCGCGTCGAGTGCGCCGGACGCCGTCGCGATCATTTGCGAGGGGCGCGAGACGACCTATGCGGCGTTGCTGGAGCGATCAAATGACATCGCTGCGGCGCTCGCGGATGCGGGCGCCGGCGATGGCGCGATCATTGGCGTCATGGCGCGGCGCGGGCCCGACCTTGTCGCGGCCTGTCTCGCCGTCTGGCGTATTGGCGGCGCCTATTTGCCGCTCGATCCAACGTATCCGGAAGAGCGTTTGCGCTACATGATTGATGATTCCGGCGCCAAGGCGATCATCGCCGATGAGGTCGCCGACTTCGACGCTATTGGAGGCGACGACCTTCTGGCGAAGGGCGCGCAATTCATTGCGCTGGACGGCGTCGAACGCGCGTCCAGTGTTATTGAGCCGGCTGCTTATGACGCCGCGCGACGCGCATATGTGATCTACACGTCGGGGTCGACCGGGCGGCCGAAGGGCGTCGAAAACGCTCACGGGCAGTTGGCGAACTTCCTCCGCTCAATGGCGCGCGCGCCGGGCCTCGGTCGTGATGACGCGCTCCTTGCAGTGACGACATTGTCTTTTGACATCTCGATTCTCGAACTGTTCCTGCCGCTTGCTGTTGGAGGCCGCGTCGTCGTCGCGTCGAGCGAAGACGCCGGCGATCCGTATGCGCTGGAAGAGCTCCTTGCCGAAGCGACTGTCATGCAGGCGACGCCGGCGACCTGGCGCCTCTTGATCGACGCAGGCTGGGAAGGCGGCGCAGAACTGCGCGCGCTGTGCGGCGGCGAGGCGCTGACGGAAACGCTGGCGGGCGATCTTGTCGAGCGGGTCGGGGAGCTCTGGAACATGTACGGGCCGACCGAGACGACAGTATGGTCCGCCTGCAAACGGATAACCGACCCAAAGAACATCTCCATCGGGCGGGCCATCGACGACACTCGGCTTTACATCCGGGACTCCGGCGGCGAATTACGCCCGCCTTGCGCGGCCGGCGAGCTCTGGATCGGCGGGCGAGGCGTCGCGTCAGGCTATCTCGGCCGCCCGGACCTCACCATGGAGCGTTTCCAGGCTGATCCGTTTCAGGAGGAGGGCGCCGCGCGGGTCTATCGAACAGGCGACCTCGCGCGTTGGACGCCGTCCGGAGAAATAGAGATCCTCGGCCGGATCGACAGCCAGGTGAAAGTGCGCGGCTTCCGCATCGAACTTGAGGAAATCGAAGCCGCGCTCGACGCAATCTCTGGCATATCAAAAGGGGTGGCGGCCGTGCGTCCGGATGCGGGAGGCGAACCGGCGATTGTCGCCTATGTGAGTTATAGCGACGGCGCGCGCGCCACCGGCAGCGAGCTACGCCGGGCGTTGCGACAGTCCTTGCCGGCGTACATGCTGCCCCAGTTTTTCGTGGAGTTGGACGCGATCCCGCTCACCCCAAATGGCAAGATCGATCGCAAGCGCTTGCCCGATCCGGCGATTGGCGCGTCGACGGCTCGGGATCGGGCGCCGCCGCGCAGTGAACTGGAGCGGGCGATCGCCGAGATCTGGCGTGAGCTTCTGCCGGTCGAAGACGTTGCGGTCACGGACAATTTCTTTGAGCTTGGCGGCCAGTCGCTCCAGGCGGCGCGAATGGCGGCGATCGTCAGGCGCCGAACCGGACGACGGGTGTCGCCGCGCGCCGCGATCTTCGAAACGCTGGAGCAGATTGCGCGCGCGGCTGAAGCTGGCTGACGGGCCCCTATGGAAAAGCCTCGGCGATGAGGCCGGCCAGTCGATCTGTTTGCGAGCTAAGGAAGTAGTGTCCGCCGTCGACAGTTTCGGTGCGGAAATCACCTTTTGTTGCGGCGGCCCAGCTCGCAGCGGCTTTGGAGCCAGTGGACGGATCGCTTGCGCCGACAACGGCGATGATCGGGAACTCGACCGGGCGTACGATGGAGTCGTCACGCGTCGCGGCGAGGGTTAGGTCTCTGCGCAGGCGTCGGGCCGCGATCGGCCGCATGTCGGCGCTGACCATCGCGTCAGGCGCCGGGCCATACTCGGCGGCGAGCGCGTCAAACAACGCCGCGTCATCCGTCGGGAGCGCGCGGTACCGGGAAAAGTCGCCGTCGGGCGTCGCGCGCGCTCCCGCCAGCAAAGCGGTCAAGGGCGCGCCGCGCATCGCCGTCGCCACGTCGAGCGCCAAGAGCGCGCCGAGGCTGTGGCCGTAAAGTGCGAGCGGGCCGGGTGGAACCTCATCAAGCCCGTCGACGGCGTCGCGGACAAGGGCGCGCCAGTCGCGCGGCGGCGGTTCGTCGTCGCGAAGATCGCGGCCCGGCGGGCAATACGCGAAACACTCAACTCGCGCCGGCATGGCCCGCGCGAGGGGCGCAAATGCGCCAGGTCCTCCGCCGGCGTAGGGGAAGAAAACGACGCGACCTCGCGCCATCGGACGAGGCGTCAGGCAGTGAAATCTGATGGGACGGCCCGGCTCCATAGTTCTTTTTTAGCTTGCCTCGGGCTAACCATGCCAGTCGGGGAAGAAGGAGAGCGGGTATGCCCGCGTTTCATTTTGGCGCAAGCGAGGCGCCGTTGTTCGGATATTTTCATCCGCCGCAAGCGCGCGCAGGGCTGCGGCCGGCTGTGCTCATCTGTCCGCCGATCGGTGAGGAGGGCGTGCGCGCCCATCGCATGCTGCGCGTTCTGGCGGAGCGTCTTGCGCGCGCAGGCGCGCCGACGCTGCGGTTCGACTATCGGAGCAGCGGCGATTCGGCTGGCGCATGCGAGGAATTGACCCTCGGCTCGATGGGCGCCGACATTATTTCGGCGCACGATGAATTGATCGATATGAGCCGCGCCTCACGCGCGGTGTGGATTGGTTTGCGCCTCGGCGGCGCGGCGGCCGTGCGCGCCGCCCAACGCGTGCCGCGCGGACCCGCTGGCGTCATCCTTTGGGACCCTATCGTCGACGGGACGGCCTATCTGTCGGCGATGTCCGAAGCGCAGGCTTCTATGGGGCTTCCTGAAGATTCGGATACGGCGCAACCCGGCGCGCCAGACGATCCGGCTGAAGCGATTGGGTTCCAGTTGTCGCCGACCCTGCGCGCCGAACTGCGCGCCATGTCCAACGCTGATCTTAAACGAAAGCCGACGCGCCGGGTCATGATCCTCGCCGGCGCAGCCACCCCGCAGATCGCCAGCCTCCACGAGGCGATCGCAGAACTCGAAGCGCCGGTCGACGAACTCCATGACGCAGATGGATCGGCCTGGAATTCCGACGACGCGTTGAACGCTTACTATGTCCCCGCACGCACGATCGAGGCGTTGGTCGAAGCTGTGGAGGGTTGGCGCTGATGGAGCGGATCGTTGAATTCGGCAGTGACGCGTCAGGTGAAGCCGCAACCGGCCGGCTTGTCGGGATCGTCAATCGACAGGAAGACGCGAGCGCCTATCAGCGCCCCGCTGCGCTGCTGTTCAATGCTGGCATCGTCCATCGGATTGGTCCGCATCGGCTGAATGTCAAGTTGGCTCGGGCGCTTGCCGAAGTTGGCGTTGCATCCATACGTTTCGATCTCTCAGGACTTGGCGATAGCCCGCCGGCGCCGGCGGGCGCTGCGTACGAAGCGCAAGCGGCGCTGGACATTTCAGCCGCAGCGGACGTTCTGGAGGCGGACGGCGCTCGCACCGGCTTCGTCGCGATCGGCATGTGTTCCGGCGCGGACAACGCCTATCGCGCGGCGCTCCAGGATTCGCGGATCATCGGCCTCGTCCTTCTTGACCCGTACGCTTATGAAACGCCGAGAGCGAAAGTGGAACGCGCGCTGGAGAAAGCCCGCGACATTGATCGTTGGAAGCGGGCGATTGGCCGTACGATCGGCCGCGACGAGGAGACGAGCGCGGCCTCTTCGCTCGATGGCGGAGAAGACAATGATCGCGTCCATCCGCCGGTTGCAGAGTTTGGCCGCGACCTTGAGGCGCTCGCGCAGCGTGGGGTTCGCGTTCTTATTCGGTATACAACTTATGTGGAGGAGTTGCTGACCGATCCGCGCCACTTTCATGATGCGTTCAAGGGTTTTGATTTCGCCGGCAATCTCGATGTGGAAGTTGATCGGCAGTCGGATCATACATATGTGCGAATGTCGGCGCAAAAGCGATTGTTCGACCACATCGCCGCCTGGTATGAGGCGAACTGGCCGCGGGGCGCGGAGGCCCCAGCGCCGCCGCCGCGTGAAGCCGGGTCGGCGCCTGATCCAGCGCCGGCGCCCGGTGCGCCAATCGCGGGTCTGCGCCGCGCCGGCGTGAGACCGGCGCGATGAACGCCCGTTCGGCGCGCACGTCCGGCGTCATCGCGTGACCGATTTCGCCGCTTCCCAATCGACGCCGGACGCTGGCGGCGTAGACGGCAAAGTCGCGCGCGGCGCCGCCTGGATCGCTGGCGGGTATTTTGGCCTTCGCGTTATTGGGCTCGCCAACACACTGATTATCGCGCGTATTCTGGCGCCTGACGATTTTGGGATCGTTGCGATCGGCGTGACGCTGATGCAGCTCCTGCGGAATTTCTCCGAAATTGGCGTCGTCCAGGCTGTCGTGCGGTTTGACAAGGCGGGTCGCCGCGAACTCGACACCCTCTTCTCATTGTCGGTCATCCGTGGTCTGTTGATCGCTGCGATCTTGCTTGGCGCCGCAGTCTACGCTCCTGCGTTTTTCGATGACGCCCGCATCGGCCCTGTCTTTGTCGTCATGGCGATGACTGCGTTCGTGCAGTCGTTGGAGAACCCTCGGTTTCACGAATTCCAGAGGGCGATCGATTTTCGGCGTGAGATGTTCGTGATGACCGCCGAGAAGATCGTCATGGCCGGCGTCTCGATCTCCATCGCACTCGTCTATGAGAGTTATTGGGCGATTATTCTCAGCATCCTGATTGGCGCGATCGTTAAGGTCGGTCTGACCTATGGCATGCGTCCGTACGCCCCGCGTCTCGGTTTCGGCGCTTTCAATGATATTATCGGCTTCACCGGATGGCTCACGGGTCTTGCTATTGTCGTTGCGGTGAACAACAAGGTGAGCCCGCTCATTCTAGGCCGTCTTCTGGGGCCAAGCCTCACGGGCGTTTATTCCGTAGGCGCGACAATCGCCTATCTGCCAGGCTCGGATATCGCCGAACCGGTTGCGCGGGCGCTTTATCCGGGATTGTCCTCATTGAAAGAAGCGCCGGAAAAGATGAAAGCGGCGCTGCTTCGCGGCGTGGAGGCGTTGTCCGTGATCGCCCTGCCGGCGTCGGTGGGATGCGCATTTGTTGCGGCGGACCTTGTCCCGATCCTTCTGGGCGACCAATGGGGTGAAGCGGTGTTTGTAGTGCAAGTCTACGCCCCGACTGTCGGGCTTACCGCTGTTTTTCATCTGGTGACGGAATACGCTGTTGCGCGTGGCGAGGCGCGGCTCGCCTGCGTGCGGGAGCTCATATACGCCGCACTGCGGTTTCCGGTCTTCATCTGGGCGACGGTTGCCTATGGTTTTGAGGGCGCGGTCTGGTCGCTGGCGATCTCCGGTGTTCTGCATGCGGTGATGAACGCATGGTTGTACGCTCGGCTGACGCATGACAGTCCATCTGCGCTCCTTGCGCGTATCGCTCGGCCTGTCGCAGGTGTTGCGGCAATCGCATTCTATTTCTTGCTTGTGCGCCCGCAATTCCCGATGGCGCTAGAGGCGGGGCCATTCATCCGGCTTCTGATGGATACTTTGGCGGGATTTGCAGTTTACGCCATCACGCTTTTCGCCGTCTGGCGGGCCGCTGGCGCGCCCGATGGCGTCGAGGCGGCGATCATGCGAATGGTTGGCAGGTTAACCGAGCGCTTGCGGCCTGCGGGCGAGGCTTGAAACTGGCGTCAGCTTGCGGCTCCCTTATCGGCTCAGGATGAGAAGGAGCGACAAGCTATGGCCGAACCGTTAGTGCTCGCGCTGGACCAGGGTACGACGTCGTCGCGGGCGTTCGTTGTCGATGCGGCCGCCCGCGTGGTCGCGATGGCGCAGGAAGAGTTTGCGCAGATCTACCCGCGCCCTGGCTGGGTGGAGCATGACCCTGAGGAAATCTGGCGCACAGCGCTCTCAACCGCCCGCGCCGCTCTTGAAGAGGCCGAAGCGAAGGGCGGGCGCGTCGCCGCGATCGGAATAGCCAACCAGCGTGAGACGACGATTGTCTGGGAGCGAGACACCCTGAAGCCGATCGCAAATGCGATCGTGTGGCAGGACCGGCGTACGGCCGCCGAATGCGCTCGCGCCCGGGCCGACGGCCTTGAGCCAATGATCAGTGATCGGACGGGGCTTCTGCTGGACCCTTACTTCTCAGCGACGAAGCTTGGCTGGCTTCTTGATAATACGCCCGGAGCGCGCGAGAAAGCGGCTGCGGGAGCGCTTGCGTTCGGCACCGTAGACGCTTTCCTGCTCGCTCGGCTTACAGGCGGCGTTCATGCGACGGACGCGACGAACGCTGCGCGAACAAGCCTCTACAATATACGGACAAATGCGTGGGACGATGACCTCCTGCGCGTCTTCAATGCGCCCGCCGCATGCCTTCCCGAGGTGAAAGACAATATCGCGGCGTTCGGCGACGTCGTGGAAACGCATTTCGGTCGGAAGATCCCTGTGCGCGGCATGGTTGGCGACCAGCAGGGCGCGGCGATCGGCCAGGCGTGCTTTGAAGCCGGCGAGGCGAAAAGCACCTATGGCACCGGATGCTTCGCGCTTGCCTCGACGGGCGAGACGCTCGTTCAGTCATCGAACAAACTCCTTTCGACGATCGCAAGTCGGATCGACGGGAGAACCGCTTACGCGCTTGAAGGGTCGATCTTTGTCGCCGGCGCCGTCATGCAATGGCTTCGCGACGAACTTGGCGTCATCACGACAGCAGCCGAGAGCGAGGACATCGCGAAAAGCATCGACGACACCGGCGGCGTCTACTTTGCGCCAGCGTTCGCGGGACTCGGCGCGCCGCACTGGGACGCGGACGCGCGCGGCGCGATCATCGGGCTGACGCGCGGCGCGGGTAAAGCCGAAATCGTCCGTGCGGCGTTGGAATCAGCGGCCTATCAGACGGCGGATCTGTTGGGCGCCATGGCGGCGGATGGCGCGGCTGTTAACCGGCTGAAAGTGGACGGCGGCATGGCGGCGAATGACTGGCTGATGCAGTTCATGGCCGATATCTGTGACAGGCCGGTGGAGCGGCCCGAAATGCTGGAGACGACCGCGCTTGGCGCGGCGTTCCTGGCCGGCGTCGGGGCGGGGGTGTTTGAGAACCTGGAGGCGGCGCGCGGCGTGCGAAAAGTCGCCGCGACGTTTGAGCCAAATATGGCGACCGCTGAACGGGAGGAAAAACTCGCCGGCTGGCGTGACATGCTAGGCCGTGTACGGACGAATGCTTAAGCGTCTACGTCTTGAAAGTACGCCGCGTCCAAAACCCCGTCGAACTCGTGCGCCACGGGGCCCGTCATGACGATATGGTTGTCGTCGCGCCAGGCGATTGACAATGGGCCGCCGTCAAGATCGACCGTCGCTTCGCGGTCAGTCAGTCGCCTGCGATGGGCCGCAGCGAGAGCCGCGCACGCCGCTGTCCCGCACGCCTTCGTGACGCCCACCCCCCGTTCCCACACCCTCAGGCGGATCCGGTCGCGCGCTTTGACTTCCGCGACGGACACGTTCGCGCGTTCCGGAAAAAGCGGATGATGTTCGATCATCGGGCCGAAGCGGTCGATGGCGTGCGCCTCGGCGTCGTCGGCGAAGAAGACGCAGTGCGGGTTGCCCATGCTGACGCCGGACGGCCCCCAAAGGACGGGGGCGTCGATCGGACCAAGCTTGATGTCGAGGAAACGCGTATCCTCCACACGCTCCGACAAGGGAATATCCTCCCAGTCGAATTTCGGCGACCCCATGTCGACCGCCACATCGTCGCCCGCGCGTTGCGCTCTGATGCGGCCGCTCATTGTGTCGAGCGCAATCGCGTCCACGCTCGTTTCCGCCAACAGCAGCGATGCGACGCACCGAGCGGCGTTGCCGCATGCGCCGACGACCGAGCCGTCAGCGTTGATGACGCCCATGTAAGCCGACGTCGCCTTAGACGCAGACGGTTCGATCGTGATTACTTGATCGCAGCCGACGCCGGCGGCGCGATTGGCGATTGCGCGCGCTTCGGCTTCGGACGGGCGATGATCTGTGTGGCGAAGATCAAGAATGACAAAGTCGTTCCCGAGCCCGTTCATCTTCCGGAATGGCGATCCTATCAGGGGTGATGGCGGCATAGCGCAACTTGTTGCTGGCGGCGTCTTGCGGTCGTCTTCATTTAGGCGCCGTCGCAGCCCGCCGCAATGCGTGTCACGTGAGGACGCCCCGCGCGACGGCGATGAATACGCCGAGCGTCACGCCAGCGAGCGCCAAGCGGGATCGGGATACGCCGAACGCCCACGCGCCGCCCGCGCCAATCGCCGCGGCGAAAGTCGGCGGCGCGGTCTGGGTCATCGCGACGACGACAGCCACTGGCGTGAGCGCCGCCAGGGCGCGCCTGCGTGACCCGAATGCGCCAAAAAGCATGTCCAGGGCCGCTGGAGCGATCGGCAGCGCCGCGGCGACCAGGGCCTGCGCCCCTGATGGTCGAAGCGCGCTGAATTCGACCTGGGGATACCTAAGCGACGCCGGCATTGGATCGAATAGCCAGCTAAGATAAGCGCCGGCCATGAAAAACAGGGCGGCCGGGGCCGTCACGACAACGGCGAAACCGACGCGCTGCGTCAGTTGCGCTGTGTACGGCGAAATCAGGAATGCGGCCCCGGCAAGCCACAATGCGACGATCGCGTAGCGCGTTTGCGGATCTTCTGCTGAACCGGCAGTGGCTATCGCGAGCGCGGCCGTCCCCAATAGCGTCAGAATCGCGCCCAAGGCTGTTGGGCCTTGATCGCCGCGCGCCGCCGCGGAGCCGAGGCCGGCTGCTGCAAAAGCCGCGCCGAGCGCCGCCGCACTCAGCCTGATTGCGTCTCCCGCCGCGGCGTCAGAAGATTGCAAGTCAATCATCGTCCATCCGACTCAGCCTGAAGCGCCGCGACCGCCTCTTTGCGGCGCGCCCGGGCGTCGACGCTGAGGGCGTGATTGGTCTTTTCCCAGAAATGTGGTCTTCGGATCAATTGCCATACCGCCATGTATGCGGCGAAAGACATTAGCCACCAATAGACGGGCATAAACCACGCAGCAGGCGAAAGGTCCGACCAGCCCCGTTTCAATGGCGCGATCATCGCCATAAAGATGAAGAGCGCGTTGCCGAATAGAAGCGCGAACAGGTTGAGCGACAGCAGCGGCTCGGGAAACGCGAGCGCAATCGCCGGCGACCGCGTTGCAAGCCAGACCGCGAAAACACCCCAGAGAATCGGGTTCAGAAGGGCGCTGATCACTGTGCCGGCGATGAACAGCTGACTGGAGGCGAGGCCGCGCAAGAGGCTGCCATTCGCGCCGCGCGCCGGGTTTCGCAGATCAACGATCCAGGTCTGGATATAGCCCTTCATCCATCGCGACCGCTGGCGCAGCCAGTTTCCAAGCCGACAATTCGCCTCTTCGAGCGTTGAAGAGTCGATAAGCTCCGTACGGTACCCTTTTCGCGCGATTCTAAGCCCAAGATCCGCGTCTTCGGTCACGTTATAGGGGTCCCATGCGCCAAGCTCTCGAAGTTTGTTCGTACGGAATACGTTGGAGGTGCCGCCGAGCGGAATCGGCGCGCCGAGGCGTCGCAGCGCCGGCATGAGGCTGTCGAACCAGAGCGCGTATTCCAGCGCGAACAGGCGCGTGAGCCAGTTTTCCCTCGGGTTGTAAAAGTTCAGTCGCGCTTGAACGCAGACGAGGTCGTCGTCGGCGTGCTCGAACACCGCCGCCGCCTTGCGCAGCTGGTCAGGCGCAGGCTCGTCCTCGGCGTCGTAGATGACGGTAAGGCCGCCCTCCGCAAAGGCGAGGGCGAAATTGCACGCTTTCGGTTTTGTTTGCGGCTGCGATGGCGGCGCAATGACGATTTCCCATTCAGTGTCGAGACCAAGGGCGATCGCCTCCTCGCGGGTGCCGGTATCGCTCTCCTCGAGGATGAGCTTCACGTCGAGCTTATGTTTTGGATAGTCGAAGCTGGCGATGGCGCGTGCGAGCGTGGGAAGGCTATCGCCTTCACGGAAAAGCGGCAGGAGTATTGTCACAATGGGCAGGTCTTCGTCCTGAAGGCCGTCTTCGCCGCTTGCCGATGCGGTTGGACTGTAAGGCTCTCCATAGACGCTTGCGGCGAGATACCCTCTGAACAAAATAGTGATGATCAGGTAGGCGGTTGCAAGCGCGTTAAGCGCAACTAGGCTTGTGATCGGCGCGGAAACAAATGCGGCGAACGCCGTTATCACGCTCGCGATCAGGACGGCCTGCTGGGGACCGGTGAACAGTCGGCGCGCGGAGTTTTCGGGGTCCGAGGTGGACAGATGGTCCGTCGCCGCTGCGCCGGCTGACTCGGAGAACCGTTCAATGACGGCGCGTCGGAACGTCGCGTTCGAAGCGACTTGAACATTGCGCAGGGGAAACGCCGCCTCGCCCGGAGCTGCGGGGCTTCGGCGCACTTCGTTTCTGACGCCTGATCGATCTGTCGCCAGCGGCAACCTGCCGGACGCTTGAACGTCGGCGATCTCGCTTCGCAGGGCCGCAAGCCGGGTCACGTTCAAAACTCCGACCAAAACGAGATGAAGACGCCCCGGCCGGGGGTGAGGTTTCGGCTCGCGACTTCGATTAGGCCGCCAGCCCTTAGGGCGAACTTGCTATTCGCGCGCCAAACGATCGACGGCTGCAGTTTGACGACGTCAAAGTCAGCGCCGCCCGGACGCGGGTCGCCAACCGAGAACGCAGTCTGCGCTTCCGCCATTAGGAGAAAATCCTGGTGCGGTTCAAAACCTAAGATGGCGTCGAACCGCGCTTGGTCAGCCGCAAGGCCTGTTCGGCCGCGATAGGCCGCTTCAAGTGAGAAGAAGCCGGCGACGGGTCCGCCAAAGCCGATCCCATATAACGCCCGCGCCTCAAGATCGACGCCGTCGGCGGCGAGGCCGGGGCGCGCGCCTGCGGCAAGACTTGCCGGCCGCGCGATGGCGGTTCGAGCTGAAACGACGCCAAATGCGCCGGATGCGATCGTTCTCTGCGCGAAGCCTTCGACCTCGACGATACCGCTTGCCGTGTTCTCAAAGCCTGGCCCCGCGCTCCGGGCCGAACCATAAATAATCTTTGTGCCGATCATTGTGGATGCAAATACGCCGTGTTCGGCGTATAGGCCTGCGTCGAGACGTTCGAACGTGTCGCCAGCCTCCCCGCGCGCGCGGAATGCGTCTAAGCGGGTCGCCACGAAGGTTTCGCCAGCGGGCCGAGTCCATGGGGCTGCTGCGGCCGTGCTCGCCGATGCGGCGAAAAGGACGATCAGGATGCTGATGCGCCGCGTGTACGACTTCGTCACCGCGCGCGAGATAGCGCGCGACACACTCGCGTTGGATTCCCGCAAAGCTCTTTCCCCAGCACACGACCCACGCGAAACGCTGAGCCATCGCTACCTTGCCGAGACTAGTCACATCCGAGTTGCCGGCCAGCAACTCTGGATTGAATTGCATGCTTCGGCTCGCTCACGCGCCGCGAGATCGTATTGTTGTCGGGACCAGTGGAGGACGCGCTAGTGCGTTGGTTGCTCGAGCCAGGCGACGCATGCGGCGGTGGCGGCGGCCAGGTCCCGCAGTTCGCACTCCCAGACTATTCGCACCCGCCATCCCCTATCGACAAGCGTCTGACAGGCGTCGGCGTCGCGGGCGACATTGCGCGCGAGTTTCTTACGCCAATATTCAACGTTCGTCTTGGGCATGCGCGCGCCGCGGGCGCAATCGTGCTGATGCCAGAAGCAGCCATGTACAAAGATGATGGCGTTGTACTTAGGCAACACAATGTCTGGAGCGCCCGGCAGATCGCGGGCGTTGACGCGATAGCGAAAACCCCGCCGGTGAAGTGAACGACGTAACGCCAGTTCCGGGCCGGTGTCGCGGCTTTTTACGGCGCGCATCGTCGCGCTGCGTTGTGTGGCCGCATCAGACTGCGCGGGGGCTTTTCGGTCGCGTCGAGTCGCGTCTTCAGTGGTCTCGCGCGGGATTTTTACGCTTTTGTTAACGGATCGCTTCCTACTGAAACCGAACAAGTGTTTTTCAAGACCAAAGCATCTTTCCCGCGCGGCGAGAAGTCAGGATATCCGTTGTTGCTACGTCGGCGCACATTTGGGCGATCGACGCCGTCTGGCCGTAGGGACGAGCGGCGACAGGCGCTTCTTGGCGCGTGCGCCGTCATCTACGCCGCGGGCGCCGGGGGCGCGTTGGCGAGTGACGATCCTGCGTCCGCCCGCAACGCCCTTCGCGATATCCAATTGGGAGAATCCGATGACCGCTTCCGCGTGGCGTTTATCTGCCGCGAGGCGTGTCCGATCGAAGAAGGGCGCGACGGTGGTTTTCGGCTGGTAGGCGTTTCGGCCGATATTGAGCTTGACCTGTCGAGACGCAGCCGGCACGCGGCGGCGCTCACGCTTTCGGCTGAAGGAGCCGCGAGCCGGATCGCGCTCGCGATGAGCCCGGAATTCGCCGCGGCGGCGGTCCGCGCTTGCGACGCCAATGGCGAAACGGCGAGTTGCCTCGATTTCGTGCGCGCGGATGCGCCGGAAGTTCTGACGCCGCCGCCCCTCGCGTCCGGCGCTAATGAGGTCGCGGATGCGGCGCCGGAGGCCGGCGCGGGCGCTGCGTCGGTGATTGATGCGGCGTTCGCGCCGCCGGGCGATTTGCGGGCCGATACCGAGCCGCCGGAGGCTATGACCGGCGCAGCGGGCGGCTGGTCATTTCGAATGCGGATTGATGAAGCTGCGAATGGTCCGGCGCCGCTCGATTCGCCACCCTTGCTGATCCGCGCTGTTCAGAGACGCGATGTCGAGGCGTTGGGGCGCGCCCTTGAGGAAGTTGAGTTCCGATCCGGCGACGAATTCGAGACTGCGCAATTGGCGGCGCCGGAAACGTCCTCTTCATCACGGTCGAACATCCGCGCGCAGGCTTTTCTGTTGCGAGATGACGGCGCGCGGATTGCTCCCTTGCGAGTAGGTCGACCAAGGCTCGGCGTGGCGGTTTCGCCAATCACCTCGACCGGCGAGCGGATTGGATTCAGCGCCCCGATTGCGGAGCGTTTTGCGCCGCCGTCGCTCCTTGGCGCATTCGAGGAGGAAGAACCCGCAAACGACGTCGAAGAGGCGGTCGCGCCTGCGCAGGAAGAAACCGTCGAGGCTCCGCGGCCGCAAAGCGCCTTGGAGGCGCCGTCAGCTGTTGATCCCGGCGCTCGGTCGACCCCGGACGCCTCTTCCTCCACGCCCGACTACGGCGCGGCGATGTTCGACGGCCCGCCGCTGTCGGAAGGATTCGATCTCGGCGCTGAAGCCGCAACCATACTTGGCCGCGTGTTCGATAGCGAAGCGTGTGAGGCGGCGATGGCGCGGCTCGCCGAAGATCCCTGGACGTTCGAAGCGATGATCGATGTCGGCGTCTGCCAGGCTGTCGAGGGAGCGGACGACGACGCGGATCTCACCTTTGAGCGAGTGCTGGCGCACACGCCGGACAACTATGAAGCGCTCGTCGGCAGGGCGCTTGTGGCGGCCCATCGCGGGTCGCGTTCGCTTGCTTCGGCTTACTTCCAGGACGCGCTGAACGCGTTGCCGCCGATCGAGGAATCGAATCGCATCGTCGACGCAATGGGCCGGCTATAATCCCTGCGGCCGCTGAGGCCGGCGCGCATTGACCGAGTTTCCGCCGCGTCTTAGGCCTTCCGCTTTGTGATCAAGACTTGGCGAACAGGCGCAAAAGGCGGATGGCGAACGACGACGACAAGAGAAAGCGTATCGACCAGTCTTTCCAGGGATTGATCCTGACGCTGCAGCAATTCTGGGCGCGTCAGGGCTGCGTCTTGTTGCAGCCTTATGACTTGGAGATGGGCGCCGGCACATTTCACCCAGCGACGACCCTGCGGTCGCTGGGGCCGAAACCTTGGCGGGCGGCTTACGTGCAGCCATGCCGGCGGCCTACGGATGGGCGCTTCGGCGCCAATCCGAACCGGTTTCAGCATTACTACCAATTCCAGGTGGTGCTGAAGCCGTCGCCAGCGAACATCCAGGAGCTTTATCTCGACTCTCTAGACGCAATAGGCGTCGATCGGTCCGTGCACGATATACGCTTCGTGGAGGACGACTGGGAAAGCCCTACGCTTGGGGCCTGGGGGCTTGGCTGGGAAGTCTGGTGCGACGGCATGGAAGTGACGCAGTTCACTTATTTCCAGCAAGTCGGCGGGATCGATTGCCGCCCGGTGACGGGTGAGATCACCTACGGCCTTGAGCGCCTTGCGATGTACGTTCAGGGCGTCGACAATGGCTACGATCTCGATTTTAACGGCGCTGACGGGGACATGCGCGTCACCTATGGGGACGTCTTTCACCAGCAGGAAGTTGAATTCTCCAGGTACAACTTCGATCTTGCGGATACGGATGTTCTGTTCGACCAATTCCGCGAGGCTGAGGCGGCCTGCATGGCGGTGATCGAGGCGGGGGAGCGCGACGAAACGTCTTACGCCCTGCCGGCGTATGACCAGTGCGTCAAAGCGAGCCATCTGTTCAACTTGCTCGATGCGCGAGGCGTTATCTCGGTGGCGGAGCGGCAGTCTTATATTCTCCGCATCAGGACGCTCGCCAAGGCGTGCTGCGAGGCCTGGCTGAAAAGCCCGCAGGGGCGCGCTGAAGGCGCCGGGATCGTGGACTTCCAGGCGGCGGTCTGAGGGCGGCATGGCGCGTGGGCTGATGAATAGAGAATTCGGCGTGACGACGCGCCAGCGCGAGAGCGGACGTGTTCCTTCTTGGCGTTGTCAATGGGGATCGCGGCGCATCTGACGGAGAGGGGCATGGGTGATGTTCCGCTAGCTGAAGGGCGGCCCAAGTTGAAAGCGGCGCCGTCGCCGCGCCCTGCGACGGCCGACGACGCGGACGCTGTCAGGGACATATTGACAGCCGCGTTCGCCGATGACCCGGTGATGAGCTGGTGTTTCGGCGCGAAGCGGCCGATTGGGACCCTATTCCGTGAGATGGTAGCCGGTTGCTATCTGCGGAGAGGTTTCGCACATATCATCGATGAAGATGCGGCGACGCTCTGGCTGCCATGCGGACAGGCGCCGAAGCTGAACGCCTTTCGGGAAATGCGCATTGCGGGCGCGATTTTGGCGAGCGGCGGGTTCAGCGCGGTGCGCCGTTCGTTCCGCCTTGCTGACGCGGTCGAAAACAGCCACCCGGCGACCCCGCACTATTATCTCTTCGCCGTTGGCGTGCGCACTGAAATGCAAGGGCGGGGCCTTGGCCGTCGGGTTATCCAGGAAGGCCTCGCCTTGGCGGACCGCGACGGCGCGCCAGCCTACCTTGAGAATTCCAGGGCTCGAAACGCGCCGCTCTACCAGTCGCTTGGGTTTCGCAAATGCGGTGATATTCCGCTTCCGGAGGGCGCGCCGCCGCTTGCGCCCATGTGGCGCGACGCGCGCCCGCCAATGGCGTCGTCGCCGCCGCAATGACCCCGCACTTGCCAATCCCGGTTGCGATACTGACAATAAGCCGCCATTGATGCCGGTGAAGCCTTAAGGCGGCGGCGTTTTGTAGGTGGCGTCCCGTAGGCGGCGACTGGACAAGGAGGCGCGCATGACCTGGAGCGTCTATCTCTCAGGTGAGATCCACACGGACTGGCGCGAGGAAATCGCGGATGGCGCAAAAGCGCGGGATCTGCCTGTGGTTTTCTCCGCCCCGGTAACCGATCATCCCGCTTCGGATGATTGCGGGGTCGCGATCCTGGGGGCTGAGCCCGATAAGGTCTGGCATGATCGAAAAGGCGCGCAGATCAACGCCATCCGTACGGGGACTCTTATCCGGCGGGCGGACATTGTCGTTGTCCGTTTCGGGGATAAGTATAAGCAATGGAATGCGGCGTTCGACGCCGGCTACGCGGCAGCGCTCGGTAAGCCGCTGATTATCCTCCACGGACCAGACATCGTTCATCCCTTGAAGGAAGTCGACGCCGCCGCCCTCGCGGTCGCAGAGACGCCGACGCAGGTGGTCGACATACTTGATTACGTTATTGAGGGTCGGCTCAAAGGCTACACAGATTAAGGATTGTCATTGGCGAAGAGACGCGGATTGAGTTGGTGGGTGGCTTGCGCAAGCAGGTCGAGAGGCAAGGCCAATGAAACGAGAAGATCAATTAAGAAGGAAAGATCCCATGCCCCGTATTTTCGGCCTCAACCTCGTCGCTTTGCTTCTGGCGACGTTCGCCTTCTTCTTTGCCGGTTTCGTTATCTATGGCGTCCTTTTCTCTGATCTTTGGATGTCGATCGAAGGCGTGAGCGAAGAAGACGCCGCCGCCGCCGGCATGGGATGGCTTGCGCCAGCGCTCCTTATCACTGTCCTGCAAGTCATTGGCCTCGGGCTGATACTGCAGTGGCGGAAGGCGGCGAGCCTCGGCGCCGCGGTCACGACCGCGATCGTCGCTTGGGCGCTGATCGCCCTGCCGCTGATGGCGTATGATCCGATTTACATACCCGGCCAGTCGCCGATGTCGCTTGTGATCGACGGCGCTCATCTTTTCGTTGGATGGGTGTCGAGCGCCGTCATTCTGACCCTGCTCAAATGAGCCGCGACTGAGGGGGCGCACATGGGCGTGATGGTGATCGCCGTCTACCGGCCGAAACCTGGCAGGGAAGAGGTGTTGGAAGCGCTGGTGCGGCGCCATCATGGCGTCCTCGCTGAAGAAGGCCTTGTCGACGAGACTCCGGTGCTGGCCGGCCGCGCTCGCGACGGGGCTGTCATCGAGGTCTTCATCTGGAAGTCGCAAGACGCGATCGATGCGGCGCATGAGAACCCTGCTGTGAAGGCGTTGTGGGACGAGTTCGAAGGCGCCTGCGAGTACGACGTGATTGCAAACGTGGCCGAGGCGAAGGAGATGTTTTCGCCGTTCACGGCAATTGATCTGACGAAGGAGACGTAAGCAATGTCCGACGCCATCGCGCCGATCCCCGTCGACGTTGAAGAAGGCAAGAAGTACTTCTGGTGCGCATGCGGCCAATCCTCGAACCAACCTTTTTGCGACGGCTCCCACGCCGGAACGGATGTCACGCCTCTGCCTTGGACGGCGCCGGAAACCAAGCGGGTCTTCTTCTGCGCGTGCAAGCGCACGAACGCTGCGCCTTTGTGCGACGGCAGCCATAACGCGGCTTGAGCGATCGCCATGTCTAAGGCCAGCGATCGGCATACGGAGCTCCTCAATCTCTATCAGTCGATGGAGTCGCCCTATTACCAATGGGCGCGGACCCATATTGGCGATCTACGTATTGTCGAGTGGAGCTATGGGCGCATGTCGATGACGTGGGACATTGGCGGGCCGGGCGATGAGAACATGATCCTGCACCAGGGCTTCATGTTCGGCGGTCATGTGGCGTCAGCGGCCGATCACATCGCCAGCCTCGTCACTATGAGCGTTCTACCGACGAATGACGACCGTTTCCGCACCTCGCGGCTGGAGACGAAGTTCTTTCGGCCGGTGAAGGCCCCGCGCATGGCGGTCGAGGCGAGGGTATTGAACGTTTCCCGACGGCTGATCCACGTGGAGGCGGACCTCGTCAATCCTGAAGGTAAGCTCGCTGTCCGGATCGAGGCGAGCCAGGTGCGCCAAACCAAGGAAACCTGAAGAAGCGGATCTTGGCCCCTCCACATCTGCGCAAAAGCGGGTAGAAGGCGCGGCATGCCTGAACTCCTGCTCGAACTGTTCTCCGAAGAGATCCCCGCCCGCATGCAGGCGCGCGCCGCTGCGGATCTGGAACGCGCCGTGAATCAACGTCTCCTCGATGCAGGCTTCCTGCCGGATGGCGTGAAGGCGTTTGCCGGGCCGCGCCGACTTACACTGGTGGCGACGGGGCTTCCCGCGCGCCAGCCCGACGTTAGCGATGAGAAGAAGGGCCCCCGCGTCGGCGCGCCGGAAAAGGCGATTGAAGGGTTCCTGAAGGCCGCGGGGCTCGCCTCAGTCGATGGCTGCGAGACCCGCGAAGACAAGAAAGGCGCCTACTACGTCGCGGTGATTGAACGCAAAGGCCGGCCCACGGCGGACCTGATCGCCGAATTCGTTCCGGAAATCGCGCGTGGGTTTTCCTGGCCGAAATCCATGCGCTGGGCGGATGGCGATTTGCGTTGGGTGCGGCCTTTGCGGCGGATCTTGTGCGTCTTTGACGGCGAGGTCGTCCCCTTCGAGATCGGCGGCGTCGCGAGCGGCGATCTGACCGAAGGCCACCGCACGATGTCTGAAGGGACGATCCAGGCCCGCTCATTCGAGGCGTATACGGAGCGGTTGCATGCCGCGCATGTGATGCTGGACGCGGCGGCCCGCGAGGAGCTGATCGCGGCGGAGGCAAGGACGCTTTGCGAGGCGCAGGGCCTGGAGCTCGTCGAGGACAAAGGCCTCCTGCGCGAGGTCGCGGGTCTCGCTGAGTGGCCACGGCCGATGATCGGCGCTTTCGATGAGAAGTTCCTGGAGCTGCCCGACGAAGTGCTCACCGCCTCCATGCGCGGGCACCAGAAGTATTTCTCCGTGCGCGACCCGAAAACCGGCGACCTCGCCAAAAGGTTTGTCTGCGTCGCAAATATTGATGCCGTGGATGGCGGGGCGGCGATGCGCGAAGGTTATGAACGCGTTCTGACGGCGCGGCTCTCCGACGGCCGGTACCTCTATGACCAGGACCTGAAACGTCCGCTGGCGGACCGCATCGCCGAGCTTGACGGCATGACGTTTTTTGAAGGGCTTGGAACGACCGGCGACAAAGCCCGGCGCATCGCGGCGCTGGCGAGAGAAATTGCGCCGCTTGTGGGCGCTGACCCTGACGCTGCGGCGCGCGCGGCTGAGCTCGCCAAGGCGGATCTTGTCACCGGCATGGTCTACGAGTTCCCGGAGTTGCAAGGGTTGATGGGGCGCTACTACGCGCTGGCGCAAGGCGAGTCGTCTGAGATCGCCGACGCCATCCGCGACCATTACAAACCCGCTGGCCAGGACGATGACGTCCCAATAGCGCCCGTTTCGGTCGCCGTGGCGCTCGCCGACAAGATCGACACGCTGACGGCCTTCTGGTCGATCGACAAAAAACCGACAGGATCAAGCGATCCTTTCGCGCTTCGGCGCGCGGCGCTGGGGGTCATCGCGATTGTCTTGCGGAACGGGCTGCGGCTGGATCTCGCTCGCGTGATTACTGGAAATTTCGATCGGCTTGCGGACGTTCATGAGCAGAGCTTGGGAGATGATCTGCGCGATGCGTCCAATCTGATCCAGTTCTTTCATGAGCGCCTTGTGGTCCACTTTCGGGAAGGCGGGTCGCGCCATGATCACGTGGCCGCGGTTCTTGCGGACCCTCAAGGCCAACTCCACGATGATCTCGTCCTGATTGAGGCGCGATTGAGCGCTTTGGAAGCTTTTCTCAAGAATGATGACGGCGCCAACCTCGTCGTCGCCTTCAAGCGCGCAGGGAACATCCTGAAGGCCGAAGCGAAGAAGGGCGACCTGCCGGCCGCCTTGGACGCGCGCGCCAATTTGCTCGCTGACGCTGCGGAAAAGGCGCTTTTCGCCGCGTTGGAGAACGCTGAACAGGAAGCGGCGGAGGCTGTCCGGGCGGAGGAATTCGAACGCGCCATGGCGGCGCTGGCGAGCTTGCGCGCCCCTCTCGACGCGTTTTTTGAAGACGTTACGGTGAATGCGGAGGATGCGGCGTTGCGGACGAACCGCCTCGCGACTCTTCAACGGTTCGTCGCCGCGACGGCCCACGTCGCCGACCTCTCAAAGCTTGAGGGCTAACGCGCGCTATATCTTTCAATCCCCTCATCCTGAGGAGTGATCTGAAGGATCACGTCTCGAAGGATGGTTGGGGATCGGCGAGAATTGCCGCGCGCCGGACTGCTAAGACGAGGCGTTTTCCGTTTTCCAGTCGCGAAATGCGAGCCGTTCGGCTCGGCCGTCATAGTCTTCTGACGCCGCGTAAAGAACGAGTGGGGCCAGCTCGGACGGGTCCGGCAATGTTTTCGGGTCTTCGCCCGGCATCGCCTTCGCGCGCATCCTTGTGCGCATGGCGCCCGGATCGACAATCGCGACGCGGATGTCGCTTGCGGCGGTTTCCTCCGCATACGTTTGGGCAAGCATTTCCATGGCCGCCTTCGAAACGGCGTAGGCTCCCCAGAACGCGCGCGGTTCTTCGCCGCCGACGCGGGACGTCATGAAAATCACGCGCCCCGCCGCGCTTGCCCGCAGCGCCGGGTCAAGCGTGCGGATAAGCCGCCAGTTGGCCGTCACATTGACGTCGAGGGCGCGCGCCCAGACTTCCGGATCGATGTCCGTCAGGGGCGCGAGTTCGCCAAGATCGCCGGCGTTTGCGAGCAGAATGTCCAGCCGCCCGAACCTCTCCAGGAGCGCGGGCCCAAGCCGTTCAATCGCTTCCGGCTCGGTGAGGTCCGCCGGAATGAGGCTGCATTTGCCGCCAGCGGCGCGAATTTCGTCATCAAGCTCTTCAAGGCCCCCAACGGTTCGGGCGAGGGCCAGAACATGCGCGCCGGCCTCGGCGAGCGCTTTCGCCATCGCTGCGCCGATGCCGCGCGAGGCGCCGGTGACGAGCGCGTAGGCGCCGTTGAGGTCGGGCGCAGGCGCGTTCAGGTCTGGGTGGGTCGGCATAGGGTGATACCAGTTGAATGGGCGTCAGGGACCATCCGGCAACGGAATATGTTCCGTTTCGCCAGGGGGCAGCGCGAAATCGCCTGCGTCGGAGAAGTTGTTCGCGGCCGCCGCGGTCCATTTGGCTTTTGCGGCGTTCAGCTTTTCGTCGCTAGAGGCGACGAAATTCCACCATATCTTCCGTTCACCTACATTTGCGCCGCCGAGCAGCATGGCGCGGGTTTTCTTTTTAGCGCGGATCGCTGGCGCCGCGCCGTCTTCGAAGACAGCCATGGCGCACGGGCCGACGGCGACGCCATCTATCTCAATCTCGCCGTCGACGACGTAGATTGCGCGCTCTTCATGCTCCGTAACGGGATCGATCTTTGCGCCCGCGTCCGCATCCGCAGCGATGTAATAGATCGGCGAATACGTCTTTACCGGCGAGGCGGCGCCGAGCGCCGCGCCTGCGATAAGGTGGTAGCGAGCGCCGTCTCGCTCTATCCGGGGCAGGCTGTCGCCAGGATGGTGGTGAAAGGAAGGCGCTGTCTCTTCATCCGAGGCGGGGAGCGCAACCCATGTCTGAATTCCGTGTAGTGACTGACCATTGCGGCGCGGCGCGTCGTCGGTCCGCTCTGAATGGACGATCCCCCGGCCCGCCGTCATCCAGTTGACGTCGCCGGGGCGGATCACCTGATCAAAGCCAAGATTGTCCCGGTGACGCAATTCGCCTTCGAACAAATACGTCACGGTCGCAAGGCCGATATGTGGATGAGGGCGCACGTCCACGCCCGCGCCGGGTTTGAAAGTCGAAGGCCCCATCTCGTCGAAGAAAATGAAGGGCCCTACGAGCCGACGTTTGGCGTAGGGCAGCACCCTGCCAACGGTGAAACCGCCAAGGTCTTTGGCGCGCGGTTCAATCAGCAGGCTGACGCCCGGTGGCGTGGTCATCTAATGGGCTCTGGTTGTTGCGTTAACTCTACCTGAAAGCGGTACGGCTTTCGCTCGCTTCCGGTCAAGCGCCGCCGACGATCTGACGCGTTAATCTTTGGATCTCTTCTTCGGCGTGACTGAGGGTCGGATCGTCCGCCGGCGACAGCCCTATGAATAGCTTCATGCCCTCTTCGAGGCTGAAGATGGTGATCACGGCGCGGCGCGCCTCATCGTCCGTTAGCGCAGGGTTCGCGGCCGCGATCAGCGCCCGAATGAACCTGCCGACCGAGCGGTAAAGGTCCGCGACCAGCAATCTGGCGTCATCGTCCGATGCGGCGAAGCCCCAAATCTGAAAGTAAAGTCGATGACGTCCTCTTGCGGTGCGCATGTAAAAGGCGACAACCTTTTGCAGCGCCTCCATTGGCGAGATGTCTTCGCCGAAGACCTGGTCGATATGGGCGTCGACATAATCAGCAAGGGATTCCCGCAACATGGCGTCAAGCAGCGCCCGTTTCGAGGGAAAGTAGTAATTCAGATTGCCGACGGTGACCCCGGAGCGTGCGGCGACCTGCCTGAGCGATAAGCCTGCGTGCCCGTACTCGGTGAAAACTTCCTCCGCGGCCCGAAGGATCGCGTGGATCGTTCGAGCGCCTTTCGCTGAGTGGGCGCCGGCGAACTGAAGACTCGGCCTTTGTCTGCTTAAAGGTCTTAAGTGTTCGTCCACCACAGCGGCGAGGCGGCTGTTGGTTGGTGTCAATGGCGTCTCCAACGAAATCATGTGTTTCTTATCACGAAGGCTTCAGCTGTTTGGTTGACCTGATCGTCGGGCGGCGCCATACCGGCTGGCGATACTGCGGAATGGACCTCCATTTGGTCTGCGGCGGCCGCGCTTAGCGCAAAGAAGCCGCGCCCGCGACTTGTTCCCGACCGTGCGGCTATTCTCCCCCAGCAAGCACGTTAGGGGGGCCGCGGCGACTCCGGTCGCCGCGGCCTTTTTTGTATTAGTCCGCGTCCCACCTAATTTTCCGCCTGCAGTTTTTCGACCTTTATTCTGCAATTTTCATTCCGTTTTCATCCGGCGATCACTCAGCAGCGGTCGCGGCCGGGTCACCAGGGGCGAGCCACGCATTGAGGTCCGCCAGCGCGCGCTCCGCCTGCGCCCGTTTTTTGGCTCGCCCCTTTTCCTTGCCGCGCAACCGTTCGCCGTTGGGCCCGTGACGCGGCGCCTGTATTTCCGGGAACAGGCCAAAATTCACATTCATCGGCTGGAACGCCCCCAAAGCGCCAGAGCCGTCTGACATGTGGCCGCCGGTGACGTGGGCGAGGAGGGCGCCAAGCGCGGTTGTGGCCGGAGGCGGCGCAAAGCTCTTTCCAACGGCGTCGGCCGCGGCCGCGCAGCCGGCGATGAGGCCGATAGCGGCGCTTTCCACATAACCTTCGACGCCGGTGATCTGGCCGGCGAACCTGATCGCAGGTCGGGCGCGAAGGCGAAGGGAGCCGTCAAGCAATGTTGGCGCATTGATGAACGTGTTGCGATGAATGCCGCCGAGGCGAACGAACTCCGCCGCCTCCAGTCCGGGGATCATTCTGAATACGGATTTTTGCGCG
Organism: Pseudomonadota bacterium; assembly: GCA_039819085.1. Taxonomy (GTDB): domain Bacteria; phylum Pseudomonadota; class Alphaproteobacteria; order Caulobacterales; family Parvularculaceae; genus MED-G105. The sequence goes on from JBCBSQ010000003.1 coordinate 43,604, forward strand.
CCGTACTTCAGTTTGGTCTGAAATCCGACCATGTTGAACAGAGTTCCGAGCGCGTTGTCCTGACGCAACTGGACGACGGCGTGCGGCCTGCGTCCGGTGCGCGGGTCGGTCAGCCCCACTGGCTTCATCGGCCCGAATCGCAAGGTCTCACGGCCGCGTTCCGCCATGACTTCAATGGGAAGACAGCCTTCGAAGTAGGGCGTCGACTTCTCCCACTCCTTGAACTCGGTGTGCTCGCCAGCAAGGAGCGCGTCGATAAACGCGCCGTATTCTTCCTCGGACATCGGGCAGTTGATGTAGTCGGCCCCGTCGCCGCCGGGTCCCGCCTTGTCGTAGCGCGACTGTCGCCAGGCGATCTCGAAGTCGATTGAGTCCTTGGTCACGATCGGCGCAATCGCATCGAAGAACGCCAGCGCGTCTTCTCCCGTTTCCGCGCGGATCGCCTCCGCGAGAGCGGGCGAAGTGAGCGGGCCCGTTGCGATAATGACGTGTTTCCAGTCCTCCGGCGGCAGGCCGGCGACCTCCTCGCGGCGGGTTTCGATGTTTGGGTGGTTTTCCAGCGCCTGGGTCACGTCGGCGGAAAAGCCATCGCGATCGACAGCCAGCGCCGCGCCCGCCGGCACCTTGTGGGCGTCGCCCGCGCGCATGATGAGCGAACCTGACCGGCGCATCTCCTCGTGCAGCAGGCCGACCGCGTTGCCGAAGGCGTCGTCCGAGCGAAAGGAGTTCGAGCAGACAAGCTCCGCGAACCCATCCGTCTGATGGGCGTCAGTCCCCCGGACAGGGCGCATTTCATGCAGAATGACGCGCGCTCCGGCTTCGGCCGCCTGCCAGGCCGCTTCTGAGCCGGCGAGCCCTGCGCCAATTACGTGGATCGGATAATTTGCCATAGCGAGCCGGTTTAGGACGGCGCGCAGCCGTTGTTAAGTCTTCTCCCGCCGCCTCGACACGCGCGCGCCGTCCGGCGTACGGTCCAGGTTCGTGGGGTCGGGTAGGGGCGCGGCGATGACCGCAACATTAAACGTGTTTGGCGTCGCCGGCGGCGGGCTCGGGTTCGCTGGTCGGCGGATGGAGACGATCGCCCGAGTCGCTTTCGTCCCGGTGGCCTTGATCCTGATGTTTGACTACGCGACGGCGTTCTTGGTCGTTTCAGTTCCAAGGGGCGCGTTGCTGACCAGCGCTGAGCTGCCGGCGGGAGCGACGCTGAACGACGTCAATCAGGCCGCCGCATCCATTGTCAATTTCGGCGCGCTTGTATTGCTTGGTCTCCAGGAAAAACCGGCAATGTGGGGAACGGAGGTCGCGCCGCGCGTTGTTGGCCTCGCGGCGGGCTCGGCGCTTCTCACTCTGGCGGTTGCAGCCTCGTTCATGGCGCCGCTGATCCGGCTGGCGGGGCTGGGCGAGCGCCCGGCGCCAGGCCTCTTGCGCGCGCCGTTCGGCGCCAGTCAAGCGCGCTATGTCCTCGCGCACTTCGTAAGTCTTTTGCCATTGGCGGCGGTTCTCGCCCCGTCGCTGGTCGCCGTGAATTTCATCGGCCGCGCCATCGACGCCGCGATGAGCAAGGGCTACGCTTTATTTCCCAACCCGGACAGTTTGCACACAATTGAGCTTGTCTCTCCAGAGGCGGCGCTGACGGCGCGCGGCGAATTCTGGCTCGTTAGCTATGGCTATCTTGCATATCTCGCTGCGATTGGCGCGTTTGTCCTTTTTCTCGTGGCGATGGGGCATTTCGGGGCGGGCAACAGACCGAACATCGGCTCGCCCAGACCTATGCAGCGCGCAGTCTTCCTGGCGGGCGCGACGCTCTTCATTGTCGCGGTCTTCACCGTGTTTTCGCTCGGCGGGCTCGCAGGCGAGGCGTCTCAGGGCCAGATTTCCTTCCGCGCGTTTGCGGTCGGGCTGATCATTCTGGTCGCTTACGCAAGCTTGCGCTTTGCGCCCTATCCCGGGGTCGTGGCCTGTAGCGGGTCGATGCGGCCGACAGGCCTGTTTGAGCTTTCCAGGGGTTGGAACCTCTTCCGGCTCGCCGGCGTGTTTTTCGTCGTATGGCTTGTGATAATTGGCGTACAGATTTTCGTTGAAGGCCTTATTCTGCCGTCGCTTTCCGCCGGGTTAAACTCACTGTTGACGGCGAGCGATTCCCTCTCCCGTATCTCCAATGGCGGCGAGCGACCTGAGTGGGTGACGCCAGTGTTCGTCTGGGCCTGGGCAGGGGTGCTGATCGTCTACAAATTCGTCTGGCTGTTCTTCACCTATGGCGTCAGCGCCGGCGTTCTGGGACGGCTCTATCGCGAAAGCGCGGAGGCGAGTTAGATTGGCGGCTTCGATCGGCCGCAACGCGATTTCGCTTGACGCCGACAATCATCAAGGTGCGCATCATGTCGGATCGCATTCGGGCGGCGCAGATCGCCTCAGAATCAATTGAATTTGGATTGAGGCGCGCGCCGACAGTCCTCCGAGTGGTGTGGGCGCCTTTCCTTCTCTCGGCGTTGATTATCGGTGGAGTCGTCGGGCTGGTGTTTGACCCGGAATGGGTTGCGGCCAGCGGCGCTTCTGGAGCCGCAGAGCCGGCCGGCCGCGGATTCGCAGACGCCTTGAAAGTGCCGCTCCCGGTCGGCGTCGCAGCGTTCGCCGCCGTCGCGCTGATGTACGGCGTTCTTTATGGAGGGGTCGTCGCCGACATATCGAGGCTTGTGGCGAGGGGCGAAGATGAAGGGCGTTTCGTCAATGTGCGGATTGACGCCGTCGCTCGACGGACTTTTGCGGCCGCCGCGATCATGTGGCTCGCCAATCTCGCCATTTTTCTCGTTGCGCTGGCCGCCGCGCAATTGGTCACGGGGGTGTCAGCGTCCACGGCGCTGCAGGACTATCTGTCGGTCCAGTTAAATCCTGACGGGGCGTCCGGCCAGCCGATGCAACAGAATGCGAGGCTGGCGGCGGCGCTTGGTTTTTTTGGGGTCGCCTTTCTCGCCTACCTGCCGCCGTCCGCGTGGCTAGCCGCGAAGCTCAGCCCGTTCGTGGCCGGGACGGCGATTGAGAACCGGCTTATTCCCCGCAAGAGCTTCGCGCTGACAAAGGGCGGCGCCTGGTCAATCTTCGGCGGGCTCATCCTGCTTATTGGCGCCTGGGTGCTGATCGGCGTTGTCATCTCGATCGGCGTCGCCGTGGTGGACGGCGTCGCCGCGCTGCTGGCGTCAATCGGCGGCCCGGTCGCGTTCGCCGGGGCCGCTCTGTCGTTCATTTCCGCGCTTGGGCAGGCTGCTTTTCAGCTCGCCGCGTTCGGCGCGCAGACGGCGTTTGGCGCGATTGTCTATCGCCGCCTGTCCGTCGACTGAATTTATTGCGCGTCGTCTGGGCGGGACCTACGCTTCGATGTGCGGCCCCTCCGGCTGAGGAAAGGCGAGCCGCTCTTCAAGATACGCCTCGGCGAGGGCGACAAACCCATCCACATGCGCTTCCATGAAGTGGTCCGCGCCTTCGAGCACCTGGAAGTCAATCTTTCGGCCTTTCTGGGTGCGTGTGCGCTCGACCATTAGACGGGTTTCCTCCGGCGGGCAGATGCGGTCTTCCGTACCGTGAATGATCACGCCTGAGGACGGGCAGGGCGCGAGGAACGTGAAGTCGTAGAGATTTGCCGCCGTGGACGCGCAGATGAAGCCGACGATCTCAGGCCGGCGCATCAGCAGCTGCATGCCGATCCAGGAGCCGAACGAAAACCCGCCGACCCAGGCGAAAGGCGCGTTCGGGTTAAGCTGCTGCAAGTAGTCAAGCGCGGTCGCGGCGTCCGCCAGTTCGCCCTGTCCCTGGTCATATTCGCCCTGGCTGCGGCCGACGCCGCGGAAGTTGAACCGCAGCACCGAAAAGCCATGGCGGGCGAACATGTTGTACATCTCATAGCAGATGCGGTTGTTCATCGTGCCGCCAAACAGGGGATGCGGGTGCAGAATGAGCGCCATGGGCGGGGTTTCCCCACGGCCTTTTTGATATTGGCCTTCCAGGCGCCCTTCAGGCCCGGCGAACACGACTTCTGGCATCGACTCGGCATTCCTTCTTATAGGTGACTGCGGGAGTCGAGTACTTGAGCACTCGTTTCGCACCGAATCACCGATTCTTTAGCGGTTGGTGGCGAATAAAGTTGACTGCCGCAGTCAGGTTTAATACATCGCGGTTGAGCGAGAAGGCGGCCGGATACCACGATATAGAGGGTGCGTCGGCGGGAATTGCGCGGCTGTCGTGATTTCGCAACACCCTTCTCGAGAGCCATGGCGGAAGGGAGCTGCCGCCACGGTGCGGGAGCGCCGCCGAGGCCGCGTCGCTCTGCCCGTGGCGCGCGCCGCCATCGTGCGGCGGCTGTTCGCGCTGGGATGGATCAAAAGATGGGATGGGTCAAAAGATGGGATGGGCCAAAAAAGGAGACGGTTTCGCGTGAAACTGACCACCAAAGGACGATACGCAGTTCAAGCGATGTCGGACATTGCGGCGTACGGCGACGGGCGGTCCATCCCCGCGTCGGAGATCGCGGTGCGCCAGGCGATTTCTCCGGATTATCTCGACCAGATCCTGTCGAAACTGCGTCGAGCCGGCTTGGTGCAGAGCGTGCGCGGCGCGAATGGGGGGTATGGTCTCGCCCGCGCCGCGGATGAAATCCGGATCGCTGACATTGTCGCGGCCGTGGACGAAGAGATTAAGACGACGGCCTGCGCGCCCGGGGCCGACGTCGGTTGTCGCGGAGGCTCCGCTCGCTGCCTCACCCATGATCTTTGGGATGAACTCGGCCGCCAGATCGAGATCTTCCTAAACGCTATCACCCTTGAAGACGTTGTCGCGCGACGCGTTCTTGGAGCGGCTTCGGTCAATCCGCCGCGCCAGCCCGAGACGCGCCTTGCGGCTGAAGACCTAGCGGAGCTGGATGCATGACGCGCCATTACCTTGACCATAACGCCACCTCGCCGTTGCGTCCGGAAGTGATTGACGCCGTGTGTGAGGCGATGCGCTATGACGGCAATTCTTCATCCGTACACGAAGAAGGCAGAGCGGCGCGCGCTCGCGTAGAGGAGGCCCGCGAGAAGGTTCGCAAGCTTGTGAATGCGCCGGTTAACGGCGTCATCTTCACCGGCGGCGGCACCGAGGCCATCCACTATGCGCTTCATGGGACGGCCATGAATGGGACCGCAAAGAAGATCTTCGTCTCAGCGATCGAGCACGCCGCAGTGCCGGGCAACGCAGCGACGACGGGGCTGCCCGTGGAGACTGTCCCCGCGACGTCAGAAGGCCTTGTTGACCTTATTGCGTTGAAAGCCGCGGTTTCGAAAGAAACCGAGCCTTTCCTGATGTGCCTGATGCTCGCCAACAACGAGACCGGCGCTATTCAGCCAGTGCGTGAGGCCGCTGACATCGTCCATGACGCAGGCGGACTATTGTTCGTCGACGCTGCGCAGGCGGTCGGCAAGATCCCGGTGAATTACGTGATGCTGGGCGCTGACTTCATGGCGATGACCGGCCACAAGTTCGGCGGGCCGGTCGGCGTCGGCGCGCTTATTGTGGGCCCGAACCTGCCGCTCGCGCCGGTGATGCGCGGCGGCGGGCATGAGAGCAACCGCCGCGCCGGCACCCATAATGTGCCGGCGATCGTCGGGCTTGGCGTCGCTTGCGATCTCGCGGCCGACAGTCTTGCGCGGGCGAGCGAAATCGCTGCGATGCGCGACGCCATGCAGGCCGCGGCGGAGACCGCCGGCGCGCGCGTGTGGGGTAAGGACGTGGAGCGCCTTCCGGGCACGTTGTGTCTTACGGCGCCAGGCTTCACGGGTGAGACGCAGCTGATGTCGATGGATCTCGCCGGGATCGCCATCTCATCAGGCTCGGCGTGTTCCTCCGGGAAGGCGAAACCGAGCCATGTCCTCTCGGCCATGGGCTGCGAGGAGGCGGACGCGAAATGCGGCGTACGGATTTCCCTCGGCTGGTCCTCGGCCGCGGACGACGCCGATGCTTTCGCGCGCGAATGGCCCGCCGCCTATGATCGGGCGAAGGCTGAGGCGGCGTAAGGCGAGGCGAGGACCGGCGGCAATGCACCCCAACCCCATATATCGGCGGGACCGCGAAGACGCCGCGACGCTTCGTTTCGTGCGCGAGCGGGGGTTTGGAACGTTGTCAGTGAGCGTTGAGGGCCGCGTTTTGACTGCGCATGCGCCATTCGTTCTCGATACAGATGAAAAATCGCTGGAACTGCACCTGATGCGATCAAATCCGGTTGTCCGCGCGCTTGAGCGGACACCCGACGCGCTGCTCGTCGCTAGCGGGCCGGATGCATATGTCTCGCCCGATTGGTATGAACTCGATCAAAACCAGGTGCCGACATGGAACAATGTCGCTGCGCATCTGCGCGGTCGCGCGCGCCTATTGCCCGCCGGTGAATTGCGAGGCGTTCTCGATCGGCTGGCCGAAGCGAATGAAGGTCGGATCGCGGGAAAAAGGCCGTGGACGCTCGATAAATCGGACGCCGCCTATATCGAACGGTTGATGCGGTCGATCGTCCCGGTGCGTATGGAAGTCGACCATATCGACGCCACCTGGAAGCTGGCTCAGACGAAGCCTGCGCAAGTGATCAGGCGCGCCGCCCAAGGCGTTCGCGCCGCCGGGATCGGTCAGGATGTCGCCGCTCTTGGCGCTCTCATGGAAACGCATGCGGCGGAAATGGAAAGGGGCGCGGCATGACCGTCTATTTTGTTGGGCATGTGAAGATCAAGAACCGCGAAGCGTATGATCGGTATGCGGCCGGGTTTCCGGGCGTTTTCGCCAAGTTCAAGGGTACGCTGCTCGCCGCTGACTTTGATGCGCAAGTCATGAGCGGCGAGTTGGATATCGATCGATTGGTCATCATGTCGTTTCCGTCGAAGGCGGACCTCATGGCGTGGATGACCTCGCCGGAATATCAGGAAATCGGCGTCCACCGCGAAGAGGGCGCGGACGTCACGGCCATTATGGCCAATGCGCTAGAAGGATAGGCGGATGTCTGAAGCGGCTTACAAGGACGGTATTGACGAAGCGACGGTCGACGCGGCGCGGGCGCTTGAGACCTATAAATACGGCTTCACGACGGACATTGAGACCGTTAAGGCGCCGAAGGGCCTCAATGAAGACACCGTCCGCTTCATCAGCGCCAAGAAGGAAGAGCCCGAATGGCTGCTCGAATGGCGGCTCGCCGCGTTTCGCCGCTGGCTGACCATGGAGGAGCCCACCTGGGCGATGGTCGACTATCCGAAGATCGATTATCAGGACCACTACTATTATGCGGAGCCGAAGGCCGGCGCGAAGTATGAGTCGATCGACGATGTGCCGCCGGAGATCCTCGCGGATTTTGAGAAGCTCGGCATTCCGCTGAAGGAGGCCGAGGTCCTTCTGGGCGTTAAAGGCGCGGCCAATTCGGCCGCCGAGGGCCGTAACGCCGGACAAGCCGCCGATAAGCCCAAAGTCGCCGTCGACGCGGTGTTTGACTCGGTGTCCGTGGCGACGACGTTCCAGAACGAGTTGAAGAAAGCCGGCGTCATCTTCATGTCGATCTCCGAGGCGGTGCGCGAGCATCCGGAGTTGGTGAAAAAGTATCTCGGCACGGTCGTGCCGACGTCGGACAACTTCTTCGCGACCCTGAACTCTGCGGTCTTCTCCGACGGCACGTTCGTCTATGTGCCTGAGGGCGTTCGGTGCCCGATGGAGCTCTCGACCTATTTCCGCATCAATGAAGCGAATACCGGCCAGTTCGAGCGCACGCTGATCGTCGCGGCGCCGGGCTCTTATGTGTCGTATCTCGAAGGCTGCACGGCGCCCATGCGCGACGAGAACCAGCTCCATGCGGCGGTGGTGGAACTCGTCGCCGAGGATGAAGCGGAGATCAAATACTCCACCGTCCAGAACTGGTACCCGGGCGATAAGGACGGAAACGGCGGCATCTATAACTTCGTGACGAAGCGCGCCGACTGCCGCGGCAGGAACTCGAAGGTTTCCTGGACCCAGGTGGAGACGGGCTCGGCGGTGACGTGGAAATACCCGTCCTGCGTTTTGAAGGGCGACGGGTCGCAAGGCGAATTCTACTCCATCGCCATCACCAATAATCATCAGCAGGCCGACACCGGCACCAAGATGATCCATCTCGGCAAGGACACAAAGTCGCGCGTCATCTCCAAGGGTATCTCAGCGGGCGTGTCGAACTCCACCTATCGCGGCCTCGTCAGCGTGCATCGCAACGCCAAGGGCGCGCGCAATTTCACCCAGTGCGATTCGCTCCTCATCGGCGGCGATTGCGGCGCACACACAGTGCCTTACGTGGAAAGCGCGAACCCAGGCGCCGTTCTGGAGCATGAAGCGACGACGTCGCGCCTTTCTGAAGACCAACTCTTCTACTGTCAGCAGCGCGGCCTCAACGAAGAAGAGGCTGTCGCGCTCCTCGTCAATGGTTTCTGTAAGGAGGTTCTGCAGGAGCTGCCGATGGAGTTCGCCGTCGAGGCGCAGAAGCTTGTTTCGGTGAGCCTTGAGGGGAGTGTGGGGTGATTTTGATGATCGCCTCTGCGAACGCTGCGCTTTTTGCTCAGGCCGCCCAGCCGCCCGGCGCCGGCGAGCCGGCGCGCCCGGCGGAGCTGCCTGTCTTTTCCGGCGCGATTAAATTCGCCGAGCCGGAGGACGTTGAGGTGCTGCCGCACGCGCTCGACGCCGGCTGGAAAGGCGAGAAGACGTGCGAGCTCCTTCAGGAAACGGAGGAACTGAAGGCCTTCAAGTGCACGTTCGCGCCCGGGCAGGGACACGAGAAGCACTATCACTTGGCGCATTTTGGTTATGTCGTCGAAGGCGGAGCCATGCGCATCACGGATGAAACGGGAACCCGCGAACAAGAGATCGAAACTGGCGCGACCTGGGTCTCCGACGGCGTCGCCTGGCACGAAGCGGAGAACATCGGCGACACGACAGCGAGCTATGTCATTGTCGAGCCCAAGGGAGGGGCGAAATGAAGTATGTGATCGCAGCAGCCGCGGCGCTCGCCGCCATTCCGGCCACGGCGCAATCAGCCAGCGAAGGCGCGCAGCCGGCGGTCGTTGAAGCGCCTGTCCAGGCGCCGCGCGGCGACCGCACTCACTATGTCGATCCGACCCTTGATCCGAAGTACCCGTTTTCGGCGGCCGTCGTCGTGGGCGACACGATCTTTCTCGCCGGACAGCTGGGCGTCGACCGGGCGGCGGGCCGCGGCCTCGTCGAAGGCGGCGTCGCGGCGGAGACGACCCAGATCTTCAAGAACTACGAGGCGGTGCTGAAATCGCTCGGCTCAGATCTCTCTGACATTGTTAAGTGTACGGTCTTTCTGGACGATATGTCGGAGTTTGGCGAGATGAACAAAGCCTACGCCGCGGCGCTGCCGTCGCCGAAGCCGGCGCGGTCGACTTTCGGCGTCGAGGCGCTCGCGCTCGGCGCGAGTCTTGAGATTGAGTGCACGGCCGTGCGCGGCCATGGAGGCGAATAGAAATGCTGAAGATCGATAATCTGCATGCGTCGGTTGAAGATACGCAGATCCTGAAGGGCCTGAGTATTGAAGTGCCCGCAGGCGAAGTTCACGCGGTGATGGGGCCGAACGGCGCCGGCAAGTCGACGCTCTCTCATGTGGTGGCGGGACGCGATGACTACGATGTCACCGATGGCGACGTGACGCTTGATGGCGAAAACGTGCTGGAGCTTGACCCGTCGGAACGCGCGGCGAAGGGGCTCTTTCTGTCCTTTCAGCATCCGATGGAGATACCTGGCGTCGCCACGATGAATTTCATCCGTACGGCGCTCAACGCCCAGCTGAAGGCGCGCGGCGAGGCCGAAGTCTCGGCGGCGGACTTCCTGAAACTCATCCGCGAAAAAGCGAAGCTCGTCGGCCTCACCGACGAAAAGCTGAAGCGCCCTTTTAATGTCGGCTTTTCCGGCGGCGAGAAGAAGCGCATGGAAATGCTTCAGATGGCGATCTTCGAACCACGGTTCTGCATCATGGACGAGACGGATTCCGGCCTCGACATTGACGCCCTGAAAATGGTCGGCGATGTCGTCAACGCCATGCGCGGGCCGGGCCGCGGGTTCCTCGTAATCACCCACTATCAACGGCTTCTTGAGCACATCCGTCCGGACAGGGTGCATGTGCTCGCCGGCGGCCGGATCGTTAAATCGGGCGGCCCGGAGCTCGCCGCCGAGCTCGAAACGTCCGGTTACGATCAATATATCGAGGCGGCGTGATGGCGCTGGCGGAGTTCAAAAATCCGAGCCCTTATGAGGCGCGTTTGCGCAAGGAATTCGCAGAGGGCGGGCGCTCCGACGAGGCGGTGAGGGCCTGGAACGCTTTCGCCGCCGCGGGCCTGCCGCATCGCCGGCTCGAGGGCTGGCGGTGGACGGACCTGCGCGGCGCGCTCGCGGAAGCGGGCGGCGAGAGCCCGGCGCCTGTCGCGCCGATCGAACTGGACGCCCTGGCGATCATCCGGATCGAGAATGAAGACGTGACAATTGAAGGCGGTGATGACGTCGCCGGCTTGTCGGCGCGCGTCGTCGATGGCCCACCGGAGCCGTTCGCAAGCCACGCCGTCTCTGATCTCGGTCGCGCGTTCGCGTCGCAGACGGTTCTGATCGAGGTTTCCGGGAAAATTGAGCAGCCAATCCTGATCATCCATCGCGGCGGCGCTGGTCGGAACGGCGACGCAGTCGACATTCATGTGGCGCCCGGCGGTTCGGCGCGCATTGTGGAGATCATTCAGTCTGCCGGCGGTTCGTTTCATCATGTCGGCGCGCGCATTGTGTTGAATGAGAGCGCGTCGTTGACGCGATCGGTCATTCAAGATGCGGCGGAAGAGGCGGTTTTGGTCGGGCTCGCCTCCGCGACGCTCGGCGCCAACGCCCGCTTTTGTCAGTCGAGCGTAGCGCTTGGCGGTAAGCTCGCGCGGCTTGAGACGCATCTTAAGTTCGACGGCGACGGCGCCTCCGCATCGATCGATTCCGCCGCCCTTGTCAGCGATTCTCGGCATGCGGATTTTACGACGATCGTTGCGCATAATGCGGAAGCTTGCGAAACGCGCCAGCGACACAAGGGCGTAGCTGACGGCAGGGGACGCGCGGTCTTCCAGGGCAAATTCTTCGTCGACCGCGCCGGGCAAAGAACGGACGCCGACATGCAGGCGAACGCGATCCTTTTGTCGGACGGCGCGCAGGCGAATCACAAGCCCGAGCTTGAGATTTATGCGGACGATGTCGAATGCGCCCATGGCAGCACATGCGGCGCGCTTGATGATGGCGCGCTCTTCTATCTGCGTCAGCGTGGGCTGGATGAAGCCTCGGCGCGCGCGCTCCTGATCGAAGCGTTTGTCGGCGAGATCCTTGACGATATGGACGCCGCCGCCGCTCCGGCGGCGCGCGCGATGGTCGAGAATTGGCTGGAGGCGCGCGGCCGATGAGCGAGGCAAGGGCAACGCAGATGGATCTCTATGATCTTGCGGCGATCCGCGCGCAGTTCCCGATTCTGGAGCGCGACGCCTACGGTAAGCGGCTAGTGTACCTGGATAACGCCGCGTCCGCGCAAAAGCCGCGCGCCGTCATCGAGAAAATGACCGAGACGATGACGCGCTCTTACGCCAATGTGCATCGCGGCCTTCATCTTCTGTCGAATGAGGCGACCGAAGCCTACGAAGACGCGCGAAAGACCGCGGCGCGTTTCCTGAATGCCGGCAGTACGGACGAAATCGTCTTCACGAGCGGCGGCACGGACGCTTTTAATCTCGTTTCCTATGCGCTCGGCGTTAACCAAATCGGCGAGGGCGATGAAATTGTCCTGTCGGTGATGGAGCACCACTCGAACATTGTTCCGTGGCACCTCTTGCGGGAACGAAATGGCGCCGTGTTGAAATGGGTGGACGTCACGGATGACGGACTGATCGATCCGGAAGTGTTTGCCGCAGCGTTCAGTGACCGGACAAAGCTTGCTGCGGTCTCGCATATGTCGAACGTGATGGGCGCTGAGACGGACGCGGCCGCGCTTTCCCGGATCGCCCACGACCACGGCGCGAAGATCCTCTTTGACGGCTGTCAGGCCTCGGTCCACGGGAAAGTCGACGTCCAGGCGATCGACGCCGACTTTTACGTCATGACTGGCCACAAGCTTTATGGCCCCTCCGGGATCGGCGTTCTTTACGGCAAGAAAGACGCGCTCGCCGCTTTGCCGCCTTTTCGCGGCGGCGGCGAGATGATCGATATCGTCGAACAGGACCGCGTCACCTACAATGAGCCGCCGCACCGTTTTGAGGCCGGCACCCCGCCGATCATCGAGGCGATCGGCCTCGGCGCGGCGCTTCAATGGATGATGGAGGTGGGTGTTGAGGCGATCGCGGCGCATGAGGCGCGGCTCGCCGAGAAGGCCGTAGCATCTCTCAGCGCCCTGAACTTTGTGACCCTTTATGGGCGGGCGCCAGGCAAGGCGCCGATCATCTGTTTCAATGTCGACGGCGCCCATCCGCATGACGTGTCGTCGATCGTTGACCGGTCGGGTATCGCCGTGCGGGCCGGGCATCACTGCGCGCAGCCTCTAATGAAGCGTCTTGGCGTGTCGGCGACGTGCCGCGCGAGTTTCGCCGCCTACAATGACGAGAGCGAGATAGACGCCCTTGTTGAAGGGCTTGTGAAGACTCACAATTTATTGGGCTAGAGAAGATGCTGGGACGACTGATGGAAAAGGTGCGAGACGTGATTGATATTGACGGCGGCCCGTCAAGGGCGGCTCCCGATGGTGCGGACCTGGCGGAGCCGGCGGAGGAGGCCGAGGCGCCGGCGGTCGACGAGGTCGCAACCAGCGCGCCGGACGGCGCTGAGGCGTCTGCGTCGCCGCAAGGCGATCCGGCGTCTTCGTCGCCGCAAGGCGATCCGGCGTCTTCGTCGCCGCAAGGCGATCCGGCGTCTTCGTCGCCGCAAGGCGATCCGGCGTCGACGGACGACGTGGACGCCGCGGCGATCTCTCAGCCGGAACTGGAACGCATCACGGCCGATGTCGTGAAAGGCCTGAAGACCGTTTACGATCCGGAGATCCCGGTAGATGTTTATGAACTCGGCCTGATTTACAAAGTCGACCTGTCAGATGAACGCCTATTGACGATCGACATGACGCTGACCGCGCCGGGCTGCCCGGTGGCGGGCGAGATGCCGGGTTGGGTCGAAGGGTCCGTGCGCGGGATTGACGGCGTTGATGACGTGAAGGTGAATATGGTGTTCGACCCGCCATGGACGCCGGACCGGATGTCGGACGAAGCCAAGCTTGAACTCGGCATGATGTAGCGGGGCGCTTAGCAATGCGCGCGAAGATCATCCCAACCATGCGGTACGAAGACGCGCCGCGCATGATTGATTGGCTTTGCGACGCCATCGGTTTTGAGCGACGGCTTGTTATTGAGGACGAGGACGGCGGGGTCGCTCACGCGCAGCTCACGCTAGGCGACGCAATGATCATGTTGGGATCCTCGCGCGACGACGATTTCGGCAAGCTGCAGAAGTCGCCGAAGGCCCTCGGCGGGGCCACGCAGAGCCCCTATATTGTTGTCGATGACGTCGACGGGCTCGCTGAACGAGTCGCGGCGGCGGGCGGCGAGATCGTCTATGGCCCGCAAAGCCCAGAGCATGGCGGTCGGGACTTTGGCTGTTTGGACCCGGAGGGCCACCTCTGGAACTTCGGAAGTTATGATCCGTGGAAAGATAATTAGAGCGAGTTTTTGAATGCCCAGACGACCCAGACCAAAGGCTGTGACGCTCACCGAGGCGGCCGCCTCGCGGATGCAGGAGATCATGTCGGCCGCCGAAGAAAATTTCATCGGCGTCAAGATCGGCGTGAAGAACGGCGGTTGCGCAGGCATGGAATACACCATGGACTATGCGACCGAGGCGGCGCCGCTCGACGAAGTTGTTGAGGACTCCGGCGTCAGGATCCTGATCGATCCGAAGGCGATTTTGTTCCTGCTTGGCACGGAAATCGACTTCGTCACGGAAAAGCTCTCCCAGCGGTTCGTCTTCAACAATCCGAACCAGACAGACGCTTGCGGGTGCGGGGAAAGCGTAACCATTGTGCCCGCCGCGACGGCGGACGCCTGATCGCCGCCCATATGGCGGTCTCCTCAGGCTACATCGACTTCGTCAAAGACCTCTTTGCGCCGTTCGGGGAGATATCCGTCCGAAAAATGTTCGGCGGCGCGGGCGTATACTGCGACGGACGAATGTTCGCGATTATCGGCGATGACGATCTCTGGCTAAAGGCGGATGATGACTCCCGCGGCGAATTCGAAGCCGCTGGTCTTCAGATGTTCACTTATGAGACGAAGGCCGGCGACGCGCACGCAATGTCCTACTTTGCGCCGCCTGACGAAGTCTTTGACGATGAAGACGAATTGCGAAGGTGGACGGGTCTGGCGCTCGAAGCGGCGGCGCGCCGGGCGGCGAATGCTGTGTCGAAAGCCAAAAAGACGGCGGTGAAGAAGCGAGAAGCGGTTTCGCCGTCAAGGAAAGGTTCAACAAAGAAACGCGCGGCAAAAAAGACCGTCAAAAAGAAATAGTCTGCTCCAGGATCACCCGACGCGTTTCTTTAGGCTGGTCAAGCCACTTTTCTATAAGCCGCCAGGAACGCCTCGCGCGCCTTCAAAAGCGCGCTCTGGGGGTAAGCACCTTTGGTGTTGCTCTGTGCGGGAGCTTCGGGTCGTCTGTTCTCTTGATTTGGGGTCGGCGGCGCCTGGTCGTCGGCCGCTCTCGCTGATTCCATGTCCGCAAAAGCGTCGCCAAACGTTGCGCTTTCTTCCGGCGCGGTTTCTTCCGTACTGGGAAGAGAAGGCGGGTTGTTCGTTCGCTGCGCAAACGGATTGCTGATCGCGTTCATGCTGAGCGCGACTGAGGGCGCCGGGCGCTTAGCCGCAGGTGAGGAGGAACGCGTCTGTCGCACGGCCCGCACAGTATTGCGCGCTACGACGGTGGTGCTGCTCGCGTTCAGGATCACAAGGTGCTCCTCGCCGTCGCATCGAATGAGCGCCGCCCGCCTTTTCGGGTCGAGCTGAAGCGTTTCGACGAGCTTTAGCCGCTTCTTTCGCCGACCGCGCGCGTTTTGCGCAAGGCCCATCCTCTGCATCAGGTACGCTCCTGCGCTC
Organism: Pseudomonadota bacterium; assembly: GCA_039819085.1. Classification (GTDB taxonomy): domain Bacteria; phylum Pseudomonadota; class Alphaproteobacteria; order Caulobacterales; family Parvularculaceae; genus MED-G105. Next base: position 58,774 of record JBCBSQ010000003.1, read on the forward strand.
AGCATAAGGATGACTGATGAAAGAGCAAACACGATCCGGGCGAAATCCGCGGGCGTCATTGGCTTCTCCTTAATGACGCGGTTAGATTTAGCCTTTCCCCGTTAAAGGCCCATTAACGGCTGCGGTCGGCGGCGGCGCACATCACGTCATAGTCGGACAGGCTGATCATTTCGCCGCCGAGCTCCTCCGTGAACGATTTGAAAAAATCATCTGTCGTTGAAAGGACGCGCTCGACGACGCTTTGGTCTGATGCGTAGTTGTTCCCGCCCGGCGTTAAGGTCGTTGAGTGCAGCGAATAGACGAGCACCCGCGCGCCGGTCGAGAGAAGGTGCCTCGCGAGGTTTTTCAGCTCCATCACGCTCGGTCCTTCGGGCGTCAGGCGAAGCGGCGAGGTGAGCATCGGCGCGCGCTTCGGCCCGCCGCTCGGGAAGCCTGGCTCGCCGCCGCCGCCGGTGAAAATTGGCCCCCCGCGGCGGCCATGCGCGCCGGACGCCGGCGTCACCCAGATCGTTCTGACGCCGTCGACCTCTATGGGAAAGGGTTGGTTCGACATCGTCGTAAAATCGGGTCCGCCGCGCTGACTGAAATTGAAGCTTGGCGACGGACTGAAGTCATGGCGGACGCCAATCGCGGCGAGGTCGACGTAGGAATCGACTGAAACGCCATAGCGCCCCGCGCGGTGCGAAATCGCCCGTTCGCCGAAGGCGCGCTCGAAGGCCGTCGCGAGCGCAGTCAGTTTTTCAAGGTGGACGCGAGGCGGCAGGTTTTTCTGCCAGGAGTAGAACTCTCCTTCGAAGGTTTGATCCGGCGGCGTCGCCCATTGATGCAGATGCAGGCCGAGATCGGCCAGTCCCTCTCGCTTCAGATTGCGGAAATACTCGGATGACAGAGCATCTGTGATGATCGGATGCGAGAGAAAGCAGAGCGGCGTCGCGCCGTATCTTTGGCAGATTGCCTGAAACGGATCAAAATCGGTCGGTGGCGCAATCCAATGCGCGTCCCTTCTGAACTCCGCCCAGTCGAAGGCCTCTTCCGTATCAACGGTGACAATCATCCGTGGACGTTTCGACATGGGCGCGATCCGAACGCGCTTTGCTGAAGGCGGTTGCGATACGAGCCTGGCGCGAGCGGATCTTTCGATGGCGGCGCTGAAGACGTCGCGAAGTCCCTCTGACGTCTCGCGCCATGAGAATTGCTCCGCATAGGATCTGGTCGCCGAGCGATCCCAGCCCGGCTTGAGCGTTTCATTCAACGCCTCAGCGAACGCCGCCGGCGAGCGCTCCGAAGCAAGACGACCGGCGGCTTCCTCGGCGATGACCTCGCCACACCCCCAGACCGGCGCTGCGACCGCCGGCGCGCCGCACGCCATGGCTTCGAGCAGAACGTTCGGCCATCCTTCGCGCGTGGAGCCGAGGGCGAGGGCGTCCGCCGCCGTGTAGATCTCGGGGAGAGCCTCATGGGCGCGCGCGCCAAGAAATCTGACGCGGTCCGCGACGCCTTTATCTCTTGCGCGTTCCTCCAGCGACGATCGCTCGGGTCCGTCGCCGACGACAAGAAGGGTTGCGTTCGGAAGAAGGGCGACGGCGTCGATGACAAGGTCGTGGCCTTTGCGTTCGACCAAGTGGCCGACGCTGGCGATGACCGGGCCATTTGCGCCAAGGGCGGCGCGCGCCGCGTCGCGGTCAAGCGGTCGAAAAAGCTGGAGGTCGACGCCGTTGCGCAAGACACGAATTTTCTCCGCTGGCGCGCCGAGGCGGACAAGTTCGTCCTTCAGCGCCTGCGCGACGCAAATGACAGTGTCAGCAACGCCAATGGCCGAAAGGATCATGCCCCGTTGTCGGGGAAAAGACGGCAGTTGGGTGACGTCGGACCCGCGGGCGGTGAGGATGAGCGGTTTGCCCAGTTCGGCGGCGACGCGCGCGGCCGCGACGCCATCCGGATACAGATAATGCGCGTCGATGACGTCGAAGTCATCGCCCTGATCGATCATGTCTCGAACGGCTTTGCGGATCGCGCGCTCGAGCGCGCTCGCTGCGTAAGTCATGCCGACTTTTGGCGGAATTGCGTATCGCGGATGGCTGACCTTCACGCCGCGTCGCGTTTCCTGAGCGGGCGCTCGCGCGAACGTCGCGTAACGCCCAAAAACAACATGGTCGAACGGAAACCAGGGGACTGGCGCAATGACCCGGACCTCGGCGCCTGTCCTCGCCTGAAAGTCGGCCATTCGGTTCTCAACGAAGACGCCATGGGTCGGCGCCGCCGCATTCGGGTAGAGCGTCGTTACGGTCAAAACGCGCATCGCTGGATTGTCGCTCCCTGTCGGATGCGGCGCTTTATCGTCGGCTGTCGCGCCGAAACGTGGTTAAGATGGCGCGCGATCGCCGCCGTCGCCGCTCAATAGACATCCTATTTCGCCGTTAAACCTAGGTAAGCGCGCGCGCCGTCGTATTGTGGCGAGATTGCGGTCAAAGCTAGGCTAACGTGCGTCGGAACCAACAACTGATAATTATGTCTATCGGGTGATACTCCCGGCTTACGTGTATCTGTTTTCTGTTTGTTAATTTTTCTGGCCAGATGGACGGAAATCTAGAATGCATTCCCGCATTGATGATGAATCTGAAGTGTCGGCACGATTCCTGCTCAACCATGCGGTTATGAGCGGAATGAAGACACCCGGAAATGATGTCGGCGTCAGACGTCGATCAGGGGAATGCGGTATGGAAGTGATGTTGCCAACCGCCGTCGGCGGCGCATTCGCTTTTGCAGGCGCATTGGCGTACGGCGCATCGCAGCCTGGCCAGGCCGCGCCGGCGGGACGTAAACGGCGGACTGATGGCAAGGTCGACTTGCGCGCATTCGCGCCGGCGGACGTCTTTGCGCATTGGAAGAAGGTCGAAACGCCCCTGGCGGCGGGCGCCAAGCGCCTTGCGGACATCTCGCTGGCGAGCGCGCTGCTGATTTTGGCGTCGCCGATTTGCCTGATCGTCGCCATCGCGATCGCTCTGGAAACGCCCGGGCCTGTCTTCTATCGGCAGACGCGGGTCGGCGCAGGCGGTCGGACGTTCCAAATCGTCAAGTTCCGGTCCATGCGTCAGGATGCGGAGCGCGACGGCGCGCAGTGGGCCTCTGAGAAGGATCCCCGTGTTACGCGCATCGGGCGGCTTATCAGGCATTTGCGCATCGACGAGATTCCTCAAGCCTTCAATGTGCTGGCCGGCGATATGAGTTTTGTGGGCCCGCGGCCGGAACGGCCGGAGTTCGTTGAGGTGCTGAATGCGCAAATCCCGCACTATGACATGCGCCATATGGTCAAGCCGGGCATCACCGGATGGGCGCAGGTGAAGTGCAGCTACGGCGCGTCGGTGGAGGACGCGATGGAAAAGCATCGCTTCGACCTGTACTATCTTAAGAACTACAACCTATTGATGGACATAAAGATTGTTTTGATGACGTTCCGCGTCGCCCTGTTCGGCGTCGGCAGCCGCTGACCTTCTCCGCGTCTTCGGTGAGATGGAAAACCGTTGAGCTCCACGCGATTTAGCGCGCGCCAATTGTTGTCTGAGTTGGTCTGGGGGCCGCCTTCCGTAGAAGCGCGACGGCTCTTCGAAGGCGATGATCGGCTCCGGCTGGGCGCGGCCCGAGACAAAGCGGCGGACGAGCGTGGCGCATTTAGGCGGCGGCGCATAAGGGGCGGCGCAAGAGAGGACGGCCGACATGCCTTTATCGGCGGTCATTCCGATGCTGAAGGCGTTACGCTTACGGTCTTGGCGTGCTCTCCGTGACAAGCCGTTGCGGTCCGCCGCCGTCGGGATGGTGGGGCTCCTTGCGGTTGGCTCGGCCATCCATTGGATCGCCTGTGAGCGCATCGAAATTGGCGAAGCGGGTGCGCCCGAGGCGGGCGCGTCGACCGGCAAAGCGACTGATGAGGCCCTAGCGGCCCGGCGCTTAGCGGCGCTGACGCGGCGCGCGGCCTTCGAGGCCCGTCCGAGTGAGCGCTCCGCATACGCCCTAGCAGAGGCGCTTATCGCCGCTGGCGAGTATGAACAGCTAGTCGAGCTTGCTGACGATCCGCGTGCGTCATTCCTTACAGACCCCGCGCGCGAGGCGCTGCGTCTGGAAGCGGATTTTCGCGCAAACCGGTATGACGAGGCGCGGACGAGGGCTGGGGCGCTGCTGGAAGGTCTGTACAGAACCCACGCCGCGCTCGCGCTCGCCAGAATCGATTACCGCCTTGATCCTACGAGACGTGAGAGCGTGGTCGAACGGCTGCGGATCGCAATGGGCGGCGCGCCGCAAGTCGCCGCCGAGGCCTGGCTACTGCGCGCGCGTGTGGCGCTTGATTCGAATGCGTTCGATCTGGCGTCCAGCGCGGCGCGTCGCGCCGGTGAAGCGGGCGCGCCGCCGAGCCGCGTGAAAGCGCTGGGTGCGGAGGTTTTGATCCGTCAGGGCCGCCTTAGCGAGGGGGAGGCGGCTATTCTGGACCGCCCAAACTCGGGCGCTGTCGGCGAAATTGATGTCGACGCGCGTCGGCTTCAGGGGCTTATTCGCTTGCGCCGGGGAGACTATGGCGGGGCGGCCGAAGCGTTCGACGCGATTGCCGGCCCGCTCGACGAGGCGCCTCGAGGCGAGTTGCTCCGGGCCGTTGCGCGGTTGGGCGCAGGCGATCTTGCGCTCGCCTCGCAGATTGTCGACGCGACGCTGCGGCGCGCGCCAAAGGACTGGGTGGCGTTGGATCTGAAAATTCTCACCGCCGCCGCCCGCGAAGCGCGTGATGACGTAAGCTACCGCGACGAAATCGAATTGGCGCTTGCGCAACTGGAGGCGGTCGGCGCGCGCCGCCTCGCGTCGTTTCGACGACTGGCGTTGGCGCGCAGACGGGGCGAACACGAACAGGCGTTTGCGCTCATCGCCGCGGCCGCCGACGCGCCAGGCCCTGATGCCCAAGGCCCTGACGCGCAAGACCCTGACGCGCTAAGTCCGCGCTTCTCCGCCTCTGGCGTTTCGGATCGTCCGGGAGCGGCGTTTCTTGTCACCGGCCTCGATTTTCTTTTGGGGCCCGGCGCCAACGGCGCGCTTGATGCGCTCCTCAATGCTGATGACGTTGCGATGGCGATCGCATTGGCGACGCTGGAGGATGGGGCGGAACCCGCTGGCGTTGCGGCCCCGCCAGGCTTGCGCGCCGGCGCCATCGACGCAGCGCTGCCAACGGCCCTCGCCGGCGAGCGTGCGCGGCGCCGAGGTGACGCGAAGATTGCCTACTCCCTGTTGGAGCAAGCCGCGGATCAGGCGCCAATGATCGCGGGCCTGGCGACGTCCTTGTGGTCGGCGGCTCGCGACGCCGGCGAGGAGCGCGCAGTGATTGAGCCTCTCAGATCGATTGCGCAGGCGCGCGCGAGCGACATTGACGCGCATCTCGCCCTCGCCGCCGCGCTTCAGTCGCAAGGAGACGTCGCCGCCGCGTCAATCGCGCTCTCGGAGGTCGAAGCGGAAATCGTCACGAATCCCGTTCATGCGGATCGATATGCGGACCTTTTGGCGCTAGCCGGGCGAACAGGCGATCTTCGACGTTTCGCGGCGCAATTGCAGGCGAGCGCGGCAAAAGGCGGCGCGGCGGCGGCCGGGCGCGCATTCGCCCGCGCCGGTGATGATGAAGCGGCGGCTCGCGCCTTTCGCGCCGCTTTGGGAGACAGCGTCGAAGCGGACGCTGGCGGGGCGGCCGATGGATACCTCGCGGCGATGCAACGTCTCGGTCGGGAGGCCGCGGCCCGCGCCCTGCTCAATCATGTCGACGAAACCCGTCGGAAAGCAGCGCAGTCGGTCGACCGCGGCCGGCTGAAAACAAAAGTAACGCCTTTGGGTTACCGTACGCCGTCGCCAGGCGCGCGGCCGGCCGGCGACAAGCCGACTGGCTCAACGCATGACGGTGAATTCACTGCGGGATCTCCTGAAAAGGCGGTCGAACCAGACGAGGCGAAGGAAAATCAGGCGGCGACGCCCGGTGAGACTCGTCCCAAGAGGGAAATGTCGAGGCTTGATGACCGCGGATAAGGGTTGTGGTGTATGTCGTTCCGGCGGCGAAAGGGGACCGCATTGATCTGCGGCGGCTAAGGCGCGGCGCCGCCGCGCCATCTCCTACTGGCGGGGTAGCCAGTTGCTTCGGCGATCGACGTCCAATGCGGACGTTATTGTAAGGAAATGAAGGGCTTAGCTATGAAACTTCAAACTATCTTGAGCGCTATCGCAGCCGCTTTCCTCGCTGCGTGCGCGTCCGGGAACGTCCTTGACGCCGATGAACTTCGCGCCTCTTCGGCGACGCTCGAAGACGCGGCGGAAACGGCGCCGGAGTATCTCATCGGACCGCTGGACAAGCTCGAGGTCTTCGTCTGGCGCGCGCCGGAACTGTCCACCAACGTGACGGTCCGTCCGGATGGCCGCATTTCCACGCCACTGGTTGAAGACATGGTGGCGGCCGGGAAGACCCCGACCACCCTGGCGTCGGACCTGGAAAAACGTCTGCGCCGCTACGTAAAGACGCCTCAGGTTACGGTCATCGTCTCTGACTTCACGTCCACGCCGGATCAGCAAGTGCGCGTGCTCGGTGAGGCGCAACAGCCGGTGGCGCTGCCCTATTCGTCCGGCATGACGGTGCTTGACGTGATGGTGTCGGTCGGCGGGCTGACGGAGTTCGCGGCTGGCAACAAAGCGATCCTGATCCGCGGCAATGGCGAAGACCGCAAGTCATATCGCCTCAAGCTCGACGATCTTCTTCGCAAGGGCAACATTTCGGCGAACGTGGCGGTGCTGCCGGGCGACGTTATTCTGATCCCGGAAAGCCTGTTCTAGAGCGGCGGCGGGGCGCCGCCGCGAGCGGTCCGAGAGACCATGATCGATAATGCGCGCGGGCTTCCCGCGCGGAAAGAAAGCGGCCTCTACGCGACCCCCGCCGCCTTCTTGGAAAGGAGACCTGGTGTTCGACCTGTCGAGCATACCCCAGCCGGCTGTGCGCTACGGTCTAGGCCTGTGGCGCCGTCGCTGGATTGTCGCAGGCGTCGCCTGGCTGGTCGCGTTGGCGATCTGGTTCCTGATCTGGCTCATCCCCGACAAGTTTGAGTCGCGCGCGGTGGTTTTTGTCCAGACTGAAACGATCCTCGATCCGGTGTTGAGCGGCGTCACCGCCCGGCCGAATTATGAACGGCGGGTGGAAGTCATGCGCCGTCAGCTTTTGACCCGCCCAAACATCGAGAAGATCATTTTCGGTACTGGCCTGCGCGATCTTTTGGGCGGCGGGTCGGCGCTCGCGCGTGAGGCGGCGTTGCAGTCGATGACCGACTGGGTGGCCGACTCAATCCGCATCGACAGCACACAGGAGATGTACTTCGTCATCAGCTATCGATTCGGCGATCCGACGATCGCGCGCGACGTCGTCGACCAGGTCGTCAATATGCTGATCGAGCAGGACATTGGGGCGAGCCTTACGGAAAGCGAGGACGCGCGTCGTCGGTTGCGCCGGGAAATCGAGAGCTATGACGCGCGCTTGACGGAGAAAGATCGCGAGATTGCTGAATTCCGTCGCGCAAACGCTGAAGAACTCGCGGTGGTGGAGGGGCGCGCGTTGAGGCGTAACCTGGTTGAAACGGAAATCGCTCGCGCGTCGGAGGAAATCTCGCTCGCCAAGCGTCGGTTGCGCAGCCTTCGGAACATCATCTCGACGACGCCGCGGACGAGCTCCGGCTCGCAGCTAGACGCGCTGCTTGTCGAACTTGCGGCGTTGCGTAGCCAGTACAAGGACACGCACCCGGATATCCAAAACGTGCAGGCGCGGATCGCTGAATTGCGCGCTGGCTCCGGCGCCTTGCCGTTGAACCCGGAGTATCGCCGGCTCGAAAACGAGCTGCGCGCGGCGGAGGATCTTCTGGCGACGCTGGAGGAGCGCGAACAGGAGCTCCTCGCCGAGCGCGAAAAACTCGCTTTCACCGTTGGGCAGGCGCCGGCGGCCCACGCGGAGCTGCAGCGAATCCAGCGCGATTATGATCAGATACGCGAAAGCTATGAGCAGTTGCTGGCGAGAAGCGAACGATTGAACCTAACGGAGAGCTTGTCTGCTGGCGGGGCTGGCGTGGAGTACCATGTTTATGAGCGGCCTCAGACGGCGATTAAGCCGGTGTCGCCGCCAAGGCTGATTCTGATTGTCGGCGCGTTCGTCGTCGCCCTGGGGGCGGGCGCCGCGGCCGCTTTTGGAATCACATTCTTCGAGCGGTCGTTTACGCAAACCGGCGAACTGGAGAAGGCGTTCGGCCTGCCGGTTCTCGGCGCGCTCAGCGAAGTGAGCTCTGACGTGGTTAAGGCGCGTCGTATTAGCGACCTGGCGCGGCTCGGCGTCGCCATGGCCGCGTTGGTGGTCCTATGCGGCGCTTATGTCTATCTGTCGGTCTTCAAACTGCCCGCCACTTCTGTGAGCGGCGCGCAATCTGCATCGGCGGACGAAAGCGCCTATTCGATGGGCGCCGCCGATCCTGAGGGTGTTTAGGAATGGGACTGATCGAACGAGTGGTCTCCGACGGGCCGTCAGGGCCCGAACGTCCGCAGCGGCCGAGCGCCGCCGCGGCGGGCCCGCAGTTCGATCTCGACTTTGAGGCGCTCGCAGCGCGCGGCGCTTTCACGCCGGACGGCTTTGGGCGCGCGCATGTGCTGGAGCTGCGCGCGATTAAGCGGGCGCTTCTGAAGCGCATCGGCCTTCTGCATGGCGGCGCACGGCGCGGAACGCGGGGCGCGGGGCGGAGCCGCAATGTCATTGTGGTCACCTCCACTCGGCCCGGCGAAGGCAAGACGTTCACGTCGGTCAATCTCGCCCTGAGCCTCGCCCTCGAGGAAAAAGCGTCCGTGCTCTTGATCGACGGCGACGCGCTGAAGCCAAAGGTGCGAAGCTATTTCGACTTGCCCGAAGGGCCGGGCTTCGTTGACCGCCTTGCGGACCCCAAACTCTCGGTGGCGTCGCTGGCCTGGCGCGCGCGTCAGGCGCCGCTGGCCATACTGGGCGAAGGCGCGACGCGCGGACCTGCGGCGGACCTTTTTGCGTCCGATGACGCGCGCGCTTTCTTTGCGCGCGCCTCGGCCGCCGCGCCGGATCGTCTTATCATTGTCGACGCGCCGCCTATGCTCGCGACAACTGAAGCGTTCGCGCTCGCTCGCCACGCCGATGAAGTCCTGTTCGTGGTGCAGGCGGACGCAACGCCGCAGCAAGCGGTTGCGATGGCGCTTGATGAGTTACTGGAGGCTAATCCGAGCGTGAGCCTCGTCCTGAACCGGTGTCTGGTTCCCGGCGGCGGCGCGCACTACGGATCTTATGGTGAGTATTATACGCGGGCCCCGGGGGGCGGGGCCGCGTCTGAAGAGGAGCGACCGCGCTCGGATTGAGCGCGCGCCGAAGGGATGCAGACCATGGTTTTCGCCAGACTTAGTACGGGTACGCATGAGATTGCGCCGCGCCGCCATATTTGCGCCGCCCACGCGCTCGCCGCCGCCGCGCTGGCGTCCGTCCCGCAGATCGCGCCGGTCGCCGCGCAACAGTTCGGCGGCCCCGGCGTCATCGGCAATCTTGAACCGACCTTGACCTTCAAGACCGAATATCTGGGTTACGCCGCCAGCGTCAGCCCGAGGGCCGCCTATTCAAGCAACATCAATCTTGCGCCGGACGGGTTTGAGCAAGACGAGTACTTCGTCTCCAATCTCATCAGCGGCAACGCGATTTACTCCACCAAGCGGTTCACCGGCCTCATCCAGGGCGACCTCGACGTTTCCTATCTGACTGATTCCGATGACGTGAACGTCAACCAGCAAATCGCCGGCGTCGGCACTGCGACGCTTGCTGAGAATCTTTTTTACTTCGATGTCAGTGGATCGACGTCGCGGCAGCTTGTCGGAGACAACGCCAGGTTCTCTCCGAATATCAACGCGGCCCGCAATCAGCAGGTCAACGTTCATTCCTTCGCGCTCAGTCCCTATCTCAATCGTCAGTTCGATGATGGTTCGACGGCGGAAGTGCGTTACCGCTTCAGTCAGATCTTCGTCGGGGACGGCAACCTCGCCGACCTCCTGAACGATTCTCAATCCCAGGAGCTGATTGGCGTTTATGATACGGGCGATCGGTTGGGCGATCTGACCCTACGGTTGACCGCTTACGGCGCGCGCACGGACGAGAGCGGCTCGCGTTTTGCGCCCGAGTTCGAGTATGAGCAGGGCTCGATCATTGGCGAAGCTGAATACGCGTTGACGCCGAAGTTCGCGCTTACAGGATCGCTCGGCGTCGATGAAGTGCGCTCTGACGCGCCGGAAGCCTTGATTCCGACTGACGATTTGTCCGGATTGAACTGGCTCGCCGGTTTCCGGTACCGGCCGAGCCGTCGAACCGATCTCCTTCTTCAGTATGGGGAACGGTTCGGCGACGACTATATCAACGCCCAGTTCAGCTACACGATTTCGCCGCGTGTGCGGTTCACGGCCGGCGGCACCCGGCAATTCATCACTCGCGCTCAAAACGTGAATTCCAGCTTCACGAATACTCAGCGCAGCGTCCTCGATTTCGCAGAGCAATTGCGGCTGTCGGACGAAGGGATCGCGCCGACGGGCGTGATCCGCTCAGCGAACGCCTTTGGAAATCAGTTCCGCGTTTTCCAGACGATCGGCGTCGGCGCTTCGGAAATCTACAATGCGTCCCTTATCGCGTCCTTTGACAGAACGCAGTTCAACCTGAACACCTTTTACGCAAACGACGACTTTAACTTCAGGGTCATCGAAACGATTGGCGGCGGCGTAAATGTTGACCATCGTCTTTCGCGTCGGGCGAGCGTTTACGCAAACGTCTTCTATCGTTTCGCGGACACGAGCGTCGATCTCGACCAGTGCATCGCCGAACCAGGCTTCTTCGGCATCGATGTGACGACGCCTGGCGTCAACGCCGTTGATGGCTGCACGGCGTTCGCCGCGGTCAATGGCACCACCGACACCGTCGGTGGACGGATTGGCGCGCGCTACCAGATCTTCAAGAACGTCGCGGCCTTTGGCGAGTATGCGAGAACGCAGCGTTTCTCCGAGCAGTCGATCCTTGAGTTCGAAGAAAACTTCGTTCAAGCCGGGATCATTCTGGATTTTTAGCGATATGTATCAAGAGCATTTTGGTTTTTCCGGCGAACCCTTCAAGCTGACGCCCGACCCGCGGTTCTTCTTCGGCAGCAAGAGCCACAACAAGGCGATGGCCTATCTTCACTACGGATTGCGTCAAGGCGACGGGTTCATCGTCATCACCGGTGAAATCGGGGCCGGCAAGTCCATGTTGATCACGCATCTCATGGACCAGATCGACCAGACGAACGTGGTGGCCGCTGATCTGATCACGCCGAACCTGCCGCCCAATGAACTCGTGGCGCACATTCTGTCCGCGTTTCGCATTGAACCTGCGGGCGATGGACCGACCGCAGAGATCGAAGCGTTTGAGGACTTCCTCTTTGATCAGATGAACCGCGGGCGGCGTGTGCTTCTCATCGTGGATGAAGCCCAAAACCTTCCGGTTGAGACGCTTGAGGAGCTAAGGGTTCTGTCGAATCTCGACTATGACGGCACCCCGCTTTTCCAGGTATTTTTGATTGCGCAGCCGGACTTCCGACCGCTCATCGCTGCGGACGGAATGGAGCAGCTGCGTCAGCGGGTCATCGCTTCGTATCACCTTGAGCCGCTGTCAAGAGACGATGTCAAAGCGTACGTCGAGCACAGATTGTCAGTCGTCGGATGGGCGGGCGATCCGAAGATCGATGATGCCGCCTATGAACTCGTGTTCGACGCCACGGGCGGCGTGCCACGGCGCATCAACAAGCTTTTCAATCGCGTCCTTCTTTATTGCTCAATCGAAGGCGTTCGGCATGTGACGGCTGACGTCGCGCGCGTCGTCATTGACGACATTGCGGATGAGGACGTGGGCGCGACGCCCGCCCTGGCGCCCCCGCCGGCCACGACGAGCGACGAAGCGTCCGACGAACCCATGATGGCGAATGGACACGACCTGCCGCAGGACAAGGCCGGCGAGCCCGCGCCCATGAGCCTCCTCGCCGCGGGAACGACGCTGTCGCCCGACAAGGCAGGCGGCGAAGCCAATGTCGCTCCGGAAGACACTGACGCCGACCCTTTCTCTTTCGACGATCTCGATGCGCCGAATGAAGCCTCGCGCGCCGAAAGCGCGCCGCAGACGCCGTCCATGGAAGATGCGTCGGGATCCGATGAAGTCGACGATGGCGACCTCTTCGAGGACGCCGTTGGCGTTGAACATGTCGAGGCGACGGCCGCTCCTGACGAACAGACGGCTGACATTGCGCCTGCATCCGCTCCCGACGACGCCCCCAAAGTAGACGTAGAAACAAGAGGGGAAACGCCGGGTGCTGACGACGCCGTTTCTCAGGATACTGAGGCGAAGTCCTCTGAACCCGATGACGTCGCACCTGGGGAAGAGGGCGCTCCAACACAAGCGGGTACGCCAAGTTCGCCGATCGGCCGGGCGATTGCGGGCGCTGCGGCCGCGATCGGCCTTGGCGGCGAATCGAAACGGCGCGCCAGTGAAGACACGTCGTTCACATCATCGGACGGCGGAGAAGAAGTCTCCGCCTCAGACGAAGCCGCCTCATCGAAGGCGTCGGAGCTCGCAATGAATACACCGGAAATCCCAAGCATGGTTGAGGACGCGCCTGCGAGCGTACTCGATCGTGTGCGCGCGAAAAAATCCAAAGAGGAGGAGCCGAAGCGCAAGAGCGCCACGCTCAGCGAGGTCGCGAGCGCCATCAAAGAAGAACGCGCGCGCGTTGCGCCTGCGGCGCCCGACACGGAGCCGACCCCCGACCCGGACGGGACGTCTGACGGCGATCAAGACCGTACCGAACCGCATCCGGATGAAGGCGACTTGTTCGAACCATCCGTCGTCACCACCGCCGAACGCGACGAGGCGGGTCTCGATAGCGAAGAGCGCGCTCTTGTCGAGGGCGTAGGCGGTGATGATCCGACATCTGAAGAAAAGGCGCGCCGCTGGCGCGAAGCGCTGGCCAAGACAGTGTCCGCGACAAAGGCTGATCTGCAGACGGCGCATGATCATATATCACGTCTGCGCCGTAAGCTGACGAGCGCGGAGCAAACGCGCCGAAAGACCGAGGCGCAGATTTCAGAAAGGCTCGACCGGGCGGAAAGTCTCCTGACGGAGATCCGCGATGCCTGGCGTTGACGCGCCCTCGGCCCCGCCGGCAAGGTCGCGTCGGCTCGCGATGTCGGTTGACGTCGAGGACTATTTCCAGGTCTGGGCGTTCTCAGGGGTCATTTCGCGGTCGTCATGGGACGGATTTGCGCCGCGCGTCGGGGAGGCGACCCGGCGAGCGCTCGATCTTTTTGATCGTACGGGAACTAAAGCGACCTTCTTTGCGCTAGGCTGGATCGCCGAGCGAGAGCCTGGGCTGATTCGGGAAATCGTGGCGCGCGGCCATGAATTGGCGAGCCACGGCTATGATCACGCCAAGGTGTTCGATCAGTCTCCGGAACGCTTCCGCGACGATGTCGCCAGGGCGAAGGGAATTCTCGAAGACGCCACGGGCGCTCGCGTCATCGGCTACCGCGCGCCTGGCTTTTCGATCGATGCGCGTACGCCCTGGGCGCATCAGATCCTCGGCGAAACGGGGCACCTTTACTCCTCAAGCAGCCATCCGATTGTTCACGATCACTATGGCGATCCGAATGCTCCGAGGACGCCGCACCAGGCCGCTGGGCTGGTGGAGGCGCCTGTGGCGACCGCGGGCGTCTTCGGAAGGCGGATAAGCGCGGCCGGAGGCGGCTGGTTTCGCGCAGCGCCATACGCTGCGTCGCGAAGGCTAATCGCTAGAGCCGCCAGCCAATTGAACGGGCCCGTCATATTCTATTTTCATCCCTGGGAGATTGACCCGAAGCAGCCTCGCATCACGGGCGCATCGGTTAAGTCGAAACTTCGCCACTACCTCAATCTTGACGCGATGGAGGGCAAGCTCGAACGGCTCTTGAGCGATGAGGCGTTGCTCGCCGGCGCGAGTTGGGGGCGATTGGACGCCGCGCTCGGGTTCACCTCCCGCGATGAAAGATCGGCCGCGGCGTGAGCGCGCCCGCGCGCATATCCTCTGCGATTGAGGCGGCGCCGGTAGGCGGCGCGCCGCCCGAGATTGGCCGGGTTGAGGTCGTCCGGGCCGATTTGCGGGACCCCGACCTGTGCGCATTCATCACTGATCATCCGGATGCGTCCCTGTTCCACCAACCGGCTTGGACGGACGCGGTCGCCCGCGTCTATGGCTATGAGCCAGTGACATTCGCGGCGCGCCGCGGCGGCCAAATCGTCGGCGCGCTGTCAATGATCGATGTGCGCGGACGACTTTTCGGACGCTCGCTTGTGTCGACGGCTTTTTCCGTCGGCGGCGGGGTGTTGTCGTCAGATGCGGCGGCGCGCGAGGCGCTGTGCGCGCAGGCGGTCGCGGAGGGGCGGGCGCGGAATGTCCGGTATGTTGAGCTTCGCAGCGCCGTTGCGGCGGACGGTTGGACCTCGAAGGAAGGAGCCTATGCGTCTTATGCGCGGCCGCTCGCCGAGGACGATGATGCGGAGCTGAAAGCTGTCCCGCGCAAACGGCGGGCGGAAATCAGAAAAGGGCTGAAGATGGCGGAGGCGGGCCGCCTGATCGCGCGGCATGACGCCTCGGTCGACGCGTTTTACGAATTGTATGCGATATCCTTGCGGAACCTTGGCACGCCGGTCTTTCCGAAGCGGTTCGTCCAGGCGTTCGCCGACGCGTTTGACGACAAGGTGATCTTCTCGATTGTCGAAGCGGACGGCGAACCGGCGTTCTCGCTTTGCAGCTTCATCTACCGTGATCGGATCATGCCCTACTACGCCGGCGTAACGCCGAAAGCGCGTGAAGTGAAAGCGGCGGACTTCGGCTACTTTTCGATAATGCGGGAGGCGCGCCAGCGAGGTCTCGCGCAGTTTGACTTCGGTCGGTCCAAGGTCGGCTCTCCCCATGCGGACTATAAAAGGAGCTGGGGCTTTGACGCTGAGCCGATTACGTATCGGTATGCGCTTGTCGAGGCGAAGGAGACGCCGAACCTAAACCCCAGCAACCCGAAGTTCCGCCTATTGACGAACGCCTGGCGGCGGCTGCCGCTGCCTCTGGCGAATGCGCTTGGACCGGTCATCGCCCGTGAATTGGCGTAAGGCGGCGTTCGAATGAGCGGCCGCCGCGAAGCCCTTTTTGTGGCGCACCGCATTCCCTATCCACCGGACAAGGGCGACAAGATCCGATCGTGGCGGCTTTTTCAACGGCTAAAGGCGCATTTTGACGTGCGGCTTTGCGCATTTGTCGATGACCCTGACGATTTTCAGCATAAAGCGTTTCTGGAAGCCGAAGCGGCGAGCGTTGCGCTTGTCCCTCTTAACCGGCGCGCGGCGACGGTTCGCAGCGCTTCTGGATTTCTGACGGGCGAGCCTTTGTCGATGCCGTACTATCGCGACGCCCGACTTCGCCGCGCGGTCGAAGATGCGCGCGCTCGTCCGCTCGCGGTGGAAGTCGCTTTCTCGTCAACCACCGCCCAATACCTCGCCCTCGGGCGCGGCGGCCGCCGCGGCCGCAATGGCGGCGCCCCGCGGATCGTAGATCTCTGTGACGCCGACAGCGAAAAATGGCGCGCTTACGCGAAGGAAAGGCGGTTTCCGATGAACGCGGTTTATGCGCGAGAGGCGGACCAACTGGCCTTGGCTGAGGCGGATATCATCAACGAAGCGGACGCCGCCTTTGCGGCGAGCCCGGCCGAAGCGAAACTGCTCGCCGGCCTGCCCGGCGTCGGCGGGGAGGTCGACTGGGTGAGCAATGGGGTGGATGCTGACTACTTCGTTCCGGGCGCGACGGCGGCTGCGCGTGATGGCGGCGACGTCGTCTTCACCGGCGCGATGGACTATCGCGCGAATGTCGATGCGGCGCTATGGTTTGCTGAGCGCGTCTGGCCGCGGGTGCGCGCAAAGGCGCCGGACGCCACATTGGCGATCGTCGGCGCGCGCCCTGCGGTGGAGGTGACCGCCCTCGACGGGCGTGACGGCGTTTGTGTGACCGGTCGCGTCCCGGATGTGAGGCCGTATCTCGAAAGAGCGCGCGTCGCCATTGCGCCGATGCGGATCGCGCGCGGTCTTCAGAACAAGGTCATGGAGGCGATGGCGGCTGAAAGGCCGGTGGTGGCGACGCCAGCGGCTGCTGAAGGGCTCGCCGTTGCGCCGGGGGAGCATTATCGGTCGGCGGCAACGCCGGTGGCGTTTGCTGAAGCTGTCGTCCGTCTTCTGAGTAACGCGGATGAGGCGTCCGCGCTCGCCGCCGCTGGCCGCAGGCTCATGGTCGAGGAATACAGTTGGGCGGCGCGTTTGAGGCGCTTTGACGCTATCCTCGCGAGGGTCGGGGCGCTTTAGGGGCTGTCCGCTGGACCATCGTCTTCTGAATCGGGATTGGACGACGGGTCAATGAATCTCGCGCGCGCGCCGGCTGGCCGGCGATCCACCTCGAAGCGGAAAACGTCAGGACGCGAATAGTGCCCGGCGACGTCGCACGCCGCCTTCGCGGCGCGGATCACGCCGGGTGAGGCGTCCGCATAAAGCACGCCTTCGCCCTCAAGCGGACCGGCGATGATCTCTCCGCGCGGGTCAATGATGGCCGACTGGCCCGTATGCTCCCATTCGCCGAGCGGCCGCCACCGCTCTGGAATATCCGACGCGCGCCGTACGCCGGCGGCGCAAACGACATAGGCGGCCGCCTGGCTCGCAAACGCACGCGAAAGCACAAGCTGACGCGCCCAGCAATATTCCTCCGGGCGCGGTGTTTTCTCCCAGCCCGGCCAAAGTGCGGCGTGGACCTGCGTTCCCTGGGCGATGAGCGCGTAGCCGGGGAGCAGCATCTGATGTTCCCAGCAATTGAGCGCGCTGATGCGGCCATAACCGCGCTCATGCGCGATCAGTCCCGCCGCGTCGCCGTCTGACCAGATGATGCGCTCGGCGTGGGTCGGTTTCAGTTTTCGATGCCGCCCAAGGATCCGGCCTTCCGATCCGATGGTGAGCGCGGCGCAATAGACCGAACCATCCGTGTGGGGATCGCGCTCCGCGACGCCGATGACGACGTCAACGCCCGCTTCTTTCGCCGCGGCGCAGAGCGCATCGGTCTCAGGGCCGCCGAGCACGATCGCGTTTTCGATGTATTCCGCGCTCGCTTCCCAGGTGAGGTCCTGAACGCCGCCCTCAACCCAGAAAGGATAGCCAGGGAGCCAGGATTCGCCGAACGCCGCGAACCTCGCGCCGCCTGCGCCCGCCTCGCGGATCAGGGCGCAGGCTTTCTCTGTCGATGCGGCTTTGTCGAAGAGAACCGGCGCCGCCTGGATCGCAGCGATGCGGAAAGCCGGACCGTTCCGAGAGTGAGATGTGGTCATTAGGCTACTTCATTCATTTTCGAGCCGCCTTTTGGATTGGCCTTTTTGCGCTGCGCCGCCGAAGGCGAGGGGGCGTCGCGAACGAAACCTCGTCCAGCGCAAGCCTTACCCGTTGCGCAATGGCCGCGTCGGTCAAATTGTCGTGAATGATTCATCAAAGTGTTGCCGGTCCGCCGCTTGGCGCCGGCCGGCGCTATGGTTAAGAGAAGGTTATCGTGGTTCTAGGGGTCGACGGGGGTTGGCATGATCAGAATTCTTCTACCGCTGGCTGTGTTGGCAGCTCTGTTGTTCGCGCCGATTTTCAGTGAGACCGTCGTCAGCGGCGAGTTTGGCGAAAATACGCAAACCTACACCGGCCACAAATACGTCGGAAACACCGTCGACTGTTGGGTCGGGCGGAATTTTTCCATTTCTGGCGAGTGTGAGCCGCAGGGCGGCAGGAAAGGCTTCGCAATCTTCGCCGCGGTGTTTGTATCGGCGACGGCCGCCGCGCTTGGCGTGATTGGCCTCATTCCGTTTGTTGGCCGCATCACGAGCCTCGTGACCAGCCTGGCGGGGGTTGTGGTCGTGGCGGCGATCGCGTTTTTCGTGTTTAGCCAGATGAGCGGCGACGCTGGGCTCGAGGGGGTTCAATGGGGCTCCTACGTCGCCGGCGGCGGTGGACTGCTTACTCTTATTTCCGGCCTCGCCGGGATGCGGGGCGAATAACGAGGCTGGGGGTCAGATCGCCTGTTTTTTGCGCTTTCCGCGTCGGATGTTGAGACGCTGGTCGGTGCGCGAGGAACAACGGGGGGCGGTGCGCGCGCTCAAGGCCAGGTGGGGCGGCCTTGAGCGCGCGTTTTTTTTATCCAACCGGGTTTTTCGGTCAGTCGCGTTCGGGCCAGTCGCGTGCAGGAATGGGTCGCGCGCTATTTGATCCGGATGGCGCGCGCATCACGGCCACCGCGCCAGCGGGGGCAGGGACGACAGAATTGAGTCGACATTGCCGCCGGTCTTAAGGCCGAACGTCGTTCCTCGGTCATAGAGAAGATTGTACTCCGCGTATCGACCTCGCTGGACTAGCTGTTTCTCGCGATCATCTTCCGACCAGCTCTGGTCCATGCGCTTCGCGACCAGCGCCGGGTACGCTTCCAGAAAGCATCTGCCGACGTCCTGGGTGAACGCGAAATCCCGTTCCCAGTCGCCGCTGTCCAGCCGATCGTAGAAGATGCCGCCGACGCCGCGCGGCTCGTCGCGGTGCGCAAGGTGAAAGTACCGATCGCACCACGCGCTGAACTCGTCATAGTAACTTGCGTCGTGTTTAGCGCAGGTTGCTTTGTACGCGTCATGAAAGGCCACCGTGTCTTCATGGGCGCGCGTGCGATAAGCCGGATGCATCGGATTCAGGTCGCCGCCGCCGCCGAACCAGCTCTTGGTCGTCACAATCATTCGGGTGTTCATGTGCGCCGCCGGCGCATGGGGATTGCGCGTATGAGCGATCAGCGACACGCCGCACGCCCAGAAACGCGGGTCCTCGGCCGCGCCCGGGATCTGGCCGCGGAACTCCTCGGAGAATTCACCTTGCACTTCAGAGAAATGGACGCCCGCCTTTTCGAAGGTCCGCCCGTGCAGCAGGCCCATGACGCCGCCGCCTTCGTCGCGGGAGCCGTCGCCGCGTTTCCAGGCGGTCTCTTCAAACCGGCCCGGCGGCATATCCGCGTAAAGCGGCCCCGCGGCGTCTTCGAGGCGCTCGAACGCGGCCATGAGTTGTTGCTGAAGGCTTCGAAACCAAGTCGAAGCGCGGGTCTTCCGGTCGTCAATATCGTTCATCCGCGTCGTCCTCGCAATTCTTCTGCGTCAAGCGAACTTGACGCCCAGTCGTTTTAGCGGGCTTGGGCCAAAAGCCGACGGATAATCGCAGACGGTTTTCGGAAGCGGCTTTTTGTACCGTGCGGCGTCTTGAGAGGTGAACCGCGTGACAGCTTCCCGCGCGGGGCCCTTAAACGCGGGGCTAGGAGGAGACAGCGGCGCGTCGCGCATATTCCGCCAACGCAACCGCGCCAGCGACGGAGACGTTCAAAGACCGCGCCCCTACCGCCAGGGGAATGCGCACGCGCATATCCACGCGTGAATGGACATCCGCCGGCGCGCCGGCGCTCTCTCGGCCCAGAATCACATAGTCGTCGTTCTCCAAGGGCGCGTTCCAGATCGACGCGTCCGCCTTTGTCGTCAAAAGCACGCGCCGGCCTGTTTGATCCGTGGCCGCTAGAAAAGCCGTCCAGTCGGCATGGACGATTGGCGGGGCCATGAGCCCGTAATCCATCGCGACGCGCGCGAAGCGGCGTGAGTTCAGGGGGAACCCGCAAGGCTCGATGATGTGTAGCTCAGCGCCGAAGCAAGCGGCCGCGCGAGTCGCCGCCCCGGCGTTTTCGGCGATTTCCGGTTGGTAAAGAACAAGCCGCATCGGCGTCAGGTCGTCTTCCGCTAACAAGGGTGGTCATTTCAGCCCCCCAGCGCGCAGGGGAAATGGTCGAACCGGCGGCGCGCCCGCGAAAGGGCGCAAATCGCAGAGCTCGCGCGCCAGCCGACGCCGGAGCGCGCGACGGATGAATTATCCGCGGCGTAGCCGCACAGGTTGAAACCGCGCGCGCAGCGATGATCGTAACCCGATTGAAGCGAAAGCCGTTTTCGCTTATGCGCCTCGATAAATAAGCGGTGTCGGACAAGACCGCCAGCGTCACTGAGGCGCATAGCGCGACGGCGTGGTTGTGGTAGTGGGCTGCCCACTCGACATTCCGCCGCGATAGCAGAGGAAGACAAGAATGAGCGCTGCGAGCGAAACAGAACAGGCAGCCGGCGACGCGTCCGAAGAGCCGACCCGCCGCGACTTTATCCACATTATGGCCGGCGCGACTGCGGCGGCGGGCGCGGCCGTCGTGGTTGTGCCGCTGGTGCACCAGATGAACCCGGACGCGAGCGTTCTTGCGCTGTCGACAAAGGAGGTCGACCTGTCCGCGATCGAAGTTGGCCAGGCCATCAAGGTGATGTGGCAGGGCAAGCCCGTCTTCATCCGCCGTCGCACCGAGGCTGAGATTCTCGAAGCGGAAGAGACCCCGCTGTCGGCGCTTAAAGACAAGAACGCCCGGAACGCAAACCTTGGCAAGGCCGAAGCCACTGACAATGCGCGCGCGACGTCCTCCGACGGGGAAGCGCGGCCGGAATGGTTGGTGCTGGTCGGCGTGTGCACCCATCTCGGCTGTATTCCGCTCGGCACGGCGCAGGGTGAAGTGAAGGGCGACTACAATGGCTGGTTCTGCCCTTGCCATGGCTCCCACTACGACGCGGCGGGCCGCATTCGCAAAGGACCGGCGCCGGAAAACCTTCCGGTTCCGCCATATCAGTTTCTGTCCGACACACAGATCAAGATCGGCTAACGAGAGGGACCCATGAGCCACGAGTCGACATACGAGCCGCAGACCGGCATCGAAAAATGGCTGGATTCGCGCCTGCCGATCGTTCGCATGACTGCGGACTTTATGGATTTTCCAACCCCGAAGAACCTGAACTATTGGTGGACGTTCGGAGCGATCCTCGCCGTCTGCCTGGTGATCCAGATCCTGTCGGGCGTCATTCTCGCCATGCACTATACGCCGCATGTGGACTACGCCTTCGACAGCGTCGAACACATTATGCGTGACGTGAACTATGGCTGGCTGATGCGGTACGTGCACGCCAACGGCGCGTCGATGTTCTTCCTCGCCGTTTACATCCACATGTTCCGTGGACTGTATTACGGCTCATACAAGGAGCCTCGCGAGGTCACGTGGATCCTCGGCGTCGTGATCTTCCTTCTGATGATGGCGACGGCGTTTATGGGCTACGTGCTTCCATGGGGGCAGATGTCGTTCTGGGGCGCGACGGTAATCACCGGCTTCTTCACAGCGTTCCCGGTGATTGGCGATCCGATCCAGACGCTCCTGCTCGGCGGTCCGGCTGTCGGCAACCCGACCCTGAACCGTTTCTTCTCGCTCCACTATCTCTTGCCGTTCGCGATCTTCGGCGTTGTTGCGCTCCATATCTGGGGCTTCCACACCAGCGGAAACAACAATCCGACCGGCGTGAACGTGAAGGAAGTGGAGAAGGACACTGTTCCGTTCCATCCGTATTACACGGTGAAGGACGGGTTCGCGATCGCAGTGTTCCTGTTGCTGTTTGCGGCGTTTGTGTTCTTCCTCCCGAACTCGCTCGGGCACCCGGACAATTACATCGAAGCGAACCCGCTTTCGACGCCGGCGCATATTGTGCCTGAATGGTACTTCCTGCCGTTCTACGGAATTTTGCGCGCGGTTCCCGACAAGCTCGGCGGCGTCTTGTTGATGTTCGGCTCGATCCTCGTGTTGTTCGTGCTCCCCTGGCTTGACACGTCGAAGGTGCGCTCGATGCGGTATCGTCCGATCGCGAAGCTGTGGTTCGCCATTTTCGTTGTGTGCTGCCTGGCGCTCGGATGGCTTGGCGGTCAGCCGGCGGAAGGCGTCTATGTGCTCTGGGCGCGGATTACGACGATCTACTATTTCGCTTACTTCCTGGTCATTCTGCCGCTTCTCGGAACCATGGAGACGCCGTCCGCAATGCCGAAATCAATCTCGGAGTCGGTGTTGAAGAAGGTTGAGGCGACGGACGCAAGCGGCGGCGCAGTTGCGCAGCCCGCTGAATAAACGACGGAGACGGATGATAATGAGCATCGTGAAACGCGTTTGCGCGATTGTCGTCGGCGCAGGGGCGTCCCTCCTGGCCGCCGGCGCTCTGGCGGCGGGCGGCGAAACCAAAGAGCTGAAGCACCCTCATTTCCATTTCGAGGGCGTCTTCGGCGCATATGACAAGGATGCCCTGCAGCGCGGCTATCAGGTCTACCGGACGATTTGCTCCAGTTGCCACTCCATGGAGCAGCTGTCGTTCCGGAACCTCGGCCAGAAGGGCGGGCCCTTCTACCTCGCTGAGTGCCCTGAGGGCGTCGGCGAAGGGATTGATTGCAGCAATCCAACCGACAATCCGATCGTTAAGGCGATTGCGGCGGAGTATCAGTATCCTGGCGAACCGGACGATTTCGGGGACATCCCGATGCGGGCCGGCCTGCCGGCGGATCCGTTTCCGAAGCCTTACGACAATGAGCAGATTGCGCGTCTGGCGAATGGCGGCGCGCTGCCGCCTGACCTGTCCTTGATGACCAAGGCCCGTCATCACGGGCCGGCTTACGTCTACAGTCTCCTGACCGGGTATGAAGACCCGCCGGCGAGCGTAGTGGTGCCTGCCGGCCAGAACTACAATCCTTATTTTCCAGGCGACATGACCCAGCTTCTGAAGCCTGAGTATCTGGATGAAGAAGGTCACGCGGCTGAAGGGGTCGAAGTTCCCTATGGCGGCGTTCTCGCCATGGCGCCGCCGCTGTCCGACGGCATTGTCGACTACGCCGATGAGGAAACGCCGGAAACGGTTGAACAGTACGCCAAGGACGTCACCGAGTTTTTGATGTGGGCGTCCGAGCCGAAGCTCGAGGCGCGCAAGAAGCTCGGCGTTATGACAGTCGGCTATCTGATTATTCTCTGCGGGCTGCTCTACTTCTCGTATCGTCAGATCTGGGCGGACGCGAAAAAATAAGCTCACCGGCGCAAACACCTATCTGATGCAGTTGCAGCGGCCCCTCTGTGAAGAGGGGCCGTTTTCGTATGGCGGGTGGGGCGCAGGAGAGATATTTTCTGGCGAGTGCGAGATTGGAGGGTGAGCCTGTGCCGGTGACGGACGCGCTGACGATCGATGTGTTCTGGTCCTTCCGCAGCCCTTATTCCTGGCTCGCTGTCGACAGGCTCGCCGCAATTGAAGCAGGCTATCCGGTGAAGATGGCGATGCGGTTCGTGCGGCCTCTGGCGCTGCGCGAGGACGGTTTCTTCAAGCAGGCGCGCCCGCAATGGCTGCCTTATCTGTTCAAGGACGTCTTCCGGGAGGGGCAGCGGCTTGGCGTTGCGATCGCGTCGCCGCGGCCGGACCCGATCGTCATGGACCTCGAAACCGGTGAGGTGGCGGCCGAACAGCCTTACATCCACCGCCTGATGGATTTGGGGTTCGCCGCAGAAGCGACCGAGGGGCGGGGACTGGCGCTTGCGCAGGCGATCGCCCGGCCCGTTTGGACCGGCGTTGAGAACTGGCACGAAGGCGATATCCTGAAAGACGCCGCCGCGGCGGCGGGCTTTGACATCGACGCGCTTGCGCGGTGGGCGGATGAAAATCGGGACGAGGTTGAGCGGATGCTCGCCGAGAACGAAACGGCGCAGATGAAACACCACTGGGGCGTGCCGCTGATGGTGCTGAATGAAGAGCCCTTTTTCGGCCAGGACCGGCTCGACAGCCTCGAATGGCGCCTTCAGCAGATGCTTCAGGCGCAGCAATGAGCGGACCGACGCCCTTCAGCTTCCGTTCCACCGCGCGCTTCGCCGATGTTGGTGAGGCGTTTGAAGCGAATTTCGAGGCGGGCGAGGAGCTTGGCGCGCGTTTCGTCGCCTACCGCCATGGCGAGAAGATCGTCGACGTCTTCGGCGGCTGGTCGGACAAGAAGAAGGAAACACCGTGGACGGATGAGACGCTAGCCT
The DNA here is from genome assembly GCA_039819085.1 of Pseudomonadota bacterium. Classification (GTDB taxonomy): domain Bacteria; phylum Pseudomonadota; class Alphaproteobacteria; order Caulobacterales; family Parvularculaceae; genus MED-G105. Next base: position 82,893 of record JBCBSQ010000003.1, read on the forward strand.
GCGTCTATTCGACGGGCAAGGCCGCGCTGGCGCTTTTGGTCGCGCGCGCCGTGGCGGCGGGCGGCCTCGATTACGAGGGGCCAGTCAGCGACGTCTGGCCCGGGTTCGCGGCGAACGGCAAGGATGCGATCACGCTCGGGCAGGCGATGTCCCATCAGGGCGGGCTTTGCGGATTTCGCGAGGAAATGCCGCCTGAGACATGGCTCGACTGGGACGGGATCTGCGGCCGGATCGCCGCCATGGCGCCGCTGTGGCCGCCGGGTTCAGCGAACGGATACCATCCGCAGACGTATGGTTTTATCGTCGGCGAAGTTCTGCGGCGCGCGACGGGACGCACGGTGGGCGAAACGCTCTATGAAGACGAGTTCATGGCGCGCGGGATCGACGTTCACTGCGGCCTTAAGCCTGAGGCCGCCGACTGGACCGCCTACATGCCGAAGCCGCCGCGCGCGCCTGATCTCGGGCCGCTGACCGAGTATAAAGAGCTCGCCTTTCTGAAGCCCTGGTCAGCGCCGGCGCGCGTCGCGCGTGAGGACTGGATGGCGGCGGAGATACCTGCGTCTAACATGCACGCCACGGCGGACGGCCTCGCCCGCCTGTTGCAGCCGCTCGCGAGCCGGGAAGCCGAGGACGCATTGCCGCCGGAGGCGGTGGAGGCCGCGCTCCGTGTACGCATCGAAGGGTCGGACCTCGTCCTGCCGTTCGACCTCGCCTGGGCCGCGGGCCTGATGCGTAACCGAAATGGCCATTTCGGCCCCAGCGAGACAGCTTTTGGACACGCCGGTTTCGGCGGATCTTGCGTCGTTATTGACCCGGCGCAGGGACTCACTGCGGCGTACGTCATGAACAAGATGTCGCCCTACCTCGTGGGCGACCCACGCGCCGTTCGGCTGATCGAGGCGCTCTACGCGGGCCTCTAGAGCGCTTCGCGGATAAGTGTGTGCGGTTATCCGCAAAAGAAGCGCGGCAAACCACCAATCTAGAACCCTTGAGCGATTCCGAAGGAACGCGAAATGCTCTAGAAGGTGTAGCGGCTAACCTGGATCACTGTTGTCCCTGTCATCCCGGAAACGCCCCCTTCGACAAGCTCAGGGTGAGGAGGCGTTATCCGGGATCTCTTCCTATTTGGGCGAGATCCCGGCTCTCCCTCATGGTCGGTCGGGATGACGGCGCCGGGATGACGGCGACTGAGGGGCATTGGACGCAACACGCTTTGAAACCGGCCGCGAAAAATTCCAACTTGTCAAAGAGCCCGCCGGCGGAAATGCGCCGCCGACGGAGGGGATGATAAGCGGGCCGCAAGGGTGTTCGATAAGTTTTTGAAACAGCGCGCCGCAGGCCGCATGGCGCTTGGCGTTAAGGCGTTCGATGAAAAAATTCTTTCGCAAGCGGTGATGGGCCGGAGCGCTGCTAAATGAGGCGCACCCTACGTCCCTCATCCTGAGGAGCGCGGGCGAAGCTCGCGCGTCTCGAAGGATGGCGGTTTGTTCGAGCTTTCAACCATCCTTCGAGACGCATCGCTCATGCGCGATTGGTCCCCATCCAATCGCCGTCAGGATGAGGGCCGGTGGAACCGTGAAAACGGGCGCCAACCAGCGATTGGCCGCCGTCGGCCTCAGGCCGGGAACTGCCGCCCCAGCCAGTCGATCATCAGCTGGTTCAGCTCGTCCGGCCTCTCCCACATCACCCAGTGGCCGCACCCTTCAATCATTGCGCGGTCGAGATTGGGGACGATCTCCTCCATGCCTTCGGTGGTCTCGGGCGGCAGAAAAAGATCAAGCTCCGCCGAGATCATGAACGCAGGATGCGGCACAACCGGATCGACGTCCTTCATCAGGTGATAATTGCCGTCGACATTGCGGTAGAGATTGATCCCGCCGTGAAAGCCGGATTTCTTGTAGGCGTCGACGTACACGGCCAATTCCTCCGGCGGCAGGACAAGCTGCGCGCCGTGGGAGTCTGTGAACCGATCAAACATCGAGAAGATGTCATAGACGCCGGGAACAAGTTTCGGCCAGATCGCCCGTGGCGCGGGACCCCGGAACATCATCCGGAAGAATTTCTCCTCATGCCCCGTAAATTTCTCCTCCGCCGGCCCGACCGGCTGGAAACGGATGAAATAGTGATTGGCGGTAAAGCGCTTTTCGAGGATTTGCAGCGGTGGTACCGGCGGCGGCGCCTTGTGCGGGGTGCACACGCCGATGACGCCGGCGACGCGGGTCGGGTTCAGCTGCGCCATCGGCCAGACGAGGAACCCGCCCCAGTCATGGCCGACGAAGACCGCCTTGTCGACGCCGCAAGCGTCAAGCAGGCCGCGCAAATCGCCGACCATGTGATGGATCGTGTAGCGCTCTTTTTCCTTCGGATTGTCGGAGCCGCCAAAGCCCCTGAGGTCCGGCGCGATGACGTGATAGCCGGCGTCCGCCAGCGGATTGATCTGGTTCTTCCAGGAATAGGCGAGCTCCGGCCAGCCATGAACGAGGACGACGGTCGGGCGGCCTTCGCCGGCGCCGGCTTCGTATAAGGAGAGCGTGATTTCTTCGCCCTCGTGGGACGAAACGGCGAGGCGGCGGGGCGTTGGCATGCTGGTCATGACGCGGAGCCTGCCGCCGGCCGGCCGCGATTTCAATCGGCGCCCGCACACACGCTGGCGCGGCGACGCGCGGCTGGCGCCGCAGCGCAGCATCTGCTATCGCGCGAGGCATGGCTGAAGCTAGAATTGAAGACACGCCAGCGGCCGTTCCGGCCGGGTGGAAAGCTGTTCCGCGCAGCGACACGTTCTCCGGCGTCGCCGGCCCGTACTACTTTCGCGAAGGAGACGCGCCCGGCGTCGGGTTCGTTGCGGAAAAGCGCCATTTGAACCTTGGCGGCATCGTCCATGGCGGCTGCCTGGCGACGCTTGCCGACATGTCGCTGTGGGACATCTGCCGGCGCGAGATCGGTCCGTTTCGCGCCGTCACCGTTACATTGAACACGGAATTTCTGGCGCCGGGCCAGCTGGGCGAATTCATCTATGCGGAGGGCGACGCCCTGAAGACCGGGAAGAGCCTTCTCTTCTCCCGCGGCGTCATCCGCTCTGGCGATCGCGCGCTTATGAGCTTTTCGGGGACTCTGAAGCGACTCGATCCGTCTTAAGCGCGGGCGGCGGCGTTGACGGGCCGGCGTTGACGGTCTTCGGCCGGTCGCGAAGCGCATCGATGCTCGTGATGGCGAGGCCGATCCAGATGAGCCCGAAGCAGATCCCATGAGCGAGGGTGAACGGCTCGCCATAATAGAGGCCGAGAATGAACTGGCCCGTCGGGCCGATATACTGAATGAACCCGATCGTGGAGAGTTTCAGCCGCCGTGCGCCCAGCGCGAACAAGGTCAGTGGCAGGACGGTCATCGGACCTGAGAGCGCGAGAAGCACGTCCATGCGCGTTCCTTCCGCGCCGAACGTCAGTCCGCCATGGCCAGAAAGCCAGATGAGCAGTCCGATCGCGACGGGCGCGAGAAGGGTTGTCTCGATAAAGAGGCCTGGCGTCGCGCCGACAGGCGTTTGCTTGCGAATATACCCGTACGCCGTGAAAGCGAGCGCCAGAATGAACGCGACCCAGGGGAAGACGCCGGCGCCGACGGTCAGGACAAATACGCCCGCCGTTGCGAGCCCGATTCCGACCCATTGCGCGCGCGTCAGCGTTTCGCCCAGCACCAACACCCCCGCCGCAACGAACATCAACGGATTGATGTAGTAGCCGAGGCTCGCCTCCAGAACGCGTTCGTTCGCGACCGCCCAGACATAGAAGAACCAGTTAACTGAAATGACGGTGGCGGACGCGCCGAGGAGCAACAGCGTCTTTGCGGACATCGCCGCCGCAATCGTCTCGCGCCATTGCTTGCGCAGCGAAATGATGAGCGCGCCAAATGGCACAGACCAGGCGATCCGCTGACTGACGACCTCCAGCGGATCGACGGTCTCAAGGAGCTTTATGTAAATCGGAAACCCGCCCCAGATCGTATAGGCGAGGAGCGCGCAAATGAAGCCGAAGCGCGCCTCCGGGCTGAGGCCGTTTTCCGCCGTGGGGCTCGGCGTCGAGGCGGACGGGGTTTCAGGCGTATCGATCGTTCGCTCGGCCACCAACGAATCCCCTTGTTTGACGTTGAGCCCCGCTGGCGAATTTTCGCGAAGGCGGTTTCCGCACGCGACCCGTTTCTTGCGGCGCGTTCCATTCTGACCGCCTTACGCGGTCAGGTGTCCGCGATTGACGAGCGTTTCGGCGATCTGCACCGCGTTCAGCGCCGCGCCCTTGCGCAGATTGTCCGAAACGCACCAGAAGGCGAGGCCGTTCTCCACGGTCGGATCGCTTCGTATTCGGCTGACGAAGGTCGCGAATTCGCCGACGCATTCGACGGGCGTGACATATCCGCCGTCCTCGAGCTTGTCGACGACCATAAGTCCCGGCGATTCCCGCAACAGCTCGCGCGCTTCATCCGCTTCGAGGGGCTCTTCGAGCTCCACCGAAACCGCTTCGGCGTGGCCGACGAAAGTCGGCACCCGGACGCATGTGGCGAAGAGCTTGATCTTTGGATCGAGTATCTTCTTCGTCTCCGCCGTCATCTTCCACTCTTCTTTCGTCGCGCCGTCCTCCATGAAGACGTCGATGTGGGGGATGACGTTGAAGGCGATCTGCTTGGTGAATTGCGTCGGGTTCGGCGTATCGTTGACGAAAATCCCCTTTGTCTGGGTGAAGAGTTCGTCCATGGCGTCGCGGCCCGCGCCTGACGTCGACTGGTAGGTCGAGACGACGACGCGGCGGATCCTGGCGCGCTCGTGGAGGGGCTTCAGCGCGACGACGAGCTGAGCGGTGGAGCAGTTCGGATTGGCGATGATGTTCCGCGCCTTGTAGCCGTCGACAGCCGCCGCGTTGACCTCCGGCACGACGAGTGGCACGTTCATTTCCATACGGAAGAGAGAGGAATTGTCGATGACGACCGCGCCGGCCGCTGCGGCCTTCGGCGCCCATTCCTTCGCCACTGAAGAGCCCGCGGCGAACAGCGCGATGTCGACGCTTGAGAAATCAAACTGCTCCAGGTCTTCGCATTTGAGGTCCTGATCGCCGAACGACACCTCGCGCCCAATGGAATTGCGCGACGCGAGGGCGACGACCTTTTCGGTCGGGAACAGCCGCTCGGCGAGGATGGTCAGAATTTCCTGGCCGACGACGCCTGTGGCGCCGACGACTGCGACATTGAACGCCATGATCTATTCCAATACGAGCGCGGAGGGGACGAGCCTCGTTGCGGTTTATCAGTGTCAGGATGTTTTTTCCACAACGGCGAGCGCGCCGTGGCAGTATTTGTATTTCTTGCCAGAGCCGCAGGGACACGGCGCGTTTCGCGGCGTGATGCCCCAGGTCGAGGGATCGTTGGGGTCAACGCGCTGCGCCCTGTTGGCCGCCGACATGGAGGCGAGGCCGGCGGCGGGCGCGACCTTGCGCAGGGAGGCGCCGCCCGGCGCTTCGGCCATTTCGTTCTCGCCGGTCGTCGGATTGACGTGAGTTTCGGTCATTGGCACGTCGCGCGGCTCGGGGATCGCGTCTTCGGCGCGGCGCACCTGCACTTGCATCAGCATCCGCACGACGTCCCGGCGGAGGCCGTCGAGCAAGCTCTCAAAGAGGGCGAAGGCTTCCGTCTTGAACTCATTGACGGGGTCGCGTTGGGCGTGGCCGCGCATCCAGACGACCGACCGTAACTGGTCGAGCTGCTGCAGGTGTTCGCGCCAGTTTGTGTCGAGCACGTGCAGAAGGATCGCTTTTTCGAGGCGCCTCATGGTGTCCGGCCCGACCTCGGCCGCCTTCGCGGCGGCCGCGTCTTTCGCAGCGGCGGCAAGGCGCTCGGCGATTTCAGTGTCCGCGACGCCTTCCTCAGACGCCCAGTCCTTCACAGGGAAGGGGCGGCCGAAGATTTCTTCAGCGTCTTTGGCGAGACCTTCGACGTCCCACTGCTCCGCATACGACTTCGGCGGAATGTGAGTCGCGACGATATCGTCGATGAGTTCGTCACGCATGTCGGCGATGATGTCGTCGACCTTGTCGGACGACATGAACTCGATGCGCTGTTCGAAGATCGCCTTGCGCTGATCGTTGACGACGTCGTCGTACTTCAGGACGTTCTTGCGGATGTCGTAATTGCGCTGTTCAACCTTCTTCTGCGCTGTCTCGACGGCCTTGGTGAACCAGGGATGCTCGATCGATTCATCGGGCTGAATGCCGAAGCGCTTCAGCATCTTCTCCATGCCGTCGCCGAAAATCCGCATAAGGTCGTCTTCGAGCGACAGATAGAATTTCGTGCCGCCGGGATCGCCCTGGCGCCCTGAGCGGCCGCGCAGCTGATTGTCGATGCGCCGGCTTTCATGACGCTCCGTCGCCAACACATAGAGCCCGCCGGCGTCGAGAACGGCTTTTTTCTGGTCAGCGATCTTCGCTTCGATCTCTTCGCGCTTCTTCGCGATCGTCTCTTCGGTGTCGTCTTCGCTGAGCGAGGCCATCAGCGCGCCATCGACCGAACCGCCGAGCTGAATGTCGGTGCCGCGGCCGGCCATGTTGGTGGCGATTGTGACGGCGCCTGGCGCGCCGGCCTCGGCGACAATCTCCGCTTCCTGCTCGTGGAATCGGGCGTTCAGGACATTGTGCGGCACCGGGACTTTCTTGTCGGCGAGGCTGCGCACATAGGCCGCGTCGTCAAGCAGGCGCTGCTTTTCGTCCGCATACTTGTCTTTCAGGTCAGCCGCGTGGCCTTCGAGGCGCTTGGAGACGTCGCGCCAGAATTTCTTGTCGGAGAGGAGGCCGGACAGAAGCTCCGATTTTTCGATCGACACTGTGCCGACGAGCACGGGCTGGCCCTTGCGGTGGCACTCGGCGATCTGCACGGCGATGGCGCGGTATTTCTCCTCCGCCGTCATATAGAGCTCGTCGTCCATGTCATCGCGCGCGACCGGCCGGTTGGTTGGCATTTCGTAGACGTCGAGCTTGTAGATGTCGCCGAACTCAGCCTCTTCGGTGAGGGCGGTGCCGGTCATGCCGGCCAGTTTGCCGTAGAGGCGGAAATAGTTCTGGAAGGTGATCGAGGCGAGGGTCTGGTTTTCCGGCTGGATGTCGACCTTTTCTTTCGCCTCCACGGCCTGATGCAGGCCCTCCGACCAGCGACGCCCGTCCATCATCCGGCCGGTGAATTCATCAATGATGACGACCTTCCCGCCACGGACGATATAGTCCTTGTCGCGCTGGAATGTCTTGTGAGCTTTCAGCGCCTGATTGACGTGGTGGACGACGGAAATGTTCACCGCGTCGTAAAGGCTGTCGCCCTGCAGGAGGCCCGCCTCTTTCAGAAGCTCTTCGATGCGCTCATTGCCCTCTTCGGTAAGCGTGACGGAGCGCGCCTTTTCGTCGATCTCGAAGTCGTCGTCGGACAATTGGGGAATGAAGCCGTCGACGGTCTTGTAAAGCTCTGACTTGTCGTCCGTCGGCCCGGAGATGATCAGCGGGGTCCGCGCTTCGTCGATGAGGATCGAATCGACTTCGTCGACGATGGCGTAGTGATGGCCGCGCTGCACCATCTCCTCAACGGACGACTTCATGTTGTCGCGCAGATAGTCGAAGCCGAATTCGTTGTTCGTGCCGTACGTAATGTCGCACGCATACGCCTCGCGCCGCTCCATGTCGGTAAGGCCATGGACGATGCAGCCGGTCTTGAGGCCGAGGCGCTCATAGACCCGGCCCATCCACTCCGCGTCGCGGCTGGCCAGATAGTCATTCACGGTGACGACGTGAACGCCCTTGCCGGCGAGGGCGTTCAGATAAACCGGCAGGGTGGCGACCAGGGTCTTCCCTTCGCCGGTCTTCATCTCCGCGATGGCGCCCTTGTGGAGCACCATCCCGCCGAGGAGTTGCACGTCGTAGTGGCGTTGCCCGAGCGCGCGCTTGGCCGCCTCGCGCACTGTGGCGAAGGCGTCGACCATAAGATCTTCAAGCGTCTCGCCATCCGCATGGCGTCGCTTTAGCTCTTCCGTGCGTTCGATCAGGTCCGCGTCGCTGAGGCCCGTGAGGCTGTCCTCCAGAGCATTGATCGCCTCCACGCGCTTCCACATCGGCTTCAGCCGTCGATCCGTGGAGGAGCCGAAGATCTTTTTCGCAAAGCCCATCAACGCCATGAAACCCGGTCCATCCTTTGAAACTGTCGCCAGAAAGCGAACGCCTGGGCTAACGGAGCGCCGAAGCCCGGTTCGGCGCAACAAGCCCTCGCGACGCTTCGACGATTGAGCAGCGCCGTCTTCGCCGACCGAGATAACTCCGGATGCGCGAAGGCGCCAGCCCGCTAACGTCGCCAGTCAGGAAACGGAGACGACCGCCGCTCAAGCCCCCGCCTTACCGAGGCGCGTCGGTCTCCTCAGCGGTTGGGAGATAGTAAGGGGCCCGTGGCGAGTCAACGAACCGCTCCGTCGCTCGCGCATGGCCTCGCGAAACGGGCTAGATTGGCCAGGCGATAGACGTATTGGTGGTCGAAAACCGATCAATTCCTGCGAAACTAGTCTTTTGTCAGGAAAAACCGACGAAAAAGCCCGTGGAGGAGCGCGAAGGGCGCCGTGACGAGCGAAGACGAAACGCCAGACGGCCAGAGCGCGCGCGGAAGCCAGGACGCCGCGCGCACCGGCTCTGGTCTCGCCGACGGCGCCGCCGGCTCAGCGGCGGCGGCGGTCGCGGCGCTGCGTGACAAAGCGCGGCGTGGCGACGAGGCGGCCGCGCCGACCGGAAGACGCATCGTCGCTCCTTCGCCGCCAACCCACGCCCCGCAAGCCTCAGCGTCTTTCGCAGACGCGGAGGAACGGGCCGCCCAAGACCGCCTGGCGGAGCCGAAGACGAAAAAGACGCGCCGCTCCCGTCGGCGATCTCGGCCCCGGTTCGGCGCATTGAGGCTCAAATGGCCGCAGGTGACCGCGCGCTTGCCAGCCGCTGAGCCCGCCGCGCCGGGCTCTCCAGTCGCAACGCCGGATGGCGGCACGTTCCGGCGCGGCGCGGTCGGCGCGCCGCTGGCGCTCATGTCGCGAGCGACAAAACGGGGCGCGCGCTTGTTGTGGCGGGTCGTTTCAGCGGTCTGGTCATTTTTTGGCGAACTCGACGCGGCCCTGTGGCGCGGCTTCAAGATTGGCGCGCAGGCGATCTGGTCCGTCGCGTCGGCGAGCGTCGGCTTTCTCGCGCTCAGTATCGCGGACCTCATTCGGTGGCTGCCTGGCCCGGCGGGGCGCGCCTACACCGCCGGCGCAGGCGCGGCGGCGGTTATTGCAAGCCTGTGGATTATGGACGAGCTGCGAAACGCCGCGTCGGAAACAGGCGATCCGCAGCTCATCGTGTTGCCGCCGGAAGAAGCGGGCAATCCGATTGTCGCCCGCGTAGCCGGACGCTTTATCCGCCTCAGCGACGTTCAGGCGTCATTCGCGGCGGCGGAGTTTATTTCGGATGGGGAAAACCTGACGGCGCGGGAGGCTTTTGACAGAGGCCTTGTGCGGTCGTTCGTCGAACAGCGTCTGCTCGCCCGCGCCGGTCACGAGGCGGGGCTTGGCCGCGATCCGGAAATCTCCACGCGTCTGGCGCTGGCGCGCGAACGTGTGCTTGCGTCAGCCTTTATGGCGTCGAGGATCGATGCCGCGACGTCCCCTGAGCAGGTCCGCCGATTGTATGAAACGCAGTCAGATCTCGTTCGTCTCGGCGATGAGGTGCGCGCGCGCCACATTGTGGTGGAGACGGAGGCGGAGGCGAACTGGGTGATTGAGCAACTGCGGCAAGGCGTCGATTTCGCGTTGCTTGCGCGTGACTTCTCGATTGACCCATCGACGAAAGCAAATGGCGGGGACATTGGCTATTTCACGCGGCAAATGATGACGCCGACGCTTGCGAAGGCCGCCTTCACCACTGGCGTCGGCGATGTGGCGCCGCCCTTTTTCAGTCAGCATGGCTGGCATGTCCTGGAAGTGATGGATCGGCGTCCGGCGCCGACCGTCCGTTTCGAAACGGTGGCGGACAGCATCGCCGCGTTTTTGGCGGATCAGGCGGTCGATAACGCCCTGCGAGAGATCGTTGATGCGGCGGACGTCATCTATTTCGAGCCACCTGAAGCCGATGCGGAAGCCGCCGCCGCGCTCGCCACTGGCGCCCTGACGCCCGTCGAGGCGTCGCAGGCCGAGCCGGCGCGCCGCGTTGACGACGATCCAGATGAAACGGAAGAGTTGTGACCGAGTTGCTGTTGGTCGCTGCGTGCGCGCTGGTGGACGGCGATGGCCGCGTTTTGTTGGCGCAGCGGCCGGCGGGGAAACAACACGCGCATCTCTGGGAGTTTCCCGGCGGCAAGCTGGAGCCGGGCGAGACGCCGGAGGCGGCGTTGACGCGCGAACTCGATGAAGAACTCGACATTAACGTTACCGCTTCGTGTCTTGCGCCGATTGCATTTGCGTCAGAACCGTCAGGGGCCGTTCACCTCCTTATGCCACTTTTCATTTGCAGAAAGTGGAACGGGACCCCCCGGCCGGTCGAAGCGGCGGCGCTGAAATGGGCGCGGCCCGACAGGCTGCTTGAGTTCGACCTTGCGCCCGCCGATCGCCCGCTCGCGGCGCACTTAAGAGACCTTCTTTGATCATGCCTTTTTGGCGACACTCCGGTCACTTCCTGAAGCTCGTCCAATCGGCGTGCGGCAGCGCAGCGCGTGATTGCAAAGGCTCAACGGCGATTGAGTATTCGTTAATCGTCGCACTGATCTTTCTCGTCGTTGTCGTCAGCATTCGAAACTTTGCCGACGAGAGCGGCCGGATTTTCGACGACGTCTCCTCGGCGCTCATTGAGGGCTAGCGGTCCGATCCCCTAGGCCCCGTTCCGAAGTCTTTCAGAACCGCCCCTGCGAGAGACGCTTTGGCGCTGCCGGGGCGCAAAGGCTTTTGCTGGCTCGGGGCCGGGGCCCAGCCCGTAAGCGTGATAACGTCGAAGCGCACGGTTCCTCCTCGCTCGGACAATACCGACGCCATCTTCGCGACAGTTTCCCGGCGAAGCGGCGGCGGGCGATCATAGGGCGCGTGCGTCTCGCCAAGTCCACGCAGATCCGCAAACAAGCGCATTGGATCGCCATAGGTCACGCTGATCTCGTCCACGTCCGCGACCGGCAGGGCAAACCCGGCTCGCTGCAGGGCGCCGCCGAGATCCTTCACGTGCGCGAACGGCGCGACGCGCGGCGCCGCGCCGCCTTCAACGTCGATCTCCGCGCCATAAAGCGCCGCGCGCAACTCGCTAAGCGTGTCGCCGCCAAAGAGCGCGCCGATAAAAAGGCCGTCCGGTTTCAGCGCCGCGCGCGCCTGCGCCAACGCGCCGATCAGATCGTTCACGGCGTGCAGGGACAGGACGCTGACGATGAGATCGAGCGACGTCGGCGCGAGCGCCAGCCATTCCTCGTCCATCGCGGCGCGCGGACCGGATCCCGGCAGACGGCCCACAGCCTCATCGAAAGAAGCAGCCCAGCCAACGCCGCATTTTTCGGTCAGCTCATTGGTCAAGTCACCGGCGCCAAGAAAAGCGGCGCGCGGAAAGTCGCGCGCGGCCGTCTCCAGCCGATCGACGATGTCGGCGATCACGCGGCGGTGGAGAAAATCATGCTCGGGAAACGACCGCGCGGCGCGTTCGCGACGTTTGCGTCTTAGGGCGCGGTTAAAGACGAGCGGAGGCGACGCCATGACGACGTTCAATACGCCGTGCGCCGTCCCCCTTCAAGATTCAGCGATCAGACGGGCGCCGAACGTGAAGTTCCGACGAACGGGGGAGCTTTCCTCGTCCGGGCCTGAGGCTGGAGGCGGCGTCCATGCGCGAAAACCCTTGGCGCGACGTGGCATGTACAAATATTCATAAATGAAATAATTAGTCTAACTAAAGGTGAAGAAGTTAAAAACTTTTTTATCGATTAACCATCGACATTTAAATCCTGTTAATCCAGACCACGATAATTTGTGCTCGGGCCAGGGGGCGCAAATTGTATGGGTTGTAAGATGTATCGGCGTTTCCTTCGATCAAAAGATGGCAACATCGCCATTCTCGCAAGTCTTGTCATGCTGCCGGCGTTCGCACTGCTTGGCGGCGGATATGACGTCATGCGGGCGACGGCGAGTTCAACAAAACTGCGCGGCGTCCTAGAGGGCGCGGCGCTAGCGGCGGCGTCGTTAACAAACGCCCGCGACGCTGAAACGGTCATCCAGGAATACATGGAGGCCAACCTGGTCACCGACCCCGAGATCATCGAGGGCCTTGAAGTCGCGGTCGTCGCCGACGTCGCGCTGAACTCAAAGACAGTGCAGATTACCGCAACGTCCAGCGTCAGCACATCATTCCTAAAGATGGTCGGCGTTCAGAGCCTGCCCGTGCGCGCGACGACGAAAGCGAACCAGAGCAAGCAGACGGTGGAACTTGCGCTCGTGATGGACATTTCTTCGTCGATGGCGGGGAACAAGTTGACCGAGCTGAAGTCCGCCGCCGGCGATTTCGTGGAGCAAATCCTCAATGAACGGAACATTGACGAAACCTCAATGAGCCTTATTCCGTTCGGCGGCACGGTGAACATCGGCCCGCTTTTCGATACCTACGCCGTCTCGGCGGGCTCCGCCATTGTGGACCCGGAGGAGGCGGACTACGCCATCGGAACAAACGTGATGAGCGGCGACTTCCGTTTCTCTGACGGCGATCAGTGTATTGAGTACATAGACGCTGATTTCAGCGACGCGCCGCTTCCGACCCTTGATCGGCCGCAAGTGCCGCACTTCTGGAAGTGGAACAACTTCAATCCCTGGTGTCCGACGAACAAGAGCGCCGTGATGTTCAATACGAACAACAAGGCCGAGTTGATTTCACATATTGACGGGATGACCCTGTCGGACGGCACCGGCATGGACATCGGCATGATGTGGGGCGCGAAGGCTTTGTCGCCGGACTGGCTTGGCGTCATTGGCGGCGAGTTCGCCGATCGGCCGCATCCCTACAATGATGAGGCGATGAAGGTGCTCGTCGTGATGACCGACGGTGAAATCACCCAGCAGTTTCGTCCGCGCGACCCGGAGCCGGGCAACGTCCATAGCAATCGTCCGAAAGAGCTGAATCAGCCGCCGAACGAAAACGTGAAAGGGCAAAACCATTCGGCCTGGCGCAACGAATACGGCAGGTCCGATAGCGCAAACCAGCAAACGGTCGTGCAGACGGGGAACCTGTCTTCCGAAGCCGACGACGACAACGCGGTGGCGCACTTCAAGCGTCTTTGCGACGAAGCGCGGATCAACAATGTGATCGTCTACTCGATCGGCTTCCAGATCCGGGAAGGGCAGATGTCGGATGAATTGCTGCAATACTGCGCGTCGGATCCGAGCAAATACTATCTTGTCGAGGACCTTGATATTCAGTCGGCGTTTGAATCGATCGCGGCTTCCGTGAACTCGCTTCGGATCATCGGCTAGGCGGGGCGTGGAGGGGACGCGATGAGAGGGCGAAACGGCATTTTTCGGGGGGGTTCGCTCGGCGTATTCATGCGCCGGGCGCGCCGGTTCTCCAGCGACGCGCGCGGCGCCGCCGCTCTTGAATTCGCGATCGTCGGGCCAGTCTTCATTGCGTTGATCATGTCGCTCTTCGAGCTCGGCCTGATGATGTTCAAGATCTCCATGGTCGACCTCGCGGTCTCGCAGGCGACCAAGTTCATCTATACGGGCGCGGTTCAGTCCGGGACGCCGACGCAAGAGGAGATCGGCGAGTTCATCTGTTCTCGGGCGGTCGTGCTGAGAGATTGCGAAAACAATATCACGGTCGAGCTGACGGCGATCGGATCGTTCAATGCGCCGCCGGAAAACGACGCGCCGTGTGTCGATTCCCGCAATCCGGACCTCAATCCGACGGTCGCTTACGATACGGGCAGCGGTTCGCAAATCATGTTCATGCGCGTCTGCGTGACAACCGACGTCCTGACGCCGGGTCTCGGGCTTGGGCTTGCGCTAAATTCAACGGATACGGATCGCGCGCAGATTGTGTCGTCCGTCGCATTCATGAATGAGCCGTTTTGATGAATTGGATGCTGAAGAAACTCCGCCTTCGGCGACTAGCCGCCTGCGAGGCCGGCGTTTCATCTATTGAGTTCGCGTTCATCGCGCCGGTTCTCATCATGTTTATGCTCGGCAGTCTGACGATGTTCGACGCAATGCGGGCGACGCGTCAGATGAGCACCGCCGCGCAAGTCGTCTCAGACCTTGTAACGCGTCTCGACACGATCAGCGATGAACAGCGAGACGCGGTGTTTCTCGCCGCCGAAGCTCTTCTCGGCCGGTATGGCGAGAGCGAGGAAACCAACTTCGTCATCACAAGCGTCGCAAATCTTCTGCACGATAACTCCGATGATCTCTACGTCGTATGGAGCGAGGCGAAGGAGGAGGGGACTGAGCTTACAAATGACGACCTCGACGCGTTCTCGTTTCCGCAGATCCCGAATGGCGAGGCGGTGATCCTGATCCAGACGGAGATGGAGTACCAGCCGGTCGCCGTCGGCTTTGGGTTGCCGACGGAACTCAAGTTCGAAGACATAGCGATCCGGCGGCCACGTTTCGTCGCGGAGGTTTGCTACCGGGTTTCCGAAGACGAGGAGACCTGCAGTTCCGATCTTGAGTACGACTGATCGACCTTAGCGGGGTCCAGCCGTAAGCGGGGTCCGCTTCTCCATGGCGCGCGCGCGGACGTTTCGCTAGCTTGCCGCCATGTCGCAGACGTCTCCTCCGCATTCAGCGGCGCGCAAACTGATCACGCGTCTGGCTCGCTCGACGCTCGACGCGGTCGCGCCGCCGGCATGTCCGGTGACCGGCGACCGGGTTAGCGCGCCTGCGACCCTGAGCTACCGCGCCTGGGGACTGGTGCGCTTCATCGACGATCCAATGTGTCCGCGGTGCGGCGTTCCCTTCGAGCGGCAGTCGGACGAAGGCTATCTGTGCGGCGCGTGTCTTTCGATCGAGCCGGCCTTTGATCGCGCGCGCGCCGCCGCCGTTTATGATGAGGCGATCAAGGGGCTGATTTTGTCGTTCAAACACGGCGACCGCACGGATCTTGCGCCGCTGTTCGGGCGCATGCTGGCGCGGGCGGGGGGAGAACTGATTCGTCCAGAGACGATTCTGGTCCCCGCGCCATTGCATTGGCGTCGGCGGGTTGCGCGAAGGTTCAATCAGGCCGGTCTGCTCGCGGCCGCCCTTGGACGCGAGGCGGGCTGCCGCGTGGAAACTGATCTTCTTGTGCGACGGCGCGCGACGAAGCCAATGCGGGAGATGTCGACGGCGGCGCGCAAACGCAACGTCGCCGGCGCGATCGTCGCCGCGCCCGGCGCGCGCGCGGCGCTTGATGGCGCGCATGTGATCGTCGTCGATGATGTATTCACCAGCGGCGCGACCATTTCTGCATGCGCGAGGGCGCTAAGGCGAGCCGGCGCGGCGAAAGTGGACGCGTTGACGCTTGCGCGCGTTTTGAAGACGTAAACGATCAGGGCGGAGACTTGCGCAACGCTTGGGCAGGCGCCACGGGCTGGGAAGTCGCGCTGAATGCCGATATAGCATCCGACTTTTGCGTAGTTAGCCAGCAAGGCAGGACAGGAAATCTCATTGATGTCGCCGGTAACGATCTACACCAAGCCCATGTGCCCATTCTGTGTGCGGGCGATGGTCCTTTTGGCTGACAAGGGCGCGGAAGTGACGGAGATTTCCGCCGCGTATGACGCGGAGAAACGCGCTGAAATGCTGTCGCGCTCCAATGGGAAGATGACCTATCCCCAGATCTTTATCGGGGAGACTCATGTCGGCGGGTGCGATGATCTGTTCGCCCTTGACCAGGCGGGCAAGCTGGACGCGCTCCTTGGTGGCTGACGCGCATGACTGACGCCGCCAAGATCAGAGTTGCGTGCGCGCAAATGCGCTCCGGCGTCGATCGGGCGCTGAATGTCGCGGATGCGCGAGACCTCGTCCGCGAAGCGTCGACGAAGGGCGCGGTTTTTGTCGCGACCCCGGAAATGACGACCGCG
The DNA here is from genome assembly GCA_039819085.1 of Pseudomonadota bacterium. Classification (GTDB taxonomy): domain Bacteria; phylum Pseudomonadota; class Alphaproteobacteria; order Caulobacterales; family Parvularculaceae; genus MED-G105. The sequence continues at coordinate 98,985 of JBCBSQ010000003.1, forward strand.
GTTGACCGGGACCCGGACCGTCTGCGGGCTGGTCTGCCGCTAGGCGAGGCGCTGCCGGAAATTGAGGTGTTCGCCGCGCTCGCGGACGAGCTGTCTATCTGGCTCCTCATCGGCTCGATGCCGATTCGACTGGACGACGTTCGGCTCGCCAATCGCGCATTCCTCTTTGCCCCTGATGGCGGGATCGCGGCGCGTTACGACAAGATTCATATGTTCGACGTGTCGCTCCCGGACGGCGAAACCTGGCGAGAGTCATCTGTCTATGCGCCGGGCGGGGAGGCGGTGCTGGCGCAGACCGCGCTCGGCGCAACGGGCCTGACGATCTGTTACGATCTGCGCTTTCCCGCGCTTTATCGAAGGCTGGCGCAGGCGGGCGCAAAAGCGCTCTGCGTTCCGGCGGCGTTTACGCGCCAGACGGGCGAGGCGCACTGGTCGACGCTTCTGCGCGCGCGCGCCATCGAGAACGGCGCGTTTGTCGTCGCGCCCGCGCAGGGCGGCCGACATGAAGACGGGCGCGAGACCTATGGCCATTCCATGATCGTCGATCCCTGGGGCCGCGTGTTGGCGGAACTGGATCATGACGAGCCGGGCGTTCTGATCGCGGACCTTGAGCTCGGCGCCGCTGAAGAGGCGCGTCGGCGTATTCCGTCGCTGTCTCTTGATCGCGCGGATGAGGCGGTCATCTTAAGGGCATGATTAAGTACAGTCTTAGGTGCGCTAACGCGCATGAATTCGAAGGATGGTTCCGTTCAAGCGCTGATTTCGACGATCAGAGCGCTTCGGGGGAGCTGTCGTGCCCGATTTGCGGGATCAGCCATGTGGAAAAGGCGATTATGGCGCCCGCCGTCTCGACCGGTCGCGCCTCCGAACAGCGCCTCGGCGACATGCGCGCCGCAATGGCCGAAGCCGCAGCAAACGCTCGCACTTACATCGAAAAGAACTTCGAACATGTGGGCGGGCGTTTTCCGGAGGAAGCGCGGAAGATCCATTATGGGGAAGCCGACGCGCGGCCCATTTACGGCGAAGCGACGCTGAAAGAAGCGAAGGAGTTGCGCGACGAAGGCGTCTCGGTCGCGCCCGCCCCGGGATTTCCGTCCAAGACCGATGCGGCTGGCCCCGCCCGGCCAAAGAATTCACCGACGGCGAAAGGCGCTGAATCGGCGAGGCCAGCCAATGCTGCGGAGACCAAAAAGGTCTCAAACTGACATCGCTTCGGCTCCTGGCCGCCTGAACCGTCTCGTGCGCGGGCGGTGAGGCCAGCGTTAATGGCGTCGTCAACGAACTTCGTTAGCCTTTGGCGTTCGAAGTTGAGACTTAGGAAACGCCCAACGGACGATGTCGACGCCGCAGGACATCCTGAAATCCACGCCGTTCGGCGCCGGGCTGAGCGATGCGACGCGTCGGGCGCTCGTCTCCCGCGGTCGACCGCTCGAGATCCCCGGCGGCTCCGCGCTGTTCGAAGCGGGCTCTCAGCCGGACGCCGTTTATCTTATTCTCTCAGGGCGATTGATCGTTTGTCGCGAAGGCGCATCCGAACATGGCGGCGCTGACGAAATCATCGGCTACGCCCGCGCCGGCGAGATCGTCGGCGAAATGTCGATGCTCGACGGCGCGCCGCGCACCGCGTCCGCGTATGCGCTTAGAGACACCAGTCTTTTGGCGCTCGACGCCGGGATCGTCGCGCGGCTAATGGCGAAGCGGGCGGATTTCGCCGCCGCGGTCGCGCGCACCATTCTCAGGCGGAGCCGTGCGCCAGCCGCGGATGGAACGCGCGCGCCGCCCCGCGTCTTCGCGGTAATCGCAAGTTCGCGGTCTCTCGAGCCAGTCTATTTTGCAGATGAATTGGCTATTGAAATCAATAGCCTGGGAAAGAAAGCGGCGCTTCTCAAGGAGCATGATATCGATTGCGCGCAGACGGGGGAAAGCGCTTTTCATAAGGCTGAAGAGGCGGTCGACGCGCTGCTGCTGCCATGTCGGATCGAAGACTCCGACTGGTACCGCTTCTGTCTGCGGCACGCGGACCGCATGCTGGTCTTCGCCCGGCGCGATTCCAAGCCCGCCTCGCCGCTGCCACTGTCGCCTGCGCAGTCCTCGCCGGCCCGCCGGTTTCGCCTCGTCGACCTTGTGATGGTGCACGAGGGCCAGGGCGAGGGCTGGACGGCCGCTTGGGCCCGCGAAACCGAAGCGGATCGAATCTTTCAGTGGCGTGGACCGAAAAGTCGGGCGCGACTTGCGCGGACGATTGCAGGACGAAGCCTCGGCTTATGTCTTTCGGGCGGCGGCGCCCGCGCGTACGCCCATTTCGGCGTCTTGAAAGCGCTGCGCCAGCGTGGAGCGCCCATCGACATCATCGGCGGCGCGTCCATGGGCGCGATTATTGGCGCGTGCGTCGCGATGGGGTGGGAGGAAGATGAAATCGAGGAGCGGCTGCGGGACGCGTTTGTCGAGTCGAGCCCTCTTTCGGATCACATGCTGCCTGTTGTCTCCCTGACGAAGGGCGATCTCGTCGAAGAGCGCCTGCGCCGGCATTTCGGGGATATGCGCATTGAGAACCTGCGGACGCCGTTCTTTTGCGTCTCTTCGGAACTGACGAGGGGCGAGGTGCGCGTCCACCGGGTGGGGCTGTTGCGTCACGCCCTCAGGGCGTCGATTTCGCTGCCGGGCGTCCTGCCGCCGGTCGTGGACGGCGCCGACCTTTTGGTTGACGGCGCGGTGCTCAACAATTTTCCAGTCGACGTCATGCGCACCAGGCATCGCGGGCTCACTATCGGGGTCGACGTGGCGCGAGAGGCGTCGATCGAAGCGGAGGCGTTCGCGGATCCGCCGAGCTTCGTTGGATGGGTGAAGCGGTATGGATTGAGTTCCGCGCCGCCGATTGTGTCGCTGCTCATGCGCGCGGCGACGGTGGGCCGACCCACGTCCCTCGGGGTTGAGCCGCCGGACATTCTCGTCGCGCCGGACGCGCCAGGCGTTGACCTGCGCGACTGGCGGGAGTTCGACGTCGCTGTCGCAGAGGGCCTGAGCGCTGCGAGAACCGCCTTCGGCGCCGCCGCCTGGCTGCTGGAGCCATATTGCGCGGACGCGACGGCGGCGCGCGTCGCCGCGTCCGAAGAGCTGGTGGAGGTCTAAGCCGCCGGCTGGGGATGGTTCGCCTTCGCCGCGACCACCATGTAGTTGATCCCCAGATCGTCGACGACGCGCCAGGCGTCTGACAGCGGTGAATAGGCGACGCCTGCGCGCGCCGTCACCGCCATGTCCTCCGGCGCAAGCGCCGCTTCGATCTCATCCGGCGTGACGAATTTGCGCGGGTCATGCGTGCCGCGGGGCAGCCATCCGAGGATGTATTCCGCGCCCACTTTTGCGATCGCGAAGGCGCGCAAGGTTCGGTTGATCGTGGCGACGATCATCACGCCGCCCGGCTTCACGAGCTTCGCGGACGCCCGCAAAAAGAGATCGACGTCCGCGACATGCTCAACGGCTTCGAGATTCAAAACAGCGTCAAAAGTCGGTTCGCCAGCCGCGACGAGGGCTTCGACGGTCGTTGCGCGGTAGTCGATGTCGAGGCCGCTTTGCCGAGCATGGGAGGACGCGATGCGAACGTTCAGCTCGGAGGCGTCGACGCCGACGACGTCCGCGCCAAGCCGACGCATCGGTTCGGAAACAAGGCCGCCCCCGCAACCGACGTCGAGAAGCCTTAGCTCCTGAAGCGGCGTTCTGGCGTGCGGATCTCGGCCGAAATGGGCGCACACCATATCGCGGATGTATCCAAGTCGGACCGGATTGAATTTGTGGAGGGGCTTGAACTTGCCGAGCGGGTCCCACCACTCAGCGGCGATCTTTTCGAACTTCGCGATCTCCGCTGGGTCAATGGTCTCGCGCGCAGGCCTATCGTCTTCACGCTGCGGGTCGATCGCGTCGGCGGGGGCGGTTGTCACGTCGGGCGGCTCCTGTTGCGCGGGCGGGCGTCGGGCGGGCGACTGGAAATCGCATTTGGCGTCGCGGCGAAAACGCGCTCGTGTTGCTAATCTACGACACCGCCCCTAACCATGGATGGCTGTGAATGGAATGGGACCGCGCGTCGCGCTGTCGCGGTTCGCGCGCGTCTGACGAAGCAGTCTTCGTCAAGCCGACGCCCGGACCAATGGAATGGCGTAGGTGAAAAGGGCGAACGGGACGTCTGCGAATGGGCCGCATCGTTATGAAATTCGGCGGGACGTCGGTGGCGGACCTGGCGCGGGTGCGCCATGCGGCGGGGTTCGTACGGCGCGAAGCGGACGCCGGCAACGGCGTGGCGGTCGTCGTATCGGCGATGGCCGGCGAGACGAATCGGCTTGTAGATCTCGCTGCGTCTGCGGGCGCGCCGGATCCGGCGCTTGACGTGCGTAATGTCGAAGCCGACGCAATCCTTTCGACAGGCGAACAGGTAACGTCCGCGATGCTGGCGCTGACGCTGCAGACCTTCGGCTATCGCGCGCGGTCCTGGCAGGGCTGGCAGGCGGGCATGAAGACCGACGCCGCCCATGGCCGCGCGCGCATTTCCGGGATTGACGGCGGCGCGCTCGGCGAGGCGATTGACAATGGCGAGATTGCCGTTGTCGCGGGGTTTCAGGGGCTTTCCGAATCCGGGCGCATCACGACGCTCGGGCGCGGCGGGTCTGATACGACGGCGGTCGCGCTCGCTGCGGCTCTTGGCGCGGACCGATGCGATATCTACACTGACGTTGACGGCGTATACACCACCGATCCGCGCATCACGAAGCAGGCGCGCCGCAACGACCGTCTGTCCTATGAGGAAATGCTCGAGATGGCGTCCCTGGGCGCGAAAGTGCTGCAGACGCGATCGGTGGAGCTCGCCATGGCGTATCGCGTCAACCTGCGCGTCCTGTCGAGCTTTGTTGCGCCGGATGCGGATAATCCGGGCACCGTCATTTGCGACGAGGAGGAGGCAATGGAGCAGCGCATCGTCAGCGCCATCACCGTGTCCCGCGACGAGGCGCGCGTCAGCCTCCTCGCCGTGCCCGACGAGCCCGGCCGGGCGGCGCGGATTTTCACCGGCCTCGCGGAGCATGGGGTCAATGTGGACATGATTATTCAGAGCCCGGCGCGGACCGCTGGCGCGAACATCTCGTTCACCATTCCCGAAAGCGATCTTGATCGGGCCGTCGCGGCGATAACGGCGGCGAAGGATGAGATCGGCTATGATCGGCTTGAGCCGGACCGCGACGTCGTCAAAGTGTCCGTCATCGGCGTTGGCATGCGCAGCCACACCGGCGTGGCGTCGACCATGTTCAATACGCTCGCCGAGCGGCGCATCAACATACACAACATCTCGACCTCCGAGATTAAAATCAGTGTATTGATCGACGCTGAGTACGCGGAACTCGCCGTGCGTGCGTTGCACCAGGCGTACGACCTCGACAAAGCTCCCAACCGTGGCTCGCCAGGAGGCGGCGAATGACCAGAGGCGGCGTTTTTGACGGCGCGCGCGGCAGGCGCTCTGACGCGTCCCTGTCAAATGAGACAGGGGGCGGGATCACCGGGCTTTTGCGGCGAATGCACGACGTCGTCGCGTCCGAAGCGACGCCGCAGGAGCGGCTTGACCACCTGACCGCCATTATCGCGGGGCATGTGGAAGCTGACGTCTGCTCCATTTATCTGAGGCAGCCGGACGATTCGCTTGAGCTTTACTCCACTGAAGGGCTGAAGCCGGAAGCGGTCCACGAGACGGTGATGGCGCGCGGCGAAGGGCTCGTCGGTCGGGTTTGCGAGACGGGCGCGCCGCTGGTGACGGCGGACGCGCCATTGCATCCTGCGTTCTCCTACCGTCCGGAGACGGGCGAGGACCCGCTTCATTCCTTTCTGGGCGTGCCGCTCCTTCGTTCCGGCAAGGCGCTCGGCGTGCTTGTCCTGCAGAACCAGAGAAGCCGTCAGTATGAGGATGATGAGATCGAGGCGGCCCAGGCGGTCGCCACGCTGCTTGCCGAGATCGCCGCATCCGGAGAACTCCTTGACGAAAGCGCCACCCAGGAGGTCGGCGAGATGCTCCGCCTGCCGGAGCGCCGACGCGGCGTCGGCGTTGTAGAAGGGGTCGCGATCGGCCGGGTCTGGTTTGTCGAGCCGCCGACGCCAAAACACAACGTCTTCTCCCGGGATCCGGAGGCCGAGGCGGGACGCCTTGATGAGGCGATCGCCGCGCTGAAAGCGTCGCTCGACCAGATGCTGGCGAAGGCGAGCCTCGACGGCGAGCCGCGTGAGGTGCTTGAGACGTACCGCCTGCTCGCTCAGGACGCCGGATGGGCGGGACGCCTCAAAGAAGCGGCTGCGTCCGGCGGACTGACGGCGGAGAGCGCGGTGGAGCGCGTCGCGTCGCAGAACAGGGCGCGCTTGAGCCAGGCGCGGGACCCTTACCTGCGTGAGCGACTTCACGATCTTGATGATCTGTCTTTTCGGTTGCTACGGCATTTGAGCGCTGAAAGCGCGGACGAAACGTCGATGCCTGACGCCGCCGTCGTCTTCGCGCGGTCGCTCGGTCCCGCCGCGCTCCTCGAATTCGACCGCGATCGGCTTCGAGGGCTTGTGCTGGCGGAGGGCGCGACGACCTCACACGTCGCGATTGTGGCGCGCGCTCTTGGCGTGCCGCTCGTGGCGGGCTCGGAAGGAGCGATCGCCGCGGCGGAGGATGGCGATGAGGTCGCCATTGATGGCGAAGAGGGCGTTGTCTTCCTCCGACCGACGCCGGATGTGCTCACGAGTTTCCAGCAGAAAATCGAGCTCAGGTCGGAGCGCCAGGCGGCTTATCTGCGTGAGAAGGACGCCCCGGCGCGGACGCTCGACGGCGTCGATATCGAGTTGCGGATCAACGCCGGCCTGACGCTCGATATGGAGCATCTTGACCGTACCGGCGCTGCGGGCGTCGGGCTGTTCCGAACTGAGCTTCAGTTCCTCATTGGTTCGCAACTGCCCCGGGTCAGCGCTCAGAAGCGGCTCTATGAAACCGTGCTCTCAAGGGCGGGCGACAAGCCGGTCGTGTTTCGCACGGCTGATCTTGGGGCGGACAAATCAGCGGATTACATGAATCGCGATCCGGAAGGGAACCCGGCGATGGGTTGGCGGGGCCTGCGCATGGCCGTCGACCGTCCGGGGCTTCTTCGACCGCAATTGCGCGCCCTCTTAGGCGCGGCCGCCGGCAAAGATCTCTACGTGTTGTTCCCCATGGTGACGACCGCTAGCGAAATGGTGCTCGCTCGCGCGCTTCTGGACAAAGAAGTCGCGATTCACGGCCAGCGCGGCGGCGCAGCGCCGAGATCCATCAATGTGGGCGCGATGATCGAAACGCCGGCTGCGGCCTGGAGCGCGGAGCGCATTGCGCCGCATGTCGATTTCTTCTCGATCGGCGGCAATGACCTTGCGCAGTTTTATTTCGCCGCCGACCGGAATGCGGCGATGACCCAGCAGCGCTACGATCCGCTTGATATTGGCTTCCTGTCATTTATTCGGCTGATTGCGCAGAAGGCGGACGCTGCGGGCAAACCGCTGTCTTATTGCGGCGAACAGGCCGCTGATCCGCTGTTTGGCGCCGCGCTGATCGCGACGGGCGTGCGTCGGTTCTCTTTGCCGCCGACCGCGCTTGGGGCGTTCCGGCGTCTTGTCAGATCGGTTCGGCGCGCGGACCTCGAACGCTGGTGGAATGATCTCATCACGGGGGGCGGTGAAGGCGGCGCCGACCCAAGAGCGCGCATGGAAGCCTTCCTCTCAGGGGTCGGCGCCGTCTTTTGAGGCGCAGTCCATCGCCGCGCGAAGACGCTAAAATTCTTATTAACGAATCTACCTGACCTTCAACGGCGGCGAAGCGCCAGTACGGCGGCGTGCAAGTTCGCGTTTTTGGTTAATTCTTTAGCGCCGAGCGGTGTCGCTGGCGTGGATCCTGCTATAACCCTTTTAGAGAAGCGTGAGTTCAGCGGCGATGGGCGAGAAGAAACTCTCGGCGGAGATTTACGAGCTAGACGCGGCCCGCGCGCGGCCTGCTCCTGCTGGCGCCGCCGCAGCTTCAGAAGAAGGCTCGGCGCAAGAAGATCAGGCTGATTCGCGGCGCGCCGATCGCGATGGTTTTGAGGCCGTCGACGCTGGCGGGGCGCACCCAAAGCGGGTGGATCCCCGGAACTTCGTTTCAGTGGGGGCCTATCTCGAAGCGGTCCGGGAAACCCAAGGCGCGGACATCAATGCGGTCAGCGCGTTGACGCACATCAAGCCGCATTTCATCGAGGCGCTTGAGGCGATGGCGCTTGACCGGCTGCCGTCGAAGGCCTTTGCGATCGGGTTTGCGCGCACTTACGCCGAAGCGCTAGGGCTGAACGCCTCCCAGGTTGTCGACTGGTTCAAACAGGAGGCGGGATACGCCGATCCGCCAACCCAGGCGGCGGAAGCAGTCGATGCGGCGGCGCAAGACGAGCCTGCGTCGCGGGGCCCGTCCGAGCGGCAGGTTTCTGCGAACCGGATCGAATTGCCGCTGCTCGCCGTCGTCGCAATCCTCGCATTTGTGGTCTGGTGCGCGATGGCCGCGACCCGACCGTCTGACGATCAGGCCTTCGCTGACGTTGACGCGCCGACCCCGCTCGGCGCGGCTTTCGACCCTGCTGAGATGGACGCCCTCGCCGCGCCTACGCCCTCCGCGCCCGTCTTCGTCGAAGCCAAAGTGATTGAGCGCGTGGAGGCGGTCTTTCCGCCAAGATGCGTTGTGGGCGCGATGCCGGAGGAATTCGTGGAGGTGGCGTTTACTGTGCGGGTCGATGGCCGCGTGGTGAGCGAAAGAGTGACGGACACGTCGAATGGTTGTTTCCGTCGCGCCGCTCTCGGAGCGGTGCGGCAATGGCGGTTCGCGCCTCGGACGGTCGATGGCGCGCCCCAGGCCGCGTTCGACCAGCGCGCGATTGTCACCTTCCGGAAACCCTCCTGACGGCGCCGCGGCGAATAGCCGATCCCGATCCCACTTGACTTATGAGCGCGGCGCTGGATTGGTCGCACCGATGGCCGTTTGCGGCGCAACGCAACCGAAACCCGTGAGGTGGTCCGATGTCAGTTCGTCCCTGGCGCGATATTGAGCGGCGCAAATGCCGTCAGATCATGGTGGGCGATGTGCCGGTCGGCGGCGACGCGCCGATTTCGGTCCAGTCGATGACCAACACGCTGACTTCGGACGCCCAGGCGACGATCCGCCAGGTGAACGAGATCGCGGAGGCGGGCGCGGATATTGTGCGGGTGTCCTGCCCGGACGTTGAATCGACCGAAGTGCTGCCGGAAATCGTCAAGCATTCGCCAGTGCCGCTCGTCGCGGACATTCACTTCCACTACAAGCGCGGCATTGAGGCCGCGAAGGCCGGCGCGGCCTGTCTGCGCATCAATCCCGGCAATATTGGTTCGGAAGACCGCGTGCGCGAAGTCATCAAGGCGGCCAAAGACTATGGCTGCGCGATGCGTATCGGCGTCAATGGCGGGTCGCTGGAGAAGCATCTGCTTGAAAAGTATGGCGAGCCGTGCCCGGAGGCGATGGTCGAGAGCGCCCTCGACCATGCGCGCATCCTCCAGGACAATGACTTTCACGAGTTCAAGATTTCAGTGAAGGCGTCGGACGTGTTTCTGACCGTCGCCGCCTATCATGCGCTGGCCGAAGCGATCGACTGTCCATTGCATCTCGGTGTGACGGAGGCCGGCGGCCTGAGAATAGGCTCCGTGAAGTCGGCCATCGGCCTTGGCTCGCTCCTGTGGGCCGGTATCGGCGACACCATTCGCGTGTCGCTGTCAGCGGACCCGGTGGAGGAGATCAAGGTCGGCTTCGATATTCTGAAGTCATTGAACCTGCGCCATCGCGGCGTGAACGTCATCTCTTGCCCATCCTGCGCGCGTCAGGGCTTCGAGGTCATCGACACCGTTGAGGTGCTCGAGGAGCGCCTCGCCCACATCACAACGCCGATGACGCTCTCGGTGATCGGGTGCGTTGTGAACGGACCGGGCGAAGCGCGCGAAACCGATCTCGGATTTACGGGCGGCGGCGCTGGCAAGAACAACGGCATGGTCTACATCGACGGTACGCCGCATCATAAGCTCGACAATGACCAGTTGGTCGATCATCTGGTTGAGCTGGTCGAGAAGCGCGCGGCGGAGATCGAGGCGGCTGAGGCTGAAGAAAAGGCCGGCGAAGCTGAGGGCGCAAAGAAAGGCGTCGTCGCCGCGGAGTAGCCTCACGCGGCTGACGTATCCGCATCGCGAGGGCCGTGCGCCTGCATGTGTTATGTCGCGGGCCTTTATTTTTTCGGCGACGCACACGAAATCTCTTGAAGAAGCCGTCGGGGCGCAAACCAGACCCCGCGCAAATCGCGATCCATGGCGTCGGCTGTGGGACGCGTCGTAGGCGTATGATCGAGAAATGATCCCTGATGAAAAGATAAACGCGTTGCTGGAGCGGCTGGAGGCGCTCGAAAAAGCGATGTCGAGCGTGTCCGATTCGGCTGAGATCGTGCGGCTGTCAAAAGAACACGGTGAATTGAAGCCGGTCGCGGAAAAGGCCAGTGAGCTTTTGTCCGTCCGGCGGCAGATGGAAGAACTGAAGGAACTCGGCGCGAGCGAAGATCCGGACATGGCGCAAATGGCCCGCGACGAGCTTGAAGAGTTGAAAGCCGCTGAGCCGGACCTTGAATACGCCCTGCAGGTCATGTTGCTTCCAAAAGACAAGGCGGACGATTCGAGCGTTATTCTTGAGGTCCGCGCCGGGACGGGCGGCGACGAGGCGGCGCTGTTCGCCGGCGATCTTTTTCGCATGTACCAGCGTTGCGCCTCGTTGCAGGGATGGCGGGTCGAAATTCTATCGCAGTCCGAAGCCGAAGTTGGTGGGTACAAAGAGATCCAGGCCGCGATTTCGGGGGAGGGCGTTTACGCTCGCCTCAAATTCGAATCAGGCGTGCACAGAGTGCAGCGCGTGCCCTCCACAGAAACGCAAGGCCGCATCCACACCTCCGCCGCGACTGTCGCCATCCTTCCGGAGCCGGAGGAAGTTGACGTCGAGGTGAATGAAAGCGATCTGCGCATTGACGTTTTCCGCGCCTCCGGGCCGGGGGGGCAATCCGTCAACACGACGGACAGCGCGGTGCGGATTACCCACCTGCCAACAGGCATTGTGGTCAGCCAGCAGGACGAAAAGTCGCAACACAAGAACCGCGCCAAGGCGATGAAGGTCCTGCGCGCCAGGCTCTATGAGGCTGAACGCGCCCGGGCGGACGCCGAGCGCGCCGAAGCGCGGCGCGGAATGGTCGGCTCGGGTGACCGGTCCGAACGCATACGGACCTATAACTTCCCGCAGAGCCGCGTGACGGATCATCGGATCAATCTGACGCTCTACAAGCTTGATGAAGTCATCGCCGGCGATGCGCTTGATGAAGTGATTGACGCATTGATCACCCAGGACCGAGCGGACCGGCTTGCGGCGCTGCGCGAAGATGTCGATGCCTGAGGCGGTTGGCGAGCAAGACGGTGGACATCGGCCTACGGTTGAATTCAGGCGGCTGAATGTCAGCATAGCTATTCGCCGCGCGGCGGGGCTTCTTTGTGAAAGTGAGACGCCATTGCTCGACGCGCGTGTCCTGATGAAACACGCTTTGTCCTGTGATGACGCGGCGTTGATAGCTGACGAGCGGCGTCTGCTAAGTGATACCGAGGCGGAGCAATTTGCTGGATTGCTGTTTCGGCGACTGAACAACGAACCGGCCGCCTATATTGTCGGTGAACGAGAGTTTTGGGGCATGGCGTTTAAGACGCGCGCGCCTGTGCTGATTCCGCGTCCGGACACGGAGACGCTTGTCGAATGCGCCCTTTCAGCTTACGGATCGACGCCGCCACGGCGCATTCTCGATCTCGGCAGCGGCTCCGGCGCAATCTTGATTGCGCTCCTGCATGAATGGCCGACGGCGAGGGGCGTTGGCGTCGATCTCTCGCCTGAGGCGATCAGTCTTGCCGCCGAAAACGCCACGCGGCTTGGCGTCGGCGATCGCGCGTCTTTTGTTCAGGCGAATTGGAACGATGTCGCCGATATGAAAAAAACTGGAGTATTCGATCTCGTCGTGTCCAATCCGCCTTATATTTCGTATGCGGATATGGAAAGCCTGCCGCGCGATGTGAGGGAGTATGAAGATCCGCGGGCGTTGTTTGCCGATGAGAATGGCGTTGCGACATATCGCGAAGGGTTTAATGCGGCTTTGTCCAGCCTGTCGCCGGGTGGGCGGGTCATCGTTGAAATCGGCGCAGGACAGGCGGACTCTGTGCGCCGGATCGCGTCAGAAACCTTCGCCAATTGCGAGAGTCGCGTGCGCAAAGACCTATCAGGACGGCCAAGAGCGGTGCGCATTGACATGCCGCCGGCGAAAAAACCATTGCAATGCCCAAACGGCGCGGTATCATTTCGTTAAGCGAGCGATGGAAACAATCGCTAGGCCAATAATCCTTAGCTCAGATGAAGCATGAGGCGGCGTGGGTCGGCCGCTGAGGATGGAAACGACCAAATGCTTAATTCGCGCCGTTTATCGACGCTTTTTTGAGTGCGCCCACGCCGGGTTGCGCTCTCAATTTGGGCCGGTCCTTTCGCGCCAGTGGCGGCGCTTATGCGTCGCGTCAGCGGCGAGGGGTGCGGACGAACCTGTCGGCGGCTTTTGATGGCCTGACCGTTGTCGGCGCGGCATTGGCCAGCCTCGAACTGGCCAATGTTGAAATGGCCGATTGTGAAATGGCCAATGTTGAAATGGCCGATTTTGAAATGGCCAGTGCTGTAGTGGCCAATGCTGTAACGGCCAGTGTTGCTTGAGGGCGGCTCGGAGCGGCGCAGCCTGGCGGAGGGGGAGCAGTGCAGCCTGAACGTCGCGCTTCTGGGGCGGTTTGGGCTGTGGCGAGAATCTTCTGACGAGAGTGGTTTGAGACTTCAGGATTAGTGGACGGTAGGACAAACAAGATGAAGCGTGGACGCAATCAACGCCGACGCCAGGGCGTGAATCCGAATCGGGCCTATGATTCCAACGGGCCCGAGGTTCGTATCCGCGGCACCGCTAATCAGATCTTCGACAAATATCAGGCGCTCGCGCGTGACGCCGCCTCCGCCGGCGACCGTGTGAAGGCGGAGAATTATCTGCAGCATGCAGAGCACTATTTCAGGCTTATTCGCTCAATGCAGCCGAATGCGCCAAGCGCTCAGGAGCAGGCCGACCCCGCGGACGCCGAGCAGCCGTCCGTAGGCGGCGCGCAGCGGTCTGAGCGTGTAAATGGCCGCGGCCGCCCCTCCCGAAAGGGCGAGAATGAGGAGCCGGCGGGCGCGTCTGAGACGCCCGGCGAAGCGAGCGAGGACGTGGAGGCCGCCGCCTCGGGGGCTGACGAAGAAGACGCGGAACAAGCCGCGGAATCAGCCGAGCGAACGCCGCGCAAACGCCGGGCGCGTCGCCCGCGCGCCGCGAAAGCGGAAAAGCCGGCTGAGAACGAAGAGACCGCCGTCGAAGAAGCGAGCGTTTCTTGAGGCCGGCGTAGCGGAGGCGCGGACGTGGTTTCCGACTTGTTTGACCTCTCCGGAAAGACGGCGATCGTCACCGGCGGTTCGCGCGGGATTGGCGAAGCTGCGGCGCGACGGCTCGCCGAAGCGGGCGCGCGTGTCGTTGTTGCGAGCCGCGACAAGGACGCTTGCGCGGAAGTCGCTCGTTCGATCAATTCGGACCTGGGCCGGGAGGCCGCCGCCGCCACCGGGTGCAATGTATCGCGTAAGGAAGACCTCGCTGCGCTTGTGGCGTTTGCGGAAGACGCATTCGGCGCAGTCGACATCGTCGTCTCAAACGCCGCGGCGAATGTTCACTATGGGCCGAGCCAGGAAATCGATGACGCCGCTTTTGCGAAGATCATGACCGCCAATGTAAACGCGTCGCATTGGCTTTCCCAGATGACGATGCCGAAGATGGCCGACCGAAAAGACGGCGTCTTCATAATCGTATCGTCGATTGCCGCCTTTATCGGTAGTTCGACGCTCGGCGCTTACGGCGTTTCCAAGGCGGCCGATTTGCAGATCGCGCGTAATCTGGCGGTCGAATACGGGCCGTCAAATGTACGCGCAAACTGTATTTGCCCTGGCATTGTGAAGACGAAGTTTGCCGAAGCGCTTTGGAAAGACCCCAAAATTGAAGCGCATACAAGCGCTCAATTGCCGCTGCGACGGTTCGGAGAGCCTGACGACATTGCGGGCGCAGTCGTGTTTCTCGCGTCACGCGCCGGCGCCTGGATGACCGGTCAGCAGATCGTCATTGACGGCGGCGCGCTGGTCAGCATGTCTACGCTGTAGACGCCGCCCGCCAACCGGCGACGCCGCACAAACTATGCTCTTGTGATTGAAGCATCCGCTCCCATCTAATTTTGGAGCGGAGGTCGCCGCCCTGTCGGGACGCCGCTGTATTTGATGCTTGGCAAAGGTCAAATTGAAGGACAGCTGAATGCAACTCGATAACTATACGGACCGGGCGCGTGGCATGATCCAGGCGGCGCAGACAATTGCGCTGCGCGAAGGCCACCAACAGGTCGCGCCCGAACACCTCTTGAAGGCGCTGTTTGATGATTCCGAAGGCCTCGCCGCCAATCTGGTGCGCGCGGCTGGCGGCGCGCCGGAGAAAGCGCTCGCCGGCGCGGATGAAGCGCTTGGGAAACTGCCGCGCGTCGAAGGCGCCGGCGCGCAGACCTACCTCGCGCAGTCGCTCGCGAAAATCTTCGCGTCTGCGGAAGGCCAGGCGAAAGCGGCCGGCGACAGCTTTGTCACTGCTGAGCGTTTGTTGACCGCCCTCGCGGGGGCCAGGGATACGGACGCCGGGCGCGCCTTGAAGAACGCGGGCGTCACGGAGAAGAACCTTGAGGCCGCGATCGCTGACCTGCGCAAGGGGCGCAAGGCTGATTCGGCGTCCGCGGAGCAGGCGTATGACGCCCTCGGACGGTATGCGCGCGATCTCACCGAAGCGGCGGCTGACGGCAAACTCGACCCCGTCATCGGTCGCGACGAGGAGATACGTCGCGCCATGCAGGTTCTGTCGCGACGCACCAAGAATAATCCGGTGCTGATCGGCGAGCCGGGCGTCGGCAAGACGGCGATCGCGGAGGGTCTCGCCCTGCGCATCATCAATGGCGATGTGCCGGAAAGCCTTCGCGACAAGAAACTCCTGGCGCTCGACATGGGCAGTCTCATTGCCGGCGCGAAGTATCGCGGCGAGTTTGAAGAACGCCTGAAAGCGGTTCTCTCCGAAGTGACGTCGGCCGAAGGGGAGATTATTCTCTTCATCGATGAGATGCATACGCTTGTCGGCGCCGGCAAGAGCGACGGGGCGATGGACGCCTCGAACCTCCTGAAGCCGGCGCTTGCGCGCGGCGAGCTCCACTGCGTCGGCGCGACGACCCTCGATGAATACCGCAAATATGTGGAGAAAGACGCGGCCCTCGCGCGCCGGTTCCAGGCTGTCTTCGTAGACGAACCGACGGTCGAGGACACGGTGTCAATTCTCCGTGGACTGAAAGAAAAGTATGAACTGCACCATGGCGTGCGGATTTCCGACGGCGCGATCGTTTCGGCGGCGACCTTGTCCAACCGCTACATCACGGATCGATTCCTGCCCGACAAGGCGATTGACCTTGTTGATGAGGCGGCATCGCGATTGCGAATGGAAGTCGATTCCAAGCCGGAAGAGCTGGACGAGATCGACCGTCGGCTCATTCAATTGAAGATCGAGCGCGAAGCGTTGCGCAAGGAGGATGACGCCGCTTCCGTTGACCGATTGGGCAAGCTCGAAGGGGATATCGCCGAACTTGAAGAGAGGTCCGAAGCGCTCACCGCCGCGTGGCGCGCCGAAAAAGAAAGCCTCGCCTCGGCGACCAAGGTCAAAGAGGAGCTTGATCGCGCGCGGCAGGGGCTGGCGGAGGCGGAGCGCCGCGGCGATCTCGCGAAGGCGTCGGAATTCAAATACGGCGTGATTCCGTCCCTGGAAAAGCGGCTGGAGGACGCCGAGGCCGCCGGTGAGCGCGGGGCGCTGGTGCAGGAAGTGGTGGATTCCGAGCATATTGCGTCGGTTGTGTCGCGCTGGACCGGCGTGCCGGTGGAGAAGATGCTCGAAGGCGAACGCGCCAAGCTCCTGCGCATGGAGGAAGCGCTGGGCGCTCGCGTGATCGGACAGGCTGACGCGATCGAATCGGTTTCCGCGGCCGTACGGCGGGCGCGGGCGGGCCTTAAGGATCCGAACCGACCGATCGGCGCATTCCTGATGCTGGGGCCGACGGGCGTCGGCAAGACGGAGCTGACGAAGGCGCTTGCGGCGTTCCTGTTCGACGACGAGACCTCAATCGCGCGGATCGACATGTCGGAATACATGGAGAAACACTCCGTCGCGCGGCTCATCGGCGCGCCTCCTGGCTATGTCGGCTATGAAGAAGGCGGCGCGCTGACTGAGACCGTCCGTCGTCGGCCATATCAGGTGGTGCTGTTCGATGAAGTCGAGAAAGCCCATCCGGACGTTTTCAATGTCATGCTTCAGGTGTTTGACGAAGGACGCCTGACGGACGGGCAGGGGCGCACGGTCGACTTTCGCAATACGCTCATTATCCTGACGTCTAACCTCGGCGCGGAGCACCTTGCCGCATTGCCGGACGGCGCATCTGTCGAAGACGCGCGCGGGCAGGTTATGGAGGCGGTGCGCGCCCGGTTCCGGCCGGAGTTTCTGAACCGGCTCGATGACGTCGTGCTCTTTGGCCGCCTTCAGCGCGAACATATGGGGGCGATTGTCGACATCCAGATCGCTCGGCTCCAGGCTTTGCTGGAGGATCGCGGCGTGGTGATTGAACTGGACGGCGCGGCGCGGGACTGGTTCGCTGAGGCGGGCTATGATCCCGTCTATGGCGCTCGGCCCCTGAAGCGGGTCATCCAAAGGAACCTGCAGGATCCGTTGGCGGAGCGCGTGCTGGCGGGAGACGTGGGTGATGGCGCGACTGTGCGCGTTTCCGCGGATGCGTCCGGGCTCACGATTGACGGAACGCACGCCTCGACGCGACGCGGCGGCGCGTTTGGCGCGAGCGACGGCCCGCCGGCCGGCGCGCTGTTGAATTAATTCGCAGGCGATGCGGCCGTGGGAGTTGATGAATGGAAAAACCGCCTCTCACTGACGAAGAGCTTGATCGGCTCGTGCGCGCCACTCTGAAGGACGGCGTTGGCAGGTTGCGCCCCGATGAAATGCCCCATCGCCTGCGCGAGCGGTTGAAGGCGCACGCGTCCGGCGCGGACGATCTCGACAAATTGGTGGCGCGCGCGCTGTCATTGCGCGCCGCCAACGAAAACGAAAGATGATCAGCGGCTGACTGTTTTCGCGCCCGCCGGCGAATTTTGGCGGTCGGCCGTTGCATCCTCATTGGCGTCCCGCTCGGCGTCCTTATCGGCGGCTGCCGCGCGCATCGCGTCGATCCGGTCCCTGACGGCTTTGAAACGTTCGAGCTCCGCGCCCTTCAACTGGACGCCAGTGGCGATCTTCAGGCGCTGCGGGTTGACGTGCTTGCCGTTCTTGATGACCTCGTAGTGAAGATGCGGACCGGTTGAGCGGCCCGTCGTGCCCACATAGCCAATCACATCGCCTTGCTCGACGCGGACGCCCTTGCGGATGCCGCGCCGAAATCCCTTCAGGTGCGCGTATGCGGTCTTGTAGCCTTGAGCGTGACGGATACGGACATAATTGCCAAATGATCCATAGCGATTTGCGCGCTCCACGACGCCGTCGCCTGCGGCGTAAATCGGCGTGCCGCGGCGCGCTGCGAAGTCGACGCCCTTGTGTTGCTTTCGGTATCCCAAAACGGGGTGGCGTCGCGCGCCGAAGCCGGACGACAGCCTGGCGCCGTCGATGGGTGTCTTCATCAGGAGCCGTTTCGCGCTCTGTCCGTTGGCGTCGTAAAAATCCGCCCGCGCGCCGCCGTCCTGCGACTGAAAGCGATAATATCCTTTCGACTTTCGACCGCCGCGCCAGCTGAGGCGTCCGTAAACGACGTCGCCCGCCCCGACGAGGTCGCCGTCATCGTCATAAAGCGCCTCAAACACTGCTTCGTAGGCGTCGCCGCTGAAGATGTCGCGCTGGAAATCGATGTCATAGGCGAACATGTTGGCGAGCTTGATAATGGCCCCTGCGGGCGCGCCTTTGGCGCGAGCGGACACGAAAAGGCTTCCGGAAATCTCACCGCCGACGGCCGCAAGGCGGGTGTCGAGCGCGCGCTCTTCAATGTCCGCGGCGAAGCCGTCGCTTAAGCGCGTCAGACGGATGAGGCGCGTTGCTTCCGGTCGATAGGTCAACGCCGAAAGGTGAAGCGGGTCGTCGTCAGTCAACAGCGACTGAAAGAGCGTCGCATTTGGCCGCGCGAGGACTGCCTGAAAGGTCGCGCCTGGCTGCAGCGTTCGCAGATTGACAGCTTTTGCAAGAGCGGCCGCCGCCGCGTTCCGGTCATCGCGCCTGACGCCCTCCCGCTCCAGCGCTTCGACGAATGTCTCGCCTTGCTGCAGGATGACATTGACGGTGTTCGGCGGTCGCGACACGTCCCGGTCGGGCGCGCCGATGTTCGGCGCAAAGATTCTGGGGACGGCGCCTTCCTGAGGCGGGACGGCGAACGCTGGTTTTGGCAGCGCGCCGGCAAACGGCGCCGGCGGTGAAGGGGCGTCGGAAGCGCGCGCGCCGAGCCTGATGAGCGCCGGGATGACCGCCCGGCTTTCGCCGGGAGCCTTGCCGGTGGATTGCAAAGGCGCGGCGGCGCTGGTTGGCGCGCCAGCGGGACCCACCGCGCGGCCGGACGCGCGTTCCTTGCGCGGGTTCAGCGACGGCGCGGCGAGCGCGTTCGTTTCCACCTTGTTTGGCGCAAGCGACGGCGCAGGCGGCGCGGCGCGGCAGGCGAACGCCGCCGAGGCGGCGATCAGGAAGGCGAGGCTTGCGCTCTGCGTTCTCGGCGCGCGACGCCCGAAACAAAGACGTAGAGACCATTGCGGCATGGGGACCGACTTAGACGCTATTCGCTAACGTCGCGCCAGCGCAAAAGGGCTTCGCTACGACAAAACGGCGGCGCCGGGGCAACCGCGCCTCGCTGGCGGTAGCGCAGCGGAAAGGTCGGTTTGCGTCGCCGCTTTTCGAATGCCGGCGAGGCGTGCGATACTCCAGCGTGCAAGTGGGGCAGCGGGGCGGCGCGACGCGCCTGAAAACAGAGCGACATGTCGACGCGATCAGAAGAGGACGCCGCGCGCGCGCGGCCGGAGCGGCGCAGCGACCGAAAGGGCGGCGTCTGGTTTCTCCTAATATTCATCGCCGCGCTGATCGCCCTGGCGGCGGCGATCGTGGTCTTCCGCATTCCGCTTGCGAACGCGGTCCTCGGGTATCTCGCCGCCGGCGGTCGCCTGGGGGCGGCGACGGCGGAAGTTGGCGCGCTAAGCCATGACGAGATCCTAGTGCGGCGATTGGACTGGTCGGCTGATCCTGACGCATCCGCGTCCTTGAGCAATGTTCGCGTCTCGTTCGACCTGCGCGAACTCGTTTTTGAGCGACGCGTCCAAAAAGTTCGGATCGAAGACGCGAAAGTGCGTCTCGTTGTTGAGGCGCCGGACAAAGCCAAGGAAGCTGGGCGCGCCGCCTCAGGGAAAGGGTCCCGTCCTGCGTTTGATCCGCCTTTTGACGCTGCGCAGGTCGACGCGCTGGAGGTCGAGGTCAAGACGCCCCTGGGAGACATCTTCGCGACTGGCGGAGGTCGTCTTGACGCGCGCGCCGGCGGCGACTTCGCGCTTGACTTGAACGCGCCAGCGTTGCGTCGACTGAACGGCGATGAACTGGTCATTGAGGCGCTGAAGGGCGCGGTGCGCCTGCGTCTCGCCGCTGACGGCGGCGTCGATGCGGACGCGAGTCTGAGCGCCGACCAAGTCGTGTACGGACCGTTCCGGTCCGAAGCGCCGGCGGCCGAGGTCAAGGCGTCCGGCGGGTCGTGGCTCGCCGTTCTTGCCGGCGACGCATCTCGCGTATTTGGCGAAGCCGTCCTCACGCTTCCTCAGTCTCGCGTCTACTGGACGACGGAAGACGGCGCCGAGGACGAAGGGGTTTTCGCACTCATTCCACCGCAGCTTGGCGACACGGAAGGCTTCATCGCCGCGGGCCGCGATGGCGTCATGATTATGGGCGCGCTCACGGTCGCGTATGCTGATGGCGCGCTTGAAGCGCGCGCGCCGAATGGCGCGCTGGTCGCGGCGTTCAACAAGGATGGCGACCGTCTCGCATTTGCCGACCTGGATGATCGCCCGCTATTCGCTCTCGATGCGGATGGGTTCCGGGCGGCCGCGGCCATCCGTTCATTCGGGCGGTCGCCGGGCGACATCACGCTCTCCTTTAGCGGACCGAACACGGCAACGATTGATTTTGATCTCGGCGCGTCCCTGGAGGCTGGCGCTCTGGACGCTGCGGCCTGGCGCCGTATTGAAGCGCGCGTCGCAGGAGCCATTCGTGACAGGACCCTCGATGCTGAAGCGCGAATTAACGGCGCGATTGACCGGGCGCGCATCGGTCGTTTGGAGCTGCTTGGCGCGCGACTGGATACAGTTTTCAACGCCCGGCTCGACGCGCGCGCGAAGTCCGCTGAGCTTGAAGTGCCGGGCGGCTGTCTCGCTCTGCCTTCGGGGACGCTGAGGATCCCGTCTCAGTCATTGACGACGCGCGTGAAGGATGCGGCGATCTGCGCAAAGGACGGCGCAATCATGTCAGCCGACTGGCGAGACGCGTTGAAGATCCGAGCAAACGGCCGGCTGAATGGCGCCGACGCGGCCTTCTCACTCGGCGAAACACGTTTCGTGGGCGCGCCGCCAGCGATCGATTTCGAAGCGACATATCTGCCTACTGACCATCTAACCAATGTTGGCATGACCCTTTCTGGCGGTTCCGTTACGCTCAATAAGTCGCTGTTGTTCACTGACGCGATTGGCGAAGGCGTTGCGCGTCTGGACGATGACGGATTGTCCGGCCGCATTTCGGTGACGAGTGCGGGATTGCGCCAGGTGGGGCCGAATGCGATCGCGACGCCAATGCGCGTCTCCGGCGGGGCTGAGCTGGCGAAGCAATTGATCAATTTTGACTTCGCCGTGTCGACGCCGGGGGGAACGCAGCTTGGCGAGGGCGACGGCGTTCATGCAATCGCCACGGGGCGGGGGTCCGCGGACTTTGCGACCGGACCGCTTGTCCTTTCGCCGGAAGGTCTTCAGCCATCGGATTTCTCGCCCATGTTCACCGGCCTTATCTCGGATGCGACGGGCGGGATGGACGCGACATTCAACTTCAATTGGCGGCCCGGCGATGTCGGCTCCAGCGGCGTTGTCAGGCTGGATGACGTGGCCTTCCAGGGGCCGAGCCTCGCGGTGACGCGGACTTCAGGCGTATCGGGTGATGTGCGGCTATCGAGCCTTCTGCCGCTCGCGACGCCGGGCGTTCAATCCGTCCGTGTGGCGAAGGTGGACCTGGATGCGCTTCAATTGTCCGATGGCGACATCCGTTTCGAACTGAAGGGCGATGAAATGGTCCGTGTGCCCTCGGCGGCGTTCGAGTGGTACGGCGGCGTGATCGGCGCATATGACGCGACCTCGCCGCTTGGCGTCGGCAGGGTGTCGACGGAGCTGCGGGCCGCCAATGTCGATTTCGGGAAATTGTTGTCGCAATTGAACGTGGACGGATTGTCCGGGGAAGGCGTGATTGAGGGTGACCTGCCGCTTGTCTTCGAGGACGGACGAGCGCGCATTGAAAATGGCGAACTGCGCTCGGTCGGCCCTGGCGTTTTGCGCTATGTTGGCAACACAAGCGCGCTGGCGTCCGTGAACGGCGGGGCGCAAATCGCCTTTGACGCGTTGCGCGAGTTGGAGTTCGCCTCACTGACGGCGGGCGTGAACGGTCCGCTCGACGGCACGCTCGACTTCTCCGTTCGGTTCGAAGGGGCGAGCCAGCTCAGGATAGACGATCCGCGCGTGCCTGACGCGGTGAGAGTGCCGGTCATCTACACAATGAACATCAAGGCGCCCGCGCTTGATCTCATCCGGGAAGGGCGCGCCGCGGTGGATTTTTCCTCGCGGGCGAGCGATCTTGTGGAGGGACTTTCAGAGCGCGACGCGGCCCCGAAGTAACCCGCTTCGTCGTGAATTCATGGCGCCGTGTGGCCGAAAACCGTCTTACTTTCGACCGAATGCCGTTAGAAGGTAGGAAAGAGCGATTAAGGGGCGCCACGACATGGAACTACGACAGACGGCGTTTGCCGCAGGCGCGGCGGTCATTATTGCGTCTTGCGCCACGGTTAAGGTGGAGGCGCCTGACGAGCCGATTGAGATAAACCTCAACGTCAACATCACTCAGGAAGTCCGCGTGAAGCTCGAACGTGACGTCGAAGAGCTGATCACCCAAAATCCGGATATCTTCTAATGGACGGGAGCGCCAACGCGATGAAGCGGAAATTCCTTTTCTCGATTGCCTCCGCGGCGGCGGCTGTGGCGGCGGGGAGCGCGCTGAGCGGCAGCGCCTCGGCTGCGAGCGCCGCCATAGAGTCAGCGAAACGCCAATGCGTCATCGGCGAGCGTCTTGACGGATACCTTGGCGCGGTCCGCGGGCAACGGCTGGACGCTGCGCTGAAACGTGAAGTGGACTCGGTCAACATGCGGCGGAAGGCGGCGTATAGCGACCTTGCTCGGCAACGGGGCGTCACGATCGAGACGGCGGCGGCTGTGACGGCCGAGCGGCTGATTGAGCGCGCGCCGTCCGGCCAATGCGTCCAGAACAACGCCGGCGCATGGGTCCGGGTCCCTTAGACCGCTCGGCCCTGGCGATTTTCCCCTGATCCGGCGCGCGGCCGCGAATCGTCGCTTATTTGTTTCGGCAAGAAATCAATGAGCGGAGATGGCGGTGGCGGCGCATCAGGACACCCAAGCGAGTTCGACTTCAGAAGACCCCGGCGCGACCGCTGCGAGAGACGCGCTTGATGCGCTGTCGCTAACGTCGCTGATGTCGTCGCGGCTGTGCCACGATCTCGTCAATCCCGTCGGCGCCTTAAGCTCCGGCCTCGACGTTCTGGTCGATCCTGAAATGGACGAGGAGATGCGCCGAGACGCAATGGATCTCGTGCAGTCCAGCACTGACAAGGCCGTGGCTGCGTTGAAGTTTGCGCGTCTGGCGTACGGGTTGTCCGGCGGGCTTGAACATGACGTTTCGCTTCAGGAGGCGCGGGATTTGTTGATGGGCGTCTACGCTCATTCAAAAGCGTCGCTTGACTGGCGGGTTAATGATCTGTCGGCGCCTAAGAAAGAAGCAAAGGCGCTCTTGCTGCTCGCCCACGCGGCGATGGACTGCGTGCCCCGAGGTGGCGCGGTCGCCGTGACGGGCGGCGAGGGCGCTTATGAGATAACGGCGGACGGCGCGCGGGTGCTATTGAATGACGGCGTCGATAGAGCGCTTTCCGGCGACGTGACGGAGATTACGCCGAAGCATGCGCCTCTATACCTCGTCGGCGTCATCGCTCGCGAAGGAGGCGGCGCGGCGCGCGCCCGCCGCGATGGCGAACGCGTCGTCATGAGTCTTCAGGTGCGAAGAGCCGCGGCCTGACCGCCTGGCGGGCGCCCCGAAGGCGTACGCCGAGGGCGGTATCGCTAATTCTCCAGCTACGCATTTTATGCCGAACGCGGGTGATTTCGCGGGCGTTTGTCGGCCGGATTAACCCTGGACTAATCAGGATGCGGCATTCGTCAATCGATCCGGCGGGCGCATTTCGCCGCCGAAGGTTGGAACGGAGTCAATTCTCGTGAAATCCTGCCTTGTCATTGAAGAGTCAGAGGTCATCGCCTCCTTTGCGGCGGGCGTCTTCAGCGATCTCAGCGTTGAGGCGACAATCGCGACTGACGCTGCGTCGGCGATAGCTGCGCTGGAGGCGGCTTCCCCGGATCTATTGTTCCTGGATTGGGATCTGCCTCAACTTGGCGCGCTCGACATCCTGAAGCGGCTGGCCTCTGTCGAGGAGGACAAACGGCCTTTAGTCGTCATGGCGACGACGGAAAACGATCTCCAGCAAATAGCCGTCGCGCGCGCCGCCGGCGTCGCGACAATCTTGTTCAAACCCTATGACGAGTTTCAGTTGACCGAGGCGCTCACTGAGCTCGGATTCGTGAAGCCCGCCGCCAACAAGAAAAAGACCGCGAGCGGAGGGACGAAAACGGCGCGCAGCGCGCGCACGCCCCGGGCCCGAAAGACAAGGACTGCAAAAAAGGCCGCAGGCTGATCTATCGGCGACGTCGTGTTTGCGTACTAGCCGAAAATCCCTCGTTCCCTCAGTAACGCGATTTCGCGAGCGTCCGCGACCCGCTTCAAGATATCATCTGTATGCGCGCCTAATGCCGGGGGCGCTGTTGGCTCGTCCGTCGGCGTTGCGGAGAACCTGACGGGATGTCTTCCGAACGGCGGGGCGGGGCCGGCGACTTGCGATATGTCGCCCGCAAGCACGCCCCGCGCCTTCACATGCGGGTCATTCAACACCGCTTCAATGTCGTTGATCGGGCCCGCCGGGACCCCGGCTTCGCTGAGGCGGAGCAACCAGTCGTTGGCGGTGCGGGCGGCGAGCGCAGGCCCGATTGCGGCATTGAGGTCGTCGCGGCGCCGCACCCGCGCCGGATTGGTTTCGAATCGAGGATCATCTGCGAGCTCGGGCGCGCCGATCGCCTCGGCGAACGCCCGAAACTGGCTGTCATTGCCAACCGCCACGACGAACGGCGCGTCCGCTGCATGCACAACCTGATAGGGCGCAATGCTCGGGTGCGCATTGCCGAGGCGGCCAGGCGCGACGCCGGTGGCGAGATAGCTCGACGCCTGATTGGCGAGCGCGGCGATCTGACAATCGAGCAAGGCGACGTCGAGGCGCTGGCCTTCGCCGGTCGCCTCGGCGTGGCGCAGGGCGGCGAGAATGGCCGCAGCGGCGTACATGCCGGCGAACAGGTCAGAGACCGCGACGCCGACTTTTGTGGGCTCGCCGCCGGGCTCGCCGTCCGGCGCGCCGGTGACGGACATGAGGCCGGACATCGCCTGGATCATGAAGTCATAGCCGGCGCGATCTTTATACGGACCATCCTGGCCGAAACCGGTGATCGAGCAATAGACGATTTTTGGATTGATTTCGCGAATGGAAGGGTAGTCGAGCCCGTATTTGATCAGCCCTCCAACCTTGAAGTTTTCGATCAGAATATCGGCCTTCTCCGCAAGGCGGCGCACGATCTCAGCGCCTTCCGGCTTCGAGAAGTCGATTTCAACTGAACGCTTGTTGCGGTTTGCGCACTGGAAATAGGCGGCGTCGCGTCCGCTTCCGTCGCCGCCATTGATGAAGGGCGGGCCCCAGGCCCTGGTGTCGTCGCCAAGGCCCGGCCTTTCGATCTTGATGACTTCCGCGCCGAGATCGCCCAGAAGCTGGCTCGCCCATGGGCCGGCGAGCACGCGAGACAGGTCAAGTACGCTGACGCCTGAAAGCGGTCCGCCCGCGCTTGAGGGGTGATCATTGGCCATTCGTCCTCATACGCGCGCTTGGCTGGATGTGTGAAGCCGTTTCCCTTTCAATCCCGAGGGACAATGGTCGAGAGTCTTCGCGAGGTGGGCGGCGATAGCGGTCCGGCGAATTGACCAGGGCCAGCGCGTTCGTAAGATATAAGCAAAATCAAGAAGAAGCCGGAGGGCGGACGTCGGGCGCAGGCGCGGCGATCGGGTCAACCGTCAGGAATGAAGATCGCCCGGACCGCCGGGGCGGCGCGACAAGAAAGGGAGGACGCCCCATGCAAGGCTTGATGATGGATCGGCCGTTGTTGACGACCGAGATTTTGAAGCATGCGCTACGCAACTACCGGAAGACCGAGATCGTCACGCGAACGGTGGAAGGGCCAATTCACCGCTATACCGTCGCTGACGCTGGAGAGCGGATCGCGCAATTGGCGAACGCGCTCGTCGACCTCGGTGTGAAGCATGGCGATCGGGTTGGCGTCATCGGCTGGAACACGCACCGCCAGTTCGAGATGTACTTTGCGGTCGGCGGCATTGGCGCGGTGTTGCATACGGTCAATCCGCGGCTCGGCCCGCAAAACGCCGCCTACGTCATAAATCACGCCGAAGACGACTGGCTCTTTTACGACACGACGTTCGCGCCGCTCGTCAACGCGATCGCCCCGGGCCTTACGAGCGTTAAAGGACGGGTGTTGTTGACGGATGAAGGCAATGTCGGCGACGCTGGCGGCGAAGGCGTGCGCACTTATGAGGAGCTGATTGCGGGCAAGCCGACCTCTTTTGAATGGCGCGACTTCGATGAGAATGAAGCCGTCGCCATGTGCTACACCTCCGGCACAACGGGCAATCCGAAGGGGGTCGTTTATTCGCACAGGGCGCTTGTCATTCAGACGTTCGCCTCGCTTCTGCCTTCCGCGCTGGCGCTGAAGGAAGGAGAGACATTGCTCCCCGTCGTCCCGATGTTTCATGTGAACGCCTGGAACACCCCTTATTGCTGCATGATGGCTGGCGTGAAGCAGGTCTTTCCGGGGCCGCGGCTTGATGGCGAAGGGCTCTATGAATTGCTTGAGGGAGAGAAGGTCGACTTTTCCGCTGGCGTGCCGACGGTCTGGCTGGGTCTGCTTCAGTATCTCCAGAAAACGGGCAAGACGCTAAACCATTTGAAGAAAGGCCTGTCCGGCGGCTCAGCGCTGCCGGAGGCGATCATTCGCGGCTTTGCGGAGCATGGCGTTGAGATCCAGCAGGGCTGGGGCATGACCGAGATGAGCCCGCTCGGCACGGTCAACACCTTGCCGCCGCATCTGGCTGAGATGTCTCTCGACGAAAGCATGCGCCACCGTCTGAAGGCGGGACGGGCAATGCCTTTTGTGGACATGAGGATCGTCTCGCCCGACGGGCACATCCTTCCCAATGACGGCGAAAGCGACGGGCATCTGCAAGTTCGCGGGCCATGGATTGTCGGATCCTACTACAAGCCGGAGGCCGCGACGCTCACCGCAGATGGGTGGTTCGACACTGGCGACGTCGCCACGATCGACGAAGATGGCTTTCTCGAGATCACGGACAGGGCGAAAGACGTCATCAAAACGGGCGGAGAATGGGTGTCGTCAATCGATATCGAGAACGCCGCCATCCTTCATCCCGACGTCGCGAACGCAGCTGTCATTGGAGTGCACCATCCCAGATGGCAGGAGCGCCCACTTCTGATTGTGGTTCGCAATGATGGGGCGGATGCGGACGCGGCGGCGATCACCGAGTTCCTGAAGCAGCGGCTGGACAAGATCGCGATCCCTGACGCCATTGAATTTGTTGAGGAACTTCCTCTCGGGGCGACCGGAAAAGTGCTCAAAACCGAGCTGCGCAAGAAGTTCAAGGGCTACGAACTCCCGGCCTGAGCGCAGGGGCCCTTGATCTAGCCATTCCGGATCGCCGTAATGTGATCGCTTCCGTCGCGCTTTAGGCGATGGAGGCGAGTTGCTTGGCGCGTATGAAAACGCGTAGACGATCGACGTTCACGCGCGAAAAACAGTTTGCTGCTAGGTATCGCTTGTCAAAAAGCACGGCGCTACGGCGCGCAAGCAGCGTTCGCCGGCGCCAAAATGGGCTTACTATTGTGATCCGACGGGGGACATTCTTGGCCGGACTCGCTGTTGGCGGGATCATCGGCGCAGCCGCCATGATCGGCGCAGCGCAATTCATTGCGCGGAGTCCGACGGACGTGACGGCCGCCAAGGGCGGTCAGCCGGGCCGTCAGGGGCCGACGTCTGGCCGTGGGCCTGCGCGGACCCCGGCGGTGGCGTTTGCGCAGATCGAACCTGCGGCGATCGGCGTCAGGCTCTCTTCGATTGGCGTCGCCCGATCGATACGGTCCGTAGACATCACGTCTGAAGTCGCCGGCATTGTCGTGGACGTCCGGTTCACGCCTGGCCAGGCCGTGAAGGCGGGCGACGTGCTTTTGCGGCTGGATGATCGCGAACAGCGGATTGCGCTCGAACGTGCGAAAGCTCAGTACCCGATCGCGAGACGCAACGCCCGCCGTTTTGCGGCGCTCGCCAGAGACGATGCTGGTTCGCAAGTCGAAGCGGACACTGCGGCGACGGAAGCTGAACGGCTTGCCGCTGAAGTGAAGTCAGCTGAGTTCGAGCTGTCGAGGCGCACGATAAGCGCGCCATTCGATGGCGTTCTGGGGCTCGCCGATATTGAGCCAGGCGACCTGGTCTCCGCCGCGCAGCTCGTTGTCTCGATCGACGACACGCGTCGCATGATCGTTGCGTTTCCGGTGCCGCAGGAGGCGTCCCGCGACGTCGCCATTGGTCAGGAGGCGGAACTTATCGACCCGCGCGCGCCGGGCGGGCGCATCCCCGGCGCGGTGACGGCGATCGATTCACGCGTCGATCCGGCCGCGCGCACATTGATGGTCGAAGGCACGTTTGAAAATGAAGACGGCGCGATCCGGCCTGGCGCGACGTTCGAAGTCGAGACCCGGTCGCGTGGCGCAGAGGCGCTCCGGGCGCCGAGCATTGCGGTTCAGTGGGACCGCACTGGCTCGTTTGTCTGGGCGCTCGACAAGGCCGGCGCGGCGAAGCGGGTTGGCGTCGTGATCGCGCAACGTGAGCCGGATTCTGTCTTGATCCGCGGGCCGCTCGCGCCGGGCGACGTCGTTATCTCCGACGGCGCCGATCGCGTCCGCCCAGGCATGGTCTTCGACCGGCGCCGAACGACACCGAGGGGCGGCGCCGCTGGCGCCGGCGCGGCGGCCGGGGGGCTGGATTGACCGGCCAGCGCGACCCGGCGCATGGCGACGGCTCCGCCCTTGGCGGCGGCCTGATTGAGGCGTTCGTCAGGCGTCCCGTCCTCTCGGGCGTTCTTAGCCTCCTGATCGGGATTGCGGGCCTCGCCGCGCTTCTTGGCGTGGAGGTTCGCGAACTCCCCGACGTCGACCAGCCGGTAGTGACGATCCGTACGGAGTATCCGGGGGCGGCGCCAGACGTCATCGACGCGGAGATTACATCCACCCTCGAAAGCGCCGTTGCGCAGGTCGACGGGATCACGTCGATTTCGTCGTCCTCAAGCTACCAGCGCTCCAATGTGACGATTGAGTTCGGCAGCGACGTCGATATCAACGTGGCGGCGACCGACATCCAGAACGCCGTCGCCGGCGAGCTTCGCGATTTGCCCGAAGATGTGGAGCCGCCGGAGGTCGTTAAGGCGGACAATGACGCCCAACCCATCATGCGGCTTTATGTGTCCGCGGAAGGCTATGACGACGCGCGTCTCGCCGATTTGATCGACGACGTTATTCTCCCGCGCGTCCAGGCGGTGACCGGGGTCGCCGAAGCTTACTCGTACGGCACCCGACAGCGCGTGATCCGGGTTCGGATTTTGCCGGCGGCGCTGGCGGCGCGCCAGCTTTCGGTAAGCGATGTTGTCGCGCTGTTGCGGACGGCGGGACAATCGGCGCCCAGCGGAAGGCTGAGGGGACGCGACCAGGATCTTCTGATCAGATCCGAAGCCCAGGCCGATACGCCTGAGAAAGTCGCTGAACTCCGTTTCGCCAATGGCGTCCGGATGCGCGACGTCGCTGTCGTGGAGTGGGGCCTTGAAGACGAGACGACGACGGCGCGTGTGAACGGCCTGCCAGGCGTTGGCATAGGGGTCGTCCGGCAGGCGCAGTCGAACACCGTGACGGTCGCGGACGGCGTTTACGCCGCTGTTGACGAACTGAACGCGTCTCTTCCGTCCGGGGTCATTGTGAGCGTCACCGTGGACGACGCCATTTTCATCCGACGGGCGATCAGTGAAGTGACGCGCAGTCTCGGTTTCGCGACCCTGATCGTCACGATCGTGATTTTCGTCTTCCTGCGATCCGCGCGCGCAACGCTTGTGCCAGTGATCGCGATACCAGTCTCGCTCCTCGGGACGGTCGCGGCGATCTATCTTGCAGGTTTCTCCGTCAACCTGATCACGCTATTGGCGCTTGTCATGTCGACCGGGCTCGTGGTCGACGATGCGATTGTCGTGACCGAGAATATCGAGCGGCGTCGCGGCGATGGCCTCGGCAAAAGGGCGGCGGCCGTTCTTGGGGCGCGCGAGATCGTTTTCGCGGTCCTGTCGACCACTGCGACCCTTGCAGCCGTTTTTGTGCCGATTTCCTTTCTGCCCGGCCAGGCGGGCAAGCTCTTTTCCGAGTTTGGTTTCACGCTCGCGTTCGCCGTGTGCGTATCTTCTTTCGTGGCGTTGACGCTCTGCCCGATGCTATCGGTCAAGCTCGCTAAAGAGACGCCTCGAGCATTGGATGATCCCGCAAAAGCGTCTGGCGCGCGCAGCAAAGCCGGAGGGTTTGACATTGTCCGGCGCGCCTACCGCGGCGCGTTGGAAGTGTTGATCCGTAAGCCGATAGTTCCAATCATCGTGGCGCTCGTCTTCGCCTCCGGAACGGCTTTCGTCTACGATTCCCTGCCGCGGGAGTTAACGCCCAAGGAGGATCGTGGCGGCGTCTTCATGATTGTACGCGTTCAGGAAGGGGCAAACCTCGCCTATCTGGACCAGAAGGTCGAGGAAATCGAACGTCAGCTCTTGCCGTTCGTGGAGGAAGGCGATGCGTCGAACGTCATTTCGATCAATGGCGCGCGCGGGTCGATCTTGTCGTTTGTGATCCTGAAGCTGAAAGATTGGTCAGTACGCGACACCCCGCAGATCGAATTTGAGCGCGCATTGAGGCGCATAACCTCGAATATTCCTGGCGCGACGGTTTTCGTCCGATCGGGGAATAGTCTCGGCATTCGAGGAGCCGGTCAAGGGCTGCAGTTCGCCGTAACGGGCGACGACTATGTTGAGGCGGCGACGGCGGCTGAAGAAATCGTCACGCGGCTGCAGCAAAGCGATACGTTCGGCTTCGTTCGCCTGAATTTCTCGATGGCGCAGCCGCAGGTGACGATCGACATTGATCGCGAAGCGGCGACGCTTATCGGCGCGCCGATCGAAGAGATCACGACAGCGATCAATGTGATGGCTGACGAATTCCGGGCGGGCGAAGTGTTTATCGGCGACGATGCGATCGACATCATGGCGTCCGCAGGCGGTTCTCCGATTGACGACCCGACCGATCTTCAAAATGTCTTTATTCGAACGGATAGCGGCGCGTTTGTGCCACTCTCGTCTGTCGCAACCGTAACCGAAAAGGCGGTCCCATCGACGCTCGCGCGCGAGCAAAGGAGACGCGCGGTTCCGGTGACGGCGTCGCTCGCGCCGACGGCGCGTCTTGGCGACGCAGCCAGCGAACTTCAAGCGATCGCCGATGAAATCTTGCCTCAGACAATGTCGATCACGCTCCTCGGGGAGGCGCGGCTTTTGAAGCAGGCCGACAACGCCACCTTGCTTGTTTTCGGGTTCGCCGGGTTGATCGTCTTTCTCGTGCTCGCCGCCCAGTTTGAGAGTATAATCAGTTCGCTGATTATCATGGTGACGGTGCCGTTCGGCCTCGCCGCCGCCATCTACGCAATGGCGCTGGTTGGCGGCTCAATCAACTATTACAGTCAAATCGGCCTTGTGCTGCTTATCGGCATTATGGCGAAGAATGGCATTCTTATCGTCGAGTTCGCCAACCAATTGCGTGATCAGGGCGCGAGCGTGCGCGAGGCCATTCTGGAGGCGTCGTCGATCCGTCTGCGTCCGGTGGCGATGACGGCCATATCCACCCTTTTCGGCGGCGCGCCATTGATTATCGGGTCCGGAGCGGGCGCCGAATCGCGCGCTGCGCTCGGTTGGGTGATTGTCGGCGGGCTGGGGTTTGCGACGATTTTCACGCTCTTCCTGACGCCCGTCGCCTATTACCTGTTCGCCCGCTTCTCCAAGCCGCGCGCCGCCGAAGAGCGCGCGGTCACAGAAGAACTCGCCGCCGCGCGCGATCGGGCGGCGGCCTAGGTATTTCTTCAGATCAGTCTGTCCGCGACGCACTGCAGGTTTCGATCGCGGCGTCGAGGCGCGTCAGCCAGGCTTCGCCGTGTCGCGCGCGATACCACTGTCTCATCCCACGCGCGGCCGTCTTGAAGGTCGCCTTTTCTTCGATGCTGGGGACGTATACAGCGCCGCCCGCTGCGCGAAAGGCGGCGTAGGCGTCCTCCGCCATGCGCTTCGGCGTCGCGCGCGTCACGTCTCGCAGGCTCGCGAACCCTTCCTCGACCACGCGTCGTCGTTCGGGAGACAGCGCGCTCCAACGCCTTTCTGAGTACCACCAGGCGGCGCCCATATAGCCGTGTCGGTCAAGCACGATGTGCTTGATCTGCTCTTCAAGGCGCATGCTGACGATATCCTGGACGCTGTTCTTCGCGCCGTCGACGACGCCGGTGGCGAGGGCCGCGTAGACTTCCGACCAGGCGACAGGCGTTGGATTTGCGCCGAGGCGAACAACCAGCGCCTGGCCAATCGGCGCGGCGGTGGTGCGGATTTTAAGGCCTTTCAAGTCGGCCGCCGTGCGAATGGGGCGGCGGGTTGTCGCGAAGTTCCGCCAACCACCCGTATTGCCGATGACCATGAGCCTGAGGCCGAGGTCAGCGGCGAGGACTTCGCGTCTCAGGACTGAAACCATGTCGCCATCAAGAACGCATTCGGCGACGGCGTCGTTGTCGAACAGATACGGCAAATCAAAGGCCTGGGCCGGCGGGTGGACCGTCGCGAGGCCGCCAAAGGTGGTCATGAACACGTCAAGCGCGCCGCTGCGCATGTGGCCGATACATTCGCGCGGGTTGGCGCAGAACTGGCCGGAATGATAGATTTCGACCGAAATCGCACCTTCCGTATGCGTTTCAATATGCGCCTTCAGGGCCGACGCGCCCGCATAGTCTTCGTCCGCAGGCGATCCGAGAAGCGCGATCCGCATGCGTTCCGGCGGCCGTTGACGCGATTCGAGCATCACGCCGATGACGCACGCGGCGAGGAGGGCGATGTACGTGGCCGCCAACGCGATTCTGCGCTTGTCGGAACCAAGACTGGTCATGCGAAGCCGAGTGCGCGGGGGATGGCGAGCGCGACGGGTGGCGCAAAAGTGATCAGGCCGATTACGCATAGATGGGCGGCGAGAAACGGCAGCGCCTCGATTGCGATTCGCTCCGGCGTCTCGCCTGAAACCGAAGATGTGGCGAACAACACGAGCCCGATCGGCGGGGTTGAAAGACCTACCGTCAGATTGACGCACATGACAATTGCGAAATGCAACGGGTCGACGCCCAGATTGACGAACGCAGCGCCAAGCGCTGGTCCCAGAATGAGGATTGCCGGTCCGGCGTCGAGGAACATGCCTACAATCAGTAGGAGGACGTTTAGCGCAAACAACATCAAGAACAGATTGCCGGGGCGTGCGCTCAACATGTCCGCAATGCTGTCCGCGAGCCCGGAGACCGTCACCATCCAGGAGAACGCGACCGAAGCGCCGATAAGAAAAAGGACGACGCCCGATTGCGCGGCTGCGCGAACGAAGATGGTCGCAACGCCCGCAGTCTTTAATTGCGTCGGTCCAAGCGCCGCCAGAAAGAGCGCGTAGCAGGCGGCGACGGCGGCTGCTTCGGTCGGCGTGAAATATCCGCTGAATATCCCGCCGACCAGAATGACCGGGGTCACCAGGGCGGGGCCTGCGCCTTTCGCCGCCGCCCATTGTTCGCTGCGGCTCGCCGGCGGGTGCTTGGGCAGGCCGCGCCGGCGGGCGATTGCGGCGGTAACCGCCATCATGGAGACGCCCATGAGCAGGCCGGGAACGATTCCGGCCGCGAACAATCCCGCTACGGAGACATTCATGACATAGGCGTAGATGATCATAATGCCGGAAGGTGGAATAATCGGTCCAATGACGGAAGACGCTGCGGTCACGGCGGCGGCGAAGGGGCCGGGGTATCCCGCTTCCTTCATGGTCGGCGTCAGAACGCGTCCAAGAGCCGACGCGTCCGCGATGGCGGAGCCGGACATGCCGGCGAAAAGAATTGAGGCCGCAATGTTGACGTGCGCGAGGCCGCCGCGCAGGCGTGCAAGGAACGCTTTCGCAAGACGGACAAGCGAAGCTGCGACGCCGCCGGCGGCCATCGCCTCGCCCGCAAGAATGAAGAAGGGCACCGCCATCAGCGGATAAGAGTCGATGCCATTGAAGAGCCTAGACGCGAGCACCACAAGGAGGCCGCCTTCGCCATCCAGTACGAGCGCGAGACCGGGGCCTGCGAGGAGCGCAAAAGCGATCGGCGCGCCGGACGCCAGCAAGAGAATGAACAGCCAGACAAAGGAAAATGACATGGGTTAGTTGGTCGCCTCCGGCGCGCCGGCGAAAGCGGCGGCCGTTTCTCGCGCCGCGCTCTCTAGGCTAATCAGCATAAAGAGGATCATGACGGGCGGTAGCGGCGAATAAAGAACGCCGGCGGGGACAGGCAGGGAAGAGGCGCGCACGGCCATCGCATCCGCCGCCATTTGAGCGCCGTGCAATGCGAGCGCCCCGGAAAGCCAGAATATGAGCAAGGCGATCGCGATGGATATGACCCGGCGTGAGCGATGGTCGAGCGCGTCGACGAACATCGAGATGCGTAACTGTTGCGCATTGCGATAGGCGTTCGGCGCAGCGAATAGCGCGCCCCAGGTCATCAGCGTTTTCGACAGTTCCTCTGACCACGCGAACGAAAGGCCGGCGGCGGTTCTTGACGCGATTTGCGTCATGACGATTGCGAGCATGATCGCGAGCAATGCGGCGCTGGCGTTAACGCCCCATTCACATAATGGGCGGCTGAAGCGACCGAGCGCGGTGCTGAGCGCATCGAGCCTTCTTGCGATGTATAGTGGCGTAGTTGTCGCAGATCGGTTCATTTCTCTTTGTATTCAAATCATCCGATGCGCGCATGATGCGCGGGGCCCCGCCTATGGCTGAGTCCGCTCGCCGCCTGGCGCGGCCCTGATTGTCGTCCTTCTTTTCATGTATCGTTCAGTTTTTCGAGATGATTTTCCATTAATCAGATGACGTCAGAGGTCCTTATGCGGGCCTTGCGGCGGCTATTGCGCCCTAATGAGCGCATGGAGACAGGTGAGTGTCGAAAATCCGTGTCTTGATCGTGGATGACTCCCGAACGATGCGGGCCGTTATCCGGGCCGCGTTGGCGCAAGATCGCGAGATTGAAGTCGTCGGGGAGGCGGGCGAGCCCTACGAGGCGCGTGACGCGATGAAGCGGCTTAATCCGGACGTGGTGACCCTGGACGTTGAGATGCCAAAAATGAACGGCCTCGATTTCCTGGAAAAGATCATGCGCTTGAGGCCGACGCCGGTCGTGATGATCTCGTCGTTGACCCAACAGGGCGCGGCTGCGTCGATTGAAGCGCTTGCGCTCGGCGCCGTCGACATTGTCGGGAAGCCGAATGGCAGCGCGTTGATCGGCGGTTTCGCTGGGCTTGCGGAGAAGGTAAAGGCCGCGGCGCTTAGTCATGTCGGGCGGACTTCGACCCGTGTGGCCCGGACGGCGGCGATCTCGGATTTTCGCCCAACAGACAAATATGTCTTTATTGGCGCGTCGACTGGCGGGGTCGAGGCTTTGGGCGCGATTATTGAAAGCTTTCCGGCCAATTGCCCGCCGACCCTAATCACTCAGCACATGCCGGAGCTGTTTACCGCAAGTTTCGCCGAGCGTCTAAATCGGTCCTGTCAAGCGACCGTCGCTGAAGCCGTGTCCGGCGCTCCGCTCAGGCCGGGAACGGTCTACATCGCGCCAGGCGGCGCGCGTCACTTGACGGTGACAAGCGGCCCGTCCCCTACCTGCCGCTTGCGGGAAGGCGATCTTGTGCAAGGACACCGTCCGTCCGTAGACATGCTGTTTCAATCGGCCTCCAAGCTCGGTGATCGCGCCATCGGCGTCATTCTAACTGGAATGGGATCGGATGGGGCAACGGGCCTTAAAGCGATGCGCGCCGCCGGCGCCTACACCATTGGACAGGACAGCGCATCAAGCGTCGTCTATGGCATGCCTCGCGCGGCCTACGATCTTGGCGCAGTGGGCCGCCAAGCGCCGCTTGATCAGATTGCGCAGGAAATTCTCTCCGTCGCCGCTGAGAAAGCCCGCCCCGCCGTCTAAAAAATTTCGTCTTGGGCCGCCTTTTCTCGTTCGCTTATCTCGCGCGCATCCTCAAGTTGATCTGTCCACCTTCTTTTGCGTCCAGAGCGTCCCGACAAAATCGCCCGAGCATATGATCAGGCGCGCGTACGCCGATGAAATGTCGGCGCGACGCTGAGCTGTCCGGATCGTTCTTTGTCGCACGAACAGTGCGCGCGCCGAACGCAATTCATCAATGTTCGACAGATCGCGAGGCGCTTGCACTCGAGTGCTCGATGTTGAGTTGAGGGCCTCTGGCGATTGTAGGAAGGATCTCGCCGCCAGTTAGAAGAGTTCAACGTCGCCGGCGCTTGTCGTTGCGAGATCCAGATCCTCGCCTTCGAGTGACGGATCGCGGAGGCGACCGGCGAGATCGGCCAGCGTCAGGTATTTCGCCGCGCGCTCTGTGTCGAAGGCGAATTCCTCGGCCGTCGAAAGGGCCTGAATGTACTGGGCGAGGTTCTCCAGCTGTTGGGTGATCGTGTCGATTTCCTGAAGGTCGTGGACGCCGCGATGCTCCGCTGGCAGAGTTTCGGAGAGGATCTCGCACAGAGAATCCTGCAGGCGCTGGGTCGCGGCCGCAACCCCCTGAAGCTCCTGGCCGACGCGACTTAGCACTTCGCCGCAAGGCGTCAGAAAGCGCCGCCCGTGTTGTTGCGCGTAGATGCTCATAGTTTGCCAACCACCTGTTCTATGCACGCCTGAAGAGACTGAGGTGTGAACGGCTTCTTGAGAAAGTTATTGACGCCGTATTCCCGGGCCTTATTTATTAATTCTTTCTCGGCGCTTCCTGTTACAAGAATAAAGCCGATTTTTCTCGTAACTTTATTTTCCCGGAGCGCCTTCAAGAGCTGTAGTCCATCCATTTCCGGCATGTTGTAGTCGGAGATAACGAGGTGCGCCGGATTTCCGACCAATGAGGTCAGAGCGGCTTTGCCGTCCCGGCGGAAGT
Source organism: Pseudomonadota bacterium (assembly GCA_039819085.1). Classification (GTDB taxonomy): domain Bacteria; phylum Pseudomonadota; class Alphaproteobacteria; order Caulobacterales; family Parvularculaceae; genus MED-G105. The sequence goes on from JBCBSQ010000003.1 coordinate 136,145, forward strand.
CAATGTTCTTTACGCCGAGGCGCTCCAATGGCTGTATCAGGAGGCCACGACTGGTCGACATGTCGTCGACGACCATGATCTTTATGTTGTCACGTAGCGCCATTTTAGCTTCCCCGTCTACTTCCGTACGCAATTGAAAGTACGTATAGATTGGTATCATTAATCAAAGGTCAAACGGGTTGCTTTCTGTACGCCGTGACGCCGTCAGGCTTGAGGAGCGCACGAGCCGAACCGCTGACGCGTTCTGAGTGGCCGACATAGATCTTTCCTTGCGGGTCTAGGAGCTTTGCGAAGCGACTCCACACCATTTCCTGCGTCTCCTGATCGAAGTAGATGACGACGTTCCGGCAAAAAATGACGTCGAAGGGGCCCTTGACTGGCCATGGCTCAATCAGGTTCATGCGCCTGAAGCTGATGAGCGACCTAACGTTTGGCTTGACGGCCACCTGCGAGTGATCCGCACTTTGAAAGTACATAGACTGATCATGCGCAGATATGTTTGCGATCAATGAATCGTCATAGACGCCGCGTTCGGCCGTCGCCAGCACCTCCGGGTCGATATCGGTCGCGAGGATCTTGAAGTCGAATTTGCCTATGTTCGGGGCGACAGAGAGCGTCGTAAGCGCAAGGCAGTAGGGTTCCTGGCCAGTTGAGCAGCCAGCGGACCAGAGACGCACACGACCGCCCGCCTCGGCTTTCCGGACTAGCCCCGGCAATATGTTCTCGCGTAAATCATCGAAATGGTGCGGCTCTCGAAAGAAATAGGTCACATTGGTCGTGAGCGCTGACAAGAAGACGCCGCGTTCGTCTTCACCTTCCGGAGTTTCGACGAAATCACAGTACGCGGAGAATGTGGATAGACCGAGAGCGCGAACGCGCTTTGCAAGCCTCGAATAGACAAGGGATTTCTTCGCGCTTGTGAGCGCTATTCCGGCGTCGGCGTGGATAATGCTCGCGACGCGGTCAAAATCCCGCTCGGACATCACGACGTCTTCAATGCCTGCTAACGGCGTCAGATTCATGCCGCCTCGCTCCGGACAGGCGGCGTTATCCGCTCCAGGTCCACAAAACGAATCATGCGGTCCTCGATCGAAAGCACGCCTTTGACGAATGACTTCGCCGTGTCGGACGCCACGTCGGGCGTCGGCTGCATGGTCTCGTCGATGATCGTCAGAATGTCGGAAACCGCGTCGACAAGAAGCCCCATTTCCTTGCCGCGAATCTGGGTGACGATGATGACGTGGCGCGCGGAGGCTTCCGTCAGTTCAAGGCCCAACCGGGAAGCGAGGTCCACAATCGGCAGCACGGACCCGCGTAAATTGATCACGCCACGGACATAAGCCGGGGAGTGCGGCAACCGCGTCGCCGCCGTCCATCCCCGGATTTCGCGAACGGACATGATGTCGACGCAGTACTCCTGGTCGTCGACGCAAAACGCCACCAGCTTCTTCGGTAACGAGGTCGAGGAAGCGCTGTCGTAGGTCATGCGGCTAGCTCGCTAGCTCTAGCGGTTGCTCGGCGGGCGCAATCGCGCCGCCGGCGTTAGAGACAAGCGCTTCTGCGTCGAGGATGAGGGCGATGCGTCCGTCGCCAAGGATCGTCGCGGCCGCGATGCCGCGGACCTGCCCGTAATTGCTTTCAAGGCCTTTGATGACCACTTGACGTTGATCGTGAATAGAATCGACTGCGAGCGCAGTCCCAACGCCGTCATCCGTCTCGACAAGGAGGATAACCTGGTCATGGAAGTCCGACTTCGGATTTCGATAGCCGAGCTGCGCGCCGACATCGACGATCGGCACGAAGGTGCCGCGTATTCTGACCGTCGGACCGTCGGCGCACACATTGTGGAGGTCGGCTTCGTTCGGTTGAAGCGTTTCGATGACGGCGCTGATTGGCACGACGAGCGTTTGTCCGGCGACGTCGACGACCATGCCATCGAGCACGGCGAGCGTCAGTGGCAGGCTGATGCTGAACGTCGTGCCCTCGCCAGGCGTCGACGCGACCGAAATGCGCCCCCCAAGAGCCTGTATGGCGCGTTTGACGACGTCCATCCCGACGCCGCGGCCGGACAGGTCCGACACTTCGCTTGCCGTCGAAAAGCCTGGTAGAAACAAAAGATTATCGATCTCGCTATTGGTGAGTTCCGCGTCCTCCGGAATGAGACCCTTGTCGATCGCGATTTGCTTGACGCGTTCCCGATTGATGCCGGCGCCATCGTCGCCGACTTCAATTACAACGCGTCCTGAGCGATGCGCCGCTGTCAAAAGAACGGCGCCGCGCGCGGACTTTCCGTTGGCTTCTCGTTTGTCAGGTGTCTCAAGACCATGGTCGACCGCGTTGCGGATCATGTGCGTCAATGGATCGGCGAGTCGTTCGATGACGGTCTTATCAACTTCAGTCGTCTCGCCTTCGACGTGTAGTTCGACCGATTTTCCGGTCGCGTCCGACGCCTCGCGGACGATTCGAGACATGCGCTGGAACAAAGACTTCACAGGCTGCGCGCGGATCGCCATCACGCTTTCCTGAATCTCGCGGGTCAGTTGTTTGAATTCCTCCAGGCCTGTCGCGACATTTGAGTTGTGGTTGTCGCTCGCCTCCATGACGCATTCTGACAGCATTGCCTGATTTATGACGAGCTCGCCGACGAGGTTGATGAGCCTGTCGACGCGATCAAGCTCCACCCGGACGGTCGGCTTCGGGCCGCCGCCGGCTTCTTTCGCTGCGGTTTTTCCAGCGGCTGGCTTCGACGCCGGCTTTGGCGCCGGCGGTTCTGGGGGCGTCGGTTTGGCCGCAGGGTCCGGGGCGGCGTCATTTTGCTCCGCCTGCGCTTCAGTGGAGGACGTCGCGGGGATCTCAGCCAGCGGATCGTCTGAGGAGGCGCTTTGCGCCGTCGGCTCGACTGTAGAGTCGCCTGGCGCGCCCATATCCGGCGCCTGCGCCTGCGCCTGCGTTTGCGTCGCGCCGCCGCCGAGGAGCTTGATGCCAAGTTCGCAATCGCCCTGGACAAATTCAAACGTAGCCGCAACGTCCTCTTCGGAGGACTCAGTCGTCAGCAGCACCGTCCAGGACAGGTACGCACCTTCAGGATCTACTTCGCCGAGCAGCGGCAGGTCATCAGTATTGCATTGGATTTCCGCCTCGCCGAACGTCGTGAGCGCGCGCAGGAGGAGAAAGGTCTCGTTGCCTCTGCTGTAAAGCTCAGGGAAAGGACGGAAGTCGATGCGGTACCGCTGCTGACCATCGTCTTGGGCGTCCGCCTCGAACGCCTCCAGACCTTCGCCGGAGTCCTGGGTCTCCGCGATGGAGGCGCCAGAGGTCTCCGCTTCGTCGGCGTCGGCATTGTCGTCGCCGACATCGATCGTCATCGGCACAAAATCGTCGGTTGCGTCTTCATCCTCCGCGGCGCATTCCTCTTTTCCGATGTGCGCGGTCAATTCCGCTAAGACGTCCGCATGCGCCGCGTCATCGATTTCATCGTTCGCTTGCGAGGCGCGCACAAGGTCAGCCAGGACGTCGCCTGACTTCAGCAATGTGCGCATCACCGGTTCGCTCGCAACCAGACGGGCGGCGCGCACTTCGTCCAGCGTCGTCTCGAAGGAGTGGGCGAAACGCACGAGGCTCTCAAGACCGAAGGCTCCGGCGCCGCCCTTGATGGAGTGGACCGCCCGGAAGACCGCGTTCACCGTCTCTGCGTCGGCTTCGCCGGAGTTCATCGACAGAAGGCCTGCCTCCATCGCTTCGAGCAGCTCCTCGCATTCCAGGAAGAACGTCTCGCGTATTTCTTCCATCTGATCCATGGCGTCGGTCCCTCCAGCTTAACGCGCGACGCGTCGGATCGCGGAGACGAGCTTGGTTTTTTCGAAAGGCTTGACGATCCAGCCCGTGGCGCCGGCGCGTTTGGCGCGCGCCTTCAGTTCCGGGGCGCTTTCCGTCGTCAGCACAAGGATTGGCTTGGCGCGGTGTGGACCGCCGCTCTGCCGCACGCCGTCAATAAAACCGAAGCCGTCGAGGTTTGGCATATTGATGTCGGTGATGATCACATTTGGGTCGATCGCGCCAAGCACTTCAAGGCCATGGATGCCGTCTTCGGCGACATGGACTTCAAATCCTTCTCCTGCGAGCGCTATACGGATCATCTCCCGCATTGTGCGGGAGTCGTCTACGGCGAGGACGGTCAGCGGCACTTTCTACTACTCCGAAATTCCAAGAGTTGACGGGTCGACGCCAAGCATAAGGAGGCAGTCGACAAGTTCTTCAGAAGCGTTTCGGATCTTTACGCCTCCCTTGCCATAAGTTTTCGCTGCGGCGAGGATAAGTTGAAGACACTGGCCGCCCAGGAACGTTACTTCCGAGCCGTCCGCGACGATCGACCCATGGCCGATCGACAAATCGTCCTTGAGGTCTTTCGCCGCTTGAAGGTCCAAGCGCGGCTCGAGAACGATGAATGCTTCGTCCGACATGCCTTGTTGATCCGTGTCTTTTCGTTTGCCGAAGGCGGAACGTCATTTCGTCCGGCGCGTCGTCCTTTCCCGAGGGCGGCGAGCGCGCAAAACGCGTGTTGCTCCATACTGATATAGCCGTACGGTTAAGACATCATTATTGCTCAAGAAGATGGGGCGCGGACGAGATGAAAGCGGGCGCGCCTAGATCGTGGTCTTTATTGTTGAGGAGCAATCCAATCCGGGCGACGCGCCCTGCGAGCGTCACGTTGCGCCGATCAATTCGGCGTCGATGGATAGCCGCCTGTCGCCTGGAGGTCGCCGAAGGATCGCCGCCGGCGTCAATGCGGGTTGCGTCCCGGTTGCGAATTGAGCGCTCAATGGTTGGGACGCTGATCCGCACCAGCTTCGTCAGGGCGTTTTCGTAAGCCCTTCACGGTTCGTCTCGCTCTTCAGACTGTCTCGCAGAGCTGAAAGGGCGCTTCGTCTTCGCTGACGACGCAATCCCGTCCGCGCCGTTTTGCTTCGTATAGGCACTGATCAGCGCGTTCAACGACGTCAGCGATCTCATCGCCGTCCATGATCGCCGCAACGCCGAACGAGATCGTCACGCGGCCGATCAATTCCTGCGTCGCTTTGCGCGTGATGCGATGGGAAGCGACCTCGTGGCGCAGCTTCTCGGCCAAGGCTTTCGCATTGCTAAGGCTGGTGTAGGGCAGGACGACGGCGAACTCTTCGCCGCCATAGCGCGCAACGAGGTCACGGCCTTTTGTGTTCGCCTTCAGCGCCTGCGCCACTAGTTTCAACACCTGATCGCCGATCTGATGGCCCCACCGGTCATTGAAGTTCTTGAAGTGATCCACGTCGCCAAGGATCAGGCAGGCCTCCATTTGTTCTTCGAGCCGCTCCGCGAACACTTCCTCCATAAACAAGTCGAACTTCTTGCGGTTGGCGATGCCGGTTAGGCCGTCGGTGAGCGCTTCCTGTCGCGCGCGATTGATATCCGTACGCAGCGTTTTCAGCTCTTCGCTCGCGTCAGCGAGACGACGTTCGAGCGCTTCGCTTTTTGTCGCCATTGACGAAGCCGCGGAGGAGACCGTTTCCAGGATCTCGCCGACGGCCGCTGGTTCATTGTTTTCTTCAAGGCGCGCCTGGGCGTCGCGCACCGTCGAGCCGAACTTGCTGAATTCGGACTCGCTTTCCGAGACATGATCGATGATCTCGGAGACCTTCTCAGTAATATCACCAGAGGCGGTGAGGACTTCGCTTGCAACCCGAACGTCTGCAAAGAAACGTTCATGGATTTCCCGCGTAACGCAATCCTCTAGTGGATGGCTCTCCTCCAGGGCGCGCTTCAATGCGGAGGAAAGAGCGGGGTTTTCGCCGGCAATGTGCGTAAACCATAGCTCAAACGCGATTGGTGAGGCGCGCACGACATTTTCACAGACATTTTGCAGCGCTTCGCGGGCAATTGCGAAGGACTTTTCCGGCGATAACGTCATTGGCGACACCCGCATGCGCGCCGCAGCGCGCGGCTTCTCGATTTGGCTGCGCGCAGAGTATAATGCAAATTCCTTTAGAGAATTCTATTCGTCACTGGTTACGCGTAAATTTTGATTCATTTTATTCAACCTTGACCGCAGGCCATCAAAGGCAAATCGACAAACCTGCATAGCGTCGCCGCCGGCATCGTCAGTCTGCGTGCGCGCCTAGGGAGATTGGACGTCAATTGGAACTGGCTTACGGGTGAAAGACTCATTCGCCCGACGCCGCCGTGGCGATTATATGCCGGAAGTTGATCCGGTCGCCCGAGCAAGCGCCTGCAACTGCGATCTCGGGGCTGCGCTCAGCTTGACGGCCTTTGACTGATTCTTGAGCCCGAGCTTGCCATGGGTGAGGGGCGTAACGCCCTTCGGCGTTTCGACCGCCACAACGACCTGCTCAAGGTTTTTCTTCGGCAGCAAGATCAGCGCGCCAGGCGATAAACGCGCAATGTCGTCGACGGTCATCTTCGTCTTTTCGACGACCGCCGTCACCTCGAGCGGGAGGTTGAGGGTTTCCTCGGTCATGTGCTGCGTCCAAAGACCTGAGGTCGGCGCATCCTCCAATGTTCTAGGCTTGGCGGTGAGGGCGATCTCTTCAATGATCGACAGCGGCAGCACGATCCGCGCATTCCCGCCGGCTTCCCCGGTTGAAGCGGCGAAAGCGTAGTTCAATACCACTACTTTTGTCGACTCATCCACGAAATGGACATTGTCGACCGATCGTTCGATCATCATTTCGTCTTCATACGCTGTTTCGGGGAGGCGGTACTTTTTGGGCAGGTCGCGCTGAAGCGAGGTGAGCAGACACTCGAAAAGCGGTCGGCTCAAATGTGCGTCAATGGCGGTGGGTTCGTAGTCGCCAATGGATTCCGCGTCGATGCTCTCGCCGCTGAGGCTCTTTTCGATCCACCGAAAGGCAAGCTCGTTTTCAATATGGAACAGGATGTCGATCGTGTAAGCGTAAAGCGATTTTGGCGAAAGGGCCGACAACAAGCTGCGATAGCTTGTTATCTCAGCGTTTTCAAATTGAGGCTGAAGATTGAACTTTGGCTCAAGCAGAAGCGCCTCAGCTATTTGCGCCGTGAGGCTTTCGGCGAACTCCATAACAGCGGGGTCCGGCTTGCGCCCGTCCGCCGCCCGGATCTTCCGTTGAATGACTTCGCCACCTGAAGTTTCCGCCATACCCGCGACCTGACTGCTCCGCAAAACACTGGGTTTGACCTGCATAGCCGAAAAACTGGTTACGAAGGCTTAAAGGTGTCGCTTAGACTTTTCTGCTGTGGTCGAACCAAACGAAAGGCCAAGCCGGCTAGGCATCGGATCTCAACTTCCTCTCAGTGGTTAGCGTGCGGATAAAATGAGCGGCGAGACGATCATCAAGCGCAAGAAGGTGATTGCCGGCGGCGGCCATCACGGCGGCGCCTGGAAAGTCGCTTATGCGGACTTTGTGACCGCAATGATGGCGTTCTTCCTGCTGATGTGGTTGTTGAACGCCACGACCGAAGATCAGCGCAAGGGGATAGCGGACTATTTTGACCCGTCCATCCCGATCAGCCGCATCTCAGGCGGCGGTGATGATCTGCTCTCGGGGTCTTCGATATTCGCTGAGCAGAGAAGGGCCCAGGATGGTTCTGGGGGCTCGCGCGGCGTGCGCGGCCCGGCTGCGCCCGCGGCGGATGGACCGGAAGCGGCGGCGCGCGGCGGCGCGCCGGACGCTGACCTCGAGGCGATGGCGGGACCGAACGCCGCAGGCTCCGGCGAGATGGGCGGCGAAGACGACGCTGCGCGCCGCTCGGCGGCGATTGACGCTGAACGTGCGGAAAAGATGATCGCCGATGCGGTCGCTTCTGGGCGTGACGGCGATCTCGCCAAGCACATGTATATGCGGCAGACGCCCGAAGGCCTCGTCATTGAGTTGATCGATCAGGAGGGCACGCCTCTCTTCGCTCCCGGGCGCGCCTCGGCGTCCAGAAGACTGGAGCAATTGCTGATCATCGTCGCCGATGTGGTCGGGCAGGTCGTTAACGATGTCGCAATTGTTGGGCACACTGACGCATTCGGTTTTCGCTCCACCGGGCGCTATTCGAACTGGGAGCTGTCAAGCGATCGGGCGCTTGCGGCGCGGCGAATCCTGGTGGCCGCAGGCGCTCCGCCAGGCCAAATCGTCGAGGTCTCCGGAAAGGCTAGCTCTGAACCGCTGGTCGACGATCCTTACGCGCCGCAAAACCGGCGGATCTCAATCACACTACTTCGAAATTAATTCGTATTGTGAGAAAGGTGTTTAGCGAGTTTTTAAGCCTTTGAACAGTAAGAAAACCTCTCGAATATGACGTTATCGGTGTCGTGAGGTGGATCCATGGGTATTTCTTCGTCGCTGAATGCGGGCGTGATGGGGTTGGCGGTCAACGCCACCAAGCTTGCGACGATTTCTGAGAACATCGCGAATTCCGCGACGCCCGGGTATAAGCGTGTAGACACCGAATTCAACTCGATGGTGCTCCAGGCCGGCTCCGGCGCGTTCACCGCTGGCGGCGTGCGCGCGACGACAACTCGTTTCGTCGCGGAGGAGGGGCCCCTTCAGGCGACGGGCAACTCCACGGACATCTCCGTCTCGGGCGAAGGGTTTATTCCAGTCACGAACTTTAACGGACTTTCCGCGGCGCCAGGCGCGCGCGATGAATTGCTTGTGACGACGGGTTCCTTTCGCCCCGATGAGAACGGGCTTTTGCGCACTCAGTCGGATCAATACCTGATGGGCTGGCCGATCGACGGCGACGGCAACGTCATCCGGGGAGCGCAAGATAGCGGCACCGGTCTTGTTCCAGTTAATATTCGTTCGACAACGTTGGATTCAGCGCCGACCACTGAAATTCAGCTTGGCGTCAATCTGCCTGCGACCTCGGCTCAAGCCGGCGCGCCATTGGAGTCATTCAGCGCTCCAATTGAATACTTCGACAATGTCGGTCGTCCGCAAGTTTTAACGGTCTCCTTCACGCCGACTATCTCAGGCGGCGGCGCCGCGAATGAATGGAGCGTAGAGGTTTTCGACGGCGCTTCGCCAACGCCGGACGTGGCTATCGGCGAATTCACAATGGAGTTCCGCGACGAAGTCACCAATCCAGGCACGCTCAGCATGGTGACCAGTGGAACCGGCGCCACTTATGATCCGGCGACCGGGCTCGTCACGGTTCCTGGCGTTCAGCGGGGCCCGATCACTCTGGACATTGGCTTGGAAGACGGAACGTCAAACATCACGCAGCTGGCCGCAAGCTTTTCTCCGCTCGGCATCAGCAAGAATGGCTCATCGGTCGGCGACCTGGTGAATGTGGAAATCGCCGCAAACGGAACGTTGGAAGCTGTCTTCAACAATGGTTTCCGTCAGCCAATCTATCAGATCCCCGTTGGCATGGTCCCGAACGTGAACGGCCTTGCTGCTGTGGGCGGCCAAGCCTACCAGGTTTCGCAGAATTCCGGGGACGTATTTTACAACATCGCTGGCGAAGGCGCCGCCGGCACCACAATCGGCTTCGCCCTTGAGGGATCCACGACGGAGGTCGCCGCCGAACTGACCGCGCTTATTGAGACTCAGCGAGCCTATTCATCAAACGCCCGGATTATCACAACGGTGGATGAGATACTTGAAGAAACCACGAACCTGAAGCGATAGGAGACGCGCGGTAGAACGACGCGCAAACTGACGTCATGAGTATTTCGCAGGCGCTTTCGATCGCGGGCAGCGGTCTCGCGGCGACGTCGCGGCAGGCAAGCGTCGTGTCGAGCAATGTCACGAACGCACTAACGCCCGGGTATGCGCGGCGAGAAGTTCAAGTCGGCGAACTCACAGTCGCCGGCTTGGGAGCCGGCGTTGAAGTGCTAGGTGTAACGCGTGCTGAGGATCGCGCGTTGACTGCGAGCCGTCGCCTTGCGGAAGGCGACAGTGCGCGCGACGACACCCTATCGACGACGCAAACGCGGTTATCGAACGCCCTTGGCGGACCGGATGATGAATTCTCTTTCTTCAAGTCGATTGAGAACCTGGAAGCGTCCTTCGCGTCCTTACGTGAAATGCCGGAATCTGTCACGCAACAAAACCAAACACTTGAAGCAGCTAAGCGCGTCACTCGGGACTTTCAGCAGCTTTCCACTGAAGCAACTCAAATTCGTATGCGTGCGGACGACGAGATTGCCCGTCAGGTTGATGAAGTGAATGACGCGCTTGGGGAGATTGACGTCCTGAACGCGCAAATTCGCCAGGCGCAGTCCGGCGGTCAGGACACCGCCGCCCTCGAAGATCAGCGCCAACGCCTTATCGATCGCGTATCAAACATCATTCCCATTCGAGAAACGCAAGCGCAGAACGGAGAAGTCGGGCTCATCACAACCCAGGGCGTATACCTGCTTTCCGGGTCGCCGTTTGAGCTCGAGTTTACGCCGACAACGCCAATCAATCCGGCCCAGACCTACGAAGATGGGAGCCTTTCCGGTTTGACCGTCGGCGGGGTCGATATTACACCGAGTTCGGATCAATCGCTGCGTCTGGATTCCGGTTCACTCGCCGCCCAGTTCCAGATTCGTGACGAGATAGCGGTTGAGTACACGTCTCAGCTTGACGCGCTGGCCGAAGACCTGATTCGCCGGTTCTCCGATCCGGCCAACGACACAAGTCTTGACGGAACCGAGCCAGGACTATTCACGGACGCTGGCGGCGCGCTCAACGCCCCCGTCGCGCCGGGGCTCGCCGGGCGGATCGAAGTGAACAATCGAGTGGATCCAGCGGTAGGCGGAGAGCTTTATCGAATGCGGGACGGCGTCGGCGCGGAAGTCGAGGGAGCGCTTGGCGACTCTACCCTCATCGATTCGGTGCTTGATGGCCTTCGTGAACCGCAATCGATCGACGGGCCCGGATTCTCCGGCGCTTTGTCCATTGTGGACGCCGCGGCCGAGTTTTCGTCGCTGCGCGCGAGCGCGTCGCTTTCGGCTGAGCGCGCCGCCGCAACATCTCAGGCCCGCACCAGCGGATTGGTGGAAGCCGAGCAGCAGGCCACGGGCGTCGACACGGATTTTGAGCTTCAGAACTTGTTACGAATTGAGCAGGCCTATCAAGCGAATGCGCGCGTGATCCAAGTCATTGACGGCATGCTCGACCGCTTATTGGAGATCTAATCCATGCAGGTTTCCTCATTTCCTGATGTGCTGAAATTCTCAGCGCTTCGCGATAGAGGCGCTGAGTTAAAGCGCGGCGTTGAAGACGCGTATCGCGAGTTGACGACCGGGCGTCTCTCGAAAGTCGATGCGACGCGCAACCTTAACGGCCGGCTCGGCGACGCGCATTTGATCCGCCGTCAGATTGATCAGATCGACACAAAGAACTCCTCCTTCGCGTTGAGTCTCGGTCGGGCTGACGTCGTGGAGAAAAGCCTTGATCTGGTGATCGAGTCCATTGGATCCTTGCCTGAAACGCTAGGCGCCGCCGTTGGCCTTGGCGACGACCAATCGCTTGAGCTAAGCGCCGAACAAGCGCGATCGTCGCTCGACCAGGTCGTCTCCTCGCTGAATGTCCGCTATGGACAGCGCTACCTGTTTGGCGGCGATGCGGTTAGCGCCGCTCCTGTCGCAAGCGGGTCGGATATCATCGCCGCAGTGGAGACCGCAGTCGCTGGCGCGACGACCGCAGCGGAGGTGACGCTGGCCCTGGACGCTTTTTTCGCGCCAGGGGGTGGTTACGAAACCGAGGTCTATCAAGGCGGGACCGGAGATTTGCCCGCGATCGAACTGGCCGAAGGAGACAGGGTCGCACTTGAGCCGCGTGCGGATGAACAGGCTTTCCGTGACACTATTCGCGGTCTCGCCACGGCGTCGATCGCGCAGGGCCTTGGCCTCGAAAGGCGGGAACGCGATGTGATCATCGCCGAAGCCGGCTCTTACATGTCGGCTGGAATCGATGGAACCGCAAAGACGATCGCGTCAGTAGGGCTTGCCGGACAGCGAATTGAAACCGCGCAAGCCCGCAACAACGCCGAACAGGCCGTGTTGATGGAGACCTACGGCGTCATGACCGGCGCCGATCAACTCGCGGCGGCGAGTCGCGCGCAGGAGCTGGAAGCGCTTCTGCAGACAACTTATACGGTAACGGCGCGGCTCTCCGCGCTGAACTTCAACAACTTTATCAGGTGATCTCAAAGACGTGCTAGAACGGCTCCGTCCCTTAAAAACTTCTATTGTCCGCTTAGCGCTAGCCGGTCTGTTAGCGGCGGCCGGCGCCGCTGCGCCGGCGATGGCGCAGGCCGGCGTGCGTCTGAAGGACCTCGTCGACATAGAAGGCGTGCGCGGGAACGACCTTGTCGGCTATGGGTTGGTCGTTGGGCTCGAGGGAACCGGGGACGGCGTCCGAAATTCACCCTATACAGAACAAGCGTTGTCCAGTCTCCTCGAACGCCTTGGCGTGAACGTCCAGGGCGAGGATTTCCGACCGGCCAATGTGGCCGCCGTCATTGTCACAGCGACGCTGCCGCCTTTTGCCCGCTCCGGGTCGTCGATCGACGTCACCGTTTCAGCGATCGGCGACGCGCGCAGCCTGTCCGGCGGTACGCTGATCATGACGCCGCTCAACGCGGCCGATGGAGAAATCTACGCTGTTGCTCAAGGTCCCGTCGTTTCGAGCGGGTTTCAGGCTGAAGGCGAAGCGGCGTCGGTGACGAGCGGCGTGCCGACGGTCGGGGTCGTGCCGTCGGGGGCGCGGGTCGAGCGGGAAATTGAGTTCGACTTTCAGGCTATGAAGAGCATGCGCCTTGCGCTGCGCGCGCCTGACTTCACGACCGCCGCCCGGATGGAGCTCGCCGTCAATGAAGCGTTGGACGGAAAACTCGCCCGGCTGATCGACGCGGGAACGGTGGAGCTTGACCTGACGGCGAGCGACAGATCGCCTGCGCATTTGATCAGCCTTGTTGAGAACGTCACAATTGCGCCGGCGCAGGCGGCGAAAGTGGTGGTCGATCAACGTTCGGGCACAATTGTTCTTGGTGCGGACGTGCGCGTCGCGCGCGTGGCGATCGCTCAAGGGAACCTTTCAATCAGTATCGTTGAGCGGCCCGCCGTGTCGCAGCCGAATCCATTCACGCGAGGCGGCGAGGCGATCGTCGTTCCGCGCACGCAAGTTGATATCGACGAGCGGCGCGATGCGCGGCTGGCGCTTGTCGAGCCGAATGTGACATTGTCGGAGCTCGTTTCCGGGTTGAACGCGTTGGGCGTTAGTCCGCGCGAAATGATTGATATTCTGAAGACCATCAAGGCGGCGGGCGCTCTGCACGCTGAGCTGATCGTTCAGTAACCGGACGCGCTTCTCATTTGTAGTATGCAAGGGGAGGTCCGCGTTGCGGCTTCCGCGCTACAAGCCCATGCTGATGGTATAGGTTCGAGCTTTCAGTAGCGCGCTGTTCGCGCGCTCATCTTCAATGAAGTAACCCTAGAGGTATTCGTCGGTGTCGTCGGTCTCGAGGTCGATCAGTTCGACTTCTCCAGATTCGACGAGCTTGCGGATAACGTCGATAATGGCGTTCTGTGCGGCTTCCGCGTCCTTCATCTTTACCGACGTCATTTTGGCGATGTCCTCTTCGAGCTGCTGCCCCATCCTCTTGGAGAGGTTCTCGAAGAAATACTCGATCGTCTTCGCGGCGTTCTGCTTGCCAAACTTGATCGCTTGCAGAAGCTGCGAGCGGTCCGCGACGCGGACGATGGCGGAGATGGCCGACGGCGGAAGGCGCTGCCAAAGGTCCTGGAAGGTCAGAAGGGATTTCTTCACTTCGTCGGCCAGCGCAGGCTCCTCGCCTTCGATGAATTCGAGAACGTTGACGCGCTTTTCCTGGGGCAGGAAATTGATGACCGTGCTGAGCACGTCGCTTGGTCGGCGCGACAAGGCGCGCCTGCGCATCGGTTTGATGAATTCCTTGGTGACCGTTTTTGCGATCGTATTGATGAAGCGCTGATCAACAGTGGACAGACGCGCCATCCGTAGCAGGATGGATTGAGTAAACTGCTCATCAAAACTATCGAGCAAGCGAGCGGACATTTCTGCGCCGAGCCGGCTGAGGACAACCGCAACGACCTGTGGGTGCTGGCTCTTGAGGTATTCCGACAGATCGTGCTCGTTCGCTTCGTCGAGCTTCTCCCAAATGGACTTTCCGCCAGGGGCGTCAATGTCGTCGAGGATTCGGGCCAGCGTTTCGGAGGTGACGAAGTTCGACAGAAGCTGGCGCGTCTCCTTGAAGCCGCCGCGGACTTCGTCTTTTGGTCTGTCAACGTCTTTCAAGAACTCCTCGACGATCGTGTCGACCGAGGAACGCGGAATTGCGCGAAGCTGCGAGAACGCGCGCGCAAAAGCGCGCAGATGTTTGTCGCCGATCCGCTCGACGATCGGGCCCGCCACTTCCGGGCCCATTGCGGCGAGCAGAACGGCCGCTTTTTGAGCGGTCGTCAGTGAGCCAACGACGGGATCGTCGTCGTAATTGACCGGCGGAGATGCGCCATCGATAACTGCGATGTCATTCATGATGCGTATCCTCGAACCAGGGCGGCGGCGACGACCGTCCACCCATCCGACAGGACAAAGAAGATCAGCTTAAAGGGCAATGAGATGACCGCGGGGGGCACCATCATCATGCCCATCGCCATCAGGATCGACGCGACGATCAGGTCGATGAGCACGAAGGGCAGGAAGATGAGAAAGCCGACTTCGAACGCGCGTTGAATCTCCGAGAGCATGAACGCCGGAATTAAAAGCTTGTACGGCGTCAGGCCGTCGTCGGCGCTTTCCGGGGCGCTTGGGCCATTGGCGGTCGGCGATGCGTCGGCGAGCGTCTCCACAACGCCCGGCTCGACCCGTCCCTGCATAAAGGCCCGAAACGGGTCAAGGGTTCGCTCGATCGCCTGATCCTCGGTGATGACATTGTCGAGATAGGGCGAGACGCCCAGCTCCCATGCGTCCTTGAACACAGGCTCCATGACAAAGAACGTAAGGAACATGCCGAGAGAAATGATCATCATGTTCGGCGGCGCCTGCTGAAGCCCGATTGCCTGTCGCAAGATACTCAGCACCACAACCATAAATGGCAGGCAAGTGATCATCATCGCGATCCCTGGCGCAAGGCTCAGGACCGTGATGATCAGGAATGTCTGGACGACGCGCGCGCTTAAAGGGGCCGGGCCTTCGGGTTCGGCAAGTAAGTCGCCGATGGGGTCCGGGCCAGCCACTTGCGCCGACGCGCCACCGATCCACGCGGCTGCGATCGCTGCGCCGAGCGCGGCGGCGGCCCAAATGGACCTTGGAAGCGCAAGTCGGCGCTTCAGCGGCATCAGCTGTCCCCTCGAGCGACAATTTCAGTCAGCCGCACCGCGAGCACGCCTTCTTGTTCCGGCATTTCCTGCAGCTCGCCGCGGGCGATCGTCCTGCCGGCGACACGCACTTCGACAGGGTCGTCTATCTTACTGTCGAGGACGAGAAGCGAATCCCGCGTCATGCCGAGGAAGTCGCGGATCAATGGCTGCGCCTTGCCGACGGAAACGACCACTTCGATCGGTACGGTGAGGATCCCGTCAACGCTGTAGTTTTCCGCGATCGACGCGTCGATGGCCGTGTTCTCCAGGCCGTCGCCATCCCCGTCGTCATCGTCATCAACGATGACTGCTTCGATCTCGTCGAATGCGTTTTCTTCTTCTTCACTCATTGTCTTCGGGCTCGCTGTCTTCAGTTTCGAGGGCCGCTTGCAGTGCGTTCAGAACGGCGTCCACCACGCGGGGCAGGTCCAGGGTCGCGCCGCCATCCGGCCAAACCACTTCCGCCGCGCCTTCGTTGACGCCAGGGTCCCCGAAGCAGGCGAGATAACCGGCTGCCTGGGCGTCTTCGATCACGGCGTTGACTTCTTCAACGCGCGACGGCGGCACGTGGAGCTTGAGAAAGGGAGCATCGCGGCCAGTGGTCGTCAGTTCAGAAACGAGTTCTTCGACCAGCGCCGCGGCTTCGCTCGGGAATGCGGTCTGCGCGAGGCTCGGAAGCAGGGTCCTGAAGACCTGCGAAACATAGTTGAGCCGCGCGTGCTCGTGCGCCTTGAGTCGACGCTCAAGCTCCCCCGCCGCTTGTGACATTGCCGCTTTCGTCGCCTCGACCGCGTCCTGACGGCGCTCTTCGCGGGCCTGGCGCAAGCCGTCTTCCAGGCCGCGCTGATAGGCTTCCGTTTCGATCGCGTCGATGTCGAGGCCCTCGTCCTGGGGTGAGTCAAAGTCCCCATGCGAAGATGACGGCGGCGCGGGCTTTAAAAAGTCCTCTAGCTCAAGTCGGGGCATTGTCACGCTGGCTCCTCCGCCCGTTCGAGCCATGTCTTGATCAGCGCGGCGGTCTCTTCCTGCTTGTCGGCCGCGATCTCTTTCAGCTTGTCGAGGGAGTCGTCAGGCCCTTCGATCTCGCCGCCGATGTCGTCCATCGGCGCGAAATCGACCGTCGCCGGCATAAAGCTGTCCGTGTCCTCCTCATCATCCGCCGCTGCGCCCGAGGTGGCTGAGGTCTGCGACAGAAGCGGGCGCACGACGAATAGGCCGAGCACGAGCGTAACGATTGCTGGTATCAGCACCTTGATGACGCTCATGATGTTGTCTTGCAGGAACTGGCCGACGGGTGAGCCTGTCGCTTCCGCGCCGCCGGCGCCGAGATCTTGGAACGCCATCGCTTCGACCGTGACGACGTCGCCGCGGGCTTCGTCAAATCCGATCGCGGACTCCACCAGCTGGCGGAGAGACTCAATCTCCTCATCCGTACGCGGCGTGGTCGTCACGGCGCCGTCGCCGCCAATCTCGCGGACCGCGTCCACGAGGACGGCGACGGAAACGCGCTTTACTGACCCCGGGCTTTTTTCCCGCTCACGGCGGACTTCGGAAAACTCGTAGTCGATCCGCTCCCGGGCTTCATTCCGTTGGCTTTGAGACTGATTTCCGCCATTTGCGTCGCCGTCCGGCAGGTTGCTTGCGACCGTGACGGCGCCGGCGGCTCCGGAGGCGTTCTGGGTGATGTCGGTCGTTTCGCGGCCCGTCGTCACGCGGCTTTCCGGGTCCAGGATGCGCTCGGTCATGGCTTCGCGCTCCATGTCGAGCTCCAGCGCGACGCTGACGCGCGCCGCCCCCGGACCGACGCGCGCCTCAAGCAGTGACGTCAGACGACGCTCAAGCTCACGCTCGCGGTCATTGGCCATGCTCATCGCCTCGGCCTCCGGCGCGCCGTCGCCGGGCCGCAGAACGACGCCGGCTTCAGCGTCAATGACGGCGACTTTCTCTTCCGGCAGCCCCGCGATCGCGAGAGACACAAGGTATCGAATCGACAGCGCCTGTTGCTTGTTGAGCGGACCACGGCCCATCCGCACCGTGACGACGGCGGAGTTGGCGTCGCCGGACGCGTCGAAGGAGGAACGTTTCGCCGCGCCGATATGGACCCGCGCGGAACGCACGCCGGGCACAGAAAGGATTGTGCGGGCGAGTTCGCCTTCTTTCGCCCGCCAATAGGCCGCATCAAACATTTCCGACGTGGTGGCGAAGCCGGAAAGACCATCGAGCAACTCGTAGCCCGCTTGACTCTTCGCGGGGAGCCCCTCTCGCGCAAGCGACATGCGGACATTGTCACGCATTGGCCGGGGGACAAAGATCGCGTCGCCCCGCGTCTCCGCGTCTATGTCCATGCGTTCAAGCGCCATCATGACGTCGCCCGCGACAGCCGGTTCAAGGCCCGCATAGAGGAGCGACATTTCCGGCGTTCGCGCCGCGAACACCGATACGCCAAGAGCGGTCAATGTCGCCGCGACAGCGCCGATGAGCATCGCGCGACGGCTTGCGCTCAGTCCTGACCAAATCGCTAACAAGTTTTGCATACTGAGGTGTTCATCTGTTGGCCGCGCCATCAACGCTTTGGCGATCGAGCCCATGGATCGACCGCGCTTGCGTTACGCCCATGCGTTGCCGCCGACGGGCAACTTGCGAGGACAGCCTTAACATTAGGTTTAGGAGTGGTTGTCTATATGGATCGCATTGGCGCAATCTTGGCTACCGGGCCTTCAGCGTAAAACACCGTATACATCCGAAATGACGACCGAAGAAGGCAAGAAAAAGGGACTGAACCCGCTGATCGCCGTTGGAGGCGCTGCGGTCGTTGCGGCGATCTCAGGCGCAGCCGCCTTTACGCTTGCGCCGTCCGCAGGTGGTGAAACCGCTGAGGCTCACAGCGACGAGCATGGCGGAGAAAAAGGCCACGGCGACGAAATGAAGAAGGCCGCGAAGGGCCATGATGATGGTCATGGCGGCGCGGACAAAAAGAAGAAAGCCAAGAAAGACAAAAAGGGAAAGACCGCGAAGAAAGGCGGCGGCCCCGTCTATGTGGACATTGAGCCGCTGATTATATCGCTTGGTCCCGAAGCGGCGGCGCGCAGGCTGAAGATCTCGATCGTCATCGAAAGCGACCCTGCTTACGCTGACAAGCTCGTTGAGCTGATTCCCCGATTTCGTGATGTTCTGAATACGTACTTACGCGCGGTGGACGCGCGCGATTTTGAATCCCCAGCCAGCATGTCGCGTATTCGCGCGCATATAGCGCGCCGCTTGCGGATCGTCGCGCCGGAGGACTCCATTGAGGGCGTCCTCGTCACCGACTTCATTTTGGATTGAGGGCGTTATGGAACTCATAGCTGACTTCCTCCTTCTCGCCGCGAGCATGTCGGCGTGTCTTTACTGTTATGTCTTGAGCGGCCGACTTCGACGGTTGAAAAGCACGCGCAATGGCATCGCCTCGAGCCTTGCGTCGCTTTCCAAGTCCGTTGAAGAGGCGCAGACGACAATCGCGCACGCTCATCTGGCTGCGGAAAAATCAGTCGAGCGATTGGGGCCGCTGCTCGAGAAGGGCGGCGCGCTTGAGGTCGCATTGAAGAACGAGTTGAACGCGGTCGAAGCGGCGCTCGACGCGTTGATCGCCGCGCGAGCGGAGGTTCTGCGCGAACAGGCGGCCCCCATTGACGCCCCTGAAGAAGCAGCGACGGAAGACGCGCCGCCTAAAGATGTCGCGCCGGAGCCGACGCCGGCCGATGAGACCGAGGAGGCGCCTGAGCCGGAGACGCCGCCGGCGGAACCGAAGGCGGATAAAGACCCGTTCGTCGATCCATTGGAGGAGGCGACGGCTGCCGCTTCACCTGAGGCGTCGGCGACTGACGGGGATCAAGACGATTTCGAGATCGAGTGGAAGCCGGAAGACGAAGCGGCGGAGCGCGACGTGATCGAACTGACCGGGGCGCCCGCATGAAGCCGGGTGTTCTGTTCGTTATTGCGACGCTCTTTTCGCTCGCGTTCGTCACGCGCGCGATCGGAACGGTGGAAAGCGTGCGCGAAGAGGCGTCGGGCCGCGCCGTTGCGCAAGCCCACGCAGAGCCGCAACCAATGAAAGACGAAGCCGCCGCCGACTACGAGCCGCGCGTTGGCGATCATGTTGGCGAAGACATCGATGCGGACGTTGTTTCGCTGGCTGCGATGATCCGTCAGCGGACACGTGAGATCGAGCGCAGGATTGAGGAGCTGAATGAACGCGAACGCGTTTTGAACGGTGTTGAGGCGCGCGTCGACGAGAAGCTCGCGGAGCTTGAGGTCGCCCAGGCGGCGCTGGCTGACACGGCGGCGCGGGTTGACGCGGCTTCGGATCGGGACATCAAGGCCCTCGCGAGCATGTACGCCAATATGAAGCCGCAACAGGCCGGGGCGATTTTCAATGCGATGGAGCCGAGCTTCGCGGCCGGTTTCTTGACTGCGATGCGCGCGGAGAGCGCTGCGGCCGTTCTCGCCAGCATGGAGCCGCAAAAAGCCTACGCCGTCAGCGTCATTATCGCCGGCCGCAATCTGGAAAACTAGGCGCTGGCCAAATCCGGCAGCGGAATATTAACCGCACTCGCATAAACCGGAGTGTAAGGATAACGCTCCATTAATCTTGATAGGAATGGTCTTCGCTAGATGGGCGCGATAGTCGGGTTAGTAGTGGTGCTCGCGATGGTGTTCGGCGGCTATACAATGGCCGGCGGCAAAATGTCCATTATCATGCATTCGCTGCCCTATGAGATGATGATGATCGGCGGCGCGGCGGTGGGTTCCTTCATCGTTGCGAACGATTTTGCGACAATCAAGCATACGGGCGGCGACCTCGGCCAGATGTTCGCCGGACCGAAATGGAAAAAGCAGGACTATCGCGACCTCATCTGCCTTCTTTATGAGTTGGTGGTGATCGCCCGGCAGAGTCCGGTGGCGATCGAAGAACACATCGAAAACCCGGAAGGATCGAGCGTCTTCGGAAAGTACCCGAAGATACAGAAAGACCACATATCCGTCGATCTCATCTGCGACACGATCCGCAGTATGATGATGAACTTCGATAACCCGCATCAGGTGGAAGAGCTGTTTGAAAAGCAGCTTGAGGCGCTCGCCGAGGAAAGTCAGCACGGGGCGCACGCCCTCCAGAATATGGCGGACGCTCTTCCGGCGCTTGGGATTGTCGCGGCGGTTCTCGGCGTCATCAAGACGATGGCGTCTATCGATAAGCCTCCGGAAGTCCTGGGGCAGATGATTGGCGGCGCGCTCGTCGGCACGTTTCTCGGCGTGTTTCTCGCCTATGGCGTCGTTGGGCCGTTCGCCACCAAGGTCGCCGCCATGCGCAAAGATGAGCAACAATTTTACAAGCTGATAAAGGAAACGCTCGTCACGAGCCTGCAAAAACACGCACCGGCGATTTGCGCAGAAGTCGCGCGCCGCAACGCCCCGCATCATTTCCGTCCGTCGTTTTCCGAGTTGGAAGAGGCCCTGCGCGACATTGGAACGCCGGCATGATCAAGCGAGCGTCAGCCTTAACCGCGCTCGTCGCGGCGGCAATTTGGTCGCCCGCCCATTCGGAAGGGCCGAGCGTCAATGTCGCCGGCGGCGAGCACTCCAAGTTCTCGCGCGTGGTCATCGATGCGAAGGGCGCCGCATACGAACTACGGCCCGGACGCAGGCGGTTGACGATTCTCCTGCCTGGTCTCACAGGCGACATTGCGCTTGAACGTTTCAACGCGAGCCGGTCGGCGCATCGGGTTATCAAGGCTCGGGAAGTGGACGTCGCGGAAGGCGCACGGGTTGATTTCGATCTGACCTGCGATTGCGGCGTAAAGGCCTCTTATGGTCGGTCGGGACGGTTGATCCTCGACATTGCGGAATCCTACCCAAAGATCGCGTCCGCAGGGGTTGGCGACGGCGGCGCGCCCAAGAAAGCGGAAAATCCGAACCGGCCTGGCGGCGGCGCCGCGCCGGTTGGCAAGGCGCGTCTCGTGACGCAGCCGGAGGGCGCGGTCTCTGCGGACGTTGATCTTGATGAGGCCCGCTCCACCATGCTCGCCATGCTCACGCGCGCGGCGGAGGATGGGATTGTTCAGTTTAAGGATGAGAAGCTGAAAGGTCCGCGTCCGTCGAAGGGTGGGCCGGTTGAGGCGGACGAAAGGGCGGCCGGCGCAGCCGATGCGTTTGGCGCGTCAACGCCAATGAAACGGCGCAGCGGCGCGCAATGCCGAAGCGACGACTGGTTCTTCGCCGTCGGCGACGCAAATCTCGACCGTCCGTTTGAGACGGTCGCGCGCCTGCAGGCTGAGCTTGTCGGCGAATTCGACGCGGCAGATTTGGACGTGACGCGACGGCTGTTCTGGACATACGCCGCGATCGGATTTGGCGACGAAGCGCGCGCATTGCTGGAAGCGTTTCCAATGCCGGGCGCTGAACAGCAGGCGATGATCGACGTCGCGCGTGTCATTGCGGAGCGGTCGATCGACCTGGAAGGGGCGGGTTTTGATTTGATGGCGCCGGGCGACTGCGGCGGCATGCACGGTCTTGTGCAGGCGGTCGCGCTGGCGGAAGAAGACCCGATGCGCGCGGCGGAGCGCGCCTTTGAGACAAGGGCGTACATCGAAATGCTGCCGACGGAGCTTGTCCGGGAGTTTGGGCCCCGTCTTGGCCTTGCGGCGATTGAGGCGGGAGATTGGACGCTTGCCGGTCATTTCAAGCGCGTCGCCGAAGTCACCGGCGCCGGCGGAGCGGCGTTTCAACTTCTGTCGGCGCGGTTTGATAAACACCGAGGACGCGAAGACAAGGCGCGCGCGAAGTTGGAGACCCTCGCACGGGAAGAGTCGGAAAAGCAGGCCGACGCGCTGTTCGATCTCGCGCAGGAATACGCCGCATCCGGAGAAGCGCCGCATGAGGGCTTCGCAGAAGACGCAGGTATTGTCGCCGCAATCTCAGATGACGCCGACGTGAAGAAGCAGGCCGTCGCTCTCGAAGCCGAGGCGCTGATGAACGAAGGCGAGTTTTCGGCCGCGTTTCGACAGATCATCAGGACCTATCGAGAAGCGCCGGGCGCGCGGCGTGGGCTGGGGCTCGCAGCGCGAACGCTGCTCCTTGAGGCGATGATGAAGGGCGAAGATGACGCCCGGCTCGCTGCGCTTGACGCTTATTTCGATTTTCAGGATTTTATTCTGGGTGCTGAGGGGCGTAACGCTTCAACGCCGCTACATATCTCCGCGGCTCGCACTGCGCTCGATTTTAACCTTCCGAAGGCCGCCGAATACGCCTACCGGCGGTCAGGGGCGAAAGGTGAGGCTGCGGTGGAAATCGCCGCTTCGATCGACCGGCTTGTGGCGGTGACTGACAGCCCCTGGCAAGATTTCGCCGCCGATCCGGCGCGCGATGGCCCTGCGTCGCGAACTATTGAGGAGACGGGGTCCATCTCGGTTGCGGAAGCGGAAGCAGCGCTGGCGCGCGCCTACCTTGCAGGAGAGGCGTCGCCGCCCGAAGGCGCATTGGCGGCGATAAAAGAAACACCCTCTGATCTTGCGCGCCTGTTTGAGCGAGCGCCCGCGCCGGAAAAGCTGGACGCAGCCGCGGCTTCGGCCCTCGCCGAGACGACGTCCGTACAACTTCGTATTCTGAAGGAGGCGGCGCATGGCGGATAACATGATCAGCGCCGCACTGTCGCGGCAGAAGGGGCTGATGAAAGAGCTCCTTACAGTCACAAACAACATCGCCAACGCCGACACGGCGGGCTATCGGGCCGAAGGCGTCGTCTTCAGCGAATATGTCGAAGCGCTCGACAAGAGCGATAGCCTTTCCATGACGCGCGCGGCGGGGCGGACGATCGATATGTCCCAGGGCGAAATCATCACGACCAAGGATCCGCTTGACATCGCGATTTCCGGCGACGGTTTCTTCCTTGTAGAGACTGAAGGCGGCCCCCGCCTAACGCGTGCGGGACACTTCTCCCTGAATCACCAGGGCGAAATTGTCGACAATGAAGGCCGCCGCGTCCTCGGCGAAGGCGCCTCCGCCATCGCCATACCGCAAGGCGCGCAGGAAATCGCCGTATCTGCAGGAGGCGACATCAGCGCTGACGGGCAACTCGTCGGTCGGTTCGGCGTCGTCACAGCGCCGCAAATCGACCTCGTGCGCGAAGGCGACAATCTTTTTCGCGCCGCAAATGGGTATGAGCCTGTGCTTGAACCGAGCGTGACGCAAGGCGCGCTCGAAGGCTCGAATGTAAATGCGATGGGCGAGTTTGTCCGGCTGATTGAAGTTCAGCGCGCGTATGAAGGCACGAAGGGTTTCCTCGATAAAGAAGCGGACCGATTGAAGCAGCTTGTCGAAACGCTCGGGCGGCCGGAATGATGGGACTACTGAAAGATAGGAGGTCGTCGGTATGCGGGCGTTAAGAATCGCGGCGAGCGGCATGGAAGCGCAGCAAACGCGGGTTGAGGTGATATCGAACAATATCGCCAACATGAACACGACGGCGTTTGCTCCCCGGCGCGCTGAATTCGCCGACCTCCTCTATCAGCAGGAGCGTCAGGTGGGGACGATTTCATCTGTTACGGGAACGATATTGCCGACTGGCGTGCAGATGGGGCTTGGCGTGCGTTCCGCCGCGGTCGCAGCGGAGTTTAATCAGGGCGCGTTCCGCGAATCCGGCGGCGATCTCGATCTTGCGATTTCGCCATTCGGCAGGTTCACTTGAACGAAACCAAGGCCGTCAATCGCAAGATCGAGATCGCCTACACGCGAGACGGCGCATTCAAAAGAAATGCAGAGGGACTTGTCGTCAATTCAGAGGGGTACGAACTAGCGGACGGAATCACGATCCCGCCAGATGCGCTCCGGGTGTCGATCAATGAGAATGGCGAGGTATTTGGATTCTTCGTAGGGGAGCCGGAGGGACAGTTGTTGGGGTCGATCACTTTGGCCTCCTTCACCAACCAAAAGGGCCTGCAGGCGATTGGCGGCAATCTCTACCTCGAGACAGCGGCGTCCGGCATTCCGAACGTCGGCATCCCGGGGGAGGATGGTCGGGGGACCTTCCGGCAGGGATTTCTGGAGGAAAGCACCGTTGATGTCGTCGGAGAAATTGCGGACCTCATCGAAGCGCAGCGTGGCTATGAATTAAACTCAAAGGTCATCTCAACAGTCGACCAGATGCTCTCCACTTCGGTCCAGATCAGGTGACGGTCATGCGATCGGTTGCATTTGCTCTTGCGGCCCTTTGGGGGCTCGGCGCCGCGTCCGCGGCGATGGCGCAATCGGAGACAGCGTTGCAGACTGCGCCCCAGACAGCGTTGCAGACTGCGCCCCAGACAGCGTTGCAGACTGCGCCCCAGACAGCGTTGCAGACTGCGCCCCAGACTGCGATCCAGACTGCGCCCCAGACTGCGATCCAGACTGCGCCCAAGTCTGGGCTCCAGACAGCGACGCCGCCAGCCGTCGAGCGGTCAGCGCCGTCAAAGGCGATTGCCACACGGAACATCCGGGCGGGCGATGTCATTGGCGAAGGCGATCTCGTCGCGGCCGACGGCTTTGGCGCGCCCCCTCCAGGGATGATCGGCCTGCAGGCGACGCGGAGCGTCTACAAGGGCGGCGTCGTTCCGGCGTCCGCATTGCGGCCGCCGATCATGGTGACCCGCAACTCGATCGTCGCAATGGAGTATCGCAATGGCGGACTTGTCATCCGGACAGAAGGACGCGCGCTTAGTGAAGGCGCAAATGGCGATCTCGTCCGGGTGATGAATCTCGGTTCCCGGCAGACGATCAGCGCCAGAATTGTCGGCCCCGGCCAGGTGCGAGTGGGAGGATAGGATGGGAGCCAAAACCCTATGCTGCGTCGTCGTCGCGCTGCTTGTCGCCGGTGGATGCTCAACGCGGTTCGACCATGTGGGCAAGGGGCCGACCATGACGCCGCCGAACGACCCCAGGGGCACCGTGCCGCGCGAGTTCAAGCCGATGCCCGTGACGGCCCGGCGCCCTGATCCTTCAACCGAGTCGCCGGGGCTTGGATCACTATGGCATTCCGGTCCGCAGTCCCTGTTTGGGGACCGCCGCGCCCGAACCGTTGGGGATATTCTCACGGTTCTGATCGAGATTGACGACCAGGCGCAAATCCGCAATCGGTCGAACCGGATCAAGACCGGTGAGGAAAACCTGAATGCGCCGGCGCTTTTCGGCCTGCCGAGTCTCGCCGCTGACGTGCTGCCGGGCGGCGCGGGGCTTGCGCCAGCTCTTGATATTGATTCCACGTCACGCACCGTCGGGGACGGGCTTATTCAGCGTCAGGAGCGAATTACGCTGCGTGTCGCGGCCACCGTGAAGCAGGTTCTGCCGAACGGCCATCTCATGATCGTCGGCGATCAGGAGATTCGCGTGAACAACGAGCTGAGAGACCTTCAGGTGGCGGGCGTCATCCGGCCTGAAGACATATCTCGTCAGAACATTATCACATACGACAAGATCGCCGGCGCGCGCATCGCTTATGGCGGCCGCGGACAATTGATGGATCTGCACCAGCCGCGCTACGGCCAGCAGATTTTCGACATCATCTCGCCATTCTAGTTCGGGGAAGACGATGCCGAAGCTCTTTGCGTTAATTCTGGTTCTTGTTGGCGCGGTCGGCGGCGGCGCGGGCGGCTATTTCGCCAAGCAGATGCTGTCAGGCGACGCTCCCGCAGAGGATCACGAAGAAGCGGACGCGCATGGCGGCGGGAAAAATGACGCCAAGGCGAAGGAGGCGGACGGCGCGCACGGCGATAAACATGAACCTACCGGAACGGATAAGCACGCCAAGAAAGGCGGCAAAAAGGATCATGGGAAAGCCAATAGCGGAAAAAAGGGTTCAGATGGCCATGGCGGCAAAGGCGATGACCCGTACGCTCTCAATGATGGTCGGAACTACTTCAAATTCAGCCGCCAGTTCGTCGTGCCGATTGTGGCGGAGGAAGGCGTCAAGTCACTGGTGGTGTTGGACCTAAACCTGGAAATGGACAACGACGCCGCGGAACGCTTCTACGTTCGTGAGCCCAAGCTACGCGATGCGCTGATGATCGAACTCCTGGATATCGCCAATGAAGGCCGGTTCAGCGGCGTACTGACGGATCGCCGAAACCTTGAGCTGGTTCGCGTCGATTTGCTGAACGCGGTCCAGGATGTTGAAGGCGACGTCGTTCATGACGTTCTGATCCAGGACATCATGCGCCAGGACCTATAGAAGACGCGTTCCGCGACGCTGCCACTCTTCTCTCAAGTGGGCGATCGCCCTGTCGGTCAGCAGCTGAACGCTCCGACGGCGGAATCTAGCTTGTTTCGTCGCGCGGCAGGATTGCGGTGATTTCGTCTGCCCCGATGGATGCGCCGGATGAGAGGGTCAGCCGCCAACCGTCGGACCCAAGACGCGCTGCCTCCACTGTGCCGATTTGCGGAGCGACTTCGGTGCGGGCGACGCTGTTGCCGCGCATATACTCAAGTTCGATTGTATAATCGCCGTTCAGAACGCGGCCGCCGGTTCCGTCTTCGCCACGCCAGACATGCTCCGTTTGGCTTTTGTCGAGTTCAACACGGCCGGCGATCTCGCCGTTGGTGTCCCGGATCGCCGCCACCACTCTGTCATATTGCGCGGCGTCGGGGGTCGAAAATGACACTTCCTGGCCATTGAATCTGACGTTGCTGGCGCGGCTCTCCACCGTCTGCCCCATCAATTCGGCGACTGAGTCGAATTCGTTTTGTCCAACGGACGACGCAATCTGGTTGAGCGTGTCGTTTGTTTGAATTTGTTGCTCGACGGACGAGAATGTCGCGAGCTGAGTGACCCACTCCGTTGAGTCGGCTGGGCTGAGCGGGTCCTGGTTCTCCAATTGCGCCGTCAAGAGCGTAAGGAACGTATCAAAGTCAGACGTCAGAACGTTGGCGGTGCTGTTGGCGTCATCTTCCGCCGACGTCGTTTGCTGTCGAGCGGTCGTCGTGGAGGTGGCGTTCACCGGGTCCATCGAATGTCTCCCATGCGTGATGTCAAACTCGAATATCGACGCCGCGATCAGTGCGGACGCCAAGTTTCGCCGCTGCGTTCATCTCCTCTGGCGCCAGGGCGGCGATCGAGTCGGATGAAGGTTCATTCTGGCTCGGCGCGCCGCCATCTCCCGCCTCCCGGCCACCGGACTCAGAAAAGTCAAGTTGCGCGTCGGGGAACCCCGCGTCAGCCAGCGCCTGACGCAAGTCGGCTTCATTCATCTTCATCAATTGGCGGGTTGCGTCGTTTTCGATCGAGAGCTGCGCAAATAGCGTTCCTTGCTCGGAGAATTGCATTCTTATCTGGAGCGCGCCGAGCTCAGGCGGGTCTAGTTCGATCCGCACTTCGTCCTGGGCGGGATTGATTTGGATCGCCGCCGCTATCTGCGATGCTGCGCTGGCGGCGAGGAGGCCTTGGCGCGGCGCGGCGGCGCGTTCGGCGCCGGCCGCTTCCGCGCGCGGCTCGGTCGCGGCGGCGCTCAGAGCGCCATCTTGATCCGGAACCGCGCTGTTTTCGATCTCCAAGGCCGCCTGAGCTTCTGACGCTGGTTTCGGCTCCAGGTTTGATGTCGTTTCAAGCGCAGGTTTCGTCTCAGCAGTGAGCGTTATTTCGCCATCCGCGGCTGGCTCCAAGGCGCCGACAAGCTCTGTCTCCGGAGCGCTGTCAACACCACTTTGTACGTCGTCCGATGGTTGCGCGTCATTCACCGCCGGTTGATCAATCGCAATCGACGACCGTTGGATCGCAGTCTGCGGATCCTTTTTCAGCGCCTGGCCGTCGAGGCTGTCGGCATCTTGCCCGCTGTCTATTGCGGACGGGATCGCTGAAACGGTTTGGATGTCGTCATTAGCGGGTGCGGCGGCCACTTCAGGCGCAGCGGTGGGAGCAGCGGTGGTGAGATTGGCGTCGATGGCGTCTTGTGGCGGCGTCGTCGCTGGAGGCTGTGGCGTTTCCGCCTCCGCGACGAGCGGCGCAGGTTCCTGCGGCGTGTCGTTAAACGCAATCGCATCGACGTCTTGAAGTGTCGGCGCGGTCGTCTCTGGATCGGTCAGGGCGGGAGCGGTTGGCTGCGCTTGGCCGTCTTCCACAAGAGCGAGGTCAGGGTCAGGTTGCTGGACGATTGATTCACTTGACGCTGCGATAACCGCTGCGGGGGCCGCGTCCGTAGGCGGTCCATCGCTATCCGGAGCAGGTTCGTCGTCCGGCGCCGAATTGCTAGCGGCGCCGTCATTTTCTCGCGCGCTCGGGCGGCGAGCACTCGATTGCGCTTCGACTTCCTTGCTGAAACCGTCACCGGTGGAGGATTGCGGCGAACGACGCGGGGCGTCGACGGCGATTGGAGCTTCCGGCAACGGAGCGACGTTCATTTGGAATCCTTTAACTATCCAACAAGGATCATTTTATACAAAAGCCTTACTTTGCAGTTACGGACATCCAAGAATTAGGAACAACACCTCAAGGGGTTCTGTGATGTCGAATGAAGTCGCCAATCGTCTGACCGCGCCGTCGGCGTCGCCGACCCGCTATGAGCCGGCTCGGGTCGTCAACAAGAGTGATGCGGACATTCCCGAGGCGGAACGGCGGCGCATGAAGGATGCGGCGGAAGAGTTCGAAGCGGTGTTCATCGGACAGATGTTGAAGCATGCTGGACTGGAAGAGGCGTTTGGGCCCGAAGCGTCGTCTTTCTCTCATGTGATACTGAGTGAGATCGCCCTGGATGTGGCGGGTGGGTATGATTTCGGAATCGCCGAAGAGGCCTACGAGGTCATGGTGGCGAGATACAAGGGAGGTCCGCGGCAATGATGAGCGCGGAACTGGCGGATGCGGCGGGCGCGCTTGCAGACCTTCTGGACGCCGAAAGCGACGCCGTCACCAAAGGCGACCTTGGCGTGGCTTCAAGGAGCGTCGCGCAAAAGGAAAGACTTACCGTCGCGCTGGAGCGCCTCGCGGATGATTTCGACGGCGGCGCGCTCGACGCCGCAACCGAGCGCCAGTTGATGCGGCTGAGGCGCGCGCGTATCCGCAATGAGCGGATTCTGGAAGGCGCCATCGAAGGCGTCGCGCAGGCGCAGGCGCGTGTGCGCCAGATCGCGCAACGCAGTTCCGAGGTCGGCGTTTACGGCCAGGATGGCGGCAAGCTTCAGTTTAATGAAGCAGCGCCGGGCCGGGGGCGACGGGCTTAGACGCGGGCGCATGGCCATTGCGGGCGCGCCGGGCGGGTCAAATGAAACGAACGCCGGTGGGCTTTCGCTTCTAGGCGAAGAATCCGGACGGTCCGCATCTGCTGACGCAAACATGACCTGCGTTAGCGCGCCGGATTAACTTGGCGTTAGAAGATACTCCGTAATTGATCAAATGCGACTGAAGTCGCCCGGCGACGCCAAAAGGCTCCCGACGCGCCGAAATGCGCGTATCTCGACGAAGATCGAGGGTCCCCGATCGAGCTTGCCGCTCGGTCCCAGAAAAGCGGACGTCGCTCCGTTCCGGGACAAAATCCCCTGTCATAACGGTCGAACGCCGTGAAGCTTAAAGGAACGTATACCAATGGGTAGCCTTCTCACCAATACCGCGTCGATGGTCGCGCTCTCCACGCTGCGCAACATCAACTCCAACCTCGCCGACGTCCAGAACCAGATCTCGACCGGCCTTCGCGTTTCGAACGCCCGCGACAATGCGGCCGTTTACGCGATTTCCTCGGTCATGAACTCGGACGTTCGCGGCTTCGAAGCCATCGGTTCGTCGCTCGCCCTCGGTTCCTCGACCGTCGCCGTTGCGCGAGGCGCGTCGGAGCAGGTCAACGAACTCCTGCAGGAGATCAAGGGCTCGATCGTCGCCGCCCAGGAAGACAATGTCGACCGGACCAAGATCCAGGAAGACATTTCGCGCCTTCGCGACCAGATCGTCTCCATCGTTGACGCCGCGCAGTTCAACGGCCTCAACCTCGTCAAGGGCGACACGGAAGTCGATATCCTCGCCTCCCTCGACCGCGACAGCCAGCAGAACGTGACGTCCTCGTCGATCGCAATCACGCGCTTCGATCTGACCACGAACTCCGGCACCTTCGTCGATGATTCGGCGGATGCGAACCCGACCACAAGCGCCATCACTAAAGCGACGCTGACGGACAATGGTACCGACGGTCAGCTCACTGCGGCCGCCACGACCTACGACATCGACTTCACCGATGGCGGCGATTCTGGCACTGTTGCGGCGAGCTCCGCCTTCACGATCGTCGTAGGCGAGGGCGCTGACCAGTTTACCGCCACCTACACGGCCGCGGACGGCGACTACGACAACGACGCCCTCACGCCAGATACGGCGGAGACCGTTGCGAGCGTGCTTGCCGGCCTTGTCGCCAGCTTCAACAACAACTCGACCGATCCGGACCTGACCGCTGCAGTGAATTCTGGCGGCGACGGCATCGTCATCACCAACAACACCAACTTCAACGACTACGCCATCAACATTACGTCTGCTGGCGGAAGCGACGACACGATCGCTCCAGCGACTGGCGCTGGCGCCTCGCTTGACTCACGTGCGGAGACGCTGAGCCTCAGCTCCGCGACCGTCATCAATTCCGGCGACGCTTTCCGGGTGACGATCGGTACGGAGAACTTCGACTATGTCGCCAAGAATGGCGATACAGCGAGTCAGGTGCTGACCGGCCTACAGTCGGCGATCAACAACGGCGTCAATGACGGCACCGTTTCCAACATCGCCGTTGAGGTGACGCTGCCTACGGACGCTGAGCCGATCGGTACGCTGAAGCTTGCGTCGACGACCGGCGACCAGGACCTCGCTCTCGCCCAGCGCGACAATGGCATCATCGGCGGCGGCCTTGAGCTTCTGGCTGACATTGACGTCTCCACTGAGACTTCGGCGACAAGCGCGCTGAACGTCATCGAAGACCTGATCCAGACCGCCATTGACGGCGCGGCTCAGTTCGGTTCGGCCCAGCGCCGCATCGACATCCAGTCGGACTTCATCCTGGATCTGACTGACTCCCTGAAGGCCGGGATCGGCTCGCTTGTCGACGCTGACCTTGAGCAGGCCTCGGCGCAACTGCAGTCCCTGCAGGTGCAGCAGCAGCTTGGCATCCAGGCGCTGTCGATCGCCAACCAGAACCCGCAGACGCTTCTGTCGCTGTTCCGGTAATCGAAACCTAACGTCCGCGCCCGATGATCTGTCGGGCGCGGACATCTTTCGATTTGTCTTGAACGTCTACGGGTTGTTTACGTTATGTACGACGCTATGCCGAACCACTACGGTTCTGATCCGCACGCCGGCTACGCCGCCGCTACGCGCACCACTGCGACGGGCCGCGACGCGGAAGCCAAGATTTTCGCCCAGGTTATCGCCGGCCTTAACGCGGCGAGGGCGAGTTTCGACAAGGGCGAGGTCCGCCCAATGGCCGAAGCGATCTTCCGGAACGATCAATTATGGATCGCCCTGTCGGTCGATCTCCTCGCCGATGGCAACAAGTTGCCGCCTGAGCTTAGGTCGCAATTGCTTGATCTGGCCGTGTTCTCGCAGCGCCATGGCCGAAAAGTCCTGCTCAAAGAAGGCGACGTGCAGGAACTGATCAACGTCAACATGGCGGTCATGCGCGGGCTGAAGGGCGAAGGCGTCGAGCCCGCTGAAGAACCGGCGAAGGACGCCGAGGCGGCCGCATGAGCGGTCTTGTTCTGAAGCTGCAGCCAGGCGAGCAGATCCTCGTCAACGGCGTCGTCATGCAGAATGGCGACCGGCGCGCGCAGCTTCGGATCAAGACGAAAGACGCTCATATCCTGCGACTGCGCGATGCGATCCATCCGGACGAAGCCAATACGCCCGTGAAGCGCGTCTACTACGCCGCGCAGCTCATCGTCGCGGGTGAGGGCGATCCGGCTGAGGTCGGCCCGGTGCTCGAAAACGACATTGAATTGCTGCTCGACGTGTTCCGTGACGCCGATAGCCGCGAGGCGCTTTCCTTGGCGCACAAACATATCCGGGAACGGAATTTCTACTTCGCGATGCGCGAGTTGAAGCGCGTTCTGCCGATGGAGGCGAAGCTGCTGGCGATTGCCGGCGGCAAAGACGCCGCGGATGAGGGCGCGTCCATCGCGGACACTGCGCCGGTCGGCTCCAATGGCGCGTCGCCATCAAAAGCGGCACAGGCGTCCTGATCCGCTAACGGAGCAGTATCAAGCGGCGTTCGTCTGATCTATCCCATGACGGTTGTTTCAATGCGCCTATGCGGCGGCTGGCCGAGCGTCAGGTTATCAGGAATCCGAAGTCTCGCCGGCCGCCGCCACGGCGTTGGATTCATCCGCAACGCCGACAATGTCGGCGAGCGCGCCAAACGCCGTTTCCGGATCGCCTTCGCGGCCCGCAAGGAAGGCGTCCAATGACGGGAAGACCGCGACGGCCTGGTCCAGTAGCGGGTCGGCGCCTTGCTCATAAAGACCAGCTTTCACCATGATTTCGCCGTCCCGATAGGCGCCGAGCAGCTGTCGCGCGCGGATCAGAACGTCGTTTTCCCATGCTGTCGCCGCATCCGGCAGTGATCGCGACGCGCTGCGCAGGACATCGATCGCGGGAAACCGTCCGCGTTCGGCGATCGCCCGGTCCAGGATAACGTGCCCGTCAAGAAATCCGCGTACGGCGTCCGGCACGGGCTCGTCCATGTCGCCAGCGGCGGCGAGGATGGTGAACACCGCTGTTATGTCGCCGGATCGAGCGTTCGGATTATCCGGGTCGTCGACGCCGGCGCCTGCCCGTTCCACAAGACTCGAGAGCGCTTGAAACGTGGACGGGGGATAGGCGCGCAATGACGGCGTTTCGCCCGCCGCGAGCGCCATCTCCCGGTGGGCGTCGGCGAAGCGCGTTAGGGAATCAAATAGCAGCAACACATGTTTGCCTTCGTCGCGGAACCGTTCCGCGGTCGCCATGGCGGTCAAAGCCGCGCGCTTCTTGAGCGGCGCCGTCTGGTCCGAACTCGCGGCGACAATGACGGTCCGTGGGCGAACGTCATCGTTCAAGGCGTGATCGTAGAACGCGCGGACTTCCCGCCCGCGTTCGCCGATAAGCGCAACAACGACGACGTCAGCGTCCGCCCGGGTGGCGAGGTCGGCGACGAGCGACGATTTGCCGACGCCGGGAGCGGCGAACAGACCAATCCTCTGCCCGCGGCAGATTGGCAGAAACGTATCAAACGCGTTAAGCCCGCAGGCAATCCTCGATCCGAAACCGCGACGCAGCGCAGCGGGCGGCGCGCCCGCCGAGAGGCGACGGGGTTCATCGGCGAGCGGCAGCGGCGATCCCGATGCGGCCTGTCCCAGAGGGTCGACCATGCGCCCGAGCCAACCGTCGCATGGCGCGATCGAGTTGACGTCCGTCAGGCTCGCGCGGTCGCTAATTCTAACGCCATCCACCCTGTCGAAGGCGTAGACGATCGCCTCGGAAGCCGTCAGCGCGACAATCTCGCCCATGACCTGACCGCCTGCGGCGCCATGGCAGTCAACGACGACGCCTTCGCCGGTCCGTGCGACCGCGTTGAGGCCATGGATCTTCAGGACGCCCTGATCAATGGCCGCGACGCGTCCCCATACAGATCGTGTTTTAAGCCGCGAGACGTCATCAGTTAGACGTTGCGTTAGGGGCCTAGTCATTTCCGTCGCGCATCCGTTACGAAAATCGATCGATTAAGCATTGCTTTAATTTTGAATTGCATGGTCGTCGTGTGTTTAACGTTAACGCCGTGGATGAGCGGGATCATGTTCGAGGACCTCAAGATTCTGAGCGACGCTTCCGCCCTCGCGCGCTATTCGGCGAAGCGACAGCAGGTGATCGCCGAGAACGTCGCGAATGCGAACACGCCAGGATATGTCGCGCGTGACCTCGCGCCATTCCAATCTGTGTACAAAGAAAGTGATCCGGCGAAGGCGATCACCGAGATGCGGCCGATTGACTCTCCGACAGCCGCGGAGCCGTCGCCCAACGGAAACACGGTTTCATTGCAGGCTGAGTTGATGCGCGGCGCGCAGAATGAAGGCCGTCATGAGACAGCCGTCGCGATTTACCGCAAGGCGATGGACATTCTGAAAATGTCGCTTGGTCGGTAGAATAGGTCGAGCTGCGGCTCGGGAGGCTCGGTATGAACGTTTTTGAGAATACTTTTGCGCTCGCGGCGAGCGGCATGGACGCCCAGACGTCGCGGCTACGGACAGTCGGCGAAAACATCGCAAACGCAGATACGCCAGGGTATCGGCGCAAACTCGTCACGTTCCAGGCGGCGTACGCGCCAATGGCGTCTGATGATCCGCAGACGGTGGAAAAAGGCGCAACTCTCCTCTCCGATGCGCCCTTCGACGAGACCTACGATCCGAACCACCCACTCGCCGATGAGCAGGGCGTGGTGCAGGGCTCTAACGTCAGCCTCATGACGGAACTCGCGGACGCGAGCGAAGCCGGCCGGACGTACGAAGCGAACCTCAACATGTTCCAGCAGGCGCGGCGAATGTACGCTTCGATGCTTGATCTCATCCGTCGGTAAGGGAGGCGGAGAATGGCTATCGATCCAACCGGCGCAAGTCAGGCCTACGCTGTGGCGAAGCGGCTTCAGGGCGCTGATCGAACAGGCGCCGGCGCGGCGTCGGACGCGGAGGCCGCAAATACGTCATCCGCTAGCGGAGAGTTCGCCGAAGCGGCGCGGGGCGTCGCGAAGGCGGTTGCCGACGGGGAGCGCGCGGCGAGCAAACTCGTCGTTGGCGAGGCGGACCCGCATTCCGTTATTGAGGCGTTGGCGGTGGCGGAGCTCGCTGTCGAAACGGCCGTGACGGTGCGGGACAAAGTTGTTGAGGCGTACCAGGAAATCCTGCGGATGCCTGTCTGAGAGCGGAGGTCGCGCGCCATGCAATCTGAGATTCTGGATGTTCTGCGTGAAGCGCTTTGGGCGGCGACGATGATCTCCGCCCCGCTGCTGGCGACGGCTCTGGTGGTTGGCATCCTTGTTGGCCTGTTTCAGGCCTTGACGTCGATCCAGGAAATGACCCTGACGTTCGTGCCGAAGCTCCTGGCCATGATGGTCGTTTTCTGGATGTCAGCGGATTATATGCTGCGTACCCTGACGTCGCTTTTTGTCGACCGCATCATTCCGATGGCGGCGGGATAGTTTGACTCGCGTCTCCATTGTCTCGGAGGGCGATTGCTAGGACGGCGAGAACGTGCCGAAACTAAGTTTACAGAGCGTTTTCCAGCCGACGGTCCTGATGGCCGTTGCGCTGATGTCGGTCATTATCATGATGATCCTGCCGATCCCGGCGTGGCTTCTGGATCTCGGCCTTACGGTGTCGTTTTCGCTTGCGATCCTTCTTTTCACGACGACCCTGTTTATTGAACGGCCGCTGGATTTCTCGGCCTTTCCGACGGTGCTGCTGGCCTCGCTTCTGTTGCGTCTTGCGCTCAACGTTTCGTCTACGAAGCTCATTATCGGACAGGGCCACACCGGGCCGGAGGCGGCTGGCGGCGTCATTAACGGCTTTGCGATGTTCATCATGGGCGGGAACATCTTTCTCGGCCTCGTGATTTTCTGCGTCCTGCTGATCGTCAATTTCATGGTGATTACGAAAGGCGCGGGGCGGATGGCCGAAGTCGGCGCGCGCTTCGCCCTTGACGGGATGCCCGGCAAGCAGCTCGCAATCGACGCTGACGTCGCGGCGGGAGCGATCAGTCACGAAGAGGCGACCCGTCGGCGTCGGCTCGAGCAAGAAGAGACGACGTTCTTTGGCTCGCTAGATGGCGCGTCGAAGTTTGTGAAGGGCGACGCTATCGCCGGTCTCATGATTACGCTGTTGAACCTCGTCATGGGGCTCGTCATGGGACTGACGGTCCATGAGCTGTCATTTGACGAAGCGGTGCGGACCTATTCGATCCTGACCGTCGGGGATGGGCTCGTCTCGCAGATCCCGTCAGTCATTGTGTCGATCGCTGCGGGCATTCTCCTGTCAAAGGGCGGAGTGTCCGGCGCGGTAGACCGCGCCTTCTTCGGACAATTGAGCGCCCACCCGGCCGCGCTTGCGACGGTCGCGGGCGCAACGGCGCTTTTCGGAATTATGCCGGGCCTGCCGTTCGCGCCATTTATGGCGATGGCGGCGTTTCTCGGTTCGCTTTCCTATTTTCAGTACAAGAAGCAGGCCGAAGCGGCGGCGGTGACGCCGGAGACGCCTGCCGAAGAGGCGCCAAAAGAACCGACGCTTGGGGACGTCCTTGATGTCGACGAGATACATGTCGAGTTTTCGCCGACGCTTGTGACGACCCTTCTTCAGGGTGAGGAGGGCCTTGACACCCGTATTGACAAGATCAGGCGGCACGTCGCCGCGGCCTTTGGATTTGTGTTGCC
Source organism: Pseudomonadota bacterium (assembly GCA_039819085.1). Taxonomy (GTDB): domain Bacteria; phylum Pseudomonadota; class Alphaproteobacteria; order Caulobacterales; family Parvularculaceae; genus MED-G105. The sequence goes on from JBCBSQ010000003.1 coordinate 172,904, forward strand.
AGGCGTGCGGCTGACGGACAATCCCGCTCTTGAGCCGGGCGTATACGCGATCAAGGTCCACGGCGTGAAAATCGCTAGCGACAAGCTGAGCGCTAACGATGTGCTGGTGTTGTTGCGCGAGGACGCGCCTTGCGGCATCCCCGGCGAAGATGTGCGCGAACCCGTCTATGGCGCGCCGGCGCGATGGGTGGAGGGAAGTCGTTCGGAGGAGGCGGCGCTGAGCGGCGCGACCGTGATCACGCCGGTGGAAGTTCTGGCCACCCACTTGCTTGAAACCGTCAAAGAGAATTTCGGCCGGCTCCTGACCCGCCGTGCGCTGAGGCGGATCCTCGACGCGGTCGCCGCCGCCTCCGACAAGGAGCGAGCGGACGAGAACCGCAGGATTATCGACGAATATGTGCCGGACAAGGCGCCATTGGACCTTGTACAGAGCGTCTTGCGTCTGCTGTTGGAAGAGCGCGTGTCGATACGTAATCTGCCGCTTATTCTCGAAGCGATCGCGGAAATGCGCGAACGGTCCGTCGCGCCTGAGCATATCGCCGAACATGTGCGCCAGCGACTCGGATTTCAGATTACGGAAGGCCTGAAAGACGCGGAGGGACAGTTGCCGCTCGTTCAGTTGAAGCCGGAATGGGAACAGGTGTTCACCGAATATGAGACGGTCGCGGACGACGGAAGGTCGTCGATCGCGCTGCCGCCGTCGGAGTTCAATCGCCTCGCCGGCGCCGTAAAGGAGAAGCTGAACGAGGCGGCGGCGAAAGGGGCGTATCCGGCGATTGTCATCGGCGCGGCGCGACGCCGCTTTCTTCAGACTGTCTTGAGCTCCAAGGGCGTCCGCAATCCGGTGTTGTCATTCGAGGAACTGGGGCCTGACACGCGGCCGTCCCTCATTGGCGTCGCCTGAGCGCCATGGACGCGTTCTTTTCAGCCATGAGCCCGCTGATCGGCCTAGCTTCCAGCGAGGCGGCTGGCGTTCTGGCCGTGTTCGCGCGCATTTCGGGCATGGTGTTTCTGTTGCCTGGAATTGGCGAGCAGACGGTCGCGGTCAGGGTGCGGCTCGCTATCGCCATCGCCATTGCTCTGATCGTCTACCCCGCCGTTCGGCCGGATGCCTTGGGCGAAATGGCGATCGGCGGTCTTGCGCGCGTCGTGGGACTTGAAGCGATCGCGGGTCTCGCGATCGGCCTGACCTTCCGGATGATGATCTTCGTGCTGCAGCTCGCCGGATCAATCATCGCCCAGAACACGTCGATTGCGCAGATCTTCGGACAGAGCGTCGCGAGCGACACCCAAACGCCTATTTCCGCCTTGATTACGCTCGCCGGCATTGCCGTGGCGCTGATGCTCGGGCTCCATGTAGAGGCGGTTCGTATCGTAATTGTTTCTTACGAGCTTGTGGGATTTGGCGTCGGCCCGCCTTTGAAGTCGTTCGGCCTGTGGCTTGCGGAGTCCGGCGGCGACGTGTTCCGCCTCGCCATTTCCTTATCCGCGCCGTTTATTGCGCTGGGCGTCGCCTACAACCTCATTATTGGCGCGGCGAACCGGGCGATGCCGCAGCTGATGGTCGCCTTTGTCGGCGCGCCGGCGATTACAGGCGCCGGCCTGTTGCTCCTGACTCTGAGCATTGGCCTCATCTTGCAACGCTGGTGGGCGGCGAGCGCCGGCTTTGCCGGGTTCTTTGCACCATAGGCGGGCGCGATGGCGGACGAGCAGTCGGAAGACCAGGAACGCAATCTAGATGCGACGCCTCAGAAGCTGCAAAAGGCGCGTGAGAAGGGGGACATCCCGGTCTCCACTGAGGCGCATACGGCCGCGGCGTATCTCGGTTTGATGGCGGGACTTGGGCTCGTCGGCGCGGCGACAGTGGAGGGCGCCGGCGCGCGACTGAAGAGTTTTCTCGCTCGGCCGGAAATGTATCTCGGCGAGTCTTTGTCCGGTGTCGGAGCGCTTGGCGCCATTGTCGACGTTTTCATGGCCGTCCTGCCGATGCTGCTGTTCCCCATGGCCGGCGTCGCCGTGTCGCTGTTTGCGCAGAACGCCGTCGTGTTCGCGCCGTCGAAGCTGGAGCCCAAGTGGAACCGCCTATCGATTGTCAATAACGCCAAAAACAAGTTCGGCCCGAAGGGCATTGCGGAGTTTGCGCGCAGTTTCCTGAAGCTGTCGTTTGTTCTGGCGGTCGCAGGCGTCGCCGCTCTAGGAGCGTTCGCGACCCTGCCAGGGCTTGTCGCGCTTGAGGTGGGGCCGCTTGGCGCGCGCCTGTTCAGCCAGTCGCTTGCGCTCATCGGGCTATTCTTCATCTCCGCGGGGATTATCGCCGCCATCGATCTGCCCTGGCGCCGCTTCGAACACGCGAAGCGAAACCGCATGTCATTCGAAGAAGTGAAGAAGGAAAGCAAGGAGAACGAAGGCGACCCGTACATCCGACAGGCGCGGCGTGATCGGGCGCGTCAGGCGGCGCAGCGCAATCAGATGCGCGAAGTGCCGAATGCGGACGTTGTTCTCGTCAACCCGACCCATTATGCGGTTGCGCTGAAATGGGATCGCGAGACAGGCGGCGCGCCGGTCTGCGTCGCAAAGGGCGTCGACGAGGTCGCTCGCCGAATTCGGGAGATCGCCGCCGAAGCAGGCGTGCCGATCCGCCGTGATCCGCCGACGACGCGTTCCATCTACGAGTTCGTCGAAGTGGGCGATGAAATCGAACGTGAGCACTACGCCGCCGTCGCCGCAGCGATTCACTTCGCGGAGGACATGCGCAAGAAGGCTCGCGGCGTGAACTGGCGCACGCCATGACACCGAAAGAACTTGACCGCCTCGCTGTTGCGGCGGACGTCAGTTATGCTGGCGCGCTGAAGCGTCTTGCCCCCGTTGAAGCGGAACGGCGACGCCTGGATGCGGCCTGCGAGAAAGCGCGCCGGGAAGCGGTTGTTATGGCGCATGCTGATGAGGGCGCGATTGACGCGGTGTCGGCGGGAGACCTCTTGGCGGCGGACGCCGCGCGACGGTCGGCGCTTGATCGCGTGAAGCGCTATGAGGAGGAGTTGCGGCGGTTGGCCCCATCGCTTGACGAGGCGCGGCGAAAGGTGCGCAAAGCGCTTGCGAAGACCGAGGTCGTCGCCGAACTGCGGCGACGGCATGCGCGTGAGGCGCGTCGAACGACCGACCTCGCAGGCGGCTGACGTCGTTAACCGCTCATTAACTTCACTTTCCCAATTCTGTCAGGGTCGGAAACGTCGACGAGAAACGTGGCGACCGACGCTTGACTAGCCCTCTATTGGGCGGACGGCCCGCGACGCGTTTCCCCAAGGCGCTGCGCCGGGCCGTCCGTCTTTTTTCTGCGTTTATGCATTCGCGACGCGGTCAATCGGCTCCACATTTCTGGAAAACGCACTAGGCTCCTGAGTGATAGCGAACAGGAGGCGCCTGAATGGCCGACAAGTCTAAGCTCCCATCCCGGCATGTGTCCGTCGGTCCGTCCAAGGCCCCGCAGCGGTCCTATTACTACGCCATGGGGCTTGAAGAAGCGGACATCGAAAAGCCGTTCGTGGGCGTAGCATCCTGTTGGAACGAAGCCGCGCCGTGCAATATTTCACTCATGCGCCAGGCTGCGTCGGTGAAGAAGGGCGTGCGCGAAGGAGGCGGCACGCCATTCGAGTTCTGCACCATCACCGTGACCGATGGCATCGCCATGGGACACGAAGGCATGCGCTCCTCGCTCGTCAGTCGTGAGGTCATCGCAGATTCTGTTGAGCTTACGATGCGCGGACATTCATATGACGCGCTAGTGGGGCTTGCAGGCTGTGACAAGTCGCTGCCGGGTATGATGATGGCGATGCTGCGTTTGAATGTGCCGAGCGTCTTTTTCTATGGCGGCTCAATTCTGCCGGGCTGCTGGAAGGGGCGGGATGTGACGGTCCAGGACGTTTTTGAGATCGTTGGCGAGCACGCCTCCGGCAAGGCGAGTGAAAGTGACGTGCGGGACCTCGAAAGAGTCGCGTGTCCGTCAGCCGGCGCGTGCGGCGGTCAGTACACGGCGAACACAATGGCGTGCGTCGCTGAGGCGATCGGACTCGCTGTGCCGTTTTCAGGCGCGTTGCCGGCCCCTGATGAGGGGCGCGACGCCTACGCCAGGCGAGCCGGCTCGACGGTCATAGAACTGATCAATGGCGGTCCGCGCCCGAGGGACATCTGCACCCGGAAAGCGTTTGAGAACGCCGCCGCCGTCGTCGCCGCCACCGGCGGTTCGACTAATGCGGGCCTTCATTTGCCGGCCATGGCCAATGAGGCGGGGATCGACTTCACGCTCGATGACGTAGCGGAGATCTTCAAGAAAACGCCCTACCTCGCCGATCTGAAGCCGGGCGGCAAGTATGTGGCGAAGGACATGGCGGAGGCGGGCGGCATGCCGATCCTGATGCGGACGATGCTGGATGGCGGCTATCTGCACAGCGACTGCGTGACCGTGACGGGCAGGACGCTTGGCGAGAATCTCGAAAACGTCGAATTCGACGAAAGTCAGAAGGTCATCTATCCCGTCACCAATCCGCTGTCGCCGACGGGCGGGGTCGTAGGCCTCAAAGGCTCGCTTGCGCCCGATGGCGCGATCGTCAAGGTGGCGGGGCTCGCCAAACTGCAGTTCGAAGGTCCAGCGCGGGTGTTTGACTGCGAGGAGGATGCGTTCAAGGCGGTGACGGAGCGTCAGTACAAGGATGGCGAAGTCCTTGTCATTCGCTTTGAGGGGCCGAAGGGCGGTCCGGGGATGCGAGAGATGCTGGCGACGACGGCCGCGCTTTACGGCCAGGGCGCCGGCGATAAGGTCGCGCTCATCACGGATGGCCGGTTCTCCGGCGCGACGCGCGGCTTCTGCGTCGGGCATGTGGGCCCGGAAGCGGCGGAGGGCGGCCCGATCGGGTTGATCGAGGATGGCGACATCATCGCCATCGACGCCGTCGCAGGGACGATTGAGCTAAAGGTCGCAGAAGAAGAACTCGCGCGCCGCCGCGTCGACTTCAAGCCGCGGGAAAACGCCTATGCTTCCGGCGCGCTCTACAAGTTCGCGCAAGGCGTCGGTCCTGCGCATCTCGGCGCCTGCACCCACCCCGGCGCGAAAGCGGAAAAGCACGTCTACGCCGACATCTAACGCTTCGGCGTTCCGGCTGAGGTTGCCCGGCGACTTGTCCAATTCCGCCCGCGGCGACATAAATCCGCATGCCAGCCGCTGCGGCCTGTCGCGCGGCGGAAGCGACGGGAGACCGTGATGTTCGAAGACCCATCCGACGCGCCGGCGGCGGGCGGCGCGCGCGCTGGCGGCGGCAATCTCGACGCGCAGCTGGCCGGCGCGGCTGAGGCGGCGGCGGCGTGGCTCATCGCGCGTCAGAAGCCCGAAGGCTATTGGGTCGGACGGCTTGAAAGCAACGCCTGCATGGAGGCGGAGTGGATCCTGTTCCTTTGGTTCATGGAGCTTGAGGATCATCATCTCCTCCCGCGTCTCGCCGAGGCGCTGCGGCGGACGCAGAGCGAAGACGGCTCCTGGCGGATTTATCATGGCGCGCCTGCGGGCGACATCAATGCGACGGTCGAAGCTTACGCTGCGTTGCGCGCCGTCGGCGATGGCGTCGACGCGCCGCATATGGTCCTTGCGCGCGATTGGATCCTGTCGAAAGGCGGGCTTAAGAACGTGCGCGTCTTCACGCGCTACTGGCTCGCGCTGATCGGCGAGTGGCCATGGGAGAAAACGCCGAACGTGCCGCCGGAAGTTGTTCGTTTTCCGAATTGGTTCCCGTTCTCGATCTACAATTTTGCGCAATGGGCGCGCGCGACGCTGATGCCGATTTCTCTCTTGTCAGCGCGGCGACCGTCGAGGCCGCTGCCGGCGGACCGTCGGCTGGACGAACTCTTCCCTGGCGGACGGGCGGCGTTCGATTATTCGCTTCCGACGAAGGCTGGCGCAGACGCCTTTGACGCCTTCTTCCGCGGCGCCGATCGCGTCCTGCATGCGTTGCAGTCGTTTGGCGCGCGAACGGGCGTCAGCCTCATGCGCGAAGGGTCGGCCAAACTCGTGCGCGAGTGGATTATTCAGCATCAGGACGCGGACGGCGTCTGGGGCGGCATTCAGCCGCCCTGGATTTACTCCCTTATGGCGTTGAAGAGCGAAGGCTACCTCATGGATCATGCGGTCATCGAGCGCGGGATCAGGGCGCTAGACGATCCGCGCTGGCGGCTCGATGACGGCGAGGCCACCTGGATCCAGGCCTCCACCAGTCCGGTCTGGGACACGGTGTTGACGCTGCTCGCGTTCGAAGACGCGGGTCTCAGTGAAGAGCGCAAGGACGCTGTCGACGCCGCCGTCGACTGGGTTCTTGACAATCAAGTCCTGACGCCCGGCGACTGGAAAGTGAAGTCGCCGAAGACGGAGCCCGGCGGTTGGGCTTTTGAGTACGCCAACACCTTCTATCCTGATACGGATGACACCGCTGTCGCGCTGATCGCATTGACGCCGTTCCGCGGCGAGAAAACCGAACGCGGCGATCGCATTGAGAAAGCCATTGAAAAAGGCGTTCAGTGGCTGTTCGGCATGCAAAGCCGCAATGGCGGGTGGGGCGCATTCGACAAGGACAATGACAAGGCGATCCTGACCAAAATCCCGTTCTGCGATTTCGGCGAAGCGCTTGACCCGCCGAGCGTCGATGTCACCGCGCATATCCTGGAGGCGCTCGGCAAGCTCGGCTATTCGCCAAAGCATCCGGTCGTCGCGCGAGCGCTCGATTATCTGAAGGCGGAGCAGGAGGCCGACGGCGCATGGTTCGGCCGTTGGGGCGTGAATTACGTCTACGGAACAGGCGCCGTCTTGCCAGCGCTTGAAGCGATCGGCGAAGATATGAGCCTTCCTTATGTGAAGCGCGCGACGGACTGGCTCGTACTGAAGCAGAATGACGATGGCGGCTGGGGCGAGACCTGCGCGAGCTATATGGATCCGTCGCAGATCGGCGCTGGTCCGTCGACGCCGTCGCAGACCGCCTGGGCCTTGATGGGGCTCGTCGCCGCCGGGCGGCCTGAAGACGAGAAGGCGATTGTCGACGGCCTGCAGTTCTTGATCGAGCGTCAGCGCGAAGATGGAACCTGGGATGAGCCGCAGTTCACGGGGACAGGATTTCCGGGCTATGGCGTCGGGCAGACCATCAAGCTAACGGATCCTCTCCTGGAGGAGCGTCTGCAGCAGGGGCCCGAACTCTCCCGCGCTTTCATGATCAACTATCATCTCTATCGACACTACTTCCCCTTGATGGCGATTGGTCGTGCGCGGAAACACCTCGCCGGGTAGTCGCCAATGTGTCATCGCCGACTGACGCCCGCGCTTGGCCTTGAGGCGCAAACGGGGCATAGACGAATGTCGTTTGCTTAAGCGGCGCGGGGGCGCGCCAGACAAAAAAAGGGGAAGCCAATGACCGAAATCGTCCGGAGACGGTTCATTCAGGGCGCTGGGGGCGCTGTTGCTGGCGGCGCCCTTGTGAGCTGCGGCGGCGGCGGGAATGCGGCGGTTGATGGTGGCTGGATCGACGCCGTGGAGACGGCCGCGCGCATCAAGCAAGGGGATCTGACCGCGGTCGAGGCGGTTGGCGCAGCGATCGCCCGCGCCGAAGCCGCTGATCCGCAGATCAATGCGATTGTGACGCCGACGTTTGATGAAGCCCGAGCGGCGGCGGCCGCCGCGACGCCGGGACCATTCTCCGGCGTGCCGACATTCGTCAAGGATCTCACCGATGTCGCTGGTCAGCCGACGCGGTATGGCTCCAGGGCGTATGCAAACTATGTCGCGGACGGCCAGCCGCCCTTTGTCGACAAGCTGTTCGAGTGCGGCGTTATCAGCCTCGGTAAGTCTTCAACGCCGGAGTTCGGCGCGACGGCGACGACCGAGCCATTGCTACATGGACCAACGCGCAATCCGTGGAACCTTGATCATTCGACGGGCGGTTCGTCGGGCGGGGCGGCGGCTCTCGTCGCGGCCGGCGTTGTGCCAATGGCGCATGCGAGCGATGGCGGCGGTTCGATCCGTATACCGGCTTCATGCTGCGGTCTGGTGGGGCTGAAGCCGTCACGTGGGCGCACGCCGGCGGTTTCGGTTTCCGACCCGCCGCCGCTGCTCTTGTCCGTGCATGCCGTTGTGGCGCGGACGATGCGTGACGCCGCCGCTTTCCACGCTGCGATGGAGCTCGGCGATGGCGAAGGGGCGCTCGCGCCGACGGGGCTCATCGCCAGACCGACGCAAACGCGGCGGAAAATCGGATTCTTCACGGAGGGGCTGGGTGGCGCGACGCCGCATGCGGACGTGATCGCGGCGGTGACGGACGCCGCTTCGGTCTGCGCTGATCTCGGCCACAATGTCGAAGAGGTCGCCGCGCCATTTTCCGGCGCGCCGTCTGACGACTTCCTTATCTACTGGGCGGCGGGCGTCGCCGATACGGTCGCGAGATGGGAAGAGGCCGCGGGCCGACGCGCCGGCTACGATGATTTTGAGCCGCTGACGTTCGGGCTCATCCAGCACTATGAGGCAAACAAATCAATCTTTGAACGCGCTGTTGAGCGTCTTCTTCAGTATGAAGAGATCTACTTGCGCGCCTTCGAGGATTTTGACGTCATCCTCTCACCCGTGCTCGCAACGCCGCCGCCGCCGATTGGCTGGCTGCGGCCTGATCTGCCCTGGGACACAGCGGTCGAGCGGGTCGGCGATTACGTTCAGTACACCCAGATCCACAATATCGCCGGTGCGCCAGCGATTTCGTTGCCGCTTGGAATGTCGTCGGAGGGCCTTCCCATCGGCGCGATGTTCGCCGGCAAGCCGGGGGATGAGGGCGCGCTTTTGGCGCTTGGCTTCGAATTGGAGATCGCAAGGCCATGGATCGCCCGTCGTCCGCCATTGTTCGTGGGGGACGGCGCGTAGCCGCGTCGCGCCCGACTTACGCCGCCACGGCCGATCCGGTGGCGAGGCCGTCAAAGAAGGTTCGGCCGTCCACGCCGCCGAGCACGGCCGCGATCGCTCGTTCCGGGTGCGGCATTAGCCCCATAACATTGCCGGCGTCATTGACGAGGCCCGCGATGTCGTTCGCGGACCCGTTCGGGTTCGCCACATAGCGAAACGCGATGCGGCCTTCGCCTTCGAGGCGCTTCAACGTTTCGTTATCAGCCGCGTAATTTCCGTCATGGTGGGCGATCGGAAAGGTCACATAGTCGCCGTGCTTCAGCGCGGGTGAAAAGGCGGCGCCCGCCGGCTCGACGCGCAGGCGCGTTGGTCCGCATACAAAATTAAGCCCGGCGTTGCGCAAGAGCGCTCCAGGCAAGAGACCCGTTTCAGTGAGCACCTGGAAGCCGTTGCAGACGCCAAGAACGCGCACGCCCTTCGCGGCGCGCTCGGCGACCGTTTCCATGGCGGGCGCGCGCGCCGCCATCGCGCCAGACCGCAGATAATCCCCGTACGAAAAGCCACCGGGCATGACGATCAGATCAACGTCCGGGATCTCGCGCTCCGCATGCCATACCATCACCGGGTCGATCCCTGTCGCCTGGCGCAAGGCCACGGCCGCGTCGCGGTCGCAATTTGAAGCCGGGAAGACGATGACGGCGGATTTCATGAGCGGTCCGTTCCTGTCTCGTTTGCGTTCGGGTCAGGCGGAGATCGAGATGACGTAGTTCTCCATCACCGGGTTCGCGAGGAGCTTTTTGCACATCTCTTCAACGCGCGCGCGGGCGGCGCCTTCGTCAGGGGCGTCCACATCGAACTCAATCACCTTTCCCTGGCGCACATCCCGCGCCTCGGGAAAACCAAGGCCGGCGAGCGCGCCTTCGATCGCTTTGCCCTGCGGGTCCAGAATTCCGGACTTCAGGGTGATTTCGACTTTCGCCTTCATTTGGCGCAGCGCTCCTGTTCGCATGCTTCTCGCACGGCTTGATAGAGGCGGTCTGGGCTGGCCGCAATGCGGCCGGCGCCGTCGCTAATCCGTCGGGACGCTCAGGCGCTCTCATTGTCGGTGACGAGAACAGGCCCCTTGGCCCCCGGCGCGCCGTTTTCCTTCAGGACGCCAAGCCGTCGCGCAACGTCCTGGTAGGCTTCCGTTACGCCGCCAAGGTCCTGACGGAAACGATCCTTGTCGAGAACGAAGCCGCTTTCCGCATCCCAAAGGCGACAGCTGTCTGGGCTGATTTCGTCAGCCACGATGAGGCGCACCATGTCGCCTTCGTAAAGGCGGCCGAACTCGACCTTGAAGTCGACGAGGCGAATGCCGACGCCGGCGAAAAGGCCAGAGAGATAGTCGTTGATCCGCAGGGCGAGCGACATCATGTCGTCGATCTCCTGGGGGCTCGCCCAATTGAAAGCGGTGATGTGCTCCTCGGCAACGATCGGATCGCCGAGCTCGTCGCTCTTGTAATAGAACTCGATGATCGATCGCGGCAGCGCGGCCCCGGTCTCAAGACCGAGCTTTTTCGCGATCGACCCGGCGGCGACGTTGCGGACGACGACCTCCAGCGGAATGATTTCGACGTGCCGAACCAACTGTTCGCGCATGTTCAGGCGACGGATGAGGTGGGTCGGGATGCCCACGCGCTCGAGGCCCTGCATCACGAATTCGGAAATGCGGTTGTTGAGGACGCCCTTGCCCTCAATGATTGCGTGCTTTTCATTGTTGAAGGCGGTGGCGTCGTCCTTGAAGTACTGGATCAGCGTGCCCGGTTCGGGCCCTTCGAATAGAATTTTCGCTTTGCCTTCATAGATTTGCTTACGCCGGGCCATCGCAATTGCGTCTTTCCGTTAGGGGCGGGTTTCTGGGCGTCGCCGGGCGTACTCGACTATGGTCGCCGCGCCGGCCGCCGTGACAGTATGCGCCGTCGGAGCGGGCGCGTATACGCGTTTGCAGGGCGGCTGAAAACCCCCGGCGATTGCGCGAGCCTGGGGCGAAGCGGCGATCTTGGCTCCCGCAATTGGCGCATTGCCGCGGCCGCCGGGCGCGATAAGGTAACGCGACCGCCGGCGATCGAATTGGATAGAACGGAACAAGAACCATGACGACATTTGACGACCGCAAGGACACTTTCGAGGCGAAGTTCGCACATGACGCTGAGTTGCGGTTCAAGGCTGAAGCCCGCCGCAACAAGCTCCTCGGCGCATGGGCCGCGGATCACCTGGGAATCACCGGCGACAAAGCCGATGACTACGCCAAGTCGCTGATTGTCGCGGACCTTGAAGAACCTGGCGATGACGACGTTTTCCGAAAGCTCCGCGCGGATTTTGACGCCGCAGGCGTGGAGATGGATGACGAGACGATCCGGCGCCGGCTCGATGAACTTCTTGCGGTCGCGATTGAGGAGATCGAGAAAGAGGGCTGACCCGCCGGTCAGCCTGCCCCCCTGCCTTGGCGTCCTCGCGGGCTCTGGATCCGTGCCGGCTGCAACGCCATCGGCGCACGCGGTCGAAGCGAACGAAATCCGCTACTCGGCGGTTGCTCTGGCGCGTCCTTCTTTGAAATCAGGAAAATGGAGATCGCCGCGGCGATCGCGCCCCAGCTGGAGGCGAGCGCGATGGCGAGCGCGACTGACGCGATGAGGGTCGACCCGCCGCTGGCGGCGAGCCGGCCAAACCCGCCAACATCCCCGAGGACCACAATCAGCGCGAAGCCTGCGCCGGCGCTTGCGCCGACTGCGGCGTCAGCGGCGATGCGCCTCAGCATGGAGATATGTTCCGAAGCGCGGCCAAGCTCTGAGGGGCGTTTGTGTGACATGGTGAGATTACGTTTTGGGCTGGCGATGCGGACCAGTTCAGTCTTCGCTCGGCTAACGGCGTCCGGCCCTAGGACTCTTTTAGGACGGTCGTTAGGTTGCCGCGAACAGTAGCTTAACGCGCGAAGGAGATGAGCGATGGGACGGCTGGACGGCAAGAAGGCCTTGATTACGGGCGGGGCGCAAGGATTGGGCGCTTGCTTTGCGCGGATGTTCGTCGAAGAAGGCGCGCAAGTGGTCGTCACCGACCTGAACAAGGAAGGCGCTGAAGCCGTTGCGGCTGAACTCAATGAAAAGCGGCCTGGCGTCGCCGCGGCTTTCGGCCACGACGTCGTAAAAAAAGACGACTGGGAGGAGGTCCTACCCGCTGCGGCCGAAGCGATGGGCGGGATAAATGTTCTCGTCAATAACGCTGGCATCGGCACATTCGGCAATATCGAAACGGAGACTTTGGAAGGCTGGCGCAAGTGCCAGGAGGTCGACGTCGATTCTATCTTTGTCGGCACGCAGCTAGCGATGCCATACCTGAAAGACGCGCAGCCGGCGTCGATCATCAACATTTCCTCCGTGGCCGGAATCATCGCCGATGGGAACATGCTTTCCTACAACGCCGCGAAAGCGGCGGTCTGGATGATGTCAAAGTCGATCGCGCTTCATTGCGCGCGCTCCGGCTACGATATCCGCTGCAACTCTGTGCATCCTGTTTTCACGCGGACGCCGATCATCGATCCGCTGGTCGCCTTCGGCGGGGGCGGCGAAGAAGGCGAACGCAAACTTGTGCGCCAGATACCGCTAAAGCGCCTCGGTGAACCTGAGGATGTGGGGTATGCGGTTGTTTATCTTGCGTCAGACGAGTCGCGTTTCGTGACCGCGAGCGAATTCAAGATTGACGGCGGCATCACCGCGCAGTGAAGCGGGCTCGACTTGTCCCGGTCGCATTGCCGAGCCGCTTGGCTAGGCGCGCAAATGCTGTTGAATAAATGGCGCGTGTTCGCTGAAAGTCGTCAATCACGATCTTGCGCAAAGTGACTGATATGGGCGAGGTTAAGACGCTCCGCTTCGGCCGCTCTGCCGGTAAAAACAGACAATATCATACGTCGCTGTGATGCAAGAATCGTTGCCGAAACCAGAAGTTGGTTCAAATGCTCGAGAATCCGGTTTGGATCGAATATGAGCCCTTATAACTCTTCTGGGAGTTGGAACTCGGGAAGGCGATTTGACTCAACGGCGGACACATCCAGCTTTGTCGATGACCCTTTTTGGATGAACGCTGCCATGATGAGATCTAAACCGTCGAAGTTGGCGGCTGAATGCGATCCGCCCGGAAAGACAATATGTCTTGCGTTCGGCAAGCCAGGCAACATTTCCTCTGCACCCTGAGGGGGTGTCGCGGGATCAAATGCGCCCGATACCAGAAGGACGGGCACATCGCTTTCCAAAGGTGTGAAGAGGTCTTTGGGGGCGTCGCCACGCGGCCAGAATGCGCCGACTTCCTGGAACGCGCGTGCGAGCGTTTCGCCAACAAACGCGCCGTCAGCATCCGCTAAGATCAGCGCCTCGGAAAGGCGCGGCGCATCTTCGGCGGCAATAATGGAGAACGTCATACCGCCATCCAGCTGTGTAGCGTATACGGAGGGTAGTCGTGGGAGAAATGCTGCCCAGTCTGAGAACTCGCCCTCTTCGGCGCGCGCAATCAAGTGCGGCAACCGTGCCAGCGCGTTGGCGTTCATCATTTGCGCGCGGATCCCAAAGGCGAACGCGCCGCGGGTGATCTCAAATTGGAGAGGCGCGCCGGTCATCGGGTGTTCTGTCTCAATGGTTTTTGGCCTTTGCGCGAGCTCTTCGAGCACCGAGGCGAACTGAGCCGGAAGATCCGGAAATGCCGATGCGCAGCGTGTGCTGGAAGCGCACGCGGCGAACAAGAGGTCGAGGGTCCTTTGCGGCTTTTGTCCGTAAGACAAAGCAATGTTGTCGTCCGGTGGGCTGACGCCTTTCATGATGACGGCCCGTGCTCTTTGCTCGTAACGCTTGATGTAGAGTTGAGCGACTCGCGTTCCGTATGAAGTAGCATAGATATTGATGTGGGGGGCGTTGAGCGCTCTTCGAACCGCATCGAGATCATCAACCGCGCGCTCCGTCGTATACTGTTTGAGATCAGCCTTAGCGTTGAGGCGCGGAAGGGCTGCGCGTCCCCATTCCGGTGGAATGTTTGTCTCAGGACGGACGAATAGAAGAGCTGCGTCCGGTTCCAGAGAAAGTCGATTGGACCCGCCGACGCCGCGCTGGTCGATAAGCACGACGTCGCGGTTCTCGCGAATGGGCGCGAAGTACTCGGCGAAGAAGCGGCGCAGATTCGGCGCCTGGATCGCCGACTGGCCAGGCCCGCCGGGGATGATGAACAGGGGATCAGATTCCGGCGAGTTCCCTGTTGCTTTGAGAACCATGATGCGGATCGGGATCTCGCGGCCCTCGGGAGCATCTGGGTTCTCCAGGACACTCAGCACATGGCAGGAGATGTCACCGGCGATTTCGTGATCGGGGCACGCGATGTCTTGCAAACTATTGGTCGGCGCTTCGCCCCCCGAGTTCAGGGCGCACGCGGAGAGAGCTAAACAGGAGGCAATAATCAAGGTAATCCAGTAGTTTGACATCTGTCACGCTCGTCTGGAAGTTGATGCAAATCGGCCGTAACGCGTCTACATGGATTGGGTCATTCCTTAGATTTGTCCGCCATTTTGTGCTCGGACTAGCAAATAGACAAGGGAGGCTGAATGCCTACTTGTGCCGATTGTCCGCCTTCGCAATTCCGCGCGCCAACTGTCCCCTTTGAGGATCAAGCCGTCATGGGTGCCAGCGCCCTACTTGGCGCGGCTTGGGCCGCTCGCCTTGCCAGGCTGACTGACATTTTGGGCCAATAACCGCCAGAGCGTGTTGCTCGCCAGCGCCCATTCGAGGCCGAAAAGCCTCTATCCGGTCTGAATACTCGCTTGACTTTGGACCTTGATGCTCGCGCATATTGCAGTGCAATATGCGCGAACCGGCGTATAGTTCCGCTTTCAAGTCCGGCCTATGGCGGCCGGCGTGAGGAGAGTGCCACATGACCGATCAGGCGATGCGGACGGGCGATGTGATCGACGTTGCGGTGGAGGCGGTTTCGAGCCCGCCGACCGCGCGTCAGGCCATGCCGAAGGTCAAGAAGACGCAGATCGTCATCGTCGGCGGCGGCGCCGGCGGACTGGAGCTCGCCGCGCGCCTCGGCAAGCGGCTCGGCCGCGACGCTTATGACATCATCCTTCTTGAGAAGAACAGATCGCACATCTGGAAGCCGCTCCTGCATGAGGTCGCCGCCGGCTCGCTTGACGCCAATATCGACGAAGTGGGCTATCGCGGCCATGGCCACCAGAACGGGTACCGTTTCTTCCTTGGGTCGCTTCAGGATATCGACCGCGCGAATCGGGAAGTGGTCGTCGCCCCGCTGCACGACGAGAACGGGGTCGAAATCATGGGGGAGCATAAGATCCGGTACGACTATCTCGTAGTCGCCGTCGGCTCCGTCGCCAATGATTTCGGCGTGCCCGGAGTCAAGGACCACTGTCTGTTCCTGGAAAGCCGCGTTGAAGCCGACCGGTTCCGTCAGAAGCTGTTGAACCAGTGCCTGCGCGTCTCCCGCGCCATGTCGCTTTATTCCCATGCGGATGAATATGTGAGGGTGACGATCGTCGGCGGCGGCGCGACGGGGGTAGAGCTCGCCGCCGAGCTTTATAACGCGGCGGGCGCATTGAAGCATTATGGCCTCGAAGTCTTTGACGAAAGCCGGCTGCAGGTAACGCTATTGGAGGCTGGTCCGCAGATTCTGCCGGCGCTGCCTGAAGACCTGTCGCAGGCCGCCCATGACGAACTTGAGGCGCTTGGCGTCAAGGTCATGACGAACGCGCAAGTGACGGAAGTCACGCCTTACGGCATGAAGCTGAAGTCGGGCGAGACGGTCGCCGGCGATCTGAAGATCTGGGCGGCGGGGGTCAAGGCGCCTGATTTTCTGAAGGACATTGGCGGTCTGGAGACGAGCCGCAACAACCAGCTTGTCGTGTTGCCGACGATGCAGACGACCCGCGATGAGCGCATTTTCGCCATTGGCGACTGCGCGTTCTTCAAGCCGGAAGGGGAGGAGCGACCGATCCCGCCGCGCGCCCAGGCGGCGCACCAGATGGCGGAGACGGCGTTCGACAATCTTCTGTCGCACATCACGGGCGGCGAATTGAAGAGTTTTCAGTACAAGGATTATGGATCGCTCGTTTCGCTGTCCCGGTTTTCAACCGTCGGCAGCTTGATGGGCAATCTGATTGGCGGGCGCATGGCCGTCGAAGGCCGCATGGCGCGGTTCATGTATATCTCGCTCTACCGCATGCATCTGATGGCGATCCATGGCTGGTTCCGGGGGATGTTCATGATCCTCGTCGGCCATGTGAATCAGGTCGTGCGGCCGAAGCTGAAGCTTCACTGACTGTCGATCTCGGAAATCGCGGCGTGCACGGCCTGGATCACCACTGAGCCTTCACCGACGCCGGAGGCGACGCGCTTGGTTGAGCCGGCCCGCGCGTCGCCGACCGCAAAGACGCGCGGCCAGCTTGTCTCATAGCGCGACGGCATGCGGTCGAGCGACCAGCCAGCGCGGACGAGATTGAGATTCTCAAGGTCTGCGCCGGTCTTCAAAAAGCCTTTGGCGTCACGGGCGATGGTTTCCGGCAACCAGTCCGTACGAGGTTCGGCGCCGGTGAACATGAAGGCGAAGCCGGCGTCGATCAACTCCTCGCCAGCAGGCGACGCGACGGCGATCTTGCGCAACCGGTTCTCGCACCCAACGAGCCGAGAGATCTCCGTTTCCGGGCGCAGATGAATATTCGGCGTTTCTTCGAGCCGGCGCACCAAGTATTCCGACATGGTGTCGCGGATGTTCTTGCGGCGGTATAGAACGTGTACGTCCTTCGCGGTCTTGGCGAGAAACGATGCGCCCTGGCCGGCGGAGTTGCCCGCGCCGACGACGACCACTGAGGAGCCCGTGCAGATTTGCGCCTCCATCGCCGTCGCGCCGTAATAGACGCCGCGGCCTTCGAACTGCTCAAGGTTTTCGATCGGCAGTTTGCGGTACTCCGCTCCGGTTGCGATGACGATCGCCTTGGCGCTCAGGCGACGTCCGTCTCTTAGAACGATCGCATAGGCGCCGCCGTCTTTTTCGAGGGCTGCGGCGCGGACCGGCGCGGCGAGGCGCGCGCCGAATTTCTGCGCTTGCACGCGGGCGCGGTCTGCGAGTTCGCGGCCCGAGATGCCCGATGGGAAGCCCAGATAGTTCTCGATCTTTGAGCTTGTCGCCGCCTGACCGCCCGCCGCGACGCTGTCGATGGCGACGACGCTGAGCCCTTCGGAAGCGGCGTAGACCGACGCGGCGAGCCCGGCTGGCCCCGCGCCGACCACAACAACGTCGGCGCTGGCGCCGTCAGGCAGCAGATCGAGTCCGAGAACGCGGCCTGCTTCTTCTATTGCCGGCCGCACGAAGCGGCGCTCGCCGGTGATCAAAATGGGCGCGTCATCAAGCGTCAGATCGAGTTTGGCGACGATGGTTTCCGCCGCGGGATCGCTGTCCGCTTCGACCCAGACGTGTGGGACGTCATGTTTGGTGAGAAGATCACGCAATGCGAATGACGCCTGGTCCAGCGAACGACCCACGAGGACGACGCTCTTGCGTCCGCTCGCCCGCGCCCAGGCGCGCCGCGCCACATATGTTGTCACGAAGGAATCCGAGAGATCGGAATTCTCAACGAGAATGCGTTTCAACGCCTCCGCAGGCACGTGCAGGACCTCGCCGTCGCGGACCATTTCTGCGGAGACGAGCGACGGCTGGCCGGTGATCTGCTGCACGTCGCCTGTGAACTGGCCTGGCTCAAGCCAGCCGACGCGGCGCTTCTCGCCAATCTCGTAAAGATGAACGTCGAGTTGGCCGCTGAGCAGAACGAGCACGTCAGGATCGATGTCGCCTTCCTTGAACAGGCGTTCGCCGGCGTCGTGGCGTCGCACCTCCCCATAGGACTTCAACGCCGCAACTTGCGCATCTGTGAAGCGATAATTCATGTCGCCCAGGATCGCGGCGGCTTTCGCGTCAGGTGGTGCAGTGGTCATTTCGAACGTCCTGTTGCGGCGAGGCGTGGCCTCTGCCTATTACGCGTCGTTATAGCCTTCGGACGGCGACTTTATAGCCAGCGCGAATTTGGCGCGGACGGTGGGATAGGTAGATGTCAGATGATCGACTGAGGTTGGCGTTGCAAAAATCCGGTCGTCTGGCGGACGGCACGTTTGAGCTCCTCAAAAAGTGTGGGCTCTCTATTTCCCGCGCCAAGGACAATCTCTACGGCCGCGCGCGCGAGCTGCCGATCGACATTCTTTTGGTGCGCGACGACGACATACCGTCGCTGGTGGACGATGGCGTCTGCGACATTGGAATTGTCGGCGAGAACGTCTTCGAGGAGCATCGCCTGGAACGAAGCGAAACGCCGGAAACTGCAGTCGCGTCCATGACGGCGCGGCTTGGCTTCGCCCGCTGCCGGCTGATGCTCGCCGCGCCAAAGAGTTGGGCGTCTGACGATGTCGCCTCCTATGCAGGAAAACGCATCGCCACCTCTTATCCAGCGCTCACCAAGGCGTTTCTCAGTCGGGCGGGCGTCGCCGCGTCGACGGCGGAAATGACGGGGTCAGTGGAGATCGCGCCGAAGCTGAAGATCGCCGACGCCGTCTGCGACATTGTCTCCACCGGCGCGACGCTTGAGGCCCACGGCCTCGCGCCCACCGCGACCGTGTTTGAGTCCGAGGCGATCCTGATCAAGAGACCTGGCGCATTGAATGCGGGCGAAGAGGCGGCGTTCCAGAGTCTGATGACGCGCGTGAACGGCGTCATCGCGTCGCGCAACGCCAAATATGTGATGCTCAACGCGCCGCGCGATGCGGTCGACGCGATTGTCGAGCTCTTGCCGGGGGCTGAGGCGCCGACCGTGCTGGAGCTTGCCGGGCGCGATGACGTCGTCGCCATCCATGCGGTGTGCGTGGAGGAGGTGTTCTGGTCGACGCTGGAAGACCTGAAGCGTTTCGGCGCAACCGCGATCCTTGTGGCGCCCATTGAAAAGATGATGGCCTGACTTCTTTCGCTTTCGGTAGAAGCGCCGGCTGCGGCGCATGATCTCGCCGTCTTTTGGCGAAACCGGGAGCATCGACGCCGTGCCAAGCGCGCGACTTTGCGCCAACCGGGGCGGCCGGCCCAACGGAGATGGTCGCAAACTGATCCGTCTTGGGATGTGTCGCCTGGTGCTGCCGGAGAGAATTGAACTCTCGACCTCTCCCTTACCAAGGGAGTGCTCTACCCCTGAGCTACGGCAGCGAACCTTGAGAAGAGCCGGCTTCTAGCGAGCGCCCTGGGACTTGGCAACAGGGCGACGGTCGGCCCCTGCGCGCGCAGGTCGAGCGAAAACGCGCATTCTGTGCGCTGCTGCGCGGCGCCGTTCTGCTCCGTCGCCGCAGACAAGATTCCGGTTGTCAGGCGCCCGGATCGCGCGAAACTTAACGTCTTTTTACCCTCAGTGGGCGTACTGCTCGTATTGGCGGCGAAGGCTGTGTAACGATGTCGCCGCCGTGCACGGTTCGCGCCATTGAACGGCGCAAAAGTTACCGCTTTGATGATCCGTATCGAGGCGGGCGGCGATGATGGACGCGCGTTGAGCGTGGGGCCTCCGAAGAAAAAAGGTTTGTGATGAAACGTATCAGGATGAAATTCGCTTTGGCGACTTGGGCTGGCGCGGGCGCTGCGCTTTGTCTGCTTGGCGGCGCGATGGCGCAGGTCTCGGCAAGCGATACAGACGCGTCCGGCGAAGAAGCGAAGCTGTCTGCGGATGACTTCAAAGGCTTCGAGCTTCGCGGGATCGGTCCGGCCTTTATGTCCGGCCGCATCGCGGACATAGCCATCAATCCGGAAGACCCGTCGACCTGGTATGTCGGCGTCGGCTCCGGCGGCGTCTGGAAGACGGAAAATGCGGGCACGACCTGGAAGCCGATTTTTGACGGGCAGGGATCCTACTCAATCGGTGACGTGACGCTTGATCCGAACAACCCTCATACGATCTGGGTCGGCTCCGGCGAAAACCACGGCGGCCGGCACATTGCGTTTGGCGACGGCGTCTACCGTTCAAAAGACGGCGGCGCGACATGGGAGCATCTTGGGCTCAAAAAGTCCGAGCATCTCTCGACGATTATTGTGCACCCTGAAGATTCAAACACGGTTTTCGTCGCAGCGCAGGGACCGCTCTGGTCGTCTGGCGGCGAGCGCGGTCTTTATAAGACCACCGACGGCGGCAAGACCTGGAAGAACGTCCTGTCGAAAGGCGAGTGGACCGGCGTCACCGACATCGTCATGGATCCGCGCGATCCGGATCGGCTCTACGCGGCCACCTGGCAACGCCACCGCACGGTCGCGGCCTATATGGGCGGCGGACCGGAAAGCGGCGTTCACGTCTCGACGGATGGCGGCGAGACCTGGGATGAGTTGACCGAGGGTCTCCCGAAGGGCGACATGGGCAAGATCGGCCTCGCGATTTCGCCTCAGAACCCGGACGTTCTTTATGCGGCGATCGAAACCAAGCGTCGCACGGGCGGCGTCTGGCGGTCGGCTGACCGCGGCGCGTCCTGGACCAAAATGTCCGACGCCGTCGGCGGCGGCACCGGACCGCACTACTATCAGGAGATCTACGCCCACCCGCACCAGTTCGATAAAATCTATCTGGTCAGCAACTACAGCCAGGTTTCCGACGATGGCGGCAAGACGTTCCGTGGCGTGAACATGGAGTACAAGCACTCCGACGACCACGCGATCGCGTTCCATCCGACGGACCCGGATTACATTATTTTCGGGTCAGACGGCGGCCTTTATGAAAGCCACGACCGGGAGAAGACCTGGCGGTTTATTGACAACCTGCCATTGACCCAATTCTACAAGGTGGCTGTGGACGACGCGGAGCCGTTCTACACGGTTTATGGCGGCACTCAGGACAACAACTCGCAAGGCGGCCCGTCGCGGACCCTGAACCGGCACGGCATCCGCAATTCGGACTGGTTCGTCACCCTCTTCGCGGACGGCCACCAGTCAGCGACGGAGCCTGGCAATCCAGATATAATGTATGCGGAATGGCAGGAAGGGAATCTCGCCCGCGTTGACCGGACGACGGGCGAGGTCGTCCACATTCAGCCGCAGCCGAAACCGGGCGAACCAACGGAAAGGTACAATTGGGATTCGCCGATTTACGTCTCGCGTCACGACCCGAAGCGGATCTACTTCGCCTCTCAGCGGCTCTGGCGCTCGGACGATCGCGGTGATTCCTGGACGGCGCTTTCCGGCGATCTAACGCGCAATGAAGACCGCATGCTGTTGCCGCTGATGGGCCGGCAATGGTCATGGGACGCAGGCTGGGATTTCCTCGCCATGTCCCAGTACAACACGATCACGTCGATCGGCGAGTCGCCGCTTGATGAGAATGTTCTCTACGTCGGCACCGATGACGGAATCATCCAGACGACGACCGATGGCGGCAAGACCTGGAACAAAGTGCTCGCCGGCAGTCTGCCGGGCGTTCCGGACACGGCGTTCGTGAACGATATCCGCGCCGATCTATATGATGCGTCCACGGTTTATGTCGCGCTTGACAACCACAAGTATGGCGACTTCACGCCCTACCTTTATAAGAGTACGGACTATGGCCGCACGTGGGTCTCCATGGTCGGCGATCTGCCTGAGCGTCATCTCGTCTGGCGAATTGTCCAGGACCATGTGGACAGGGATCTGTTCTTCCTGGCCACCGAATTCGGCCTCTTCTTCACGGTCGACGCCGGCGGCCAGTGGGTGAAGCTTGAAGGCGGCGCGCCGACAATCGCCTATCGCGACGTTACGATTCAGCGTCGTGAAAACGATGTCGTCGGCGCGACCTTCGGCCGGGGATTTTATATTCTCGACGATTATTCCGCGCTTCGGAACGTAGACGCCGCGGCGCTTGAAAAGCCGGCGCATCTCTTCGCGGGTCGTAAAGCCTGGTGGTATCTCGAGGAGCATCCGCTCGCCTTCAGCGAGCAGGGCAGCCAGGGGCACGGCTACTTCCGCGCGCCCAACCCGCCCTTCGGCGCCACGTTCACCTACTATCTGAAGGACGGGCTGAAGACGATTGAAGAGACCCGTCAGGAGGCGGAGAAAAAGAAGATCGAAGCCGGCGAGGACACACCCTTCCAGGGCTTTGAGGCGGCCGACGAGGAGCGCCGCGAAGAAAAGCCGGCGGTTTGGCTCACTGTCAGAAACAAAGAAGGCGAGGTCGTGCGCCGGATTGACGGGCCAACCGGCGAGGGCTTCCACCGCGTCACCTGGGACTTGCGCTATCCGCCGATGAGCGCCGTCAAGGGGCCTGTCGAAGAAGATGACGACCCGAGCGGTTTCCTGGCGGCGCCCGGCGACTACACGGTGTCCCTGTCGACCCGCGTGCGCGGCGAGACAAAAGAGCTCGTCGCCCCGCAGCCGTTCAAGGTGGAGCGGTTGCGTAAGGGCGCGCTCGCCGGCGGCTCTATCGACGAAGTCGTGGCCTTCTGGGAGCGGATCGCCAAACTCGATCGCGGCGTCAGCGCGGCGAGCAATGCGGTCGCTGAACTCGAGGCGCGGCTTGGCGACTTGAAGACGGCGCTGTCGCGGACCCGTTCCGCGCCGGCGGAGCTTGATGCCCAATGGTCGGCGATGAAGACCGAGCTTGATGACATCATTGAGTTGATGCGCGGCAATCAGGCGATGGCGGAAGTCGGCCAGGAGGCCCCGCAGAATCTGACGAGCCGGCTCGGCAAGTTGGGCGTCGGGGTCGGTCTGTCGACCTATGGGCCAACCAAGACCCATCGGGACGTTCTGAACTACGCCGAGGCGGACTTTGCCGAAATCCGCGCGCGGCTGATGAAGCTGAAGGATGAAACCGCGCCGGCGTTCGAAGCGGCGATCGTGGCCGCGGGCGGACCGACGGCTGGCGCGGGCGCGATCCCGGAGGTTGGCGGGTCCAACTAGCGTCCGGCGATCTGCACTCGCTCCTTTTGAGGGGGCGGCGGGGAACCGCCGCCCCTTTTTTTGCGCCGCCTCTTTTTCTTGACGGGAGGCGCGCGTTTGCCGTCCGCAATAGCGCCGCGACGCCTCCGCGCGGAAAAGGCCGCTTGACCTCCGCCTTGGGCGGACTAGACCGGACGGCTATGGCGAGTGACGGCAATCGCAAACCCCCGACCGGCGCGGCGAACCCGGAGTCGCATCGCGATGACCGACTGGCTGAGGCGCTGAGGGCCAATCTTCACCGACGCAAGGCCGCGGCGCGGCGTGAGTCCGGTGACGAAGGCGAGCGCGCCCGTCCGGGCGACGCGCCTGGCGGTCAGAACCGCAGCGGCGACGCCACCCAATAATCACCCGGTCTGCGTCACGACGCGGCCAAAGTTTCTGTGGACTTTTCAGGCGATGGACAAACTGGCGATCATTGGCGGCCGGCCCCTGTTCGGCGATGTTCCGATCAGCGGCGCCAAGAACTCAGCATTGAAGCTGATGGCGGCGTCGCTGCTGACGGATCAGCCTCTGCGCCTGTCAAACGTGCCGGCGCTCGCGGATGTCGACATGCTGTTGCGGCTATTGGCGGAGCTCGGCGTTGAGGCCGTACGCGAGGGCGGTGACCTGACGCTGAACGCGGCCGCTATCGCGTCGACCGTCGCGCCTTATGATCTCGTTCGGAAGATGCGCGCCTCGTTCAATGTTTTGGGGCCGCTGCTGGCGCGTGAACGGGAGGCGAAAGTGTCGCTGCCTGGCGGTTGCGCCATTGGCGCGCGGCCGGTGGACCTTCACCTCAAGGCGTTCACCGCTATGGGCGCTGAAATTGAGCTCGACGAAGGCTATGTGATCGCTCGCGCCCCGAACGGATTGAGGGGCGCGCGGATCGATTTTCCGTTCGTGTCGGTCGGCGCCACTGAGCACGCGATGCTCGGCGCGACGCTGGCGACAGGCGTCACTGAACTCCACAACGCCGCGCGCGAGCCGGAGATCGCCGATCTCGCCGAATGCCTTACAAAGATGGGCGCCAGGATCGACGGCGCGGGGACGTCGGAGATCCGGATTGAGGGCGTCGCCTCGCTTAGCGGCGCAACCCATGACGTAATGCCGGACCGTATTGAGACGGGCGCTTACGCCATGGCGGCGGGCGTCGCCGGCGGCGAACTCCTGTTGCGCAACGCGCGTCTCGACCTTCTCGGCGCGGCCGTCGGCGCGCTGCAGGACAGCGGGATTGAACTGGACGAAACGCCGGAGGGCCTGCGCGTTGCGCGCAAGTCGGACCGCTGCGCGGCGGTTGACATCGTGACGCAACCATTTCCAGGCTTTCCGACTGACCTTCAGGCGCAGTTCATGGCGCTGATGGCGACCGCGGAGGGAACGTCGTCCATTAAGGAGACGATTTTCGAGAACCGGTTCATGCATGCCCCGGAGCTTGCGCGGATGGGCGCAAAGATTTCCGTCAACGGACAAACAGCGACCGTGACGGGCGTGTCGCGGCTGAAAGGCGCGCCGGTCATGGCGACGGATTTGCGCGCCTCCATGGGGCTCATTCTCGCCGCGCTTGGGGCGGAAGGGCAGACGATCGTCAATCGCGTCTATCATCTCGATCGCGGCTTTGAGCGACTGGAGCAAAAGCTCGCGCGATGCGGCGCGCTGATTGAACGCGTGCGGGGCGAATAGTCATGGCCCCGAGCGTGCTGGATTATCGGCCCTTGCGCCTGAAGGCGGCGGACGAAGAAGACCTGTCGGCGGTCTCGTCGGTTCTGCAGGACGCGATCGCCAAGCTCGGCGATTTCGCGTTTCTGCCTGAGCGACGCCAGTTCGCCTTCGTCGCCAATCGTTTTGTCTGGGAATGCGCGGGCGATGCGCGGGCCGGATCATTTGCGCGGGTGCGGACGGGGGTCCATTTCGATGACGTGAAGTCCGTGCGCAGGCGGTATCTGCGCACCGATGCGCGCGACGCCGTTGTCGAGCTTCTCGCGATCCACTTCGAACCAGGTGACGATGGCGAAGGCGTCGTGATCCTCGATTTTGCAGGTGGCGGCGCCGTCCAGCTGAATGTCGAGGCGTTATCCGTTCGACTGACCGACCTTGGCGCCCCCTGGCCGACCCGGTCGAGGCCGCATCATAAGGACGCTTGACCGCCCGCGGACAGACGGCAAGCTGACGGCATGATCACCCGCGAAACTCAGAGGGATGAGCGCTAATGGTCCTGCGCCTACGTTTCGACCAGCCGGACTTCGCAGAAGCATACGAGGCGTTCGCGCGCGCGCATCGCGGCGCGCCAGCCAATGTGCGTGACAGCGTCGCCGCCATTTTAGGCGATGTCCGTGTGCGTGGCTTTGACGCAGTCGCCGCATGCACGGCGGAATTCGATGATCATGAGACGTCGCCCGCTGTGGCGCGCATTGACGGGGACGCGACCGCGCGGGCGCTGCGCGAGCTTGATCCCGCCTTGCGAGAGGCTCTGGAGCTCGCCGCAAACCGCATTCGCGCATTTCACGATCTTCAGCGCCCCCCCGATCATCTTTTTACGGACGAAGAAGGGCTCACGCTCGGCTGGCGCTGGACGCCGGTCGATGCGGCCGGGCTCTACGCGCCGGGCGGTCGCGCGGCGTATCCGTCGAGCGTCTTGATGAACGCCATCCCCGCCAGGGCGGCGGGGGTCAAACGTCTCGCCATGTGCGTTCCCGCCCCCGGCGGCCGCGACAACCCCGTCGTCCTCGCCGCAGCGGCCATTGCCGAAGTCGACGAAGTCTGGCGGATCGGCGGCGCCCAGGCGATCGCCGCGCTCGCTTATGGCGCGGGACCGATCAAGGCCGTTGACGTGATCGTCGGTCCCGGCAACGCTTATGTCGCTGAAGCAAAGCGCCAGGTGTTCGGGGAGGTCGGCGTCGACAGCGTCGCCGGGCCGTCTGAGATCGTCGTGATCGCGGACGGCGCGAATGATCCGGACTGGGTTGCGGCGGACCTTTTGAGCCAGGCTGAACATGATCCGTCCTCGCAGGCGGTTCTGTTCACGGACGATCCTCAGTTCGCAGACGCCGTGGCCGACGCGGTCGGCCGTCAGCTTGCCGATCATCCCCGAGCGGAGATCGCGGGCGCCGCGTGGCGCGACAACTCCGCGATTGTCATTACAGGCTCGATCGAACAGGCGGCCGATCTCGTCAACGCGCTGGCGCCGGAGCATCTGGAGCTTGCGGTAGATGACCCTGAAACGCTGTCAAAACGCGTCCGGCACGCCGGCGCGCTTTTCATGGGGCGGCATGCGCCTGAAGCGCTGGGCGACTATCTCGCTGGACCAAACCATGTGCTCCCCACATCCGGCGCCGCGCGCTATGCCTCTGGCCTGTCGACGCTTAATTTTCTGAAGCGCACGACGATTGTCGGCGCCTCGCCCGCAGCGCTGGCTCGCGTCGGGCCCGCCGCCGCGGCGCTCGCTGACGCGGAGGGGTTGCCGGGGCACGCCGCCTCGATCCGCAAACGATTGACTAGCGAAAGCAAATAGACGGGCGCGCTGGTTTGGCGTCGCTTGATTGACTAGCGGCTCCCAAGCGCAAAAACGTCGTGCGCATGGGCCTATGAGCGACATCGCCGCCCCGGCTCGCTAACGACTAGTCTTCCGCTCACGGAGATGTGAAGCGACAGGCGTCTTCGACACGAATTGGCCCGTCTTCCGGATCTAGAAATCGTACCCGAGCGTCGCGCGAAGGACGGTGTCCTCTCTGAGGCGGCCGGCTGGCGGATTGGTTTCAAATCGATAGCTGAAAGCGACGCCGGCGGTGACGCCGCCTGCGATGGTGGCGGCGAGGCTTGTCGTTGATTCCGTCGTTGTCGTCGGATCGGTCCAGGTGACGGCGACGTCCTGCTCGAATTTGAGGCCCTCACGGATGACCCAGTCAAGGTCGAGGCCGCCATAGATAGCAATCTCTTCATCGATGTCGCGCGTGTCGTCGATCGGCGAATACCGGTAGCCGGGGCCGCCTTCGACCTTCAGCGTGAACGGCTCTGATTTCGCCAGGAAGTAACCGGCGCCTGCGCCCGCAAACAGGCGATAGTCAAAGCCGGAGAATTCGTCTTCGTCATACGCGAAGCGAGTGAACGCGTAAGACCGATCGCCGAGCGCGACATCAAGCTTGTAAGACGCGCCCCAACGGCGCTGGTTGACGACGCCATCGGCTTCACCGATGTCGAAATAGCCTCGGAAATCGTGGAGGAGTTTGCCTTGTTGGCGCTTCGCTTCAAAAGCGCCGCCGATGGCGACATTGTCGGAGTTGCCTGACGCGAAGGAGGCGCCGAAATTGGCGTCTCCGGTCCAGCCGGCGAAGAAGCCTCCGCTCTTGTCCTCAGGCGGTTCCGCAGCCGGCGCTGCGGCGGCAGTTTCGACGGCTTGGGTCGGCTCGGCCGCTGATTCGGTGACGACGACAGGCTGCTCGCCAGTCGCCGCCGCAGCGCTTGCGGTCATTATTTTCGCCATCGTCTGCGCGTAGGCCTCAATTTCCGCCTGAAAGCTCGGCAGAACTTTCGTCAGCTCTTCGGAGACAATCCGTACGCGATCGACATCGCCGCTTTCCGCGGCCACTTCAATGAGCTCCTTCGCGATGCCTGGCGGCGCTTCGGCGGCGGCTGCGCGAGCGTGACCGACTGCGGCGCAGGCGAAAGCGGCGGTGAGGGCGCTGGCGGACTTTAGTAAGCGTTTCATGGACAGGGGTGATACGCGATGAGCGTTAACCATCTTTTGCTTCCGTTGATGACGTTCAGGTTGGAAGGGGTTAAGAGGGGATTTATGGCGAAGACGGGGCGCGCGTGACGGACGACGCGGACAGAGCGAAATTTCGGATCGCGGAGATTAGTCTCGACGAGCGATCCCTTGCGCCTGCGACGGCCGACGTCGAACATGAACGCAAGGTGGCGATCTTCGATCTGAAAGAGGAAAACTATTTCGAGCCGATCGGCGCCGGGGACGGACCGTTCGAACTGCATCTGTCCTATGCCGAGCGACGACTAGTCTTCGACGTACGCCGCGAGGGCGGCGAGCCGATCGGCCAGGTGCACCTGTCGATGAGCCCCTTTCGGAAGATCATCAAGGACTACTTCCTGCTCTGTGAGAGTTACTTCGACGCCATCCGCAACGCCGCGCCGGCGCAGATCGAGACCGTGGATATGGCGCGCCGGGCGATGCACAATGAGGGCTCGGAAATTCTGATGGAGCGCCTCGATGAGAAGATCCGGATGGATCTCGATACGGCGCGGCGCCTGTTCACCCTGATCTGCAGTTTTCACATGCGATGAGCGAGCGCGGGCGCCCTGAAATGACCTTGTCTGTTTTGTTCGTGTGCAACCAGAATTCAGTTCGCTCGCCGATGGCGGAGATCCTGTTGCGCGAGGCTGCGCGCCAGGCGACAGGCGCGGACGCCAAAGGTGAGGCGCGGGCGATCGTGTCAGTCTCGGCCGGCGTTTATGAAGGCGCGCCGGACCCGTTCTTGCCCACCGTCCTCGAGGAGGTCGGCGCGCCCGCGCCGTCGTGCGCGCCTCAAGATCTCGACGCAGTCGATTTGTCGGCGTTCGACGTCTTCGTCGCGCTGACGCCGGAGGCGGAGGCGGCGCTGAAAGAGAAAGCGCCTGCGGATCGCGTCGAGTTCTGGGAGACGGAAAACCCGTCCCTGACGCGCGGATCGCGCGATCAGATCCTCGACGGCTACCGGCGCGTGCGCGACGCGCTCGCAGAGCGAATTGCGGCGCGGTTCGCCTCCAACCTCGCGCGGCCTTGATTTTCCGGCCGCGCGCCATCATTTTCCGCGCCGAATGGTTGAACGGAGCCGACAGCCCCCGCAGATGGCGGCGTCGGCGTATTCGGGGATTTGATGGCGAAGGAAGAGCTGCTCGAATTCGAGGGCGTCGTTGAGGAATTACTGCCGAACGCGACGTTTCGCGTGAAGCTGGAAAACGGCCACGAACTGATCGCCCACACGGCGGGCAAGATGCGCAAGAACCGCATCCGCGTGCTCGCTGGCGACAAGGTTCTTGTGGAAATGTCGCCCTATGACCTCACCAAGGGGCGCGTCACCTATCGCTTCAAATAACCCGGCGTCGCCCGGCGAGACGCCGGTCGCGAGCGTCGTCCCACTTTTGACGTTGGCGAGCGCGAGCCCGAGGCGCAGCGCGCTTCTGGCGCAGATTGGCGTCGCGCCTCGCGACATCGACCCTGCCGATATCGATGAAACGCCCCGGTCGGGTGAACTCCCCAAGGCTTACGCAGCCCGCCTGGCGCGGGAAAAGGCGCTGTCGGTGGCCGCGCGTCGGCCTGACCGATTCGTCCTCGCCGCGGACACGGTCGTCGCGTGCGGTCGACGGATTTTGCCGAAGGCGGAGGCGGCGGACACCGCGCGCGACTGTCTTGAGCTGCTGTCAGGGCGCGCGCACCGCGTCTACACCGGCATTGCGCTCGCGGCGCCTGGCGGGGCGGTGAGCGAACGGCTGGTGGAGACGCGGGTGAAAGTGCGTCGCCTGACGGCGAGGCGCATCGAAGACTATATCGATTGCGGCGAATGGCGCGGCAAGGCGGGCGGCTACGCGATCCAGGGGCGCTTTGCGGCGCATGTGGCTGCGATCGTCGGCTCCTACTCCAACGTGGTCGGGCTGCCGCTCTATGAGACCGCCAATCTCCTTGAAGGGGCGGGTCTGACGGGCCGCATTGAGCCGTGACAGGCGGGACGTTGCTGATCGATGAGGGCGCCGCTGAAACGCGCGCCGTAAGGGTTGTCGACGGCGTCGTGCGCGGCTTCTGGTTCGGTCCGACGCCCGACGACCCGTTTGGCGAAGCGCCGCTCGACGTCGGAGATATCCTCAAAGGACGCGTCGCGGACATCGCGCCGGCGCTTGGCGGCGCGTTCATTGATCTTGGCGCGGATGGTCGCGGATTCTTGGCCGCCAAGCGGGCGCTGGGTAAGCTGATTGAAGGCGCAGTCATTGTCGTTCGGGTGCGACGGGCGGCGGATGGACGCAAAGGCGCCGAACTCGACGGCGATTGGAAAGCGGGTCTTTCTTCCGCCGTTCGTAGTCAGATCGAAGGAGCAGTTGAGGGCGCCATCGGCCCCGGCCGTCTTGGTCCTTTCGTCAGCCCGGCGGCGCGCGTGTTCGGCGTTTGGCCCGCCGCCGACTTGGATTTCGTGACATGCTCCGATCCGGACACGGGCAGAGAGATCCAGGCGGCGCTTGGGGGGAGCTCCTTGGAAGTTGAGACCAATTCGGATGCTGCGTGGACGGATGAAACTGAAAGCCTGCTGGAAACGAGCCTGCGGCGGAGCCTTCGCGCTGGCGAGGCTGTCTTTACGTTTGACGAAGGCGAAGCGGGAACCCTTGTCGACATCGACCGGGCCGCTGATGCGAAGACGGCGCGAGGTCGCGGTGAGGGCGCCTTCTTGAACGCCGCGGCTGCGTTTCTCTCAGCGGAGCTCGATCGGCGCGCCATTGGCGGCGTCGTTGGCGTTGATTTTCCCGCGCCGACGAATGCGGGCGCCCGACAGGAGCTTGCGCGCGCTGTCAGGCGGCTCGGGAGGGTTGAGGAGGTCGGCCGTGACGGCTTCGTTCGGCTGACCCGGCCGCGGCGAATGCGCTCACTCCTGGAGCGCGCCACTGAGCTGTCGCCTACTGCGCCCGATGAAGCGCGGGCCGCGCGGCGCTTCACGCTGGACTGGCGCGCCAAGGCGGCGATGCGAGCGCTTGAAACGCGGGCGAGGGCGCGCGCCTCGGCGCGGTTCGCCTTGCGCGCGCCAGCGCAGATCTTGTCTTATATCGCGGAACGGCCGCACTGGATGACGCGGCTGACGGCGCGCCACGGGGCGCGATTCGAACTTGGCGAACCGAGGGAGCAAGGAGGCGCGGGCCATGACGTCGTCGAACGCTGACGCTAGCGAACTGGGCCTTAACGGCGCGCGGTGCCCTGAATGCCGCGCGCCGACCATACGTCAGTACGCGCCCTTCTGTTCGAAGCGATGCGCTGACCTTGACCTGCATCGATGGCTCTCAGGCGCCTACGCCATCCCGGCCGGCGAAGCGGAGGACGCCTCGTCTCCGGACGATGAGGGCGGTTCAGGCGCGCGCTAGTCAGACGGCGCGCCGGCCATCGGCTCATCGCCCTCGAACATGGCGCGCAAGTCCACTGACGAACGCGCGCCCACATGTTCGAAGTTTTCCCCAAGCCAACTCTCGGCGATGTCACGTCCCGCGTCGCGCAGGCGGGTGAGAAACGGCCAGTCGGTTGCGAACTTGCTGGCGACGGAGAGGTCCGTCAATGCAAGGTCGCTGCGGATCGAGTGAATACGGACGTCGCGCAGCTTGTCTCGGTACTCGTCCTTCACCCATCCGTCGTCGAGGAGTTTGTGGACGAAGCTGATCGCCCTCAGCTCCCGCAACAGCGAGGAGTTGAAGCTGATCTCATTGATGCGGTTGGCGATGCTTGGCGCGGTTTTCGGAATCTCGTCGCGGTCGAGCGGATTGATATGCACAATGAGGATATCGCTCGCTTCAGCCTTGTAGAAGAAAGGAAACAGGACCGGGTTACCCATATAGCCGCCGTCCCAATAGTGCTCGCCGTCGACTTCGACGGCCTTGAACAGGAACGGCAGGCAAGTGGACGCGCAGACGGCCTCGACGCATGCTTCGCTGGTTTCGAATACATGCACCTTCCCGGTACGGACGTTGGTAGCGGACAAGAAAAGCTGCGTCGCCGTGCAGTGACGAAGGCTCTCAAAGTCGATGCACGCCTCGAGAATGTCGCGAAGCGGATTGATGTCAAAAGGATTGAACTGATAAGGGGAGAGCGTTCGCGTGAAGAGCTCAAACATCTGATAGGCGGGACTGTAGTCGAGCGTCAGCCCGCCGAGGAACTTGTCAAAGTCACCGTTGAGCGAGGGCGCCTTCACCGGACTGAAGACCGCGCCGACTTCGCTGATCCTGCGCCAGAGTTCGGTCAGTTTCTCACGCGCCGCGTCCCTGCCGCCAAGGTGCAGCCCATAGGCGAGAGCGGCCGCGTTCACCGCGCCGGCGCTTGCGCCGGAAATTGAATCGATGCTGATCCGGTCGTCCTCAAGCAGACGATCGAGAACGCCCCAGGCGACCGCGCCATGGGCGCCGCCGCCCTGAAGCGCGAGATTGACCGGCTTCACATTCGCCGCCGACACTATTGCGCGACCCATCCGCCGTCGACGGGGATCGCCGTCCCTGTGATCGACGCCGCCTTTTCCGAGGCAAGGAAGACGGCGAGCGCGCCCACCTGCTCGACGGTGACGAACTCTTTCGTGGGCTGCGCGGCGAGAAGGACGTTTTGAACGACTTCCTCCTCGGTCATGCCGCGCGCCTTCGCCGTATCAGGAATTTGCGCTTCGACGAGCGGCGTTTTCACATAGCCGGGGCAGATGGCGTTGCAGGTGACGCCATGCTCAGCGCCTTCCAGCGCGATTGTTTTCGTCAGGCCGAGCATGCCGTGCTTCGCCGCAACGTAGGCGGACTTATAGGGCGAGGCGACAAGGCCATGCGCTGAGGCGAGATTGATAATGCGGCCGAACTTGCGCGCCTTCATCGCGGGGAACGCCGCCTTGATCGTGTGAAACGACGACGACAGATTAATCGCGAGGATCGCGTCCCATTTTGCTTCCGGAAAATCCTCAATCGGCGAGACGTGCTGAATGCCGGCATTGTTGACGAGGACGTCGACCGCGCCGAACGCCTCCGCCGCGCCCTCGACGAGCCGACGGATTTCGTCCGGCTTCGTCATGTCCGCGCCGTCATATCGGACGTCGACGCCGGCTTCGGACGCGATGCGCGCCCGGTTCTTTTCGATGTCTTCAGCGTCTCCGAACCCATTGAGGGTCAGGTTCATGCCGGCGTGGGCGAGGGCTTCGGCGATCCCGAGGCCGATGCCGCTGGTCGAACCGGTGACGACGGCGTTGCGACGATCTGACATTTGGTTCTCCGGGTTTTGACGAGGCGACAAAAGCTAAGCTTGTGCGAACACGTCCGCTGCGGCTCGCGCTTTCGTCGTCATAGATTGCAGTGCTGCAGTGCGCAATCGCTACTGGCCCCAACGGCGCAGTCTCCGCCGCTTGACCCGGGCGCTGCTTTCGCAAACCATTGATTGAAGTCTATGGGGAGGCTTTGATCGTGCGTAACCCATTGAAAAACTTTTCCGGCCATCGATTTCGCGTTCATGTCTGGGCGCTGGCGACGTGCATGTTCTTGACCGGCGTTGGCAATGCGGCGGCGCAATCGGCGGTCTCACGATTTGGCGCCAGCGACGCGCGTCGCTGTTATGAGGCGGCGACAAGCAAAACCGGTCAGGACATCGATCCGTGCGACAAAGCGCTGCGCGAAGTCGACATGACCCTTCGCGACCGTCGCGCCACGCTCGTCAACCGCGGGATCATCTACAATCGTCTTGGCCGTTTCGACGACGCCATCGCTGACTTCGACGCCGCGCTTGAAGGCGATCCGAACCTGGGCGAAGCGCTTCTTAACCGCGGCAACAGCCGCTACCTGCAACGTGAATTTGAGGCCGCCATCGAAGACTACCGGGCTGCGCTAGCGTCCGATTTCGGCAGGCCCGCCGTTATCTGGTACAATATCGGTCTCGCGCGCAAAGCGTCCGGCGATCTCCCTGCGGCGCGCAACGCCTTTATCCAGGCGACTGCGTCCGACCCCGGATTTGCGCCGGCGCGGGAGCAACTGGCCGCATTGAATGTCGCCGCGCAGGAGGAAGCTGACGACGCAGCGACGTCTTCGGAGGAATAGGCGCTTTCGGGCCAATTCCTTAAGACGCGCCGCGCCGGTCGATTGACGCGTGGGCCGCGTCAGAGCGTTTCTTCAAGAAAACCTTCCAGCGCGCGCCAGGCGCGCTTTGCGGCGATTTCCTTGTAGAACATGCCGCCGGCGACATCGTTCGCCTGCGGATTAGTGAAGGCGTGGCCCGTTGCGCCATAGGCGTGAATCTGCCAGTCGGCGCCGGCCTTGGTGAGTTCGTCGGCGAGGCCGGTCATGTCCGACGGCGGCGCGAGCGGATCATCATAGCCATGGAAGGCGATGACTTTCGCGCTGATCTTGTCGATCTTGCCAACGGCCGGCGCGTTGAACAGGCCATGGAACGAGGCGACGCCTTTCACGTTCGCGCCGATCCGCGCCATGTCGAGAACGCACAGCCCGCCAAAGCAATAGCCGATCGCGGCGGCGCGGCCTGCGTCCGCCTCAGGTTCCTTGGTCGCTGCGGCGAGCGCGGCCTGAAGGCGGCCATGCAGCATCGCCCGGTCTTCCAGGAACGGCGTCATGAGTTTTTCGCATTCCTCCGGACCCGAACCGGTGACGCCCTTTCCATAGAGGTCCAGCGCGAAGCCGGCATAGCCTAGCCCCGCAAGCCGGCGCGCAACGTCAATCTCGAAATCGGTTCGGCCCGCCCAGGTGTGGGAGACCAGCACGATAGGCCGCGCTCCGGATTGCGCGTCGTCATAGGCGAGGGTTCCTTCAAGCGCGACGCCGCCATGCTCATAGGCGATCGGGCGGTCAGTGATCGGCATATCGTCAGTCCTCCAATGGCGCCTGCGGGCGTCGGCGGCTAGTGTTCGGCGGCCGCGCCAATACGGCTGATCTTCAAGGTATTCGTTTTGCCGGGCCGGCCAAAAGGATAACCGGCAAGGACGATGATCCGTTCATCCACCTTTGCGCCATGATCGCGCGCGACAGCGTCCGCTTTCGACGTCATGTCATGGAAGTGCTCAAGGTCCTCCGTCACGACCGGCGCGACGCCCCAATTAAGGGCGAGCCGGCGCGCCACGCGCGCGTCCGGCGTCGCGGCGAGGATCGCGCAGCGCGGCCGGTCGCGCGAAAGCCTGCGGGCGGTGGAGCCGGTCTTGGTGTAGGCGACGGCGAAACGGCATTCGAGCACCTCAGCGATCCGTCGCGCGGAGAGCGTGATCGCATCGGCGGTGGTCAGGTCATCATCTGCGGTGAGCGAGGCGTCGAAGGCGAGGCAGTCGGGCTCCGCTTCGGTCGCGGCGATGATCCGATCCATGATGGCGACGGCGGTCGCCGGGTGCCGGCCAACGGCGGTTTCCGCGGAGAGCATGACGGCGTCCGCACCCTGATGAACCGCGGTGGAGACGTCGGAGGCTTCGGCGCGCGTCGGCGCTGTTGCTTCGACCATGGACTCCAGCATGTGCGTTGCGACGATCACCGGCTTGCCGGCGGCCCGGCAGGCGCGGACGATGCGGCGTTGGATGCCCGGCACGGTCTCGGGCGGCAACTCGACGCCAAGATCGCCGCGCGCCACCATCAGCCCGTCAGCGAGGGCGAGGATCGCATCGAGATCTTCGACGGCGGAGGGTTTTTCAATTTTGGCGACAATGCTCGCGCGGCCGTTGATCAGAGACTTGGTTTCTTCGACATCTTCCGGACGCTGAACGAAAGAAAGGGCGACGACGTCTACGTCGCAGGAAAGCGCGTGATCGAGGTCCCGCCGATCCTTTTCGGTGAGCGCGGAGATCGGCAGCGCGCGGCCCGGCAGATTGAGGCCTTTCTTGCTCTTTAGAACGCCCGGCGTATCGGCCTTGGCGATGACGTCCGCGCCCTCACGCCCGGTAACCGTCATTTGCAGCTTGCCGTCGTCGAACTTCAGGACATCGCCGTTTTGAAGCGCCGCGACGATCTCCGGATGCGGCAGGGGAATTACGCCGTCGTGCGCCTCTTGGCCGGCGGCAATGCGATAAGTCTCGCCGAAAGCGAGCTTGACACTGTCGTCGCCGAGGTCGCCGATCCGGATCTTCGGCCCTTGCAGGTCGGCGAGGATGGCGATCGGCGATCCGCTCGCGGCCTCCGCCTCGCGGATCGCTTCAACGACTGAGCGCATGGCGTCATGGTCGCCATGGCTGTAGTTCAACCGGAACACGTCGACGCCCGTTTCATGCAGGAGCCGCAGCATGGAGGGCGCCGCGCTCGCCGGCCCGACGGTTGCAACAATTTTGCAATGGCGGTTGCGCATGTGACGTGCTCCGAACGCTTCGGAGAGTGCTTAGCCTTTGTCGCCTCTACGCGGAAGACGGTTGAGCCGTTCGACGTTAGACGCAGATCCGCTGTTTCGCCGCGTCATATTCGGCGGCCAGCTTGTCGACATAGGCGGCTGTCGTCCCGCGCGACGTAACCGCGCCGATCCCCTGGCCGCAGCCCCAGATATCTTTCCAGGCCTTGGCGTCGGTGTTGCCGCCGGACCCGAAATTCATCTGAGAGGGATCGCTTTCAGGCAGGTTGTCGGGATCAAGGCCAGCGGCTTCAATCGACGGGCGCAGGTAATTCCCGTGCACGCCGGTGAAAAGGTTCGTGTACACAATATCGTCGGCGCGGCCCTCGACGATCCCGTCCTTATAGCCATCGGTCGCGTTCGCCTCGTCCGTCGCGATGAACGCCGACCCGATATAGGCGAAATCAGCGCCCATCGCTTCCGCCGCAAGGACCGAGCCGCCAGTCGAAATCGAGCCCGACAACGCAATAGGTCCATCGAACCATTCACGGATTTCCTGAATGAGGGCGAATGGCGAAATGACGCCCGCATGGCCGCCGGCGCCTGCGGCGACGGGGATGAGGCCGTCTGCGCCCTTGTCGATCGCCTTCTTCGCAAAGGTGTTGTTGATGACGTCGTGCAGCGCGACGCCGCCATAAGAATGCACCGCCTGATAGATTTCCTCGCGCGCGCCAAGAGAGCAGATCGTGATCGGGACCTCGTGTTTCACGCACGTCTCCATGTCCGCCATCAGCCGGTCATTGGATCGGTGGACGATCTGGTTGACCGCATAGGGCGCGGCGGGTCGGTCCGGGTTCGCCTGATTGTGGCGGTCAAGCTCCTCTTTGATTTCGGTCAGCCATTCATCGAGCTTTTCCTGCGGGCGGGCATTGAGCGCCGGGAAAGAGCCGACGATCCCCGCCTTGCATTGGGCGATCAC
This sequence comes from Pseudomonadota bacterium, assembly GCA_039819085.1. Taxonomy (GTDB): domain Bacteria; phylum Pseudomonadota; class Alphaproteobacteria; order Caulobacterales; family Parvularculaceae; genus MED-G105. The sequence continues at coordinate 209,780 of JBCBSQ010000003.1, forward strand.
CAGCTTCGGGTTGGACACGATAAAGAGCGGCGCGCCGATGACCGGAATTCGAAGGGCGGCTTTGATCTCGTCGAAAGTGGTCATGGAGGCTCCCGAAAGGTTCGTCCGGCGCAAGGGCGCGGCAGGTTTTAGGACAAACGATAGGTTTTTGTTCGGACGGCGGCAATCGCTTCTAGCTGCGGCCCGCCATCGCGGCCTTCGCCGCCGCCGCGCCGGCGCCCATCGCGCCGGTGAAGCCGCCAAAACCTGCAAACGACGAAGCGATATAGAGGCCGTCGATTGGCGTTTTGACCTGCAAAGGCGGGCCTTTTGGCGCGTCTTTCGGGACAGCGAGTTCAAAGCCGTAAATGGCCCCGTCTGGCGTCCCGAGATAGTTGCGCATGTCGACGGGGCTCGCGGAGCTCGTCTGCCTCACTGCGGCGGCGATCCCCGGCCACTCGGCGTCCAGGCGTTTCAGGATCGCCTCCACCCATTCGACCTTGCGTGTCCGGGCGGCGTCAGCATCAAGTCCTCTCCAGTTGTCGAACCGGTCAGCGAACGCGACGCTCAAGGGGTGGAGCGGCTGGCCGGCTTGCTCCTCAATCAGGCCGCTATCGATCCTGGCGTAGTCGACGACCGTCAGCGGCGATAGACGATCGGCCGGCGGCGCCGCCGTCAGGCGGGACGCCTCCTTGTAGTCTGACAGCCGCTCAATCCAGTCGGGGACGAGCACGGTTGAGTAGCTCGCAACGCCGAAATCCGCCGCCGGGCGGTCGAGGCCGAACGTTACGGTGAAGATCGACGTGGAGAGTTTGCGGTTCTCAAAGGGCGACGCCATCAGCGCCGCGGCGCCCGCGGGCAGCATGCCTGTGATGGCGTGTGGCGAGGCGTTTGCGAACACGACCGGCGCGGACGCCCGCTCTTCGGCGTCGCCGACGCGGAACCGCACGCCGGCGACCGCGCCTTCGGGACCAATGTCGACGCCCGTCGCGTCGGCGTTCGTCAGCGTTTCGCCGCCTTCCTCGCGAATGATCTCGGCGAGCCGGTCGCTCAAGGTCTGCGAGCCGCCCTTGATGTAGTACCCGCCTTCACGAAGATACCCGCCTTGCGCCATCGCATAACCGAGCCACCAGAACGTGTCCGGATCATCGGTATAGTACCCCAGATTGGCGGCGAGGGCGATCTTCAGCGCTTCATTGTCGCCGAAATGGCGCCGCATTACGTCGCTCAATGACGACTTAAAGTCGCGAATGAGCGTCCAAAGATCAATCGGCAGCTCACTGGCGTGTGAGGCCTTCCACAATGGTCCGTGTGCGTCTCCCATGATCTCCATGGCGGCGTGAGTGCGCGCGATGCGCCTTAGGAAGAGTTTGATGTTGCGCGCTTCTTCGGGGAAGCGCGCCGCGAGGCGGCTTTCGATTGCGCCGAGACCATGCGGCAGGGCGAGGGGCGCGCCCACAGGCCCGCCGCGCACCTCCATGAAGTCCCCGACGGGAACGAAGTCAACGTCCGTATCGAGATCGAGCGCGCGGAAGACGTCATGCTTCGGGTCGGTGAGGGACGATGGGTGTGTCGTCTCATGCAGGGAGGCTTCGATCTTGAGGCCGCCGCGAACGTACGTGCTGGCCGCGCCGCCAAAGCCATTGTTGCGTTCGAGCAGCAGCACCCGCCATCCGGCGCGCGCCGCGAGCGCTCCGGATGTGAGGCCGCCGAGGCCCGATCCGATGACGATTGCGTCATAGTTCTGCGTTGCGTCGTCGGCCACTGCGCGTCTCCCTCGGCTCCTGTCGGCGTCAACCTACTGGAGCTGGGACGCGAAATCGCTGATCTGGGTCAGTTTTCGACCGAAAGGCGCGCTAGGCGACTTCGACCTGGTAGGCGGCCTCGGGCAAGTCCTCGCCGAAGGCGCGCTGGTAAAACTCCGCCACCGCCGGGCGTTCCAGTTCATCGCACTTGTTGAGGAAGGTCACCCGGAACGCGTAGCCGATGTCCTGGAAGATCTCCGCGTTCTGCGCCCAGGTGATCACCGTGCGCGGCGACATGACTGTTGAAATGTCGCCATTGATGAGCGCATTGCGGGTCATGTCCGCAACGCGCACCATCGCGTCAATCGCGCGCCTGCCCTCTTCGGTATCGTAACGCGGCGCTTTGGAGAGGACGATTTCCGTTTCGACGTCATGCGGTAGGTAGTTCAGGGTGGTGACGATCGACCACCGGTCCATCTGGCCCTGATTGATCTGCTGGGTGCCGTGATAAAGCCCCGTGGTGTCCCCGAGGCCGATCGTGTTGGTGGTCGCAAAGAGCCGGAACCAGGGGTTCGGCTTAAGCACTTTGTTCTGGTCAAGCAGCGTCAAACGGCCTTCCGCCTCCAAAACACGCTGAATCACAAACATCACATCCGGCCGGCCGGCGTCATACTCATCGAAGACAAGCGCGACGGGGCGCTGAAACGCCCACGGCAGAATGCCTTCCTTGAAGGCCGTGATCTGTTGGCCGTTCTCCACCACGATTGCGTCTTTGCCGATGAGGTCGATCCGGCTCACATGGCTGTCGAGATTGACGCGGATGCAGGGCCAGTTGAGGCGCGCGGCGACCTGTTCGATGTGGGTCGATTTGCCAGTGCCGTGATAGCCTTGAACCATCACGCGGCGATTGTGCGCGAACCCGGCGATAATCGCGAGGGTCGTCTGCGGGTCGAAGCGGTAAGAATCATCGCGCGCCGGCACGTATTCATTCCGCGTCGAAAACGCCGGGACGTCCAAGTCGAAGTCGACGCCAAAAGCGTCTCGCGCATTGACGGTAATGTCTGGGGCGGCGGCGAATTCGTGCTCGGACATGCGGGGAACCTTACGTGCGCAGCCCAAAGGCCGCGATCTCATCTATGACCTAAATCTAGGCGCGGAAACTGGCGGAAAGGACCGGGCGAGGCAAGGGGACGGCTGGCCGCGGACTGTGGCGCTTTTGCCGATGCGCCATGCCGCAGCCGCCGCAAGCGGGGCTTCAGCAGAGCCCGGCTTTTTTCAGGATCTGGTGCGCCTTGACCACTTCCTGGAGCTGCGTCTCCGCGCTGCGGTCGCCGCCATTGGAATCCGGGTGGTAGCGCCGCACCAGCTCCGCGTAACGCTTGCGGATATCAGACCCGGACGCCGTGACTTTCAGGTCAAGGGTCTCGAACGCCTTGACCTGAAGGCGCGGCAGCTTGCGCCCTTCGCGGTAGTCGCCGCGCACTGTCCGCTGCGTCGCCGCTTGCTCTTTAAAGAGCCCGTGGGCGTCATCGAGATCGGCCGGTCCGCGCCCCTTCGCCGCGGCGCGGGCGCGTTCGTTCTTGCCCATTGTCCAGGTGGGACGATCGCCGTGCATGGAGGCGAGTTTCGCCTTTTCCGCCTCTTCCTTCGAAAGCCCGTCGAAATAGTTCCAGCTCTTGTTGTGTTCCGCTGCGTGTTTCGCGCAGAGCCAGATCTTCTCACCCGGCTCGCGCGGCGACTTCGGCGCGGCGATCACCGCCTTTTCTTCGCAGCCTTCCCGTTCGCATACACGCGTCGCCGCCTCCGCATAGACAGGCGTCTTCTTGCGGCCGCCGCGCCGCGGCGGCTTAACGCGGATATCGAACCCGAGACGCGGCTTGTATTCAGAATCCGGCATGGCATGAGTATGGGAGGCGTGGGCGTTCGAAACAATATTGACAACGCCGCCCGAGCCATGCCCTCCATGCGTCCTTTTGGCTGATCCTGGCCGCTCCGCAGGGCCAAACATGAGGTTTACGGAAGATGAGCGTCGCAGACGACATTCGAAGCAAGTTGGAAGCCGCGATTGAGCCCGTTCACCTCGATGTGAAGGACGAATCCCATCTTCACGCCGGGCACGCCGGCGCGCCTGACGGCGGCGAATCGCATTTTCGCTTGCGGATCGTGTCTCCGGCCTTCGAAGGCCTTGGCCGCGTCGCGCGTCAACGGCTTGTGAACTACGCCCTGCGAGAAGAGCTGAAAGGCCCTGTCCACGCCCTGGCGATGTCGACATTGACGCCCGCGGAGGCCGAAGCGGCGGACTAGTCGCGCCACGCCGTCCTCGGTCATGCCCTCAAGAAGCCAAATCTGCGTGAGAAGGCCGCTTGCGCGCATTCCGGCCCGCCGGCGTTTTCGGTAGTATCGAGCAAGGCTTGGGGCGGCGCGAAAGAGGTTTGGCGAAATGACGAAAAGCAATTCACTCCTGAGGGGACGCTTGCTTGCGGCGGCGGCCATGATCGGCGCGGCGGCGTGCGCGAGTTCTGGCGGCGTCGACTATCAGCCCGCGGACTCAAAGGGCTATGGTTACACGGATTTCCGCATCGAATCCGACCGGTATCGGGTGACGTTCGCGGGCGACGGCGGCACGCCTCAGGATATCGTTGAAGCCTTTGCGCTCCGCCGCGCAGCGGAACTCGCGCTCGCTGGAGGGTATGACTGGTTCCGCGTCGTGGGCGGGGCGACGGAGCGATCGGACCGGGGCGGGGTGAATGTCGGGGCCGGCTTCGGCGGCGGCTCCTTCGGGCGTCGCGGCGGCGTAAATGTGGGCGTTGGGGGCGATCTCGGGCGCGTCGGCGCGCGGCCCTTCTACACGACGCGGCTTGAGGTGCTGATGGGCTCCGGCGAGAAGCCGGCGGACGACGCGACAGTCTATGACGCGCGCTCGATCCTTGAAGCGGGCGAACTTCCGCCGGAAACGACGCTGGATCCCGTTTAGGACGCGCGCCGCCCGCGTCTTCAGGCGGCGTCTTCAAGGGCCTTTGACAGGGCGATGAAGCGGTCGACCGAGACGGCTTCGGCGCGCGCGTCGGGCGGGACCGCGACGGCGGCGAGCACATCCTCCGTCCGAGGACCAAAGACTGGTTTCAACGAGCTGCGAAGCATTTTGCGCCGCTGGGAAAATGCCGCCTGCGTGATGCGCTCCAGGGCCGCAAAGTCGAAATCGATCGGCGCCGGCTCGAAAGTGATGACTGTGGAATCGACCTTTGGCGGCGGCGTGAAAGCGCGGGCAGGAAGGTCGAAGCCGCGATGCGGTTGGCTCGCGGCCTGCGCGACAATCGACAGGCGTCCGTAGGTTTTTGACCCTGGCGCAGCGAGAATGCGGTCAGCGACTTCTTTCTGGAACATGAGCGCCATTGATCGCCAGGCGGGCCGCGCTCGGTCGGCGTTCGCGCGGAGCCAGCGGACCAAAAGCTCCGTAGAGATATTGTAGGGCAGGTTGGAAACGATCTTGACAGCGCCGCCTTCCCCGTTGGACGCCTTCGCGATGTCATAGTCGAGCGCGTCGCCCGCTTCGATTTCAAGACGGCCGTATGCGTCGGAAAGCTCGCCCAGCAAGGCGAGACAGCGATCGTCTCTCTCTACTGCGATGACGCGCGCGCCCGTCTCCAGAAGCGCTCTGGTGAGCCCGCCCGGGCCTGGCCCTATCTCAATGACGACGTCTTCCGGCGATGCGTTTGCGAGGCGCGCAATCTTCCGTGTAATGTTCATATCAAGAAGAAAGTGCTGGCCGAGCGACTTTCTGGCGTCAAGGCCATGGGCGGCGATCACATCGCGCAGGGGCGGCAGCTCGACGGGATTGTTCACTTGGCGGCGAGCTCGGCGGCGAGGCGGATCGCCGCGATAAGGCTCTTGGGGCTCGCGACGCCCTTGCCGGCGATGTCGAGGGCCGTGCCGTGATCCGGCGAGGTCCGGATGATCGGCAGACCGAGCGTGACGTTGACCGCTTCGTCGAACGCCAGCGTCTTCGCCGGGATCAGCGCCTGGTCGTGCAGCATGCAGATCGCCGCGTCATACATATTGCGGGCCGCGGCATGGAACATCGTGTCAGCCGGCAGTGGGCCGATCGCGTCAATGTTCCTTTGGCGGAGTATATCGACGGCTGGCGCGATGATGTTCATGTCTTCCGAGCCCATGAGGCCGCCTTCGCCCGCATGGGGGTTAAGGCCGGAAATCGCAAGCCGCGGCGCATCGATCTTGAAGCGGGCGGCGAGGTCTGACGCGACGACGGCGCCGACATGGACGATGCGATCCGTGGTCAGCGCGTCGATCGCTCGGCGAACCGATTGATGGATGGTCACCGGCGCGGTCCTGAGATCGGGGCCGACAAGCATCATGACGGGGCCGCGCGCCAGGCCGGAAGGCATAGCCGCGCTGTCGGTGAGGGCGCCGATGAACTCTGTGTGGCCGGGGTGGGCGAAGCCCGCCGCGGCGAGCGCGCTCTTTTGGATCGGGTTCGTCACGACGCCCGCCGCCTGGCCATCGAGGGCCGCGGCGACGGCCTGTTCGATCGACCGGATGACAAGCCGCGCCGAGCTTGTGTCCGCGCGGCCGGGCGTCGCCTCTGAGAGGCGTCCGATATCGATCACTGGCAATGCGTCGGCGAAGGCGCCGCGCGCGTCGCCGGACGCGATTATCGACTGGACCGGTCCGAATTGCGCCGCCAGCGCTTCATCGCCAATGAGGAAGAAAACAGGTCCGGTTTCGCGCAAGGCGGCCCAGGCGGCCGCCGTAATCTCGGGGCCGATCCCGCCTGGCTCGCCGATCGTCATCGCCAGGGGCGCGGCGGTCATCGATTAGCGCGGTTCCGTCGGCGCAGCCGTCTTCAGCCGCACGTCGACCATGATCCGACGCTCCACATCCCGAAGGTACTGTTGCGAGATTTTTTCGAGCTGGCGCTGAAACAGCCGGTTCTCGATCGAGCGCCGGGACGGAATGCCAAGACCTTCGTCAAGCTCGCAGACATAAGCGACGTGGAGCCATCCGTCCGCTTCGAGGATCGGGCTCAAATCGCCGCGGTCGAGGCCGTCGATCGCGTCCCGGAACCGCTCGTCAATTTCGCTCAGCTTTGCGCCGTCGATCACCGCGATTCCGATATCCGGACCGAGGTCCTGACGCAGCCCGCCGCTTTCGCAGGCGCGCGCGGTGGGCAGCTTTTCCAGCGCGCGGCGCGCCGCAGTGCGGCCCATATCCACCGGGGCCGAAGCGTAGGCGAGCGCGTACCTTTTCTCGCCCTGCTGTTTGGCTTCGCGCTTGTCGCGCACGGCCATGATCATGAACGCGCCTTCTGACGGGATCGGATTGGTCACCGCCCCCACGGGCAATTCACGCACCGCCGTGTCGAGCTCGGTCGGGAGTTCGCCCGCGCGCAGCCATCCAAGATCGCCGCCGGCGGCGGCGGACGTACAGGCGGAAAACTGCTGCGCGACCACTGCGAACGGCACGCCGCGGCGCATCTGCTCGATCAGCTGCAGCGCGCCCTCGTAATATTGCTGCGCCTGGTCCGGCGCGGGCACGGGGATGCAGACCTCCGAGACGAGGTATTGCTCCGACGTCGCTTCCTCGCGCATGCGCTCCAGGGTCGCGTCGATTTCTTCATCACTCACGCGAACCCGCGAGCCGAAGCGGCCCTGCACGATTTCCGGCCAGATTGTGGAGGCGCTGATCTGTTGGCGCAGACCGTTAATGTCGACGCCGGCGGCCTTCAGGGTGGTCTGGAACTCGTCGAGGGGCAGGCCGCTTTGCGCCGCCATCCCCGCGATCTCCTGCATAACGGTTCGCTCGTCGGGCGTGACTTCGAACTTCGCCGCCTCGATCAGCTTCAGTTTTTCTTCGACGAGGTCACGAAGCGCGCGCGCTTCGACCGCTGGAAGCATTTCCGGCCGGATGCGCCCTCCGGACGACACCAGCATCAGGCGCACCCGTTGTTGGACGTCATAGGTGGTGATCACCTGATCGTCGACGATTGCGGCGACACCGCTTTCAACCTTCGGCGAGGGCGGCGCTTCGGCGTCGGCCGGCGGCGGTTGCTGGGCGCGGACGCCAGCGGCGCCCGCCGCGGCGGCGAGGACGGCGAGAAGGCAGGAGAAGAGATATCGGCTACGCATGATCACGATTCAGACTTTGTCGCTCTTCTGGACCACTGTTCCGGACGCAGGCTACCAAACGCCGCGCTGATCGGGAAAGCGCAGACCGGCGAACCCTGGTGCGGGCCGCGCAAGGACCCGCGATTATCCCGGATTTGTCAAAAGGACCTTCATACATCGACACGCGGCGGCGTCATGGATGGCTGGCGCAGTGGCTGGTTCGGGCCGCAATACGCGGCGTCGCATCGCAGAATAAGTCAATTCCGCCCAATAGCCAACGCGCCAATAGCGAACGCGTTTGCGGCGACGCGTTCGCCGCGACCGAGGGCCAGGCTGAGCGGTCATTCTACAAGCGTGCGCAATGTGAATTGCAGCCTGACGGCGTTGTTCTGCTGCAGGGTTCTGTCGTTCGTCCTGTCACGCACATAGGACAGTGAGAAGAGCGCGCAGTCGTCCTGATAGGCGAGCCCGAAGGTCTGCTGAATAAGCCGGTCTTGAGTTAAGTCCTGTCGCCAGCTGAACGAGGTGCGCCAGTTGTCGGACATTCGGAATGTGACGGCCGGCGTGATCTCTTCTCGCGCGGTGAGGCCGCTTGCGTCGTCCACGTCGGCGAGCCGGGCGTAGGTGGCCGATGTGCGGAATCGCCAGGCGTTGAGGTAGGCGAAGGATTCAATGCGCGTGAAGTCGCCGAAATCCTGGGTCATCCGGAACCGGCTATCGACGCCGATGATGTTCCTGTAGCGGATGTTCAGCGCCCCAACGATGTCGGAGCGTTCATCGCCGAGACCGTTCGGGAAGTTCGGCTCTGAGCCGTCCAGCGGCCGATCGGATGTGAAGGCGAGCGTTTGCTGCGCGCGGAACTGCTGGCCAATCTCGCCTTCCATTGCAAATCCGAAACGCGTGGTCGCCGCGGCGCTGATCCCGATATTGACGCGTTGACCGTCCTCGAACGCGTCGAAGCCGGGCGATTTATTGGGATCGAAGAGGCCGGCGAAATCGAAGTCGATGCTTCGACTGTCTTCGTTGATGATGTCGGGATCGTTGAGGCCCGCAAGGCTCGCCACCAATTGCACCCGCGGCTCAATGAAGAGGGAAAAGTGCCTAGTATGCTTCACGAGAGGATACGACCACTCAACGCCGACGGTCGGCGCGAAGCGGCCGGCGAGGTCGGAGGTCTCGCCGGCGTCGAACGCGGCGAGCGCCGCGCCGCGTGACGCCTCGTCACCCTGATCGATGTCGTCATACGTGATGATGTCGCCGCGCGCTTCAGCGAAAGCGCGGAACCGATGCCCTCCCTTGGTCACCGTTTCCGCCTCCCAACCGGCCGCGGCGGTGAGGCGACGGCTGTCGAGGCCGCCGGTGCGTTGCAGGGCGGTGAGATTGGCGCGGACATAGGCTTCGCCGCCGGCGACCTTCCAGCCTCTCTTCTCATAGTCAATTCGAGGCAGGACGTAAGGGTTCAGTTCGTCGAAGTTTTCGGCTCGATTGCGCAACTCCTGAAAGACGAATCCCTCCGCCCTCAGATGATGGCCATCCTTGCGGTAATCGACGAAGCCGGTCGACGTCAGCCGGTTCGCCCGCGTTGTATCGAGGTCCTTCTTGAGGTCGCCGCGGCGCAGAATATTGTAGCGTCGCAGGTAGAAATCGTCGGAGACGCGCTCCACGTCATAGCCAACTTTCACATGAGGCCCGAACTCGCGCACGCCCCTGGCGAATACGTGCCACCGTATGTCCGGCGCGCCGGGGTCGTCCTCCTGATTCTCGAAGTCGATGATCCCGCCATTGATGACGTTGAAGGCGTTGTCATCTCGTCGCCGGTACTCCCCCTGCCACAATATCCCATCAAGAGACGTGTACCTCGGAAAGAAGGTGGCGTCCTGAGTGTTAGAGATCGCGAAATAGTAGGGGACCTCGATATTGAAGCCTTGCCGCGTGTCCTGGCCGACGCGGGGCGACAGCAATCCCGACTGGCGCTCGACGGCGGGATCCGGCCCTTGCAGGTAAGGGGAGTAGAAGACCGGCACGCCCTTCAGTTCCAGGAACGCATGGTGAAAGCGGATCGCCTGGCGCTCTTCGTCCCGGACGACTTTCAGCGCTTTCACGCGCCAGGTCGGCTTCTTGCCGGTTCCGTCCTCTCGGCAGACCTCGCAGGCGGTGTAGACGGCTTTGCGAAAACGCGTGCGCGCGCCTTGTTCGCGTACGCCCGTTTCGGCGGCGACGCGCGCGTTTTCGGCCAGAAGCGCGCTGAAATTGGTGGCGACGCCGTCGCGCAAGTCGCCGGTGAGCCGGACCTTACCTGCAAACACCGTCTCCAGCGTTTCATCGGTGATCGTCACATTCCCTTCGGCGTAGACGACGTCCTTCGCCGGGTCGTAAACGAGACGGTCCGCGCGCAGGAAGCGTTCGCCGAAATAGGCGCGCACGTCGCCTTCGGCGATAATCGGCCCGTCTGTCTCATGGCGGACGACGCTGTCGGCTTCAAAGAGGACGGTTTCGTCTTCGGATTGAGGGGGGGATTGAGGGGGCGATTGAGCCGGCCGCTTGGCCGGCCGAGAGGAGCGGACCGATTTGGCGCCACCGGGCGAGGCGGCGGGTTCTGGAGAAAGCCTTAGCGGCGGCGCGCCCGTCGCTTCGCCGTCCAGGCCGCGCAGCTGATCAACGGTGGTCGCGCGCGCGTCGGTTTCGACGGCCGCGCCGGTATTGCCAGCCTGCGAATTGGATAGCTCAGGCGTCTGACCATGCGCGGCGGAAAGTCCGAGCGGCGCGGCGAGCGCGGCGGCCGAAGCGACTTTCCCGAGCCTGAGGCGCGGTTGCGCTGATCCCTTCGGCTCGCGTGACGTCATTCCGGCTGATGCTGCTCTTCCTACCACACCGCAGTACTTTAATGCGCACGCCGAGCGCAACCTCGCGCATGGCGAGGCCGTGCGATCGCGTCGCTCGCGTTCAGCCTTCTTCGATCATCAAAAGCCCGGTGACGGAAACAATCGCGCCGATCACCGCCGGCGCCCAAGCTGCGAGCGCCGCCGGCGCCGCGCCTGATTCGCCAAGCGCGCCGGTGACTTCCGTCGTGAAGTAGAGCGCGAAGCCGACGCACACGCCGATCGCCGCCATCTTGAACGCCGCGCCTGAGCGCGCGGGCCTGAGCGAGAACACGGCGGCGATCATCACCATCGCCATGAGCTTCAGCGGCGTTGAGCAAAGGTCATGAAAGCGCATGTCGTAACGCACGCGAGGCAGCCCTGCGGCTTCGGCGACTTCGGCGTATCGCGGCAGCTCCCAGAGCGCCATGGATTCAGGCGCAGGCGTGCCGGATTGGAAGTCCTCAACCTCCAGATTGGTCGGTAGGACATAGACCGGCGTCTTGCGCGGCAATAGCGCACTCTCCGTCTTTAGCGAGGCGTCTTCGAGACGCAGCAGCCTGTCGCGCAATGTCGCGCGCGCGGCGTCGATGCGTTCGAGGAAGACCGAATCGCTCGTCAGACGCCAGACGGTTACGTCGCGAAGCGTCGCTGACGAATCATCAAGCGATCCCGCATTGATCACGAGCGTCGCCTCGCCATCGCGCTGGCGCAGCCAGATGCCGTCTCCAAAGACCCGCACGAGGCTCGACTCCCGACCGCTCTTTTCATTCATCAGAAGTTCGCTGAGCGCCGTCATGCGCGTCGCCAGGGGATCGAGCGCGCCAACGACAATCGCGCCGGCGATCGCGGCGAACAGGACCGGCGGCGCGATCAGCTTCCAGATCGACATGCCGGCGGCGCGCATGACCGACAGCTCCGAGCGGCGGTTCAATTGAGAAAACAGCCAAAACCCGCCGAGGAGAAAGATGAAGGGCGTCAGGAGCTGGCTGAGGCCCGGCGTGCGCAATGCGGTCAATCGCACAGCGAAGCCGAAGCTGCCGTCCGCATATTTCTCCGCGAACCGCAGATTCTCCATGAAGTCGGCCACGAAGATCAGGAGCGACAGCCCGAAGAACAGCGCGATCATCGTCGCGGCGGCGCGTCCAATCAGATAGAGGAACAGCGTTGCCGGCGGCATCTCAAGCGCTCCCGCCGACGAGCTTCGGCGCCCGCTTTCGCCGCATTGCGACGAGCCCTTTTCCATTGTCCGACAACAGATAGGCCAGAACAAAAATCGGCGCGATCGGCAGCGCGTAGAGCGTCCAGGCGAGGCCCGGTTGGCTCGCGGCGCTTTGCGCGACAAAGGCGGCGATCCTAAGTCCCGCCGCCGCGCCGCATGCGGCGACAATGCGCGGGATATACCCGCGGCGACTGTATTGGCCGCCGAGGAGAGCGTAGGCGGCCAGCAACACATACGCGATGGGATAGAATGGGGAGGCGAGCCGGGCGTGGCCTTCCGCCCGCAAGCGCCCTGCATTGCGTCGATCCCAGTCATTCTCCATGTCGGGATTGAAGAGTTCGCCGAGATAGCGCTCCGTGATCTCGAGTTGCACGTCGCCGGCTTTCGGCGCAAGCGATTCGATGTTCACCGCCGTCTGGTCGAAGACGACGATGTCCACGTCGCCATTGTCTGCGTGGTAGGTCTGGATGTTGCCTTCGGACAAAAACAGGAACGGACCGGCGTCCGTTTCCCGCAAGAGCCCGTACCGCGCCATGTAGGTTTCTTCCTGTTTCGGATTGCGGTAATCGCTGACGATCAGTCCACGGAACCCGCCGTCGGTCAGCGTCTCTTCAACATAGACGGTGAAGCCGTCGCCGAATTTTGTGAATTCGCCGCTCCTGAGGACCATGGCGGCGAGATTGGCGCGGATCTCCGCGATTTCGCGTTTCAGCTCTCGATAGCTGCGCGGCATCAGATCGACATTGATCCAGAAAGTCGCGAAGGCGCCGACCATCGCGATCGTCATCAGCGGCGCCACCAGACGGAGTTTGCCGAAACCGGCCGCATAGAGAACGGCGACCTCGCTGTCGGCGTGCAGCTTTTGCAGCGTGAACAGCGTCGCCCCGAACACCGCGAACGGCAGAACGATCGCCAAAAGGCTCGGGATGATGAGCAGCGTAAGCCAGAGAAAAGCCGTCAGGCTTTCCCCGTGGTCGATCACAAGCTCAAGCCGCTGCAGCGTCTGCGTCAGCCACACCACCGATGTGATCACGACAGTCCCGAAAATCAGCGGCGTGATCGTCTGCCGCAGGATATAGGTGTCGATCCGTTTCAATGGGCGCGTCTCACTTCGCTCAGTCATTGCGCGCGCGTATTCGACGCAGCGCGCTTGTTCTGTAGTGGGTTTCGGCGCCTGGGTCGATGCGCCGGCGGATTGCGCGGCGAACGCCGCGCAGCGTTGCGCCCTTTGAGGCGTCAATATTGATTGCGTCGCGCGCCGCAGGTCGCGTAGGACCCCCGCAGTTTCTCGCGCGAGAGAATAACCCAAAGAAGGAGGCTCGCTCCCCGTGAAGGTCACGTTTTCAAAAGCCGCTGCGCCGTCGACCGGCGCGCTCGCCATCTTGTGCCGGGCCGGCCGCGACAAAGGGGCGCCGTTCGCAGACGTCAATGACGCTTCTGACGGGGCGCTCGCCGATGCGGTCAGGGCGGCCGGTTTTGAAGGCAAGAAAGGGCAGACGCTTGAGCTTGCCGGTCTCACCGGGTTCGTGGGCCGGCGCGTCGTTCTCGTAGGGGTCGGCAAGGGTGAGGGCTTTTCGCTGCTGGACGCGGAGCGGGCCGGCGGCGCGGCGGTCGCGGCGATCCTGAAAACGCGGGAGAAGGCGCTCGCTTTTCCGCTCGCCGGCCTTGAACTCGGCGACGTCGATGAGGCGCATCTCGCGGCCCATGTGGCGATGGGCGCGCGCCTCAGGAGCTATCGTTTCGACCGCTATCGAACGACGCTGGAAAAGGACCAGATCCCGCCGCTCGCCAAGATAACCGTCAATACGCCGGCGGCCCGCGCGCGCGACGCGTTCGCCGATCTTGAGAAGATCGCCGACGGCGTCGACCTCACCCGCGACCTTGTCTCCGAGCCCGCCAACATTCTTTACCCGGAGTCTTTCGCTCAGAAGTGCCGAGAGCTTGAAAGCCTTGGGGTGCGCGTGAAAGTCCTTGGCGAAAAGGAGATGGCGAAGCTCGGCATGGGGGCGCTCCTCGGCGTCGGGCAGGGGTCGATCCGCGAATCAAAGCTTGTGGCGATGGAGTGGCAAGGCGGCAAGAAAACCGACAAGCCTGTCGCCTTCGTCGGCAAGGGCGTCACCTTCGACACCGGCGGGATTTCGCTGAAGCCCGGTCCCGGCATGGAGGACATGAAATGGGACATGGGCGGCGCCGGCGCCGTGACCGGCGCGATGGCCGCGCTCGCCGGGCGCAAGGCGAAGGCGAACGTCGTCGGCGTCATCGGCCTCGTCGAAAACATGCCGGACGGCAACGCCCAGCGCCCGGGCGACGTCGTAACGTCAATGTCCGGCAAGACCATCGAGATCCTGAACACGGACGCTGAAGGCCGTCTCGTCCTCGCGGACGCCATCTGGTGGACGCAGGAGACCTATCAGCCGAAGGCGGTGGTGGACCTGGCGACCTTAACGGGTGCGATCATCATTTCGCTGGCGCATGAGTTTTCCGGCGTCTTCACCCAGGATGACGACCTCGCCGCGCAACTGCTTGAGGCGGGTGAGGCGAGCGGCGACAAGGTCTGGCGCATGCCGCTCACCAAGACCCATTTCGACATGATCAAGTCCGACATCGCCGACATGAAGAATATCGGCGGACGGGAAGGCGGCTCCTCAACCGCAGCATCGTTCATCGGCAATTTCATCAAGGAGGGGCAGCCTTGGGCGCATCTCGACATCGCCGGCATGGCCTGGTCGAAAAAGCCGACGGCGACCTGCCCGAAAGGCGGGACCGGTTATGGCGTCCGGTTGCTCGACGAGTTCATCCGCGCGAATTACGAGGGGTAGGGATCATTGACGCGCGTCGTTGGTTGCTTTGAGGGCTGCCCAAAAGAGCGCGCGCGTCACAAGGCGGCCCTATAGCCCGGTTTTGTCCGTGATCGATTCTGCGAGCCGCTTTCGGTCCAGGACCCTGATTTCGCCATATCCGAGCTGAATAAGGCCGCGCGCCTGCAGTCTTTCGAGCGCTTTGCCGACGCTGACCCGGGAGACGCCAAGGGCGTAGGCCAAATCGATTTGACGGATTGGCAGACTGTCATCCTCGAATCCGCCGACGCGCTGGATTCGGAAGAGCTGTTTGACGACCTTCGCCTCTAGACTGAGCCGCCTGAGATCGTCTGCAAAGTCCAGAGCCTCGTAAAGCCTGCTCGTCAAGGTGCTGAGGAATGCGCGCGCAAAATCGGGGCGATCATCAAAGAGCCTGTTGAACGCGGTCTTGGTCAGGCTGAGGACAGTGGTCTCTCCAACAGCGTCGGCATGGTAGGCGCGCGGCATATCGGCGAAGAGCGTCGCTTCGCCGAAGCAGTGCCCCTCGTTTAGGAGGCCCGTGTAGTAGTACGCGCCTTCCTCGCTGAACACCCCGAATCGCACCCGGCCTGAAAGGATGACTGACAGGCCTGGCTGATCGGCGCCGCGGGCGTGGATCGTCCGCCCATCTTCGAAAAGAATCGTCCTTCCTGCGGCGGTCATAGCGCTGACAAGATCGCTGGAAAGAAGCGACATCAGGGGCAGATTGAGGACCGGACGCATCCTATCGAGCTAAATGCAAAATTCTTTGCATTCAATGCCGCCGCGGTTTGCTACCCCTAGAGAAAAACGTAGCGCCCAGGAGGAAGCGTCATGGAAAAACTCGTCATTTTCCTCATATTCGTCGGCTTTGCGCTGCTTGAGGTCGTCCACACCAGCTTCTTCCGCAAACCGGGTCAGACGCGGAGCGACGTCGTCGTTGAGGTGGTCAGCGCTTTGACCCTCCTCGTCCTCACCCAACCTCTCGCATTGTTGGGGGGCGGTTATGTGGCCAGCCTGATCTGGCCTGACGGCGCGGGCGCCTTGTCGAACCTGCCGGTATTGGCGGGCGTCGCTCTGTTCCTGATCTTCGACGACATGACCCAGTACTGGTGGCACCGGCTCTCCCACACCGCGCCGTGGCTCTATAATCTGCACCGTCCCCACCATAACGCTGAGTATTTATCCGTACGCGTTGTTTATAGAAACAACATCTTCTACTATGCGTTGATGCCGGGCCTCTGGTTCTCCGGAGCGCTCATCTATTTGGGACTCGGCTGGATTTACGTCGGTTACGTGATCGTCAAGATGCTGGTGATCATCGGCGCCCACAGCGACGTCCGATGGGATGAGCCGCTGTACCGGATCAAAGCGGTGTCGCCGCTTATGTGGCTGGTCGAACGGACGATCTCCACCCCCGCCACCCACAGCGCGCATCATGGCAAGTTCGCGTCCGACGGCGTCACCAACTACAAAGGGAATTTCGGGAACTTGCTGTTCTTCTGGGACGTTTTGTTCGGCACGGCGAAGATCACGCGTCGCTACCCCGAGCGCATGGGCGTCGAAAACCTTCCGGAAACGACTTCAGCGGAGCAGTTGTTCTGGCCGGTGGTGTCCGCGCGAAACCGAAAAAATGTTGGCTTGACGACGTAACGCAGTGGACACGCGCGCTAACGGCCCACCGTCAGCGCGGTACATGTTCGCCTCCCTGAAGCCTTTGCGGATGGGAGCCGGGGCGAAGCCCTAGCTGTCTTCCTTCCGCCAGACCGACACGTGTTTCTCGCTCGTCGCGGTGAACGGCGAGCGGTCCCAGTCCGCCCAGCGATGTTCCAGCGTCATCCCCGCGAGGCGCGCCATGAGGTCGAGCTCCGACGGCCAGACATAGCGCAGGGGCAGCGAGAGCGTTCGCGTTGCTCCGCCTTCGAACCAAACATGATGCGACGTGAATTCCTGGCTGACGACGTCGAATTCGTCGATCCCCCAATGCCCGTCCGACCGGTCGAATGCGAGGCGCGTTTCCCCGAACGGCAGTTTCTGCAGCGGCGGCAGAAGCGTCTCGACGACGAACCTGCCGCCCGGCGCCAAGTGCGCCGCGGCGTTCGCAAAGCACTGCGCCTGCGCCGCCTGGTTCGTCAGATTGCAGATCGTGTTGAAGACGAGAAAGACAAGAGCGAACGAGCCTTGAACCCGCGTCGTCGCCATGTCGCCGATCGCGACGGGAATGTCCGCGCCGCCGTCCTTGCGGCGCATTTCGGCGACCATGTCCTCTGACAGTTCAATCCCGCTGACGTCGACGCCTCGCGCGTTCAGGGGGATCGCGATCCGCCCCGTCCCGATCGCGAACTCCAGCGCCCGTCCGCCCGTGGCGAGGGCCGCGAGAACCTCCGCCGTTGCGGTGATCTCGGACGGATCGCCGCCGCCATGGCCCTGGTCATAGGTCGACGCGATATTTCGATCGAAATAGTTCTTCATCCGGGTGTCCATCCGTAAGAGCCCTCGCGGCCGCCTTAAGGCGCACGCCGGATCGTTGGAGGACCAGCCTGTCGACAGTCAATGGCTTTTACGCAGCTCCGTATCGGCGTATTCTCCCGGACATGCGCATTCTCATCGGCCTCTTGATCGTCATCGCCCTCATCGCCGGGGGGCTATTCTATCTCGCCCAGCAGTCGAAATCCGGCGCCGCGCCGGGTCTGGCGTCCGACGGGCGGCTGACGCCGTGTCCGTCGAGCCCCAATTGCGTCACAAGCGAAGCGGGCGCCGATGAGGGCCACGCGATTGCGGCGCTGCCGGCGGACGCCTGGGAGAAACTGCCGGCCGCCATCGAGGCGGCGGGCGGCAAGATCGTCCGTCAGGAAGCGGATTACATCGCGGCGGAATTCAAGACCAAGATCATGGGCTTCATCGACGATGTGGAGTTCCGTCGCGCCGAAGACGTGGTGCACGTGCGCTCTGCTTCGCGGGTGGGTGAGTCCGACTTCGGGGAAAACGCCAAACGCGTCGAGGCGTTAAGGGCGGCGCTTGCTGAATAAAGGCGCCGGGCTCGGCCGCGGACATCGCCGTGGTGGCGAGGCGTTGTGAGTTCCATTTGAGTTCCATTTTCCGGAACGGGCCCAAAGCGGCCAGTCAGCTGAGATATTTCACAAAGAAAACTTCAGGGTCATCCCGGTCTAGATGATCGACCACGCCAGCTTTCTGGTAACCGCGCGCTCGCAGCAGCGCCTGCATAGGGCGATTGGACTGGTTGGTGGACGTGAACAGCTGGCGAGTCGTTGCGCTGTTTTCCGCCACCTCAAACAGTGCGCTGGCGAGACCTCGACGCCGCGCATTAGCTGTCACCACGACGAGCGACACAAAGTCCCTGCCAAAGAAATGGCGCCGCGATAAGGCGAGAAAGCCTTCGGTCGGATCATCTCGGCCTGCCACCCAGCAGCCGGATTCTACGATCGCATGCGAGATTTGCGCGCGCCTGTCTGCGTCGACGCCCGCAATGGCGTCAATGCCGGCGATGTCTTCGAAATCACTGTCGGTCGCCGGCCTGGTCCACATATCGCGCAAGTGTATCCGATGGATGAGCGATCGGAAGTGGCGATACTCCCCCTTTCGGTTACAATTGCGATGACGCCCGCTCGCCATCTGCGACGCTGTTCCCTGCGGCTGCGGGTCGATATCCGGTCGAAAATGCGGCATATCGCATTAGGACACGCGACCTAAAGGAGACGCCCCGATGAGCTTCGCCACCCCTGTGCGCGACATGCGCTTCGCCCTGGACCAAATGGCCGGCTTCGGCGCCCTTGAAGGCGGCGCGTTTCCGGAGCTTTCCGATGATCTGACCTCGGCGATTCTGGAGGAGCTCGGCAAGTACTGCGACAATGTCGTCGCGCCATTGAACTGGGGCAGCGACCAGCAGGGCGCGGCCCTCGAGAACGGCGTCGTGCGCACGAGCCCCGGTTTCAGGGAAGCCTATCAGCAATATGTCGAAGGCGGTTGGGGCTCGCTCGCCTTTCCGGAAGACGTCGGCGGGCAGGGGCTTCCCTCGACGCTGTCGGTGGCGCTGGTCGACGCGCTGAACGCCGCCTGCATGTCCTTCGCGATCGGCACGACGCTGACGACGGGCGCGGTGAAGACGCTCCTTCATGCGGGGACGGACGAACAAAAGCGCCTTTACCTGCCGAAGCTCGTCTCCGGCGAATGGACCGGCACCATGAACCTCACCGAGCCGCAGGCGGGCTCGGACCTCTCCGGCGTGCGGACGAAAGCCGAACCGGTCGGCGACGGAACCTACAAGATCAGCGGCCAGAAGATCTACATCACCTATGGCGACCACGACATCGCCGACAATATTGTCCACCTCGTGCTTGCGCGTCTGCCCGACGCGCCGGAAGGCACCGGCGGCATCTCGATGTTCCTTGTGCCGAAGGTGCATGTGGACGCGGACGGATCGCTTGGCGGGCGCAATGACGTCGCCGCTGTCGGGCTCGAAGAAAAAATGGGCCTCCACGGGTCGCCCACTTGCGTCATGGCCTATGGCGAGCGGGGCGAATGCGTCGGCGCGCTCCTTGGCCAGGAGCACAAGGGCCTGAAGAACATGTTCGTCATGATGAACTCCGCGCGGCTTGACGTCGGGGTTCAGGGCGTCGGCGTCGCCGAGCGTGGCTATCAGCGCGCGCTCGCTTATGCGCTGGAGCGCCGGCAGGGGCGCGAACCGGGCGTGAAATCGGGCCCGCAGGTCGAGATTTACAAGCACGCCGACGTGCGCCGGATGCTCTACTCCATGAAGGCGATGGTCGAGGCGAGCCGCGCCATCTGCTACGCCAACGCTGTCGCCTATGATCTCGCGCGCTATGGCGATGACGAGGCCGTCCGTACCCGGTCGAAAGCGGTGGAGGAGCTTTTGACGCCGATCTCGAAAGGCTGGTCGACCGACCGCGCCAATGACGTGACCTCCCTCGGCGTGCAGGTGCATGGCGGCAT
Source organism: Pseudomonadota bacterium (assembly GCA_039819085.1). Taxonomy (GTDB): domain Bacteria; phylum Pseudomonadota; class Alphaproteobacteria; order Caulobacterales; family Parvularculaceae; genus MED-G105. The sequence goes on from JBCBSQ010000003.1 coordinate 229,493, forward strand.
GGGCTATGTGGAGGAAACGGGCGCGGCGCAGCACATGCGCGACGCGCGCATCGCCGCGATCTATGAAGGCACCAATGGCATTCAGGCGATCGACCTTGTCGGCCGCAAGCTACAGGGCGATGGCGGCGCGGCGGCGAAGGCGTTCATCGAAGAGGCGCGTGCGGAAGCGGCAGCGGCGAAAGACGCCGGGACTGCCGAGCTGTCGCTGATCGCCGGTCGGCTCTCCCGCGCGACGGACGCGCTAGACGCGTCGACGGACTGGCTGCTTGAGGCGGCGAAGCGCGATCAGCACGACGTTCTCGCCGGGGCGACGCCTTACCTGAAGCAATTCGGGAACGTCGCCGGCGGCGTCTACCTCGCGCGCGGCGCGCGCGCGGCGGCGAAGACGATGGGCGAGTCGGGCGCGGATGCGGCCTATCTCGGCTCCAAAGTGGCGATCGCAAGGTTCTATGCGGATAATTTTCTCACCGAAGCCGCGGGCCTCACCGAAGCGGTGACCGCGGGGGCGGAGGCGGTGCAGGAGCTCGATCCGGCAGTGCTGACCGCTTAAGCGGTCACTCAGGCAGCGCGTCGAAGATCCGTTTCAGCGCTGCGGGCGCCGAAGGGCCGGGGATCATGGTGACCTCGTCAAGATCGAGCGGCGTTCCGTCCTTATCCTGAACGACGAGCGTTGAGACCGCGCGCCGCGTGGCGCGGTCCGCCATAAAGGACGGCGCGCCTTTTTTGCCGAAGCGCCATTTATTGCCCCATTGCTGTAGCGCGAGCAGGACGACCCACAGCTCTTCGCCCGCCTGCGTGAGCGCGTAGCGGGACCGTCTGCCATCCTCCGGGTCCGGTTCTTTCACCATGATCCCGTGCGCAACGAGACCCTCCAGCTTGGCGGCGAGCGTGTTGCGCGGAATCCCTAAGCGCTCCACGAACCCGTCGAAGGCGTCGACGCCGAACATCGCCTCCCGCAAAATCAGAAACCCCCACCCGTCGCCGATCGCCTCCAGCGCTCGGGCAATGCCGCACGCCTGGTCATCAAAGCTCTTTCTGCGCATATGCCCCTTTTCAGTTGTGTTATTAGACGTAAATGATAAGTCTAATCATAGAACTTTTCAATGAAGGGAGCAAACGCGATGCCGAGCGAGGGATGCATGGTGAGGCTTGAGGGGCGGGGCGTATCGCTGAATGTGCGGATGCGCGCCAGCGAAGACTCCCTTCATTCGCCGCTAGTGTTGCTTCATGGCTGGCCCGGAAGCTCCGCCGGATGGGAAGGCGTTGTAGATCGTCTCCCGGAAGACCGCACGATCATCTATCCGGACCTGCGCGGCCTTGGCGACAGCGAACGGGCGGGCGATGTCGCGGCGTTCGAAAAGCGCGCGCTCGCCGACGACATCGCGGCGCTCATCGATGCGCTTGGCGTCGAAGACGTCGCCGTCGCCGGGCAGGACTGGGGCGGCGTCATCGCGCAGGAACTGGCGCTCGCCATGCCGGAGCGCGTCAAGGCGCTGATCGTGATGAACATCAACCTCATCAATCATCCGCAGGCGAACCTTAAAGGCCTGAAGGGCCAGATGCTCAACCCGAAGAACCCGCGCTGGTACATGGCGTTTCAGGGTGCGCCCGATCTCGCTGAGGCGATGATTCCCGGCGCGGAGGCGGAATGGCTCAGTTACATATTCGGACAAGCCGTTCCCGAAGGCGCGACGTTCCCGGAGGATCTGCTTGAGGAGTACGTCCGCGCTTACCGGATCGAGGGAACGGCGCGCTGCGGCGCGAATTATTATCGCGCGATGCAGGCCGACGCCATGCGGTGGATGTCGCTTGGGCAAGCCAAGTTCGCGCCGCCCTCGCTTATTCTCTATGGCGAGGACGACCCGTTCATCACGCCGGAATTCTATGCGGGCTATGAGGCGTGCTTCGAGGACGTGCGCCGGGTCGATATCGCTGCGGGCCACTTCGTTCAGGACGAGAAGCCGGGGCAAGTCGCGGAGGCTATCGCTGCGTTTTTGGCTGAGGTGGGCGCCTGACCTTAACCGGCTCGCGTTAGTCAGGCCGAATGAGCACTCATCGCTGGCCGACCCAGACCTATGAAATCGCCTCGCCGCTGCCGCCCGCCGTGGTGGCGAATGCGCTCGCGCCGCATTTCACGGACGAAAAGCCCCGCATCCGGCCGCGGTCTGACCGGCCGTTCTTTGGCGTGGTGGGCGAGGCTGGTTTCGAGATTAAAACGGTCGTCGGCGCGCGCGAAGCCTCCAGGGCTGTCGGCGACATCCGGCCGGACGGGCAGGGCGGTTCGGTGATCTCGGTCGTTCAGCGGCCGCGCCCGCCGGTCTATGGCGCGGCGGTGACGGGGCCGCTGATTTCCTTCGGGGTCGCGGCGTTCACCGTCTGGACCCTGTCGCCTGACACGGTCGTGCGCGTTCTCGGGATCATCCTGCCCGCGGCGCTGTCGCTCATGGTCCCGGCGCGCATCATCCGTGTTATGTTCCTCCCCGAAGTCGCGCTGACGCGACATGTGTTGGGGATGGCGGTCGCCGAGAAAGTCAGAAGTTAGTGCAGAGAGGCATTATGGATTGGCGAGTCGTACGTTTTTCTTCGATCGATGCTGCTACGGGTCGCATTGGACTACTTCAAGAAGCATTTGCGGATCGGTTTATGGCTAGTGGTGGACCGTCGGATGCCGCGATGTTTAGTGCAGCGCCGACGGAAGAATGTTTTGATTGCTATTTCTCTCCCGGAGCAGTGAAAATATTTTCGGCGCGGTTGATTCAAGAGAATGCTGAGGCATGCGAAGGGCCGCCGAGTAATGTTGGTTTGTTGGTAGGTCATGCGGATGCGAAGTCTGCGCTACTCTAAATTGAAGCCAGAATTCTAGGTCGTTGCTGTCGAGGAGAAACACCATGACCAGCTTGCAGGGCAAAACGCTTTTCATCACCGGCGCGAGCCGCGGCATCGGCCTCGCCATCGCCAAGCGGGCCGCTGAGGACGGCGCCAACATCGCCATCGCCGCGAAGACCGCCGAGCCGCACAAACATCTTCCGGGTACAATTTATACCGCCGCGGAGGAGATCGAGGCGGCGGGCGGCAAGGCGCTGCCGCTGATCGTCGACATCCGTTCGGAGGAGCTGGTCGACGAGGCGGTCGCCAAGACCGTGGAGACCTTCGGCGGCATCGACATCTGCATCAATAACGCGTCCGCGATTTCGCTTACCGGCACGCTCGACACGCCGGTCAAGCGCTGGGACCTGATGCATCAGATCAATTCCCGCGGCACGTTCCTGGTGACGCAAAAGTGCGTCCCGCATCTGAAGAAAGCCGACAATCCGCACATGCTGACGCTGTCGCCGCCGCTCGACATGAGCCCTAAATGGTTCGCGCCCCACGTCGCCTACACCATGGCGAAATACGGAATGTCGCTCTGCGTCCTCGGCATGGCGGAAGAGTTCCGGAAGGACGGCGTCGCCTGCAACGCGCTCTGGCCCCGGACGGCGATCGCGACGGCTGCGGTGGAGTTCGCGCTTGGCGGCGACGCCATGATCAAGGGCTCGCGCACGGTGGAGATCCTCTCCGACGCGGCGCACATGATGCTGACAAAGCCGAGCCGCGAGTTCACCGGCAACTTCATCATTGACGACACCTTCCTTTATGAGAACGGCGTCCGGGACTTTGAGAAGTACCGCGTCGATCCGTCGACGAAGCTTTTCCCGGACTTCTTTGTGCCGGACGACGTGCCGCCGCCGCCGGGCGTCGCCGAAACGCTGCACGACGCGCTGATCGGCGGGTGAGCGCCCGCGCCCCATAAACATTCACTTGTCAAAGAGCCTGTCGGTCGCAAGCGGCCGATGGGTCCACTGTAAAGGCCCTGCAAGGGTGTTCGATGAAGAACGCGCAGGTGAGGCGGTCGTCGGCCTGCGGTCTGGCCTTCAGCTGTTCGATGAGATTGCTGCGCGCCCGCGCCAGGGCGCCGGTCGACTCGGCCGCGCGGCGCGTTAGAATCCGGGCGAGCTGAAACAAAGTAAGGAGCGGGCGATGCGGCATTTCGGCGACATCATGTTCACCGAAGGCGTGAGGGCCGAGCAGGAGCGCATGGGCTCGCGCGAAGCATACGCCCGGATGACGGCTGCGCCCGCGCCGGCGGGCTTGACCGAGCGAGAGGCGTCATTCATCGCCGCGCGCGATTCCTTCTACATGGCGACGGTGAACGAGGAGGGCTGGCCCTATGTTCAGCATCGCGGCGGGCCGGCCGGGTTCCTGAAGACGCTGGGCGCAACGACGCTCGGCTTCGCTGACTATCGCGGCAATCGGCAATATGTCTCGACCGGCAACCTTGCAAAAGATGCGCGCACGTCGCTTTTCCTGATGGACTATCCGAACCGGGCGCGGCTGAAGATCCTTGGACGGACCATAGTGACGCCGGCGGCGGACAACGCTGACCTCGCAGCGCGGCTGCATTTCGAAGGCGAGGGGCGCGTGGAGCGGCTCTTCGTCATCGAAGTGGAGGCGTTCGACTGGAACTGTCCGCAGTTCATCACGCCGCGCTATACGGCGGAGGAGATCCGCGCGGTGGTCGGCGAGCGCGTCGCGGAGCTTGAGCGCGAAAACGAGGCGCTGAAGAAAAAACTTGAGAACTGCGGGCCTTCGGAAGGCTAACGGCGTTGGGAGACGGACGTCTGATGGCGGAAGTTCTGTTCTATCACCTGGAACGCGCGCGGCTGGAGACCGTCCTGCCGGGTCTTCTGGAGAAGACGCTTCAACGCGGCTGGAAGGCGGTGGTGCGCGCAGGCGCCTCCGAGACGGTCTCTTATCTCGACGAGACGCTCTGGACGTATCGCGATGAAAGCTTCCTGCCGCATTCCGCTGATCCGGACCCGGACGTCGCCGCGCGCCAGCCGGTCTGGCTGACGACAGGACGCGAGCGCCCAAATGCGGCGGATCTTCTCTTCGTCGTCGATCGGGCGGAACTCGACCCTGACGAAATATCCGCTTACGAACGATGCGTCCTAATCTTCGACGGCGCTGATGAAGAAGGTCTCGCGGCCGCCCGCGCGCTCTGGAAGGGTCTGCGCGGAACGGATTACGACGCGACCTATTGGCGCCAGAACGAGGCCGGCCGCTGGGAGAAACAGGGGTAGCGGCGCGAGGCGCTAGCGCGTCGCGAACGCCTTCTCCGCGCCGTCCGCCATCGCCTCCATGAAAGACCTGACGCGGTCGGAATAACGCAAATCATGGTGGCAAAGGCACCAGACGTCAGTGTCAAAGCCGTCAATCGCCGGCCCAATGCGCTGGAGGCCGAGCCGTTCGCCGATCGCTAAAGGCAGGGCCGCGCCACCGAGCCCCGCCACTGCGAGAGCCGCAAGCGTTCGCGAGTCAGTGACGCGCGCGGCGGGCGCGCGGCCGCCTGACCACTCCGCATACCACATTTCCGTACCTTCCGCTTCCGCGCTTGCGTCCCAGAGGATAAAGGGCAGGTTTCTCGGTTCGCCATCCGACGCGTCGACCAGCGCGCGCGCGGCGTAGGGCGCGTATGCGATCCGTCCAATTCTCCGCCCAAAGAGCGTCTCGCCTGGCGCATTCGTCAGCCTGATCGCGACGTCGGCCTCGCGCCGGGAAAGGTCGAGAACGCGGTTTTCCGTATTGATTGTCAGGTCGATGTTCCGGTGGCGCGAAGAGAATTCGGCGATGGCGTTTGCGAGAAGGTCGAGGAGCCCGTCAACGGCGGTGACTTTTAGCGAACCTGCGATCTCCCGCGCGTCCCCGGAGACCCTGGTCTCGAGCGCCGTCGCGGCCGCCTCAAGCCGTTCGGCGAGGGGCGCCGCAGCGTGCGCCGCGTCGGTTGCGGTCAGGCCGTTCTGATGCGTCGCGAACAGGCGCGCCCCAAGCGCCGCCTCCAGCGCGCCAATCCGTCGACGCACCGTCGAATGGCTGACCGACAGGCGTTCGGCCGCTGCGGAGTAAGAGCCCTCGCGAAAGGCTGCGAGGAAGTATTTGGCGTCTTCCCAATCCAAAGTAAGGGCCTTGCTGTTCATAAGTGTTCAGCGCTTCGCCAAATTTGGCTATTTTCGAGCAAAAACGAAAGCCCTACTGAACGGCGGCCTCGCGCCAGATTGCGCCCCTTGGAGACGCCGTATGAAGAAGTTCATCTTACTCGCCGCCGCGACCGCGCTCGCGGCTTCCCTCAGCGCCTGCCTGCAGGCGCTTCCCGTCATCGCGCCGAAGGCGAAGAACGTTGAGGCGAACATTTCCACTGCGTTTCCGTTTGAGCGCCGCTTTGTTGAGGTGAACGGCGCGCGCATGGCCTATGTGGAGGCGGGCGATCCGAACGGGGCGCCGATCCTCCTTGTCCATGGCAATCCGACCAACGCCTACCTCTGGCGCAATATCATTCCGCATCTTGAGGATCGCGGACGGGTCATCGCCGTGGAGCTGATCGGCATGGGCGGGAGCGACAAGCCCGACATCGCCTATCGCTTCGCGGAGCACGCCGAGTATTTCCAGGGTTTTATTGAGGTCATGAACCTCAAAGATATCGTCCTGGTGCTGCATGACTGGGGCGGCGGCCTCGGGCTCGACTATGCGGCCCGCCACCCGGATAATGTGCGGGGGCTCGCCTTCATGGAGGCCGTGATGATGCCGATGTCCTTGAAAGATGCGGACCCTGCTGCGCGGTTCATTTTTAGCCGGTTTCGCGATCCGGACGCCGGGTACAAAATCAACGCCGAGGACAACTACTTCGTGGAGAAACTGCTGCCGATGATGGCGGGCCGTGATCTCTCCGAAGCTGAAATGGCCGCATACCGCGCGCCGTTCCCGACCGAACGGTCGCGGCGCCCCGTAGCGCAATGGCCCTTTGAAATCCCTCTTGATGGAGCGCCAGCGGACAATGTGAAGCGCATTGGCGATAACTTCGAATGGCTGAGAGGCGCCGATACGCCTCTGCTACTGGTCTACGCCGAGCCCGGAATGATCATGCGCCCGAAGATCGTCGACGGGTTGAGGCGCGACCTGCCGCGCATGGAGACGGCGTTCGTGGGCTCGGGGCTCCACTACATTCAGGAAACGCAGCCGACGAAGATCGGCGAAGCGTTGGATGACTGGATCAACCGCCTGCAGGCGAATCCCGAGACGGACTAATAGGCTCTCTAAACCGGCCAGGCGCCTTCGCGCTTGACTGTTCCGAGGACGAAGTTTGTCGTAGAATCCTTCACGCCGGGCAGGCGCACGAGCCGCTTCAGCGCCACGTCGGCGAACGCCTCCATGTCGGCGGCGACCACTTTCAGGAGATAGTCCCCGCCGCCGGAGATCGCATAACAGGCGACGATCTCAGGGATCGCGTCGACGCCTGCGACGAACTGGTCGAGAAGCGCCGGGTCGTGGCTGTCCATCTTGACGGAGACATAGCCGAGCACGGAAAGACCGGCCTTTTGCGGATCGATGATGGCGCGGTAGCCGGCGATGGTCCCTTCCTCCTCAAGCTGGCGCACCCTGCGGTGGACCGCCGATGTGGAGAGGCCGACCGCCACGGCGAGCTCGGCGTTGGTCCTGCGTCCGTCCGCCTGCAGGACGGCGATGATGCGTCGGTCGATATCATCCATTTCGAAGAATTTCCCGCGAAACACTCACTTTCATCGAGAATATACTGCAATCTGCGGGTCAAGGGGTAAATTTGGCGAAATTTCCCGTCAAGGGCGAGGTATGCTGACGCCATGGAACATCAAGCGATCACACCGCCCGCTGACGCCGCGTTGTCGAAAGACGGCAACCCCTTCGACGCCAACACGACGCACGCCCTGCGCGGCGACTATGAGGTCGCGAAGGCCGACTACACCGTCGACCTGCCCTGGGAAACGTATACGGAGGAAGAGCACGCGCGGTGGCGGTTCCTCTATAACCGTCAGAGGACGCTGTTGCCGGGGTATGCGGCGCCGGCTTTCCTTGAGGGCCTTGAGGCGCTGAATGCGGGCGAGGGGATTCCGCGCCTTGAAGATGCGAACAAGGTGCTGATGGAGGCGACCGGGTGGACGCTCGTGGCTGTTCCAGGGCTTATTCCGGATGGCGCGTTTTTCGATCACCTCGCCAACCGGCGTTTCCCCGTCGCCTGGTGGATCCGTCGTGAGGACGAACTTGACTATTTGGTCGAGCCGGACATCTTCCACGACTTTTTCGGACATGTGCCGCTTTTGTCGAACCCGACTTTTGCGGCGTATATGGAAAAGTACGGTAAGGGCGGGCCGAAGGCGATTGAGCACGGCGCGACCAATATGCTGGCGCGGCTCTACTGGTACATCGTCGAGTTTGGCCTCATCGAAACGCCGGAAGGACTGCGCGCCTTCGGCGCAGGCATGCTGTCCTCGAAAGATGAGACAGTTTACTCCGTGGAGAGCCGAAAGCCGCACCGCGTCCGCTTCAGTCTGGAGCGCGCGCTGCGTACGGAGTACATGGTTGACGACTTCCAGAAGACCTATTTCGTGATCGATTCCTTCGACCACTTGTTTGAGGAGTGCGACCGCGATTTCGCTGACATCTACGATCGGCTGAAGGAGCTGCCCTCGGTCAAGGCGCACGAACTCCTCGCCACTGACGATGTCATCCATGAAGGCGCGGTGACGGCGTAAGCGCCGGCTCAGTCGGTACGCTCGGATCAGTCGTTACACGAAGCATAAAGCCATGCGCGCGCGTCCTCGCCGTCGGCAAGCGAGATCTCCGCGCGTAAGACGTCGCCCTCCAGCGCGTAGCGAATACGCTGCGGGAAGTCGTGAGACGGGTTTCGAAACTCGATCCAGGCGCGCCCCGCGATCGTCTCATTGAAGCGGGTGGGGCTCTCCCCTCGCGGGTAGGCGAAATACGCCCAGCCGTCTTCGCGTTTCTCCAGGCGTAACTGTTCGAAAAAGCCCACCGCGCCATCTTTCGACGCGACATTGTACCCAAACAGGAGAGTCTCGGCGCCGCGCGCCCAGACTTCGCGCGTCTCGCCGCTTTGCGTCACCCAACAGCCTTCAAGCCAGTCAAGATCGCCGGCGAGCGCTGGGGTTGGGCTCGCAAACGAGACGGCCGCAACGCCGAATGAGCATAGCGCAGCTGGAAGAATGATGACGCGCGTAAGCTTCGACATGAATTTTAGCTGGCTCTTCTACCCATCCACGCGGTGAACATATAACGTCGGCCCAAAGCAGAGAAAGATGCGTCGTCCAAGGCGGCGCACGGTCCAAGGTGGCGCGCGAAATCTGCGCAGCATCAGACGGCGTCGAATTTGGCCGGCGCGGCGCTGGCTGGGCGTCGGCCCCGGCCATAACATTCAACGAAAATCTCAACAAAACTCTCAAAGCATAAAGTGATTGGATCCGGCGCGCCGCCATCGTCTATTCTGATGGCGATCAAAAGGGGCTGTGCTGATGGCTGTATCGACTTCGTTTTCCGTGGCGACGGCCCACCCGCTAATCGACGACCTGCTCGATAAGCACCGGACGACCATTGGTGAGCAATTCGTCGGATACCGGAACCATTGTTTCACCGTCTACAACATCGTGCGGGCGCTCATGGATCTGACGCCTGAGGACGATGCGGCTGTGGCGATTGCCGTTGCGTTTCATGATATCGCTCTTTGGACAGACGATCGAATTGACTATATCGACCCCTCGATCGCGCTAGCCCGCGACTGGTGCGCCGCCAGTGGCCATGGCGAAAAGGCCGATCGGGTGGCCGATATGATCTTCTGGCACCACAAGATTTTCCGAGGCGCGCTCAAGACAAGCGACCCTCTTGTGCTCGCTTTCCGCAATGCGGATTGGAGCGCGTTCACGTTTGGCTTCATTCCTTTTGATCGCAATAAGGACTATCGTAGAGCAATCGCGAGCGAATTCCCGGACGCCGGCTTTCATGATTTTCTCAACCGGCGAGCGCTGCGGCACGTCCTTTCAGGCGGGATCTTCAATCCTCTGCCAATGATGAAATGGTGAGGCGTTAGCGATCGTTGGATGCGGTCCCAGCGAGGTTTGGGGCGATCCAGCCGTGCGCATCGGACAAGGAATTCTGCTCAGCCGTCTTTCGCTTCGGCCACAGACTTGATGAAGGCGAAAACCTCCGGCGAAATTGTGGTGTCCACCTCGCCGCGCCATTCTTCGGCGTTGTCCCAGAGCCGACCGGCGTTCTCCTTCATGGTCGGCGTTGCGGCGGCCATGAAGGGCTTTAAAAGCGCGTCCCATTCGGCGAGGAACGCCTGCGCCCGGTTGGAGCGCGGGTCGAGCGGCAGCGCTTCTGCGATGCGCCGTCCAAGATCTTCCCATTTCTCTCCGTACCGGGCGTAGTCTTGCTCGGACCAGCTCTCGCTCATTTTTTCCTTGGCGGCGGCCCATTCGGCCTGCTCTTCCTCCGTATAGTAACGGTCGTATACTTTCTTCCACTGGTCGGCGGACATGGCGTGATCTCCTGTTCTGATGAGGTCGCAAAGATCGTCGATGGTCGGCGGTTCGCCATCGGCGAGACGGCGTTTGGCGCGTTCAAGCGAGGCGATTGAGCGTGAGAGGTCGGTGCGCTTGGCGGTCAGCGCGGCGAGCTGCGCGTCGATCAGGATCGCCGCGTCCATGCGGCCTTCGGCGAGAAGCTCGCCAATGGCCGCGAGCGAAAACCCCGCCCGCTTCAGCGCCGCAATCCGCGCAAGAGCAAGCATGTCGTCCGCGCCATAAGCGCGCCGGCCCGAGGCGTCGCGGGCGGGGGCGATCAATCCGCGCGCTTCATAAAGCCGGAGCGCCCGCTCAGTGAGTCCGGTCGCGGCCGCCGCTTCGCCGATGCTTAAGTGTCGATCCCTGGTCATGATGGCACGCTAGCGGCTGACCCAAGGTCAGGAGCAAGCGGTTTTTTTAGCCCTGTGCGACAACGTGGATGCGACGGTCGGTGGGGATATCATGTTTCCGGATGATCCCGCGCAGTTGGTCATAGGTGAGGCCAAGCGCTTCGGCCGCGCGTTTCTGGTTGCCGCCGGTCCGGGCGAGGGCGCCCACGGCGAACTCGCGTTCGATGGCGTCGAGGCGCGCGCGCAAATCCAACGGCGGATCGGCTGGGCTGAGCGCTGGGTCGACGGGCGGCGGCGTTGGGGTGGACGGCGCATCGGACAGGGCGGCGGGCGGCCGATATCCTGTGTCGAAGGGGTCGACGATAACCTCGTCGACAGGCCCGTCCCGGTCGTCCGCCAGCCATCTGTAAACGGAGCGTTCCGCCGCATTCTTCAGCTCCCGAACATTCCCGGGCCAGTCGTGCGCGGTTAGCGCCGCCATCGCGGCCGGCGTGAACCCCGGAAACTCAGCTTCGATTTCGACCGCCATCCGGCCGCCGAAATGCGCCGCCAGCAGGGGAATATCTTCTTTGCGCGCGCGCAAGGGCGGGGCGGGGACGACGTCGAAGGCGAGCCGATCGAGGAGGTCGGCGCGGAAGTCGCCCTTCGCCGCGAGGGCGGGCAGGTCGACGTTCGCCGCCGCCACAACCCGGACGTCGACCTCCAGCGTCCGCTCGCCGCCGACGCGCTCGAATTCGCCATATTCGATGACGCGCAGGAGTTTCTCTTGGGTGCGGAGGGACGCGCTCGCGATTTCATCAAGGAACAGCGTGCCGCCTTCCGCGCGTTCGAACCGCCCGATCCGCCGCTTGGTGGCGCCGGTGAACGCGCCCGCCTCGTGGCCGAACAGCTCAGAATCGAGCAGCTCCTCGGAAAGCGCCGCGCAGTTCAGCTTCACGAACGGCCCCTCCCAGCGCGGCGACAGAAAGTGGACGCGCTCCGCCAGGAGCTCCTTGCCGGACCCGCGCTCGCCGACGAGCAAGAGCGGCCGGTCGAGCGCCGCCGCCGCTGAGGCGCGGGCGAGGGCGTCGAGAAAGGCGGGCGATTCCCCGATCAGGTCGGGCGGACGTCGGAACGGCTCCATGGGTGAAAAATACCATAGTGGCGTGAAAAATGCCATAACGACTGGGGAAAAAGACCAAGATCCGTATGGCCGAAATTCGGCGTGAGGACAATAAGGTAGCAAAAACATATAGTTATAGGACTACCGGCAAACTGGCGCCGATCTCGCATAGGGATAAGCGAACGGCGGATCACGGTTAAGCCGACCGCCGGCCCCCGCGGGGTTCCGCGGGATACGAGGGCACCACCTGCGGGCGCGACGGGCATGGGACCCGTCAGCCGCCCGGCGATGAAGAAGGACTTAAGATGACCACGTCACGTTACGGCGACGACTATCGCTACGACCGCTACGAGCGGGCCCGCGACGACTATTGGGAGCGCCGTTGGGCGCGTGTGATGCGTTCACGACAGGGTTTCGCCTGGGGCGCGTTTTTCCTCGGCTTTCTCGCCGGCGCGATCATTCTTTAAGGGAGGTTTGACATGGGAGTTTTCACCCGCCTCAGCGATATCGTAAACTCGAACATCAATTCGATGCTCGACCGGGCCGAAGATCCGGAAAAGATTGTCAGGCTGATCATCCAGGAGATGGAGGACACGCTCGTCGAAGTGCGCGCGCGCGCCGCCAAGGCGATCGCCGACAAAAAGGAAGGCGAGCGCAAAAAGGCCGAGTTCGACGCGCGCGTTCTGGAATGGGAGCGCAAGGCTGAACTTGCGATCTCCAAGGGCCGCGAAGACCTCGCCCGTGGCGCGGTCGCCGCGAAGCGCGAAGCGCAGGAAATGGCGCGCCTTCTCGACGACGATCTAAAGTCGATCGACGCGACGCTTGCGAAGACCAATGACGATCTTCTGAAGCTGCAAACGAAGCTGAAAGAGGCGAAGGCCAAGCAGCGCTCGATGGAGTATCGCCATACGGCGGCGTCCGACCGCGTGCGGATCAACCGCCAGGTCCATGACGGCCGCATCGATGACGCGCTCGCCCGCTATGAACACTGGGAGCGCAAGATCGAGGAGCTGGAGTCCGAGGCCGAGAGCTTTGTCTTGGGAACGGGCCCCGGCGGCGCTGCCCGGCCGAAGACGCTCGTCGACGAGTTCAAGGAGCTTGAAGCCGAGGACGATATTAACGCCGAGCTTGAGGCTCTGCGCCAGCGCGTCGCCGCTCGCGGCGGTCCGCAGGTCAACTAATCGGAGGAGAGGGGCGAACCCATGGATGAAGGCGTCATAGCAATTGTCATCTGCGCGATCCTGTTTGTCGGGATGCCGGGTATTGTCTTCCACTACATAACTGAGTGGCGGAAGATGAAGACCCCAACCGCGGACGACGAACGGCTTGTGGACGACCTCTGGCGAACGGCGCAGCGCCTGGAGCGCCGCGTCGAAACGCTGGAGCGGATCCTCGACAAGGAGGCGCCCGACTGGCGGGCGTCTGATGAGGACAAGGAATATCGGGACGCCGACTATCGGCCGGCGCCTGCTTATCGTGGAGGCGGCGATGCCTAAAGGTCGGCACACCCATCACCATCATCACCATCACCACTATGGCGACGGCGGGCCGCACGACGAATACGCCCGCCGCGCCGGCGAACCGGGACCCGGGCCCAATCCACACCGCCTGCGTCGCAACACGCGCCGCGGCAAGGTCGCAGGCGTTTGCGCGGGTCTCGCGGACTATTTCGGCTGGCGGACCAAGCATCTGAGATTGGCGTTTATTCTGTCGACGGTGTTTTTCTTCCCGATGCCGATCTTCGTTTACGGCGCAATGGCGGTCTTCATTCCGCCTGAGCGGGGCTTCGGGCCGAGCTACGCGTCGCCGGAGGAGGAGCGGTTCTGGCGAACCTACTCCGTCAAGCCAAAGGCGACATTGAATGAGCTGAAGCATCGGTTCCGCGCAATCGACGCGCGCATCGCCGACATGGAGAAGGTCGTGACGTCATCTGAATATCGCTTGAGGCGCGAGTTTCGCGACCTTGAAGCGGGGCGGGCGTAAGATGTTCGAACCTGTGCGAAATCCCGCCCGACCGCGCCGCGCGGCGTCGCTCGAGATCGCGCTCCTGGCGGCGATGGCCGCCCTAGCGGCGGCGATGGCGATAGGCCCGAAGCCTCAAAGCGCGTTCGATCAGAATGCGCGCGGCGGCGCCGAAGAGGAGGCGCAGCGCAATCTCGCGGCGCGCTTCGACAGCCTGTCGGCGATCTACTAGATCGCCGACGCCCCCTTTTTCCGCAGCGCCCTTTCTCTCGCTCTGGCTCTGGCGCTGATGGCGCGTTGACGGAGCCACGACCCGCCTCAAGTGTCGCACTTCCGCGCCAATTCCGCCGATTGCTTTCCCCGCCTTCGCCCCGCTAACATCCGTTGCAAAAGACGCCCCCTTGTGTCGGCGTCAACTGCGAGGACGCAAGCGAATGGACACGGGGCGAGAGACGCCGCGGACCGCCTACTTGGGCCGTCCATCGGAACTGCCTGGGGAGGGCGATCCCCAGGCCGAGCCGGCGCCTGGAGAGACGGCGCCTGGCGGGGCGGCGCCAAGCGAGACATCACCAAATGGCGCCGCGCCTGCGGAAGGCGCGAAGCGAAGCCCTAAGGGCCGTCGAGCTAAGTCCCCGAACCCGGCTGCGCGGTCCGCGCAGTCGTCGCGTGGCGCGGGCCCCTACGCCGCACTTGATCTTGGTACGAATAACTGCCGACTTCTGGTCGCGGCTCCGTCTAAGGATGGATTTCGAGTGGTCGACGCGTTTTCGCGGATCGTCCGATTGGGCGAAGGCGTCGCCGCCGCCGGCGCCTTGTCCGACGCGGCGATGGACCGGGCGGTCGAGGCGTTGAAGATCTGCGCCCAGAAGATGGCGCGTCGCGGGGTCGTCCGTCAGCGATGCATTGCGACGCAGGCCTGTCGGTCCGCTGCGAACGGCGAGGCGTTTCTGACCCGCGTGCGGCGGGAGACCGGGATTGAGTTCGAAGTCATTTCGACGAAAGAGGAGGCGCGTCTCGCCGCGGCCGGGTGTCGCGACCTGATAGATCCCTGCGTCGACGGCGCGATTGTCTTTGATATCGGCGGTGGGTCGACCGAATTGTCGTTCCTGACCAAGAATAGCGGCGAGGGCGAGTCGCGGTTTGATCTCGCCGCCTGGATGTCTGCGCCTAATGGGGTAGTGACCCTGTCGGAGCGCTGGGGCGGCGCGGAGGTCAGCCGTGAGACGTATGACCGCATCGTGGCGGCGATGGCGGACGAGTTGCGCGCGCTTGGCCCGCCAGAGGCGTTTGCGCGGATTTTTGCCGAAGGCCGGGGGCACTTACTCGGCACGTCCGGCACCGTGACGTCGCTTGCGGGCGTTCACCTCGGCCTGTCCTGTTATCGCCGCGACGCTGTTGACGGGCTTTGGCTGACGGCTGACGAGGCGCGCGACGTCAGCGAGAAACTGCGCGCCATGGGTCTGAAGCGCCGCGCGGCGGAGCCATGCATTGGCCCGGACCGCGCTGACCTTGTCGTGTGCGGCTGCGCGATCTTTGAAGCGATCCTGCAGCTGTGGCCGTCGGAGCGCATTCGCGTCGCCGACAGGGGCCTGCGGGAGGGGATTCTGATCGGGCTGATGGAAGAGGACCGGCAAGCTGCGAAGAAGCGCAAGCGCGCCGCCGCCCGCTCACGACGCCGCGCCGCGGCGCGTCGCCGCAAGGGCAAAAAAGCGGCGGTGGACAGCGGCGTTTGATTGGCTTGGCGGATACGCTAAAGTGCGCATTTGACCCGCGCGGCGGGTTCGCTATACCGCGCTATGGCGCGACGTCCTTCCTCTTCTCCGACGAGCGGCGCCGGCAAGCGAACGGCCGGCGGAAAGTCGACGCGCGCGCGCGGCAAACGCGCCTCCAACCTTTTAAAGAGCGACACGGCGCTCGGCGCGCCGGCTGAGAAGCGCGGGCTGTCCACCGCCAAGGCGGCCGCAAAAAAGAGGCGCAGCGAGGCGAAGGCGTCGTCGCAGACGGAAGATGTTGCGTCGACCGGCCATCGCGGCATGCGGGTCAACGTCGTCACGGGCCGCTACCGCAAGCATTCCTCGACCCTTTGGCTCGATCGCCAGCTAAATGATCCGTTCGTCGCGCGGGCGAAGGCCGAAGGGTACCGCTCTCGGGCGGCGTACAAGCTGATTGAGCTTGATGACAAGTTCGGACTTTTGTCGCGCGGCGCGGCGGTCGTTGATCTTGGCTGCGCGCCGGGCGGTTGGCTGCAAGTGGCGGTGCAGCGCGGCGCCGGGACGGTGGTCGGCATCGACTATCTGCCGACGCCGGCGGTGGCGGGCGCAGAAATCCTGGAAATGGATTTCCTGGACGAGGCTGCGCCGGAGAAGCTGAAAGCGGCGCTGGGCGGGCCGGCGGACATTGTCCTGTCGGACATGGCGGCGCCGACCACGGGCCATCGCGCGACGGACCATCTGCGCGTCGTCGCGCTTGCGGAGACAGCGCTCGACTTTGCGCTTGACGTCTTGAAGCCTGGCGGCGCGTTCGTCTGCAAGGTGTTCCAGGGCGGAGCGGAAGGCGATCTTCTCACAAAACTGAAGCAGAATTTTTCCTCCGTACGCCACGCCAAGCCGAAGGCGAGCCGCGCGGAGAGTTCCGAGAAGTATGTGGTCGCGACGGGGTTTCGGGGCGACAAAGGAGACGCGCCATGAAAATCTGGGTCTCGCCGCTCTCCCAAGTCCATGATGTCGCGGCGCGCGAAAAGCCGGCGCGGCTCGTCAGTCTCCTATCGCCTGGCGATGTCTTCCCGCAGGTGGAAGGCCTCGACGACCCGCACGCGCATCGCATCGCCGCGCATGACGTGCGTGAGGAAACGCCCGGCCTCACCGCGCCCCATGGCGATCATGTGACGGGGCTTATCTCGTTCCTTGAGGGCTGGTCGCCAGCGGAGACGCTCGTCGTTCACTGCTGGGCGGGCGTCTCGCGCTCAACGGCGACGGCGTTCATCGCCGCGTGCCTTCACAATCCGCAGGCGGATGAGACGGAGATCGCGCAGGCGATCCGCGCCGCCTCGCCCACCGCCTCGCCGAACACCCGCATCGTTGAATTCGCCGACGAGGCGCTTGGCCGCCGCGGCAGGATGCGCGCCGCTGTCGATGCGATCGGCGCGCCTGAACCGACCATCGAGGCGGTTCCTTTTTCAATTCCCTCGAGGTTCGGAGAGTGACGATGGAAATCCGTGACGCGCTGACGTTTGATGACGTTCTCCTGGAGCCGGGACCGTCCTCGGTGCTACCCTCCGAGGTCTCCACACGGGCGCGCCTCACCCGCGAGATCAGCCTCAACATCCCGATTGTTTCTTCCGCGATGGACACCGTCACCGAGAGCGCCATGGCGATCGCGATGGCGCAGAATGGCGGCATCGGCGTTCTCCATCGCAATCTCTCCGTAGACGTACAGGCCGCGCAGGTGCGTCAGGTGAAGCGGTTCGAAAGCGGCATGGTTGTCAATCCGCTGACGCTTCCTCCTGACGCGACGCTTGAGGAAGCGCGCGCCATCATGGCGGAAAAGAAAATCTCCGGCTTTCCGGTGGTGGAGAACCCGGACGCCAATGGCGTCGGCAAGCTTGTCGGTATTCTGACGAACCGCGACATGCGTTTTGCAACGGATTTGAAGCAGCCCGTCTCGCACCTGATGACCAAGGACGATCTCGCCACCGTTTCGCCGGGTGCGAGCCAGGAGGAAATCCTCCGTCTCCTGCATCAGCGGCGGATTGAGCGGGTGATCGTCGTCGATGACGCATATCGCTGCATCGGGCTCGTGACCGTCAAGGACATCGACAAGGCGCAGACGCATCCGAATGCGACCAAAGACGCAGAGGGGCGCCTGCGCGTCGCGGCGGCGTCGAGCGTCGGCGAGGACGGGTTCGCCAGAGCCGAGGCGCTTGTTGACGCCGGCGTCGACGTTGTTGTGATCGACACGGCTCACGGCCATTCCGACAAGGTGCTGGAGCAAGTCAGCCGCATCAAGAAGACCTCGAACGCGACGCAAGTTATCGCCGGCAATGTCGCGACCTATGACGGCGCGCGCGCGCTGATCGATGCGGGCGCTGACGCAGTGAAGGTCGGCATCGGACCCGGCTCGATCTGCACCACACGAATCGTCGCCGGCGTCGGCGTGCCGCAGCTGACGGCCGTCATGGATGCGGCGCGGGCGGGGCGTGAGGCGGGCGTGCCCGTCATCGCCGACGGCGGCGTCAAATATTCAGGCGACGTCGCCAAGGCGATCGCGGCCGGCGCGGACGTCGTCATGATCGGCTCGCTTCTCGCAGGCTCCGACGAGGCGCCGGGTGAAGTCTTCATGTATCAGGGCCGTCCGTATAAATCCTATCGCGGCATGGGGTCGATCGGGGCGATGGCGCGCGGCTCGGCCGATCGCTACTTCCAGGCGGATGTGAAAGAGCAGATGAAGCTTGTGCCGGAAGGGATAGAAGGTCAAACGCCTTACAAGGGACCGGCCGGGCCGATCCTGCATCAGCTTGTCGGCGGCGTGCGCGCCTCCATGGGCTATGTCGGGGCGGCGAGCGTCGCCGAAATGCAGGAGAAATCGCGCTTTGTGCGGATCACGAACGCCGGCCTGCGTGAAAGCCACGTTCATGATGTTCAGATTACGCGCGAGGCGCCGAATTATCCGACGCCGTCGTAACGGCGTCGCAAGCGGTAAGGTTTTTCTCCGTGCGGCCAGGCGGCAAGATTTCCGCGGCGATCGAGATTCTCTCGGATTTCGAGACGCGGCGCGTTCCCCTGAAAACCTGTATCGCCGACTGGGCGCGCGGCGCGCGCTACGCCGGCGCGAAGGACCGCGCCTGGATTTCAGGGCTCTGCCTTGACGTTTTGAGGCGGCGTGGATCGCTCGCCCTCGCCGCCGGGGATGATGGCGCGCGGGGTCTGGTGATCGCGGCGCTCGCCGGCCTGTGGCGGCTTGATCGAAAAGAAATCGAAGAGGCGTGTGCGGATGAGCATGGACCCGGTCCGCTCACGCAGGCCGATCATGCGGCGCTCGCCGCTGGTGACGGATCGCCGGCGGACGGCGTGCGGGACATACCTGACTGGACGCGCCCCATGTTCGAGCGCGCCTTCGGCGACGCGGCGGGCGTGGAAGCGGCGGGCTTCGCCGAGCGGGCCGATATTGACCTCAGGCTCAACACGCTGAAGGCGACGCCGGAAAAGGCGCTCGCGGCGCTGAAAGCCGTCCGTGGCGAGAGGATTCCTTACCTCGCAAACGCCGCCCGGATCGCTGCGCCCGCCCCGAGCGAGAAGGCGCCCGCCGTGACGGTCATCCCCGCCTTCAACAAGGGCTGGGTCGAAGTTCAGGATCTCGGCAGTCAGATCGCCGCCGCCGCGGCGGGCGATGTGAAAGGCGCGCAGGTTCTGGACTATTGCGCTGGCGGCGGCGGCAAGACGCTGGCCCTCGCGGCGATGATGGAGAACACCGGCCAACTCTACGCCTATGACCGAGACCCGCGGCGGCTGAAGCCGATCTTCCATCGCGCCAAACGCGCCGGCGTCAGGAATCTGCAGGTGAGCTCGCCCGCGGACGACGGCGGGCTTGATGACTTGAAGAGCAAGATGGACGTCGTCTTCGTCGATGCGCCGTGCACGGGCGCCGGCACCTGGCGACGCCATCCGGATGCGAAATGGCGCCTGACGCCGCAGCAGTTGGCGCGGCGCATCGCCGAGCAGGACGCCGTCCTCATCGAGGCGGGGACGTTCGTGCGGCCGGGCGGCCGCCTTATCTATGTCACCTGCTCCCCCTTCGTGGAGGAGAACGAGGATCGGCTCGCCGCGTTCAGGCGCGACGCGTCAGGCTTTGAGTTCATCGACGCCGTGGCCGAGATCGACGCTTCCGGCCTATTGACTGACGATGGCCGGGCTACGCTTTCGTCATGCGCCGCGCCCGACGGCGCATTGCGCCTCAGCCCCGCGCGGCTGCGATGCGACGGGTTTTTCATCGCGGTCCTGAAACGCGGTTAAATCTGGGGCCGAGCCGCGCCGTCTTGTCCAGACCCGCAGCTTCCGCTACCTCGCGTAAATGGAACAGACGACTTCTTCTCCGGCGGCCTCGACGCCGCACGCGCCCGGGACAAGCGTCCTTATCGTCGATTTCGGCAGCCAGGTGACGCAGCTCATCGCCCGTCGCCTGCGCGAGATCGGCGTCTATTGCGAAATCCACCCTTTCAATAAGGTCGACGCCGG
>JBCBSQ010000004.1:0-179042 GCA_039819085.1 Pseudomonadota bacterium
CTTTACGGGCGACGCCCAAGAAGAGCTTCAGAATGGCGCGCTGTCGATCGCTCCGCACTCGCGAACGCCCGCAGATCTTGCGGCCGTCATTCAAGCTTGCGACGCGGTGGTGGCGCATCGCCTCCACGCGCTCATCGTGGCTTATGCATATCGCATTCCCCACATTGGGTTATCCACGAATGCGAAACTCGATCAGTTCTTCGACATGACTTTGCGGCGCCGGTATTGTCTTTCAACTGATGAAGCGTCGCCGGACGTCATTGCGCAACGGGTGGACGACGCGCTGCGCGAGCCCATCGATTCCGCGACGCACGAGGCGCTCCTGGCGCGCGCGCGGGGCGAAATCGACAGCCTTGCTGACGCGATCAGGGCGCGCGCGTCGAAGCTGAAAGGCTCCCCGGCGTCGGCGCCATCTCCAGCTCGCTAAACCGTCGCGCAAATCCCCAGGCGCGATGACGCACGTCCATAACGATCAGATCGCCGGAAAAATCGATATGGTGAGCCCCCATAAGGGTCGGATCAAATGACGGCGAGATGCGCCGCACGAGGCGTTCGCGATAGTTCTCCGGGTCGAGGCGGTCGATCTCCATGATGTTGGCGCCGACCCCGTATTCTCCGTATGCATTGTACTGAGAAAACCTGAAGACCCGCTCCCCACGTCGGAACACTCGCCCCGCACCGCGCGCAGTGCGAGAATCCACGACGACGGGATTGAGCGGATGCGGCGTCAGATTTGTCAATAATGGGCTGTCCGCAGCGAACAGATGCAGGACGCTGCAATGCTCCTGTCGCGCGCCGCTCGCCATGTTCGTAAACAGCCACCAGCGGCCCTGATGCTCGAACAATGCGCTGTCTGCGCACAGATGTCCTTCCAGCGCAACACTGACGAGCTCCCATTCGGTGGGAAACTTCACCGCTCGCCAGACTTCGATCTGACGCGCCTGGTTCGTTTCCGGCATCATCAGGATGTCGCCGCCCGCTCGAAACACGAACGGATATGACAGGTGATATGGCGTTTGAAGCGCCAGGCCGATCAGGTCGATCCCATTCTCGCCGATCTTTGCGACGCTGATGTATCCGCGTCGACTTCCATAAGGGTAGTCTTCAAAAAACAGGTATTGATCGCCGTTATGCTCGAACAGGAACGGGTCCGCCCAATAACTGCCGCCCGTCGGCGTTATCTCTTTTCCAGTCGATGGATCGAAGTCGAACACGTCGCCGCGAAAAAGGCGAAGCGTCCACCTCGCCGGCGACAGTCCGGTCGAACCGGCCGCGACCCGCGCCACGCGACGGCTGACATTGTCGGCCAGAACGAATGGATAGGCGAGCAACGCTTTTCGCGCATCCGTTTGCGTTTCAAGCAGCATTGGCTCCGGCGCGCGCTCAGACGTCGCAAGTCGTTCGGCGCGCTCATCGCGCGCCATCCGGGTCAATTCACGCAATAGAATGTCGATCGACTTCTCACGAATGTACGCGTTGTTAAGCGCCGGGCTGAACTTGGTGTTGAAGACCCCCGTCGCCAGCGTTTCGCCATCTGGGCGGCATACGACGTAACGGGTTAGCGTCACCCCGGTGACAGGCCGGCGCGTCACTGTCTCGGCAACGCCGGCCATTGGCGCATACGTGGAAAGCTGAAGATAAGTCGCGTTCGTCCATTCCCCATCACCCCCAATACGCGCGCGCCACTCACGCAATGCCTCGTCGTCGAAGGCGAGATCGATCAGGACGTCGATGGCCGTAGACGCGCCCAGGAGCTGAGCAGGCCCGTCCGCAACATGAAGTGACGGTCGGGCTGCGTCAAAGGCCGGCGCGTCAAACTTCAGGTCACGCGCGAACACCGCGCCATCAAGGCGCATCATCACCGCGAGAAGATCGGCGGCTTTCCGCTTCCGAGGCGTCCTGCCGGCGATCGCGACAAGGTCGAACCGCTCATCTGTACAAAGATATTCCAGCAGTCTTCTTTCTTCGCATGAAAGGCGGGTCGGATCGCGCAGGATCACCGCGCAGCGCAGGATGGCGCCTGCGTTTGCGCCGGCGTCGGCATCAGCCTCGGCGCTACTCAACATGGCGTTCATCCATAACCGGCAGAATGAGCGTCGATCCCGCAGCGCCGCCAAAAAAGACCGTATTGCGCGCAATCACTGGCGTCGTCTCAAGATAATTTGCGCTTCCTGCGTTCAGGTTTCGCTCCAGGCGCGGGAAACTGCTTGAGCTGATATGCAGGCCGATCCGATGGCCCGCCTCGATCCGATACGCGATATGGCGAAGTTTCACCGACACGGTGACCGGCTCGCCTGGCGTCAGCAGCCGCGGCGCGTCAAACCCATCACGATACCGAAGCCGCAACGCCCCATGCTGCAGTCCGAGCATCGACCCGTCAGGAGCGACATCGAGCAACACGGCGACAAGATCCGTATCGAGCGCATCTGACGAGACTGTCACTTCGGCGCTCAAGTCGCCGACAATTGTCATAGGCGCGTCAAGCGGGTCTGAATAGAACCCGACAACGTCCGCGCGCGCCGCGTTCGCGCGCTGATCCACCGGCCCGAACATCGCGTCAGGCTCGCCAGTGCAGCAGTCAGGTCCGCCAAGCGACGGCGTCGGGTTCATGGGATCGTAGGTCCAGGAAACCGAACCGGCGGCGGGCGTTGCCCGCGTCAAAACCCCTCCTTCAGCAAGCCGCCATTCCAGAGGCCGCGCATTCTTTGGCGGCCAAACGTCGGAGCTCTCCCATCGGTCGGCGCCAAGAACATAGTACGTGTAGCGCGGCAAATCAGGCGCCGGCCCGTCACGAAGCCAATGATTGAACCAACGGTCATAGACTGTGAAATAGTCAAAACGCGCGGCCGGATCGATCTCAAGATCTCCGATGCGTCCGGCGTCGAACGCATAGTGGTGGGCGCAGTGTTCTCCGGGGCCGATAATCACCGGTTGGTTCTCGCGGGCGGCGCCTGCATCCGCCTGGCGACGCATCAACTCGGCGACTTCAAAGGTTTCCGAAATGCCGGGATCGAACCAGACATTCACATGAAGCGCGGGCGCGGCGAAGCGATCTTCAGTAGAAAGAAAGCCCATCTCATGCCAATAGGCGTTGTCTTCGAAACGCGCGAGCATCTCGTCATAGCCCGTCGGATCGACGCGATGGCGCGAGACAATCGTCCCGGACGGCAGCTCATTTACGACATCCGCAGGCTCGACGTCAGGAGCGCCCATGGCGTCGCCGGTTCGTCCGCCATATCGCAGGAACCACCCAACAGCGCCCGCCAATTCCGGTATCCCGCCTTCAAAGGAAGCAAAATACCCTCGCGTTTCGCCGCCGACGCCGATCGCCCCGCCCCCCGCCTCCGCAATCACAGCGCGATGCGCGGGATGACGCGCCTTGGCGAGGATCGGCTGGGTTTCTCCGAGGGCGGAGCACCCCGCCGTGCCGACGCGGCCGTTTGACCACGCCTGACGGCTGATCCAGTCGAGCGTCGCGACGCCGTCCGCCTCTTCATCTCCGTAAATCCTGAACTCGCCTTCGGATCCATATCTGCCGCGCATGTCCTGAAGGACAACGGCATATCCTTTCGGCGCGTAGCGCCTCGCCCATTGGAGCGCCCCGCCATAGCGGCGACGGTCATAGGGCAAACGCACGAGGATCGTCGGAACTGGCCCGGTTCGGCGCGCAGGAAGATAAACATCCGTTGCGAGACGAACCCCGTCAGACGCCAAAACGGACTGCCCCAGATGGAGCCTGTACCCGTCGCGCAACCCCAGCGCATGCATATAGATAATTCCGTAGACGGCGCGAGTCGGCCCCCAGTGAAGGGTCGCGGCAAAAGCCAACCCGCCGACGACCGCGGCCGCGACCAGCGCCAGAGCGAGAAAGGACTTCGTCGGAAGCATCACGCCGCGGTCCTTTCAGCGTCCTCGACCATTGTCCCGTAGAGGGCGCAATGCGCGTCGACCCAGGCCTCCACCGTGTTGCCAAGACGTCCGTCCTCATTGCGGCTTGCGCTTCGCCGCGCCGCGGCCGCGAGCCGCGCAATCCGATCATCGTCGCCCGCCAACGCGGCCAGGAGATCAGCAAGTCCAGCGACGTCCGTCGGATCGAACGTCTCCGCCCCGCCGCTCGCCTCCAACGCCGGCGCTCCGAGAATGGCGCGCGACGCGATCAATGGCGCCCCGGTGGCGAGCGCTTCGAACGCGGAAAGGCAAAATGGCTCCGGGCTCAGCGTGCCAGCAATACATGCGCGGACGGTTTGCAGGACCTCGCCAATCTTGGTCCGGGAGGTCCAACCATGGAATTTATGCTCCGGATACCGATCGGCAAGCTCCGCGCGCGCCGGGCCGTCGCCGAAGAAGTCGACCGGCGCCTTCGCGCGCCGTCCCGCTTCCGCGATTTCAAAGACGCCTTTAAGGGACTGGATCTGACCGATATAGGCGAAGCGACGTTGCGCTTCCGGATTCACCGCCGTCGGCCCGAACGGCTCCACAGGATTGGTGATTGATGTCATGCGGCGCGGCGCAACGCCCTTTCGCAGGTAGGACTGCATCGGCTCATAGATCGTCACGAACTGAGCAGCGTCCAGGAATGGCCGAAGACGCGTATTGAGAACTTGCTGGCGCGCCACTCGCCACATCTTGTGCGCATAATTGCGTTTGTCGCATTGAGTGGACAGGCAGTCGGCACCGAGCGGCTTGCGCGCGCATGGCTCGCGACGTGAATAATCGAAAAATGCGCCGTTCGGGCAAGCAAGGAAGAAGTCGTGCGCATGGATGACGGTGCGGTCCGCGACGGGCCTTAATGCGTCGAATACGGAGGTTGACAGCGCCTGCGCCCAGTTGTGGAGGTGGTAGATCGTCGTCGGATGGTCGTTTTGCGAAATCCAGCAGCGGATCTTATCTCTCGCGTCGCGATTGTAGATGCCGCTGAGCAGAGCCGTCGATGGCGTCGCATGTTCAAGGCGTTGGCAATTGAGCGGAAGAACATCGACGCCAGTCGGGCTTGCTTCGCGGCCGTCATCGCCCGCGATAAAGGTCACCGGCGTACCTTTCGCAGCTAGCTCCTCCGCAAGGCGGCGCGCAAGATAAGTCGCCCCGCCACGCACCCGCGATGCGTCATTGAGAAGGACGATACGACCCGTTTCAGCCGTCGCGTCGGTTCGTCGGCCGCCTTCCGCCATAAATGCCCCGCCTCCCCGAACCCGCAGCTTCGCCCCAGGTCTGCGCAATTGCCGCAACATACATTCCGGCGCGCCCGCCGCAATCCGCGCCTTGCACCGCCTGAGGAACCCCAATCGTGAACGCCGGCGCTGCGATTTGCGGTCGAAAGACATAGGGTTGTGTGGTATTTTTAATAGGTTTTGTAGATACTACCTGTGGTTGCGTAATGACCGATGCTCATATTTCGCATTCGGAGTCCGAAAAGGACCGGGGGCCGCTACAGGAACTCAAACGCCAACTCCGATCCGCGCGCGACGTCTGGTCAAACACCTGCGGCGCGGCCCTCGCGAAGCGGCATTTGCTGCGCCGGCGGCGCAGATTCACCGGCGCTTACGCGACGCATAAAGCTGCGCTTCAATCAGTCCCGCAAGGAGCGCTCGCCGGATACGAGCACGAAGACGTGGTCCCGGTCTCCCAACACGTAATGACGGCGATTTCGGAATGGGATTATCCGATCCTGTTCTGGCTCGAGCGGCGTCTGCGCGACGCCCCAACCGCGCCTCGTCAACCTGGCGCACACTCCCGCAATTCGGCGTCGGACGCTGTCGGCGGGGGCAGATTGCGAATTCTGGACGCAGGCGGCCACATCGGCACAAAGTTCTTTGCCTTCCGGGAACTGATCGATCTGAGCGGCGTCGATTGGCGCGTCTATGACTTGCCGCCAATGGCGCGCGCCGGCCGGCGCCTTGCGGAAACCTGCGGAGTCTCCGACCAACTAACGTTTTGCGATCGCCTTGAAGATGCGGGCCCGTGCGATATCTTGTTGTGCTCGGGACTACTGCAATATCTCGATATTCCTTTTACGGAACTAATTGACGCGCTCGACGCGCGTCCGCCAGCGCTTGTGCTGAACAAGGTAGCGCTGCGGCGCGGAGCCGCGATCTATACGCTCGAGCGTATTGGGCCCGCCTACGTTCCCTACCAGTTCCGGGATCAGGAGGCATTTTACGCCGAAATCAAGGCGCTCGGTTATCACATCGCCGACAGTTGGCCCATTGAAGCCCTAGCCCATCGCATCGCCAGCCATCCGGAAATCGGGCCGAGCGAGAGCCGAGGCTTCGTTCTCACACGGCGCACTGTCGCCTGATCGAAACATCCAATCAGCAATCACGCAGCGCCGCGACGAACGCTGTTGTTCGGCGTTAGCAATATGATAAGTTAATAAATTGCTAACTATCGGGTTGGGGAACCGATTGATGCTGCTTGACGGCAAACCTCAACGCATTTTGGCGACTCTGCGAACTGGCGGCGATCATGAACGTGCAAAAAGACGCGCCATGGCGCACCCCAAATGCGGGTGATCACGCCATATTCGATCCTGCGCTGACAATCCTGGATTGTTTTCTTGCTCAGGTTGTCACGCGTAGCGAGAAAACTGCGGTTATCGAAGGACAACAACGCGTGTCGTATGAGGCGCTTGCCGATCGCGCGAGCGTTTTCGCGACGATTCTTGCGCAAGCCGGCGTCGAAAAGGGGGACCGCGTTGGCGTGCTTGCAGGACGCGACGTTGACAGCAT
The DNA here is from genome assembly GCA_039819085.1 of Pseudomonadota bacterium. Classification (GTDB taxonomy): domain Bacteria; phylum Pseudomonadota; class Alphaproteobacteria; order Caulobacterales; family Parvularculaceae; genus MED-G105. The sequence continues at coordinate 6,726 of JBCBSQ010000004.1, forward strand.
CGCCGCTCAGCTTGGGATCCTCGCTCTCGGCGGCGTTTTCACGCCTTTAGATCCGGGCAATCCGGTCGCTCACCTTAAAAGCGTCGTCCAAGAACTGGCGCCAAAGGTGATCGTCGATCTGTCCTGCGAAACGAATTTAGCGCGGCGACTTCTGGGCGACGCAGGCGCGATCATCTCCCGTCCCGCCATCTCCCGGCCAGAATGGCGGCCGGGCGACGACGCAAACTCTTTAGCGACGTACGCAAACCAAAACCGTTGCGACGCCGGCGACCCGGCGATGATCCTGTTCACATCCGGCACGACAGGCCGGCCGAAAGGCGTCGTCCTTCCCCATCGCGCCATAACGCGCCTCGTGCGGGCACAACACTTCGCCGATCTCGGGCCAGACCTCGTCTCCCTCAATGCGGCGGCGCCAGCCTTCGACGCCTGCATCCAACAGGTGTGCAGCGCAATCCTGAACGGCGGGGCGGTCGCGATCGTGCCGGGGGGAACGCCGTCAATCGACGCAATTGCGGACGCGGCCCTCGCGGCGAACGCGACGATCATCGATCTGACGCCAGGGATGTTCAATCTCCTCGTTGAGCTTCGCATGGACGCGCTGAAGGGCGTCGCTCACGTGATTTGCGGCGGCGACGTCATGTCCGAAAGCCATGCGCGCCAGTACATGGCCGCGTGCCCTAAAGGCCGCCTCATCAACGCGTACGGTCCGACGGAAAACGGCGTCACGTCGACATTTTTCACGCTTGATCAGACGTGGACGGAGGGCCCGGCGCCGATCGGCCGCGCCATCGCCCATGACCACGCGCTTGTGCTCGACGATAATCTGCGCCCAATCGCGGCCGGCGAGATCGGTCAGCTTGCGGTTGGCGGGCCGGGTCTTGCGATCGGCTATTTCAAACGACCTGCCCTCACCGCTGAGAAATTCGTCGACGTCGGCGAAGTAGGGGCGCGCAGGCGCGTCTATCTGACCGGCGACCTGGCGCGCGATCGCGGTGATGGCGTCTTGATGTTTCACGGACGCGTCGACCGGCAGGTGAAGATCAACGGCCACCGTGTCGAACTCGACGCCGTCGAGCATGCGCTGCGGGATGATCCGGACGTGGCTGACGGCGCCGTCCTCTGCGTCGCCAGTCCCGCCGGCGCAAAAAGGCTTGTCGCCGTTGCGAGACCCGCTGCGCATTGCGTTGGCGCAGATGGCGAAGACCCTGGCGAGCCCATTCTCTCGCGCCTGCGTGAGGCGCTGCCTGGAGCGATGGTTCCAACGGCGATCTTCTTGCGCGACGAGTTGCCTATGACGGCCTCGGACAAGATTGATCGCCGCCGTCTGGAAGCCGAACTCGACGCGTCGAGGAATTCAGCCGTATCTGACCAAAACAGCGCGGACAGTCATAATTCGATAGCGGAGCAATATTCGGATCCGGAAATCACGGCGCCGACGGCGATCGGATCCGTCGTCCGGGAAGTCTGGTCACAGGTGTTGGGACTTCGCTCGGCGCCGGACGACCGCAGCTTCTTTGATCTCGGCGGCACGTCACTTCAACTCGTCGAAGCGCACGCTCGCCTACAGGTCGCGTTGGACCGTAAGATTGAGATTGCGCGCCTTTTTGAAAAGCCGAAGCTGAAGGACCTGATCGCCTGGCTTGAGACCGACGCCACGTCGGACGCGAACGTGGCGCAAAAGGCGGCGCGCCTGACCGCAGGCGCGGGCGCGCGAAACAATCCAAAGGAAAGCGGCGTCGCCATCGTCGGCATGGCGGCTCGCATCCCGGGCGTCGCCGACCTCGAAGAGTTCTGGCGCGCCGTGGTCGATGGGCGCAACCTCATTGAGCCCATTCCTCATCATCAGCTTGAGGACAATTTCACCGATGAGGAACGCGCACGCCCCAACTACGTGCCCGTGCGGCCAAGCCTCAAAGACGCAGACATGTTCGATGCGGACTTTTTTGGCATGTTCGCGCGCGAAGCAGCGCTGACCGATCCCCAACACCGGGTCTTTCTGGAGATCTGCTGGGAAGCGTTCGAGAATGCGGGGATTGATCCGACGAAGGCGCCGGGAGCGGTTGGCGTGTTCGCCGGCGCCTCGAACTCGACTTATCTCCTTAACAATGTGCTGGCGGACCGCGCCGCCATTGACGAGTATGTGTCGACCTATCAACTCGGCGACGTGGCGCGATGTTCCGGCGCGCAGCTCGACAGCCTGGCGACGCGCGTTTCCTACAAGCTCGGCCTCACTGGACCAGCGCTCGGCCTGTCAACGGCGTGCGCCACATCGCTTACCGCGGTCGCCCTTGCATGCGACACGCTTACCGCCGGGCGGTGCGACGCCGCGCTGGCGGGCGGCGTCAGCATCAGCTTCCCGCAAGCGCGCGGATACTTTCATCAGGATGGCGGCATGGCGTCCGCAGATGGGGTGTGCAGACCTTTTGACGCCGACGCCAACGGAACCGTCTTTGGCCACGGCGCCGGCGTCGTTCTGTTGCGCCGCCTCGAGGACGCGCTTGCGGATGACCAGACGATCTATGCCGTCATAAAGGGCGCCGGCCAGAGCAATGACGGCGCTGATCGAATGTCCTTCACCGCGCCAAGCGTCGCAGGTCAGGCCAAGGCGGTGCGCGCCGCAATGGACGCCGCAGGCTTCGAGCCGGCCACCATTGGATATGTCGAGTGTCACGGCACCGGCACGCCCTTGGGCGATCCCATTGAAATCGAAGCGCTGCGACAGGCGTTTGCGGATGGTGACGCCTCCAACGGCGCAACGGCGCTCGGCGCCGCCAAAGCGAATATCGGGCACCTGGACGCGGCCGCCGGCGTCATTGGCGTCATCAAGACAGCGCTTGCGCTTTCCCGGCGAACAGTTCCGCCGCTCGCCAACTTTCGCCGTCCCAATCCCCATATCTCACTTGACGGCTCGCCATTCCGTATTCTGACGAAAGCTGAGCCATGGGAGAGCGCCGCGCCGAGGCGCGCCGGCGTTTCCTCCTTTGGCGTCGGCGGAACCAATGCGCATGTAGCGATGGAGGAAGCCCCCACCGCGTCGCACACACACGGCGCGGCAAGTGATTCATCCGCTGACAGCGCCCTACCCCATATCCTTCCTTTGTCTGCTCGGTCGCCCGACGCATTGGCCGCCATGTCGGAGCGGCTCGCAAAGTCGCTGGAGGCCGAAGACGCGCCCGCTCTCGCGGACGTCGCGCTCACGCTACAGGACGGGCGTACGGCGTTCGCGCATCGTCGCGTCATCGTCGCGCAAACTGCGCAAGGGGCGATCGCCGAACTGCGCAAGCCGACAAGGCCCGTAACCAAAGGCGAGACCAGTCCGCCCGTCGTGTTCATGTTTCCGGGCCAGGGCGCGCAGTATCCCGGGATGGGCGCGGATCTCTACCGCGAAGACGTCGCATTCGCCCGCACGATCGACGAGGGCGCTGATCTTCTCATCCCGATACTGAATGATGATATCCGCCGCCTGATGTTCGCCGAAGGCGAAGACATGGCCGCAGCGGCTGACGCGCTGCGCAACACGTCATATGCCCAGCCGGCGATCTTTCTGGTCTCCTACGCGCTGGCCCAGGCATGGGCCGCGCGCGGCGTGCGTCCGGACGCGTTAATCGGACATTCAATTGGCGAATTCGTCGCAGCAACCCTCGCCGGCGCGCTCGATTTCGAAAGCGCGCTGACGCTCGTCGCCGCGCGCGGTCGATTGATGCAGGCCGCGCCGCGCGGGGTCATGCTCTCGGTGCGCGCGCCGTTGGATGACGTCCTGACGCTGGCGCCTGAAGGCGTCGATCTCGCGGCGCGCAACGCCCCGCGCCTCAATGTATTTGCAGGGCCGGACGACGCCATCGCGGCTTACGAGGCGATCCTCACTGAGAAAGGCGCCGCCTTTAAACGTCTGCATACGTCGCACGCTTTTCACTCGTCGATGATGCAGGACGCGGCCGCCGCGCTTGGCGCGGAAGCGGCCAAGGTGACCTTTGCAAAGCCGTCAATGACGTGGGCGTCATGCGTCACGGGCGGCTGGATCGGGACCTACGCCGCTCAAGATGCTGATTATTGGGCGGAACACTGCCGGACGACGGTCAACTTCGAAAAAGCGGTTGGCGCGGTCGCGGACCGCTTTCGGCGCGCTGTTTATCTCGAAGTCGGTCCGGGCCAGACGCTCAGCGCGTTTGTCGCGCAGACAATCGGCAAAGACGCCGTCGCCGCGCAGCACGCCTCGCTGCCGACTCATGAGCGCGAGGCGAGCGACCGTGAAACAATGGCCCGCGCGTTCGGCTGCCTGTGGGCGGCCGGCGTGGACATCGACTGGCGCCTCTCCCATCGCGCCGCCGGCAAACGCGTCCCCCTGCCGACTTACCCGTTCGAACGCAAACGCCATTGGATCGACGCCCCGACGCCGACGCGCCGAAAGGCTCAAGGATCGCCGGACAGCGACCAAGGGGCGTCAGCCCTTCCAAGCAATCACATCACAGCAACCCTCCTGGAGCCCGCGGCCGCCATGTCAGACACCGCTTCGCCAGCTAACTCGAACCGCAGCGTGAGGTTGCAGGGCGCTATCTTCCAGATCCTTGAAGACGTCTCCGGCGAGACATTCGGGCCGGACGATGCGGATGCTTCGTTTCTGGAGCTTGGTTTTGATTCGCTGATGCTCAGCCAGGTGGTGCAGCGCTTCAGTCGGGAGGTGGGCGTTGAACTGACGTTCCGCCAACTGATGGCCGACTTTCCAAGCGTTATGGCTCTCGTCGCGCATCTCGATGACGTCCTGCCGCCGGAGCCGGAACCTCAGCCGCAGCCATCGCCAGCGCCTGACCAAACCACCTTCCCAACCGCCATTCAGTCAGCGCCTCAATCCCCTGCGCCGACGCCAATGCCGACGCCAGCAACCGGGCTCGCGCCGTCATCGCCCTCGAACGGCGTCGCGGGCCCAATGACGGCGGACAGCCAGAGTGTTATGCATGCGCAAACCCAGGCCATGCTTGCGCTGTTTGAATCGCAGTTGCGCACTTTGCAAGCCAGCGGCGGCGCGCAACCTGCTGAGGCGCCCCAAGCGCCGCCAGAGACAATAGCGCCAGTCGCGCCGGCCGCACACACTGCACCGACAGCAACTGAGACGCCCTCCGAAGTCGCGCCATCGCCCGCGCCAAAGCCAGCCGGCCTCATCGCGCCGGCGCGCAAGCCTGTCACCACCACAAACGTTAAAGAAAGCGGCCGCTCCCGCCTCGACCTTAATCGACGCAATCAGCAGCAGGCGGAACTGACTTCTCAGCAGCGCGCCCTTATTGACGAGGTGTGTGCTGAGTATTCAGCGCGGTTTCCTATCTCGAAAGAGCGCGCCCAAGACCACCGCCGCGTTCTCGCCGACCCGCGGACCGCGTCGGGCTTCAGGCGGGAATGGAAGGAGCTGGTCTTTCCTGTGCTGGCCCAACGCGCCTTCGGCGCCCACATCGACGACGTGGACGGCAATCGGTTTGTCGACGTCGTAAACGGGTTTGGCCAGACCGCATTTGGCCACGCCCCCGACTTCGTCACCAAAGCGGTCGCCAAGCAGATGGAGCGGGGATTTGCGATCGGCCCGCAGGATCCTCTGGCCCATGACGTGGCGCGACGCTTTGCGCAGATGACGGAACATGAGCGTGTGACGTTCTGCAACACGGGCTCCGAAGCGGTCATGGCCGCAATGCGACTGGCGCGAACCGTCACCGGGCGGGACACCATTGTGACGTTCCGTGACGATTATCACGGTCAGTTCGATGAAGTTCTCCTGAAGGGGCGACTCAGCGGCGATCCGACGGCGCTGCCCGGCGCGCCGGGCGTCCCGCGCGCCTCGGTCGCCAACATGGTGGTGCTCGGTTATGGCGCGCCCGAAGCGCTCGATTGGCTTCGCGCCAATGGCGACGAGATTGCGGCCGTTCTTGTCGAACCGATCCAGAGTCGGCGCCCCGAACTGCGCCCGCGGGCGTTCGTCGAAGAGGTGCGCCGGCTCACGACGGCCTGCGGCGCGGCCCTCATCCTCGATGAAGTGGTCACAGGCTTTCGCGTCGCGCGAGGCGGCGTACGCGAGCTTTGGGGCGTGAAGTCCGACATGACGACCTATGGCAAGATCATTGGCGGCGGCATGCCGATCGGCATGCTCGCGGGCGATGCGACATATATGGACGCCCTCGACGGCGGCCATTGGCGATATGGCGATGAGTCGATCCCGGAAACCGCGCCGACATTCTTTGCGGGCACTTTCGTTCGTCATCCCCTGACGCTCGCCGCGGCGGCGGCGGTGCTGGATCTTCTCGAAAGCGATCAGGGTGGAGAGCTTTACGACCGCGTCGCGCCGCGCACGATGCAGCTTTTGGAGGAAATCAACGGCGTCCTCGGCGCGCGCGGCCTGCCGGCTGTCATGGAGGGATACTCCAGTTGGATCGAACCCGGCATGTGGCGTCTTGATCCGTATGCCTCTTTAATCTATCCGATCATGCGGCTTAACGGCGTCCACTGCCTCGATGGCTACGCCTGGTTCTTTACGACCGCGCACCAGGAGGCGGAGTTCCGCAAGGTGGCTGACGCCTTCACGTCAAGCCTCGACCGCATGCTCGACGCCGGCTTTTTCACTGACCAGATCGACGCTGTCGCGCGCGCGCCTGAGCAGGAGACAGCAGCGGCCGCGACGCCCCGCCCGGCGGCTTCCCGCACGGCGACGCTCAGCACGGCGACAAGCGGCCCTGTCCGGGTCCCTCTCACCGAGCCCCAGAAAGAAGTCTGGATGGCCGCGCAATTGAGCGACGAGGCCTCCGGCGTCTTTATCGAAGCCGCGTCGCTAAGCTTCGATGGCGAACTTGATCGCGACGCCCTTGAAGCCGCTCTTAACGAGGCGATCGCCCGACACGATGCCCTGCGCGCCCGCTTCTCCCGCGATGGCGCGCATATGGAGATCCTTCCCAGCCTCACAGTCAGTCTTGATCTTCAGGACACGGACGCGCACGGACTTGAGGCAATGATCGAAGACGACGCGCGCGCGCCGTTTGACCTCGTGAATGGACCTCTCCTGCGCGCCAGGCTCGCGCGCCTTGCGCCTCAGCGCCACGTCCTCATCTTAACGTGCCACCACATCATCTGCGATGGCTGGTCCACCGGCGTCCTAATCGACGACCTCGCCGCCCTCTACAATGCGCGCATGCAAGGCGAGGCGGCCGACTTGCCGCCCGCCGCGAGCTTTGCGGCCTACGCCGAGTCTGAGGCGTCGGACGCGCCCGCCCCGCAGAGCCTCGACTTCTGGCGAACCCGTCTCAGTGAGCCGCCTGCACAGCCGGACCTGCCGACCGACGCGCCACGTCCGGAACGGCGCAGCTTCCATGGCGCAACGCATGTCCATGAAATTTCCGCTGATCGCGCGAAGGCGCTGAAACGCGCGGCCGGCCGCGCCGGCGCGACGCTCTTCGCGGCGATGAGCGGCGCCCTCGCCCAACTCATCGGACGCCTCAGCGGCGCCGAGGAAGTGGTTCTCGCCTCCCCGACGGCGGGCCAGACGCTTCTTCCAGACGGCCAACTCGTCGGGCATTGCGTCAATCTCCTGCCATTGCGCTTGCCGGCGAAGAGCAAGGCGAGCGTCGGCGACTACCTGAAGGCCGTGGCGAACGACACGCTCGATGCGTTCGATCACCGCGACGTCACCTATGGCACGATCCTGCGCAATCTCGACCTGGCGGGCGACCTGAACCGGCAACCGCTCACGGAAATTCAATTCAACCTCGATCAGCAGCCGGATGATTTTGGATTTGCCGGTCTTCGCACCGGCCTTTCAGCCAACCCCCGCGCCTTCGCGAATTTCGACCTCATCTTCAACATCACCGAGAGCCCGGAAGGCCTGCGGATCGACCTCACCTACAACACGGATATCTTCAACAGCGACACGATAAAGCGTTGGTGCGCGCACTATGAGACGTTGCTCAACGGATTCGCAGGCGATCCGGCGGCGCCTGTGGATGAGCTGGAGATCATGACGCCGGACGAAGCGCGCAAGGTGGCCGCCTTGCGAAACGATACGGCGACGGATCTCCCGACTGACGAAACCGGCGCGCCTCTCAATGTCGTCAGTCTCATTGCGGCTCAAGCCGCGGCCCGACCCGACAAGGTGTGCGCGGAAGACGACCACAGCGAGCTTACATATGCGGAGTTGGCGCGGCAGAGCGACAGCCTCGCCGCACACATACAGTCAAAAACGCCGCATCCTGGCGCGCGCGTCGCCGTCATGGTGGAGCGGTCCGTTGCGTTGCCTGTAGCGCTGCTCGCTGTTCTGAAGGCGGGCTGCGCGTACGTGCCGCTCGATCCAGGTCACCCGACGGCCCGGCTCCAATCGATCCTTAAAGCGGCCAAGGTCGACGCGGTGCTTCATAGCGGCGCCGCTCCCGCCGCGGCGGAAGGCGTCGACGCAGCGCTCATCGATCTTGAGGAAGGACGCATCGGCGGCGGCGCGCCAGTCGTCCGCCCACAAACCGAAGATGACCCGACCGCCTACGTCATCTTTACGTCCGGCTCAACGGGAAAGCCGAAGGGCGTTGAGATTTGCGCGCAGGCGATGACGAATTTTCTCACGTCGATGGCGCGCACTCCCGGATTTACTGAAGAAGACGCCATTCTCTCGGTGACGACGGTGTCATTCGATATTGCGGCCCTTGAATTGTTCCTGCCCCTGATTGCTGGCGGCAAGACGGTGATCGCTTCAACGGAGGCGGTGCAGAGCGGTTTTGAGATTGTCGAGCGGCTGTCGCGGGGCGACATCACGGTCATGCAGGCGACGCCGACGCTCTGGCGCATGATGCTGGAGGCGGGTTTCCGGCCTTCGTCCAAGTTGCGCATCCTTACCGGCGGCGAAGCGACGCCGCGCGACCTCGCCGACCGACTGCTCGCCGATGGCGCGGAAGTCTGGAACATGTATGGCCCGACGGAGACCACGATCTGGTCCGCCTGCGGAAAGATCGGCCGCGGCGCGATCAATATTGGCGCGCCGATCGCCAACACGAGCCTGCATGTGCTGGACGAAAATGACAGACTGGCGCCGATCGGCGTCGTTGGCGAACTGAACATTGGCGGGCTAGGGCTCGCCAAAGGTTACTTCGATCGGCCGGATCTCACCGGAGCGGCGTTTCGACCGGTTGAAACGCCCGATGGACGGCGCGAACGGCTTTATCGAACCGGCGATCTCGCGGTGCGCCGGCCCGACGGCGCCATTCGGGTGCTCGGCCGACGCGACGGACAAATCAAGTTGCGGGGTTTCCGGATTGAACTCGGCGACATCGAAGCGGCGATGCGCGGCGCGGCCGGGGTCGCCGACGCGGCGGCCGCGCTGCGCGATGGACCGACTGGGCCCTCGATCGTCGGCTATTATGTTCCTGACGGGAGCCTTCCCGCCGCCGCGCCCGACGCGATCGCCGCCCACCTCGCCAGCCGTCTGCCGGCCTATATGGTTCCCACACGCTGGAAAGAAATGGCGTCTCTGCCGCAGACCATGAACGCGAAACTCGACCGCAAGCGGCTGCCGGACCCTGATCCGCCGACCGCGGCATTGGCGAGCGCGACGCCTGTCCGCGTTGTCGAAGCGCCCGATGGGTCATTGGAGCGGACCATCCATGACATCTGGGCGGAGTTTCTCGGCGTCGAACGCGTTTCAACGACAGCGACGCTCTTTGAACTGGGCGTCGACTCGCTGACGGTGTTCCGGATCGCGGCGCGCATGCTTGAACGCGGCCTGGAACTTGACGCCCGCGACCTCTTCAAGCACCCGTCGATCCGGGATCTCGCCGCCTACGCCGCGTCGCGCGCGCCAAACGAAAGCCGGAAGGCCGCCGCGCCTAGCCTCTCCGCTTACCGCCGCGGCGCGCGACGTGAGGAGGCGCGCGCGTCATGACGTCGACACACAACGAGTCCGGCGGGGCTGTCGCGGCTGCGCCGCAATTCCGCTTTCCCGCCACCCCGGCGCAGGCGCATATCTGGTTCCTGGAGCAGCTGTCGACCGGCGGGGCCGCAATGAACGTCGCGGTGCGGTGGGAGATCAGAGGCGTCGTCCGTGACGAAACGATCAGACGGGCGTTCAACCTGATTATCTCGCGCCACGAAATCCTCAGGACACGGTTCGTCGAAATCGACGGCCAACCGACTCAGGAAGTGATGCCGAGCGCCGAGCTGAAACTCGCTCATGTCGACATCCGAACAACGCCGATCGAAACCCAAGCTGAGCGGATCGACGCCATCGCCGTCGAAGACTCGGCCCAGCCGTTTGACATGGAGAGCGCGCCGCTCATTCGCGCAACCCTTGTGCGGATGGCCGCTGACTGCGCCATGCTCCTGATCACGGCGCACCACAGCGTCTTTGACGGGTTTTCAATCGGCGTTCTAGGCGACGAGTTCGGAACGGCGGTCGAAGCGCTCGAGGCCGGCCGGTCGCCGAGCCTGTCGGAATTGCCTCTCCAGTTCGGGGACTACGCGCTATGGCAGCGCGATTACTTGAAAAGCGACGCGCTTCGCGAAGATCTTAACTACTGGATCGGCGAGCTAAAAGGCGCTCCCTATTTCGAAGTAGAGCCTGATTTTCCGCGCCCGCCCGCCAAGACTTACGCGGGCGCGGAGGCGAACCTCGACCTGCCGCCGGCGTTCGCCGAGAGGCTTGAGTCAACAGCCTGCGACGCGGGCCTTACCGGCTTCGCCTATGCGGCGGCGATCCTGAGCGCAATGCTCCATCGTACAACTGCCGCGGAAGATATCGTCTTCGGCACGCACGTCGCGGGCCGCAATGAGGTCGACCTTGAGACGATGATCGGCGTCCTCGTGAACAGCCTCATCCTCCGTATACCGTCGACCTCCCGCAAACCGATTCGCGAACACGCGCGCGCAGTCGGCGGCATCGTCAAGCGCGCTCTCGTTCATTCGGACATTCCATTTGAAACACTGGTCGAAGCCTTAAATCCGCCGCGCGACCGCGCCCGGACGCCAATCGTATCGGTCACGTTCGACTATCAGCGGACGACGTTTCTTCAAAACCGAAAGTATGACGGATTTGAATTGATCAGCAGGCCGTCCCATTCGCCAGGCGCGGTCTTCGACTTGAATTTTGCGATCATTGCCCGGCCCGACTTGTGCCGACTATCCGTGCAGTACGACACGTCTCTATTCACAGACGAGACCGCGAACGCGCTTCTCCGGCGGCTCGCGACGTCTTTTGAGGTCGCTTTCGACAATCCCGGCGCGCTGATCGGCGACCTGCCAGTCCCACAAGCATCCATCGCGTCAGACGCGGCGCGACCGTCGGCCGACCTGCGGCGGACGGCGTCACCGATCAGTCGCGAGGAAGCGCCATCAAGCGCTCCCCGACCTCCGTCATCGCTGGACCGCCTCGCTGATATCTGGGGAGAGGTCCTCGGGCGTATTCCTGACCAATGCGACGGAGACTTCTTTGCCCTCGGCGGCCACTCACTGCTGGTCGTGAGAATGCTGGCGAAAGTGCGCCAGACGTTCGACGTTAAACTGTCGCTCGCGGAGTTTATCGCCGACCCCACCCTCACGGCCTGCGCCCTCCTCATCGACAAAGCTCTCACCAAGGACACGGCGGCGCATGAAGGCGGGCTCACCGAGCCCACCTGGCGGCTTACAAGCCTGAAGAACGGGGCGCCGGACGGTCCCGTCATCGTTACTGTCAATCATCCGCTATTGTATTACGGCGCGCGCGAACGATTTGGCGCCGACGCCGCAATCGTGAACATTCATATTCCGGATACGGAGGCAATCGAAAGACAGGCGGACAAGTCGATCGACGAGATCGTCTGCGAAGCGCGTGACGTATTGCTGCAAAGCTATCACGGGCGTCAGCTGGCCGTGCTGGGACTTTGCGCCAATGGCCGCGTTTCCTATCGGCTTGCCCAATTGCTTCGAGAGGCTGGCGAGACCGTCGTCCAACTCGCGATGATCGACGCCTGGGCCCCGCGCACCCTGGATCGAAGCGGGCCGATCGCGCGTTTGACTGAGAAGTGGACGCTGCGTCGTCGACGCTGGTCGTACTACGCGCGCCAAATGTTCGATGGGGAAATCACCCTGGTGAATTTTCTCTCGCGCAACAATGCGTTCGCGAAAATATCGCGGCGCATCGGCGTGCTGGCGTCGCCTCAGGAGGAGGAAGTGTTCGTTGAGGCGGTGATTGAGCATCTAATGCTTAAGTGTCGCGAACTCGAGCGCGCGCCCTACGACGGCGAAGCCATTCTCTTCTGCAGCGGCGCCTCCACCGACGCTGCGAAAGAAGAGAGATTCGGCTGGGACGGCGTTTTACGCGATGATACGCCGATATTCGCGATCCACGGCTGGCATGAAGACGCGCTATTGCAAGCGGGTCTTGAAAAGCTCGCCAGGATCCTCCGTCTACGGCTCGGCGAGCCGCCCGAAGCGCTCCGTCGGGAAGGTTCGTCTACATCCTAATAGGTCCTAAAGCCTTAGCCGCCTAGGTTCGCAGTAAAGCCGCGCGCACATAGGATGGCTGGATCAGAGCGACGCTTCCAACGTAAGCGAGGGCCCCGACGCCAACATCGGCCGCGAGCCGCCAGATGACGTTGAGCCCCTCCCCCGGCAACATCGCCCGCGCTGCGAACACGGCCGACAGCATCACCGCAAGCGCCCCATAGACAGGCGCAGCGCGCCGCATGATCGACAGCCAAGGCGTGCGCGCGTGCCGCACCTGAAGCCAAAACGACGTCCCCATTGCGACCGCATAGGCGATAAGCCGGCCAATCGCCGTCGACACGGCCCCGAATGGGGTGAACGCAAGGATTACGGCCACCGAGACGCAAGCGTTAAACAGCGAAACCGGCGGCAATGCCTGGATCCTGCCGGTTACGGTCAGGAGCGGTTCGGTCGCGACGCTTGGCGTGAGGAATAGAAAAGCGATCGCGAGGATCACCGCGATGGGCGCGGCGGGCGCCCAGGTCTCGCCAAGGCAAAGCACAATCAGGTCTTCCGCGACGATGGCGAGCCCGACAAAGGCGGGCCCGGCGATCAGCAAGGTCATGGGCAGGAACACCTGCGCTTCGTCAGTAAGCCGCCTGATCACATCAGATCGCGCGTTCGCCCCATCCGCGGCGTGGCGAAACGCCATCCAGGCGATTAGGCGCAGCGGCTCAAACACAAGCTCAGCCACGGCCGAGACGACCCTCTCAGCCGCCCGATAATACCCGACGCTCGCCACGCCGAGGAATGCGCCAATCACGAAAGTGGAGGCGTTGTTCGACACAAAACCAATGATCCGGCTGGCAAGGATTTCGCGGGAAAAATCGAGGATTTCCCGCCTCGACCCGCCCGCGAGCGTCAGACGCAGCGGCCACCGCGCGGCCGCCGCCACGATCACTAGATTGACGATCTGCCCACCGAGCTTCGACGCGCCCAGCGCCAAAACGCCCCAACCTGCGAACAACCCGTAAAGTCCGAAAGCGAGCCCTGCGAATTCGCCAATGATTGTGGCCGCCGAAAACGACCCCACGGCTCCCTTGCGCACCAGAACAGCCGACAGCGCGACGCCGGGCGCGCACAACGCCACATAAGCGGACAGGATCAGCGTCAGGATAGAAATGACGGCGCCAAAGCCGAGCACCGCTAAAGCGAACGCGGCCAAAGCGCCGAGCGCGCCGAAACCTAGACCCGCCAGTATTGAGAAAATCAACGCCTGGTTGATCCCGTTCTCGTCGCCTCGCCAACCAAGAATGAATTCGCGCCATCCGGCGGACGCCAAGAGGAGCAACAGATTCGATACCGCCACGATCAATGTGAAGACGCCGAAATCCGATGGGTTCAGCACCCGCGCGGCGGCGACAAAAAGCGCCAGTTGCGCGACCTGAGACGCAATGCGCGCCGCCAGCATCGATCCGCCCGCGCTTGCGATCTTCGGCGGCGCCGCCGCCTCGCCGGATGATCCAGGCTGATCCGTCACTCGTCGCGTCTCCCGGCGGCTTGCGGCCTTACAACAACGCCGGGCGAATACCCCAGTTTCGCAGTCAATAACAGTTTGGCGCAAAGGAGTTTCGCATGATACCTCAACCCCTCAAGTAGGGTGTAATGTGGGGAAATCGCGCAATTGGGGAAGTGGTGAAGCCAGACGATGCGCGCGATGTCCAAAGGACGATATCGACGCGCTTTCGAATGGCGCGGGCGCTGCACCCGAGACGCGGTGAATGACGTTGTCATGCAACTGGCTGTCATTATAGCGACGCTAGGGCGCAAACCTGTCGTCACCGATCTCCTTCGGCATCTCGCCGCGCAGAGCCGGACGCCGGATGAGATCTGCATTGTCGTCGCTCGCCCCGGAGACGCGCCGGAACCGGAAGAACGGGCGATCGATTGCGATGTCCTGCAGTCACCACGGATAGGTCTGTGCGCGCAGCGCAACGCCGGATTGGATCACGTTAGCGATCGAGCTGACATAATTCTCTTCTTTGACGATGATTTTATTCCGTCTCCAGATTACCTTGAGAATTTGGAAGCCATCTTCGAAGCCAATCCCGGCGTCGCCGGCGTTACCGGCAGGGTGCTGATGGATGGCGTCAAAGGACCAGGATTGTCGCCGGAAGAGGCGCTCGCCGCCATTTCAGCTTGGCGCGCCCCTGCTCCTGACGCAGTGAACATGGAGTCCCGCAATGGCCTTTATGGCTGCAACATGGCCTATCGCGGAAGCGCTGTTGGCGCGCGGCGATTCGACGAGAAGCTGCCGCTTTATGGCTGGCTGGAAGACGCCGACTTTTCGGCTCGCGTCAGGGAAGATGGCGCGATGGTCTGGACTGATCGACTCGCCGGCGTCCACCTAGGGACAAAGGCGGGCAGAACATCGGGTCTGCGCTTCGGGTACTCGCAATTGATGAATCCCATCTATCTGCACCGGAAAGGAACCATGCCGATCAGCCAGGCGGCGAACAACATCATGCGAAACGTGTTGAGCAACCACGCGCGACTGCTCTTCCCGGAACGTCATATCGACCGAGCGGGACGCGTGCGGGGCAATTGGCTCGCCCTTATGGATCTTATGCGTGGGCGGTTGACGCCGGAACACGTGGTCAATCTTTAACGCGCCAGATCTGCGTCCTAATTGATCCGAACACCTCCTAAGGCCGCGTCCGCCCGTCAACGATTGGCCATCCTCATCCAGGCGCCTTTTTCGTTACCCCGTCAAAAAAGCAAACGCGCGAAGAGGCCCTCCAAACCGCAGGGACCTAAGCGCCTCCCGCCGAGGGACGCGGCGGCGGTGTGAAGAATGGCGACTTCCTTGGAGGGGCTAAGGCGGCGCCGACGCCGGGACCAAAATCAAATGCGCGCCCGGATCGTTGAGATGCCGGAAAAGCTGACGTTGCGACCGCCGCAAACAATATGAACAAGAGACCGGCGTCCACAGATCCGCCGGATATCAGCTGCGACGCGAGAAGAGACGCCGCGCCAGCACGCGCGGCGACGAAGATGCGGCGAGCATAGGCCTGATCTCGCGCAGCACTATTGGCGACGGCGCGCGGCCAGGGCCTGAGGAAGGAGCGGTTGAGAAACGCCAAGTATAGAATTGCGCCGACGACGCCGACATTGCCGACAAGCACCGCCGCGAGGCCTGAGGCGCGCGCGCTGCCCAGCCCAACGCCTAGGCCATAAGTGTCGACGAAGTTCTGAAAGCTTTGCATGGCCCAGGCGCCGCGCTCCCGCCCCGAAGAGGACTGCAGTTTTGATCCGAACAAGCGCTCAAACACTTCCGCTGAGAACGCTTGCATTGGCTCAATCAAGATCAGGGAAGCGCCGATCCCGGCGAACGCCGCCCCAAACAGCAATGCCGAGACATGGCCCGGCTCCAGACCGTTGCGGACTGCGCGATAAGCCGAATGCAGCGCCCAGAGGCCGATCATGACGATTAACGTCGCGTAGGCGGTCGTCGACAGCGACAGCGCAATGCAGCCAAGCAGCATCAATGCGGCGACGAAATGCCATAGACCGCGCGTCTGCATGAAACGGACGAAGTTCCAGGCGAAGAGGCCAACGCTCAAGGAACCGAAGACGGCGGGCTCCGGATAGGAGCCGATCAGGCGCGGCACGCCGGCAAGACTATGATGATCGTTAATGGCGTAATTCGCCGTACGGATGAAATCGAGCAGAATAGCGTTTGGCGGGAGATAAGGGGCGACGCTGACAATGGCGAACGCAAGGTGCACGAGCGTGACCGTGTTGACGACGTGCGTTGCTCGGACGAGGCCGCCGGCGCTCGAAAGGATAAACGCGGCGACGCCGAACAGGAAAAGATTGATCGCCATATAGAATGGCTGGGTGATGTTCCCGGTGGTGGGGTGCAATGGCGAAAGCGAAATTCCGCCTTCGGCGGCGCGTTCAAGCGAATACACCGCCACTTCGCCTTCAAACAGCCGCGGAAACATGAACGCCGAAAACGCGCCATAGAGCACAAACAGCGCAAGTATCAGAACCGCGGACTTTGAAACGCCGGATTGCAAAGCGCCTTGCGCGAGCCGCGGCCTGAGCGCCACCCCGGCGACCAGCGCCCCGACAAGGACGTGGGCGCAAATCAACGACATGCCCCCAACAGCCCAGAGGTTCGCCGCCGCCGCCGCCTGCAGCGGAATAAACCCCGCAACGATCAGCATTCCAAAGGAAAACGGCCGAGCGACGACGATCGCGACCGCCAACAGGCACAGCACTCCAATCGGCGTTACTTCCACGTGACGGCCCCACCCCAAAAAGGTCCAACTGCGCGCGCCGAACGGCCGGCTGTTACCAGCGCGATTTTAAGCGACAGCGGCGAAAACGCCAAAACGCGCGCAATCGCCCTGACCATAACCGCCAAATTCGGCTCATTTTTCAAAGATCCGAACCCGCGCTTCGCACACTTGATAGGGTTGGTTTCGCACAAGCGCTGAAGTCAGATAGCTTCTGCGTGGCCGCCACGCGCCCGCCTAAGGCGAATTCGCAGGCTCGCGGCTTACTCCGCGGCGACTCGCCGAGGCGTCCAGCACCGCTCCAGCCAGCGCGCTTCATCGACGCACTCCACAGCGCGCAGGAAACTCACGGGCGGCTTGCCCACGAGCACGCGCATTTTGTCCTGTTTTGTCGACGCGGCCGCGTAGAACCGCTCGATCAGGGGTTCGCCGAGCCGATAAAAACGTCCGAGCACCTTGTAGCGAGTTTCCGGCCTCGCCGCGTAGTACAAAAGCCGCGACAAGAGCCGAAAGAACTCCCGCTCACGCCAAACGTCGCGCGCGTGTTCGCGCGTCAGCGCGGCCACGGCCGGCCCTGACAGATCCGCAGCTTGGGAGATCTTGTCAGCGAGACGCACCGCGTCCGGCAGGGAATACCCCGTCAGCGGATGAAACAGACCGGCGCCGAGTCCCGCGACCCCAACGCCGTCGGGCGCGCCCGCGAGATGCGCGTCGATGTCGCCCGCGAGCGCGATGGGTAGAATGCCCTCTTCTTCGCGCAAGACCCGCCTGATCCGCCAACCTTTTTCCTTGGCGTAAGCCGCAATCCCGTCGCGCGCGCCCGCATGGTCGATCGTTGATCCATCCGCATAGTACGTATCTTCGATAAGCGCCGTCGTTTCCGAGAAAGGCAGCACGTAAATGAACCGGTAGCCGTCCGACTGCGAGATTGTCGCGTCCATAATGATCGGGTCCCGCACGCCATGAGGCGCGTCGAACTCGACCTCCTGGCCGAGGAATTTCTGGAACCCGACGGTCAGGGCGGAATTGTCCCGCTGCCCGCGCGCGTCGATCACCGCTCTCGCCGCCACGGTCTCGCCGTCGCGCAGCGTGAGGCTGTCGGCGTCAATGGCGGCGATTTCCGCGCCAAGTTTGAGGCCGCCCCCAAGCGCCGGCGCCACCGTCTCATGCAATCGTTCGGACACGATGGAGCGATAGCCGGTCCGCAACAGCCGCGTATGCGATGGAAACCGCACCTCTTGTCGGTCCCAGCGATGGACGACGAGGGGAGCAAGCCAATCGGCCGCCTCATCGGTGACGTCCGTCTCATGGAATGACCAGGTGTGGTTGCCGCCCAGCGCATCGCCTCGTTCGACGAGCGCGATCTGCAGATCAGGGCGCGCAGTCTTGAGCCGCCAGGCGATCAGTGAACCAGACAGCCCGCCGCCGGCAATGGCGACGTCATAGACGTTCGACAATGAACCGTCCGAACCGCCCGGTGCAGCGCCTCCGCCAGAGGCGTCGCGTTTTTCCGCTGGATCTGGGGTCTCCGCCGGCATTCGGACCGCCTTTCTAACCGGGTCTTTCGCCCGAGGAGCGCCGCTCCCTCGTTGGACTTCTTTCGTCCGCCAATGCCGTTCGCTAAGGCGCGCGTCGAAAGACGCTTGATCGCGTTCGGCGGTCGGACCCGGCGACGCCGTCGCATGTCAAGCTCATTTGACGTCAAACTGCGTTTGCGCGCAAGCTGAGATGACCGACTCGCCCCGCTGTTTCGAACGCCGCTGTTTCGAACAAAGGGCGCCGGCCAGGATAACGCGACGCGGGATCGCGATACGGAAATGACGACAAAGGTCCTATTGACGCTCGGCCGCCTGCCAAAAGGGCTGGAGGTCGCCCGCGCGCTTCGCCAAGCCGGCGCGGACGTGATCGTGGCCGATCCGTTCGCAAACCACCTCAGCCGACCGGCCCGCGCGGTTTCAAAATCATATCGCACGCCCGCGCCTGCGGACGATCCTGACTCCTATCTCGACGCCCTCGCCAAGATCGCCGCACGCGAACGGGTCGATCTCGTCGCGCCGGTCTCCGAGGAGGTTTTGCACGCCTCACGCCTTGCAGCCAGAGACGACGCCCCGCCCTTTTTCGGCGCGCCGTTCGATCAACTGGCGCGACTGCACCATAAGCTGCGGTTCGTTGAGGCGACGCAAAACGCCAGGCTGAACGCTCCGAAAACCCACCCGGCCCACACACCGGAGGCCGCGGCGCTGGCTTCTCGCTCTGACTATGTTCTGAAGCCGGCGCTTGGCTGCTCCGGCGCCGGCGTCAGCCTTCGCCGCAAAGCTGATCCGCTAACAGACGCAGACCGGGAACAAGGCAATCTCGTCCAGCGCCGCGTCCACGGCGCGGAGATTTCGTCCCTTTCAGTGGCGCGAGACGGCCGCACGCTCGGCACGGTCATCTACCGTGGACTGATTTTCGCCGGCACTGTGGCTTGTTGCTTTGAACGCGTCGATGACGCGAACGCGGCCGAGGCGTGGATCGAAGACTTCATCGCCGCAGAGAACTATACGGGCTTCATCGGCTTCGACTTTGTGGTCGATCAGGATGGGGACGTCTGGCCGATCGAATGCAATCCGCGCCTGACGTCAGGCGTTCACTTCATGAACCATGACGACCTCGCAGCCGGTATTCTTGACCCAGACTTTGCAGGCCCGATCCGCAAAAAGCCGCAGCTAACCTTCCAGGAAGGTCATACGTCTCTCTTAATGGCGTATGCGGATCTCTTTCGAGGGCGCTTCAGCGACTTCGCCAGCAAGCTTCGCGCCATGACGCGCGCGCAAGATGTTCTATTTGAGGCGCACGACCCGCTGCCCTTCCTCCTGATGACGCCAATGTCATGGGAGATCCTTAAGAGGGTCGCCTTCAAAGGTGAAAGCTTCGGCCAGGCGTCCACTCATGACATTGAGTGGAATGATCCGTTTCCGGATTTTCCTTCCAATTCAGAAAGACCCTTTCCCGCTGCCGCGCCGATGGCGCCGAACGCGGCCCTCGCCACTAAGGACGTTCGCGATGCCGCACACGGGCCATAATCTGGCGCGCCGGCCGCGTTGTCAGGCGCGCGGCGGGCCGCACCGCTTCGGCGTCTTCGATGTCGAAATCGAATCTGCGCGCCAGCCGCGCAAGGATCAGCGCGCTTTCAACGCCGGCGAAGCCCGCGCCGATGCAGGTGTGCGGCCCCGAGCCGAAGGGGATATAGGCGCCGTCGACAAGCTCGCCGCTGCGTTCCGGCATGAACCGGTCCGGGTCGAAATCGTCCGGGTTCGTCCAGTATTTCAGGTGGCGATGGATCGTCCAGGGCGCAATCATGAGGAGCGCGCCGCGGCGCACCTTCCAGCGACCGATCTTGGTCGGCTTCAGCGCGACCCGCGGCATGAAGGTGATCGGCGGGTAGAGCCGCAAGGCCTCTTTAAAGACGGCGCGGATGAAATCGAGCTTGCGCACATGGTCGAACTCGATCGGCCCATCGCCGGCGACCTCGTCGATTTCGCTGCGCATCCGATCGAGCGCGGGCGCGTGATTCGCCAGGATGAAGAACGCCCAGGTGAGCGCGCTGGCGGTCGTTTCGTGTCCGGCGAGAAAGAAGACGCCGAGCTGGTCGATCAGTTCTTTGCGCGTAAAGCCCTCCCCGGAATCAGCGTCGCGCGCGTCAATCACCGCCTTGGCGATATCGTCATAGGCGCCTTCCTCAGCGTTCAGATGATCGTCCACAAGACCGCCCAACCGGTCGCGAATGATCCGGCACGCCTCGAGAACCTCCGGGGATTGTTGAACGCGCGTCCATGCCGGATCGACAATCAGACGCCAGATGCGAACCTGCGCGACATCCCGCTCAAAGACTTCGAAGGCGTCGAAGACCTCCTTTGCGATGCCGGCGTCAAGCGAGACGGAGAAGGTTGTCCGGCAGATGATGTCGGCGGCGAGCTTGCTCATGATAAGATCAAGCGAAAATCGCTCGCCGGTTCTGGCGAAGCGGTCGAGCTCCGCCTCCGCTGTGTCAACAGCGCCAACCATCGATCCGTAAGCGGCGGAAAGCCTGAGGCGCGAGAACGCCGGCTCGATCATTGCGCGCTGACGACGCCAGGTCGCGCCGTCCGACACGAAAACGGACTCGCCAATGAGAGGCTCCAAGGCGCCGACCATAAGATCGCTCTTTGGAAAGACGCCGTCGGCGTCGACCATGATTTCGCGCACAAGGTCAGGATCGTTGAAAATCTTGATCGACCGGCGCGAATAGCCGAGTTCGCCCGCGTCCATGGAAAACGCTTCGGCCGGCAAGAGGCTGAGGAGGTTGCCGTCACCCTGCCGCAGAGTGCGGAAGAGCGCTGCGACCGCTGGAAGGCGCGACGGCCGCGGCGGGCGGTAAAGCGCGGCGCCGCTGTCCCGCGGCGCAGCCATTTCGCCGGCCGCCGCTTGATCCACCATAGAACTCATTCAGTCCCGCCATTTCCTTCGCTGAGTTTTGCTTTTGATCCGCCTACGGGAGGAAAAATGCAAGCCTCTCCGGCATTCCCTTCATCCATCCGCACGTGACCGCCATGATCTCCACACACGCCCTTTTTGACATCCTCATCGCCTGCCACATCATCACCGGCGCGCCGGGCCTCCTCGTCTTCTGGGGACCTGTCGCAACGAAGAAAGGCGGCGCGCGGCACAGGTTTCTCGGCCGATGGTTCGCGGGGGCCATGATCGCGACGGGCGGGTTCGCCGCGGCGATGGGGATCATGACAATCCTCGCGCCAATGGCGACGCATCCACATTTAGCGTCGCACCCTGATTTTTCCGATCCGACGCTGGTGCGTGGCTTGTTCGGCTGGATGATGCTCTATCTCGCCATACTGACCGTCAATCTCGCCTGGTACGCCTGGCTGTGTTCGAAGAACAAGCTCCTACATGAAAAGAACCGCGGCTGGCGCAATATGGGGCTGCAGGCGCTCTTGTTCGCCGCCGCCTGCGCCTGCGTCGTTGAGGGTCTTCGCATCGGTCAGCCGATGATGATCGGCATCTCCACGATCGGTTTCGCGACGGTCGGCACGAACCTGTTCTTCCTCTTGAAGTCGCGGCCCGCCCCGGCCGACTGGCTGCTTGAGCATATCAAAGCGGGCGTCGGCGCCGGCATCTCGGTCTATACGGCGTTCTTCGCGTTCGGCGCGGTGCGGCTGATGCCGGAACTAGCGTTCGCGCCCGTCCTGTGGGCGGCGCCGCTGACGATCGGCCTGTCGCTCATTCTTTATCATCAGTACCAGGTGCGCCGGAGGTTCAACCGCCCACGCGGACCCGCGGCGGCGCCGGCGGAGTAACGAATCCAAGATGAGCCAACGTAGGATGAAGGCGATCGTTATCGGCGCGGGCGCCGGCGGCCTCGCCGCCGCCATTGATCTCGCCCGCAGCGGCGCGCATGTCACTGTCATCGAAAAGGACGAGGCGGCCGGCGGCAAGATGCGCCGTCAGCCAGTCGGCAACGTCACGCTCGACGCCGGGCCGACGGTCTTCACCATGCGGTGGATTTTCGATGAGCTTTTCGCGGACGCCGGAAAAGACTTCGGCGACGCGCTCCGCCTCAATCGCGCCAGGCTTCTTGCGCGCCACGCCTGGCGCGCCGGCGGCCGGCTCGATCTTTTCTCCGACGTTGAGGAAAGCGCCGCCGCCATCGAGGCGTTCTCAGGCGCCGAAGACGCGCAAGGCTATCGCCGATTCGCGGCGCGGTCCGCCTCCATCTTCGAGACCCTGCGCGATCCGTTCATCAAGGACCAGCGTCCATCCGAGTTGGAGGTCGTATCCCGGGTCGGGCTTTTCGACATGCCGGCGTTCCTCGCCAACATCCGTCCCATGACGACCTTGTGGCGGGAGCTGCATCGCTATTTCAAAGACCCGCGGCTTGTTCAGCTTTTCGGCAGATACGCCACCTATGTGGGGTCATCGCCCTTCCAGACACCGGCGACGATCATGCTCGTCGCGCACGCCGAGCGGGATGGCGTATGGTCCGTCGACGGCGGCATGGCCGCCGTCGCCGACGCGCTGCGCGGTCTGGCGGAAAACCTCGGCGCCGCGTTCTCCTTCGGCCGCGGCGTTAAACGGATCATCGCCGAGAACGGCCGGGCGACGGGCGTCGAACTCGATGACGGCGAACGGCTCGAGGCGGACACGATCGTTTTCAACGGCGACATTTCGGCGCTAGCGTCCGGGCTGCTGGGCGAGGACGCAAAACGCGCCGGCAAAGAAACACCGCGCGCGAAGCGATCGCTCTCCGCCGTCACCGCCTGCCTCGTCGCGCGCGCCCGCGGCTTTCCCATCGCGCACCATACGGTCTTCTTCGATGACGACTACCCTTCGGAGTTTCGAAGCGTCTTTGAGGCGCGCGCGCTGCCTGGTAAGCCAACAGTCTATCTCTGCGCGCAGGACCGCGGCGGCGCAGACCCCGTCGAACCTGATTGCGCAGAGCGGATCTTCCTGCTGATGAACGCGCCCCCGGATGGGGACGCAACTGAATTCGACGCTGAAGCGGCTTACGATAGAGCAATAGATCTTTTGTCCGGATGCGGCCTTTCCCTCGACGTCGAGGATTGCGTGCTGACCTCGCCGAACGACTTCGCGGCGCGCTATCCTGCGACCGGCGGCGCGCTCTATGGCCAGACAAGCCATGGCATGATGGGGACGCTGGCGCGCGCGGGCGCTGCGACGAAGATCCCTGGCCTCTATATGGCCGGTGGGTCGGTTCACCCTGGTCCGGGCGTCCCTATGGCGGTGATGTCCGGGCGCCTCGCCGCACGCCGCGCCATCGCTGATCTCAGCTGACGCGTTAGCAGATAATTGCTCGCACGCATGGATGCGCCAAGCGACAGCGCGAATGGTCCGCGGTTTTTGCCCGATCGTAGTATCCGCTCAAACAATGTCGTATGAGCAAACAAAAACGATGGTGGGAGGCGCGTATCAAGCAGCTGAGGCGGATACGGACGCGCAATGATTGGCGAGAGGCGCGCAATGCGTGCATTGACGATCCGGGAGCTTTTCACGGGGGACAGGCGCGCCGCGCCATCCACTGGTTCGTTCCGGCCGTTGGATCGAATGGCGCCTGGCTGACCTTTGACGACGCCGCAGCGGCCTGGACCGGCTGGGACGCGGCCTCAGGGGCGCCCGTGGCGCCGGACCTGCCCTCAGATTTCAAGCCTTGGACGCGCGATCTCGTTGACGATGAGGCGCCGTTTTTCCGCTGGTTTGACGGAGGCCTGACTAACGCCTGCTTCAATGAGGTGGACCGACATGTGCTCGCCGGCCATGGCGAGGAAGCCGCGATCGTCTTCGAAGGCGACCGCTGGGACATGTCGCTCAATGACGCCCGCGGCGGCCCGGTCGACAGCTACGAAGTTTCCCGCAAGCGTCTCCTCCTGGAGACCGCGAAGCGCGCCGTCGCGCTAACGCGGCTCGGGCTGAAAGCCGGCGACCGGCTCGCCATCAATATGCCGAATATCCCGACCCAGATTTTCTGGATCGAGGCGGCGAAACGGCTCGGCGTTCTCTATACCCCCGTTTTCGGCGGGTTCAGCGACAAGACGTTGAGTGACCGCATCCATGACTTCGGCGCGCGGGTCGTGATCACCGCGGACGGCGGCCACCGCAACTCTCAGATCATTCCCTTCAAGACCGCCTTCACCGACCCGGCCCTCGACAATTTCATCGGCGCAGACATGGCCAAGGCCACGGTCGCGCGCGCGGTGGAGACGCTTGGTCTTGCGCCCGGCGACGCGAAGGCGATCAATGACGCCGTGTCAAACGCCCTTTCCGGCGAGACGACCGTTGAACGCAGCGACGTCATGCGCGGCGTCGGGCGCGCGCTCGCCGCGACGGCCATGGCCGCCGAGCCCGCCGCGCGCGCCAGGAGCGCGATCGCCGAAGCGCTTGTCGACACGCCGGCGCGCGCCGACGCAGTTGTCGTCGAACGCCACGCGGCGCAGCCTGAAATGCTCTGGCGAGACGAACGCGACCGGTGGGCGCATGACCTGAACGCCGAAGCGCTCGACGAGATCCTTGGCGCCGCCCGCGCCGCGGGCTTCGACGTCGCCGACGAGGCGGCGCTTATGGCCCTTCCGGATACGGATTTTGTGCGCGCCATCTGGGCGAGTTCAGCGCCTGCGCCGCTCGACGCCGAATGCCCGATGTTCGTCATTTACACCTCCGGCTCGACGGGCAAACCAAAGGGCGTCGTGCATGTTCAGGGCGGCTATACGGCCGGCGTTGCCGCGACAATGCCCATCGCCTTCGGCGCGGAGCCGGGCGATGTCATTTATGTGGTCGCCGACCCCGGCTGGATCACGGGCCAGAGCTATCTCATCTCCGCGCCGCTCACCACACGGGTAACGACCGTGATCGCGGAAGGCGCGCCCGTTTATCCGCATGCGGGTCGTTTCGCCTCGATCATCGAACGCTACAAGGTCAATATCTTCAAGGCCGGCGTCACTTTCCTGAAGTCCGTCATGCAGGACCCGGAAAGCGTCGCCGACGTGCGCAAGTACGATCTTTCATCGCTCCGCGCCGCCACTTTCTGCGCCGAGCCGACCTCGCCCGCCGTGCAGGAATTCGGCATGAAGGAGGTGACGCCCTTCTACATGAACTCCTACTGGGCGACGGAGCATGGCGGCATCGTCTGGACGCATTTCTACGAAAGCGGCGACTTTCCGCTTGAGCCGAACGCGCACGCCTATCCCTTGCCCTGGGTGCTCGGCGACATCTGGCTGGACGCCGACGCGGCCAAGGAGGGCGAGGGACCGCAGGCCGATGCGCCGCCGGCGCAGCTTGTCCGCAATGGCGGCGACGGGCTCGCGCACCGCAGCGCGGGGCTCGGCGAAAAAGGCGAGATCGTCATCACCGCGCCTTATCCTTATCTTGCGCGCACGGTCTGGGGCGACGTTGACACATTCCGCGTCGAGGGCGCCGGTCCGCCCGCCGCCTGGAAGGGCGACATCGACCGTTACGCCGACACATACTGGAAGCGCTGGAAGGGCGTTTGGGCCTACACCCAAGGCGACTTCGGCAAGCCGCACGCGGATGGCTCGATCTCCATTCACGGCCGAAGCGACGACGTTATCAACGTTTCGGGCCACCGTCTCGGGACGGAGGAAATCGAAGGCGCGATCCTGCGGGACAAAGCGAACAATCCACAGACGTCGCCGGTCGGCAATGTGATCGTAGTCGGCGCGCCGCACCGCGAGAAGGGCCTCACCCCCCTCGCTTTCATCACGCCGACGCCGGGCCGCGTCATCACCGCCGAAGACCGCAAGCGCCTGTCGGACCTCGTGCGCTCGGAAAAGGGCAGCCTCGCCATTCCCGGCGACTTTATCGAGGTGCCCGCCTTCCCGGAAACGCGCAGCGGCAAATACATGCGCCGCATGGTCCGCGCGCTTGTCGAGGAGGCGCCCGTGGGCGACGCCTCGACCCTGAAGAACCCGGAATCGCTTGACCATCTGAAGACTGCAATCGCCGGCTGGCGACGGCGGCAGTCCGCCGCGGAAGAGCAGCGCATTTTCGAGCGCTACCGCTATTTCCAGATTCAGTACAATGACCTTGGCGAGAGTCGGCTCGTCGCGACGGTGTTTGTCGACAACCCGCCCGTGAACGCCCTTAATGAGCGCGCACTCGACGAGCTTAACATTATCGTGGAGCATCTGGAGCGGCGCGAGGACGTCGCCGCGATCGTCTTTACCGGCAAACGCGCGGGCGCGTTCGTCGCTGGCGCGGACATTCGTCAGTTCCTGGATGAAATCCATACCGAGGCCGAAGCCCGCGCCCTGCCCAACAATGCCCACCTCGCTTTCCGGCGCATTGAGGCGATGGAAAAGCCCTGCGTCGCCGCCATCGGTGGCGCAGCGCTTGGCGGCGGCATGGAGTTCGCCCTCGCCTGCCATTATCGCGTCGCGGAGCCTTACGCTCGCTTCGGTCAGCCGGAGATTCGCCTGCGGCTGATGCCTGGCTATGGCGGGACGCAACGCCTGCCGCGGCTGCTCGCCGATGTGGCGGGCGCGGAGGGGCTTGTCGACGCGCTCGAACTGCTGCTCGGCGGGCGCTCGATCGACGCTGAACGCGCCCATGAGATCGGCCTGATCGACGACGTCGCCTCTGGATCGGACGACGCGCTCTCCCGCGCCCACGCCCTTGTCCGCGATTTTGCAGCGGGTGCGGAGGAAAATACGCTCGGCGATCTCCTGGAGCGCAAGCCGAAACGCCTCGCCGCCTGGCGCGCGCGCGCCGACCTTGATCTCGATACGGCGCTCTCTGACGATCACCTGAAGATGATCGAGGCCCAGGCCGAATGGGCGGGCCGCGGCAAGGCGTATCAAAGGTGTCTCGACGCGATCCGCGTCGGTCTTGAAAACGGGCTGGATGAAGGTCTCGCCCGCGAGGCGGCGCTCTTCGCCGAAGCGGTCATCGATCCCGAAGGCGGCAAGGCGGGCATCCGCGCCTTCATGGAGAAACGCGCCGAACCCTTGCCGATCCGCCGCGACGGCGTCGATCCCGTCACGGATCGCTCGGACCTGATTGCGGACCTCGTTGAGTCCGGCGAGCTTCTGCCCGTCGGCGCGCCATTCTTTCCGGGCGTGACGAAAATCCCCCGGTCGCAATTCGCCCACGGCGTTTATCGCGACCCGGCGACAGGCGCGCCGCGGTTCGGCCCGCCGAAGGAGGCCGAGAAACAGCTCATCGCGCCGACGCCGACGCCGGGCCCTAATGACGCCCTCGTCTATGTCCTCGCCTCGGAGGTGAACTTCAACGATATCTGGGCGATCACCGGCATTCCGGTTTCCTCCTTCGACAGCCACGAGGAAGACATCCAGACGACCGGCTCCGGCGGCATTGCGCTCGTCGCGTCGCTCGGCGAGGAAGCCCGCCGCGAAGGCCGCCTGAAGGTCGGGGACCTTGTCGCGATCTATTCCGGCACGAATGATCTTCTGTCGCCGACCGTCGGGCTCGACCCGATGTATGCGGATTTCTCCATCCAGGGGTATGAAACGCCGACCGGCTCCCACGCGCAGTTCCTCGTCTGCCAGGCGCCGCAGCTCCACCACATCCGCGCTGACCTGACCCTTGAGGAAGCCGGCGCCTTTACGCTCAATCTCGGCACCGTCGTTCGAGCCCTCTTCACGACGCTGAAGATCCGGGCCGGCAAGCGCATCTTCGTCGAAGGCGCGGCGACAGGCACAGGGTTCGACGCGCTGAAGTCCTCCATCGCGAGCGGCCTATCCGCCACCGGCCTCGTCTCCAGCGAGGCGCGCGCCGACACCATCAAGGCGGCTGGCGCCGTCGGCGCCGTGAACCGAAAAGATGCGGCGCTTGCGGATCTCTTCACGGTTGTCCCCGAAGACCTCGACGCAGCCGCCAAATGGGAGGCCGAGGGCGAGGCGCTTCTCGACGCCTACCGCCAGGCGAATGACGGCGCGCTCGCCGACTTCGCCGTCTCCCACGCTGGCGAGACGGCCTTCCCGCGGACGTTCCAGCTCCTCGCCGATGGCGGCGTCGTCGCGTTTTACGGCGCATCGTCCGGGTACCACTTTACGTTCATGGGCAAGGAAGGCGCGTCGACCCCTGGCGAGATGTTGGCCCGCGCGGACCTGCGCGGCGATGAGGCGGCGCTTGTTTTTTATGGCCCCGCTTCGACGGCGCTCTCCGATACGGTCGGCCTGCAGATCCTTGAGGAAATCCGCGCGTTTGGCGCCCGCGCCGTCGTCGCCACAACCACCGACGGCCAGCGCGACTTCGTTCAGTCCCTAGGGTTCGAAGACGCCGTCGCCGGCGTCGTCTCGCTGGAAAGCCTGAAGCGCCGCCTTGGCGATGATTTCGACTGGCCGGACTCCATGCCGCGCCTGCCGGACTCGAAAGTCGACACCGAAGCCTTCAAGCGGGCCGTCCGGGATTTCCAGGAACGCACCATGAAGCCGTTCGGCGGCGCGGTGGGCAAGTTGTTGCGCTCGCCCGACAATCCGCGCGGCGCGCCGGACGTCATCTTCGAACGCGCAGGCTTTGACTCCCTCGGCGTTTCAAGCGCGCTCGTAAAGCCATACACCGGCCGCGTCGTTTATTCGGAGGACATGAAGCGCCGGCGCTTCAGCTTCTACGCGCCGCAGGTATGGACGAGGCAGCGCCGCATCATCATGCCGACTGCTGAAATTCGCGGCACGCACCTTTGTAACGCCCATGAGGTTGCCAAGATGCACGACCTCGTCGCCGCCGGCGTTTTGACGCCGACCCAGCCGACTGTCGTGCCGTGGGATGACTTGCCCGCGGCGCACCAGTCCATGTGGGACAATGCCCACGCCGGCGCCACCTACATCCTGAACCACGCGCTGCCCCAAACGGGTCTGAAATCCCGTGACGAGCTCTTCGAAGCGTGGTCAACCGTCAACGACAACTAAATCGTCCGCTTGCGAACGGACGCGTCAGGAGAATCGCCCATGGCCTCATTGGTTGCGCCCACCGGCAGGCTCGCCGGCAAAGTCGCCCTCGTCACCGGCGCCGCCGGCAATCTCGGCGGAGAGATCGTGCGACGCTATCTCGCCGAGGGCGCGACGGTGGCGCTCAGCGGCCGGTCGGCGAGCCGCCTTGAGGACGCGCGCGCAGCGGCGCTCGCTGACGTCGAGGTCGGCGAAGACCGCGCCTTTTGCATCGTCATGGACGGCGGCGCGCCGGACGAAGTCCGCGCCGGGATCAACGCCATTCTCGATAAAGCCGGCCGTCTCGACATCGTCGTTAATAACGCCGGCTCCGCCGGGCCGAAGCAGCCGCTTGAGCGCCTGCCGATGACAGCCGATGAACTTAGCGCGCTGCGCGAAGCGGGATCGGGCGACAACGAAACCGTCGCCGACGCCATGCGCAACATCATCGGCGTCACCTGGAACGTCGTGCGCGCGGCGGCCCCGCTCCTGAAACCCGGCGCGTCGATCATCAATGTCTCGACCGTCTTTTCCCGGACGAAGTATTTCGGCCGCACGGCCTATGTGGTGCCGAAGGCCGCGTTGAACGCAATGTCGGCGAGCTTCGCGCGCGAGTTGGGACCGAAAGGCGTGCGCGTTAACACCGTTTATCCGGGTCCCATCGAAAGCGACCGGATCCGCAACGCCTTCGCCGCCATGGACGATTTGCGCGGCGACGAAAAAGGCGCGACGGCGGATGAGTTCACGTCGATCATGTCGCTCACCCGCGGCGGCGAACAGGCGGCCGGCGCCACCTTTCCGCAACCGCCGGACGTCGCCAATGTGTGCGTCTTTCTGGGCTCGAACGAGTCCGCCGCGCTCAATGGCCACGACATCGACGTGACGAATGGCATGCAGGTGGACAAACGCTCCGCCGCAACCTGCATTGCGCGGCCGAGCCTGCGCGTCGTCGACGCGGGCGGGATGACGGTCTTTGTCGCGGCCGGCAATCAGGTGGAGGACGGCCTCGAAATTGCGCGCATCCAGTCGCGCGTCGGCGCAGACGTCATTCTCGGCTTTACGCTTGAGGGCGATGTCCAGAGCGCGCGTTCGGCGATGGACGCGGACGACGAGGTGGACGCGCGCATCCTGGTGACGCGTTGCGATCGTCGGAACACGGCCGAAACGGAGACCGTGCTCGACCGCGGCGGCCCTTCAGGCGCGCCGATTTCCGCCGCGATCGTCCTGCCCGCCTATGGCGCGGGGCTGATCGGCGGCCCGTTAAGCGCCGCCGACGACAACACGGTGAAGCTCTTCCTCGACCATGAACTGACAGGCGCCATCGCTCTTGCGCGCTCCCTCACCCGCTACTGGATGAACCATGACGATCTTGCGCATGATCCGCGCTTCGTCTTCATGACCAATGGACCGTCTGCAGATGATTCCTACGGCAAGTGCCTCGCCGCCGGCATGGAGCAGCTCGTCCGCATCTGGCGCGACGAAACCACGACCGACGCGCGACACGGCCGTCGACAGCGGGTTGAGTGGGGCAACCAGGTCGTCCGCTTCGACAATCATGAGAGCGAAAACCTGCCCTTCGCCGGCGCCCAGGCGTCCAGCCTTTTGTTCTCGGAACGGACGATTGAAGATGTGAACCTTCACATTCCGAAATCGATCCCTGAAATCACCGGCGCGCGCAAAGCCCTTACGGGGTATACGGAGAACATCACCGGCCTCCATCTCGGCAAGGTGGCGCTCATCACCGGCGCCTCCATGGGCATCGGCGGGCAGATCGCCCGGCTGCTCGCGCTTTCCGGCGGCAAGGTGATGCTGACCGCGCGCCGCGAGGCCGAGCTTGAGGCGATGCGCGACCAAATCATCGGCGAGCTTGAGGATATCGGCTATTCGGCGCCCCACAGACGCATCCAGATCCTCGCCGGCGTCGACGTCGGCGATCTGAGAACCTTGCGCCGCGCGGTCGAAGCGACCCTCGGCGAGTTCGGCCGGATCGACTATCTCATCAACAACGCCGGCGTCTCCGGCGCGGAGGAGATGGTCGTCGACATGCCGCTCGACGACTGGCGCTTTACGCTAGACGCCAATCTCATCTCAAATTTCGCGCTCATCTCCGAGGTCGCGCCGATCATGCGCGAGCAAGGGGCCGGGTACGTCGTGAACGTCTCATCTTACTTTGGCGGCGAGAAGTATGTCGCCGTCGCCTATCCGAACCGCGCTGACTACGCCGTCTCCAAGGCGGGCCAGCGCGCCATGGTCGAGACGATGGCGGGCGCGCTTGGGCCGGAAATCCAGTTCAACGCGATCGCGCCGGGCCCTGTGGACGGCGTGCGCCTGCGCGGCGTCGGCGGCCGGCCGGGACTGTTTGAGCGCCGCGCCAAGCTGATCCTGATGAACAAGCGCCTGAACGCCATTCACGCAGCCGCCGTGAAAGCCGGTCGGCGCGGCGCCGTTGTAAAGCACTTCCTGGAGCGGTTGGCCATCAACAACGCGAAGGAGCTGGCCTCTGACGCAAAGGCGCCGCCGGAACTGCGCGACCTCGCCAAGGCCTGCACCGCGGAAGGCGGCGAAGATTGTTCCTGGGGCGATTATCTTCTGACGGAGGATATGGCGGAGCGCTTGCGCATCCGGCTGAAGAATGGCGGGTGGTTCGACAAGCAGGGGCGCGAAGGCGCGCCCGATACGATCAAGCTCGCCCGCACGCCGCCGGAGGCCAAGCCGTTCCTGCCACCGGCCAAGGTCGCCAAAACGGCCAAGGGCGTCGGCGACGGCGTCACCTCGCTTCTCAATCTCGGACGCATGCCGACCGAGGAGGAAGTGGCGCTCGCCACCGTCTTCTTCCTGGCCGACCGCGCGGCGAGCGGCCAGACGTTCCAGCCGTCCGGCGGCCTTGCGCTTGAACGCTCCATCACCGAGCGAGAGCTTTTCGGCACGACAAAGCCGGAACGGATCGAGGCGATGCGCGGCAAAACCTGCTGGCTCATCGGCGAGCACCTCGTCGAGCACCTCGCCGCCGCCGCACGAGACCTTGTCGAGAAATGCGAGGTCGCCAGCATACGGATGATCGCCAATAGCGAGGCAGGCGCAGAGGCGTTGAGAGCCGCGCTCGGCGACCTGCCTGAAAGCGCGCTCCATTTGCATGTCGTGCGCAATGGCGACATCGAAGGCGCCATGGATGAGGCCCTCGCCGCCGGCGGCCCGCCGACGGTGATCGTTTCAACGCCCTTCAGCGCGCTTCCCGACGTCATTTTCGGCGGCCCGGGGCAGGACCGGCTCGACGTCGCCAATTTCCGCGACCTTGTGGAGGACAACCTCACCCACCATTTCCGCATCGCCCGCAAGGCGGTCCTGATCGACGGTTGTCAGCTTGTGCTGGTGACGCCGAACGTCGACCCGGGCAGCCGGCCCGGCGCTTTTGCGCTCGCGAACTTCTTCAAGACGTCACTGCACGCCTTCACCGCGACGCTCGCAGTGGAAAGCGAGCGGCTCGTGCACGATACACCGGTGAACCAGATCAATCTCACCCGCCGGGTGCGCTCCGAGGAGCCACGCGACAACAAGGAGCGGGCGGAGGAAATCCAGCGCTTCGCCCGCGCGGTCATTCTCGCCGGGGCGCCGCTGCCGGATGCGGAGGATTCACGCTACCGCGCCCGAATCTATCGCGGCATGGCGATTACGGTCTGACCTGCCGCCGCGCCGTCGCGGACGATCAGACCACCCTGTCCCTTGGCGCGCCGTCGACATAGAAGGCGTCGATATTGTCAAGAACGCGCGCGGCCATCGCCATGCGGCTTTCCATGGTCGCCGAGGCGATATGCGGCAGGCAATAGGCGTTCGGCAGCATGCGGAGTTCTTCTCGGATAGGGCCGGGCTCAGTCTCGAAGACGTCGAGCCCGGCGGCGAAGATCCGGCCAGTTGTCAGCGCATCGATCAGCGCCAGTTCGTCGATGATCGGCCCGCGGGAGATGTTCACAATCACCGCTGTCGGTTTCATCAAGGAGAGCGCGTCCGCATCGATCAGGTGATGAGTCTCGGGTTTCAGCGGGCAGTGCAGCGAAACGACGTCTGACGATTTCAGGAGCGTTTCCAGATCGACGCTGCGCCCGCCGACTTCGGCGTCGAGTTCCGCGCTCGGCCGCGGCGTCGTGTAGAGGATCTCCATGTCAAAAGCGCGGGCGCGCTTCGCGACGGCCCGCCCCATATTCCCCATGCCAATGATCCCGAGCGTTCGGCCGGTGACCCGGACGCCCCAGCTTTCCGGCGTCAGCATGCCCCGCCCTTCGCCGGTCACCGCGATGTCGAGCCCTTCCCGGAAGCGACGGCAGGCGGCGATGATCAGCCCCATCGCCGTGTCAGCGAGACAGGGCGTCGTCACCTCCGGCGTGTTGGAAACCATGACGCCCCGCGCTTTCGCCGCTTCGAGGTCGATATGGTCGACGCCGACGCCAATCGAAGCGATAAGCCGAACGCTGTCGGGAAGCGCCGCAATCGTCTCGGCGTCGGTCTCATCGAAGGCGGTGACGAAAACAGCGCCGGCACCTTCCGCGAGACGCGCAAATTCGGCCCTGTCTGCGGTGTCGCCTTCAGGCTCGCGCACCTCGTATTTGGCGCGCATGGCGAGACCGAGCGCCTGCGGCAAGCGGCGGGGGCAAGCTAAAACTGGTTTGGTCACAGTGGCGCCGCCATTCCTTTGACGTTTCTGTCCTGAAAACAGCCTAAGGGCGTTGCCCGGCGGCGCCAAATTAGCGAGGCTCCCGGCGAAATGGATTAAGGGGGCCGATCATGCGGCTGATTGGGTTAGTCATCCTCGCGGCGGCAATGATCGTGGTCATTCGCGTCGGCATGATCGTGGTTCCGGTGGCCGGGTTCTTTCGCGATCTGCCCGAAACCGATCTCAGTCAGTGCCGTCGGATCGACGTCGCGCCAGGCACTGAAGATATCGAGATTGACGCCGACCTTGGCGTCGCTTTTGTCGCCGCCGCCGACCGCCGCGCGTGGTATTCGACGGGCGCGCCTGTCAATACGCCGTCGAATGGGGTTTACGCGATTTCCCTTGACGGATCGGATGCGGTGCGGCGGGTGTCGCCTGAGGGCTTTTCCGATTTTCATCCGCATGGGATCAGCCTGTGGCGGGGCCCGGAAGGCGGAAAGCGGCTCTTCGTGGTCAATCACCCCACAAGCGGCGAGGAGATCGTCGAGATATTCCAGATAGAGACGGACACCTCGCTGACGCATTTGAGGTCGATTTCGTTTCCAGAAATGTACTCGCCGAACGACGTCGTCGCGGTCGGGCCTGACGCGTTCTACGCCACCAATGACCGTCGTTACGACCATGGGCCGAAGGCCCTTGCTGAACTCTATCTCGGCCTGCCGCTTACCGGGGTCGTCTATTGGGACGGCGCGCAGGGCCGCGACGTCGTCGGCGGGCTTATGTACGCGAACGGCATCAATAAGTCTCTAGACGGATCGAAGATCTATGTGGCCGAGTTCCTCGACCAGGTCGTGCAGGTCTATGACCGCGACCCGGCAAGCGGCGCCCTCGCGCACGATCGGTCCCTGCCGATCGATACGGGCCCGGACAATCTCGTCGTCGCAAGAGATGGCGCAATCTGGATCGGCGGCCATCCAAAAGCGCTTGAATTCCAGAAGCACGCTGAAGACGCTGACCATATCTCGCCAAGCCACGTCGTTCAGCTTGATCCCGAAACCGGGCTCAGCGAAACGATCTTCACCTCGCTCAAAGGCGAGATCAACGGGTCAGCGACCGGCGCGGTCTGGGATGACACGCTGTTCGTCGGCGCGGTATTTGACGGACATGTGATGGCGTGTCGCCTGTAGGGCGACGCTTCAGACGGGCGAAGAGGAGCAGAAAGCCATGTTGCGTTGGGGGCTATTCACCGTTCTTGCCGTCATCGCCGCCCTGTTGGCGACCGGCGACATTCCTTCGGCCTTGCTCGCCGGCGGCGACCACAGCCTTGACGTGAATGGTGAAGCGCTGATTGTCGCGCCCGACGCGCCAGCACAGGAAGGCTGGTCCGACTATGGCGCAACGCCGGGCGGGTCACGGTATTCCTCGCATGCGCAAATCACCCGCGAGAACGTGACGGACTTGCAAGTCGCCTGGTCGTTCTCCACCGGCGACATGGAGAAGCGGCCCGAGTCGGTGATCAACCGCATGGCTGCGGAAGGCACGCCCCTCCTGGTCGGCGGCGCACTGATCTTTTGCACGCCATTTAACGAAGTGATCGCTCTCGACCCCGGAACCGGCGAGGCGAAATGGCGGTACGATCCTGAGATTGACCTTGAGCAACGACCGGGCAATCA
The DNA here is from genome assembly GCA_039819085.1 of Pseudomonadota bacterium. Classification (GTDB taxonomy): domain Bacteria; phylum Pseudomonadota; class Alphaproteobacteria; order Caulobacterales; family Parvularculaceae; genus MED-G105. The sequence continues at coordinate 42,208 of JBCBSQ010000004.1, forward strand.
ATTCGTATGCAGAGGGCTTGCGGCCGATGAGCGTAGCGACGGCGGCGCCACGCTTTACATGGCGACCACTGACGGACGCCTGATCGCGCTGGACGCGATGACCGGCGCGCCGATGACGGATTTCGGCGAGAAAGGCGAGGTGCGCATCGATCCCGGCATGGACATGATATGGCGCGGCGAGTTTCAGATCACGTCGCCGCCAATCGTCTCGGCCGGAACCGTCATTGTCGGCTCATCGATCAGCGACAATGTCCGCGTCGACGCGCCTATCGGCGCCGTGCGCGCCTACGACGCCCAAACCGGCGCAATGAAATGGAGCTTCGATCCCATACCACGCGAGCCGGGCGCGCCGAACGCCGGCGACTGGCGCGGGCCCCAGCCGCCCGCCGAAGGCCACGCAAACGTCTGGGCGCCGATGTCCGTCGACCATGAACGCGGCCTCGTCTTTCTGCCGACCTCCAGTCCGAGCCCGGACTTTTACGGCGGACTGCGGCCTGGCGACAACCGTTACGCCAACTCCGTCGTGGCGCTTGATATAGAAACCGGCGAGGTGCGCTGGGCGTTTCAAACCGTCCATCACGATGTCTGGGACTACGACGTGCCGGCGCAGCCCGGTCTTTACGCCATTCGCGAGGGCGGCGCGCCGCGCGATGTCGTCGCCGTCGCCACAAAAACAGGGTTTATTTTCGTCCTTGACCGCGACACCGGCGAGCCGGTTCTGCCGGTAGCGGAGGTGCCGACGCCGCAAGGCGGGGCGCCCGGCGAAGCGCTGTCGCCGACGCAACCTTTTCCCGTGGCGACGCCGCCGATCGTTCCCTCCGGCGTGACGCCCGGCGACGCGTGGGGCGTGACCGGCGTCGACAAGCTTATCTGCCGCAAAGCCATAGCAGGCGCTGACAATGAAGGCCTCTTCACGCCTCCCTCCGAGCGCGGCGCACTGTTGCGGCCGTTTACCGGCGGCGGAGCGAACTGGGGCGGAACCGCTTTCGACCCACGGCGAAACCTCCTTGTCGTGAACATGTCGAACCTCGTCCACCACATTCAGTTGATCCCGACTGACGCACTTGCGGAGGCGCGCGAGGCGCATCACGACGCGGAAATCGGGCCGCAAGCCGGCGCGCCCTACGCCGTGAAACGTGAGATCCTCTGGTCGCCGCTTGGGCTTCCCTGCACCAAGCCGCCCTGGGGCGTTATCGCCGGCATAGATCTGGCGAACGGACAAATTGTCTGGCGACGGACATTAGGGACGGTTGAGGATCTTTCCGGCGGCCTCGCGAAATGGACGCTCGGCACCCCGAACCTCGGCGGACCGATCATCACCGGCGGCGATCTTGTCTTTATCGGCGCGACCATGGACGACTATCTGCGCGCGTTTGACGTCAGCACGGGTGATGAGCTCTGGAAGGGGCGGCTTCCGGGCGGCGGTCAGGCGACGCCCATGACGTACGAATGGCGGGGGCGGCAGTATGTGGTCATTTACGCTGGCGGCCATTCGCGCGGCGGCACGCGCCTAAACGATCGGCTCGTCGCGTTCGCCCTTCCGAACAATTAGGCCGCGCGGAAGGCTCAATCGAAAATTGTAAGGGCGGCGCCAATTCCCCTTGGTCTGGCAGCATCGCGCCCGTTTACTGCTGGGGCGTGGAAGTCCATGAGAACGCCGTCGCCTGTTCGCTAAGGGAGAGAGCAATGAAATCGAACGAGACCAAAACTGAACCAACCATCCTCCCCGAGGAGACCGAAGCGAAGACGGTGTCGCGCCGTGGCGTAATCGGCGCAGGCGCAGCGCTCGGCGCCGCCGCAAGCCTTGCGCCGAACCCGGCCGCCGCTTCGCGCTTCGGTCGCCGCGGGCGTGGCGGCGTCGACGCGCATCCCATCTTTGGCGCCCGTCCGTTGCAACGCAGTCTTGCGGCCGCCGAAGTCAGATTTGCGGCCGCAAAATCCTATGTCGGCAAGTTTATTGGTCAGCAGCGGACAAACGGCGATGAAGGCCTTTACCCGGACTTTCGCGCAAGTTTCACCAAGGCGCTGCCCCACGACGCCCAGGGGCTCGTGGACGGACGTGCTTACCGTCAGCTCCTGGACGCGCTGAAGTCAGGCCAGAGCAGTGACTTTGAGCAAGTGCCCATGGCGGGAGACCGGCGATTGGTCAATCCGCAGGCGGCTTATCGGTTCGAGCTGACGGGCCGCGACGGCGCCGCAACTTTCATGCGGCCCGCGCCCGCGTACGCCGGCGCGGAGACGGCGGCGGAAATGGGCGAGGTGTACTGGAAGGCGCTCTGCCGAGATGTTCCGTTTGCTGACTTCGAAACGAGCCCGCTCATCGCCGCGGCCGTCAATGACCTCAACGCCTTTTCCGAAACGGTCGGCCCGAAGGAAGGCGACGCCGTCACGGTCCGGACGGTTTTTCGCGGCGACACGCCGGGCGACCTTGAAGGTCCGTACATCAGCCAGTTTCTCATCAAGGACGTTCCCTACGGCAATTCAACGATCGTTCAGCGCTATGACACACCGGCGCCAGGCGACGATTTCATGACGACGTTCGGTGACTGGCTCGACGTGCAACGGGGCCTTTACCCGCCGGAGCTCGTTAAAGGCAATCCGCGATACATCAGCAACGCGCGGGCGCTCGGCGAATACGTCCATGTGGACTCCACCTACCAAGCGTATCTGTCGGCCGCGCTCATTCTCCTCGACATGCCAGGCGCATTCGACGCCGCAAACCCTTACAATTCGTCGCCGAGCCAAGAGGGATTCGCCACGTTCGGGACGGGTGACGTACTCGACCTCGTCGCGAAGGCTAGCAATCTCGCCCTTACCGGCGCCTGGTATCAAAAGTGGCTCGTCCATCGCCGCCTTCGGCCGGAGACCTATGGCGGACGCCTGCACAAGCAGCTCGCGGATGGCGTCGATATGGGGCTGCCGGACGAAATCGCGAATTCCGACGCGATCAGCCGCATTTTTTCCAGGAACGGGACCTATCTCCTGCCGATGGCGTTCCCGGAGGGGTCGCCGACGCATCCCTCCTACCCGGCTGGCCATGCGGCGATGGCCGGCGCATGCTGCACGGTCCTGAAGGCGTTCTTCGACGAGGATAAGTCGATCGACTCGCCAGTCGTTCCGGACGCCACCGGGACCAGCCTCTTGCCGTATTTCGGCACGCTGACGATCGGCGGCGAGATCAACAAACTCGCCAACAACATTGCGCTCGGACGTGATTGGGCGGGCGTTCACTACCGATCAGACGGGGTCGACGGGCTTCTTGTCGGGGAGCAGCAGGCGCTCGGCCTGCTTGCGGATTACTCACGCACATACAATGAGCGCTTCGACGGCTTCTCGCTGACGACATTCGATGGCCGAAAAATCCTAATTCGGAACGGACTCATGAGGTAAGAGCCGCGCGACCATCTCGACTCCAGCACGGCGCTCGCGACGTGCGCCCTTACCTTTCGGCGTCGCGCGTCTAAGCGGACCGCGAATAGGAATTCGCGGCGTCCACGACGGCCCGCGACGCCCGCCATCATCAGGCGACGGGACACGCGCATTGAATGACAGCCAGAACTTGCTTGCTTTCTTGCGAAAAACGCCTACTTAATTGCCGAGTGACACTTGGTCGCCTGTGGTGCACTGCGAGAAAGCTCGTGTGGGCAGCTTGGCGCGACTGACGTCGCGACCGCAAGAGATTATGTTTCGCAGTCACGGAAAAGCTCATGACGAGCAATTCGACAGGGGCGATCAGCTTGCGAGCGGGGCTGCATCATCGTCGCTTTTATGTCTCTTCGACAGTGCGCCCAGGAGGCGGACGCGAAACGGACTGGGGCGTTGTTTGATGTAGCGCCCATCAAAAATTAAGTCGCCGACCATGACGAGCCGCCATACCCCATCCGGGGTCAAGACGTCCTCTCGAAATTGGCTTCTTAAGACTGGGTACGGAGTTTCCGCGCCCAACACGCCATGAACGAAAGGAAACGAAATGGCAGAAGGCACCGTTAAGTGGTACAATTCGGACAAGGGTTACGGTTTCATCGCGCCGGACGGCGGTGGATCGGACGTGTTCGTGCACGTGACCGCTCTTGAAGCCGCCGGCATCCGCGGCCTCACCGACGGGCAAAAGATCAAGTTCGAAACGACCGAGCAACGCGGCAAGACCGCGGCGACGGCTCTCGAACTCCTTTGAGCTCTCGAACTCTTTTGACCTGATGTCTCCTGCGCGAAAGCGCGGAGATATTGCCGGCGGCGACAACCGTCGCCGGCGATTTCAATCGCGGTCAATTTAAATCTTAGTCAATACTGACTCTTCTTTATAAGGAAAATGAATGACGGTAGACGTCAAAGACATAGCCGAAACGCATTTCAGAAATCTGACCCCCAAGGACCGCTTATCGGAACGCCAAAGATCCGAAGCGGCGGCCCTGAAGGAACTTGAAGCGGAGCGCGACGCGCGTCGCCGCAAGAGCGAACTCTTGAGAAAGGCGCGACTAGCCGCCGAGAAGAAGTGAAGGCGAGGCGTCACTCCCGCGCTTCGGTCTCAAGCGCCAGCGCGTGAAGTTCGCCGCCCATTTTGCCCTTCAGAGCTTTATACACCAGCTGATGCTGCTGAACGCGGTTCTTGCCGTTGAACGCTGACGAGATCACCCGCGCCCGATAATGGTCGCCATCGCCGGCGAGGTCCTCAATTTCGACTTCCGCGTCCGGCAGCGCCTCAACAATCATTTCCTTGATTTTCTCTGCGGGCATTGGCATTGACGACTCTCCTTCTACGGATGGATTTTCGGCTCCAGCGGCCACAGGCGCGGCCATGAATTCCGGCAAAGTGGCGGCGTGCAGGTCAGCGAGATCAAGTAGGCCGATCGAATCGCCTTCTCCCGCCTCCGTCACGTCCAATCGCAAGAAGTTGCCGCCAAAGCGGCCGATCCGTGCAGCCTGAACGCCGGCCATCGCAGCCTTAAGCAACAGAGTGTCCGCCGCGCCTGGCGCCACTGCGATAAGGTATCGCCCCTGGTCCTCGCCGAACCAGAAGGCCGCCGCGCGCTGTTTCACCGGCGTCTTCAACTCAAGCCCCTCACCGCTCGCCAGCGCCATTTCGGCGGCCGCAACCAGCAGACCGCCATCAGAGACATCATGGCAGGCGGTGATCAGGCCTTCAGCGATCAGCTTGCGGATGAGCTCTCCATTGCGCCGCTCAGCAGCGAAATCAACGGCGGGCGGCGGACCAGCTTCAATCCCGAAGAGGTCGCGCAAATAGATTGATCGCCCGAGATGACCCCGCGTCACGCCGACGGCGATCAATTCATCGCCCGCCTCAGCGCCGCCGACCCTCGCTGTCCGGCCAACGTCATCAAGAAGCCCGACACCGCCGATCGCCGGCGTCGGCGGAATGGCCAGTCCATTTGTTTCATTGTAAAGCGAGACGTTCCCGGAGACCACGGGGAAATCGAGAGCGCCGCACGCGTCCGCGATCCCTTCAATCGCGCCGACAAAATCAGCCATCACCTCCGGACGTTCCGGATTGCCGAAGTTCAGGCAATTCGTAATTGCGAGCGGCGCAGCGCCGACCGCGCAGATATTCCGATACGCCTCCGCCACCGCCTGCCGTCCACCTTCGCGCGCATCGGCCGCCACATAGCGCGGCGTCACGTCGGTAGAGATCGCCAACGCTTTGTCCGTCCCATGAATACGCACGAGCGCGGCGTCGCCGCCTGGTCCGATCACCGTGTCCGCCATCACCGAGTAATCGTATTGCGACCAGATCCAGGCGCGTGAGCAAAGATCCGGCCCCGCCATTAACTCAGCGAGCGCCGTCAAGATTGACATCGGCCCCGCGTGCTCGGCGAGATCAATCGCCTCTTCGCGCGCTTCGATCTCCGCCCCGGCGATGACGCCTGTCTCTTTCAGATTCTCCGTCGCCTCGCGAAGAGACTGCGTCAGGATCGCCGCGCCAGGCGCGCTTTGCGCGTAGATGACCGCGCGTCCCGGCGACAGGCTCGCTGCGACGCGCGCAACGCCCACATCCGACAGCCGGTCGTCGATAAACGCATAGACGAGTTCGTCCAGGGCGTTTTCATCCTTGTCCGGCGCGTCGATCGCCACTTCGACTTCAATGAAGGAGACCTTTGGATCGTCGAGCGGCGCAGGTTGCGCTTTGGGCTCATAGGCGCGGTCATAGTTCGGCGCTTCGTCCGCAAGCGGTCCGAGCGGCAGGTCCGCCACCGTCTCGCCCTGATGCCTGACAACGATGCGGCCAGACGCGGTTGTCTCGCCAATCACTGCGAAGTCGACGCCCCATTTTTCGAAGATCGCCCGCGCCGCATCTTCGCGCCCGGGTTTCAGCACCATGAGCATCCGCTCCTGGCTCTCCGACAGCATCATGTCATACGCGGTCATGCCCACTTCGCGCTGAGGCACGGCGTCCAGGTTCAGCTCAATGCCGCCCTCTCCGAGCGCCGTTCCTTTCGACGCCATCTCAACCGATGAAGAAGTCAGCCCCGCCGCCCCCATGTCCTGGATCGCGATAATGGCGTCCGACGCCATCAGCTCCAGACAGGCTTCGAGCAGAAGCTTCTCCGTAAACGGATCGCCAACCTGCACCGTGGGGCGCTTTTCCTCAGACTCTTCATCAAACTCCGCCGACGCCATGGTGGCGCCATGGATCCCGTCCCGGCCGGTCTTGGCGCCGACATAGACGACGGGATTTCCGGCGCCGCGCGCGGCGGAGTAGAAAACCTTGTCGCGCTCCGCGATCCCGACGCACATCGCATTGACGAGGATATTGTCATTGTACCCCGGATCGAAGTTCGTCTCACCGCCGACCGTCGGCACACCCATGCAATTGCCATAGCCGCCAATGCCCGAAACGACGCCGCTCAAGAGATGACGGGTCTTGGGATGCTCCATCGCGCCGAAGCGCAGCGCGTTCATATTGGCGACCGGCCGCGCGCCCATGGTGAACACGTCGCGCATGATCCCGCCGACGCCGGTCGCCGCGCCCTGATACGGCTCGATGTAAGATGGATGGTTGTGGCTCTCCATCTTGAAAACGGCGACCAGGTCGTCGCCCGCCTCGTTCTTGCCGATGGAAATGACCCCGGCGTTCTCTCCGGGCCCTTGCACGACCCAGGGCGCAGACGTCGGAAGCTTCTTCAAATGCCGGCGCGACGACTTGTAGGAGCAGTGCTCCGACCACATCACCGAGAAGAGTCCAAGCTCAACGATCGTGGGGTCGCGGCCGATGGCGGCCTTCAGTCGGTCATACTCTTCTGGCTTGAGGCCATGTTCATTAACGAGTTCGGGGGTGATGTCAGTCATATCCGTCCGCAAGGGGCGCGTGGCGCTCTCACCGAGCCTGCGATTGACGGGAGATGTAGTCGCAACCGCCAGCGGGAGCAAACGGGGATTGGCAGCCCGGGGACGGCCTCAGGCGGCGGCGGCTGCGCGTTCGAGTTCGCGTTCGCGATTGAACAGATAATCCGCCGGCAGCCCGAGCCGCTCGCACGCCTTCGCCGCAGGACAGGAACGCAGGCACAAGCGATCCGCGCGGCGCGCGACGCGCCGCACGATAACGTCTTCGAATGGCCTCAGCCCGCGTCCTTCAAGGCCAAGACGCGCGCGCACGTCAGGCGGCAGGATGTCGATGGCCGCGCGCACAAAAACGCGCTGCGACAACCGCAAGTGCGGCGGCAGGGCCGGCGCGTGCCGCATAATGCCGATGAATTCCTCAATGATGTCCGAGCCCTCCAGCCGCGACGTCATATGTGCAAAATAGGCGCGCTGTTCAGCGAGCGATCTGGGCGCGCCGGCCGCCCCGTAAAGCGCGGCCGCCCGTCCGCTTTCGCGATAGAACCTGTCCTTTTCCTCGTCGCTGAGCGGCGCTGCGTAGGCGGCGTAGGCCTCAAGGAAGCCGAAACTTGCCGTCGCCTGCACCCAGTCCAGCAATTCCGGATCGTCGCCAGCGTAGGCTTCCCCGCCGGGCGTGACGCCGCGAACATGGGCGTGCATGGCGTTTACCTTCGCGATCATCGCTTCAGCGACGCTGCGCGGCCCATAAACGGTGATCATCGCCGCGAGCCCGGTGCGCCTGAGTCGTCCGACAGGATCTCTACGGAATGAAGAATGACGCCATACGCCCTCGCGCACACGCGGCTCGGCAAGCTCCAGCAGCACGGCCGCGACGCCGCCGATGAAAAGGCACGCCGGGTTTTTAAAGACGCGCCAGGACATGGAATCAGGCGGCGACAAGGCCGGCTCCCCTGCGGGCTCAGCGAAGTTCGGCGCCCTTGGCGATGACGCGCCGAGAAACTTCCGCGCCTCAACGTCAAGGTGGCGTTCCACCGGCCCGAACACGGCGGCGCGGATGACGTTCCGAATTGGCGTTTCAGCGTTCACCATACAGCGTCTTCAACTCGCGACTGGCCGGATCGATCGTCTTTGCGGACAGTAACCGGGTCCGCCGCGCGCTTCAAACCTGCGTGCGATCGAGAGATCCGCGCTTGCTTTTCGGTGGGCGAGGCTCAATCCATGCACGCAGCGCTTCTGCGCGGCGTTCGCCAAAAAGCTTCAGGAACCACGAATTCATGACTGTAGATACAACCGTCTCTTCAAGTTCAATCACCGAAAGCGTGAAACGCTACTACGGAGAAACATTGGAGACGTCCGGCGATCTCGCGACCGACGCTTGCTGCACGATTGAGGACACGCCGCCGCACCTTGCAAGGGCTTTCGAGAAGATCCATCCGGAAGTGGCGGCCCGGTATTATGGGTGCGGGCTTGTGGCGCCACTGGCGCTTGAGGGCGCGCGCGTCCTTGACCTCGGATCAGGATCAGGCCGCGACGTCTACGCCCTCGCCCAGCTTGTGGGGCGACAAGGCGAGGTCGTCGGCGTCGATATGACGCCGCGCCAGCTCGCCGTCGCGCGCGCGCATGTTGGCTGGCATACGGACCGGTTCGGGTACGAACGGGCGAACGTCTCTTTCGTCGAAGGCGACATTCAGAACCTTGGAGATCTTGGTTTCGAACCCGAGAGCTTTGACGTGATCGTCTCCAACTGCGTTATCAATCTGTGCGAGGATAAGGCAGCCGCGCTGAAAGGCGCGTTCGACATCCTGAAGCCCGGCGGCGAGTTCTATTTCGCCGACGTCTATGCGGATCGCCGGCTGCCTGACGAGACCCGCAAGGACGAGCGCGCCCATGGGGAATGCCTCGCCGGCGCGCTTTACTGGAACGACTTTGTCTCAATTGCCCGCGCGGCGGGCTTCGCTGATCCGCGGCTTGTGACGCACCGGGCGCTGGCGATCCATGACCAAGGTCTGATTGACCTTCTCGGGCCGGCGCGGTTCCAGTCGGCGACCTATCGCCTGTTCAGGAATACGCGCTTCGACGCCGCTTGCGAGGACTTCGGGCAGCGCGTGCGATATCGCGGGACGATCACTGAGGCGCCGGACGCCTTTCGCCTGGACAAGGCGCACGACTTCCGGACCGGCGAGTGGATGGCCGTCTGCGGCAATACCTACCGCATGCTGAATGAATCCCGCTTCGCAGCGCATTTTGACTTTGAGGGCGGCTGGTCCGACCACAAAGGACCTTTTCCCGGCTGCGGCGGGCATTCCCCCTTTGAGGGCGGCGAGGAAGGCGCGCCGATCACCGGGGGATGCTGCTAAAGCACGCGCGAAGCGGCCGTTATCGGCGGCCGCCGGAGAGCCGGACTTGCAAGTCCCCCGCATATTCCGTCAATTGGCGCGCCGCTGCGCCTGACGGCGCGTTAACGCGCCTCGGGTTATGGTTAAAGGGTCAACGAGGCGAGGCCGTGCGGAGGAAGGGGATTAGTGGCGTACGTGCGTTTTGAGAAAGGCTTGCGGCGGGCTTCGCCGCTCCCCCTGGCCTTTGTCGCGTCTGCGCTGGCGGCGGGCGCCGCCGCAACGAACGCAGGCGCGGAAACGGCGACGAGCGCGCCTGCGCCGCCGATTGACGAAATCATCGTTTCCGGCGGCCGGCTCGCCGGCGCGAAGGCGGCCGCCGCAGTGTTCGCCCTTGACGAGCAGGCCATCGCCGCCATTCGCCCCGCCGGCCTCGACGACGTCCTGCGCAATGTCCCGTCGGCGACCGTCCAGACGAACTCTCGCGGTGAAAGCCTCGTCTTCCTGCGCGGCGCCGGCGAGCGCCAGACGGCGGTCTTCTTTGCAGGCGCGCCCCTGAACGTTCCGTGGGACAATCGCCTGAATCTGGGCCTCATCCCGCCACGCGCGCTTTCAGACGTACACGTCACGCCCGGCCCCGCCTCTGTGCTGTTCGGCGCCAACACCGCCGGCGGCGTGATCGAGCTTTCGCCCGCCTCCTTCACGCTAGATCACCGCGCCGCGTTCGACCTTCAGGGCGGACAGGGAGGCCTGTTCGAAGCCGCAGGCCTCGCCGCCGCGCGCAAAGGCCCGTCGGAAATCGTCCTCGCCGGCGGACACTTGACCCGCGACGGTCAGCCGCTCTCGGGCGACGCCGGTCTTCCCTTCTTCCAGACGGACGAGGACCTACGGACGAATACGGACCTTCGCCGCACAAACGGCCTCGCGCGCATCGCTTTCGACCAGGGCGGGCCGTTGCGCGCCTCCGCTACTTTTCTAGCGGTTGACTCCGTGTTTGGGATCGCGCCCGAGGGCCGCGCGGACGCCGGCGGGCCCAATCCGCGCTTCTGGAGGTATCCAGACCATCGCACGTTAATGGGCGTCCTTAATGTGGGGTATCATGACGATGCGGGATTTGACATGGCCTCAGCGTTCTGGGTCCAGCACTTCAACCAGCGCATCGACAGCTTCGCCACCGAGGCCTACGCCGATCTCGAGGACGCGCAAACTGATCGCGATCGATCCTATGGGTTTCGCACCGTCGCGACGAAAGCCGTCGGCGAGCATGCGTTCCGTGGGGCCTTTTCCCTATCAGACGCGCGCCATCGGCAGACAGACGAGACGTTCTCGAACAGCGTCCTGACCCAATCCGAGACAAGCTTCTTCCGTCAGCGCACGTTCAGCTTCGGCGCCGAATATGAACGCGCCATTGGAGACGTCACGCTCATGGCCGGCGGGGGACTCGACGCCACGCAAGCGTTGGACGCCGGCGGCAGGCCTGCCGACGGCGGGTTCGCCGCGTGGTCGCTCGTCGGCGCCGCCGACTGGCGGGCCACTGACAAATGGTCTTTCGGACTGGCGGCGGCGCGCAAGCCGCGGCTCCCCACTCAGCGCGAGCTTTTCGGCGAGGCGATCGGCCGCTTCCTCTTGAACCCTGACCTGCAACCCGAAATCGCGACACAAATCGAGCTCTCAGCCCGATACGCAAGTTCCCGCGCCCATCTTGCGATCACGCCGTTCGCAAATGTCACCTCAAATACGATTGACCAGGAAACCGTAACGGTCGACGGGATCGCCCGCCGCAGGCGGATCAATCTGGACGGCGCGCGCGGCATTGGGGTCGATATTGTCGGCGGTGTTGACGTAACCGACAGGCTGTCGATCTCAGGTAATGTCAGCTTGCTGAATTTAAGGCGCCGCGGCGCGAGACCGGGCGAGCCCCGGATTCTCACCGAACGCCCATCGCTCCTCGGCCTCATCGCCGCCGACTATCGCGACCCGACGGGACTTGGGCTTCGCATCGAGGCGCGCCAGCGCGGCCGGGCCTATGCGCCTGTTGACGATGGTTTCGAGCCGTTGCCCCGATCGACGGAAATCAATCTGGAGGCGTCATACACGGCGCCGCTCAAGGGCGTCTCCTCCCTTGAGCTGTTCGTCCGCGCGGACAATGTCAACGACGCGCTCGTTGAGCCGCAATTCGGCCTTCCTGCGCCCGGGCGCTGGGTGCGCGGCGGCGTGCGGATGGCTTTCGAGTAGCGCCACGGCGGATTACTCCGCCTCGCCGACTTTAGCCTTGATGGCCGCGAAGCTCTCACTCAACTCTTCGAAGCGCGCGATAGCGTCCTGACCCGGGGCCTGATCGGCCCCGCCCAGCATAAAGTAGAGATAGCGGAGTTGGTCGATCAGCATGGGCTGTTGGTAGAAGCCCTCCTCCTTCGTCTTCAGATCCGCCATCGCCAAGGTCAGCGTCGCGAGCCGAGCCGCCTCATTATCCTTAAGCGGACCATCCATGGCTTCTAACGCGTCTTTCTCCGACGACAGTTCATCCGCCAGTCTCCTCGCTTCGCTGAGGCGATCTCGAACTTTCAGCACAAGCTCTGTCTGCGCCTCAATGTCCGCCGCTGTCACGCCGCGTTCGATGACGCGCGGATCAGCGCGCAGCACCACCGCCTGGGTCACCGTCTTATCGCCATGACTGAGTTTCAACGTGTACGTTCCAGGCGCCGCCATCGGGCCATTCCGATACCGTTTGTCTTCGTCGGCCCGCCACGGACCCTGATAGTCCATATTCCAACGGAAGCGCCGCATGCCCGGCTCGGCCGCCAGCGCCTCAGACGAGACATAGGTCACCGTTTCGGTGCTCATGTCGCGGGTGGCCTCGTCGCCCGCCCCCTCGCCTTCGTCCGTACTTTTATCATCTTTGGGAGGCGCGCTTTCAAACGCATTGACGAGCGCGCCGTCGGCGCCTCTTATTTCCAGTCGCACAGGCGGATTATCCCCCGCGTCGCCGCCCTCGGGAAGGTAGTAGTCAATGGCGACGAATGCGCGAGGGTAGTCCGGCGCCCCGACCTCTTCCTTGAACGATGCGCGATAGCGGTAGCCTGGCTTTGGCTTGAAGAGCAGAGGCTCGGTCGCCTGCCGTTCAATCGCCTCGTCGCGCAGCGCGGTCATGTCATCAAGGACCCAGAACCCGCGCCCCATGGTGGACAGAACAAGATCGCCGCGGTGGATCTTGATGTCCGTCACGGGCGTTAACGGCAGGTTCTGCTGGAACGCCTTCCACGTGGCGCCGTCATCCAATGAGACGAAGACGCCTTTCTCCGTCCCTGCAAAGAGGAGCCCTTCACGGACCGGATCCTCGCGCACGACGCGCGTTGGCGCATCCTGAGGAATCCCATTTGCGCCGTCGGTCAGGAGCGTCCATGTCGCGCCGAAATCCTCCGTACGGTAAATATAAGGCTTCCAGTCGCCCAGTTGATAGCGAAGGACCGAAACGTAGGCTTTGCCCGCCTTGTGCGGCGACGGCTCAACCGCGTCTACGCGCCCGCCGGGCGGCAAGTCAGGCGGCGTGACGTTCGTCCATATCTTGCCGTCGTCCCGGGTCACATGGACCGGTCCGTCATTCGCGCCCACCCAGATGACGCCCTTTTGCGCAGATGATTCCCGCAAGGAATAAATCGTCGAGTATACCTCTTCACCTGTGACGTCACGGGTGATCGGCGCGCCGGAAACGACCTGCTTGTCCGCTTCGAAAGCCGTCAGATCCGGCGAGATCGTCTCCCACGTCCTGCCTTCGTCCGTCGTTCTGTGCACAAACTGAGACGTATGGTAGACAACGTTCGGATCGTGCGGCGAAACGTGGATTGGCGCGACCCGCTGGAAGCGGTACTTCAGATCTTTGGGATTGTGGCCATACATGTTCGAAGCGCCCACATAATACGCCTTTTCCTGGCCGGTGCGCTTGTCGTATACGCCGAACCGACCCTTGCAGTTGGCGTAAACCGTGTCCGGGTCGCCGGGCTTTGGGGCGGCTGGCCCCGTCTCGCATCCACCCGTCGCCATGAGAAAGGCGCCCGCAATCTGCGCCCGCGACGGCGCCATGCTGGGAACGGAGATCGTCGTCCAGTTGTCCTGCTGGCCGCCATAGACCCAGTACGGGTGCTGATCGTCTACTTCGACCTGATAGACTTCCACCGTCGGCTGATTGAATTGCGTTGACCAGGTCTCGCCGCCATTGAATGTAACGGTCGCGCCGCCATCGTTCGCCTGAACGAAATGGTCAGGGTTCTCCGGGTGGATCCACATATCATGGCTGTCGCCATGGGGCGGGCGCATTTCCGACCAGGTCTTGCCGCCGTCGACAGACTTCCAGTATTGCGTCGCCATCACATAGACAATGTCAGAGTCCGTCGGATCGACGTCGACATTCGTGTAATAGAAGGGACGGTTCACAAGCTCCTTCTTGTCGGACACAAGCTCGAAACTGGCGCCTTGATCGGTCGACTTGTAAAGCCCGCCGACGCCTTGCGGCGCTTCCACAAGGGCGTAAAGAACGCTTGAATCCGCGGGACTGACCGCAAGGTCTATCTTGCCGGTAAGTCCCTCCGGCAGCCCCTCTTTCAGCTTCGTCCAGGTCGCGCCGCCATCGACGGTCTTCCAGATTCCGGCCTCGTCCGCCGTTCCCCCACTGATAATCGTCCAGGGTTTGCGCTCCGCTTTCCAGGCGCTCGCGAAGGCGACATCCGGATTGCCGGGCAGCAGCTCAATATCCGTGAAGCCCACCTTGTCCGAATGATACAGGACCTTCTTCCAGGTGGCGCCGCCGTCTTCGGTCTTGAAGACGCCGCGCTCTTCATTGGCGTTGAAGGCCTGGCCGATCGCCGCCACCCAGACGACATTGTGGTTACGCGGATCGATTTCGACCGCGCCGATGTGGCCCGTCTCTTTCAGACCGACATGCTCCCATGTCTCGCCGCCATTCACGGACTTGTAGACGCCGTCGCCGCGAATGACATTGCTTCTGAGTCCGTCTGAGCCCGTCCCGACATAGACAATGTTGGCGTCGTTCTGGGCGATGGCGATGTCGCCAATGGAGGGCGAGCCGAACGCCTCGTCGGAGACCGACAGCCAGCTTTCGCCATAATCCGTCGTCTTCCAGACGCCGCCGCCGGACGAGCCCATATAGAAAGTCCCGGGCGCGTCGACTGACCCGGCGACCGCCGTTGCGCGCCCGCCGCGGGCAGGACCTATGTTCCGGTATTCGAAACTGCTGAAATCCTGCGCGGACGCCGCATCCGCGAATGAGAGACTCAAACATATTAGCGCCGCAGAAATCCGCAGAAGCATTCAGTCCACCCTTGATTGACAACGCCGCAAAGAGACCAGAGCCGTGCACTCAAGGCAAGGAGGCTGGGGCGGTGGCGCGCCGATGTCAGAGCGTCGCGTAATGCTTGCAAGAGGACGCGTTAGCGCAATCAGAGTTTGCGCGCGCCGGCAAATTCCGCCTCGCAAACCTCCTCTACCTCGTCAGCGGTTTATACTTAATCCTCTTCGGGATGTCGGCGTCAGCGCCGAGACGACGCTTCTTGTCTTCGATATAGTCCGAAAATCCGCCCTCGAACCATTCCACATGGCTATCGCCTTCGAACGCCAGAATATGAGTGGCGATGCGGTCGAGGAACCAGCGGTCGTGAGAGATCACGACGGCGCAACCGGCGAAGTCGTCAAGCGCCGCCTCCAACTCTCGAAGCGTGTCCACGTCGAGGTCGTTTGTCGGTTCGTCGAGGAGAAGCAGGTTTGAGCCCTGCTTCAGCATCTTGGCGAGCTGCACGCGATTGCGTTCGCCGCCAGACAAGCTGCCGACTTTCTTCTGCTGGTCGCCGCCCTTGAAGTTGAACCAGGAGACATAGGCGCGGCTCGGCACTTCCCGCTTTCCGAGCTGAACGATGTCGAGCCCGTCGGAAATCTCCTCCCAGACATTCTTATCGGGATCGAGGTCTTCGCGCGTCTGGTCGACATAGCCCATCTGCACGGTGTCGCCGACGCGCAATGCGCCTTCGTCCGGATTTTCCTCACCGGTCAGCATGCGGAAGAGCGTCGTCTTGCCAGCGCCATTCGGCCCGATGACGCCCACAATGCCGCCTGGCGGCAGTTTAAATGACAGATCGTCGATCAGAAGCTTATCGCCGAAGGCCTTCTTCAGATGGTCCGCCTCGATGACGACGCCGCCGAGGCGCGGGCCCGACGGTATCTGAATCTGGGCGGTGTTGATTTCGTCCTTACCCGCCTTATTGAGCAGGTCTTCATAGGCGTTGATCCGCGCCTTCGACTTGGCTTGGCGGGCCTTGGGGCTCGCCTTGATCCAGTCGGATTCCCGGTCGAGGGACTTCTGACGGTTCGCTTCTTCGCGTTCTTCCTGTTCGAGGCGCTTTCGCTTCGTTTCGAGCCAGGAGGAGTAGTTGCCTTCGTGCGGAATTCCCCGACCACGGTCGAGTTCCAGGATCCAGCCCGTCACATTGTCGAGGAAATAGCGATCGTGGGTAACAAGGATCACCGCGCCATCGTAGTTGCGCAGATAGTTCTCCAGCCAGGCGACGCTCTCAGCATCAAGATGGTTTGTGGGCTCGTCGAGCAATAGAAGATCCGGCTTCGACAGGAGAAGCCGCGCGAGCGCGACCCGGCGCTTCTCGCCGCCGGATAGCTTTTCCACCGGCCAATCGCCAGGCGGACACCGCAGCGCCTCCATGGCCATCTCAACTTTCGAATCGACGTCCCACCCGTCGAGCGCGTCGATCTCCTCCTGGAGCTTTGACATCTTCTCCATCAGCTCGTCCGTATAGTTCTCACCGAGCTCAGCGGAGACCGCGTTGAACGCCTCAATCTTCTCTTTGACCTCGCCGACGCCTTCAGCCGCGTTTTCAAAAACGTTCTTCGAGGCGTCTAGTTCCGGCTCCTGCGGCAAGTAGCCGAGTTTCGCGCCGTCGGCCGCATAGGCCTCGCCATTAAACTCCTTGTCGACGCCCGCCATGATCCGCAGAAGCGTCGACTTACCTGCGCCATTGACGCCGACAACGCCGATCTTGGCGTCCGGATAGAATTGAAGATGGACATTCTCCAGGATCTTCTTGCCGCCGGTGTAGGTCTTCGACAGGCCTTGCATAAAGTAGATAAACTGGCGGTTCGCCATCCTGATTCCTCATTTACAGGCCCGCCGACCGCCGGCGCGTCAACCAAGGACGCTCCGTCAAACGGCGTATGGTGCGCTGATCGCCGCCATTTCGAGGCGATTAATCGCGGCAAAATTGAAACGATTGCGCCTCTTATCGCAGCGCGGGGGTCGTTTCAACGCATGCGGCGTTTGCAGGCGGCCCTCCGCGGCTTATATGCATCTGGCAAGACCGCCGCAGGGTCTTTTGGCGAGCCGTCGATACGGCGACCCGCAAAGGCGGCGATGACGAGGGGTTCGCGCGTCGATGTCATATGTGGAAAGCACGATCGCGTCCGGCGAACGAATCCTGATGCGCGCCAATTTCAATTGGACCTACAGTTTCCTGCCCGTCGTTTGGTTCGGCCTTGGCGTAGCGCCCTCCGTCATGCTCGCCGCGATCCAGTTCGGCGGCGGCGTCGCTGGCGATGAACTGAGACTCGCCTGGTGGGCCGCCGCCCTCGCAGGCGCATGCGGCGTCGCCATCCTTGGAAGCCATTTCGTCCACCTTTGGACGACGGAGATCGTCGTCACCACTTACCGCTTTGTCTACAAGACCGGCCTCATATCGCGTGACGCCCAGGAAGTGAGCCTCAACAAGATCGAAGAGATCAATCTGCGCCAGTCAATCTGGGGACGGATGTTCGGCTATGGCAAGCTCATCCTTCGCGGCACCGGCGTCGGCATTATTGAACTGCCGAACCTTGATGATCCGATCACCGTCAGAAAGACGATCGAAAACGCAAAGGCGGAACTCCGCCAGAGCAGTTTCGGCGAACCGGGCGGCGTCATCGACTGATCTTCGAAATAGCCACCCGATTGACGCCGCCCCCGGCGACGCTATGGTTGTTGAGCTACATTTGTAGCGAAGAGGCGTCCGGCGCCGGGGTCAGCATGCGGCGACTTTCAGTTCTTTCGGCGACTATTCTTCTGACGACCCTGCTTATCACAGGCTGCGCAAAGGAATCGTCAGACGACGGGCGATCCGGCGATGATCAAATCAACGGGACCGCTGAACGAACAGCGGTCGTAGAAGCGGCGTCAGTAACAGTGCGGCCGAGCGGCGACGGCGAGTCCTGGACCTTCGACTACGCGCTCAATCATCCAAGTACGGAGCTTAGGCTATACCGACCCTCGGACGGATCGCGCGCGAAAGGCTGGCGGCTTTCCGATGATGACTTTGAGCTCATCGCAAGGCCCTACGAAGACGGAGAAGAAGACGTCATCCGCCGCCGGGACGGCGCGCCCTTTACGTCGATAAGCGTTACGGAAAAGATAGCGCATGACCCAGCCGTAAAAGGCTATTGGCCCTTCGCAAGCCTTGGCGACGACCGAGGTATTTTTGGCTATACGGGACGCATTCTCGCGTGCGCGGAGGAATGCCCGGTCGACGCGACGGGCGCCGACGGCCCGTTCCCGGTGACGATCGACCCTGGCGACGCCCCCTACTTCCTTGTTGGATCAGCCATCAAAGACGCTCCGTATACCTATTTTGACCGCAATGACGGACTGAAGTTCTACGCCGGCGATGTTCCGCCAGTGGAAACAGATGATTTCGTCGCCGTCATCGACCCCGCCTTGCCAGGAGACATCAAGGCGCGGCTCGACGGCCTCTTCCCGAAACTGATGGCCTACTTCGCCGAGAACCTTGGCGCGGCGGACCGCAAACCGTCCATGTTCGTATCCTACAATGCGCCAGGCGATCACGAAGGATCGCACATCAAGGGCGGCACCTTGCCCGGACAATTGTTCATGCATTTCGAAGGCGCGCGCACGGTCGAAATCGCCAAGCGGCCCACCTTCCCGCATTTCCTCGCCTGGTTTTTCGCCCATGAAGCGGCGCATCTGTTCCAGAAGTATCGCGGCGTCGATTTCCCGGAGGACGAAAGCTGGATCCACGAAGGCGGCGCGGATTTCTTTGCCTTCTTAGCCTTGAGGAGTTTGGCCGCCGCCCCTCAAGACTACCTCAATCTCCGGCTCAACCGTGCGCTTGATCGATGCGCGGAAGAACTGGCCCGCGGCCCATTACGCGCGGCGAATGAACGCGGCAACTTTCAGGCATACTATGATTGCGGACTACTTCTGCACATGGCCGCAGCAGAAGAAGTCGCGGCGGCTGACGGACGCGACGCCTTCGCGTTGTGGACGTCCTATGTTGAAACGGCGAAGGCCGAGGGAGAATGGTCGACAAAGGTCTTTGCCGCATTCATTGAGTCCCTTGGCGCAGCGAATGCGGCGGGCCTTGCGCGGAACGTCCTCGATACGCCGCAGGACGCGCCGCGCGCGAGCCTGCTTCAGGGGCTTGCCGCCGCCGGCGTCGACGTCGCGTGGGCGGATGACGCCGAGTGAGGACGTTCCGCTATCTTATTCAAGCGGCGCGGTTGCGGCGCATCGACAGCGCCGGCTCGATTATTGTCTCAGCAATGAAGCGCACCACCGGCGCGACGACACCGTCGCCACATAATTTGTATGCGTCATTATAGCGTCGCGGCAACTGATAGTCCGGCGGCAATCCCATCAACGACGCGGCTTCACGCGCCGTGATCAGCCTGCTGCGCACCTCTCCCGCTTCAACGAGCAAAACCGTCTGCCGGCTGGAGCCGCCCGCTGGCGTACGCAAGCAACCGGCGAGCCCATCGAACCGGACTTCAGCGCGCTGAACACGTCGGCCTTTCTCATCGGTCCGCATACGGCGGTAGACCGCCCCGACGCTGCGTGCAGGGCTCAACCGAGCCGCCTCGACCCGCGCGCGATGCGCCGGCGTCATGAGCGCCAGGACCCGTTCGGTCGCGTCCGATGACGCGGCCGGCGCGTCCCAGTCAATGAGATCGATGAGGTCATGATTCCGCCGTGGGACCACAGGCGGGCGGGCCGCCCACCAGCGCTCGCCAAGCGCCTCGCTGAGCCGAGCCGACGCCCTCGCCTCAGCCACGCTTCGCATATCCACCTCGTCCGAAAGGGGCGGCGCGCCAATGTCCTCCCGCTGCGCGACGAGGAAAAGACGAGGGCGCGATTGCGGCGTGAACCCGCGGGCGTCGAGCGTGAACATGGCCACGCGATAGCCAAGCTCGGCTATAGCCCGCGCCGCCCCGAGCAGATCGCGTCCGCCATTCGAAGACATCAGCCCAATGACGTTTTCGATCGCAATGACGGCCGGCGCGCGGCCATCCGCGACAAGCCCGCCCATCAGGCGCTGGAACGTCCAGAACATCCCGGAGCGGCCGCCGGACAGCCCCGCGCCAGCGCCCGCCAGCGACAGGTCCTGGCACGGAAACGACGCCCAGGCGAGATCGGCGAGGCCCGGCAAATCGTCCGGGTGAAGCGCCGCTATATCGCAGAGATGAAACGGCGTGGACGGATGGTTCGCCTGATACGCAGCGGCCTTCATCGGATCGATGTCATTCGCGAACGCGCACCGCCAACCGCCGCCAAGGCCAACCGCGGCCATGCCGCCGCCCGCGAAGAACTCATAAAAGGATCGCGTCATGCCGCCTATTCATCGATATGGACAACGCCTGATTCTGCCTTGATTCTATCGTTCGGCGTGAGGGTCGCTGCCCGCCGGGCCGAAGACCGCTATCGCGGCGTCAGGTCCGAAAGGCGGCGTCCAGAATGCGACGGAGCGCGTCAGCGTCCGTCTGGTCAAAGGCGGACTTCTGATCGCTGTCGATGTCGAGGACGGCGATCAACCGATCGTCCGCGCCGAAAACCGGCAGGACAATCTCGGACGCCGCCGCGGCGTCACATGTAATGTGTCCCGGAAACGCGTGCACATCCTCAACGATGACCACCTCACGGTTCGCGGCCGCCGTTCCGCACACGCCCTTTCCGAATGGAATACGCAGGCACCCTAGCCGCCCCTGATACGGGCCAACGACAAGCTCGCCCGGCGCTTCCGGATCGACGACGTAAAACCCCGTCCAGATGAACGCGTCAAAAGCATGATGCAGGTGATTTGAGACGGTCGCCATGCGGGCGACGAGATTCGACTCGCCGTCGATCACCGCGACGATCTCCTGCGCCACAGCGTTGTAGCAACTCGCCTTTTCGTCAGCGTTCATCGCAAAACCTCAGCTCATCGAAAACTCCAGCGGCGGCGCGCCGTCAACGCAGACGCTCACCCGATCGCCTTTCGACAGCGGCGCGACCCCCGCCGGCGTGCCGGTGAAGATGAGATCGCCCGCGCGCAATTCAATATACAGGGACAATTCAGCGATCACATCCGCAACAGGCCAGATCATCGCCGAAAGCGGCGCGTCCTGGCTGACGGCGCCGTTCACTCGCGTGACAAGGCGCGCCGACGGGTCGACCACGCCTTTTGCGATTACGCCCATCGGCGCTGACGCGTCGAACGACTTCGCCATGTCCCAGGGCGCGCCGGCCTTTTTCGCCTGGGCCTGAAGATCGCGGCGCGTGAGGTCGCAGCCAGCGGCGAAGCCGAAGACGAGCCCCTCAGCGGCCGACGAAACGACGTTCCGGCCCCCCGCCTTAAGGGCCACGACCAGTTCGCCTTCGAAGTGCAGATCCTCCGTCATCGGCGGATAGGGAACGTCGCTGCCGTGCGCGACCAGGCAATCCGCCGCTTTCGTGAAGAAAACGGGGGCGTCCCGCCGCGCATCGCCCCCCATCTCCGCCACATGGGCGGCGTAATTCTTACCAACGCAGAAAATGCGGCGCACGGGGAACAAGCCGCCCCCTTCGATGGGCGCGGCCGCGGGCGCGGACGGCGGAAACGCAAATTGGCTAGGCTCGGTCATCCGCAATGGCGTAGCGCGCATCGCCATTGCTTGTGAAGCTCATTTGGCCGACCATCCAATCGCCGACGGCCAAAAGCGCCCCGCCGCCGCCCGTTCTAGAAGCGGACGTTCACATAGCCGCCAAACAGGCGCGGCGGGCCGGCGATGAAGGTCGGGATGCCGAAAGCGTCCCCGGTGTTCCCCGCATCAATGATGAACTCCTTGTCGAAAACGTTCTCGACAAAGAACTCAAGTCCCCACCGCGCGTCAGCGGAATCGAACCGAAGCCTCAGATCGAGCGTGCCAAAGGCGTCCTGGAATTCGTCCTGGAGGTCCGGCTGGAACGCAGCGAGCGCCGGCGGAAGAAGCTCGGTCGGCTGCAGGATCGCGCCATTGCGCGGATTGATCGCAAGATCGTTGTTGTCGTCAAAAAAGACCTTTGATCGGAACGAATAAATCGGCGTCAGCCCGATCGCGCCGTAGGGCGTTTGGTATGAAAATGTTCCGCCTACCGAAAACGCATGATCCGGACTCAGGCGGAACTGGTTTCCGGCGAAGGCCTGCGCCTCGCCGTCGCCATTAAAGTCGTCGAACCGCGCTCGATTGTAGGCGTAGTTGACGAAAACCTGCGCCCAGTCCGCGACTTGGCCGATGACGGAAAGCTCCACCCCGTAAGCGTCTGCATTGCCGGCGTTGATGGTTTCGATCGCGCCGACGTCATTGACGCGCGACGACTGGAAATTGGCGTAGGCGTAGTAATAGCCGGCGAGATCGACGCTGAGGGCGCCTTCAAAGAATCGGCCTTTTGCGCCGACCTCATAAGAGTTCACGGTCTCGGCCGGAATGACGACGACCTCATCCGGACTGACGCCCACGGTGGCGGTGTCTGACTGGATCTCGAGCACCTCGGGCCTGCGGCCGCGGCCATAGTTGAAGTAGAGATTGAGTTCGTCGCTCGCCTCGTAATTCACGACGCCTCGCCAGGTGAACCCGCCGAACGAATCGCTGACGAAGACGGGCGTATTGTTGTTGAAAACAGATGCCCCGAGAAAGATGCCGGCGCCGGTGAGCGCGCTCGGCCCATTGATGTTCCCCGCCGCAAATCCCGCCGTCTTGTCGTCGTGGGTGTACCGAGCGCCAGCGATTATCTCGAGGCGGTCAGTAGGCCGGTAGGATACGTCCGCGAAGACGTCGATCGCTTCGGTCTCGCCGAAATTCGTGAACTCCTCCGCATGGATCGGCTTCAGCGGAACGACATTCGGCAGAGCGGCGAGGTTGACCGCGGGAAAAGACGCGAAGTCGGGCGTCGGCTGCGGCAGGCCGGGCACGCCGGTGAATAAGAAGCCGCCAAGGAGCCCCTGCACGACGCGTTCGTCATACTCAAGCGGCACCCGCTGGAAGCCGTCTTCCTGGAAGTAGGACGCGCCGACAAAGCCGGTGATCGGGCCGCCATTGTCATACCGCACACGAAGTTCCTGGCTGAACTGATCGCCCACCGCCTCTTCGCCGAAGACGAATAGCGGCGCGGCGAAGCCGTCCGGGTCAAAGATCTCAAGCGAATCGAATTCGCGCCATCCCGTGACGGAGTTGATCGTTATGGCGTCGCTTGCGGCCCATTCCATCAGCATGGTGACGCTTGTCACTTCGCGATCAAGCCCCAGGCCCGCCGCGCCCTCGAAGGGGCCGAACGCATTGAGCGCAGCGGGGCTTGACGGATTGATCTCGCCGCCATCCGGGATGAATGTCCCGGACTTGAATGACGTCCCCGAATTATTGTCACGCTGATAATTTATGATGAGGTCGGCGCGAAATGTTTCGCTGGGGTCGAACCGCAGCGATCCCCGGAACGCGCCAAGCTCCACGCTATTGAAGTCGGTTCCGCCGAGCGCGTTCTCGACATAGCCGTCGCGTTTTTTGTATCGCGCCGCGAGGCGGACCGCCAATTGGTCCTCAAGAATTGGGATATTGGCGACGCCTTCATATAGCTGGAAACCAAGATTGCCTGCGCCCGCGCGGCCGGAAAACGCCGTCTCGTAGGTTGGCTTGTTCTGAATGATATTGATGGCGCCGATAAGCGCCGAACGGCCGAACAGAGTGGATTGAGGGCCGCGCGCGACTTCGACGGTCGCGTCGAACAGCTCTACGAAAGAACCGCGCGATCGCGAAATCGACACGCCATCCTGAAAGATGGTGATCCGAGGCTCAATGTTCGCCGCCCCGGAATCCGACGTGATGCCGCGGATGACGAAGCCCGGATTGTTCGGGCTCTGCTCCTGGATCTCAAGGCCCGGAACGAAGTCGGCGAGGTCGTCGAATTGCTGAACGCCCAGACGGTCCAAGCGCTCCTGACCGAAAGACGTCACCGCGATCGGCACGTCCTGGGAAACCTGTTCGCGCTTCTGAGTGTAGACGACGATCTCATCGACGATTGCGATACGATCGGCGCGATCTTCACTGGCCGCCCCGTCCTCGTCGACGTCCTGGGCGGAAGCCGCCGATAGAGCGGCCGAAAGAGCAGCGGCGGAAGCCGCCAGCAAACGAGTTTTCATAACGCACCCCAGATTTGTCCCCAACCGCAAGCGTCGCAAGAACTTGCCGTACCGGGACTAAGCGCGGGGCGTGACGCTTTCGCGTAGGTTCTTTTACGGCGAAATGAAGCCTTGCGAGGCCAGAGGCGAACATCACGGGAAGCCTCGCGTGCGTTGCTGCGCTGCAACGCATAGCGGTGGTCACTTCACGGCGTAGCCGCGAGATCAGGACGACCAAGCCGCCAAGTCGACGGCGCGAGGCGTTAAGACCCGGCGCGCTCGATCGCTTCGACGATCAGTTTCCGCGCAATGTCCGCGTTCTGCCAGCCGCCGATTTTCACCCACTTGCCGGGCTCAAGATCCTTATAGTGCTCGAAGAAATGCTCGATCTGCTTCAGTGTGATCTCCGGCAGTTCAGAATAGTCCCTGATCCTGTCATAGCGCTGGGTCAGCGCAGGGCTCGGCACAGCGAGGATCTTCTCGTCGAGACCGGAATTGTCCTCCATCATCATCACGCCAATCGGGCGAACATTGATGACGCAGCCGGGCACGAGCGATCGTGAATTGCAGATAAGAACGTCAATCGGGTCGCCGTCATCCGACAGCGTATGGGGAACAAAGCCGTAATTGCCGGGATACGACATCGGCGTATAGAGAAATCGATCGACGACGAGGGCGCCGGCGGCCTTGTCCATCTCATACTTGATCGGCTGGCCGCCCACCGGCACCTCGACGATGACATTGACGTCTTCCGGCGGGTTCTCCCCAATCTTGATAGCATCGATGCGCATGCGCGACTCCCTGGCGACGGCCGCATCGGGCCTACCGGATCAGCAAGCGGTCAGCAACCAGCGCCCGGGACAAGGCCTGGACGGCGGGCGTGGCCGGCGGGTCTGGTCAGCGGGTTTTGGCTGACCTATCGTCCAAAGAGTATGTGCGTGACGCCCGTAGGGGGCCGGAGGGACGCGTGTCAAAACAGAAAGGCCGGGCGCTCGGGGCGATAACGAGCGTCGTCGCGGCGATTTTCGGGGCGCCGCTGCTTGCCGCGGCGCTTCTGTTTGCGGCTGTCCAGTTGCTCACGCGCCTGATCCTGCGGCCGCGTTGGGGCCTCATTGCGTCGCTGGCGAGCGGGACGGTCGTCTTTTTCGCGTCGCTGTTCCTGTTTTTCTGGGGACGGTCGCCAAATTCCACAACCGACGTCATACGCGAGATGCGTGCGTTCGCGTCTGACTGGTTTCTCAACCCAACGGAGTTGTTGGTCGCCGCCCTCGGATTTGGCCTCTATTTCAGCGCGCGGCTCTGGCAGTACCAGAAAGATCTCCTTGATGGGCGGCCGTCCTATCCCAGGGCGGTGTTCGACAGCCTCTTCGGCGGGCGCTACGGGGGCGCGTGCCTTGGCGTCGGCGGCGTCGGCAAGACGACGCTGCTGCAATATCTGCATTACGACCATTTGCGGTCGTCGCGGCACAATGCGCCGTTTTTCGGCGGGCGAAAGTTCAAAGACCGCGACATCGAGGAAATGCTGGAGGGCACGTATCAGAAAAAGCCCGCTGACGCTGCTGATGATTCATTTGAGATCGGCGGCGCCATTCGGGAGTATCATGTAACCGGCGACCTTGAACGTTTCAAAGTCGCCCATCGCCGCTTTTTGTTCGACGTGCGCGGACAGGAGGTGGGTCGGGCGACGCACTGGGCGCAGGCCCTCGGCGAGATCTGGCCGTCGCACCACCGCGCTATGATCGTCAATGTGATGACCTATGGCTACAGCGCCTCCGTCATGAAGCGCTCTGATATCGTCTCCGAACTGGCCAAAGGACCGCGGCCGGATCTGCTCGCCGCCTTCCAGGAGGAAAAGCGCCAGGAGGAAATTCGCAGCCTCCAGGATGTAGTCGAGGCGGTTGATGCGGCCTGGCCGTCAGACTACCGCGGGCGCCTGATCGTTAAGAACATGATCAACATGGCGGGCTTCTGGTGGGACAAGCGCGCGGATGTCGAGCGGCACTATCGCAGCGAACCGTTTCAACAGTTCGAGGCGGACCTGCGCGGGATCATAGAAGGGCGTGGCGGCCGGCTTATCTTTGAACCCTATATCCCGGTCAGTTTCCTCTTTGACGACATGTCGGCGAAGACCGGAAAAGAAGGACCTGACGACCGAGTCCTCATTTTCAAGGTTCAAGAACGCGCGCGCGAAGATCTAAAGTCGCTCACCCACCTCGCGATTAAACAGATGCGGGCTGATCTCTTTCGGGTAAGCTGGCCGCGAAATGGAGGCCTGTCATGACGCAGACCGGAAACGCCCGGATTGCCGGCGCGCTGAAGGAGCTTCTATTCGCCCAGGAGAAAGCCGTCGCGGCGGCGATCCGCCAACGGCGCAGGCAACATTTGAGGCTCCTGCTCGCTGGCGCGGCGCTGTTGATCTTGGGCTCTGGCGGGCTCGGCGCGTTTGTCGGCGGCGAGCCGGCGGCGCGCCCGCTGCTCTATATCGCGGTTCTGGCCCTGCCCTTGTGCCTGCTCTACTACGGCTTCTTGCTGGGGCGCGCGGTCAGCCTGCGCCAGGAAATCAGTCGCATCAGAAGCACTCTCGGCGCGCTCGCGGTCGCGGCGCAGGATGCGAAACTGTCAGAAGCCGACGCGGCTGAACTCGGGCAGCGCTTCGCCGCTGTCGACTCGATGATGCTGAAAGCTCGCAAACTCGGTCTCAATTGAGCCAGCGACAATCAGCGCCTTCAAAGCGAATTCCGTCGAAGTTTCGTGCGGCTCGTTTCTTCGCGGCGACGCAACGCTGATGACGGCTCTTGGCGGCGACGCAACATGAATGACGGCGGCGCGTTCAACCATCTCGCCCCCGTCCGGCCTTGTCGACTTCACGTCTACGCGCGCGCTGAATCCTCATCACAAGGACTGGCGTCAGGCGTTTTGCGTCCGAAACGCCGCGCCCTAAACCGCCGGCATCCACGTCGCATGGAAACCGGCCGGCGCGCGCGCGGGAAGCTCAATGCGCACCACGGGCGGTCCTGCGAAATTGCGCGCGTCAATCACCCGAGCTTCCGATCGTCCGGTCTCCAGGCTGGTCGTCAGCGTGACGACATAGCCGTCATCCTCCGCGTCGGCGCCAATCGCGTTCACGTCGCGCGGGGCGTAGGCTGGCTCAGAGCCAAAGACCCCCGGCTCAAACTCGTGCTGAACGTAACGCCCCGTCGAGAGATCATATTTCCGAAGCGCGGAAAACCGCTGCAGATCGCAATCATCCATCACCACGTGATAGGACCAGCGCGTCCTGGATCCGGTGCGGCCAAGATTGACCGCTGGAAACTCCGACAGCGCATCGTCGAGCTGCTCTTCGCGGCCCTCACCGGTCTTCATGTTCATCCGCCACAGGAATGGCTGCGCGCGCAAGGCGAGCACGTCGACCATTGGCGCGTAAGGGCCGTAATCGGGGTTCGGCGCCAGCCCGTTGTCGACCATCTTGCAGGCCGCCATAACGACCTCATCGCCTTCCTCCCAGGCGTTGATGACGTGGTAGACGTAGCATGTCGGAAAGTCGAACCAGCGCGTCGCTCCAAACCCCTCGCCGTCTTTCGGCCGCGGGGTCACGCCAAAGCGGGTCGGCAGATCGGCCACATGGATGTGCCACATCCGGTTGCGAAGCCCCTGATCGGTGAAGACCACTGGCAGATCATGCAGGATCGCGTAATTCTCCGTCAGCCCCATATCGTGAGGCAAACGCGGCCCCGGCAGATCAATCGCCTTGAAGTGCGTCAGCTCATTCTCAGGCGACACCGCTCCCAGCCACATTGTCGGCTCGTAAAGCGCGTAGTCGAAAAAAATGAGCTCGCCTGTCCGCGGACAGGTCTTAGAATGCGCTGACACGTTCTTCGGCAAGGCGCCGCCAAAATCCTCCACCGCGATCGTTTCAAGCGTCATTGGATCTACGGCCACAGGCCGGCCGGAAATGTACCAGAGCGCCAGCAAACGGCCATTGTGGACAATGACGTCAGTGTTCGCCGTATCGCGATAGACCGTTGTCCGGTCGCCCGCGGGCGCAGCCTTGGAAAAAATGCCGGGCCGCGCTTCGCCTGCGTCGGAAAAGTCGCGTGAGCGCACATAGCGGCTGGCGTAACGCGCCGCGCCGTCGTCAAACCATACGCCATGCAGCATGCCCTCGCCGTCAAACCAGTGATGCATGCCGCTAGGCGGAGCGGTAGGATTCGGACCATTTCGAAAGTAAGCGCCATTTAGGTCACCCGGGATCTCGCCGAAGACGACCTCGCCGGTTCCCGCCGCTTCTTCGCTCGGCGCATAGAGCCCGTGGAGATAGGGGTTCTGAGCGTTCAATCCCTCATCCCAGCGCATGCGCAAAAACCTCCAACCCCGTCCGCGACGCGTGAATCACGTCACATTCCTCAAGCCGTATCAACGCGCGCCCGTCTGAGGAACGCCAAATCGCAGCAACCGCCTGTCTCGGCGTGGAGGGAGCTTGACTCCGAAAAGAGAACATTGCAAGAACATTCTGTCACGTTAGGATCAGGCAATGCCGCGCTCCACCGCTTCATTCGTTTGTCAAAGCTGCGGCGCGACCTATTCAAAATGGTCCGGGCGTTGCGATAGCTGCGGGGCGTGGAATTCGCTTGAGGAGGACTATGGCGCGGCCGCTGGTCCAGGCTCACGCAGCGCGGCGGCGGGCGGGCAAGGCCGTGCGCTGCCGCTTTCAGGGCTTGACGCCCCGCCGGATGAGGCGGCGCGGTTTTCCAGCGGACTTGAAGAATTCGATCGCGCTTGCGGCGGCGGGCTGGTTCCGGGATCAGCGATCCTGATTGGCGGCGATCCGGGCGTCGGCAAGTCGACCTTGCTGATGCAGGCGGCCGCGGGTGTGGCGAAAGGCGGCGCGCGAGTCGTTTATATTTCCGGCGAAGAAGCGGTCGCGCAGATCGCGATGCGCGCGCGCCGTCTCGGGCTTTCCGACGCCGAGGTCAAACTCGCCGCAGCGACGTCGCTGAAAGACATCCTGGCGACTCTAAAGAAAGCCTCGCCCGATCTCGTCGTCATTGACTCCATCCAAACCCTGTGGAGCGACGCCATTACGGCGGCGCCGGGGACCGTGACGCAAGTGCGCGCCTGCGCGCAGGAACTCGTTCGCTTCGCCAAGAACTCCGGCGCCGCCGTTATTCTCGTCGGCCATGTGACCAAGGACGGTCAGATCGCCGGCCCGCGCGTGGTCGAACACATGGTCGACGCCGTCCTATATTTCGAAAGCGAACCGGCTCGCGCTTTTCGACTATTGCGCGCAGTGAAGAACCGTTTCGGCGCCGCCCATGAACTTGGCGTCTTCGAGATGGCCGGGGATGGTCTGCGCCAGATCTCCAATCCTTCGGCGCTGTTTCTCAGCGAGGCCGGATCCGCTGCGCCGGGATCGGCTGTTTTCGCCGGCATAGAGGGCACGCGGCCTCTGCTCGTGGAGTTCCAGGCGCTTGTCTCCCCGTCAACGCTCGCAAGTCCGCGCCGCGCGGTCGTCGGCTGGGACGGCGCCCGGCTCTCGATGCTGCTCGCCGTACTGGATGCGCGCTGCGGCCTTGGCTTTGGCAAGCATGACGTCTTCTTGAGCGTGGCCGGCGGTCTGAGGATCGTCGACCCTGCGGCTGATCTCGCGGCGGCTGCGGCGCTGTGTTCCTCCCTCTTCGATACGCCGCCGCCGTCCGACGCGGTGTGCTTTGGCGAAGTCGCCTTGTCCGGCGCTTTGCGCCCGGCGGCGCAAACCGAGGCGCGCCTGTCGGAAGGCGCAAAGCTCGGCTTTGGACGCGCGCTTGTCCCCGCGAGCGGCGGCGGCGCTAGGGACGCCGGCGTCGGGGCGCGCGCTCGAAACCTTGGGCTTGAGATTCATGCCGCCGGAGGACTCGCCGATCTTGTCTCCTGGCTGCGCGCTGGCGGAGGCGAATGCCAACGACCTGCCAGAGCGCCGAAGCGCGCGCAGGGCTATTGAGGATGGCGTCGATCGCCGATATGGACACGTGCATCGGGCGCGTATCGCCCGCGAAGAAGATGATCAGGGGATGGTCGCCATGACTTTGTTCGATGCGGCGATTGTTGCGCTTGTCGCGGTGTCGGTCGCGCTGGCCGCGTATCGCGGCGGCCTGGCGGAACTCGGCGCGCTGCTCGCGCTGGCGATCGGCGCAGGCGCCGGCCTTGTGGGGGCCGCGCCGGCGGCGGCGGCCATCGGCCGCGGCGATTCCACCATCACTCTGATTGTCGCCGGCGCGGCGATCGCGGGCGTTGTTTTTCTGGCGGCGTTGGTGGGCGCGAATGTCCTGATCGGACGAATTCAGATGGATCAGCGCCAACGACTGGCGGATCGCGTCGGCGGCGGCGTCTTCGGGTTCGTGCGGGCTTTTGCGCTCATTGGCCTCGCCTTCCTTGGTTACGCGTATTATCAGGATGCGGAGAGCCGTCCGGCTATTGTGAAGAACGCCGCCCTACTGCCCTTCGCGGAGGCGGCCGCTGGCGTGATCGAGGGATTTGCCCCCGCACGCGAACCGTTGGCCGGCGCCGACGCCCCCGTTAATCTTGGGCCAGACGCCGCGATCGCCCCTGACAGCGCAGATAGGCCGGATGCAGTCGCTGCGATCCTTGCTGATGTCGAGCCACAGTCGGACGCCGAGCAGAGCGTCGATGAGTGATTGTCAACGGGCCGGCTGCGGCGGGTCCGTCCGCGAAACAACCGGCTGCTGGAAGTCGGGAAGCGCGGTCAATCCCCGGTGGGGCGGCGATTTCGGCTCTGGCGGGCGTCACACTTGCGCGAGCGGAAGGCCGCCATTCTCGCATTTGGTCAGCACGCTCAATATCTGCGAACCAGACGGGGCAAGGGCAATTCTTTCGGTCGTATGTTGATCTGATGAGCATGGCCTGAAAACGGCTCGGCGATGAAGGGTGGGAATGCGAAGGTGAGCGAGTTAAGCGACATGCGCACGGATCGCGGCTTTGTAGGCGCGTTATCCGCGAGCCATTCAGCGTTTTGTTCCGCCGGACCGAAAGCGCGCGGTCATGTCGGGCGTCAAGCTAGCATCGGGCGTCAAGCTGGCATAAAGGCCGCGGCCGCCCGACTGTCCGCCCTCGCCGCGGCGCGCGCTGACGGCTTGCAAGAGATCGCCCCGCGTCAGTTAAACGAAGAGTGCGGCGTCTTCGGCGTCATCGGCGTAGCGGACGCCGCCCCCGTCGCCGCACTCGGACTGCATGCGCTTCAGCACCGCGGACAGGAAGCCGCGGGGATGGCGATCGTAGATGGCGAACTCTTCAGGTCCGAGCGGCATCTCGGCCTCGTGGCGGACCATTTCTCCGACGCCGAGACGCTGGAGCGTCTCGAAGGCGACGCGGCGATCGGCCATACGCGCTACGCCACACAGGGCGATACGCACCTGCGCAACGTGCAACCGCTTTACGCAGACCTTGACGCCGGCGGCATCGCGATCGCCCACAATGGCAATCTTTCAAACGCCATCGCCTTGAAGTCCAAATTGGTTCGTGAAGGCTGCATCTTTCAATCGACGTCCGATTCAGAACTGTTTTTGCAATTGACGGCGCGCGCGCGCGGCGCGTCGATCGTCGATCGCTTCGTTTCAAGCCTTGAGGCGGTGGAGGGCGCTTACGCCCTCACGGTGTTGACCAAGGAAGCGCTGATCGGCGCGCGCGATCCGATGGGCATCCGACCGTTGATCCTTGGCCGACTTGGGGAAGGCCATGTGCTCGCTTCGGAGACCTGCGCGCTCGAAACAATCGGCGCAACGTTTGTCCGCGACGTGCGCCCCGGCGAAGTCGTCATCTGCCGACGGGACGGGAGTGTCGAAAGCCTGCAGCCAACGCCGATGCGCGAGGCGCGGCCCTGCATCTTCGAGCTGATCTACTTCGCGCGTCCAAATTCGATTGTGGACGGAAAAAGCGTCTACCAGCTGCGCAAGCGGTTGGGCCAGAAGCTCGCTGAGGAAGCGCCTTGCGAGGCTGACATTGTCTCGCCGATCCCTGAATCCGGGGTGCCGGCGGCGATCGGCTACGCGCAGTCTTCGGGGCTGCCGTATGAAATGGCGCTGATCCGAAGTCACTTTGTCGGCCGCACCTTCATTGAGCCTCAGCAACGCATCAGGGAGGCGGGCGTTCTTCGCAAGCATTCGCCTAACAGCGCCCTCATCGAAGGCAAACGCGTTGTCTTGATTGACGATTCGGTTGTGCGCGGGACGACGTCAGTCAAGATCGTCCAGATGCTGAAGGATGCGGGCGCGGCGGAGGTGCATTTGCGGATTGCATGTCCACCTATTCAGCACCCGGATTTTTATGGCATCAACACGCCGTCCTATAAAGAGTTGATCGGCGCCAACAAGACGGTCGATGAAATGCGCGAGGAGTTCAAAGCCGACAGCCTCGCGTTCCTGTCCCTTGACGGCCTTTATGAAGCGTTTGGCAAGGGCCGCCGCGACGACGCCGCGCCCGCCTTCACGGACCACTGCTTCACCGGCGATTATCCAACGCCCCTCACCGATCGCGACCAGGCGAGCCGCAGCGCGATGATTGAGCAACTCTCCTTTCTCGCCGAGCCGAGCTGATCGCGGGCCCGCCGCGGCGGCGTGTCGCCGATCGCTTGCCAACGCTGAGCCGACGGCGTTTGATGCGCGCCGAAATCAACCACCGGCACGAGTAGAATTTGATGCCCGCCACGCCGAAGGAAAAAGCGCGCGACGACTTCAAGCGCGCCCTCCTGCAAACAACGCGCGCCCTGTCGGCGCAGCCGCAAGTCGAAGTGAGCTTCGGCGGCGACCAGGCGTCCGTCCAGGGCCGACAGGCGAAGATCCCGCTGCCCGCGCGGGTACTCGACCGGCGCGCCGCCCTTATCGCCCGGGGCGAATCCGACGGCGCGGCGCTCTGGCTCGCGCATCACGACGCGGGCGCGCATGCGCGGCTCTGTCCGAAGGGCCATGAGGCGCAAGCGGTCTTCGCAGCGCTCGAAAAGACCCGGGTCGACGCGATCGGCGCGCAGGCGCTGAAGGGCATTGGCGACAATCTCGCCGCCTCCCTCGAAAAACGTCTGTCGGACAAGGGACTTGAAGCGCTCGACGCTTCAGCGGCGGCCGCGCTTCTGCCGGACGTCGCTGCGCTCCTTTTGCGCCAACGCCTCACCGGCCGGGAGCACCCGCCGGCGGCAGAAGCGATGATGGCCGCCCACGCCGACGCCGTCGAAGCGATGGCTGGGAAGTCCCTCGATGCGCTCGCCGCAGCCGCCGACCTTGACGATCAGGAAGCGTTTGCGGCCCTTGCGCGCGCCGTCATCCGCGATCTCGACCTCGATGACGAGGAAGGCGCCGAGCCGGGCGACGACGCGTCCGAGCAGGAAAACGACGCTGACGACGAAGACGCCGACACTTCGGAGAATGACGACAGCGGCGTTGCGGAACAGCCTGAGGACCAGCCGACGGAGGCAGGAGAGACGCAAAGCGAAGAACCCGAAGAGAGCCAGCAGGACATCGAAGCATCGGACAATGACGATGACGGCGCGGTGGAAAACGCGAAGATCTCCGCTCAACGCATCGACGCTGGGGGTGACGCAGGCGCGCCCTATACGGCGTACACGACTGAATTCGACGAGATCGCCGACGCCGCTGATCTGTGTGAAGATGAAGAGCTTGTGCGCTTGCGGCGCTCGCTCGATCGACAACTCGAGAACTTCCACGCGGTCGTCGCGCGCCTCGCCAACAAGCTTCAGCGTAAGCTCCTCGCCCAGCAAAACCGCAGTTGGAAGTTCGATTTGGACGAAGGCGTTCTTGACGCTGCGCGCCTCGCGCGCGTGGTCGTCGACCCGATGCAGCCGCTGTCGTTCAAGCGCGAAAAAGAACAGGACTTTCGTGACACGGTCGTCACCCTGCTGATCGATAACTCAGGATCAATGCGGGGCCGGCCAATCTCCATCGCGGCGGTGTGCGCTGACATTCTCGCGCGCACGCTGGAGCGGTGCAGCGTCAAGGTGGAGATCCTTGGCTTTACGACGCGGGCCTGGAAAGGCGGGCGCGCGCGGGAGAAATGGGTCACAGACGGACGCCCCGCCAACCCCGGCCGCCTCAATGACTTGCGCCATGTCATCTACAAGTCGGCGGACGCGCCCTGGCGTCGCGCGCGCAATTCGCTCGGGCTCATGATGAAGGAAGGGCTCCTGAAGGAGAATATCGACGGCGAGGCGCTGCTATGGGCGCATCGGCGGCTGCTCGGACGCCCTGAGGCGCGCCGTATCCTGATGGTCATCTCCGATGGCGCGCCGGTGGACGACACGACGTCGTCGGCCAATGGCGGCGCCTATCTTGAGCGGCACTTGCGCGAAGTGATCTCTTATGTCGAGACCCGTTCGCCGGTAGAGCTCCTGGCGATCGGGATCGGCCATGACGTAACGCGCTATTACCGACGCGCCGTCACGATCTTCGACGTGGAGCAACTCGGCGGCGCGATGGTCGACAAACTGGCTGAACTTTTCGATGAGGAAACCCAAGCCGAAGCGCCGCTCCCGCCAATGCGGCGGCGGGCCTGAGGCCTAGCCCCGCGGCCGCAGAAACGGGATCATCCGTGTCAGGACGGCGTCCTTCTGAACGAAATGATGCCGCAGCGCCGCGCACACATGCAACGCCATGAGCGCCAGCGTCGCGAAGGCGAAAAACTCGTGCATGCCGGCGATTGATTCCGACAAGGTTTCGCGATCCGCAACGCCGCTGAAGAACGGCAGATGCGGCCAGGGAATGACCCCGAAAAGCTTTGTCGGCACGCTGTCAGCCAAGGGCGATGACGACACCACCGCCCAGCCGCCGAGCGGCACGCCGATCATCAGCGCGTAAAAGGCGATGTGGGAGACGCGCGCAACGCGCCGCTCCCAGTCTTTCATGTCGACCGGAAGCGGCGGCGCGGGGTGCGTCAGCCGCCAGCCGAGCCGCGCCAGCGAGAGAAGCAACACCGTAATCCCGAAGGACTTGTGCATCTGGTAGAGCTGAAACTTTTCCGAGCCGAGCGGCAGCCCGCTCATATAAACGCCCCCGGCGATCTGCCCGAGGATCATGACGGCGATGAGCCAGTGCAAGGCGACTGCAACAGATGTGTAGCCGCTCGCCTCCGCGGCCGTAGGGCCAGGTGTCGTCGCCGTCATGACAAGGTCTCCAGAAGTCGCTTGCGCGCCGCAGGTTAGGCCTGCGGCTTCACGAACTCCACTTCGATAAGAAGATCGACGTCATCGCCAACGAACGGCGCGTACTTGCCGACGCCGAGTTCGGTCCGGCTCACCTTGCCGCGCGCGGAGAAGCCGATCTTGTGGGCTTTCTTGCGCTCGTCGAAGTCGGCCCGGTTGAAGGTGACGTCGAGCGTGACCGGCTTCTCTTCGCCTTTGACGACCAGAACGCCGTTCATCACGCCGGTATTGTCGCCGGTCTTTTCGATGTCGCCGCTTTTGAAGGTGATGGTCGGGAACTTCTCAACTTCAAAGAAATCGGCGCTTTTCAGGTGGTCATCGAACTTGTCGACGCCGGAATCGATGGAGGCGGCGACGATTTCCACTTCAACGTCGGACTCTTCAGGCTTGTCCGCGTCCCAATCGAGGGTGGCGTTCCAGTCGCGCCAGCGCAGAAATGGCCGTGAATAGCCCTGATGGGAGTAGCTGAAGGTAATGTAGGCGTGGGTCGGATCCGACGTGTATTCGCCCGATTCAGCGGCGGCGGGGTTGGGCGCGTCCTGCGCAAAGGCCGGCGCGGCGGCGAAGGCCAAAACGGAAGCCGCCAAAAAGCTACGTGTGAAGGTCATTGTTCTGAAGGTCATAGTTCATCGCTCCATTGTCGGCCGCGTCGGAACGCCCCTACGGCCCTTTGAAAAAAACCATCCGCGGAACTACGCACCGCGTTACTCGCGAGGATACGCCCAGAATCACGGACGCGGACATTACCGAACGGAAACGCTTGCGCGTCATCAAGCCGCTTTGGTTATGCGCGGCGGTAGATAATTCTCAACCACTCGCGTTCGACCCAAAGCCCCGATCACGATGGCGTGACGTCGCCGAAGCGCGCCGAAATCGCGGCCATATCCGGCCGGGCGCGTTCCTTCGGCGGCGCGCTGGCGGAGCCCAGATACACAAAGCCCGCGAAGCGTTCGTCGGTCTCGTCGTCGTTCACAAGCCCGAACCCCGCCGCGACGCTGTCGTCGAACGCGTACCATTCCGTCAGCCATTGCGCGGCGAACCCATAAGCGCTCGCGGCGACGAGCATGTTCTGGCAGACCGCGCCGGCGGTCAGCACTTGCTCCCATTCAGGCGTGCGGTGATGTTTCGCCACGCGCGAGACGACGGCGATGACGACAGGCGCGCGCAAAAAGCGTCGCGCTTCAGCCTCGATGCGCTCCGGCGTCGCGTCCTGATTGGCGGCGACATAGGCCGCGCGCAGGATCTCCCCCGCCTTCGCGCCATCCTCGCCCTCAATGACGATAAACCGGAAGGGCGTTACGCGGCGATGATCGGGCGCGCGCGCGGCGATCGTCAGGATCGCATTTAATTCTTCAGGCGTTGGCCCTGGCGTGGTTAGGTAGTCCGCGGCCGTGGACCGGCGCCGCGCGAGGAGCTCTATCGTCTCGCGCGACTTGCGGAATGCTGGCGTTTCCGCGCCGAACTCAGGCGGATCGACAATGAATGCGGCCATTCAGGCGCCCTTTCTCATGCTCTTCTCTAGGCGTCAGCGAATAGCCGCGCGCACGCCGAATGTCGCCACCCTGCCCTCGCCCGGGAAAAAGCGCTCGTCGCCGAAGGCGAAGTCGGCGCGCTCCGCATAGAAAGTGTTGGCGACGTTCCGTACCGCGACGAACGCCGTCAGGCTATCGGTGATCGCATAATCGCCGCGCACGTCGACGACATTGTGTCCGGGATAGCTCTGCGTATTCGCCGCATCTGTGAAGTATTCGCCAACATGGGTCCACGCGACTTCCGCCGTTACGGGCGCGAAGGTCGGCGCCCAGGTCGCGCGCGCGCCGGCGAGCCAGCGCGGCGCGGAATCAACGTCGTCGCCGAAGGTGACCGTGTCCGTGATCCGCACGGGCGACGTTGCGTCCGTCGCCGGCCGATCAAAGCGGTAGGTGTGGCGGCCATAAGCGAGATTGCCGTCAATCGTCAGTGTCGGCGTCACCGCCGCTACAAGCCGCGCCTCCGCGCCGGCGTGGCGGGTGCGTGCGTCCGATACATTAAAACCGTCCGCGTCGCGGAAGAAGAAATTGTCCTTCTCCATGAAGTAGCCCGCGACTTCGACGGACAGGCGATCGGCGACGGTTCCGCGCACGCCAATCTCGCCAGCGTCGATGGTTTCCGGCTCGGCCGGATCCGTCGTCTGGTTGATCTGCAGGCGGTACAAATCCGTTGTTTGCGGCGGTCGGGCGCCGCGCGCATAGGACGCATAGATGCGCCAGTCGTCATTCGGGGCGTAGGTGACGGAGAATTTCGGGCTCGTCGTCGTGAACGCGTCGCGCCGATCTCCAGGCCGCAGGAAACGTCCGACAACGCCGTCATCCGTGCGGTTGTCATAGTCATAAGTGGTGCGGTCGAGGCGCGCAGCGGCGCGGAGCGTCCATTTCGGGGACGGTCGCCATTCGACTTCCGCGAAGGGCGAGAGGCCGACGGACGTCACCTGATAGTCGTAGTGCAGCCCTTGCGTGAAGGAAAAGACGGTCGGGATCGATTGAAACTCAGACAACGTCCCTTCGGTCCGATCGACATCGAAGCCGACGATCGCCGACCAGTTCGAGCGATCGACATAGAGCGCCGTCTGCGCGCCCACCGACCAATGGGAGTTCTCTTCCAGCGCCTGGGACGGCAGGAAGTGGAGGAGGAAATCCATATCCGTCCAGCGACTGAACGGCGTGACGGACAAGACTGTTCCCTCGCCAAGCTCCACGTCAATGCGGCTCGAAAGCCGCGCGGATTTCACGTCGCGGAACGCTTCCGGATTGGGGTTCGTTCGGCGCAGGACGGGATCGAGATATGCGTCCGGGCCTTCGACGAAACCCGCCGTCTCCTGATTGATGTTGACGCCTGAGAACGTCGTCGTCGCTGTCCAGCGCTCGCCGCGAGCGATATGGCGTACGGTGAGCTTTTGCTGGTCGACGCCGCTGTCGGCGCGAAAGCCGGGGTCATCCAACACCGACAGCGCCGCGAAGCTCCCTTCCGAGACCGCCGACAAATCCGCAATCCCCACGCCTTTCA
Source organism: Pseudomonadota bacterium (assembly GCA_039819085.1). Lineage (GTDB taxonomy): Bacteria > Pseudomonadota > Alphaproteobacteria > Caulobacterales > Parvularculaceae > MED-G105. Next base: position 80,520 of record JBCBSQ010000004.1, read on the forward strand.
AGCGTCCGATGGTGTCGCCGCTGATCAACAAGGACGTCTCGCGGGGCGCGCCGAGACCGGTGCGCACGTCGATGACGCCATGGATCGCGTTCGCGCCATAGACAGCGCCCGACGGTCCACGCACGACTTCAATCGCCTCGGCAATTTCCGTGTGCGCCTCCAGGAGGCCGTTGACGTTGGCGAACCCCGCGGCGCGGATCGGCACGCCGTCCTGCAGGTAAAGAAATGACCCCGCGCCCGCCCCGCCGGTCAGAACGGGCGAGCGAATCGACGTCAGGGACTCCTGGCCGGACCCTCGATGAATAAGAACGCCGGCGGCGCGATTGAGGATTTCACTTGGATGGTCGGCTCCGATACGCGCAAGCCCTTCCGCGTCGAAAGTTGAGATGCTCAGGGGCGCATCCCGCTGTGGCGAAGGCCGGCGCTCGGCGGTGACAACGACGGCGTCGGATGTCACGACTGGCTGCGCCGCCAACGCGGCCGGCGAAACAAACGTCGCGATCAGGAGCCGCCCGCAACGCGCAGCGGCCTTCATCGGCCGCTTGCGCGCAGCGGCGTTCCCATGCACTTCAAACCACGACAAAACGCCCTCCGAAGACCGCCTGGCCGCCGCTCCCAATCGGTTCCCCAAAGCGGCCGCGCGAAAGCGGTACAGTGCGCGGCGCGAGCGCGTCAAACGCGGCAATTGGCGCGACATGTCTTCGGTGGGATGGCGTAACACTTTTTTCGGCGCGCGCGCGCCTGCGTCCGCCGACCAATAACGGGAGATCGAGAATGGCCGTCATCGGGTCGCTGTTCGAAACACTGTTCGCGCTCTACTTGGCCGCCATCCTTTTGTGGCTTGTCAGCCTGCGCATCAAAAACGCCAGCATTATCGACATTTTCTGGGCGGTCTTCTGCGCGCTTCCAGGTGTGCTTGTCTTCTTTCAGATAGATGGCTCAAGCCCGCGAGCCGGCCTTTTGGCGGGTCTTTGCGCCCTCTGGGCGGCCCGGCTTTCGGGATATCTTGCGCTTCGGAACATCGGCCATGGCGAGGACTACAGATACGTCGCCATGCGAAAGTCACGCGAGCCGCACGGCGACTTTGCCCAGTGGTCTCTGACGCGGGTCTTCTTGCTGCAAGCGACCATCGCCTGGGTGATTTCCCTGCCGGTCCAGTTCGGACAGTTTGGACCGAACAAACCGCTCGGGCTGGTCGCGGTGATCGGCGTCGTTATCTTCGCAGTGGGTCTCGCGTTCGAAGCAATCGGCGACGCGCAGCTTCGCGCCTTCAAGTCTGACCCGGCCAACAAGGGCAAACTGATGACGACAGGCCTGTGGGCCTGGACGCGACATCCGAACTATTTCGGCGACGCATGCGTCTGGTTTGGCCTTGCGGTCATTGCGCTCGAGGGTCCCATTGGCTGGCTGGGGATCGCGAGCCCGTTCGTCATGGCGCATTTTCTGAAGAACGTCTCTGGCAAGGCGCTTTTGGAGAGAACCATGTCGCGAAAGTACCCGGCGTACTCCGCTTACATCGCGCGCACGAGCGGGTTCTTTCCTTTGCCGCCGCGCGGGGCGCCGCTCGATCAGTCAGCCGGCGCGACCGAAGAGGAAGCGCCTTCGGTCGAGGAATCCCCGCAAATTATTGACGTTCAGGCGGAGCCGATCGTGTCAAACAATGACGCCTCCAGCGAATCCTCCGCTGACTTGCCGCCCCACACGAAGTAGTTGAACGCCGGAAAGAAGCGATCGATCGCTTCGGCCGCGCCCTGAATGAGCGCCTGCGCCTGGCCGCCATCAAGGGCGCCCTCTTCGGGCAGGATCGCCGCATTCCGGTAGACGAACGCGTTGTCCTCCGACCAGAGATCAAAGTGTCCGACCCAGAGGCGTTCATTGATCAGCGTCACAAGACGCGCGGCCTCGTCGCGCCGGTTCGCCGGCGCCTTGATGTCGAGCGGCGCGCCGAGTTGCAGCGTCGAAAGCTCCGGCCGCCAGGTGAACCAGACGCCCGCGTCCCGCCAGGCGCCGGGGACCGCCATGTGCAGCTCGCCATCGTCAATGCGCTCGGATTCAAGCTCCATGAGCCCGGCGACGGCCTCAAGGGAATCGAGCGGGTCCATCGTCGACGCGGACGTGTCGAGTAACTGGATCGTCATGGCGGTCCTTCCGGCTAGTTGCGCACCGGAGTGCAGGGCGAGTCGCCGAAAGCCCGCAATGATTCGATGAGGTTGGTTTTCCGAATTGCGACTAGTCGGTTGCGCGACCGCGCTCGGCTTCCAACGCGTCGAGGCGGGCTCGAAGCTCGTCGGCCTCCTTGCGGGCGGCGGCCGCTAGGTCGCGAACGACCTCGAACTCCTCTCGGGTGACAAGCTCCATGTCCGCAATAAGGCGTTGTAACTGGCTGCGCATGACGGTCTCAGCTTCGCGCCGCACGCCGTCCGCGGCGCCTGCCGCATCTGAGACGGCCCGCGCAAGCTGGTCGAGAAATTGGTTCTGGGTCTGCATGATTGCTCGCTCCTGACGCGTCGCCGAAAAACCGATGGAAGTTGCGCTTGTCGCCGCCGCGATGCAAGGGCCGGCGTTTCGGAGAGAGGCGGGCGTTCAGCCGCGGATACGCTACGCCCCGCGACAAGCAGCGAAAACCGCGCTAAGAGGCGCCCCGCAGCACGGAAGCGAGCCGAAGCCAAAAGAGAGAGTCGCGCCGCCATGGGCCTGCCCTATCCAAACATTGACCCCATCGCCTTCAGCATCGGTCCCCTGCCCATCCGCTGGTACGCCCTCGGCTACATTGCGGGGCTTGGCTTTGGCTGGTGGTATCTTTCAAGCCTGATCAAGAACGCCAAGCTCTGGGCCGGCCGGTCCGGACCGCCCTTGTCGAAAGAACAGCTCGACGACATCGTTTTCTGGGTGGCGATCGGCGTCATGGCCGGCGGACGCATTGGCTACGTCCTGTTTTATGAACCGAACCTGCTCATCGAGCCTTGGCGGCCGCTCGGCGCAAGCATGGAGTCGGGCCTCATCAAGACGGTCATCGGCTGGCTGCCGCTGCCGCCGGCGCTGATGCTCTGGCGCGGCGGCATGTCCTTCCATGGCGGCCTGATCGGCGTGACCCTAGCGGGGTTCCTGTTCTGCCGGCGCAACAAGCTAAATCCATTGCAGGTTGGCGATCTCTTCGCCGCCGCCGCGCCGATCGGCATCGGCCTCGTGCGCATCGCCAACTTCATCAACGCCGAACTCTACGGCAGACCCTGGAACGGCGCCTGGTCGATGGTGTTCCCCACCGATCCGCTGCAGGTTCCGCGTCACCCGAGCCAGCTCTACGAGGCGGCCCTCGAAGGGCTTGTCCTGTTTATTGCGGTGCGACTGGCGACGCACCGGTTCGGCCTCCTGAAGACGCCGGGCGCGACCATCGGCCTTTTCCTCGCCGGATACGCTCTATCAAGGATTTTCGTTGAGAACTTCCGAGAGCCTGACGCCCATCTGCCGGACTTTCCCCTTGGCCTGACCATGGGGATGATGCTGTCCACGCCCATGCTCGCGCTCGGCGTTTGGCTGATCGTGCGGGCACGACGCGCCTCCGCGCCTGCTGAAGGAAACGCATGACGACGGCGCCGCACGAACGCAGCCGAAATGCTGTACGAAACGCAACGGGGCCCTCATCCGCCCTTGAGCAACGCCTTATCGAACTCATCAAGGCGCATGGGCCGATCTCCGTCGCTGACTATATGAGCGACGCGCTCTTTCACCCGAATGACGGCTATTACATGTCGCAGTCGCCGATCGGCGCGCGCGGCGATTTTACGACGGCGCCTGAAGTCAGCCAGATTTTCGGCGAACTGATCGGGCTATGGCTCGTTCAGTCCTGGATCGACCTCGGCGAACCCGACGCCTTCACGCTGGTCGAATTGGGGCCAGGCCGCGGGGTGCTCATGCGCGACGCGTTGCGGGCCGCGAAGCTAAGCCCGGCGTTCCTGGACGCGATCGACGTTCAGCTTGTCGAAACCTCCGGCCGCATGCGGCTTGAACAGCAAAAGCGTCTGAAGGACGCGCCGGTGCCGTTGGCGTGGAAAGACGCGTTTCACGACACCAATGACGGACCGATCCTGATCATTGCGAATGAGCTCTTTGACTGCTTGCCGATCCGCCAATTCGAAATGACGACGGACGGCTGGCGCGAGCGCATGGTCAATGTCGATGACGCCGGCGAGGGGCTGGTGTTTTCCACCGCTTTCGCGCCTCCTTTGACGATCGAGGGCGCGCCCGACGCAGCGCCTGAGGGCGCGATCTATGAATGGAGCGAACCGGCTGAGCAGCTCGCCGAAGAAATCGCCAAGCGTCTGGCTGACCACCCAGGCCGCGCCCTCATCATTGACTACGCCCATGTCCGCGCAGGCCTCGGCGATACGCTGCAGTCGGTGAAGGGGCACGGCGCCTGGCCGCCGCTCGCCGCGCCGGGCCACGCGGACATCACCGCCCACGTCAATTTTGATCGCTTGATCGAGCGCGCGTTCGACGCTGGCGCCGCCGCCTATGGACCCGTCGCGCAAGGAACGCTGCTTGACCGCCTTGGCCTCACCATGCGCGTTGAGCGCCTTTGCGCCGGCAAACCGCAGGACATCGTCAAGGACATTGAGGCCGGCGCCTTCAGAATTGCGGCGTCCTCGGAGATGGGCGAACTCTTCAAAGCAATTTGCATCTCGAGCCCCGATCTGCCGCCGGCGCCCGGCTTCGACGCGCCGTGACGGCGCCGCCATTTGAAACGTCTGAAGGGCTTACCGCCGCCGGCGCGCGCCATGGCTTTTTCGGCCGCCGAGGCGGCGTCTCGGCGACGCCTTATGACAGCCTGAACACAGGCCCCGGATCCAACGACTCGCCCGGAAGCGTTGAAGAAAACCGCCGCCGCTGCGCCGACGCGATCGGCGTCGAGCAGGACCACCTGCTGACGCTTTATCAATGTCATTCAGATCGCGTGGTCGTCGTCGACGGGCCCTGGAACGGCGCGCCACCTGAAGCCGATGCGCTCGTCACAACGACGTCCGGCCTCGCCCTCGGCGCCCTTGCGGCGGACTGCATGCCGGTCATTTTGTTTGAGCCGGGAGCGGGCGTCGCCGGCGCCGCCCACGCGGGCTGGCGCGGCGCGCTCGCCGGGGTCCTGGAGAACACCGTAGAGGCCATGACGGAGCTTGGCGCCAGCCCGGCTGCGATCGTCGCCGGGATCGGGCCATGCCTGCGCCAACCCAACTTCGAAGTGGGCTTCGACCTCATTGACGCATTTGTCGAAAAGTATCCGCAAGCGGAGAAGTTCTTTGGGCCGGCTGCGGCCGTCGAAAAACGGCTTTTCGACCTCGTCGCATTCGCCATATGGCGTCTCGAAGCCGCTGGCGTCAGCGCCGTCGATGTCGTCGGCGGCTGCACCCTGGGAGAGCGAGATCGGTATTTCAGCCATCGCGGCGCACGGCGCGACGGAGCGCCCGATTATGGCAGGAACCTTTCTACGATCGCGCTGCTGTAGCGGTTCCGCCGCCCGTTGAAATAAACCCCGCGGCCAGGTCCTTTCTTGACTTGCGGACCCGTCAACGAACCGTCACAAAACCAGCGTGACAGGTGGGGCGGTCGGACAATGAAACTTATAGCGGGAAATGCGAACGAACCTTTGAGCGAGGAGATCTCTCGCCGGCTGGCGACCTCGCTCGCCAGGGCCGAGATTCAGCGCTTCAAGGACGGCGAAGTCTTTGTCGAGATTCAGGAGAACGTGCGCGGCGAAGACGTCTTCGTCATTCAGTCGACATCCAATCCCGCGAACGATCATCTGATGGAGCTATTGATCGTCATCGATGCGTTGACCCGGGCGTCAGCCAGTCGCGTGACGGCAGTGATCCCGTATTTCGGTTACGCGCGGCAGGATCGCAAAGCCGGTCCCCGCACGCCGATTTCCGCCAAGCTCGTCGCCAATCTGATCACGACGGCAGGCGCCGATCGCGTCCTCACCGTTGATCTTCACGCCGGCCAGATCCAGGGCTTTTTCGACATCCCCACCGACAATCTCTATGCGGTGAAAGAGTTCGAAAAACGAATCCGGGAGATCCACAATGGCGACCTGAACGAAGTCACCATTGTTTCGCCTGACGTCGGCGGCGTCGTGCGCGCTCGCTCCCTGTCAAAACGCCTCGGGGATCGGCCGCTAGCGATTGTCGACAAGCGGCGCGAACAGGCCGGCGTCTCGGAGGTCATGAACATCATCGGCGAAGTACAAGACCGCCATTGCCTCATCTTCGACGACATCGTCGATTCCGGCGGCACGCTTTGCAACGCAGCCAAGGCGATCATGGAAAAAGGCGCCAAGAGCGTTTCCGCTTACGTCACGCACGGTGTTTTATCCGACCACGCCGAACGCCGGATTATGGCCGAAGACGCGCTCACCCGTCTGGTGATTTCCGATTCGATCCTCGCCCGACCGGAGGTTGAGGACTGCCCCAAGATCGAGCGCGTGTCGATCGCGCGCCTCCTCGCAGAAGCGATTCGCCGGATTTCCAACGAAGAGTCCGTTTCAAGCCTATTTGACTAAGCGTTTCCGGCCCGAGCGTACGCCTCGCTTTAGCGTTTGGGCGCCCCCGGACAAAAGCGCGCGCCGTTTCGGATCACTTATCTGGCCGCCGCGTTGATTTCATTGCGCCGCCGCGGCACCCTCGCCGCTCAATCAGACGGCCGAGGGGACGAATCTCGTGACACGGAAAAAACCCGTTTCCATCGCCAAATGGAACGACCTTGAAGACCGCCGGCCGACGCACGCGCTTGTCGCCGGCGTCGATTTGGTTGTCGTCCGCTATGACGATGACGTTTCCGTTCTATACGGACGATGCCTGCACCGCGGCGCGCTCCTCTCCGACGGACATATTGACGGGCCGAACCTGATTTGCGGCGTCCACAATTGGGACTTCCGCTTCGACACCGGCGTTTCCGAATACGACAACCGCGAGCGGCTTCAGAAATTCGACGCCTGGCGCAAGGGCGGCGATGTCATGGTGGACGCGGGCGAGATCGAAGCGTGGTCGGAGGCCAATCCTCAAGCCTTTGATCGAGACGCCTATCTCGGCTCCTATCAGGCGACGCACCCTGACCCCGCCGAACCATACAACAAAGAGATTCAGGAACTCGCCGCCCACGGACTGTCGCGCGTCGGACATCATGGTCGCGTCGACGCCATGGGCGTGCCGCGCGATCAACTTCCGAAGTGGGAGGACATCCAGATCGTCACCGCGCAGCTACACCGCGTCCCGCTTCTTGACGATGAGCCAGTGGCGAGCGAGACGGTCATCGGCCCACGCGCGGCGAAGCCGCTCACGCTCGCCATGCCGCTGTTTGTCTCCGACATGAGCTTCGGCGCCTTGTCGCGCGAAGCAAAGATTTCGCTTGCGAAAGGCGCGGAAATGGCCGGCGTCGGCATCTGCTCCGGCGAAGGCGGCTCACTTGACGAAGAGCGCAACGCCAATTCGCGCTACTTCTATGAGCTCGCCTCGGCGCGCTTCGGTTTTTCATGGGACAAGGTCCAGGCCTCGCGCGCCTTTCACTTCAAGGGCGGCCAGGGCGCGAAGACCGGCACTGGCGGGCACCTCCTCGGCGCAAAAGTGACGCCCGACATCGCGAAAGTTCGCGGCCTGAAGCCCGGAGAAGACGCGATTTCGCCTTCCAGGTTCCCAGAGTGGACCGAACCCGGCCAGTTCCGCGATTTCGCCCAGGAAGTCCGTGAACGGACCGGCGGCGTCCCCGTCGGGTTCAAGCTTTCGGCCCAACGGGTCGAGAAAGACATCGACGCCGCGCTTGAGATCGGCGTCGACTACATCATCCTTGACGGCCGCGGCGGCGGCACGGGCGCGGCGCCGCTGATTTTCCGCGATAACATCAGTGTTCCAACGATCCCCGCGCTCGCCCGCGCGCGCCGACATCTCGATCGCTCCGGCGCCGGCGACGTGACGCTTGTCATCACGGGCGGTCTTAGACTCCCGGCCGATTTTGTGAAGGCACTTGCTCTTGGCGCCGACGCGATTGCGCTATCGAACGCCGCCATGCAGGCCGTCGGATGCGTCGCCATGCGCGCCTGCCACACCAATAATTGCCCCGTCGGCGTCGCATCGAACAAGGACCATCTACGCGCACGGCTGCAAATCGAAACGTCCGCCAAGCGTCTCGCAACCTTCCTTGACGCGTCGAACGACCTGATGAAGCTCCTCGCGCGCGCCTGCGGACGCCGGCGCCTGGCCGACTTCGCGCTTGAGGACCTCACAACCTTCAAACGCGAAATGTCCGAACTCTCCGGGGTTCCTTTCGGCGGCGTCCTGTAAAAGCATTGACGCCTATCTATTAGCCGGCTATGTAGTTCCTGTGAACACGGGAGCCGCTGGATGGGCGCTTGCCGGATCAATTTGGGAACTGACGGTATCTCTCGCCGCGGCGTGCTGCGGACGGGCGCGTTTGGCGCGACTATTCTGTTCGCTGGCGGCTGCGATCTCATCAGCCCGGATATCTCAGAAGCGCGCGCGCCATGGGACGCCGCCGGCGAAAGCTTCGGCGACCCGCGTCTTGACGCCCTCGCCTACGCGGTTCTTGCGCCGAGCCCCCATAACCGTCAGCCCTGGGTCATCGAACTTCATGCGCCAGACGAGGTCCTCGTGCGCGCCGCCCCCGAACGGCTGCTGCCGGAGACGGACCCCTATAACAGACAAGTCGTCATAGGCTTTGGCTGCTTTCATGAGCTGCTGCGTCAGGCGGCGGCTGAGGCGGGCTACGCGCTGGAGACGGGTGTTTTTCCCGAAGGCGAACCGCAACCGTTGCTTGATGACCGACCGATTTTCCGTGCGCGGTTTGTCAAGACGCCGGACATCGAGCGCGACGCGCTTTTCGGCTACGCCCTTCAGCGGCGCACGACGCGGGTTCCATTCAATGAAGATCCTGTCGACGCTGAAACCCTGAACCGCCTTGACACCGCGCTCCGGCCGGATGACGGCGAGTTCGAATGGGCGAATGACGCAGCGAACGTCACCACGCTGAAGGCGCTTTGCAAGCGCGCCTGGCGTATCGAAGCGAACAGCGATGGTCCGCACAAAGAAAGCGCCCGCCTGACGCGCATCGGCCGCCGCGAGGTCGTCGCCGACCCTGACGGGATTTCGCTTTACGGCCGGGACATCGAAGCGCTGCGCCTCGGCGGCGTTCTCAGTCGCGACAGCATCGCCGAAATCGGATCGCGGGCGCACCGTGAGATGATCGCCTTTTATGAGCGCGCGATCGACGCGAGCCAGGCGTTCGGCTGGCTGACGACCGATCCGAACGACCGCGCGGATCAGTTGCGCGCGGGCGCAGGCTGGATCCGTCTCAATCTCGCCGCGACGCGCGAAGGGCTCGCCATGCAGCCCTTGAGCCAGGCGTTGCAGGAGTTCCCCGAAATGGCCGCTCCCTACGCGGAGATCCACGAATTCGTCGGCGCGCGACCTTCTACTTGCGTCCAAGGCCTTTTCCGCTTCGGCAATGCGCCACCGCCGCCCGCGTCGCCGCGCTGGCCAATACAATCGCGCCTTGCCGCTTCGTGAAAAAGCCGCCTAATGACATTCCGCAGGCGGGTCTTCCCGGCGATAGCGTCTACTTCAAGGTGCTTGCCGAGATCGACATGATTTCTCACATGTCGAGCCTCGCCTTCGCCAAGTTCCTTCCCGACGGCATCACCGAGGCGCAGTTCGGCGTCATCAACCGGCTGATGCGGCTGGAGGCCGAAGAGACCATCGGTGAACTGGCGGCGGCGTTTCAGGTGACGCAGCCAACCATGTCCTCGACCGTCCGACGCCTGGAGTTCAAGCGGTTCGTCGAACTCGTTCCAGACCCCGCAGACCGGCGGATCCGCCGTGTCCGAATGACAAAGGTTGGCATGCGGGTGCGCAATGACACGGTCGCCTTGCTTGAGCCGTTTTACACGGCGTTTGAGGCGGAGACGCCGGACGTCGATTGGGATGCGTGTCTGGCGGCGCTAATGATCCTGCGCGCCTATTTTGAACGAAAGCGCGATAAGAACGTCTGACGAATCCGTCGAGATTGACGCTTAGACTGCTTCCCCACTACTCTCCCAGCAGAAACGACGCCTGCGGATGAATAATGACACCCGCAAGCGCCTCGCGTCCAATCAACATCCGAAAGTTCATCTCACTTCGGTCTGCGAGCGACAATTCAATCGGCCAGCTTCGCCGGCCCAGTGCGAGCGTGGTGCGGATGACAATCCGCTCCTGAGTGACGCCGTTGGAGCTCTTCACGGCCCGTCTGTCGCAAATCGGCGCTTCACAGAATGGTCCTTCCATTTCACCTCGATCGTCGGGATAGAGCCGAAAGGACGCCATCGGCACGCCGGCGCGCTCGGTCTCCTCGACGTCAAATGCATCGATGACGGAGGTTTGCGCGCCTGTGTCGATCTTCGCTTTGATCGGAAACTCGCAAAGATCAGGCAGGCGCGCCCATTCGCGCCAGCCAATGGCGAGTTCGTCGCGCGCGCCGCGCGCGCTAGATGTGGAGCGCGTGGCCAAGGGTTCTGAGCGCCGCTTCCTGGAGCGCCTCGCCTTGCGTCGGGTGGGCGTGGATCGTGCCGGCGACGTCTTCCAGCGTCGCGCCCATTTCGATGGCGAGGCCAAACGCGGCCGAAAGCTCCGACACGCCCGCCCCGACAGCCGCCAGGCCAAGGATCAAGTGATTGTCGGCGCGCGCAATGGCCCGAACGAAGCCTTCTTCAGCCTCCATGGTCATCGCTCGGCCATTGGCTGCGAAAGGAAAGATCTCGGTGCGGATCTCGTGTCCGGCCGCGCGCGCCTCTTCCGGCGACAAGCCGACCGTGACGATCTCAGGATCGGTGAAGCAGACGGCCGGAATAGCCCGCTTGTCCCATCGGCGTTTCTGTCCTGCGATGATCTCCGCGACCATTTCCCCTTGCGCCATCGCTCGGTGCGCCAGCATCGGTTCGCCGGTGACGTCGCCGATCGCGAAGACGCCTTTCATCGACGTGCGGCACTGATCATCGATGCGGATGAAGGGTCCGTCCATGTCGAGCACCAACTCATCGCGGCCCCAACCCTCCGTCAGCGGACGACGTCCGACCGTGACAAGAACCTTGTCAGCGACGACGCTCTCCACGCCGTTCGGACCTTCGACTTCGAGCGCAGATCCGCCGGAGACCAGACCTTTCGCTTTCGTCTCAAGGCGAAGGTCGATTCCCAAAGCCTTCATGCGTTTCGCGACCGGCCGCGTCAGGTCCGCGTCATAGCTTGGCAGGATGCGGTCCGCCGCTTCGATGACCGTCACCTTACTGCCGAGCTTGGCGAAGGCCATGCCCATCTCAAGCCCGATATACCCGGCCCCAACGATCGCCATTTGAGCCGGCGCCTCGGTCAGGTCGAGCGCTTCAGTCGACGACAGCACATTTCCGCCGAACGGCAGAAACGGAAGCTCCACAGGCGCAGACCCCGTGGCGATGACGACGTTCTCAGCGCTGATCTTGGTCTCGCCTTCGGCGCCCTCGACGATGATCGTCTTCCCGTCAACGAACCGCGCGCGGCCTTCAATGCTTCTGACCTTGGCCTTCTTAAGGAGCGCGCCAACGCCGCCGGTCAGTCGAGAGACGATCTTGTCTTTCCAGGCCACCGTCTTGCCGAGATCAATGCTCGGCGCGCCAGCGGATACGCCAATCGCAGAGTCGCCCGCGAAATGCGTCGCCTTCTCGAATTCATCCGCGACGTGAATAAGCGCCTTCGACGGAATGCACCCGACATTCAGGCACGTGCCGCCCGGCGCGTCCGCCTCCACGATGATCGTGTCGACGCCCAGTTGCCCGGCGCGGATCGCCGCCACATAGCCGCCCGGACCGGCGCCGATGACGAGGAGCTTGCAGTTGAGGGCGGACATCGGCTCAGTCCTCGATAAAGATCGTCGCGGGCGTCTCCAGGAAGCCCTTAATCGTCTGGATAAAGACCGCCGCGTCCCAGCCATCGATCACGCGATGGTCGAAGCTCGACGAGAGGTTCATCATTTTGCGCGGGATGAACCCGCCGCCGTCCCATTGCGGCAGCGTGCGGATCTTATTGACGCCGACGATCGCCACTTCCGGATAGTTGATCACCGGCGTCGTGACGACGCCGCCCATGGCGCCGAGCGACGTGATCGTTATCGTCGAGCCGGTCAATTCATCGCGTGTACACTGATTTGTTTTCGCCGCGTCGGCGAGGCGCGCGACCTCGCCCGCACACTCCCAGAGCCCCAACGCCTCCACATTGCGCACGACCGGCACCACAAGGCCATTGTCCGTCTGCGCTGCAACGCCCATGTTCATTGCGCCATAGCGGCGCACAACGCCGCCATCGTCATCAAAGAGCGCGTTCATCTGCGGCTGCTTCTCGATCGCTCGCGCCATGGCCCGCATCAGAAACGGCAGAATGGTGAGCTTCGGCCTGCCTTCGTCGCGGTCAGCGTTCATGCGCGCGCGGAGATCTTCAAGCGCGGTGACGTCGACTTCATCCACATACGTAATGTGCGGAATGCGCGATTTCGCCACCGACATCTTCTCGGCGATCCGGCGTCTGAGGCCGATCATCGGGATCTCAGTGACGTCAGACCGGGCGACCCGCGCGCTCCCGCGAGCGATGGCGCCGCCGCTCTCGAAATAGGCGTCAAGGTCCGCATGAGTGATGCGGCCCGCCGGTCTTCCCGGCACCCGGCGCAAATCGACGCCCGCGTCCATGGCGCGCTTGCGCACAGCGGGCGGGGCGAGCGGCGCCTCGCCCTCTTTGCGCGGCCCCATAGTCGCCGCAAGGGACGCCGCATGCGCCACCGACGCGGAGGAGGAAACAGGCGCCGGCGTCGGCTTGGCCGCGGGTGTCGGCGCGAGCGCCGCGCCATTGACGGCGGCCGGCGCCGTCAGCTCAGGCGCTTCGGATATGACTGGCGACGGCTCTGAGACGGCCTCTTCGGCCGCGGCTTCTTCATGGCCTTCGCCGTCAATCTCAATGCGGATGATCGGCGAGCCGACGCTGACGACGTCGCCCACACTCGCGCCGCGCCAGACGATCTTTCCTTCCACCGGCGAGGGGATCTCGACCGTCGCCTTGTCCGTCATGACCGACGCGAGCAGTTGGTCCTCGGTGACGTTCTCACCGTCATCTACGAGCCATTCGACAAGCTCCGCCTCCGCAACGCCTTCGCCAACGTCAGGCAGCTTGATCACATGCACGCCCATTACGCCGCCTCCATAACGCCGCGGAGCGCCTCGCCGACGCGCGCGGGCCCCGGGAAATACTCCCATTCCTGACTGTGCGGGTAAGGCGTATCCCAACCAGTCACACGGCTCACCGGCGCCTCCAGGTGATAGAAGCATCCCTCCATGACGATTGACATCAGCTCAGCAGCGAACCCGCACGTCTTGGTCGCTTCATTGACGATGACGCAACGCCCGGTTTTCTTCACAGATTTTTCAATCGCCTCAAAGTCGAGAGGCAGGATTGTTCGTAGGTCAATGATTTCCGCGTCGACGCCGGTCTCCTCCACCGCCGCCAGCGCCACGTGCACCATCGTGCCGTATGTCAGCACCGTGACTTCCCGGCCCTCGCGACGGATCGCGGCCTTGCCAAGCGGCGTCTTGTAATAGCCTTCCGGCACTTCGCCCAACTCATGGTTTTTCCAGGGCGTCACCGGCCTGTCATGGTGGCCGTCAAAGGGGCCATTATAGAGCCTTTTCGGCTCCATAAAGATGACCGGGTCCTCGTCTTCGATCGATGCGATCAGGAGCCCCTTCGCGTCGACAGGATTTGACGGGATGACGGTCTTCAGTCCACAGACATGAGCGAACAGCGCTTCCGGACTCTGGGAATGCGTCTGCCCCCCAAATATTCCGCCGCCGGTTGGCATTCGCACCGTCATCGGCACGGTGAAGTCTCCATTGGAGCGATAGCGAATGCGCGCAGCTTCCTGCGTCAGCTGGTCGTATCCCGGATACATATAGTCGGCGAACTGAATTTCGACGCACGGACGCATGCCATAAACCGCCATTCCGATCGCCGCGCCAATGATGCCTCCCTCGTTGATCGGCGAATCAAAGCACCGATCACGGCCGTACTTTTCCTGAAGCCCTTGCGTGCAGCGAAATACGCCCCCGAAGTAACCGACGTCCTCGCCAAACACGACGACGTTGTCGTCGCGTCCCATTGCGACGTCCATTGCGTCGCGCACGGCCTCGATCATTGTCATTCGCGGCATGGTCTATAGCCCCGCTTCCTGGCGCTGCCGGATCAAATGCGGCGGCGTTTCAGCGTAGACGTCTTCAAACATCTCCCGCGCTGATGGCTTATCGCCAGCATGCAGCGTGCCGTGGCGTTCGGCCTGTTTCTGCGCCTGCAGAACGGCGCTTTCGATTTCCGCGTTGGCTTGCGTGTGGCGTTCGTCCGACCACGCGCCTTTCGTGATCAGGTGCGCTTTCAGGCGGTTGATCGGATCGCCAAGCGGCCACTCCTCCCACTCCGCCTTCGGTCTGTAGCCGGACGGATCGTCCGAAGTTGAATGGGCGCCCGCCCGATAGGTCACGAACTCGATCAGCGTGGGCCCATAATTCGCCCGCGCCCGGTCAATCGCCCATTTCGAAACGGCGTATACGGCGAGGTAGTCATTGCCATCGACCCGCAGGGAAGGAATGCCGAAGCCAAGCCCGCGAGACGCGAATGTCGCCGCCTTGCCGCGCGCAATGCCCTGAAACGTCGAAATCGCCCACTGATTGTTGACGATATTGAGGACCACCGGGGCGCGATAGGTGGACGCGAATACAAGCGCGGAATGGAAGTCGTTCTCCGCCGTCGACCCGTCGCCGATCCAGCCCGCGGCGATCTTGTCGTCGCCCTTGATGGCGGAGGCCATGGCCCAGCCGACCGCCTGCATGAACTGCGTCGCGAGATTGCCGGAAATCGTGAAGAAGCCGTGCTTCTTCGATGAATACATGATCGGCAGCTGACGCCCGCGCAACGGGTCCGCCGCATTGGAGTAAATCTGATTCATCATGTCCACCATTGGATAATCTGTGGACAGAAGAAGCCCCTGTTGACGATAGGTCGGGAAATTCATGTCGCCCGGCTTCAGCGCCTTGCGAAACGCGCAGGCGATCGCCTCCTCGCCAAGCGCCTGAACGTAAAACGACGTCTTCCCCTGACGCTGCGCCATCAGCATGCGGGCGTCGAATGCGCGCACCCGAAGCATATCGCGCAGACCTTCGATCAATTGCCCGTCGGTGAGCATGTCGGCCCAGGGTCCAACCGCTTCGCCATCTCGGTTCAGGACGCGTATGATTGAATAGGCGAGATCATGAATGTCGCCTGCGTCAACGTCGATCGGCGGCCGTCTCACGCTCCCGGCTTTCGGGATTGGCACGTCGGAGAAGTCGGGCGTATCGCCAGGTCGAAATTCCGGCTCCGGAACAAACAGGCTGAGGCGCTCCGGCGCGCCGGATGGCCCGTCCGGCGTCCCTGCGCCGGCGTCGGGGCGTTTGGCGGCGGTCGTCGACATGCCGTGCTCCCTTATCTTCGTTACATTATCGCCTGGAAACGACGCGGATCGCGCGCGCCGTCGCGAGCTTTTGACGCCGTGTACGCCAAGCCCGTGCGGCGAAGCAATCCGCCTCGGCGCCGAGGCGATTCGAACGGTTTCATAGCATGCGAGCGCGCTTCTCCAATTCGCGCGCTTATCCGCCAAGGCCTCCGGCGGCGGCGCGTCAAATCAAGACAATCGCGCCAGCGCGCGCACGGAAATCGCGCGTTTTCGCACCTGCGGCAGACGCCGGGGATGGGCGTCCGATACTGACAAAAGTCAAAGACGGCGACGACGGCGCAGCCTAACATCTCTTCCATGACAACGATCGCCGACGTCGCCGCCGAAGTTCGCACGGTCGCTCCCGACGCGCCCTGGCGCTGGCTTGGCGCAGGCTGGCGCGATCTATTGCGCGCGCCCCAGATTAGTCTCGGCTATGGGTTTCTAGTGGTCGGCGGCGGCGGCGCCATCATTTACGGTCTATGGCGATCTGGGCTGGAGGCGTTGATTCCGGTCGCATTCGGCGCGTTCGCCATTCTCGGCCCGATGCTTGCGCTTGGCACTTACGAGCTTAGCCGCCGACTGGCGGCGGGCGAAGCCCCTGCGGTCTATCCGCCAAAGCTCGCCGGCAAGCGATCAATCACGCAAATCGCCTATATCGGCTTCACCTTGATGTTCGCCGCCCTCGTCTGGCTGCGCGTGGCGATCATGCTTTATGCGCTATTCACCAATGGATCCTACGTGCCATTGCCCGAATTCATGAGCTTTGCGCTCGGCACCGGCGCGGGTCTCTCGATGATCGCGATCGGCACGGCTATTGGCGGCGTCATCGCGTTCAGCATCTATATCGTCACGGTGATTTCAATACCGATGCTGATGAACGAAGACACCGATTCGGTAACGGCGATCGCAGCGGGAATCGTCGCCTTGCAGAAGAACCCACGGGCGATGCTTCTATGGGCGTGGCTGATCGCGGTGATAACGATCGCCGGCGTCGCCACCGTTTTTGTCGGTCTCGCGATTGCATTTCCGGTGCTCGGGCATGCGACCTGGCACGCTTACCGCGACCTGCGCGGCGGCGCCGTCTCTGATCTGACGCCCGGGCTCTAAGCGCGCGCCTTTCTCAAGCAGAGAGTTAAGGGGACAAGGGGGCCTAGTCTCGGCCTTGCGCTTCAAGATCGTCATCGAGAAGAATGCGCTGCGCCGCGCCGTCAGGATCGTCGTACTGGCCGGAGCGCAGCGACCACATGAAGGCGCCAAGCCCCAGCGCGCCGAGCCCTAAGGCGATTGGGATCAGGAACATGATTGCGCTCACGCCGCAGCTCCAATGGGCGCCGTCGCCGCGCTTGAAGAAACCTCGCTCTTTCCTTTGGCGCGCGGCCCTGCAAGCCGCAGGGCGTTCAGGGTCACGATGATCGACGAGCCGGACATGGCGATCGCGGCGATCAGCGGCGTCACATGGCCGGCGGCCGCTAAAGGCACGGCGCAGGCGTTGTACGCGGCGGCGAAAGCGAAATTCTGCAGCACCCGTCGTTTCGCCGTCCGCGCGACGTCAACCGCCTCCACAATCGCGGAGAGCCCCTCACCGCCATAGACGATGTCAGCGGCGGCTTGTGTGGCGTCAGCCGCGCCGCCCGGCGACAGCGACACGTGCGCCCCGGCGAGCGACGGCGCGTCGTTGAGGCCGTCTCCCACCATGGCGACCTTCTCGCCAGCGTCGGCGAGCTCCTTGATCCGACGCGTCTTGCCAGCCGGGTCGATCCCGCCGCGCCAGTCCGCAAGACCCAGCCGCGCCGCCATCACTTCAGCCACTGCGGATCGATCGCCGGAGAGAAGCTCCGATGATAATCCCCGATCATCCAGCGCCGCAATCGTCGCCTCCGCATCGCCGCGCGGCGGATCATCGAAGCGTAGTCGAACCGGCGTCGCCCCATCCTCCGCATACCACGCCTCAAGCAAGACATCGTCCGTCGCCATGGCGCCGCCGTTTCCAAGCCCAGCGAAGTCGGCCGAGCCAAGCCGCGCCGCGACGCCGGGCGCCACGACGCCGATCACGCCAGCGCCGGGCGTTTCTTCGACATCGCTCGCCAGGGGACCAGGGCCCGCCGCCTCGACGATTGCGCGGGAGAGCGGATGCCTGCTGGCGCGGGCGAGCTTGGCTGCGCGCGCCAGCGTATCGTCGCTGAAGTCGACTCCGCGCCGCAGCGCCGGCCGGCCGACCGTCAGTGTGCCGGTTTTGTCGAAGACGAACCGCGTCGCTTCGGCGAGACGTTCAAGAGCGTCGCCGGATTTCACCAGGATCCCTGACCGGAACAGCCGTCCCGTCGCCACCACCTGCACCGCCGGCGCCGCGAGGCCAAGGGCGCAGGGGCAGGTGATGATCAGCACCGCGATCGCGTTCATCATGGAGACGCGCAGACCCGCCTCGCCAATGATTAGCCAGCCGAGGAATGTCGCGGCCGCAAGGCTGTGGACCACCGGCACGTAGAGCGCGGCCGCCTTGTCCGCGAGCCGCACGTAACGGCTCTTGGACTGTTCGCCAGCCTCAATGAGGCGCGTTAGGTCAGCGAGCAGCGAGGCGTCCGCTGTCGCCGTCGCCCGCATCACAAGACGCGCGGTCTGGTTCAAGACACCAGCGCGCGCGACGTCGCCGGCCGTCAGCCGCGCCGGCGCGCTCTCGCCAGTCACGAGCGAGGCGTCGACCAAAGACTCGCCTTCTTCAATGACGCCATCCACTGGCGCGCGATCGCCCGGCGCAAGCGCAACAAGATCGCCAACGGCGACGTCGCGGGTTGCGATGACTCGCACATCTCCATTTGCATCAATGACAGCCGCCGTCGTCGCCTGCAGCGCCAGAAGATCACGCGCCGCCGCGCGCGCCCGCCAGCGCAAGCGATGATCGAGATACCGCCCAATCAGCAGGAAAAAGAGCAGCATCACCGCCGCGTCGAAATAAAGCGCCTCCCCGCCCGCAAAGAACTCATACGTAGACAGACCAAGCGCCAGAACCACGGCGAGGGAAATCGGCACGTCCATGTTCGCCCGTCCATTGCGCAGCGCTCGGAACGCCGATTCAAAGAACGGCCGACCAGCGTAGAGCGCTGCGGGTATGGCGATGAGCGCGGAGACGAGATGCATGAGGCCACGCGTGCCGTCGCCCATCTCGCCCTCGCCTGACCAGACCGACACGGACAAAAGCATGACATTCGCCATGGCGAAGCCCGCAACCGCGAGCGCGCGCAACAAGCGTCGCCCTTCCGCGTCATGATCAGCCTCGCCGGCCTTCGGGTCGAATGGCGCGGTTCGGTAGCCAAGCCCCGACAGGCGCGCCGGGATCGCTTTCGGATCAATCGCGCCGCTTCGCCACGACGTCGTCAACCGGCCCGTCGAAAGGTTCAGCCGCGCCGTTTCAACGCCATCAAGGCTTGTGAGCGCGCCTTCGATCTTCTTGATGCACCCGGCGCATTTCGCGCCAAACACCACCAGTTCGAGATGATCAACGCCCTCGGCGCGCCTGACAAACGGCGCCGGGTCCACGACCGCGCCATCATCGCCGGTCGCGGGCGACAGCCCGCTCGGGCATCCGGCGAGGGTGGCGGAGTCACTCACTGCAGCGCCACCTTGGCGTCGAACTCGAAAGCGGGCGCTTCTTCCTGATACGGACGATATGCCGCAACCGAAAGAACCCATGCTCCCGGCGCGACGTCGCTAGCGATCGCTCGGTAGAGCCCGCCCCCTTGGGGTTCGAATTCAAGGCTTTGATCGTTTTGATCATTCGCGGGCCGCGACAGGGTCGCGGCGAGATCCAGGCCGATGAGCGCAACATTCTCCGCATCCTGAAAGCGCAGGCTTATCACCGCCTCATCCTCTGCAAGGGTCGCCTCCTCAATGGAGACGCGCCACCCCAGCGCAGCTTGCGCTTCGCGCCGGGCAAGGGTCTCATTGTAGTTGAGGCCCTGCAGATAGGATTTCTCCACGTGCTCGCCGGGAAAGGACCTGAGCGCCAGCGTCAGGAAAATCCCGTTGGCGATGAAGATCACCGCGAAAAACGCGATGAGCGCGCCAAGCACATGCCTGCCCGTGATGCGAAACTCGCCGTCCATAGCCCCAGTCATGCTCATTTGGCGCGCCCTCGCAAGAAGCTCGTGTCATTGCGCGACGCTTCGTCCGATCCTACGTCCTTCACCGAGAACGCGAGCGGCGTCGAGACGGGCGCCGCCTCGTTCGCCGGCGCAGTTACGAAGACGCGGATCGACCGGACGTCATCGCCGAACACATCCGCCTTCACCGAACGGCCGTCGGAGGCGAGGCCCACCGCCTCAAGCTCGAAATCCTCGCCGACGCCAGCGAGGGAGATATCGAACGTGCGCACGTCATTGTCCTTGTTGACGATCTTTACGGTGTACGCATTGCGGACCGAACCGTCGGACAGCGTCACAAAGGACGGCGCGCGATCGCGCAGGACGTTCACCTCCAGCGTCGCGCGGCCGCCGAGCGTCAAGAGCATGACCGCAGTGACGATCGCGAACGCGGCCCCATAAAAGATCGTCCGCGCCCGAAGGAGCTTCACGGTCGGTTTCTCGCCGGCGACGCGGCGTTCGGCGTTCTTGTCGGTGTCATAACCGATAAGGCTCTTCGGCCTGCCGACCTTCTTCATCACATCGTCGCACGCATCGATGCAAAGAGCGCAGTTGATGCACTCCAACTGCGCGCCATCGCGAATATCAATGCCCATCGGGCAAACCACGACGCAGGCGTGGCAGTCGACGCAATCGCCGCGGCCTTCCCACGTGTCGCCTTTCTTGTGCGAGCCGCGCGGTTCGCCCCGATCCGCCTTGTAGGTGACCTGAAGCGTTTCCTCATCCGTCAGCGCGGCCTGGATACGCGGCCAGGGGCACATATAGGTGCACACCTGTTCGCGCATCATCCCTGCGAGCGTATAGGTCGTGAAGGTCAGAATACCCGCGAACATGTAAGCAGAGCCCGGCGCCTCGCCGCGGAAGAACTGTCCGAATACGGTCGGAGCGTCATGGAAGTAGAAGATCCAAGCGCCGCCCGTCGCCGCCGCAATGAGAAGCCAGATCGTATGCTTACTGACCTTCTTCGCGACCTTCTCCGCGCTCCACGGCCCCTTATTGAGCTTCAGGCGCTTGTTGCGGTCCCCTTCGATAAGGCGCTCGACTGCGATGTAAAGGTCCGTCCACACCGTTTGCGGACAGGTGTACCCGCACCAGACGCGGCCAAAGAGCGCCGTGGCGAGGAATAGCGCAAGCGCCGATAGAATGAGGAGACCGGTGACGTAATAGAGTTCGTCGGGCCAGATCTCGATAAAGAAGAAATAGAATCGCCCGCCTGCGAAATCGACGAGCACCGCCTGGTCCGGCTCGCCGGCCGCGCGCGGCCAGCGCACCCAGGGCAAGCCATAATAAACGCCGAGGGTGAAGACGAGGAGCGCCCATTTGATGGCGCGGTACTTGCCGTGCGCGAGCTTCGGTTGGATCTGCTCGCGCGCCCTGTAAAGCTCAGGCGTCTCGGCGGTTGACGCAGTCGCCGAGGCCCCACCGGCCGTCGACTGGGAAGAAGCGGCTCGTTTGTCCGTACTCAGTCCGACCTCGCCGTCCGGCATTTCGGCCTCACCTTCCTCAATGGACGCCCCTAACGCTCGCCGCCGCCGAGAGCATGCACATAAACCGCCAGGGCCGTGATCTGCTCGTCCCCAAGCCGCTCGCTCCAGGCCGGCATCACCCCGCCGCGTCCCTCATGGATCGTCGCGCGGATCGCGTCGCGATCGCCGCCGTAAAGCCAGATCGCATCGGTCAGATTCGGCGCGCCAAGCTCTTTCATCCCTGCGCCATCAGCGCCGTGGCAGGAGACGCATTGCTCCGCGAACGTAACAGCGCCCCGCGCGGCCGCGTCGGCGTTCGCCTCGCCGCCGGACAGGCTGACGACATGTTCCACGACGTCATTGATCTGATCGCCCGTCAGAAGTCCATCACGGCCATACGCCTGCATCATGTTGAATCGCGCATTCGGATCGGTCGAACGGATGCCGTGCCGAAGCGTGGTCTTGATGTCATCAAACTGGCCGCCCCATAGCCAGGCGTCGTCAACAAGGCTTGGATAGCCGACAAACCCCTGCCCGCCGGCGCCATGACAGGTCGCGCAATTGTCGCCAAAGAGCGATTCGCCCGCTTCCAGCGCATACTGAAGGAGTTGCGGATCAGCTTCGACGTCCTCAATCGCGGAAACCGTCAGGAGACGCTTCATCTGCTCGCCGCGTTCAGCATCAAGCGCGGCGATCGCCTGCTCGACATTCTGTCGCTCCGAGTGGTTGCGGATGCCTTTGGTATGACCGGAAATCCCCGGCCACGCCGGCATGAACACCCAGTAGACGACCGACCAGACGATCGTCGCGTAAAAGATGTAGACCCACCAGCGCGGCAGCGGATTGTTGAGCTCCTTCAGGCCGTCCCATTCATGGCCCGTCGTTTCGACGCCGCTGACGTCGTCGATTTCCTTTTCGTGAGAAGCGTCGCCCGCCATCTTATTCGTCCTCGTCCCGCAGGGGAATCTGCTCAGCTTCGTCGAAGCCTTTTCTATTCTCGGGGCTGAATGTGTAAATCAGCACCATGATGAATGCGGCGACAAAAAGAAGCAGGCCGCCGGTCTGCGCAAAGCTCGAAAGCGTCTCGTACATTGGCGGTTCGCCTCCTGTTCGCTAGCGATAGTTTTCTTCAGGCTCATAGGTCGAGAAATCGACCATCGTGCCGAGGATCTGCAAATAGGCGATGAGCGCATCCATCTCCGTCACGCGGCGCGGGTCGCCGTCAAAGTCGCGCACCTGCGCCTTGGGATAGCGCGCCATGAAGCCGTCGAAATCGTCGGCGAAGGGATCAAGCTGCGTCGTGATGTCCGCAACCGCCTTTTCAACCATTTCATCCGTATAGGGAACGCCAACGCGACGGTTGGCCACGAGCCACGCCTTGGCGTCGTCAAACTCAAGGTCCGCATTGTTCAGATAGGCGTAGGGCGGCATGATCGACTCCGGCACGACGCTGCGCGGGTCGATCATGTGCTGCTGGTGCCAGGCGTCGGAATACTTGCCGCCGACGCGGGCGAGGTCCGGCCCGGATCGCTTGGAGCCCCATTGGAAAGGATGGTCGTACATGCTTTCAGCCGCGAGCGAGTAATGGCCGTAGCGCTCCACTTCATCCCGCAGCGGGCGGATCATCTGCGAATGACAAACATAGCAACCCTCGCGGATGTAGATGTTCCGGCCGGCCAGTTCGAGCGGCGAGTACGGCCTGACGCCCTTCACCTTTTCAATGGTGCTCTCAAGGTAGAAGAGCGGCGCAATCTCGACGATCCCGCCGATTGCGACGACGACGAGAATGGCGACGGTGAGCACAAGTCCGCGCTTTTCAAGGAATTCGTGACGGTTCAGCATCTCTGTCTGTTCCTATCTGTTCGTTCCGAACCCAGCCTATTCGGCCGCCGCGAGCGCGCCGCGAGCCTCGCCGGCGTATTCGCTCGTTCTGATGTCGCCGCGGGCGGTCCGCCATAGATTGTAGGCCATGATCAGCGCCCCAACTAAGAAGAGGAGCCCGCCCAGCATCCGGATGATGTAATACGGGTGCATCGCCTCGACGGTCTCGACGAATGAATATTCGAGGAAGCCGAACTCATTGTAGGCGCGCCACATGAGGCCTTGCATGATCCCGGACACCCACATCGACGTGATGTAAAGAAGAATGCCAAGGGTTGAGATCCAGAAGTGCCACTCAACGAGCTGCTTTGAGTAAAGCTCCTGGCGCTTCCAGAGCCACGGGACGAGGCAATAGAGCGCGCCGAAGGAGACATAGCCAACCCAGCCGAGCGCGCCGGAGTGCACGTGGCCGATGGTCCAGTCCGTGTAGTGAGAAAGCGAGTTCACCGCGCGCACGGACATGAGCGGCCCTTCGAAGGTCGACATGCCATAGAACGCGACGGAGACCACCATCATCCGAAGAACGGGGTCCGTCCTCAGCTTGTCCCATGCGCCAGAGAGCGTCATGAGGCCATTGATCATCCCGCCCCAGGACGGCATCCACAGCATGATCGAGAAAGTCATGCCGAGGGTCTGCGCCCATTCAGGCAACGCCGTATAATGAAGATGGTGCGGGCCCGCCCAGATGTAGATGAAAATCAGCGCCCAGAAGTGGATGATCGACAGCCGGTAGGAATAGACCGGCCGCTCGGCTTTCTTCGGGATAAAGTAGTACATGATGGCGAGGAAGCCGGCGGTCAGGAAGAAGCCGACGGCATTGTGCCCGTACCACCATTGCGTCAGCGCGTCCTGCACGCCTGCAAAGAGCGGATAGCTCTTGGAGCCGAAGAACGAGACCGGCATCGCCAGATTGTTGACGATGTGCAGCATGGCGATCGTCACGATGAAGGCGAGATAGAACCAGTTCGCCACGTAAATGTGCGGTTCTTTCCGCTTCAGGAGCGTCCCCAGAAAGACGAGGAGATAGACGACCCAGACAATCGTCAGCCAAAGGTCCGCATACCATTCAGGTTCAGCGTACTCTTTCGACTGGGTGATCCCCATGAGATAGCCGGTTGCGGCGACGACGATAAAAAGGTTGTAGCCCCAGAAGACGAACCAGGGCGCTAGGCCGCCCCAAAGCCGCGCGCGGCAGGTGCGCTGCACGACATAAAACGATGTGGCGATCAGGACATTGCCGCCGAATGCGAAGATGACGGCCGATGTGTGCAGCGGCCTCAGACGGCCGAAACTCGCGGCGGGAATGTTCTCGAAGTAAAGAAGGTTCGGAAAGGCCAGCTGCGCGGCGATGACCACCCCCACAAGGAAGCCCGCGATCCCCCAGAAGACCGACGCGCCAACGCCGGCCTTGACGACGCCCATTTCGTACGTCGCCTGATCAAGCGACTTGCCCTTGGAGACGTAGGCGGCGAGCGCGAAGCCGCCGGCGAGCGCCGCAAGGAAGAAGACGTAGGCGTGGGCCTGCATGCCGCCGTCCACCGCCCGCGCCGCGGTGAAGATCGCCCACAGGCCAAGCAGCGCGAGGCCGGACGCAATCGCGGCGACGCCATCATCCCCGCGCCCTTTCGCCCAGGGTGGCGCAATCGGCGGGTTCGGGTCCTTTTGGCTGTCGGCGGCCATGACGCGTCCTTTCTCTCGTCTCCGTAGGCTCTGGGCTCAAGAAACCCGGTCGGCCCTTCCTTTGAACCGGCGCCGGTTTGCTCTTGCCTGTCGCATTGGAAAAAAGGCCGGTCGACGCGGCCCAATGATCCTCAATCAGATTAGTGCGCCAGCTCGCCGCGATTAGTTTTGACTTGGGTCAAGGCGACACGCGTTTAGGTGCGGCATAATCGACATTGATCAGGCTAAGCGGATCGCCGGCGTGTCCTTATGATGATTGACTATCGCCGCGCGGAGTGGATCGTCGGCCGCCGCCCCGACGAAAGATTGCGCAAAGCGAATCACCATCGCGGCCCACGGCGATATCCACGCGCCACGGCGCGACCTTGATGGATCGCATTGTAACGAAAGCGCCAGTGACCGAGAGCCTTCACCAAATCTCAACGCGCGCAGCGGCGGCGGTCGATGAAGCTCCCGATGCGGAGCGCCGCGGCCTTAGCGCCCGCATCACCGCGGCGGCGATGGCGGCCCTCGGCCTTGTCGTATTCGGCGCGCCGCCGGCGACAGGGCGCGCCGTCCTCACAACCACCGGCGACGGCGTTTATGTGGTGATCTGCGTTCCTGGCGGCATGCGAACGATCCGCCTCGACGAGGATTTCTTCAATGGATCGGGCGGCGCGGCGCCAGGGGAAGACAGCCCCTTTGACGACCAGACGCCCAATGAGTCGCCTGGCGGGCATGGCGCGTGCCATGCGATTCGCGGAGAAGACCGCAAATCGCTTGGCGAACGACGCTAGGTTTAGCGCTTCGGCCGCATCGCCTGGGTTCGACAAAGGCGCTGGCCCTTTAGGCCAAAGCACCGAAACGAGAGGATCAGCGCAGCGCTGACGCGACGGATCGGCGCGCTATTTGGCGCCGGTAACGCCGCGCTCGCGGGCGTCGATCAGCACCAGGTCATTGCGGGTGACCTCCGCAATGAGGCCTTTTTTCTTCAGAGACGCGAGCGTTCTGCTGAGGGTCTCAAGGCGCAGCCCCAGAAAATCAGCGATGTCCTGACGCGGCATTGGCAGCCGGGTGCGCCGGCGCCCGTCCCGCGGCGTCTCGCCAATCGACTCAGCCAGAGTGTTGAGAAAGCTATGGACGCGTTCTTCGGCGGTTTTCTTGCCCAATAGGACGATATGGTCCTGCGCCTTGTGGTACTCAGTCTGAGCGCGGGCGATCAGTCGGTCCTTCACGCCCGGCGAAACCTTGGCCGCCTCGTCCAGGAACCGGTGCGGGAAATGACACACAAGGCTCGGCTCCAGCGCTTCCGCCGTGTAAGGATTTTCTTCGGTCGTCCGAATGCCTGCGAAGTCGCCCTTGTAGAGAAATCCGGTCACTTGCCGGCGACCGTCCTCCAAATGCTTGGTTAACCGAAAACTGCCGGTCACAATGACGAACAGGGCGTCATTCGGTTCGCCCTCGGCCATGATGGCGCGCCCCTTGGCGATCGTCTTCCGGGACATGATGCGCTCGACATGGGCGAGTTCCTGCGGGCGGAGATCCGCGCAGATCGATCGCTCCCGCACATCGCAGAGCTCGCATGCGATCGGCCGCGCCTCAGCGCAGGATTTCTGTTTGAGAGGAACGTCCATTCAGCTTGTCGCCCAGCGCCTTTCGCTTTCTCGCAACAGCAAGATACGATGTTTGGCGCCGTCAAGCCAGCTTGACAACTGAGGAAAGGGCGGCGCCGCCAGGTCAGACGGCGCTTGACACCTTCTCAAAGGAGGGCGCGTCCGGATCGAGCGCCATGGCCGCCACCCGGGCGAGCGCGTACGCGTCAGGATTAATGCGCAGGAGGCCATTGGTCCGGGTTATCACGCGATCTTCGGCCAATTCGTTGATGCGCCTCTCCATGCGTCGCCTTGCCTCATCAGGCAGGCGCGCCTGCAACGCCCCGAGGTCGACTTCGAATCGGCACAATAGGTCGCCGATCGACGTCGCCACTAACTCGTCGCGATCGCTGCGCATGACGCCGCGAGCCGTTGGGAGATCCCCCCTCAACGCAAGCTCCGCATATCTTCGCAGGTCCTTTTCGTTCTGGGCGTAAAGCCCGCCAACGAAGCCGATCGCCGAGGCGCCGAGCCCGATGGTTGTGTCCGCGACGTCGTCCGTGAATCCCTGAAAATTGCGCCGCAACCGGCCGCGCCTCATGGCCTCTGCGAGCGCATTGCCGGGCTTCGCATAGTGGTCGAAGCCGATTCGCAAATAGCCAGCCTCGGTCAGCCGGCGGTCTGCGTGATCGGCGAGCGCGGCCCGCAACGCCCCGTCAGGCAGATCCTCATCCCGAATCACCCGCTGGCGCGTCAGGACAGAGGGCAAGTGCGCGTAGCCGAACACTGACACCCGGTCCGGATTCAACGCCACAACCCGGTCAATCGTCGCTTCAAAAGAAGCGGCCGTCTGCTTCGGCAGCCCGTATAGGACGTCAAAGGAGAGATCGCTGACGCCCGCAGCGCGAATGGCGCCCACGCAGGCCTCAATGAGGTCATAGCTCTGAACGCGGTTGATCGCCTCCTGCACCTCCGGATCGAAATCCTGAATGCCAAGGCTCATGCGCTCAAAGCCGAGTTCGGCGAGACGATGAGGGTCATCGTCGCGCAACAGCCGCGGGTCGAGCTCGATCGCGATCTGGGCGTCATCGGTCAATCCGAATTCGCTCTCGATCGCGCTCAGGACAGCCGCCAATTCGTCGACCAGGAGATAATTCGGCGTACCGCCGCCAAAGTGCACGGACACCGGCCTGCCCCTGCCCCCGAGCCGGCGTCCAACTGCGCGGATCTCCGCGATCAGCGCCTCCACATAGTCGAGCGCCCGGCTGTAATCGTTCTCCACGCGCATATTGCATCCGCAATACCAGCACAACTGCCGGCAGAACGGCACGTGGACGTAAACGGAAAGCGGCTCATAAGGCCCAACGCCGGCGAGCTTATCCGCATACTCATCCGGCCCGATCTCGTCCGTGAACTTCAGGGCCGTCGGATAGCTCGTGTACCGCGGGGCCCGGACATCCAGATATCGTCGCCATTCTTCTTTCATGACGCGCACCCTAGGGAGGCCGCGAGGCCGCGTTTGTGACTTAAGTCAAACTAGCTGAACGCAGCGGCCTTGCGTTTGCCCATGCCCCCGGATTTCTTCGGCTTTTACTGACGTAGGTCAAAAACTCCCGGCCGGAGCGGCTTATCCGACGATCATCAACAGTTAGCCGAACGACAAAGCGGTTATTAGTCCGAAGGGGAATAAAAATGCTCCGCACAACGTTTATCGCATCGCTTCTCATGGCCTCCTCGCTCCAGAGCGCGGCGGCGGAGCAGGGCGACTTTCTAGTCCGTCTCCGCGGCATCGTCGTCGCTCCGACCGCGCAATCGGGCGACGTATTGCCGTCCTTCCCCGGCGGGCAGGTCGATGTCGAAAACGGACTGTCGCCGGAAGTCGACTTCACTTATTTCCTGACGGACAATATCGGGGTTGAATTGATCGCGGCGACAACCGCCCACACCGTCGTCGGCGAAGGCGCCTTGGCCGGCGTCGGCGACATCGCCGACCTGATGGTGTTGCCGCCGACGCTGACGTTTCAATACCACTTCAATCCTGAAGGCGTGTTCCGCCCCTATGTCGGCGTCGGGGTGAACTGGTCGATCTTTTACAGCGAAGACGCCTCGCCGGCGCTCGTCAATGCGGTCGGCCCCACGGACGTCGCCGTCGATGACAGCGTGGGCGTCGCCTATCAGGCCGGGTTCGACGTTCCGATCGGCGATCGCTGGGTCTTCAACGCCGACGTGAAATGGATCCAGATTGACACCACCGCCACCCTCACCTCCGGGCCGGCGGTCAACACGGTCGACATTGATCTCGATCCGATCGTCGCGGGCATCGGCATCGGCTATCGATTCTGACCTCAACGATTGATCACGCTCGCCGCGCATGCATGCGGCTGGCGGGCGCTAAAGGCGCGACGGTCGCCCCAAGGGCCGTCGCGCCTATTCGCATTTTCAGGAAGCCTTTCATCCTGACGGGGCGTATGCGGAAGGGGCGAAGCGGGATATCCTAAACGCTGATTTCATCAACCATTGGGACTTCAGCCATGCCATGTCGCCTCGGATTCCGACCGCTTATCGCTCAATTCGCTTGCGTGATCCTGCTCGCCGCGTGCGGCGGCTCATCCTTGGCTGAAGCGCCCAAGACGCCGGCTGCGACGGGCGATTCGCCGCGCGCGACGACATCGACGGACAGCACGCGCGGACGAGAGCTTTTTGTCTCCAAGGGCTGCGTTCTTTGCCATTCCATCAACGGTGTCGGCGGGCGGGCGGGCCCGCCGCTCGACGCGCCTGCCGACGGCGCGTCTGATCCCGTTGACTTCGCCGCGCGCATCTGGCGCGGCGCTCCGGCGATGGTGGAGCTGCAAAGCCTTGAACTCGGCTACGTTATTGATCTGACCTCAGAGGAAATTCGACTTCTCGCAGCGTTCGCAGGCAGCCGCAGCGAACAGGCCCTTCTGTCCAAAGACGACCTCCCCTCCTCCCTCG
This sequence comes from Pseudomonadota bacterium, assembly GCA_039819085.1. GTDB lineage: Bacteria > Pseudomonadota > Alphaproteobacteria > Caulobacterales > Parvularculaceae > MED-G105. Next base: position 109,797 of record JBCBSQ010000004.1, read on the forward strand.
CCGACGCCGTGCTGGATGAAGACTTCTGGCGAGCGGAGGATTGGAGGGAGTTCCTGCGCAACGGCCAGGAATTGACGGATACTGAAGAATAACGATTTCGGGGTAGTCCTTAAGGTCAACCATCGAAGGCGGCTGTTAACCAAGACACGATAGCTTTCCCCCCAGTTCGTTGCGTTTGCTTTCGGGAGGGGAACCCAATCATGTCCGCTGCAAGCGAGAACCCGTCATTCGAAATCGCCCGGCAAGCGATCGATGCGATACGGAGCAATAGCGTCGAGGTGACGCCGCCGAGCTTTGAACTCTGGTTCACGCATCTTTCCGGCGCGAACGCCGATCTCTCCGGCGCCGTCGAGAAGACAATCGCCGACAAGGGCGCGCTCGACGGTCCGACGATCGACGCGCTTTATGACCGCTTCATCGGCGGCGATGAGTCGTCAGAACAAATCGCCTCGCTTGCGAGCGCCATCTGCGCGCAAGTCTCGCAGATCAACGACTCTATGGGCGGGGCTACGGAAAACTACCGCGCGTATTCCAGATCGCTTGCCGACGCGCTTGGGCAGTTCGACGGCGCTTCTGAGCCCGCCGACGTTAAGGCGCTTGTCCACGCCCTCGCCGATGCGACCCGTGCGATGGCGAGCAAGAACGCGGAGCTTCAACAAAAGCTCAGCGACGCCGATGAAGAACTGTCGACGATGCGCGAAAACATCAGCCGCATCCAATCCGAGGCGTTGACCGACGCGCTCACCGGCGTCGCCAACCGAAAGCACTTCGACCGATTTATGGCCGAGACGCTGGAAGCCAGCGCGACGGGCGATGCGCCAAACTGCCTCGCCATCGGCGACGTGGACCATTTCAAGTCGTTCAACGACACCTGGGGCCACCAGGTCGGGGACATGGTGCTGAAACTCGTCGCAGGCGTCCTGTCGGCGAACGTCAAGGGGCGTGACCTCGTCGCGCGCTATGGCGGCGAGGAGTTCGCGCTAATTCTTCCTGATACGTCTCTCAGCGACTCAATCGGCCTCGTTGATCGGCTGCGCACGGAGATCGCCAAGCGGCGCCTAACCAAGCGAAACACGAACGAAACGATCGGGCATGTCACGATCTCGTTCGGCGTCGCGCAGTTGCGGCCGGGAGAAGACGCCGCTTCAGCCATCGAACGGGCGGACCGCGCGCTTTACCGCGCGAAGGAGACCGGCCGCAATAAAGTCGTCGGCGAGGGCGATGTAGAAGATTGAAATCGGCGCGCCTGGTTCAATTGACCTCTTCTCGCTCCAGGGCCGTCAACCTATCGATGCCGACAATCAGCTCATTCTTGAGGTCCTGGTCGATTTCGGCGATATCGATGAAAGATAATAGCTGCTCCGCAGTCTGAATGCCATATTGCGAAAGCGACGAGAACGTGGCGATCGCACGGTCTCGCTCTTCCGCCATCAGATAAACCACCACCGAAAACGCGAGCGCCGTGGGGTGATCATTGAACTGAGGGCTCAAATTCATTTGAGCCGCTCGGTCCCAGTCGCCCTCGGAGAACGCAATCAGAACATCCGCTTCGTAGAGGAGCGGGCTATCCCCCACGATAAGCTTCGCCCGTTCGCGGAGATCCCTCGCCTTCTCCCAATCTCGGAACAGAATACCGTGCAGGATTGCGACCGAGCTGAGGACGCCTGGCTCCAATGCGTAAACCTCCTCCGCCGCATACAGGAATCGTTTGATTTCCAGATAGTCATGGTCGTTGTAGCGCCAGAGATATCGGCATGCGAACTTCGCCAACTCCGGATTGTCCGGCCACAATGACAATCCGCGTGCGTACCAAGAATTGAACAGATCAAGATTGCGCGCAGCCTCTTCGAATGCGCCCGTGTTGGCCGTAGCGCGATATACAATTCTGGCGACATTCTCCTTCGCCGCGTAATATGTCGCAACAAGCGCAGCGACATCGGCCGGCGCATTTTCGACCGACCAGTACGTCTGGCAGAGTTCCGCCTCGGAGAGATCTTCGACGACCGAGAACCTCGCTGAAAACCGCGCGTAAAGCCCGATGAGACATTCGTACGCGTCACGCGCGGCGGCGTCCGGCCAAACCGCGTTAAGGGCCGCCTTAGGCGCGATCCCGTCATTCCGCGCGAGCGCGTACGCCATTCGGGCCGCGCCTAGTTCAAGCCCCGAAACGCCGCGCTCGGGCGTAAGGGCGAACTCGTCAATCCACAAAAGCGCTTGGCTCTCTGAAAGGAGACGCGCAACGAGGACGTCGCCTTGCGAATCGCGGACGATTTCAGCTTGGAGGATGAAATTCGGAACCATATCGCACCGAGGCGAGCCAGGCGTCGCAGTCGCGATCAGCGGGTAACTTTCAAGGACGCGCACGAGCACATCGCGGGCGCGACCCGACAAGGTCGCCTCCGGAATGCGGCCCTCTCCGCTCGCGTCAGACTGCAACCGAATGACGGGTCGCTTGGCGAGGCACGGCGCGCCTGATTCCCGCCGGTCCGACCGGCCCGCAGTCAAGGCGACGACAATAGCGATCAGCGCAATAAGCACGGCAAGGCCAACGAGGGCGAAGTATCGCCTCGCGCTTTCGGCGCGCCACGCCGCAAAGGGCGCGCCGCGCTCCGCGGCTGCATCTGACTTCGCCCCAGCCTCATTCAACTGCTCTGCGGTCATGTCGGCCGCTGACGGGTCTGCGGCGACAGCCTCCTCAGTCGTCCGGCGCCGCTCAATCGTTGGCCGATATGTGCGAGGCGGGATCGAAATCCAAATCGGATCCTTTGCGCCTTCCGTCGCGTAATACGCGGCGAGATTGCGACGCAAACGATGCATCTCAACCCTCACCGCGCTGTCTGAAGACGCATCGAAATCCTCTGATTTCCCCAAGACGTCGACTGCGATCGAGAACGCGTTCAACCGCTCGCTCTCGTCGGCGAGCGCCTTGTCGACGAGAAACGCCAAAAGGCGAGATTGACGCGACGAATTTCGAAAGATCGTGCTTTCGGCGATTCTGGATAGCGCGTCCGAGATCGCCGCCGGTTCAATCCTATCGTCCATGACGGTGTAGTCGGGTGTTCACGAAATTCCCCACTGACCACCCGGCTCGAGGTGAAGCGCCAAAACTAATCGAATCATTCAGCTAAGATGGGCCGGGTTAGAAACGTTAAAAACGTCGTTGGTCAGAGCCCAACGAGACCGTCGAATGGGCCGGAACGCCATAAATTGCAACCTCCACGAGCATGTAACGTTGCCTGTCAACCGTTACTAACGCCTCTTAACCCGCACGAACTTATCGAAATGGACTAATCGAATGAAAAGTCCAATCGAAATCCAGCGCGCCGAACCTGTGGCGCGCAATTGGCTGTCCGCCGCTGGGGAGAAGAAGAGATGCTGTTTGCGGAAACTGAAATCCAACGTTTGGCCGCCGTCAAACCGGAAGAACGAGAAGTCGCCGAGCTCCTGCGACTTTGGAGCGAATGCGAGCGCCAACTGGAGCACGATCGAGATCAGGTCACTGCGGATCTGGCCGCCGACGCGCAGGTCGAGATCATGAACGTCGCGGCGCAAACGCCCGCAAGAGATTTCCGAGACGTGCTGGCCAAGCTCACCATCTGGCGGTGGAATCGATTCGGCGACGATGAAGCCAACTCCGACATGGAAGGCGGAGAAGCGGTCGCCATTTCAGCGATCGACGACCTGCAGCGCTTAACCGGCGAAGAATTGAAGCGGCGTCCTCGCAATTGACGCTGGAGCGGGTCGTGCCCGCTATGTTGTCTCGCTTGCTGTTGTTTCCGCTGAGTATTGTTCAAGCGATAACTCTGGTGCGGCGTTCGTGCGCCTTTGGCGATACGGGTCTCGTCTCCTTCATTAATCAGGGCTGTCGTCGACGATATCTGTCGTTTGGAATGAAAGCTACGAAGGGCTGTCATAAATAATCTATCCAACATGATGAGATCCCCAAGATTGGGTTCTCATCTTTCTCATTCAAAGTACCAACTGGCCGCGATCGCGCTATCGTTTATGCGCCGTCTGGTCTGCGTTCACACTCCGCCGAATTGAGAAAGCACTCTAAAGCCTTCGATGTTCGCGCATCCGAGGCTGATAACCGCTGACGCTTATGTGGACGTCCTCTAGCCTTACCAATTGACATGATCCAACGGGTTTGTTGGATCTGCTGGTCTTTGAGCGGCGTTCACGCCACCATCAAACCCTAGGGGCGCGGCGGCCGGGCGAATTGCTGCACTCGTTCAAAATGCGCCAAAAGTTTAGAATATAGTCTTCGCGCAGATCGCTTTTACGGATTTTCGATCTACATGCTTGGACTAGGTTACATCGACGAAACAATCGATTTTCACCATCGTGCAACGATCTGGCCTTGATGAGGAATTCAGCAAAAATGTCCATAGAGAGATTTGAATCAGTTCCCAAAAACAACTTCACAAACGAGGAATTTGTTGAGCGCATCCGTCATTTGACGACATGGCCGGTTCGAATGTTGCTCCCCATGCCTGAAGGGGACAAATGGGTCGATACGGGGGGAGGAGTCGATAAGCTTCTGGCCGGTGATGACAATGTCCGCATAGTCGACAAACCACAACACCCACTTGGAATGAAACCGTATTGGCATTTAAATCCAATAATCGACTTGTTCGGCACACTGAAGAAAAAGAGAGTTTTGGATATTGGTTGCGGCGTGGGTTATGTCAGCGCGCTTGCCGCGCGAAAGGGCGCGACCGTAGTGGCGACAGAAATGCATGACCAAAATATTGAAAGAGCAAAAATTGTTCTTGATTCATTTAAACTAAACTCAAGTTCTAGCGTTGTAAAATCTGACATGCAGACCATGACTCACGAAGAGATGGGCACTTTCGATGTGGTTCTTTTCTTGGGTACAATTTATCACTGCGAGCATCCCCAGGATGTGTTGGAACGCGTCTCAAAAATGTCAGATATAATGGTAATCGACGGCAGAATGGCGACCGACGAACAAGTCAATGAACGAATCGGCGATCTCGAATTCTTCGTGGATGAATATGATGATCAAACGCAGTATTCTTCAATTAGAAGAGTTGGGGGTGGCATACTTAGAAAGCCGACAAGAAAAACACTTTGGAAGATGCTTAAGAACGTCGGTTACAACAGTATTCACCAGACAATGCCCTATGATGGAATGGCAAGCCAATTCCAAACAGAAGGTTTTTTACAGTTTGTCGCAAAGAAGCGCGCCAATCTTAGAGATTTTTCCGAGGTTTAGCGTATGAAACTGCGATCAGTATTGGTCTAGATCGTCGCCTACATCGTCCGCCTACTCCTCTCACAGCATGCTCTAGCGTTTGCGTCTCTGCCCGCACCTCTTCAGCGAGGCGCGCTTCTCTACCGGCGTCGTGGCGGCGCCGCCAATTCTGCCGGCCATGCGCGAGATGCTGGATCAATGCGATCGTGGACAGATGCTGGCGCCGCCCAACACCAAGGGCCGGCCCTACGCCAATTTCTCAGGGCAGTTTCAGCGCGCAAGGACGCTGGCCAAGATCGAAGGCTTGCGGCTCAAGGATGCGCGCGGCGCCGCCTGCAGGCGCTTCTGTGAGCCGATCGCGAGCGACGACGCCGTCGCTGACACGATGGGATGGTCGCCGGAGCAGGTTCGAAGTATCTGTCGCCAGTACGTCGATCGAGACAACTTGGCGAAGGTCCGCGGAGAACAAATCGCGAAGCGAAAAAAAGTTTTACAGAAAAGCTGTAAGCGGTCCGGCGTCGATGATGCCTAAATGCTCAAAAGCTCAATAAAAACAATGGAGCGGGTAGCCGGGATCGAACCGGCATCCTCAGCTTGGAAGGCTGCTGCACTACCATTGTGCTATACCCGCGACCATCGCGCGCCGCTTTGCGTTTGCGGCGGAGCGACCCTCATAGCCGAAACGCGCGAGCGCGCAAACCGCTCCCCGCGCGGCTTAGATATCGCCGAGCTCGTCGCGCCGGGGCCGGGCGAATTTCGGCGACGGCAGGTTAAACAAGATCGCTGCGCCGCGCGCCGTGAAAGTCGCGACGACGGCGATCGCCGCGGCGATGTCCCGCTCCCAGCCAATCGCCAGTAGCGCCATGTATACCGCCGCGCCGAAGAGCGCCGCCGTTGCGTAGATATCCTGCTTCAGGAGCAGCGGCGGCTCATTGAGCAGGACGTCGCGGACGACGCCGCCGAATGTGGCCGTCACCGCGCCCATGAAGATGGCGACACCCGTTGGCGCGCCGGCCGCGCGCGCCGCCTCCGCGCCGAGCACAGCGAACACGGACAACCCGACCGCATCCGCCCAGATGAGCGCCTTCAACCTCGAAGCAAAAAGCGGCTGGGCGAGAGTCGCGGCGGCCGCGCCCGCGAGGCAGACTGGAATCGCCAGCGGATCAGCGATCCACCAGACGGGAAACTGGCCAAGCAAGACGTCGCGAATCGTGCCGCCGCCGACCCCTGTGACGCAGCCGATCAACGCAACGCCGAAGAGATCCATGTCGTTGCGGAGCGCCGTCAGCGCGCCAGAGGCTGCGAAAACAAAGAGGCCGAGAACCCCGAGGCCGTTAAAAACATCGAATGCGGAGAACATCGCAATATCCTTTTTTTCGACGCGAGGCTCAAGAATCGCCGTCCTGCATCTCCGAGCGCGGAGCAACAAGGAGTTCGCACCATGATCAAAACGCCTTCTTTTCATCGCCGCAGCCTTCTATTGTCCGCCGCTGCGCTCGCTGCAACGCAAAGATCCACCGCCGCGCCCACGACGGCCTCATCGGAGCAAGCAGCGCCTGACCTGTCAGGCAAATCGATCCTGATTACCGGAAGTTCTTCCGGATTTGGACGTCTTGGCGCCGAGCATTACGCGCGGCTTGGCGCAAAGGTATTCGCGACCATGCGCAACACACCGCGCCCCGAGGCGGAAGAACTGCAACGCCTCGCGCGCGATGAAAGCCTCTACATCCAGGTGATCGACATCGACGTTTTGAGTGATGAAAGCGTCATCGCCGGCGTCCGCGCCGCGGAAGACGCCTCCGGCGGCGCGCTTGACGCCATCGTCAACAATGCCGGGATCGGCGTTACCGGCCCGGTGGAGCTTCAGGACATGGAGGCCACGAAGCTCGCGTTCGACACGAACGTCTTCGGCTGCCATCGGGTGGCGCGCGCGGCGCTGCCCGGCATGCGCGCGCAAGGCTCCGGCCATCTCTTCCAGATATCGTCGCAGCTAGGTCGGGTTATCGTTCCGGGAGCAGGGCACTATTCAGCGACGAAGTTCGCGCTTGAAGCGATGAGCGAGCAGATGGCGTACGAGCTCGTCCCGCATGGCGTTGGCGTCACGATCATCCAGCCAGGCGGATACCCGACGAAGGTCTGGGTCAATCGCAATCGGTACACCGCCGACCTCAAGGCGCGCACGTCTGATGAACTCCTCGCCGCCTATCCGCGGATGGCCGCGGCGATGGGCGGCGAAGACGGCTCGGGCAGGAACACCGACCCGTTGGACGTTCCACGCGCGATCGCGGAAATCCTCGCCGCGCCAATCGAGGATCGGCCGCTGCGAAGGGCCGTACACCCTACGTTTCGACCGCAAGAGGCCGTCAATGACGCGATGGCTGAGGCGCAACTGGGCTTTCTCGGCGCGACCCCCTATGGCCCGGTCGTGAAAACGGTATTGGATTAGCGTCCGCCTTCATCGCGCACCTCGCGGCGGCGCATCGGCATGGCGTCAATCGTGCCGAACAGGTCCGAGGCGCTGACCGGCGCCGTCCAACGCGCTTTCTCGTCGCCGTCCTTGCCAATGAGCACAGCGAGATAGTCCGGCGCGCGCAGCCCCTCGCCGCGACCTTCCTCGAACGGCGTATCAGTCAGGTCGACGATGCGCGTCCAGGGCGGGCGCTCGCCTGACGGCGCGACGGTGAACCCGTGAACGCGGCCGAACATCCGCACAATGAGGAGGTCGCGTTCGATGAGGTCCGCGTCCTCCAGATCATCGATTTGCGCCCGGACAGCGTCCGGTTCTTCCGCCCAGATAATCAGCAAGCGGTATTTCCATCGAAATGCGTCGAGCGCCGCGCCGTCGCGCGTATCCAGGAGCCGCGGCCTCCCGCCATCCGGGTCCCGCACGATCGGATTGTCGACGCCTTGCGCGACTGCGGCGCTCCAATTTGCTAGCAACGCGACTGCGCAACCCGACAAGAAAGCTCGCCTGACCGTCATACGCCGCCTGATTGACCGCGGCGGCCGCATCGCCGACGCTGACGTTCAGCATAGCGTTCTGGAGACGCCCTCGCCACCTGGCCGAGGTCAGGCGACATAACAGCAGCCGATATGATTGGAAGTCGTCTTGAGCCGCCGCACGCGCTGAGCCGCCAGTGAAGGTCGATATGGATGACATCCACGCGATGATCCTGCGCGGCGACGAACCGCCGCGGCACTCACGGCCCGCCATTACCGAATTGGACTTCGCATCGACCGAACTCGACGATCTGGCGCCGCTACGTGGCCTGACGGCTTTGGAATCGCTCAACCTGCACGACACGGCGGTCTCCGACGTCGAGCCGATCGCTGGTCTGACGTCTCTAAAGGACCTCCTTATGTCGGGGACGCCGGTCACCGACATTGCGCCCCTCGCGGGCCTGAAGGCGCTGAAGTCGCTTTACCTCCGCGGCGCGCCGATCAGCGACGCGACGCCGCTCGGCGGACTTGCAAACCTTGAGTGGCTCGACTTGGCGTTCACGCGCGTCAGGGACGCCGCGCCTCTCGCCGGGCTGACCGCGCTGAAAGGTCTCTACCTCGTAAAGACGGACATTCCCGACGCTCGCCCGCTTGCGGGATTGACGTCGCTGCGGGAGCTCTATCTCAACGACACGAAGATCGTCGGCGCGGCGCCCCTCGCCAATCTCAAGGAACTGGAGACGCTCGACCTTTCCGGCGCGCCGATCAGGGACGCAGCGCCCCTTGCGGGCCTCACCGGATTGAGGACTCTCGCGATCACTGACACCCGGATCGCTGACGTCTCGCCCCTCGCCGGCCTCACAAACCTCGATTGGCTGGAGCTCTCAACTCACAGTGTTGCCAATTCGTCCGCACTCGACCTACTTGTCGAGAACGGCCTCCGGATCAAGTGGAAAGACCCGGCGCCAGACGATCGCATCAGGGATTGATCCGCCGTCTAAGCTACGCCTCAAATCGAACGGGCGATCAGGAGCTTCATGATCTCGTTGGTGCCGCCATAAATCCGCTGCACGCGGGCGTCGGTGTACATGCGACTGATCGGATACTCATCCATATAGCCATAGCCGCCGAAGAGCTGCACGCATTCGTCGATGATCTCGTTCTCAAGATCAGACAGGAGCATTTTCGACATCGACGCGGTCGGCGCGTCGAGGCGGCCGTGGATCAGCTGCTCCGTACAGTAATCGACGAAGGTGCGCGCCATCGTCGCTTTCGCCTTGCACTCGGCGAGAACGAACTGCGTGTTTTGAAAGTTAAAGATCGGCCGGCCGAACGCCTGGCGCTCCTTCACATATTCAATCGTCAGTTCGAGCGCCCGCTCGATGGACGCCATGCCCTGCACGCCGATCTGGTGGCGCTCCTGGGGCAATTGCTCCATTAGCTGGAAGAAGCCCTGGCCTTCATCCGTTCCAAGAAGGTTTTCCGTCGGAACCTTGACGTCGGTGAAGAAAAGCTCCGACGTGTCCTGAGCCTTGTTGCCCATTTTCTTCAGGTTGCGGCCGCGTTCAAATCCGTCGACCTCGTCCGTTTCCACAACCATCAGCGAGACGCCTTTAGCGCCTTCGCCCGGATCGGTCTTCGCGACAACGATAATGAAGTTCGCCGTCTGGCCATTGGTAATGAAGGTCTTCTGGCCATTGATGACGTACTGATTGCCATCCTTGATCGCCGTCGTGCGGACCGACTGAAGGTCGGAGCCGGTGCCCGGTTCAGTCATGGCGATTGCGCCGATCAGTTCACCCGTCGCCATCTTCGGCAGCCAGCGCTTTTTCTGCTCCTCGGTGCCATAGGCCTCGATATAGGGCGCGACAATGCAGTTGTGGAGCGCCGCGCCGAAGCCCTCGATCCCGGCGGCGATCTGCTGCTCGATGAAAATCTGTTCGTGGGCGAATGTTCCGCCTGCGCCGCCATACTCCTCCGGCATCGACATGCACAGAAGGCCCGCCTCGCCGGCCTTCTCCCAGGCCCAACGCTCCACGCAGCCCGCCTCGCGCCATTTGTCGACATGGGGCGCAAGCTCACGGGTAAAGAACTTCGCCGCCTCTTCTTCGAAAAGGACAAGCTCGTCGGTTTTCCATGGCGGGTTTTCAACCTGCAGCGCGCCCATTGTCGCCTCCTCGATCCAGTACGCTTATATTGTTTTTAGGACACTGGCCCGAAATCGCCGCAGCGATCAAGTCCGCCCGTCCGCGCCAAAGAGCGCCGGGCGGCGAGACCCGAAACAGTCGAAAGCGAGGATGCGATTTGGAAGGGACGCGCGACATCGACGGAGTACTCAACCCGATACGCAATACGCTCACGCCGATGCCGCGGCGCAGCATATAGGCTGGAATTGTGTCGGTTTATCGACGGTCGGCTACAAAAAAGCTTATCGTTTCGTAGGTGATCCCGCCCGCGTTGGCGTTAGGCGCCAACAAGCATCTACATGCCAGTCAGGATCACGGGCAGATATGTCGCCGCCACCATGCCGCCGAACACCAGAAAGGTGACGATCAGAAGCGCGCGCGCGGCGTCGCCGGCGCCGAGTTGCCTCAAAATCCCAACAACAGCCGCCAGAAAAGCCCCGAAACTCAACAACCCAATAGCCAATCCCACGAAGCGCGCTCCCTTCACTCAAACGACGTCAATGAGAGCCTCGCCACGCAACCAGCTAACCGCGACGATGTTCACCGCCGCAACTAGGTGCGTCGCCTCGACTCTATTTGTACGGGAAGCGCTCCCCGATGATCGGATATCTGAGTTTGACGCTCGCGCCCCGAACGCCGTCATCGCCAAGATCCGAACCGCCACCTCGACCAGACGAAAGCCCCACACCAACGCCCTTATGTGATTTTGTAACCAACAAGCGACTAGTCTTCAAGCCGAATAATCTAGCGCGCCGCGACAACCTACCAACGAATGTCGCGCGATCAGCGCCCGATCAGCTTCTCAGACGCCGGATCAGGCTCGATGTGTCATTGCGGCCGCCGCCCATCGCCTGAACGTCCGCATAGAACTGATCCACAAGGGCGGTCGCCGGTAACGGCGCGCCGAGCCTTCTTCCTTCTTCGAGGGCGATCCGAAGATCTTTTCGCATCCAGTCGACAGCAAAGCCGAAATCGAAATCGCCCGCCGCCATTGTCTTGGCCCGGTTTTCCATTTGCCAGGATTGCGCGGCGCCGCCCGAAATCGCCTCCAGCAGGCGATCGACGTCAAGTTCAGCCGCCTTGGCGAACGCGACGCCTTCGGAAAGCCCCTGAAGCAGACCAGCAATGCAGATCTGATTGACGGCCTTGGCAAGTTGTCCGTGCCCGGTCGGACCGATATGGACGAACCGCGCCGAATACGCCTCGCACGCCGCATGCGCCGTGGCGACGTCTTCGGCAGCGCCGCCGCACATCACTGATAGCTTTCCATTCACCGCGCCAGCCTCGCCGCCTGAAACGGGCGCGTCGACAAAGCCCACCCCGCGCGCTTTCAGCCGCTCGAATAGCCGTCGCGCAAGGCCGGGCGACGCCGTTGTGTGATCGACGACCACCGTCTCCTTCGACAGCGCGGGCTCGAACGCATCAACCACAGCTTCAACGTCCGGGTCGTCTCCCAGGCACATCAGAACGACGTCACGGTCCGCCGCCGCTTCTGCCGGCGTCTCCGCCGCAACGCCGCCATAGCGCGCCGCCCAGTCGTCGGCTTTTGCGCGGGTGCGATTGAAGACAATGACGTCATGGCCTGCCGCGGCCAGATGCCCGGCCATCGGGAAACCCATCACGCCGAGCCCCAGAAACCCTAGCCGCATGGCGGAACTTTCCTATTCTTGCGCGCGCGCGGGCGCATCAGGACCGGTCGCATAGGCGCTCGCGTAGTAAAGCAGCGGCGCGCCGCTGAACGAGTCGTACTTCAGCACCCGTCCAACGAGAATGACATGGTCGCCGGCCGGGTGTCGGGCCTCCACCGCGCAGTCAAACCCGGCGAGCCTGTCCTTCAAAAGTGGCGCGCCGGTTTCCCAGGTATCCGCTTCTTCAGGGCCGATCGCCTCAGCGCCGCGCGTCGCGAACCGGGTCGAGACATGTTCCTGGCCGGCACGGAGCACGCTGATCGCATAATTCTCCGAGGCCATGAACGCGTCAAAGGCCGCCGAGGAGCGCTGAAGGCTCCATAAAACAAGCGCCGGCTCCAGAGACACCGACGTGAAAGAGTTCACGGTCAAGGCCGCCGTCGCGCCGTCGGCGCCAGCGCAAGTCGCGACCGTTACGCCCGTCGCATAGCGCGCGAACGCGTCCTTAAGCCGCCGGTAGGGGTCAGTCGGGTAAGACATCTCAACGACCCCGGTCAGACTTGGGCGCAGCCTCGCCCGCCGCCAACGGCGCCAACGCGCCCCGTGAAATTTGCTGGAAAAACATAAGGCTTGTGCCGGTACCACCAATCGAGCGAAATAAAAAGGACGGACGCGGCGCGAGCCTAGCGGCCGCGTCGACTGACCGCGCCGTCGCAGGGGTCAGCGTTCAGGCCGTCGCTTGAAGGATTTCGTCTTTTCCCTTTGACCGCCCCGCCTCCCTTGGACAACCTTTAGATGGATAGCCTTTCCATGGAGACCCTCATTGCAATGACGGCCTCCTCGCCCCTTCAGATGTGGGCGACCTTCGCTGTCATCGCCGCGACCGTCGTCGCCTTCGCGCTCGACCGCTACTCGATCGATCTCATCTCAGCGGCCAGTCTTTCGGCGCTTCTCGTCCTCTTTATCCTATGGCCGATGACGCCGGAGGATATCGGCGCGGACGCTTTTGACTACCAGGACCTCCTCGCCGGCTTCGCCAGCCCCGCGCTCTTCGCAATTATCGGTCTTCTGATCATAGGCCAGGGGCTCTTTCAGTCAGGCGCCCTTGAGTACCCGACCGAGCGGATGCTCATGCAATACGACAAGCGCCCTTTGACGACGACGGCGATTGTCTTCGTATTCGTGATGGCGATCAGCGCGTTTCTCAATAATACGCCCGTCGTCGTGATGTTCATTCCGATCATCGCCGCAATGGCCAGCCAGCGCAAAACGCCTGCGTCCCGGCTGATGATGCCGCTTTCTTTCCTGTCGATCTTTGGCGGCATGACGACCGTCATCGGATCATCGACCAACATGCTCGCGGTGCAGTCCTATCGCGACACTGTCCCTGGCGGCGACATCGCTTTTTTCGAACTGACCCCGCTGGGGCTGGTGCTGGCCGGCGTCGGCGTCATCTACATGGCGACGGTCGGACGACGGCTCCTGCCGAGGCGCATTGACCCCGGCGAGGCGCGCAAGGCGGTGCGCGAAGGCAAGCAGTTCGTCGCGCAGCTGGAGGTTCGCAGGGGCGACGCGCTGATCGGAGCCAAACCCGTTGCAGGCTTCTTCACCGACCTCCCAAATGTTACTGTGCGGATGATACAGCGGCGAACGCAGGCCATATTGCCGCCCTATGACGATGTGACGCTCGCCGCCGGCGACGTCCTGATCGTCGCGGCGACGCGCGCCGCGCTCACCAGCGTTCTGAAAAACAAGCCCGAATTGCTGGACGGCGCGGCGACGGAAATTCCCCTGTCCGAAGACGACGACACCCCGAAACCGCGGGCCCAACTGACCCTCGCGGAAGCGATCGTCGCGCCCGGCAGCCGCATGATCGGCCGCACCATCGGCCAGATAGGCTTCCACTATCAAACGCGCTGCGTCATTCTTGGCGTTGAACGCCGCAGCCGGATGATGCGCACTCAGATGAATACGCTGCGGCTGGAGGCGGGCGATGTTCTCCTCATTCTTGGCGACATCAATGACGTGCGCGCGCTGCGGTCCGAACGCGACATATTGATGCTCGAAGGCTCTGTGGAGGGCCTTCCCGACCCGCGAAATGCGCGGATCTGCCTCGCCGTCTTCGCTGGCGTCGTCGCGGCGGCCGCATCGGGCTTTGCGCCCATCGCGGCGGCGGCGGTCATCGGGGCGAGCATTATTGTGGCGACGGGCTGCCTCAATGTCCGCCAGGCCGCCCGGGCGGTCGACAGACGCATTTACCTCTTGATCGGCGCCTCGCTCGCCATGGGGGCGGCGCTTGAAAACACCGGCGGCGCGCATCTGATCGGCGAAGCCGTGGCGACGGCGAGCGCCGGGTTCGGGCCGGTGTTCATGATGTCCGCCTTCTTCATTGTCTGCGCCGCGATCACCAACGTCCTGTCCAACAACGCGACCGCGGTCCTGTTCGCGCCCATCGCCGTGAACGCGGCGACCGCCGCCGGGATTGATCCGCACGCGCTCGTCCTGACCGTGATCTTCGGCGCAAATTGCTCCTTCGCGACGCCCGTCGCCTATCAGACGAACCTCCTCGTGCTGACGCCCGGCCAGTACACCTATCGAGATTTTCTTATCGTCGGCGGACCCCTGATAATCGTTCTCTGGATCGCATTTACCCTGATTGCGCCTGCCTACTTCAGGGCCACGGGCCTGCTTTAAGGTTCCATCAAGCCTGCCGCCTAGCGGTTCCTTCACCCATGCGCGCCATAGTCGGCGGTCCGATGGCGGTCGCGCAAGGCGTTGTCCGGCCGCCGCCGGGCGACGCGAAGCGCGCTCAGTGCGGGTTCCTGCCGGGGGTACGAGGCTTGCAACTAAACACATTTCCAACTGACCGCCGCCAGCGCGCCTGGCCGCGCGGGCGGCGCGTCCCTGCGCCCGACAATGGGGTCATTGCCGAGCCGGCGAGACGTCGCTAAGATTCACGTTCATAGGACGGACGGATGCGAAACGAAGATTTATCAAGAGAACTCGGCGTCGACGGCGGCGATTTTTTCATCACCGCGCCCGCGCCCTGCCCGTATCTGGAGGGCCGGCTCGAACGCAAGGTGTTCTCTTACCTTTCCGGGCCGAACGCGCCGACGGCCAACAGCGTTTTGTCGCAGCGCGGCTTCCGGCGCTCACAGAACATCATTTACCTGCCGGCGTGCGATCGCTGCTCGGCCTGCTCTGCGGTCAGGATCGTCGCGCCGGGCTTCACGCTGTCGAAGTCCCGCCGCCGGATACTGAACAAGAACGCCGACATTATCCGCCGGGTCCGCACGCCGCGCGCGACAAGCGAGCAGTTCTCCGTCCTTCGGGGGTACCTCGACAGCCGTCACGCCGATGGCGGCATGGCCGACATGACCGTCCTTGATTACGCCTCCATGGTGGAGGAAACGTCCGTAGACACCATGCTGGTTGAGTATGCGGTCCCCGACGGCGAAGGCGGAGAACGGATCATCGCGTGCGCCCTCACCGACCGGCTCGCCGATGGACTGTCAATGGTCTACTCGTTTTTTGATCCGGATGACGCGCACCGCAGCCTCGGCGCCTATATGATCATCGACCATGTGGCGATGGCGCTCGAATTGCAGGCGCGCCACGTCTATCTCGGGTATTGGGTGCCCGGCTCGCCGAAGATGGACTACAAGAAGAAATTTGCGCCGCTGGAGCGATTGACCTCCGAGGGCTGGCGCGCCTTTGACGGCGACTGAATTCAACCCATCGCGTCCGCAATCGCATCAACGCGCGTCATTCACTCTTTTCATCGGCGCGGCGGCGACGTAACCCTTGAGGCCCAACTACAAGGACGGCCCGCATAAGGCCGCCATCGTTTCGGAAACGCTGCAGGGGCCCTTGATGATTGACCGACGGCGACTGATTTCTGGCGGCGCAGTGACTGGCGCGGCCGGGCTCGCCGCGGGCTGCGACTGCGGACCTGCGGTCGACCTCGCCGGCGTCTCCCCTGGCGGCATTCAACCACGTGAACTCCGCATGGTGACCACCTGGCCGAAGGATTTCCCGGGCCTTGGGACGATGGCGGAGCGCACAGCGCAGTTCATCACCGAGATGAGCGGCGGCGCCTTGCGCGTCACGGTCTACGCCGCGGGCGAACTCGTCAGCGCCTTTGAAAGTTTTGACGCCGTCTCCACCGGCGCGGCGGACCTTTATCACGGCGCGGAATATTACTGGGTCGGCAAGTCGCAAGCTTATCCCTTCTTTACGGCCGTCCCCTTCGGGATGACGTCGACCGAGATCATGGCGTGGTGCGAGTTCGGCGGCGGCCAGGCGCTGTGGGACGAACTCGCGGCCGGCTTCAACATCAAGCCGTTCATCGCCGGCAATACCGGCCATCAGATGGGCGGCTGGTTCAAGCAGCCGTTTGACAATCTTGAAGATTTGCGCGGACGAATCATCCGCATGCCGGGCATTGGCGGGGAAGTCCTCCGCCGCGTCGGCGCCTCGGCCGTCGCCCTGTCCGGCGGCGAGATCTACCAGGCGCTTCAGTCGGGGGCGATCGACGGCACCGAATGGGTCGGCCCCTGGAATGACCTCGCCTTCGGGTTCTATCGCGAGGCGAAATACTACTACTGGCCGGGCTTCCATGAGCCCGGCGCGCAACTGGGCGTCGGCGTCAATCTCGACCTCTGGAATGGCCTGACGCTTCAAGAGAAATCGATCATCGAAGGGGCCTGCCAGCGCGCCAATCATCTTTCGATCGCCGAGTACGGACATTTCAACGGGATTGGCCTCGAACAACTCGTCAACGAACATGGCGTCGAACTGCGCGAGACCCCGCCGGACGTGATGGAGGCCCTCGCCCGCGAGACCAAGACCGTTCTGGAGGATATCGCCAAGACGGACGATATCTCGCGGCGAATCTTCGAAAGCTATCGCGACGCCATCAAGCGCTCCGGGGAGTGGAGCCGCATTTCCGACGAAGCCTATATGGCGACGCGCCGCCGCGTCTTTGAGCTTTAGGGACGCACGGGTATGCTGACGACGATCGGCGAAGTCCTGATGCTGACGCTCTGGTGCGTCGTGGCGCCGACCTTGATCGTTCCCATTGGCGCCATGGTCTCGGATCGAAGTCGCATCGCAAGTGCGGTGCTGCCTTTCCCCCTTTCGTTGACCGTAGTTTTTGCGTTCTTGCTCTTTTCGCATCTGGCGGTTGATCTGCGCCGACCAGACGTCAATCCGTACGCATTCTTCTTGCTGCTGATAACCCTTTGCCTGATTTGTGCGACGGGAGCGAAGTGGGGTGCGGATAGGATTGCCCAGTCAATCGATGGCTTGTTGCGCCCCATCGTCACCGCCATTGGCAAGGCGACGGGACTCTTCGTGCTGGCGATGGCGCTTATTCAGTTCACGGTCGTCGTCCTGCGCTACGTGTTCGGATGGAATTCCATCCTGCTGCAGGAGAGCGTCACCTACCTCCACGGCGGTACGTTCCTGCTCGCCGCCGGCTACGCGCTGCTGACCAATGACCATGTCAGAGTTGATATCTTCTACGGATCGGCGTCACCGCGCCGCCGCGCAATAATTGATCTCTTCGGCTGTTATGTCTTCCTCTTTCCGTTCTGCCTCCTGACGATCGCCATGTCGGCGCCATACGTCGCCAATAGCTGGGCGGCGCTCGAAGGGTCGACGGAGCAATCCGGCATCCAGGCGGTCTTTCTGCTGAAATCGCTCATCCCGGCGTTCGCGGTCCTCCTCCTCGCGGCCGGTTTCATCATCGCGACGGACGCGGCCCGAACCATTCGCGACACGAAACCCGCCCCAAAAGAGGCGACCGCCTGATGGATGCAGGGTCAGGATTTTGCCTCTGCGCCGCGGCCGGCTGGCTCGATGTGATCATGATCGCGGCGCTCTGCGGCGCGATCCTGCTCGGCTTTCCCGTCGCCTTCAGCCTCGCCGGCGTCGCCATCATTTTCGCTGTCATCGGCCTCGCGTCCGGCGTCTTCGACCCCGCCTTCCTCCAGCCCATCCCCCAACGGATCAATGGCGCGGTGATGAACTCGACGCTCATCGCGGTGCCGATGTTCATCCTCATGGGCGTGATCCTGGAAAAAGCCAAGATTGCGGAGGAACTGCTGGACGAAATGGCGCGCCTGTTCGGGTCGATGCGCGGCGGGCTCGGGCTCTCCGTCACCATGGTCGGCGCGCTCCTCGCGGCCTCCACGGGCATTGTCGGCGCGACGGTCGTGACGATGGGCCTCCTCAGCCTGCCAACCATGTTGAAGCGCGGTTATGATCCAGCGTTCGCGTGCGGATCGATCGCGGCGGCCGGCACGCTCGGCCAGATCATTCCGCCCTCGATCGTTCTCATTCTCCTTGGCGACGTCATCTCCAACGCCTACCAGAAGGCGCAGCTTGAGCAGGGCGTCTTCGCGCCGGAGACGATCTCCGTGGGCGACCTTTTCGCCGGCGCGCTTTTCCCGGGCCTCATGCTCGTGGGACTTTATCTTCTCTATCAGATCGCCGTCGCGACATTTCAGGGGACGAAGGCGCCAGCCATCCCGCAATCGGAGCTTGGCTCACGCAAAGAAGTCTGGCTTGCGGCGGCGCGCACACTCCCTGCGCCGCTCCTCCTCATCTTCGCCGTTCTCGGATCAATCCTCGCCGGCGCCGCGACGCCGACAGAAGCGGCGAGCGTCGGCGCCATCGGCGCGCTCCTCATCGCTGGCGCGCGCCAGCGCGAAGACGGCGCACAATCCTGGGAAGGCCGCGCGATCGCCGCCGCAGCCGCAGCCACTGTCGCGCTCATCCTGCTGACGTCAAACCTCGACCTTCGGCTCGGTCGCGAAGCGCCAAGCGGGGTGGAGAGCCTCGCCATCTGGATATCTTTCGGCCTGTGCGCGCTCATTCCGTTAGGGCTTGGCGCCAGCGTCATGCGGCTGTCGCGCGGCGGCGTCTTGTCGGCCGCCGCGGATCAGACGATCCGTGTAACGACCATGGTCTTCACCATCCTGATCGGCGCTGCGGCGTTCTCGCTCGTCTTCCGGGGCCTCGGCGGCGAAGAGACCGTCCGCGGCGCGCTCGACGCCGCGCCAGGCGGCCTCGCAGGCGCCGTCATCGCCGTAATGCTGGTGATGTTCGTGCTCGGATTTTTCCTAGACTTTATCGAGATCACCTTCGTCGTCGTGCCGCTCGTGGCCCCGGCGCTCCTGAAGATGGGCGTCGACCCGGTCTGGCTTGGCGTCATGATGGCGATCAATCTGCAGACGTCGTTCCTGACGCCGCCTTTCGGCTTCGCTCTCTTCTATCTCCGCGGCGTCGCGCCGGAGGCCGTCAGGACCGCCGACATCTATCGCGGCGCGATTCCCTTTATCGCGCTCCAGATCGCAGCCCTCGCCGCGCTCACCGCCTTCCCGGCGATCGCCACCTGGCTGCCGTCGGCGCTCTATGATTGAGCAGCGCCGTTCTCGTCAGGCTGCGGATCTTCATCAGGGGGATTCGGCTCATCTTCGACAGGCTGCTCAGCTATGCGCGTTTCAGTTTCCGCCTTCCGGGCGAGCCTGTCGCGCGCGGCGTTGATCTGCGCGGCGAGATAGTCGTTTCCACCCTGATCAGGATGAAGCCGCGCGATCAGTCGCTTGTGCGCCGCCTTGACCTCGTCGGCGCTCGCGCCGGGCTCAACGCCCAGGATCGACGCGGCCTCGGCGTCTGAGCGCACGCTCGTCGTCGCAGCCGCGCCGCCGGCCGCATTCTCAGCGTATTCATCAGCACCCCGCAAATCGTCGCGAACCGTTCGCTCCCGCCAGATTTCAATGGCGGTCACGCCGCCGGCGGCGAGCAGGATCATCAGGGCGACGGGAAAGAGCTTCGCCGCAAAGAGAACAGCCGCAAGACCGAGCCAGGCGGCGAGCTTCAAAAGCGTTACCGTCCGGACGCCAACAATCTCCGCCTTGGCGCCGTCGTCGCCGCTCCGCGCGGACTGTAAGAGCGCGAGCCCCGCGACCGCAATCGCGCCAAGCAACGCTATCGCGCCAATTAGCCCCATGGGACCGCCTTTTCTTCGCGACCAAAAGCTCGATCGACGCGAGCATGCCAGAACCGCCAATAGCGGGGCAAGGAGCGCAACCTGAATTGCGGTCTAAATGGCGCAGGTCAAGCTGCGACGTCGGACTTGTCCGGCGCCTCCTCGCGATACGCAGGGCTGCGCTCCTGCGGCGCCTCGCGTTCCGCCGCCGGCTTTGGCAGGTTCAAGGTCGCGATCAGCGAACGGATTTCCAGCCGAGCGGTCACGTGGCTCATGGTGGAGAGCCGGATCGGCGCGTTTTTGCCGCCGAGATCAAGGAGCGTCAGGCCCTTCGGGAAGAGTTCGCGATAGATGACGCGGTCGCCGAACCCCCGCGCCAATCGAAAGCCGATCCGGGTGGAGAGATCGTCGAGCTTCTCACCCATATGACGCTTGTTGTTCGCCCGTGTGGAGGACAGGCGGTTGCGCATAACGATCCAGTCAATTCCGCCCTTGACGCCCGACATCGCGCGGCGCTTGCGCGCCTGCCAGACCATCTCGCTGTAAAGGCTCGGTCCCAGCACCTCGCCCGTCTCCGGATCAATGCGCGCGAGAAGATCGAAGTCGACAAAACTGTCGTTCAGCGGCGTGACGATCGTGTCGGCGTGCGCGTGAGCGAGCCGCGACAAATGCGTGTCCGCGCCCGGACAATCGATCACGACGAAATCGCAATGCGCAAGCCGGGAGAACGTCTCCTGCAGCCGCTCCGTCTCTTCGCGCCATGCCTGTTCGCGGCTGTCGAGGCTTGAGGGATCAACGCGCGGCGTTTCCGGAAAGGCAAGATCCGAGGACATCATTTCAGAAAAGGCGCGACGGTTTTCAAGATATCGCGACAGGCTGCGTTGGCGCATGTCGAGATCAATCGCGGCGACGCGCGCTCCGCTTTTCAGGAGGGCGACCACGATATGCATAGCGGCGGTGGACTTGCCCGAACCGCCCTTCTCATTGCCGAGAACGATCACGTGTGTCACGGCGAGGCGACCTTTCATTTGCGCGCATGCCAATCTGGGACGCCGGGCCCTTAACAGCCCGTTAACGCGCCCAGGTCCAAGCTGCGGCTTCGCTCAGTGTTTCGTTGAGGAGGCTGCCGTGATTCTAGCGCGCCGCGCGCCGGGACTGCGTCCGAGCGACCTCGTTCGTCGCGCCGTCCCGCTCGCCGTCGTTCTCTTTTCGGCTTGCTGCGCCGTCAGCGCAAACGCGCAGCTCCTCGTCGCGCCATTGCGCGCCGTGCTCTCCGCCGACACGCCCAATGCGACCATCGAAGTCTCCAATCCGTCGGACCGAATCGTTGACGTGCGCGCGGATTGGCTGGATCTCGCGGCGGACATTGATGGGTATCTCGCGGCCGGCGCCGATGCGCGCGCGCGTTTGAGCGCCGCGCCCTTTCTCAACCTCGAGCCCGCCTCAATGAGGCTGGAGCCGGGCGGCAGGGCGCGCGTCCAGCTTACGTTGCGCAAGGGCGCTGACATCCCCGCAGGCGAACGGCGATCTCATCTTCTCCTCTCCGCAGCGCCCGCTCGAAGCTCTATTCGACGCGCGAGCGGCGGGCTTAACGCCGATATCAGTCTGTCGATTTCGCTGCCCGTCCTTGTGCGCGGCGCCGGCGACGTATCATCCGTGCGCGCGCGTTTCGAAGCGACGCATCTTGACCGGGACAATGCGGGCGATCTCATGCTCGTCAGCAACATTCAGCGGTCCGGGACCTTTTCCCCTTACGGCGCGCTGATCGCCACATTTGAACCGAAGCCGGGCCGCCAGCAAGAAGAGCTTGCGCGGCTTGAGAACGTCGCGGCGCCGATTGATTCCCCCGCAGCCCGGATCCAGCTTCCGCTCGGCGTCGACGTGCTTCCGGCCGGGACTTTGAAGCTGAGATTCGAAGGGCGCGCGGAATTCGAAGGAAAAACCTTCGCCAGCAAGCGGTTCGACATCGCCCCGCCGCCGGGAGCGACGTCGGAATAGCCCGCGGCCAGCCTATTCGTTGGCTGCGAGGGACAACCGCTTTCCCGTAAAGGTGACGACACGGCAATATTGGCTCTTTGCCGTCAAAGCTTTACAGAGCGCTTTTGCGGTGTCTTCTGAAGCGAATCCGCCGCCAATCAGACGAAAAATCTCGCCGCGACCCTCGATCTCCACTGTCTCGGTGCGCGGCTCCAGAAGGCCAAGCTCGTCCGGGAACGTTCGCTGAAGCCGACGCCAGCCGTCCTTGGCGAATGTCTCGCGGCTGTAGCTGTCCAGGTGCACGCCCCACAAGATGCTTGCGAGCGAGAGCTCTTCCGCATTCGCCTCATTCTCAAACACGGTCTCAGCAGAGGCGAACGTTGGCTGGACGAGGCGCGGCGCGGCTTCGACCGGCGCTTGATCGCGCGGCAGATCAAGGCCCGGATCGGGCGCGGAGATGACAGGCGCTGCTGGCGTCGGCGCAGGCGGGATCGCCATGGCCGGCCCGGCGGCCGACGCGACTGCGGCGTCCGTATCGCCTTCATCCGGTTTCACAGCGTCCTGCCTGGCGATTCGCGCCACGAGGTCCGCAACGCGCCGTCGAAGTGTCTGGTTCTCAATTTCGAGGGAGGCGACTTTGGTTTGCAGCTCACTCAACTCGCCAGGCCCAATCAGCCCAGCGCCGCCCCCAGCCTCCAATGCGGAGATATCAGCGACGTCGTCAGAGGCGCAGCCAGCTGCGCTTATCATTAGAACACAGGCGATACGCATCAGCATCGCCCGGAAACTCATCGACGGCTTCGGTAAATCAATCACCCTGCGCCCCTTGGCCAAGCGTGGGGAACGATCGTCGCCCGATCCGCATCACTCCAGCGCCGCCCCTCATATCTACCCTCCCGAGGCGCCATGCGCCATCCCTGGACATTCCTCGCATCGCCGCGCGTCGCCCTCTTGCGCGCGGCAGGTTCTAGGTGAAAGACAGGCTCGCGGCCTACGATCCGGCCGCGCAGCGCCTCCCGCGCACCTGCAAGAGCGTTTACCCTAGAAACACTACGTAATTGTAATCTATGCCGACGCAACAGAAAACTGACGTAGCGCCTCTCGCGATGGACCAGACGAAATCGGCGGCGCGCGCGCGGTTGGACGACTGGCGGGCCGCGGGCTTCCGGATTGGCCTTGTGCCCACCATGGGCGCCCTCCATGAAGGTCATTTGAGCCTGGTGAAGACCGCCCGCAACCACGCCGACAAGGTCATCGCCAGCATCTTCGTCAACCCCAAACAGTTCGCGCCGGGCGAAGATCTGGACCGCTACCCGCGAACGCTGGCGGCGGATTTGGCCAAGCTCGCCACCGCCGGCGCCGACGCGGCGTACGTTCCGACGGCCAATGAAATCTATCCGGACGGGTTCCAGACGAAAGTCGAGGTCGGCGCGCTCGCCGCGCCGCTCTGCGGACGATCACGTCCTCATTTCTTTGGCGGCGTCGCGACAATCGTCTGCAAGCTGTTCACGCAGCTCCGGCCCGACATCGCCGTTTTTGGGGAGAAGGACTTCCAGCAGCTCTTGATCATCAGGCGCATGGCCCGCGACCTTGACCTGGATGTCGAAGTCATTGGCGCGCCGATCGTGCGCCATGAAGAAGGGCTCGCCATGTCATCACGCAATTCTTATCTGTCTAAGGAGGATCGCGCCCGCGCACTCGCCTTGCCGGCGGCGATACGAAAAGCGGCCGAAGCGATTGAAACCGGTGAACGGGTCGAAACCGCTCTTGCGGCCGCGCGCGAGGCGATCTCCACAGCGGGGATCAATGACATCGACTATCTCGAAGCGCGGCGCGCTGATGATCTGCGGCCGTTAAGCGACGATGACCCAGCCGCGGCGCGCGTCTTTGTCGCCGCGATGCTTGAAGGCGCGCGGCTGATCGACAACTGGCCGATCAAAGAGCGCTCCACGACATGAGCAACGCGCCGTCCATCGAAGGGTTTCTCGGGGAGTGGATCCTCGATCCGTCGAGTTGCCGATATGAGCAGGGCGAGCCGCCGAAAAGCGGACGCTATGTGATCTCGCGGCTCGGCGACGACCTCGCCTTCAGGATGGAATGGATCGACGCGGACGGCGCCGCGCATGAGCAGTCTTTTGTGTCGCGCCCTGACGGGCGGCCTGAAGTCTTCAATGGCGGCGACCTCGCTGATGCACTCACCACAACGACGCCAGCCGAAGGCGTCCTGGAGACGCGCGCCTCATACCGGGGCCAGGACCGCATGACCGCCCTTCGGACCCTGTCCGTAGACGGAATGTCGATGGAGGTAATCCAGACGGTGACCCTGCCCGATCTGTCGGAAGTCTCAAACCGGGCCGTTTACGGCCGGGCGCAGTAAGCCGGCTCTATAACAGACCCAGCTCAGCCAGTTCCGCGCGCAGCTCCGGCGCGACGTCCTCGCTCGCGTCGCCGAGGTCCGCCGGCGCATCCTCAGCCCGCAGATAGCGCCAGCCCTGAAACGCCTTTCTCGGTTGCGGCATTGTCTCAATAAGCGGCGGGGCCAATAAAATGGCGCACCGTTCAATTCCGTCCGCGCCGGTCACGGGCTCAAGCCCGATGATCTTCTGACGCGCGCGGATCACGCCCTTAATCACCCAGTAGATCGAACCGCCGGCCAAAAGCTCCTCGCGCCGCTTCGGGAACATGCGCGTGACGTGGTCATGCACTGCGCCGAAGGGGCCCTTCGCGTTCGCTTTTACGCGGCGGCGCACCCATGACGCGAGGCCTGAAACGCTCTCGGACCCGACGCTCAGTTTCACGAGATGAACGCTCACCATCCAGCCTTGTCGATCCAGCCTTGTCGATCGTCGCTATGAACGTAGAACGACGTCGCGCAGACTTCGCGCGAAGACGCCTCTATGTGGAAAGAAAAACGGCTCGCGCGTCCGCTCGCCGACGCCCGTAAAAAGCTCGGCTAGCTCGCCGCCTTGATCCGGGCGATTTCCCTGACGCGCTGGCGCTTCAATTCATGACGGGCGGCGCGCTTCACAAGAATGTAGAGCAGGAAGTAGCTAATCGCCGCGCCGAAAGCCGCGAGCCAGATCGGCGCATTTTCAAAGATCGCGTAGTATTGCTGGCTCAGATTCAAGGAGGCGATGAGGGTCGGGAACTGCTGGCCGATGAACAAGGCCGCGCCAAGGCCCGTCAGGCCAAGCGCGAGCACGCCAGCGAAAGCGGCGCCAATGGTGACGCCAAGATCCGCGTGCTCTTCGGCCTTGGAGATAATCATCTTGCTTGGATCGCCGCCCAGCGCCTGGGTCGCGGCGAACAGGGCGCGCGAGCGCATCGCCTTTTCTTCGTTCGACAACGGAATAAGTCCGGTGTGTTCTTTCGGATCGAACTCAACGACCGGGTTCGCCTTCAATTCGTGGTCAGACACAAATCCGAGTTCGCACTCCGGCGACGGCGACACGTCCGCCGACGGCACCACTAGCGAAGCGTCCGTCGGCATAAGGAAGAGCGATTTCTCCGCCGCACGTCGGCGCACGAGGCCGTCGAGCGCGACGAGTTCGCCATTCACCCGCGCCTTCGTCCACATCTCGAACGCGTTGGCCGCCGCCAAGCGGTCGCCTTCATTCAGTTTGCGCAGCGCGGTCGACCGCTTCCAGTTGTCGACGCCGATATTGAAGATGAGCGAGACGAGCGCGTCATGCTCGTTCTGGTTCAACGGCGCCCGGACGGTTTCGGCGAGAACCTGTTCGATGGGGGCGACGTCTTCACGCAACAGGCGTTCAGCTTCGGATTCCGAGACGCTCATCCCGTGGCGCGCGCTCGCGGTGTGGCCGTAGCCCACCGTCCACTCTTCGTTCGGCGTGTAGTACGCCGACATCCGAAGCCCTTCGTACCCCTTGATCAGATTTAGGCCGGTGTCGCCCGTCCGCATCATGATCCCACTTCCCCTTGGTCGGCTATCAAATCTACACGTTTAGCGTCAGTCCCGCGCGTCACTTGACCGGTCTGAAACCGGTTCCCCACTGCTTCAGGGACGACAAAGCCTGACGGTCCCATCGGCTGCGCGCTTAAATTTCCGCTTCATTAGGGTTACCATGACGCGGCGATACTGAATAGCCGGCTCGAATGGCGGGCGCTAACGGCGCTGAAAGTTGTGGCATCGACGCCCCATAAACGCGCCCCTCCAACGCCCGGAGCGCGTTGCTCGCCGGAACCGCTTGAGCCCTCGGCGGCGCGCCGACCAAGCTTTTCGAGCAATTTCGGGAGATTCGTTTCAAATCTGGCGCGTAAACCATTTTTGGCTAATTTTCGCGCTAAGGCGGTATTGAAGACCTTGGCCTTGAGGACCTTTCGCAAGGAAGGCCCTTTAAGGACGCGCAATTCGACGGTCACGTTTACGGACTAGTGCACGGCGAAATCCTTGCTTGAATTGAGTAAGGTGAGGCGGGTTCGACCAGGCCCGTCAGGCGCAGGCGCTTGCGGTTGCGCATCTGGCACGGGAATTGATTGTTTTGGCGTGCGGCGGCGCCCGGCCCGCCGCGCAGGCTGTGGCGCGGCAGGCGCGCCAGCAGCGCGTATGTCGGGCTAAGCCTTGGGGTGTCCTATGGTTTTCGGGAACGGTATTGCGAACATCATTGCGGCGGTCATCATCGCGCTCGCCCTTGTCTGGACGAGCGGCGGCCGCGGCCAGGCGCAAAGCGCGGAGCGCGACTATGCCGAGTGGTATGCGCGCGCGGTCGGCGACATTCGCAATGACATCGTCGTGAATTGCGGCTGCTGCGGCGAAGACGCCGGTCAAAAGCGGGCGGGCGTCGAGCCTTTTTAGGAGCCCGCCCCGTTCCGAGGCGCCTAGCGGGTTACAGCCCGGCGGCGCCAAGAGGAGCGTGGCGGGCGCCTGAGACACAAACCCTAGCGTCCGCGCCAGTTTTGAGTGTGCCTGACGTCTATCTTGGCGCGCCCGCCTTTCCGCCGGCGCAGCCGATCGTCGGTGGGCCGGGCATTGGCGGCCCGCTGATCCCTGTGCCGCCGATCATCGGCGTGCCGCCCATCATAACGCCGCCGCCGTGCGATCCTGAGACAGATCCGGAGTGTGATCCGGAAGTGGAGCCGCCAGTCGACCTCGCAGAGCCTGAGATTGTCTGGCTGTTCTTGATCGGCGGCGTTATCGGCGTCGGCGGGGCGGTCGCAAGGCGCTGGGCTTTGCGTCCCTAAAGCGCTCGCGGCGCGCGCGGTCTAAATCGGCGCTTCGTTTCCAACGGGAACGCAAGATCAAAGGTCCGCCACGGCGGGCCTTTTTTTGTTGCGCGCATCTGTGACGATAGGCGGCGTCAGCGCCGGGCTCGGTCCCGAGCGGCCGGTTAGATCAGGATCAGCGCCGCAAGGCCGAGGAACACGGCGAAGCCCACAAGATCCGTCACCGTGGTCACGAAGACCGTGGAGGAGACCGCCGGGTCATGCCCGGCGCGCTGAAGCGCAATCGGCACGAGAATGCCGGCGAGACCTGCGACTAGCAGGTTCACCACCATTGCGACGCCCACGACGAGCCCAAGACGGACTGCGCCCGAGGCGTCGCCGCTGGTGGCCGCATACCAGCCCCAGGCGAGCCCGCCCATGATCACGGCGAACATCGCCCCATTCAGGAAGCCCACCTTCGCCTCCCGCCAGACAATCCGCGCCGCATTCGAGGGCGTCAAAGACCGCGTCGCCAGCGCGCGCACCGCGATCGCCAGGGTCTGGGTCCCCGCATTGCCGCCCATCGAGGCCACAATCGGCATCAGGACCGCAAGCGCCACGACCTGGGCGATCGCCGCATCGAACAGCGAGATCACGAATGACGCGAGAATCGCCGTGCCGAGATTGATCGCGAGCCAGGAAAACCTCGATCGAACGGTTTCGCGCACCGTGTCCGAAAGCCCTGCGTCGGCCTCAACGCCCGCGAGCGCAAAAAGGTCCTCCCCCGTTTCCTCCTGGACGATCTCAACAACGTCGTCGACGGTGATCATGCCCACGAGGCGGCCATCGTGATCGACCACGGGCGTGGAAATGAGATTGTACCGCTCAAAAAGGTAGCCGACTTCCTCCCGGTCCATTGCGACCGGCACGCACCGAATGTCATCCGACATGATCTCTTCGATCGTTGTTTCGCGCGGCGTCTTGAGGAGCGTCGACAACGGCACTGCGCCAACTGGATGGAAGACAGGATCGATGACGAAGATCTCATAGAACCGGTCCGGCAAATCGGCCGCGCCGCGCATCCGGTCAATGATCTGGCCGACGGTCCAATAACCCGGCGCGGCGAAGACGTCGCGCTGCATCAGGCGTCCGGCGGTTTCATCCGCGTAATCGAACGCCTGGTGGAGCGCGAGCCTGTCCGCGGCGGGCACTTCAGCGAGAATCTCGGCGCGCTTCGCCTCGTCCAGCTCTTCAAGAATGAACGCCGCGTCGTCAGTATCGAGTTCGCAGACCGCTTCAGCGACGGTTTCCGTCCTGAGGGACGAGACGACCTCTTCGGTGAGGTCGGCGTCGAGCTCCGGCAGGACCTCCGCAGGCAAACGTCCTTCCATAAGCGTGATGAGGCCGGCGCGGTGTTCCTCGTCAAAGAGCGCAATGAGATCCGCGATGTCCGCCGGGTGGAGGTCGGCGAGAAGACCGGCGAGCTCTTCCTCGTCGCCCTGGTCGATCGCATCCTCAACCCGATCGAAGTAGGCCTCAGCGATGGAGCGCGGCTCTTCGCCATCCGCGGCCGCCATATCCCCCACGGCGACCGCATCTTCCTCGGTCGATTCAAGAATTGGCTGCGATTCAATTGGCGCTTCAGTCGCCGCGCCAGGCGGCGCTTCATGCTCTCCCGGCCGGCCAGGCGGCGACGCCTCAACGGGCTTTTGATCGGTCATCCGCGTCTCCCTCGCCGTATTGCTCTACCCGTCGCCTCGTTCCCTTAGAGGCCTGCTGCGACATGGGCGGGCCGGTATCGCCATTCGCCGCGCCTCACGCCAACCAGACATCCCTACGCGCCGCACGCCCTCGCCGATTTGCCTGTCAACAGGCGCGCTGGCGCGCCCGGCCGCGCGAGCGCGCTTTCTAGCCGCGCGACCCAAGGCTGGCGGTGAAACCTACCGCATACGCACGAAATTTTCTGGAACTCGTTTTCAATAGCAAAAAAACGCTCGCTCCGCAAGCGGACGAGCGCAATTTTCAAGCAATTAAGAGGGGTTAGTCGCGGAAATTGATCACGCCGCTCATGATCAAAGCGACCGCCAAGATCCAGATCACGAACGCGACGCCGGTCGTCAGAAGCGCTTTCTTTTTCAATTGCGGGTCAGCCGGCGCGCCGGGGTCCGCGCCTGCGACGCCGCTGTCATCGGGCCTCACCCCAAATGGCAACACGGCGAAGAAAACGCACCACCAGATCAGGATAAAGACAACGATCGCCGCGCCGGGATTCATGGCCTCACACCCGCTTTCATCAAACCCAGAGAACTGAGACGACGACCATGGGCCGTTTGCCCCAATCCTCCGACGTCAGATTGCGGACCGCGCGGGTCGATGCGATGTCGATCGCGGCCTCGTCCTTGCGCTTGCCAGGCGGCAATGAGCCGACCGCCTCCTCCACCGCTTCGGCGAGCCGATCTTCATATTCACCTTCGCTCCCCCCCAGCCGCGGCGCGCCGAGCAGCCTGACGTCAACGTCGCCGGCGAGGCGTCCGCGCGCGTCCATGGGTATGGAGACGAACGCCGCGCCCGCCCAGGATAGCTTCCGGCGTTCCCGCAAGGCGCTGTCGCCTTCCGGCGTCAGAATACGTCCATCGAGATAGAGCCGTCCCGCCGGGACCTCGTCGATGACTTCAACCGCGCCCGGAGCAATCCGAATGAGATCTCCATTGCGCGGGGAGATCGAAGCTTCAGCGCCGAGCTCCTTGGCGAATTCCGCATGCCGCTCCAGATGCCGGGCCTCGCCATGGACCGGGATCGCATAACGCGGCTTCGCCCACTCGTACATCTGGCGCAATTCGTCCTGGTTCGGATGGCCGGAGACGTGAATGAACGCCTCGCGCTCGGTGATGATGTCCGCGCCGAGGTCCACAAGCGCGTTCTGTAGATTGTATATCTCGCGCTCATTGCCCGGGATCACCTTTGAGGAGAAGATCACCGTGTCTCCCTCATTGACGGCGATGTCCGGGTGATCGTCGCGAGCGATGCGCGAGAGCGCGGCGCGCGGCTCGCCCTGGCTGCCGGTGCAAAGATAAAGCACATGCTCCTTCGGCAGGTAGCCTGCGTCCCTCGGCTCCACGAACTCAATGTCAGAGGGCAGAATGTCCACAGCTTGCGCGGCGGCGACGATCCTCAGCATCGAGCGACCAAGCAGACAGACGCTCCGGTCGACGGCCGCCGCCGCCCGGCAGATCGATAAGACCCGGCCGACATTCGAGGCGAATGTCGCCACGAAGACGCGGTTCTTTTGCTGGGCGATGAGATCTGCGAGGTTCTCCTGAACCCGCATTTCAGACCCGGAGACGCCCGGAGAGAGGACGTTCGTCGAATCGCAGACGATCGCGTGGACGCCCTCCTCCCCGAAGGCGATGAGGCGTTCAGCGTCCGTCGCCGGCCCGACCGTCGGTTCCGGATCGATCTTCCAATCACCCGTATGCAGAACATTGCCGAGGTCGGTGCGGATAGCGATCGCGTTCGGCTCCGGGATCGAATGGGTGAGCGTTACGTATTCCAGATGGAACGGGCCGACCCGAAGCTGCGCCCCCATGTCGACCACATGGAGATCGATGGCGACGTCCGCCTCCTCCAGCTTCGCCTCCACGAGCTTGGCGGTGAAAGGCGTCGCGTAGACGGGACAATCGAGCAACGGCGCAAGGCGAGCCACCGCGCCGATATGATCTTCATGGGCATGGGTGAGAAAGAGCCCCAGAAGGTCCTCCTTCATCTCCAGGATATAGCCCGGATCAGGCGTAATGACGTCGATCCCCGGGGTCGTCAAATCAGCGAACGTGACGCCGCAATCGATCATGATCCATTTGCGGTCGGACGCTCGTCCGTACCCATACAAATTCATGTTCATGCCGATCTCGCCGGACCCGCCGAGCGGCAGAAAGACTAACTCGTCCTTGGACATTTACACCTTACGTACTATTGCGCGAGACGCGCGCGGGAGCCTGGGGCGACGGCCACAAAAATCAATGAATTCGGCGTTCATGCGGCTTTCAGCCGGCGGTGGATCTCAAATAGTCCGTCGATCGTCAAATCGCCGTCAAAATGATCGATGCTTTTCGTCGCGCCCTCAAAAAGCGACGCGACCCCGCCGGTGGCGACAACCGTCATGGGCGAGGGATACTCCGCCTTGATGCGTTCAACGACGCCTTCAATGAGGCTGATATAGCCCCAGAAAACGCCGGACTGCATGGCGCCGATGGTGTCGACGCCAATCACTTTCGCCGGCCGTTCGATGGCGACGCGCGGCAATTGCGCCGCCGCGTCATGGAGCGCCTGCATGGAGAGGTTGATCCCGGGCGCGATGACGCCGCCTTCAAAGCCGCCGTCCGCGCCCACAATGTCGAAATTCGTCGCCGTGCCGCTGTCGACGATGACGAGCGGCCCGCCATACTTCGAAAACCCGCCGACGGCGTTGACGAGCCGGTCCGCGCCGGCCTCAGTCGGTTTCGGGATACGAACTTCGACGCCCGGGATCGTCGCGGCGGTGACGACGAACGGCTCAACCTCGAAATAGCGCCGCGAGAGATTGCGCAAGTGGAAAAGAGATTGCGGCACGACATTCGAGATAACGCAGTCTGTGACGTCCTGCAGTGAAAACCCCGCAAGCGCCATAAGCTGCGACAGCCAGGCGGCGTATTCGTCCGCCGTCCGGGACGCCGACGTCGCGGTTCGCCAACGCGCCACCGGTTCATCGCCGTCAAAAAGGGCGAAGGCGGAATTTGTGTTGCCTACATCGAAAGCGAGCAGCATCCCGGACACCATCAATTGTTCGATCTCGCCCGGGAGCTAGCCGCTCGCCGGTTCGAACCGCAAAGACCCCGCCCGCGCGCGCACGATGCGGCCCTTATCGCTAAGACGCAAGGCGCCATCCGGCTCCAGCCCTTCAATTACGCCGGTTTTCTCTTCGCCGGCGCCGGCGACGCAGACCCGCCGACCGACCCCGTAGGCGCGGTCCATCCACGCTCTGCGAATCGGCTCGAACCCTTCGCGCCGCCATTCAGCGAGACGCTCCGCGAACGCCTCCTCGATCGCTTCGAGCGCCGCTTCCGGCGCCGGCGCGGGTCCGACGACAAGGTCAGCGAGACGCACGGTCGCGCGTTCCGGCAATTGCGGCGCCGTGACGATATTGACGCCGACGCCAAGACAGATTGCTGACGCGGGATCGTCGCGCGTCACGAGTTCCGGCAATAGACCGCAGATCTTCGCGCCGTCGACAAGGACGTCATTCGGCCATTTCAGTTGCGGCGCCGCGTCCGGCGCCAGGCGTCGCAGCGCCTCGCCAACGGCGACGGCGGCGACAAACGAGATTTGCGCCGGCGGCGGATCATCCGCCTGGAGCGTGAAGAGCCGCGTCGCCATCAAGTCGCCGACCGCGCTTTTCCAGGCGTCGCCCCGTCGTCCGTAGCCGGAGGTCTGGCGTCGCGCGAGGATCCACAAGGGACCGTTCTCGCCAGCCGCCGCGCGCTCCTTCGCCGTCGCGCTCGTGGACGCGAGTTCGTCATGGATTTCGACGCGCGCCTCAGGCGTTGGCGGGGTCTCGTCCATCGCGTTCTAGAACAATGCCGCAGCGGCGGACGTCGCCGCCTGCTCCAGCGGGCCGATCAGGAACAACAGGCCCGGCAGCATGATCGCCGCGCAAAGGCTCGCCATCAGCCCGAGCCTGACGCCCGGTCCGCTGACGAACGCCGGCGCGGCGTCGTCGAACCACATGATTTTGACGATCCTGAGGTAATAGAACGCCGCCACCGCGCTCATCAGAACCCCAATGATTGCAAGCCATACAAGGCCAGCCTCCACCGCCGCGCCGAAGACGAAGAGCTTGCCGAAGAACCCGCCCGTGGGCGGCACGCCAGCGAGGGAGAAGAGCAATATCCCTAAAATGAGAGCAAGGCTTTTGTCGGTCTCGGCGAGGCCGGCGAGGTCGGAGATGTTCTCCGTACGGCCGCCCTGGCGGCGCATCAAAAGCACGCAGGCGAACGAGCCGATCGTCATGACGATATAAACGGCCATGTAGATAAGAACGCCGGAGATCCCGCGCTCGGTGCCGGCCGCGAGGCCGACAAGCGCGAAACCCATATGGCCGATGGAAGAGTACGCGAGAAGGCGTTTCACATTCGTCTGAACGATGGCGGAGAATGACCCCACCGCCATCGACGCGACGGCGAGCATGGCGATGACGGGCCGCCAATCGGAAATGGCTTCGGGAAACGCGCCGACGAGCGCGCGGGCGAAGAGCGCCATGGCGGCGAGCTTCGGCGCAGCGGCGAAGAACGCCGTCACCGGCGTCGGCGCGCCTTCATAAACGTCCGGGGTCCACATGTGGAACGGCGCGGCGGAGACTTTGAACGCGAGCCCGCAAATCATGAACACGAGGCCCACGACGAGGCCGGGGCTCGCCCCCTCCGCGGTCGCGACCCGCGCGATCGCCTCAAAGCCGGTGGCGCCGGTGAAGCCGTAAACAAGCGACGCGCCATACAGCAATAGCCCTGACGACAACGCGCCGAGCACGAAGTATTTAAGGCCGGCTTCAGTGGAGCGACGGCTGTCGCGGTTGATGGCGGCGAGGACGTAGAGCGCGAGGCTCTGGGTCTCGATCGCCATGTAGAGCGCGATAAGGTCATTGGCGGACACCATCAGCCCCATGCCGACAGCGGCGAGGGTGATCAGGATCGGATATTCAAAGCGCCGAACGCCGCTGCCCTCGCGTTCTTCATTGGACATCAGGATCGCGAACGCCGCCGCGCCGAAAATCAGCGCCTTGGCGAATTGCGAAAACGCATCGATGCGGAAGGCCCCGGCGAACGCTTCCGCGTCAACGCCGCCGCCAAGCGCCACGAGAGCCGTCGCGGCGAGCAACAGCCCGACGCAGGCGAGCGAGACGACCTCGCCCGCCTCGTCATCGAAGACGCCATAGATAAGAAGTCCCATCGCGCCGAGAACAAGCGCGAGTTCCGGCAGAAAGAGGCTTAATGATTCAAAAACACTCATATCCTCAGCCTCCGGACGCAATAAGACGCCCGGCGTCGTAGGTGTTCATGAGAAGGTCCACCGAGGGCGAAAAGACGCTGAGCGCCGGGTGCGGATAGACGCCAAGATAGAGCGCGAACAACATCAGGACCGCGAGCATGGAGAGTTCGCGCGCATCGACGTCCGGGATGGTCATCAAGGCGTCTTTGGTCAGTTCGCCGAACATCACCTGTCGATAGAGCCGCAAACCATACGCCGCCGACAGGATCACGCCAAAGGCCGCAAAGAACGCGATCCAGGAGTTCACTTTAAACGCGCCCGCCATCGTCAGAAACTCGCCGACAAAGCCGGAAACGCCCGGCAGGCCGACATTCCCCATGGTGAAAAAGAGGAAGATGAAGGCGTAGAACGGCATCCGGTGGACGAGCCCGCCATAGGCCGAAATCTCGCGCGTGTGCATGCGGTCATAGACGACGCCGACGCACAAGAAGAGCGCGCCTGAGATGAAGCCGTGGCTCACCATCTGGAAGAGAGCGCCTTCAATGCCCTGCTTGGTGCCGGTGAAGATGCCCATAGTGACGAAGCCCATATGGGCGACGGAGGAATAGGCGATGAGCTTTTTCATGTCCTCCTGCGCGAGCGCCACAAGAGACGTGTAGATGATCGCGATGACGGACAGCGCGAAGACCACCGGCGCAAAGTCCGCGCTGGCGATGGGGAACATCGGCAGCGAGAAGCGTAAAAATCCGTAGCCGCCCATTTTCAGGAGGATCGCCGCGAGGATGACCGAGCCCGCTGTCGGCGCCTGAACGTGCGCGTCGGGCAGCCAGGTGTGGACCGGCCACATCGGCATCTTCACCGCGAAAGACGCGAAAAACGCCCACCAGAGCCAGGTCTGGGCGCCGGCGGGGAACGCGGTCTGCTGAAGGGTCGGCACGTCGGTCGTGCCGGTCTGGGCGAACATCCACAGGATCGCCACCAGCATCAGAACCGAACCGAGGAACGTGAACAGGAAGAACTTGATCGCGGCGTAGACGCGGCTCGGCATCCTGTAGCCCGCGAACTCTTTCACGCCCGTAGAGCCCCACACGCCGATGACGAGGAACATCGGGATCAGACTGCCCTCGAAGAAGAGATAGAAGACGATGAGGTCGAGCGCGCAGAAAACGCCGATGACCAGCGTCTCCATCACCAGGAAGGCGATCATGTAATCGGCGACGCGCGACTTGATCGAGTTCCACGAGGCGATGACGCAAATCGGAAAGAAGAACGTCGTCAGCAGGACGAACAGGACCGAGATGCCGTCAACGCCCATCTTGTAGTTTACGCCGGCGATCCATTCGGACTCTTCAACAAGCTGATAGCCGCCAAGACTCGGATCGTAGTACGCGACGTACACGAACAAAGAGATGATGAAGACGCCGAGCGTGAAGAGGAGCGCGACGCGCTTTGCGTTGCGGTCGACGTCTTCAAGCGCCTCCGGCGCGATCGCGCCGCCATCGACCCTCGGGGCCGTCGCGCGGCCGAGCATGATGAACAGCGCGCCGGCAAGCGGCGCAAACGTGATGAGGCTCAGCCAGGGAATGGAGAGCGCGTCGCCGAAGTCGGTCATTGGCCGCCCCCTGCGCGGACGATGATGAAGGTCAACAGGACGGCGACGCCGATCAGCATCGCAAAGGCGTAATGGTACATATAGCCGGTCTGAACTTTGACGAGGCGCTTGGCGCTCGCCGCGACGCTCGCCGCGACGCCGTCCGGCCCGAAGCCGTCAATGACCCGGCCATCGCCCTGCCGCCACAGGAACCGGCCCATTGCGAGCGCCGGCTGGACGAGCAAACGGTCATAGATTTCGTCGAAGTACCACTTGTTCTTCAGGAACGCGTAGATCATGCCGCCTTCGCGCAGGAGCCCGGGCTTCAGCGGGTTGGAGCCGGCGTAGTGCGCGACCGCCGCGCCGGTTCCAAGCAGCATCGCCGCGAACGGCGCCCATAGGACCCAGGTCGGGACGTGGTGTCCGCCTTCCGCGTGCTCCCCGGCCGCGTGTCCGCCTCCTCCGTGGACGCCTTCATCTGCGCCATGAGCAGTTTCTTCAGCATGGCCTTCATCCGCATGGGACGCTTCTTTGGAAGGCGCGCCATGATCGGCCTCATAACCTTCCGCATGGCCGCCGCCATGGTCCGCGATCGGGATCGCGCCATGCCAGAACGAGGCCGCCTTGTCGCCGACAAACTGAGGATAAAACGCCATGCCGGCCGCAAGCGCGCCGACCGCGAGCGGTACGAGCGGCGCCAGCATTGTGTTCGGCACTTCGTGCGGGTGCTTGCGCACATGCTCCGGCGCGCGGCTCGGGCCATAGAACGTCAGGAACATGAGGCGCCAGGAATAGAACGCCGTCATCACCGCAGCCAGGAGGCCCATGACAAAGGCGAACATGCCGAAGGCCCTGCCCTCGGTACCGGCGAGATAGGCGCTCTCAATCACCATGTCCTTCGAGACGAAGCCGGCGAGTCCTAAGGGCGCGCCGAAGATTTTGACGCCCGGCACGCCGACGCCGGTAATCGCAAGCGTCCCGATCAGCATAAAGATATGGGTCAGCGGCAATAGATTGATGACGCCCCCCATCTTCTTGGTGTCCTGCTCATGGTGCATGCCGATGATCACCGAGCCGGAGCCCAGGAAGAGAAGCGCCTTGAAGAAGGCGTGCGTGAAGAGGTGGAACATCGCCGCGCCATAGGCGCCGACGCCCGCGGCGAAGAACATGTAGCCAAGCTGCGAGCAGGTCGAATAGGCGATGACCTTCTTGATGTCGTCCTGCAGGAGCCCGACCGTCGCGGCGAAGAACGCCGTCGTCGCGCCGATGAGCGTCACCATCGCCGCCGCGGCCGGCGCGGCCTCGTAGATCTCCGCGGTCCGGCAGACGAGGAAAACGCCCGCGGTCACCATGGTTGCGGCGTGGATCAGCGCGGAGACCGGCGTCGGTCCCTCCATCGCATCCGGCAGCCAGGTATGCAGCAGGAACTGCGCCGACTTGCCCATCGCGCCGATAAAGAGAAGAACGCCGATTATCGTCAGGGCGTGCCAGTCCGCGCCGAAGACGTTGATGGTCAGCTCGCGGATCGGCGCGCCGGCCTCCGCGCCGAATGGCGTTGCAACGGCGTTCGACCGAACCGCGTCAAGAACAGCGTCGAACTGCACCGATCCGAAGACGTAGAAGATGCAAAAGACCCCGAGCGCGAAGCCGAAATCCCCCACCCGGTTGACGACGAAAGCCTTGATCGCGGCGTCATTCGCCGATTTCTTTTTGAACCAGAAGCCGATGAGCAGATAAGAGGCGAGCCCGACGCCTTCCCAGCCGAAAAAGAGCTGGACGAAATTGTCCGCGGTCACGAGCGTCAGCATCGCGAAGGTGAAGAGCGAGAGGTAGGCGAAGAAGCGCGGCTGCTCGCCGTATTCCTTCATGTAGCCCATGGAATAGACGTGCACGAGGAACGACACTGAATTGACGACGACCAGCATCGTCGCGGACAGCGTATCCAGCCGCACCGCCCAGTCGACGTCAAACGCGCCTGACTTGATCCACTCGAAGAGGACGACCGTGCGCGCGTGGCCACCGAGCGCGACGTCGAAGAACAGGATCCAGGCGTAGACGGCGGCGAGGCCCACCAGCGTCGAGGTCAGAATTTCCGACGCGCGCGGCCCGGCGAGCCGCGAGACCGGCATCGACAGCATCGCGCCGAAGAGCGGCGCAAGAACAACAAGAGACTCCATTTTCTCCGGGCCCTTAGTTCTTCATCAGGTTCGCGTCGTCGACGGAGATATCGCCGCGATTGCGGAAATACGCCACCAGGATCGCGAGCCCGACGGCGGCTTCGGCCGCCGCCACGGTGAGGATCATGAATGCGAAGACCTGCCCCGTCAGATCACCCAGGAATTGCGAAAAGGCGACAAAGTTGATGTTCACCGACAGGAGCATCAGTTCAATCGACATCAGGATGATGATGACGTTCTTCCGATTGAGGAAGATGCCGGCCATGCCAATGGCGAACAGGATCGCCGCCACTGACAGGTAATGTCCAAGTCCGATGTCCATCATCCTTGTCCTTCAATTAGGCCGTCATCCTGAGGAGGGCGACGCCTTCGTCCTTCAATACAACGCCTCGCGGCGGCTCCGCAGAATGAAGCCTCGCGCGTCTAGAAGGATCGATTGGAAATTGCTCGGGGCGCATTAAATCCCCTGCCCGGTGCGGACGTTCTTCATCTCAACCGCCGTCGCGCGCTCGCGGCCGACCTGCTCGACCGGATCCTGTTTGCGAATTCCCTCGCGGGTCCGGAACGTCAGGACAATCGCGCCAATCATGGCGACGAGGAGAATGACGCCGGCGATCTGAAAATAGTGCACGTAATCCGTGTAAAGAACGAGACCAAGCGCCTCGATGTTGTTCGGCGCGGCCGGATCCGCGCCGGTCTCGGCCGCCGTCGGGATCGGATGCGCGCGGACGAGCGAGGCGTCGTCCGGAAATGTCCAGGCCGCCACGATCAGAACGAGCTCAACGACAATAATCGTCGCAATCGCTCCGCCAATCGGCAGATATTGAAGAAAGCCCTGGCGCAACTCCACAAAGTCGACGTCCAGCATCATCACCACGAAAAGGAACAGGACCGCCACCGCGCCGATATAGACGACCAGGAGCAGCATCGCGAGATACTCCGCGCCCATCAGAATGAAGAGCCCCGCCGCGCCGAAAAAGGCGAGGATCAGGAACATCACCGAATGGACGGGATTGCGCGCGGATATCGTCATGACGCCCGACGCCACCACGGTGATGGCGAAGACCCAGAACATGAAGGCGGCGAAGGTCATGGCGGAAACGACTTATCTTTTTTTGGCCTCGCCCGCGCAAAGGGCTGAGACTGCAATTTGGCGCGCTGCGTTGCGGCGGTTGGCGTTGTCTAGACCGCTCCTCACCGCGTTGCAAAGGCCGCATCCAATGACGCCGGCCGCGACCTACCGATACGGCGCGTCCAGCTCCAGATTCTTTGCGATTTCCCGCTCCCACCGGTCGCCATTCGCAAGCAGGCGGTCCTTGTCGTAGAACAGTTCTTCGCGGGTCTCAGTGGCGAACTCAAAATTCGGACCTTCGACGATCGCGTCCACCGGGCACGCCTCCTGGCAGTAGCCGCAGTAAATGCACTTCGTCATGTCGATGTCGTAGCGCGTCGTGCGCCGCGAGCCGTCTTCGCGCGGCTCCGCTTCGATAGTGATCGCCTGGGCCGGGCAGATCGCTTCGCACAGCTTGCAGGCGATGCAGCGCTCTTCGCCGTTCGGATAGCGCCGCAGCGCATGCTCGCCGCGGAAACGCGGGCTGAGCGGTCCCTTTTCAAACGGATAATTGATGGTCGCCTTTGGACGGAAGTAGTATCGCATGGCGAGACCAAACGCCTTGACGAAATCAAGCAGCGCAAAGCCTTTGACGGCGCGGGCGAAATTCGACATCTAGCCCCTCCAGCTGTGGAAATGCTCCGCAAGCGGCGGAAACGCCAGGAGCACGCCGCTGACCAGAACCACCCAGACAAGCGACAGCGGCAGAAAAATCTTCCAGCCGATCCGCATCAACTGGTCATAGCGGTAGCGCGGCACGATCGCCTTCACCATTGCGAACAGGAAGAAGAAGAAGACGACCTTGATCCCGAACCAGAACACCGGGATGGAATCGAAGGGCGCGCCTGGGATCGGCGAATGCCAGCCGCCAAAGAACAGAGTCGTTAGGAGCGCGCACATCAACACGATGTTGGCGAGTTCGCCGATCATGAACATCAAGAAGAGCGTTGAGGCGTACTCGACCTGATACCCGGCGACGAGCTCCGATTCGGCTTCAGGCAGGTCAAACGGCGGCCGGTTCGTCTCCGCGAGCGCAGAGATGAAGAACACCACGAACATCGGAAACAAGGGGATGAAATGCCAATTCAGCATGCCCATCCCCCGATCCTGACTCTCCACGATATCGGAGAGGTTCAACGACCCAACGAGCAGCAGGACAGTGATGATCACGAAGCCGATTGAGACCTCATAGGAGACCATCTGCGCCGCCGAGCGCAGGCTGCCGAGGAAGGGATATTTCGAATTCGACGCCCAGCCGCCGATGATGACCCCGTAAACGCCGAGCGACGAGATCGCGAAGATATAGAGAATGCCCACATTGATGTCGGCGCCGACCATGCCCGGTCCGACCGGGATCACCGCCCACCCGACCAACGCCAGTACGAACGTCAAAATCGGCGCGACGACAAACAATGACTTGTTGGCGCTCGCCGGGACGACTGATTCCTTGATCGCGTATTTGATGAGATCCGCGAAGGACTGCAGGAGGCCGAACGGGCCGACGACGTTCGGACCTTTGCGCATTTGGACCGCGGCCCAGACCTTGCGGTCAAAGTACATCAGGAACGCCTGAGCGATCAGCAGCGACAACAGAACCGCCAGCGCCTGAATGGTCGTCGGCAGCAGCCACCCCGCCCAGCCCGCGTCTGTCGGGCGGGTCGAAACATAGGTCCAGAGGGTCGAAAGAGCGTCGTTCATTGAGATCCGCAATCAATTTTGCGGAGCAATAAGCCGGATCGCGCGCCTCGTCACTACCCTTGCGCGGTTTGCCCATCTGACCGCGCCTGCTCGCCGCGGCGCCATTCCTCCTTGGACAAGCGACAAAAAAGCGCGCCCCCGGGGAAGCGCGCTGAAGCCTCGTTCATTCGGCGAATCGCCGATCGGCTATTTGACCTTAACCGAGCCGAAAAGCCCTGACTTCTGGCGGACGTCTTTCGGCGACCCGTAAACGGAAATCTCGCCCATGCCGGAGACTTCCGCGTCAACGCTTTCAGAGGCGTGCACTTCCGCTTCGCCGACGCCGGACACCTTCACCGTGACATCGGCGCAGATGAGGTCTTCCGCCTCCAGTTCGCCAACGCCGGAGACGCGCGCGTCGAGCGTCCCGCAGGTTCCGGCAAGTGACACGTCGCCAACACCGGAGAGCTTCGCGGCGAACGCATCTGACTGAATGCCGGTGGCGTCGAGTTCGGCGACGCCTGAAATATCGATCCCGTTCAGCGCCGGCATCGCGATCATCACGTCAACGCCCTTGCGATCCCCGCCGCTCTTTTTCCGGCTCTGATCGAAGACAAGCGCGCCCTCCTCGACGGAAACTTCAACACGCGCCATTTCTTCGTCGCGTCCGGACAGATCGATCGAATAGGCGTCGCCGCCGACCTCGATTTCGACGTCAAAGACGCCTTTGAACACAACTTTGTCGAAGTCCGTGAAGTCAAAACTCTTCTCGACCATTTCGGCGGCGGCCGGGCCTGTCGCGATCAACGTCAACGACAACGCCATCGCAGCGCTGCGGATCGGGGTGATGGATTTCATTTGAGCGTCGCCTCCCATTGCGTTGGTTGAAGCTAACCGTCGACTTCACGGAGCTAAAGCCGCTTCGCCGCGAAAGCTGGTCAGCTCATCGCGAAGATGCGGCGTCTAGGCGATCCGGCCTGCGAGCATTGCAAGCGGCATCACGATCGCCCGCGCGTCGGGGCCAAGGCGCTTTACCGCGTCCGTTTCAATCCGCCTCAGCGTGCTTTGACGCCCGTCCTCGCGCGCCCGGGCGTGCGCGGACCACGTCCGGACATACTCCACCAGCCGTGACGCCGACCAATTGAGCGCGATTTCGAACGCCGGCGGCTCAATCACGTCAAACGGAAAGCCAATCTCTTCCGGCGGATAACCGCGCCAGGTCAAGCGATTTCCCTCCGACCAGTAAGGAGCAACGATCTCGCCGATCGGCCGAAGGAGCGCCTCTTCAACTTCTTCATCCGTCCGCATACGGTGATAGGTCCACGCCGCGAACAGCGCGCCGGGCTTTGCGACGCGCGCGACCTCCGGCCAGAACTTCGGGAAATCGAACCAGTGCAGCGCCGTCGCCACCGTGACAGCGTCGACGGACTTGTCCGGCAATCCGCTTTCGTGCGCGGGCGCGACGGCGTAATCGACGCTTAGGGAAGGCGCGGCTTCGGCGATCTGCCGGGCGCTGATGTCCGTCGCGCGCACACGCTTGAACTGTTCAGCGAGCTTCACGGCCGATTGGCCATTGCCGGTTCCGACATCAAGCGCCAGTTCACGGCCCGGCGCTTCGTCCGCAATCCAATCAAACAGCGCATCCGGATAGGACGGGCGCGCGGCGGCGTAGCTGGCCGCATTTCGACCGAAGATGGCGGCGTTGATCATGGAGAAGATCTACCGTCTGAAAGCGCCAAACGCAAAAGCCCGCGCCAGAAGCGGCGGCGCCGGCCGGAACCCGCGCATCTCCGCCGCGAAGAGCCTGTTGCGCCTACTTCTCCCCGTGTAGACGAGGATAGGTCCACCACCAGGGATAATTCGTCTCGCCAAGGACGAATTCGGCAAGCGCAGGAAAAATGAGTTCGGCGCGGACGCTGTTGCCGAGCATCACGAGGCAGCGCCGCTCATTCTCCTGACAGATGACGAGATTGCCTGTCCACGGATTATGTCCGCCCTTAGCGAAGGCCGGACCGTTCGGACCCGCCCATGTCTCGACCCCGAGGCCGGCGGCGAGGCCAATCGCGGCCCCGCGCGGGTCGCGCGTTCCGGCCATCTGCACTGTCGGGAATTTCTGTATGGTCTTTATGGCGAACTGGCCGCGCGCCCATTCAGCGCGCATGTCGTCGGACAGACCTTCGCCCGCGAGCATGCCGCGCCACATGCGCGCCTGGTCCGCGATCGTCGTATCCATCGAGCCGGAGGCGCTGACATTGCTGCGCTCGTCATGGGGTTCAAATGACCCGTCCATGGCGTAGCCGTCCGCGAGATTGTCGGCGAAATCCTCACGCCACTGCATATCGGTGTTCGGCATGCCGAAGCGGTCAAAGATACGCCGCTGCATCTCCGCCTTCACGTCAAGGCCCAGCCCCGCCTCCAGCACATGCTGCAGGATCCAGAAGCCTTCGCCCGAATAGGCGTATTCCGTCCCCGGCGGAAAATGGAACTTCAGATCGCCGTCCGGTTCAAGGAAGCGGAGATTCGCCAGGCCCGTCCGGTGGCTGAGGATAATCCGCGGCGTCAGGTCGCGCCATTCCTCATCGCCCTCCAGCGACCGGTAGTCATCATACTCCGGCAATGGCTTTTCGAGATACGCCGCCACCGACGCGTCGAGGTCGATGAGCTCTTCATCGACAAGCTGCAGGACCATGTACGCAAACGCCGCCTTGGTCAGCGACGCGCCATACATGATGGTGTCGGCCTGAAGCGGCAGTTCGCGTTCGACATTCCGGTAGCCGTAGGATCCCACATGCGTGATCGCGTCACCCTCGATCACCGCGACCGCGAGGCCCTTCACGTCGTCGCGCGCCATCAGACGACGGATCTCCGCGTCGAGCGCGGGCCCGGTGACAAGCGCCGGTTCGCCCCCCTTCTGAGGCGTCGACGCGCAGGCCTGCAACGCCAGCGCGCATGCGCAAAGAGTGAACAGGATCGAACGGAAACGGGTCAGCGCGACAAGATGAGCCATGTTCAATTGATCATCGCAATTGGGAGCCGGCGCAACAGTCGTCCACCGCAAGAATTCGGCGACCCGTCTCGACGCCAGTCGGCCGCCTTATTCCGCGGCGATCTTGTGCGCCACTATCACCCGAAAGGCGTCATCCGATTGTCAATCCTGCGTAGCTGAGCCTCGAGTTCCGAGCCGCGCTGCGAAACAAGCGTGCAACGTTGTCGCCCTGAGTATTAAATTGATGTTGGCGTGGCTGACGCCCGCCGCAAATCAAAGTCAATTGCAAGGGGGAGAATTGCATAGTGACCGCCGGATTACATATCCAAGACCTTACCGCCGCAAGCGACCATTCGAGACGGATCCGAACACGCGACACCGCCGACATAGACGCCGCGGTTCTGCACCAAATGGGCTTCGCGAGATCAGGCGGCCCGGAGCGTTTTCTCCGCACAAAGTCACATTACATTGTGCTCCAAGACGGCAGGGTCGCGCAGCTTCATCGAGACCAGGACTATCTCTATGCGTCGAACGCCCTCAATAGCCGCAGTATCGCAATCGAATTCGAAGGAAATATGCCGAGCGAACGGGGCCGTTTCTACAAGCCCGAACGTTTTGGCCGGCACAGGGTCACGATGGCGCAAGTATCGGCGGGCCGACGCCTACTACTACACCTCCGAGATGTTTCTGGCATCCGCTTCGTTTTCGCCCATCGTCAGGGGACAAACGGACATACGAACTGCTGTGGCCCCGACTTGTGGTTCAACGTCGGCCAGTGGGCGATCGCTAACGGTTTTAGCGACGGCGGCGTCGGTTTCACAATGGGCGACGGTCTGCCAATCCCAAACGCTTGGCGTAATCATGGCTACATGGTCTTCACGCTGGCTGAAGCGGAAGGCGTCGGCCCTTAGCCCGCAACCGCCTTATTCCGCGGCGATCTTATCGGCCCCTGACATCGCCCGTGCGCATTCGGCCATCGTCTCGCTCGCGCGCGCGATCGGGTTCGTGGCGAAGAAGTTGGCAATCGCCGGTTTGAACGGTTCGGCGTCAAGCGGGCCTTCCTGACCGAGCGCGGCGAGATCAATGTCCCCCTCCGCCGACGGTCCTTCGCCAATCCGCCCGAAGCTCGGCGCGTCGGCGATG
This sequence comes from Pseudomonadota bacterium, assembly GCA_039819085.1. Lineage (GTDB taxonomy): Bacteria > Pseudomonadota > Alphaproteobacteria > Caulobacterales > Parvularculaceae > MED-G105. Next base: position 154,607 of record JBCBSQ010000004.1, read on the forward strand.
AGCGCCTGACGCAGCGCGAAGAGATCATCATACGGCAAAGGCGCGCTGAGCCTGTCAGACAACGCCCGCAGGATCGCCCAATCCTCGCGCGCCTCGCCGAAGGGGAAGTGCGCGCGTTGCGCCATCTGAACCCGGCCTTCAGAATTCACGTAAATCCCGTTCTGCTCAGTATACGCAGCGCCCGGCAGGATCACGTCCGCCGCCCTCGCGCCGGCGTCTCCATGGTGCCCCTGATAGATGACGAACGCGCCGCCGAGACGTGACGGATCAAATTCATCCGCACCAAGATTATAGACCACATCGATTTCACGATCCCGTGCGCCCTTCAGGATGCCGGCGAAGTTTCGACCGCCCTCTGAGGGGATAAGTCCGAGATCGAGGCCGGCGACGCGCGCCGCCGCCGCGTGCAGAACGTTGAACCCGTTCCAGCCCTCGCGCGCGACCTGCTTGCTCGCCGCGAGAAGGGAGATCGCGCGCAGGACAGCGCGGCCATCAGCCCGCGCAAGCGCGCCCATGCCGATGACGACCATCGGCCGTTCCGCTCCGTCCAGCATATCGAACGCTTTTGGCAGATCGCCTGGCCCGACGCCGAGATGCGCATAGTCGTAAGTGAGGTCGGCCGCTTCGCCGACGAGCCCGATCTTCAGGTCCAGGCTATGAAGCCAGGCCTTGCGGATGCGGGCGTTCAAGACCGGCGCCTCATGACGCGGGTTCGTCCCGATAAGGAGGATCGCGTCTGCGTCCTCGACGCCCGCAAAGCCCGAATTGAAAATGTAGCCGCCGCGCGCGCGCCCGCCGCCGCGATCTTCGCCAAGCGGCGCGCCGTCCTGACGGCAATCGACGTTGACGACGCCAAGCCCCGCCATCAAGTCCTTCAGCGCCTTCATCGCTTCGGCGTTGGCGAGATCGCCGACCAGGGCGCCAATTCGCTCCGCAGGCGTTGTTTTCAGCTTGTCCGCAGCGAGCGAGAGGGCCTCCTCCCAGCGGGCGGGCCTCAATTTGCCGTCAACGCGGATAAAGGGGCGGTCGAGGCGCTGGCGCTTCAGCCCATCCCAGATGAAACGGGTCTTGTCGGAAATCCACTCTTCGTTCACGTCCTCATTGAGGCGCGGCAGGATGCGCATGACGTCGCGGCCGCGCGCATCAACGCGAATGTTCGCGCCCATGGCGTCCATGACGTCGATCGTCTGGGTCTTGGTCAGCTCCCACGGCCGCGCATTGAACGCATACGGACGGGAGGTGAGCGCGCCCACCGGGCAGACGTCAATAAGATTGCCGGTCAACTCCGACTCCACGGCTTTCTCAAGATAGGTGGTGATCTCCGCGTTCTCGCCGCGATTGACGAGGCCGAGATCGTCAACGCCGGCGACTTCGGTCGCGAAGCGGACGCAGCGCGTGCACTGGATGCAGCGGGTCATGATCGTCTTGATCAGCGGCCCCATGTGCTTTTCTTCAACGGCGCGCTTGTTCTCCTCATAGCGCGACCCGTCGCGGCCATAGGCCATCGCCTGATCCTGAAGGTCGCACTCGCCGCCCTGGTCGCAGATCGGACAATCGAGCGGGTGATTGATGAGGAGGAACTCCATCACCCCTTCGCGGGCCTTCTTCACCATCGGCGTGTTGGTGAAAAGCTCCGGCGGCGCGCCGTCGGGCCCGGGCCGCAAGTCGCGCACATTCTGGGCGCACGAGGCCACCGGCTTCGGCGGCCCGCCCTTCACCTCGATGAGGCACATGCGGCAATTGCCGGCGACCGACAGGCGCTCGTGATAGCAAAAGCGCGGGATCTCCTCGCCGGCCATTTCGCAGGCCTGAAGGAGCGTCAGGTCCGACGGGACCTCGATTTCGTCGCCATTCACCTTGATGAGGCGTGTGTCAGTCATTGGACTTGCCGTAATTTTGCGCGCGCTAACGCTTTTCGGCGAGGGAGATATGACAGTTTCGAGCGCGACGCCATAAGGCTTGGCGTCGCGCGCGCAGTTTGAGGGACCAAGGTCGCGCAATTTCGAGCGATCTCAGGCCCACGCCGCGCGCGATTGTTCCCGCAAAAGCCGCCAGCCGCCAGAGCCGAAAGCCACCAGAGTCGTCAGCTATCGGCGTCGCTGACAGATCCAGCAACAGAATCGGCAATCGTCGGCGTTCCAATCCGGGACGAAGCGCGCAACCGCATCCACGAGAAAGTGGGTTTCGACGACGATACGGCGCGCCGAGAGGGAACGCGGAAAGCTGAGCGCCGACAGGCGGGCGGCTAACCCTTTAGCTCCTGGCGGCCGCCTTTCCCGAACACCCGTCAGCCATCAACGCGATCAAGCGCAAAAGCGCGCCGGGATCTGCGCGCTGCGGCTTCGCCCTTGCTCGAAAATTGCACGGCGACCCGAAGCCTTCGCTGGCCTCAGGGAAACGAATGACCTCCGCCACCACGACAGCCGTCGGCTCTTCGGCGACCGCCGCGCCATTGGACCACTCGGCTTATCTTGCGCGCCGCCGCTTCGCTGGCCTCGACGGCGTCAGATGCCTGTCGATTGTCGCGGTGGTCTGGCACCACGCGCCGCATGCCGCATCCTACCCGATTGCTTCTCGAGGGTTCCTCGGCGTCGACCTGTTCTTTGTCCTCAGCGGCTATCTCATCGTCACGCTCCTCATCCGCGAGCGCGAACGAACGGGACGGATCTCCTTGCGCGACTTCTGGGTGCGGCGGCTGTTGCGGCTTGCGCCGGCCTACTACTGCATGCTCGTCACCGCGACGCTCGCGTATGCAGTGCTGAAACCCGGCGCGCCGGAAACAGCCAGATTGATGGAGGGCTTGCCGATCTACGCGCTCTATCTCTCGAACTGGTTTGATCCGGGCGCGCAGAATCTCGGGCTAACCTGGTCTCTCGCCACGGAAGAACAGTTCTATCTCGCCTGGCCGCTCATCGAAGCGTTCTTCGCGCCGGCTTTTGCCGCATGGACATGGGTCGGGGCGATTGCGGTCAACCAGTTGCTGAATTTCGGATTCCTCGACGGCGCGATTCTGGATCTATTCGGCGTGTCGCCGAGCCAACATCCGACGATCCTTCACACGACGTTCACGCCCATTCTCCTCGGCGTGGGGCTTGCGCATCTGATGCACCGACCGCGAACGTATGCGGCGCTCAGCCGTTTCATCGGCTTGAGCTTTGCGCCGATCCTGATCGGGATATCGTTGCTGGCGCTGTTGTGCTGGCCGAACGACGACATCAGCGGGACGCACAGGCTATCGATACACGTGGCGTCCACCGCATTCATCGCATCCCTGCTTCTGCGGCCGGGTGATCGCGTGACGCGATTTCTCGAACTGCCGCCCCTCGCCTTCATCGGCGCGATCAGCTACGGCATTTATCTCTATCATATGTTCGCGATGCACTTCGTTCGCGTCGCGGCCGCAGAGTTGGGCCTATCGCAGGCCATGATCTTTCCACTGACGCTCGCGCTGTCGATCCTGATCGCGACGGCAAGCTATCATTTCCTCGAAAAACGCTTCCTTCGATTGCGCAGCAGTTTCCGTCCGAGCCGGGACGGCGCCGACTTGATCCCGAGCCGCAAGACGGCGCCACGCGCTACGCCTTCAGCTCCATGATCCACTCAGGATCGGCGTGGTTTCCGACCATGTAGTCGTACTCAAGGATTTTCCGGAAGCCATGGCGCGCGTAGAGCCGCTGCGCGCCATCGTTCTCCGCGTAGACGCTCAGATAAATCGGATCAAAGCGCGCCGTCAGCCAATCGAGCGCCTCGCCCAAGAGACGACCGCCGACACCGCCGCCTTGAGCGTCGTTGGCGATATAAAGCCGGACAAGCTCGCCAGCGTTCCGGGGCCTGTTCGGGACAGGCAAGTCGCACGGCCCGGCCGCCGCGTAGCCAATCGCCTCGTCACCGCGCTCGACGAGCCACAGGGCGAACGCCGGATCGGCGAGCAGTCGCTCGTTGACTGCGACGGTATGCTTGTCCTCAAGGAACGCGTTCAGGTCAGCCGGGTCGTAAAGATGGCCGAAGGTTTCGGTGAACGTCCGCGCGCCGATCATCGCCAGCGTCTCAGCGTCACCTCTGCCCGCCCGGCGGATCGACGCCCGCTTCGTCTCGTCAGTAGAGCTCTTGCTGGCAGTCGACATAACGGCGCTGATCTACGCCCTTAATTGCGCCTTTTGAACCCACCAAAACACGTGACCCATCAAAACAAGGGGGCGCCTGAAAACCGGACGTCCAAAAAGAAAAACGCGCCCGCTTTCGCGGGCGCGCTGGTGTCGCTTTTGGCGTCGATTGTCAGATCGACTCTTTGAGGTCCTTCGCCACGCGGAACGCGACCTTCTTCGACGCCTTGATACGGATCGACTCGCCGGTGGCCGGATTGCGGCCCATCCGCGCCGGACGGTGGCGCACCTGAAGGATGCCGAGCCCCGCGATGCGGATCTTCTGGCCCTTGCGGAGATTGTCGCCGATCATGTCGATGAAATCGCCAAGGAACATCTCCGCGTCTTTCTTCGACATTTCATGCGCTTCTGCGAGGTCGGCGGCCATGTGCTTCATTGTCAGCACTGCAGGCGCCTTCTTGGCGGCCGTCTTGCGCGCCGCTGTCTTGCGGGCGGGCGCCTTCTTGGCGGCCGTCTTTCTGGCGGGCGCTTTCTTCGTTGCGCGCTTGGCTGGGGCTTTCTTCGCCGCAGTCTTCCGCGTCGTCGCTTTCTTGGTCGTCTTCTTTGCGGTCTTCTTCGCCGCGGTTTTCCGTGCAGGGGCCATTCTTTTCTCCGCCTTTTCTCAGCGACGTCCGGCCCTTCGCAAATTCAGAAAGCCAGCGTTCGCCTGCATAAATCGCGCGCCCCGACACGTATTGCGAACGGACGCGCTAACGGCTCCCATAGCGACGTTCGATGGCGAAACGAAACACAAATTGTCGAAAAAGGCCGAAAAACCGCACATTTTTCGACCTTCGCAGCGTTTTACCGGGTTCGGAGCAAGCAAAAACTACTCAGCGGCCGCCACTGCGACATGCGGACGATCAGAACGATAGGCGTTGATTCGTTCTTCAATCTCGCCTCGGAAGTGGCGAATGAGGCCTTGAATAGGCCATGCGGCCGCGTCGCCGAGAGCGCAGATTGTGTGCCCTTCCACTTGCCCGGCAACGTCCAAGAGCTTGTCGATCTCAGCGGTTTCAGCGTCGCCATCGGCCATGCGCGTCAGCACCCGCCACATCCAGCCGGTGCCTTCGCGGCAAGGCGTGCACTGGCCGCAGCTTTCGTGCTTGTAGAAATAGGAGATCCGCGCGATTGCGCGGACGACGTCAGTCGACTTGTCCATGACGATGACCGCCGCTGTGCCGAGCCCGGACTGAACCTCTTTCAGCGCGTCAAAGTCCATCAGCACGTCATCGCAGATCTCGCGCGGAATAAGCGGGACGGAGGAGCCGCCGGGGATAACGGCCTTCAGATTGTCCCAGCCGCCGCGCACCCCGCCGCAATGCTCATCAATCAGTACACGGAGCGGGATCGACATTTCCTCCTCGACATTGCAGGGCCGCTCCACATGCCCGGAAATGCAGAAGACTTTGGTGCCGGAATTGCGCTCCCGCCCGAGCGCGTCGAACCACTCCGCGCCGCGACGGATGATGGTCGGAACGACGGCGATCGATTCCACATTGTTGACGGTGGTCGGGCAGCCGTAAAGGCCGGCGCCCGCGGGAAACGGCGGTTTCAACCGCGGCTGGCCCTTCTTGCCCTCAAGGCTTTCAAGCAGCGCCGTTTCCTCGCCGCAGATGTAAGCGCCCGCGCCATGGTGCACATAGACGTCGAAGTCCCAGCCTGATCCGCATGCGTTCTTTCCCACGAGGCCGGCGGCGTAGGCCTCGTCGATCGCTTTTTGCAGCGCGATGCGCTCATCGACATATTCGCCGCGAATATAGATGTAACAGGCGTGCGCCTTCATCGCGAAAGACGCCACAAGGCATCCTTCGATGAAGAGATGCGGATCATGGCGCATCATGTCCCGGTCCTTGCAGGTGCCGGGTTCGGATTCATCCGCGTTCACCACAAGGTAGTGCGGGCGGTCTTTCACTTCCTTCGGCATGAACGACCATTTGAGGCCCGTCGGGAAGCCCGCCCCGCCGCGCCCGCGCAAACCGCTCGCCTTCACCTGATCGATGATCCAGTCAGGCCCCATGCGAATGATGTCGGCGGTCCCGTTCCAGGCGCCGCGCATCCGCGCCGCCTCAAGCCCCGGATCATGAAGCCCATAAAGGTTTGTAAAAATGCGGTCTCTGTCCTGAAGCATCGCCAATCGTCCTCGTTCGTTCCCGCCCTCCTAGCGTGTCCCGCGCCGTTCGTCAGCCCCGCCAAACCGCGCGCGGAACGGCGATTTTGTTGGCCGCCGGGCCCGCGCATTTACACATCGTTAGGCACGTTGAAGCGAGTGTCGCGTCGCGTAAAACGGGAGATGGCCATGTCTATACAACGACTTTTCGCTGGGGTCGCCTTGTCTATTTTCGCCTCTGCAGGCGCGCTAGCGCAGACGCCCCAGACGCCCTCATCCGAGGGTCAGACGACACGCTGGTCCTATAAGCCGGGCGGCGCCCGCGGCTCAGTGTACAACAGCTATCGAAACGCGTTTTTCGCGCGTGGCGGATACGCCTTTGCCGACGCTTTTCTGGGAGTCGACGTCCCGACTGAGTACTCCGCGATTGGGTTCGCCATCGGGGCTCGCCAACGCTTGGGCCGGTCCGGCCGGACAATCTGGTCCATTGAGGAAGAACTCTATGCGACGCGCAATAGCGAAGACGGCGAGATCCTCGGCGCCCCGTTCAGCGTCACCGAGTGGATCTTCGCGCCAAATGCGGCGCTGCGCTGGCAATGGTTCGCATCCGATGTGATCGCGCCCTACGCGTCGCTTGGGGTGGGGCCAGGCATTGTCTTCACATCGACGGAATTGGCCGGGACCGATGCTTGAGACACAACTGTCGCACTCGCTTACACCGGCCGCGCCGGCGTCGAGGTGTCGCTCTCGAAATCGATCGGCCTCGAGGCCGGATACCGTTACCTTGGCCTGACCAGAGGCGACACGGTCGGAGTCCACTCAGCGGATCTTGGGCTTAGCTACAAGTTTTAGCTCTCGCGCAACGCCCCTGGTCAACTCCTATCGCTCCACCAGCTCCACTCGCCGGTTTTTGGCGCGGCCGCCGTCGGTGGCGTTGGCGAACACAGGAACGAGCGGACCGACGCCATGCGACTGAAGGCGATCAAGGGCAATTCCATAATCGGCGATCAGCGCAGCGCGGACGGCCGCCGCGCGATCGGCGGACAGTTTCGCGTTGTAGGCGTAAGCGCCCGTTGAGTCGGTGTGGCCAACGACGTAAAAATCCTTGTCCGTCCCTTTCAGGTACCTGGCGATTTCATCGAGCGCGGGCTTTGACGCCGGCGTCAGGCTCGCCTTGTCGTGGTCAAAGAAGAGCCCTTCAAGGACGGTGCGGCCGAGTTCTTCAATGTCCTCGCCCATCGCTTCGGCGTTCGCAGTGACAAGCCCGGTTTCGGCGGCTTTGGTCTCAATCACGTCAACGAGGATCGCCACTTCGTCCGCGCTATGCTGTTCAAGGGAGACAAGCGCGTAGATCGTATCGTCGGCGCGTTCTTTCTTTCCGATCAAGACGCCGGCGCCGCCTTCCGTCGACGTTCCGCTTGCGAGCTTGGAGACCGGCGCGCCTGATACGTCCTCCCACGGATTTTCCCGGTAGTAGACGCCGAGCCATTGCCGACCGCCGACGTCGGAGCGCTTCGATGGATCGAGGCCGCTTGCGATCAGCTCAAAGCCGCCTTCCGCCAAAGCATCGCGATAGTTGGCGTAAACTTCCGCATGGGTCCGTTCGCCAACGAGCGCATAAAAGACGCGGGTGACGCGCCCTTCGATCTCGGTCGTCTCCTCGATCTGCCGGTAGCCGGTGACAGGTCCTGTCGGGACTTTGTACTGCGCGAAATTCTCCGTCGCGCACCATTCGATAATAGCGTCCGGGTAGCGAGATACGGCGGGATGATCCGCGCAGCCCTCCGCATCCTGCGCAAACGCCGCGCCCGGCGCCGCAATGGCGAGCGCTGCGCCAGCCGCCAACGATCTCAAGCCATTTATGGTCCTTGTTGACATGACCTTCTCCCCTCGGCGCATTTGTCAGATGAGCCATCTAGCTTCTGGTCGACCCGGCGCCAGCCTTCGGGATCGGAAACAGGCGCTGCGTCTGCACCGCCGCCGCCACCGCTTCGCCTTGCGCGTCATAGAGCGTCGCCTCGGTGAAGGCGGTCGAATTCGTCATGTGCTTCAGACGCGCTTCGCCGACATAGGCGCCAGCCGGCGCAGGGCGAAGGAATTGCGTGTGAAGATCGACGGACGCCGGCGCTTTTTCGCCATTCGTCAGCGCCACGATCATGAAGCCCATGGCGTCATCAAGCATCGCCGTCAGAAAACCGCCCTGCGTCATCCCGCGTGGGTTCAGCATCGCCTCAGTCGCTTCGAAGCCTGCGCGTATCGTCTTTGCGTCGCGGTCAAGCGACAGAAACTTGAATCCCAACAGTTGGGCGCACGGCGGCGCAGGAAAAGCGTCAAGCGCCGTACCGGTTGGGCCCGAGGACTCGCTCATCTGACCGCCTCCGCGTCGCCGAATGCGTTCCGGATAACGATATCACTCGCCTGAGGGAAACAAGACCGAAAACAGCAGTTATTCGAAGACGATTGGAACGCCGAACGGACCGACCGTCACTGAAGCCGGCGATTGCGCTCTCGCCGGCTCAAGATGAACAGCGAAACGCCCCCGAAGAGGGTCAACGCGCCCCCGGCCAACAAGGCCCAAGTCGCTTCGAGCAGCAATCCCGCCGCAACGAGGAAGGCGCCGACGATCAACGACTCGATCCCCGTTAACCGCGCCATATCTGATGCGCCTTCATCGGAGCCGTTGCTCTCCGGATCAAGCTCTGGATTGAAATGCGGGTTCTGCTGGAGTCGCTCGTCGGCCGCGCCCTCATCCGCGCTCATCTGCGCCCGCCCCGGCCGTATCTGTCCGCCCACCGCACAGCGAGCGGCAGGCCGACGCCGCCAGCGGCGAACGCCGCGAGGACGAGATGCAGCACGTCGTGTGTATTCAAGTAAATTGCCAGACCTGCCCCGATCACCGCAGCGTGGATCGCGATGAGCGCGAAGAGCGCCCTGCGCGCGGCTTCCCCATCCGTACGCGGATTGATCGAAGAGGCGCCGCCCGTCTTGTCGCCTGCGGAGACGTCCGCTCTGGCCGCGCCGTCTCCGTCTTGCGCCGCCATCAACGCCCTACTCCGCCGGCGCCGGATCGGAATTCGGCAGCTTGCCGATCGGTTTTGCGCGGGAGCCGTCGAACAATGTCGGATCAAGGAGCGTCGTATTCTCGCCTTCCGGGTCCGATGTATGCCGCTGCGGGTTCGCGGTGCCGATCTTGACAGGCTCGCCCGCGCGCATCTTCGCCAGCATGTCCTCAAAAATCTCCGGGGTCAGATCTTCGTAATAGTGATCCGCCTCCTTCGTGGAGACCTGGATCATCGGCGCGTTTGCGCACGCGCCAAGGCATTCGACTTCGAGCCACGACAACTTTCCGTCGTCGGACACCTGGTTCTCCGGCCCGATCACCCGCTTGCACACTTCGCGCAGCTCATAAGCGCCGCGGATCATGCACGGGGTCGTGCCGCACAGTTGAACGAAGTGTTCGCCCACAGGCTCTAGATTGAACATGGTGTAGAAGCTCGCGACCTCGTAGACGCGGATGTAGGGCATTTCGAGTTGCCCGGCGATCGCCTCCATCATGGGAATGGAAATCCAGCCTTCCTGCTTCTGGCCCCGCCACAGAAAGGGGATGACGCAGGACGCCTGGCGCCCCTCCGGGTACTTCTTAATCTGCTCGGCGCACCAGGCCTCGTTTTCGCTCGTCCAGGCGAAGCTCTCGGGCTGGTCCTTGGCGGGTCGTCTGACGGCCATGTCTACTCTTCGATCTTAGCTGCTTGGCGCGGCGCGACCGCCGCGATGATGAGTAGCCCTAAACGTGAACGCGGTGATTTTCCAGTCGCGTCAGCCTCGCTCGCCGTTCAGTTTCGAAAGGTCCTTCTGCGCCGTTTCGATGGTCCGGCGCAGCTGCGCCCGGCGGAACGCCTTCACCTGTGGCCCGAGCAGCGGCAACCGCCCGACGAGGCCGCGTCGGAGGGAGAACATCGTCACAAAGACGCCGACGCCGCCGAACGCCGCCACCTGCGGCGGGACGTCGCCATCGATGAGCGTCACCCGCAAGGGCAGGATCACGAACGCAATGACGAGCCCCACGACGCATCCATAGATCGCGGCGCCGACGAGCACTTGCGCTGTCCCCCCATCGCGATGGCGCGCCTTCAGGGTCGCCGCGGCGAAGGCGACGAAAACCGCAATGATAAAACCGACGACCGCCGCTTCGAACCAGCCGACATGGAAAAAACCGTTCATGGTGATCGTTTTGACGAATTCCCGGCCCATGAAAAGAGGTTGTCGAACGCCCGCAGCCCACTGCCATCGGGCGCTCAGGCCGGTCTAGACGCATTTTCATCGAACACGCCTGCCGGCGCCCCATACTGCGCCGCGTTCGGAAGAGGTCGCCGACCGCCTATCGCGGCAGCGGCGGACTATTCCGGACCAATAAGCCAGGCGCGCCTCGAGTGTCGCCGTCGTGAAAGCAGGTATTGTTTTGCAGAGCCTCGCGGCGCGTGACGACGCGGATGCAAGCCTCGCGACAAAAATCCCGGAGCCGGGCGGACGTACCGAGCTGAAGGAGCGATGGCGGGTCTTGTCTTGCAGGACTTAGCAGCGACCGACGGCGCGGATGTAAGCCCGGCGAAAAAAGAGTGGCTCTTTGACAATTGAATCCCTTTGGCGGGGGTCTTTTTGGCGACAGCGCCCGGCCCGGCCTTCGCGCGGGGCGGCTCTGATCAGGCGATATCAACGCCGTTCATGGCGGCGGCGTCGCAGAAACAGCCGAAACAGAGCGGCGCAATGATCTCCGGCCCCTGGGCAAGGAAGTCCTCTTCAGAGAGGTCATTGCAGGCCGAGCAGACGGCCTCAAAGACGCCGTCATGATTGCCCCACCAGAAGCCGCGCGGCTCGCCGTCCTTCAGCGTCTCGATGATATGGACGCAGACGAACGTCTCGTCCTGTTCCCCATGAGTCGCGCAGGTGAGTTTGCCAGCCATGGGCGAGCCTTAGGACGCGCCGGAGCGCCGGGCAAGCGGCGCTAACTCGCGTCCTCCTGGTCGGCTCCCGCGCATGCACCTTGCAGAACCTCAAGCTCAGCAATCAGCTCCTCAACTCCCGCAATCATCTGAGCGGCTTCTTCTTCGGTGAGAGTCGCAGCGGAATCGTTTATCCGATAGTCGAAATCACGCCGCGCAGCGTACGGAATATCTTCGTAGGCGGAGAAATCGACATCCATCTCTTCGATAGTCGAAGGAACGAGATACTCTCCATCAATGATCGACCGGATACGGTAAAAACCCTCCTGAAAACCCTTGGAAGAAAGGTAACGAGCACGGGCGCGGATTGCGTTTTCATCCGCCGCCTGTTCCGCTTTGGACGCATCCAGTAGTTCGGACGCGACGTGCAATTCCAAATCGCTCTGATAGCTTTCGAGGCCGCGCTTAAAGTACGCGATCGCACCCCGGATTTGATTGCATTCGTACTCAGATAGTGGCTCCTGCGTTACTTCATAGTGGATGGCCACCGCCCCATCTCCGGATCGTTTCCAATCCAGATATGCCTGCGCCCAAAGCGCCGCAGCGCCGAGCAAAATCGCCAGAAATATCAGAAACCGCATCGCCCCCTCCATGCACCGGCCGGTCAGGGCCCGGTTGCGGAGGAAGGAGAGCACTCGGGAACCGGGATGGCAAGCAAGCAAGCCATTGCCCTCATCCTCAGGAGCGCCACCAGGCGCGTCCCGAAGGATGGCGACTAAGCTGGGGTCGTCATCCCGGACGCGGCGCGTTCAGCGCCGCCGATCCGGGATCCGCCGTCAAGCTGAAGCTGTTTGTATGGAGATCCCGGCGCTCGCGTCGCTCGGCCGGGATGACGGAACATCGCCGCCCGAAAGGAGGCGCTCCTCGGGGTGAGGAGAAAACGCGACTACCGATCGATCTCGCCAAAGACGATGTCGAGGGAGCCGAGGATGGCCGAGATGTCAGCGAGCATGTGGCCTCTGTTCATCCAGTCCATCGCCTGCAGGTGGGCGTAGCCCGGCGCGCGGATCTTGCAGCGATAGGGCTTGTTCGTCCCGTCACTGACGAGATAGACGCCGAACTCGCCCTTCGGCGCCTCAACGGCGGCGTAGACCTCGCCCTCAGGCACGTGAAAGCCCTCCGTATAGAGCTTGAAATGGTGAATAAGGGCCTCCATGGAGCCCTTCATCTCGGCCCGACGCGGTGGCGAAATCTTGCCGTCGGTCGTCATGACGGGCCCCGCCCCTTCGGCGCGGAGCTTGGCGATCGCCTGCTTCATGATGAGAACGGACTGGCGCATCTCCTCCATGCGCATGAGATAGCGATCCCAGCAGTCGGAGTTCTTGCCGACGGGGATCTCGAACTCATACTCCGGGTACGTCTCATAGGGCTGCGAGCGCCTGAGGTCCCAGGCGACGCCCGCGCCGCGCAGCATGACGCCGGAAAAGCCCCACTGGAACGCCTCTTCCTGGCTCACAACGCCGATATCGACATTGCGCTGTTTGAAAATCCGGTTCTCGGTGATGAGCGTGTCAATGTCGTCGAGCGTCTTCGGGAACGCGTCGCACCACTTGTCGATATCCTCAAGGAGCTGATCCGGCAGGTCCTGGTGCACGCCGCCGACCCGGAAATAGGCCGCATGCATCCGGCTGCCCGACGCGCGCTCGTAAAAAACCATCAGCTTTTCGCGGTCTTCAAAGCCCCAGAGCGGCGGGGTCAGCGCGCCGACGTCCATCGCCTGCGTCGTCACGTTCAATAGATGCGACAGGATGCGGCCGATCTCGCAGAAAAGAACCCGAATATGCTGCGCCCGGCGCGGGACCTCAACGCCCAGAAGACGCTCCGCCGCCAGACAGAAGGCGTGCTCCTGGTTCATCGGCGCGACGTAGTCGAGCCGGTCGAAATACGGGATCGCCTGGAGGTAGGTCTTGTGTTCGATGAGCTTTTCGGTGCCGCGGTGCAGGAGCCCGATGTGCGGGTCGATCCGCTCCACGACTTCACCGTCAAGCTCCACGACAAGACGCAAGACGCCATGGGCCGCCGGGTGCTGCGGCCCGAAATTGATCGTGAATTTGCCTTCGGTCGCCGCGTCCGATGCGGAATCGGTGACTTCGCTAACGTTTGCGTTGCCGTCAGCCATATGGATCTACGCCTTTTCGTTTTTCGCCTGGGCGTCGCCGGCGGCCGCCGAGGCGCTCGCCGTCTCGCCGCCCGCGAAGGCCGCAATGACCTCCGCGCCGGTCATGCGCTTCCTGTCCCCTGCGAAATCATAAAAGTCCGGCTTTTCATCGATGAAGATCTCAACCGGAAACGTCGCGCACGAGAGGTCGTCGAGCGCGCCGGCGTTCACCGAGTGCATCGTCCCGTCCTTGAAGCGGTAAAAGAGGTTCGACCCGCATTTCTTGCAGAACACCCGTTCGGCCCAATCAGACGACGAATAAACGCCGAGGTGCGCGTCATTGTCGATCTTTGGCGGGCCTGCGAGCGACACAGCCATTAGCGGGCCGCCAATCAAGCGCCGGCACATGCCGCAATGGCAAACGTCAACATGCAAACCGTCGTCATGCTGTTGCGGCGTCGCTTTGAACGTCACCGCCCCGCAAAGGCACCGCCCGGTCCGCTCCACGCCCGCGTTCCCAGTCATCGCCCTACTCCTTTGGCTCGGCTTTTTCATCGCCCGGAATGGCGTACTGCGCGCCCTCCCAGGGACTTAAATAGTCGAAATCGCGATACTCCTGGACAAGGCTCACCGGTTCGTAGACCACCTTTTTCAGCTCGTCGTCATACCGCACTTCCGTATAGCCGGTGAGCGGAAAATCCTTGCGCAAAGGATATCCCTCGAATCCATAATCCGTCAGGATGCGGCGCAAGTCGGGGTGTCCCGAAAAAACGACGCCGTACATGTCGAACGCCTCGCGTTCGAACCAGTCCGCGGCCGGGTAAACCTCACGCGCGCTCGGAACCGGCTGACCTTCAGGAACCTCCACCTTCACCCGTACACGGAAATTATTGTGAAGGCTGAGAAGGTGATAAACGACGTCGAAGCGCTTCGCGCGCTCCGGATAGTCAACCCCGCAAATGTCGATGAGCTGCAGGAACCGGCATTCAGGATCGTCGCGCAGAAACCTCAACAGCCGCACGATCGAGTCTGGGCGCGCGATCACCGTCGCTTCGCCATGGGCGAGACGCACGTCAAATACGTCCTCCTCATTTGAGGCCGCGACATGTTCGGCGAGTTCTCGAAGCTCAGCGTCCTTATCGATGACCGCGTTCGTCACTTCGCGCTCCTGATTGTCTCTTTGATGCGCCGCCGCAGCGGCATATAAAACGCGATCGCGACCGCGCCGATGGCGGCGCCGCCGAACGATCTCTTGATGTCAGCGCCAAGCGCGGCGTCCGCGCCGAGGCTACGGTTCAAAACGAACAGGAGCGCGAAAAGGACCGCCCCGACAGCCGCGCCCTTGGCGAAATCGCTCAGCTTCATCGCGCGTCCTCCGTCCGCGGCCGGCGTCACCGCACGATCGACCCTTCGCGGCGGATTTTCTTTTGCAGTTGAAGAATGCCGTAAATCAGCGCCTCCGCGGTCGGCGGACAACCAGGCACGTAAATGTCCACCGGAACGACGCGGTCGCAACCGCGCACAACCGCGTAGGAATAGTGATAGTACCCGCCGCCATTGGCGCACGACCCCATCGAGATCACGTAGCGCGGGTTCGGCATCTGGTCGTAAACCTTGCGAAGCGCCGGGGCCATTTTGTTGGTGAGGGTGCCGGCGACGATCATGACGTCGGACTGACGAGGGCTCGCCCGCGGCGCGACGCCGAACCGCTCCATGTCCCAGCGCGGCATTGACGCCTGCATCATTTCAACCGCGCAGCACGCAAGGCCGAACGTCATCCAGTGCAAAGATCCAGTGCGGGCCCAGTTTACGAGCGCGTCAACTGGCGCGGTGAAAAATCCCCGGTCCGCGAGTTCGTCAGACAAGCCGGAGAAGAAAGGGTCCTTCGCATCCGGACGATAAACCGCGCCGTCGCTGTCCGCAGCGCGATCAAGCTTCAGTTCGTCTATCGCCATTCGAGCGCTCCTTTCTTCCATTCGTAAAGGAAGCCGACGGCGAACACCGCGATGAACACGAACATCGACCAGAACGCGAAGATCTGGAAATCGCGGTCCGCGCCGAGGGTCGGATTGAATAACGTCACCGCCCAGGGAAAGAGAAACGCCACGTCCAGGTCGACGATGATGAAGAGGATCGCGACGATATAGAACTGAACGTCAAACTTGGTGCGCGCATCGTCAAACGCTTCAAAGCCACATTCGTATGTTGAGACCTTCTCGGGGTCGGGCTCGTTCGGCGCGACGATCAAGGGGATCACCGTGAACGCAAATGCAAGCACAAGCGCGATCCCAAGAAAGACAAGGATCGGCAGATAGTCGAGCAGAAATTCGGCTGTGGCCATTTGCGTTCCCTGGGCCTTTAAGCTTCCCGAGCCTTAGAGCTTTCTGGGCCTTTGAGCTTCCTGAGACTTAGAGCTCAGGGGCCAAAGCTATCGGCGCCGGTTCAGGTCCCATCAGACAGGCGGCGCGACCGGCGCAAAAAGCCCGAAAGCGTCAATTTGGACGCTGACATACGGCAGGCCGGGCGGGAGACGCAACGCGTTTCGGCGTCGCAATGCAGCTTTTCGCGCGCCGGCCGCGATCATGGGCCGACGCGCAAGCTCCGAGGCCGGTTCAGGCTTTCGCTTCAGGGTCCGCGTCCCGACCCGTCCGCGTCCAGGTCTGCGTGGAGCGCCGCGCCGCCCCGCCATAGACTTTAAGCTTCTCAAGGACATAGTCCGGCAGCTCTTTGAAGCTTGAAAGCGGCGCAACTTTGCGGCCGTCCGCGACCCAGCCGACGACCACCGCGACAAGAAACGCCTGCAGCGCGAAGAGCGCGAAGCCGTAAGCGGCGCCCTGTCCGAGGAGCGCGAACAAACCGGCCAACAGGTACGTCCCGATGAGAAGGCCCGCGAATAGCGTCAAGGGCGGGATCGCGATGTTGAGCCCCAGAAAAGTCTCCTGGCGGTCCTGCATCGCCGCGCCATTCAGCAAGAGCGGAAGCGCGGCCTTGCGCAGCGTGCGAAGCGAGCCGTGCTCCCACCGAGCATGCTGGTTGACCGCCGCATCGGCGTCCATCGGAAAGACGCTGCGCACCACTGCGGCCTCTACGAGCCGCGGCCCCTCGCTTTTCTTCGCGAGCGCAATGGTCATCGCCAGATCCTCGACAATGTCGCCGCCGGCGAGGTCGAGGTCGGCCGCCGTCGCCCATGGGATGAGGACGCCTGAGCCGGTCACTCTGGTAAGACCGCCAATCGCGTTCAGCCCGCGCATCCGGGTCCGGTTCATAAACGTCCAGGCGAAAGCTGCGAGCGCCTGACGGGCGTTCGGGTTCGCGGGTGGATCCATGAGGTAAAGCGCCTGAACAGGCCTGCCGTAACCGGCGGACGCTTTCTTCAAGGCCGTGAGCGCGCCGGATTCGAGCCGGCAATCAGCGTCGACGAAGGCCACGGCGGACGGCGGCGCGTCACGCAAATGATCGAGCGCGAACTGTAGCGCATAGCCCTTGCCGCGGCGCGCAGGGTCATTGCGTTCGATGACTTCCGCACCCGCCTCTCGGGCCGCCTCGGCGGTGCCGTCAGCGCAATTGTCCGCAACGACGAGAATTCTGTCGTCAGTCCCCAGCTGGCCGGAGATGTTCGACACCGTCTCCGCGATCGATCCCGCCTCATCATGGGCGGGCACGACGACCGTGACGGGGCCGAGCGCTTCGCCCTCAGGCGGCCGACGGCGCACGGCGAGGCCGACTATGACCTCAAGAAGCAGATAGAGAGCGAGCCCGGCGGCGATAATCGCCGCGAGGGTCACTACCAAGGAAAGCAATCCGATCATGACGTCTCCTCAAAGAGATGTTTAAGTCGTTCAGCATTCACTCGTTGATCATGCCGGGATTCGACTCTAGCGCGTCCCTCCCGGCCCATTTTCGCCAATAAGTCGACATCGGCGGCCAGCGCATCGCGTATCGCCGCTTCGAGCGCGGCGTCATCCGACGCCGGCGCCAGCCAACCGCACGTCGCGTCCACCAGTTCGGGGATGCCGGCGATATAGGTCGATATGACCGGCCGTCCTCGCGCGAACGCCTCCATTATGACAACCGGCAGCCCTTCCGCATAGCTCGGCAGGAGAAGAGCGCGGGCGTTTTTCACCCGCTCGGCGACCTCCGCGTTGTCCCGCCAGCCGAGCAGCGTGAAGCGGTCTTCGACCCCGTACTCAGCGATCGCAGCTTCAATCGGCGCGCGGTCCGGTCCGTCGCCGACAAGTTCAATTCGAAGCTCGGGGTGAGCGTCCGCAAGGCGCGAGGCGATCGCCGGCAGCGCCAACTGGCCTTTTTCCGGACACAACCGTCCGACGCACACGAGCGTTTGCGCGTCCGTGGCGGGCGCAGCGGAAAACTCGTCGAGAAAGACGCCGCACCCAACAATTCTGATCTTCTCCCAGTCGTCCCGCGCCGCATGCAGGCGCAATTGCGAGGCGCAGTATCGCGTAATCGCCGCAACGAACGCCGCGTTTTCGATCTTGTCGGCGATCGATAGAAGCGGCGCATCGAAGAGGTCATGCGGTCCGTGAACCGTGAAGCTGTAAGACGGCCCGTCCATCAGGCGCGACAGCATGGCGACCGCCGCGGCGTTGGTGGCGAAATGCGCGTGGATATGGGCGACGCCGTCACGATTCGCCCGCCGCGCAAGATAGACCGCCTGCAGAAAATACGCGCCATGCCGCACAAGGTCAGCGCCGGGTCCGCCCCTGGCGCCGCGCCATAGCCGCCACGCGCCGCGCAAACCCTTGAATGTCTGCGCCGGCGCGCTGAACAGGCTCGCCAAAAGCGCCGTCGCCAGCCCGCGAATGTTGCCTGCGAGAATGTAATGCGTGCGCGCCGCTTCCTCCTTGTCGGCGGCGTCCACCATTTCCTCCGCCCACGGCCGAACCGCGTAGCGCACGACTTCAACGCCCAGCTCTTCGAGCGCGGTGATCTCGCGTCGGATAAACGTCGTCGACGTCATCGGATAGGAATTCAGGAGATAGCCGACCTTCATCGCTTCAGCGCCCTTCAAGCGTCGCGTCGAGAAGGCGTCTCACCGCCAGCGAGAACGACGGCGATGCGACGCTGCTTTCTGTCGCGCCGCTTCGCGCGAGGTCAGCGAAATGCGCGAGCATCGGGTGATATTGATCGGCCCCATAGGACAGGAATCGCGCGCGTGAGCCGAGCGCGGCCTGCGCCCGCCTTGCGGCCGGCTTTGCCTTGATCGCGGTAAGGAGCTTCTCTTTGGTTCCAGGCTCGTCCGCGTCATCCCCAGGGCGCTGAAGCGCGCGGCGTTCTTCTTCCAGAAACTCCGCGCCGATGATCGATCGCCCGAGGCGCGCCGCCCCGTCCCCGCAGGCGAGGCTCGCGCCGTTCTCGCATTCAACGTCGAACGAGGCGGCGAGCTGGCTCACGCCGCCCGTTTCGTGCCGGAGGGTCAGCGCCGCATGGGTCGGCGCGCCGTCGGCGTCCCTGTCCACGCCCGCGCTCGTTACGCGCGCGTTCCCGAACGCGGCGACGGCCAGCGCGACCGGGTAAATCAGCCGATCGCCAATGACGCCGTCACCATCAAAAAACCGAGGAAAATCATTTCGTCGCGTCACATGCCCAAAGGACGCCATCAAGTGCCGCGGCGTCCCTAAGGCACCACTTTTAGCGGCGTCGATAAACCCCCGCCACGCGGGCAGAAACAGCGTCCAGAGCGCCTCCATCACAAGGACGTTTCGGGCCGCCGCAGCGGCGAAGAGGGCTTCGGCCTCCGCGGCGTTTGGCGCGAGCGGTTTCTCCACAAGCGTCGGGCGCCCCGCCTCGATTGCGGCCGTGGCGTCGGCAACGTGTCGCGGGTTGGCGCTCGCCACATAAACCGCGTCAACGTCTCCGCCGCTCAGCGCCTCTTCGAAGCTCGCGAAACCGGTCACACGGTGGCGCGCCGCAAAGCGTTCCCGGCGGCCCTGATCCGTGGAGACGACGGCGACAGGCGCGCACGCCGGAGACGAGGCCATTGCCTCAGCCATCCTGCCCGCCATGCGGCCTGATCCAAAAATGCAAAAACGAACTGGAGTCATAACGCTACGCCTCGGTCAATTTGCTGATGCGCCGCTCCAGCCCAACCACACGCCGGGGCCGCAGCTTCGCCCAGAGCGCCAGGGGCGTTTCCGGACAGCTTGTCGTCATCTGATAGGGCGCCGACGTTCGGCCAGCGTTCTGGATCGCAAGCGTCGCTTCGGTCAGATGCAAGCCAAAGTCCGCGTTCACGCGCGATGGCCGATTCTCAGCGCGCGCGTCGAGCATCTCTACGGGGCCAAGCGCGAAATTCATCGCAGCCGCGCCCGTGCGGCCGACTTTCTTGTGGGTCTCCCCAACTGCGCGCACACGCTCCGCGATCGGATTGGTCACCAGGCGCCGGCGCACCGTGAACCGCCGATGGATGCGCACGGCCGCGTCATTACGCCAACAGTCTTCGACGGACAAAACGCCGTCAGAGCCAAACACCCGGAACCGATGATCATGGGGCGCAACGATCGAGCAGGTAAGGCGCGCGACTTCGCCTGACCGGAAGAAAAGCGTCGCGGCGGAATAGTCAGGGGCCGCGCCATCATCGCCCACCGGCTTGCCCTCGATGATCTCCGCCGACGCGGCGGCCACGACATCAATCGAGCCAAACGCCGCCATGAGCCAGGTCAGGTAATAGCCCGCGTGCTCAAGCGTGCAGCCGACTTCAAACTCGTCTTCATAAGGCCAGGGCGCGCCGGACTCCGACGCCCACGAACGATAGGGCGCCGCAGGGATATAGTCGTCGTCAAGCTCCGCATAAACGAGCCGCGCCGCGCCGATGCGCCCTTCGCGCAGGGCCGCGATCGCGAGCTGCGCGGATTCACTCAAGAAGTTGCACGGCGCGGAACCGATCATGCGTCCGCCTTCGCCCGCGAATTCGCTTAACGCCTTCGCCTTTTCGAATTCGTCCGCGAGCGGCTTTTCCGAATAGACATCCAGACCCGCCTCCAGCGCGGCCCGCGAAACGCCATAGTGCTCACGTGGATTGGTGAGGTTCAGGACAAGCGCGCCGCGCTCGCGCGCCGTCGACACGAGGTCTTCCTGAGAGGCGGCCGCGGGGGCACCCCAATGCGCCGCGAAGGCGGACAATCGAGCTGGATCGCGGTCCCACACCGCGGCGATATCGATCTCGGGGTAAAGCTGCAGGGACCGCATATAGAGGTCGGCGACAAAACCGCAGCCGATGATGGCGAGGCTACGTGAGTGCTTCACTGGCTTGATGGTCCTCTCGCGTCGACGCCTCGCCGGGCCGGTTTGCGCCCGCGCGCTCGCCATATAGGTGCGTTCGACGGAAGGGTCATCTTTATCCTTTCTAAGTCGCCGAAGGCTTAACTGATCCCGAAAAGCGCCGCATTGCGGCTGGAATACTCTTTGCGGCGGCGGTTGCGCGGGGCGCGCCGAGGCCATAAACGCCTCGAAAATCTGTCCTTTTTTTGAACCCGGAGCAGGCATGGCGAACGCCATCGGATACATCGCGATTGGCAGGAATGAGGGCGCGCGCATCGGCGCGTGCCTTGCGTCCCTGACGGCGCTTTCCGATCGCGTCGTCTATGTGGATTCCGCGTCGAGCGACGACAGCGTCTCCATTGCCGAGAGCCTTGCCGCTCATGTGGAGCGCCTGACGCAGGGTCCCTTTTCGGCCGCGCGGGCGCGCAATCACGGCTTCGACGCGCTGATGGCGCGCTGGCCGGATACCGAATTGGTGATGTTAATCGACGGGGATTGCGTCCTTATCGACGGCTTCGCTGAGGCGGCCGCGACCACGCTCGCCGCTGACCAGGACATCGGCATTGTGACAGGACGCTGCCGCGAACGGCGTCCGGGCGCGAGCGTCTACAACCTTCTGTGTGATCTGGAATGGGACGGCCCCATCGGTGACATCGAGGCCTGTGGCGGCATATTCATGGCCCGCGCCAGCGCATTCCGCGATGTCAGCGGCTTCAACCCTGAGGTTATCGCGGCGGAGGATGATGACTTCTGCATTCGCGTTCGGGCGACAGGGCGACGCGTCGTCAGGATCGATCACGACATGTGCTGGCACGACGCGGACATGACCCGCTTCGGCCAGTGGTGGGCGCGCGCGGCGCGGGCCGGCCACGCCTACGCCCAGGTCGGCGATCTGCATGAGGGCTATTTCGCCGCCCCCCGACGGCGCGCCTGGATCTGGGGCCTCTGGATTCCGTTGATCGCCATTGGCGGCGCGCCCATCACCGGCGGCTGGAGCCTCGCGCTCCTTAGTCTTTACGGCGTCTCGTTCGCACGGACCGCGCTGCGGTTTACAAAAGAGACAGGCAATCCGAAGGCTGCGGCGATCCACGCCGGGTTCCTGATCCTCGCAAAGTTCGCAAATCTTTACGGCATCCTCGCCTATCGCTGGAAGAAGCGGTTCGGCGAGGTCCGCATCGTTGAATACAAAACCGCCGTCGACGGACGAAACGAAAGCGCATCATGAGCAATCGCAAACTGAAGATCGGCCTTCTCGGCGCCGGCTATATCTCCGACTGGCACGCGGATGCGGCGGCGCGCGCGGGCGCTGAGATCGCGGCAGTGTGCGATCGGTCCGAAGCCGCCGCGAAGAGTTTCGCCGCGGGCCGCGGGATCAACAGGATCTACACGGACCTTGACGCCATGCTGAGCGATGGCGGGCTTGATGTGATCCATGTTCTAACACCGCCAAACGCGCATATGGATTGCGCCCGTATGATACTCGATGCGGGCGTCGCGGCCTTTGTTGAAAAGCCCTTCACGCTGTCATCGGCTGATTGCGCAGCGTTGGCGGATCTGGCGGCGCAGAGGAACGTCGCGCTTGGCGTTAACCACAATTTCCTGATGCTGCCCGCCTATGAGCGGCTGAAGCGTGACATTGCGTCCGGCGTCATGGGACCAATCGACTCGCTGGACGCAAATTGGCGCTTCCCTTTGCAGCCCTTCCGGTCCGGCCCCTTTAACCTCTGGATGCTGAGGAAACCGGAGAACATCCTCTTCGAAATCGGCTCGCATCTCTTCGCCTTCGTCGCTGACCTGTTTGACGACGTGGAGATCCTTTCAGCCGAACCGCGCTACCCCATCGCCATGCCGGGCGGCGCTCGGCAATACCAGGGCTGGCGCATCGAGGGCCGCAGCGGCGAGGCCGCCATCGGCGTCAACCTCTCTCTTATCGAAGGGCAGGACGACCGAAGCGTGCGCGCGCGCGGCCTCGGCGCGCTCGCCGAAGTCGACTTCGCAAACGACTGCTATCGGCGCGATCAGTCCGTGAACGCCGATATCGTCATCGGCCCCTTACAGAGGCAATTGGGCCTTGCCGCGGGCGCGGCCGCTGACGGCGTCGCCAACGCCGCCCGGCAACTCGCCTCCCTCAACGCGCTGACGCCATACGGACTTTCCATCGCGCGCGCCGTCGCGTCGTTCCATCGTTCGGTCCGAGACGCTGCGCCGGTCGATCCTCGCCTTGCGCCGCAGCTCGCTGAACGCGCCATCGCCATGATTGAGGCCACCGTGGAAAAGGCCTCGCCTGCCATTAAGGCGCCAGCGCCGACCGAAGGGGCGTCGCGCGCATCAGCGCCATCGAGCGCCGCAGCGACAGGCAAGACAATGCTGGTGATCGGCGGCGCCGGCTTTATCGGCAGGGCGCTGACGAGCGCGCTCGCGGACAAAGGCCACCGGGTTCGCGTCTTCTCCCGCGGACGGCCTGATGACATGTTGCGCGCCGACGGACGGGTGGAGATCTTCACTGGCGGCCTGAAATCAGAAAACGACCTGAAAGCGGCGCTTGAGGGCGTCGACGGCGTCTTTCATCTCGCCAAAGCGCTCGGCGATACGTGGGCGGATTATGTCGAGAACGACGTCAAAGTGACGCAGCTCATCGGCCAATGCGTCGCCGATACGCCGTCGCGCCCACGCCTCGTCTACACCGGCACCATCGACAGTTATGACGCCTCTGATCCTGACCGGGCCATCACTGAAGAGACGCCTTTCGACGAGGACCTCGAGGGCCGCAACCTGTACGCCCGATCGAAAGCGGCTTGCGAAGCTGCACTTATGGAAATCGCCAAAGACGCCGAGTTGAAGCTCGTCATCGTCCGCCCCGGGATCGTCATCGGACGCGGCGGCCCGCTCCAGCACTGGGGCATCGCCAAATGGTCGGGCTCCACGTCCTGCACGCTCTGGGGAAGCGGCGACAACACCCTGCCATTTGTCCTCGTTGAAGACGTCGCCGAAGGGCTCGTTCAGGCGATGGAGGCGGACGGCGTTGACGGCCGATCATTCAATCTCATCGGCGAGCCGATGCTCTCCGCGAAACAGTACTTTGACGAAGTCGGCCGGGCGAACGGCGTCAAGATGCGCGCCGCGCCGAAATCAATCTGGTCTTATTATGTCGTCGACCTGATCAAATACGCGCTGAAGACGACCCTCGCGCGCAAAAAGAACGTCTCAAAGCCGACCTATCGGGACTGGAAATCACGCACGCAATTGTCGCCCTACGCCAACGGCGTCGCAAAAGAGGTTCTCGGCTGGCGGCCTGAGGCCGATCGCGCCGCTTTCATCCGCAGGGGAATTGTCGACGCCAATCTCTTCGGCCTGTTGTCGCCGGACCGAAACGCAACGCCGGCGCCCATCGCCAACGAAGACAGAATGGCGAGCTAGGCAGCCCTGCTCTCGCGCTTACTCCGCCGCGGCTTTAACCGCCTCGCGCGCAGTAGCCGCCTCCCGCGCCTTCACCGGCGTCAGGCGCAACACGCCATCTTCAATCTTCCCGTAGCGGAGGCCGACGAGATCTCGGAAATAGTCCTGCGGATGCCGCCACGGCCAGCGCCCCTGCTTCGGCAGGATCTCCTCGGCCCGCTTCACATACCCTGAGGAGAAATCCAGGAAGGGTTCGCGCGGCATCGACGGGTCGTCATTAATCGGCGTTGCGACGCTCTTCCCGACCGCCTTCATGCGGCTCAAGAGGCGACAAGTGAAATCGCTAACAAGATCAGCGCGCAAGGTCCAGGAAGCGTTCGTGTACCCGAACACGCTGACAAGATTCGGCACG
>JBCBSQ010000005.1:0-175937 GCA_039819085.1 Pseudomonadota bacterium
CATAGAGCTTCGCGGGTATAGTCATCGATCACAGTGAGCATTTTGTAGCTGCGAAGCTCTATGCGTAGAGGTCAGATCTAAAATGGGCGCGGCGTAGGTGCTGGAAGCGCTTTATCCGCTTCTGCTCAAATACGGGAAGCCAGAATTTATACGCTCCGACAACGGACCAGAGTTCTTATCCGAGAACTTTCAACGCTGGCTGAGCAAGATCGGCGTCAAGCCGATCCGCATAGCGCCAGGCTCGCCTTGGGAAAACGGATACAACGAGCGCTTCAATGGAACGCTGCGCCGAGAGGTCCTAAATACAGAGTGGTTCCACACAATCGATCAAGCAAAAACTGTTATCAAAACTTGGCTCAGGCAGTACAACACAATCCGCCCACACCAAGCCCTAGGTATGCGTCCTCCAGCGCCGGAAATTCAACTTCAGAATGGTCCAGTCTAATGGGGCTAGACAGGGGAGCAGCGTGTTTCGCGCGTATTTCGATCGGAAATTCAGTGTTGTCGGCGCAGTTCGCCGTGAGTTCCATTGGAACCAGCTGAGATCCGCCCTCCTTAAACATATGTGCGGCTTCGCGGAACAGTGTCGGAGCGGCGTTGTTTGCTGGCGACGCGGTCAGGCATAAGTCTGCGAGGCTACCCGCCCAATCGCGTCATAGCCGGTCGTCGTCACGCGGTCATGGATCGCATAGGCGATATTCCCCATGCCTAAACACAGCTCCAAGCGTGAAAGAACAGACTGAAACGAAATCATTTCCGCCAGCAACATTCATGCTGAATTGGTCCAGCCAAAATCGACAGCGCCAATTACTCGTGGAGCGGCAACGACGAACGACGACAACCGCGCAAGGCCCTGGAAGCTTCGCCGAACCTCATGGCGGGCCGGACAAGCAAAACTGAATGGCTTCGCGCGCTTATGGACGGCTAAGCCGATTGAGTATCGCAAGCGCCCTCGCGATCTCGTCGTCAGACCGCATGGAACTGCCCAGCATAAGTCGTATATTTGAACAATCTTCAGCCGGCAGCGGGTTTTTCGCGTCTGGCGCGCAGCGATCTGTGTACGCACGCAATTGCGCGACGGTCAGGCCCTGCGCCCATTCTACCGAACCAATCTGGTCAGCGCCTACAGACGCAACGCCATCGCCAATTTGGTCAATGCCTGGGCTTGCGCCATTAAGCTGAGCCTGTTCCGCAGCCTTCATCCCTCGTGACGCGGGGTCAGCTGCGCCGGCGCAGGCGGACACGGAAAAGACGAGAACACCAGCGGCGCGGAACACTCTGCGATTCTGCCTACGGATCACACTTCCACAGACATCTCGCATTCGCGCCTCCCACAAAATGGAACTAATCGCGCTCTTCGACAAAAGGTCCGGCGATAAAGCCAATCGCGCCCGTCTTTATGGCCCTGCCGGCAAGGGCGCGTTCGCCGCATCATATTGTTCCACGATAATCGCCGCACCGCCAGTCTGCTCTATGCCAACACCGCCGAATACGCCATCCGGCAAAGACAAACCATCGCCAACTTGCCGATGCACGGCAAAATTGTCGTTTCCGGTTTGCAGGATACTCGAGACGTTATCATTGCCGGTCTGCTCCTGCAGCGCCACATTGCCCGACCCGTTCTGGTTTACCGTCGCCGTATTGCGGTCGCCATTCTGATTAATTGCGGCGGCGTTTGCGAAGCCGCTTGCAAAGGCGGCGCTTGTTTGTTGCGTGACTTCCGCGATGTTTGCCTCGCCGGACTGTTGGACGAGCGCCGCATTCGCATCGCCCGCCCGCGTTCCCGTCGCCGACTGATCGACCACGATCGTGTTGCCTATGCCGTTCTGGGCGATGCTGGCGAGATTGAGTGCACGCGAAGACTTTTGGGTCACGCTTGTTTCATTCGCCTCGCCCTCCGAGGCGATAATCGACAATTTTCGTAAGCGCGGCCGGCGATAGGCGGCGGCGGTCGAGAGGGCGTCGCCCTGAATTTGAGAGACCGTGTGCCAACGGTTGCCGCCGGGCGCGACAGCTATGGTGACGTGCTGCGGCTCAGTTGTGGCTGTCGGATCGGCATTTTGATCAGTACTCACATCGACATTGGCGCTTGCGGTGGCGTCTGCACCTTGCGCCTGCATCGTTTCAGCAGCGCGGCTCTGGCCTGCGGCCAGCATAGCGGCGGCGAAACAGGCCATCATAAATGGGGTACAGAAAGAGCGTTTTTCAAGCATGCCTATCAGTGCTCGCTTAATTGCCAGTGTCTAAATGCATGAGCGCAGGCGAGTTAGTCTTGGCGCACCCGACATCCTGGCTGCCGAGTAATTCGTTCTTACCGCCGCCAGAGCATTAGCGACGACAAGGACCGCTCTATTGACGTTGCTGCGCCGGCAATCCACAGGGCCCCCGCGCACCGCCCTTTTGCGAAAGACATCCGGGGGCGGACAAAGCCGCCCCCGAACAAGTCGCTCAACGCTTACTGCGAAACCGTAGCAACGTTGAAGTTGCCGGTTTGGGTAACCGTCGACGTGCTGCCGTCAATGACGTCCTGGCTAACCGTCGCGATGTTGCTGTCGCCGGTCTGGAAGATTTCCGAGAGCCCGCCGTTGGCTGCTTGCGAAAGCGTCGCCTCGTTATCGAAGCCGCTTTGGTCGATAAGCGACGTGTTGCCGTTGCCCGATTGATCAGCCGACGCCACGTTAAACGTGCCGGTCTGGAAGATCGACGAGTTATTGTCGTCGCCCGACTGAGCAATCGACGCCTCATTGTCGTCGCCCGTCTGGGTGATTGTGGAAACGTTGTTGTCGCCAGTCACCTCAAGAGCGAGAACCGTGTTGTTGTCGCCCGTCTGGAGGACGTCGGAGTTGTTGTTGTTGCCGCCAAGCTGAACGCCAAGCGCGTCGTTGTCGTTGCCGATCTGCGTGATCGCCAAGTTGTTCAAAGAACCGCCAACCTGAATGTTCGCAGCGTCGTTATTGGCGCCCTCCTGGAAGATCGTGGACGTGTTGGACGTGCCAGCGAAGACGCCATAACCCGCGAAGTTGTCGTCGCCGATTTGGTCGATGTCAGACATGTTGCCCGAACCGCCCAATTCAACAACGAGCGCAGTGTTGTTGTTGCCGATTTGCTCGATGTTAGACGTATTGGCGTCGCCCGTTTGAACGACGGTCGCTTCGTTGCCGTCACCGCCGCTTTGGATCACGTTTGAGAACAGGTTCGAGCCATCCTGGAAGACGTCAGCGGTTTGTGCGCCGAGGCCCTGGGTGACGGTCGAGACGTTGAACGAAGTGCCATTCTGCTCGACGTTCGCGAAGTCGTCGCCGTCCTGGGTGATGGTCGACGAATCGTCGTTGCCGTTTTGGACGACGATTGCTTCGTTTGGTCCTGCGTTAGGCGTACCCTGATTGACGGTTGAATCATTGCGATCGCCCGTCTGCGTCACGGACGCCGTGTTTTCGCCGAACGCAGAAAAGAACGCAGGATCCTGCTGTGTAATCGTTGATTCATTGTCGTCGCCCGACTGAACAACCTCGGCGGTGTTGACGCCGTCGTCTTGGTCGATTTCCGACTCATTGTCGTTTCCGGACTGATCAACAGACGCGAAATTGTCGGTGCCGGCGCCCTGGAGGTTCACTTCCTGGTTAACGTCCGAGGAGTTGTTGTTGCCCGACTGAGCAATCTCGGCGGTGTTGTTGCCGCCAAAATTGTCTTCCTGGTCAACGATCGACCCGTTGCCGTCGCCGCTTTGCATGACGGTCGCGGAATTTACTTCGCCGAATGTTGCGTCCTTCTGGACGACAGAGGACGTGTTACCGTCGCCGGTTTGATCAATGTCAGCAATCTGATCGCCGCCATTGTTGCTTTCCTGAGTGACATCCGACGTGTTGAAGTTACCGGACTGAAGGACGTCCGCGAAGTTGTCGCCAACGCCGCCATCGCCCTGCTGGGTGACGGTAGAAGTATTTTCATCACCGTTTTGCGAAACGGTCGCAACGTTGACGCCATCAGAGAATGGGTTGGTGTCCTGCTGGAAGATCGTCGATGAGTTATTGTCGCTGAACAGGATGGCGTCGTCGCCCTGGGTGGACGTGGCGGTGTTGGCCGAACCGACCTGTTCGATAACAATCGAGTTCCCGGCGCCGGCGCCTGGGGCCTGGGTCGCGGTCGCTACAGCATTCCACGTACCAGGAACTTCAGTAACGCGGTCGCGACCAACTGCCGTGAGGGTCGGCGCGCCGTCCGCTAGCGTGTCCTGATCGATCACGATGGTGTTTGCGCCAACAAAACCATCGCCGTCCTGTGTTACGAGGGCAAAACCTTCGCCGGAGCCAGCTTGCGTAACCGTCGAAACATTTGCCGGGTCTACAAACGGACCACCTACCGTGGTGCCCTGCTGCACGTCGGCGTAGTGGCCGTCGCCGCTATCGCTGTTGTCCTGGATGATCGTCGACTCGTTTGCGCCAACCCCTTGGGTCTGGTCGACGATCGCCGTGTTGTTGTCTTCCGTTTGGGTAACCGTCGAGACGTTCGTTGCGTGCGCCGTTGCCGACACCATCGCCAACGCAGATGCGCCGGCCAAGAGTTTCTTCAACATGAGACTTTCCCTTTCGATTGAAGTCTGTGGTTGAGGTTCAACAGAAACCGAAGCGCCTCATGCGCTTGGGCCTGCAAGAAACGACGACCAAGAGTTCTTTCGGGAAAAGACATGCTGGACGCGCCGCCCATCGTTGCGACGCTTTTCTCGCGCGCGACTACATCACGATGGGCAGTCGTTTGACGGCTAAGGCCGCCCACGACTCCCCAATAACGAGTTTGCGAAAAAAGGCCACACGTGGTATTTGCTTCCCCAGCGGCTTTTGCATCACAAAACGTTGTCCGTGACATACGCGTTGCTTACCCGGCATACCTTTGTCCCGGCGAACAATTCGCCGACGTTTGGTGACGGCGATCACGGGCGAACTGCCATTCGCCCGAGATCACCATGCGGAAGCCGCTACCCCGCCCTTAAGCTCCCCGCCGCCGCTTTCGCGGTTGACGAGACCGTCCTAAGCCGGTTCCACGTCCTCCATTTCTGGTCACCCTCGGTAACCGCCGTCTATTAATGGCGGCGCGTCGGTTAACCCAGAAATCCCGTTGTCCTTGGCGCTCACTTCATATCGCGCCGCGCCACGACCGTCGCAATTATGGCGCCGGATCGATCATGTGAGTTGCATGCGAGGTGGCTCCTCCCCAATCCCCTTTAGAAGCTGTTGTACGTGGTTAGCGAGATATTACAAGCAAGCAATTCATCAATCTCGCAGATCAAGTAACAAGTTTTTGCAGTTCATAACGAGACTCAAACAGGCTCGGAGGCCAGCACCTTAAAGCTTGCTCGGCTGCCTCCCTGCGACGTCCCGCGGCAACCGAATGCGCCCGCCTCGCCGAGGGATGCACCTCGCAGCGCTGCGCGTGTACACGTGGCGTTGTCAACCGACTAAAACGCGAGCCGACTGAATAAATTCCATCGATTGTTTCCAGAGGTTGTAGCCACATTGGCGCTCGGTTTAGCCGCCTTGATGTCTCGGATGCGGTCGTTGCCACAGACGGTAAAGCAGACGGTAAAGACGTCGTCGCCACGTTTTGATGCGTAGCTGTATTGATCTGAAACAGCGGTTTGAGGTTTCGGGCAAGCCGGTGCGGCACGGGGCGCGCTTGGAGAATACTATTGGGTCGGAGCGCGTTGTTGCACAGGTTGCCTCGGCGGACCTTTATTAGAAGCGTTTACCCGAGAAACTCCGTTCGGTGAGCCCGTCTGCACCGACCGGCCAGATGCCGTGGGCTGCGCCGCCCCCTGCGACTTGGACTCCACCGGGTTGCTAGTTCTTAAGGCCTTTTTCGGCGAGAAGATGCGAGAAAACAGGCCACGCCGCTGCTTCTCGTTCGCGCTTGCGGCCGCCTGCCTAGTCGCCGCGGCATTCGCCGAAACGTCAAACACGCCAGCGCGCTCGCGACGATACTCTTGTAGGTACTGCGCACCCAGGCGTCGGTCCTGAAAACTCCATAGCCCGATCTCAGCGCCTTCCATGATGAGGGCGTAGACCGACTTCTCGATAGCCTGGCGCAGAGCTAGCAAACCGGGCTCGTTCGACGTGTAGCCAACGTCGGCTTCGAGAATATTGTCAAATGTCACAAAACGAAACGCATTGCCGGCAACGCCAATAGACGCGATGGACTTTTCGGTCGTTACCGACGCCATAACCTCGCCGGTCTTGACGCTAACCGCCCGCAAATAAACCGAAACCACATTCTGCCGATAATCTGTTTGACCGCCCACCCCTAGGTATCGCGCTGCAGCGCCGCCAGTTTGGATATTGGTGTCAAATCCGACAATGCCACCTTCAAGAAGGACGCCAGCGAACAACAAAGGCGGCAATGCCTGCGGATTCACGCGCGCCTCACCCAAATAGCGCTGGCGCATTTCGGATATGATCTGACGTTCTTTGAGGAGGTTATTAAGGCTGCCACGCTCAATGACGGTGAACCAGCTGCGGTCACCTGCGTCCTGGAGCGCCTTCACAAGGATAGCGTCCGCACCTTGAGACACGGCGCGAGAGAGCGTCTGTCCAGCGTCGGTCGGCTTAAACTGACCGGTCTTATCGGCGAAGCCATACACCGCCACAGGAATTTTCGAACCCGCCGGCGCCAGCCCCAGAAGCAACTCTTGGGTGCGCGTCATCTTCGAAACTCTAGCCTCGGCCGTAAACACCGGGCTCGAAGCTGGCGGTATCGAACAAGCACCGAGCAGCGCAAATAGCGCAAGCGCCGCCGCCCTTGGAAAACGGCCGAAAATAACTTGTTCAACCCCTCTCAAGACAGCCTTCGCCGTCGTCACCCCAACCCCCATCGTCAACTCCGCATGTGCCCCCGTTCTGCTCATCGCATTTAGTTGATTGGTGGAGCGCCCGCCGCCGCCAGCGGGTCGGCCGACAACGCGGAATTGGAGACACTGCTACCGGTCGCCGCAAGACCAATACTGCTGCCGGTCGCATTCATGCCATCGTCGGTGATTAACGTGGGCACAGTAATCACCGTTGTCGATCCATCAGCCTCAATAATCCTCAGTTCAATACCTTCAAGCGAGCGAGCAAATTCAATTGTCTGGTCGCCAAAAACAATCCGACCGGATTCCTGCGCGTCATCTCCAAAAATCGCGTTGGACACTTCGCTCGCCAATCCAGAAAGCAGACGACTTTCGAGCGAGCGGATAAACCTGTCGAGATCGGCGCCGGGGTCTTCCGGTTCCACGGGCGGATCGAAGTCATTTTGCGCATTCGCAAGCGCCAAGAGGTGGCTACTATTGAAAGGGTTGCCGCCAAAAGACGGATTTATCGGCTCGTAGACGAGCTCCTGGGCGGAACTGACGTGAATTGACGATGCAGCAAGCAACAAGATAACAACTCCGCTGCGAGCAAACTTAAGTGCAATTGATTTCATCTCGTCCACCCCCCCCTAGCGCTCCACCAAATCTGTTTTCGACGACCGATTAGGCGATGCGCGCGAGCCATTTCATCCGGTATCATTAGGGGGCATTATTCTCACTGTCGGCTCTGAGTGTCCACTCATTTTGGGAGCCATTTCGGGGACGACTTATGGGCGCAGGCCGGACGCGCTTATCTTGGTCTGAAGAAGGGACGCGATCAATTTGTCAGCAAACAACGGTTGCGCGCGTTATGGCTGCTTAGGTGGCGCGGCACGCTAAAGACCAACAGTGAGCATATCACCGAAAGACCGAAATACGCCTGCGATCGTCTCGGACATGCAGAGAATCACTCTGCCTGAGATGGCCGGCGCGGACTGCTAAACCCTCACGCAATCGCCGTTCGCAAAATCAACCGCCAATACGAACGTCGCTCGCGGCCCTACCAAGCCACTGCAGCGAATTTGATACAGCCGAAAAGCCTTAGAGCAGCACTCAACGAATGGATGCTCTTAGAGCGCAACTCGGATGCTTCGCGATAGAGCCCAACAGCGTTCTCTTTTTGTATTACGTGCAATGCGACGGACGAGCGCTATTCGTGAGCTCGAAGTAGCGGTTGGATTTCGCCGGCCGCTAAGACCACGGAGCCGCCATGCTCATCTCCCCAGGAGGAGCCCTGCGGCGCCTTGTTGCATCAGGCGCAGTTAACGCCGAACCGCCTCAAACGAAAGAAGTGGACGCCTGGGCAAGCCCGCGTCAGTGGAACGGCGTCGCGGTAATTCACCGGTCGTGGTTCAAGGTGCGCCCCAAGACCGCAACTTAGCCGGGTGTAAGACGTAGGCTGAGATGCCGGAAAAAACTGTTTGGGTCGATCGCTGCATCAATGGTCGCCAGTTCTTGTTTGCCGCCAAGGCCAAGCTTAGCGCGGGGGACTCCGGTCGTTATACGCTCGCAATTGAGCGCGATTGCACAGCTGGACGCATGCAGAACAAGCAAACCGGTAAGCTGCCCATCATCGATGAAGGCGCTGAAGTCGCCCTTACCCGAGGTTCTATCTCAGTTGATGAATGAGACGAATGGTGGGTGAAACTAACGGTCAATTTCGACGATGGGCGCGAGTTCTTTGAGACGCTATCGAGCAAGGGCGACTAGCTGTTCCGCCGGGTCGCTTCAGCCGTCAGAACCAATGCCGTTCGTGAATTCACGATTGTGGCGCGGCAAGGTCGGTTGCCGCAGAAATTTAAAGCGTCAAAGCGGTCGCCGCCCCGCACACAAACAGCGCCTCGTTCATTCCCCAGGCGTCTGGACGATGATTCCGATCGCACCGCCAAGGCCTTCGACGCCCGAGCCGAGGCCATTGTCTTCTTCGGAGTTCTCCGGCTCCGGCGTTGGCGTGGGCTCTAGAAGGCCGCTTGCTACCGCCTGCGCGTCGAGCCCCCTCAAATCGCCTTTTTCCAGTCTCGCTACCAGACCGTCCGATTCCGGAAGTCCGAGCCGATCGAGTACCGCAAGCGCGCCAGCGATCTCGTCGTCAGAGCGCATGGAGCGGCTGAACATCAGCCGCAGTTCCGAACAATTCGCTGAAGGAAGTGGTTTTTTCGCCCCAGGTGCGCAGCGATCGACGTATGCGCGCAATTGCGCTATGGTCAGCCCTGGTAACGCTTTTCCTGGGTCAATTTGCGTGGTCGCGACGGAAAAAGCGGCATCGCCAATTTGGTCAACGCGAAGGCTAGCGCCATTTAGCGGCGTCTGGCCAGCAATCTGCAGGTTGCGCGAAGAAGGATCGACCGCGTCGGCGCTGAGCGGCTCTTCATCTCCATCTCGCGGCGCGCCGGCGCACGCCGCCGATGACAAAAATACTAAGCCAGCGACGCAGAAAACACGCCATTCCGGCCTAAGGGTTTCACTTCCACTGAAATATCGCATTCGCGTCTCCCACCAAACGGAATCAATCGCGACCTTAACCAAAACGTTCGGATGTAAGCCCGCGCCTTGTTCTGAAAGACTGTCGACTAACTCAAGATCGCGTGCGTCGTTTATTCCACGATAAAGGCGGCGTCGCTAGTCCGATTGATGTCAATACCGCCGAACGCCCAGCTCGGCGCCGCCAACGAGTCCAATATCATTAAGTCGGGCAATCCCGGCAATCAGGCGCTCCTGTTTCAGGACGGCATCGGCAACATTTCCGACATCAATCAAGGCGGCTCCAATAACACCGCCCACGTTCGACAGTTTGGCGAAGGCCACATCTCCGACGTGATGCAGACCGGCGAAGGCAACCTCGCCGACGTCGAGTAATCCGGCCTCGACAACGACTCGCCTGTTGTCCAGGCCGGCGACAACAATAGGGCAATTGTGCCGCAGGAACTGGTCGACAGCCAGTCGGTCGTCAATCAGACCGGGAGCAACAACAACGCCAATTTCCACCAGGTTGGCACTGCTCCGCAAGGCCTGTTGAACTACCCCACCGGAACGCATCTGCCTCCCGGCGGATCCCGAATCTCTACGTCTCTTGTTACGAGATATTCCGTAGACGGAGGCTGTTTCGTCTCGCCGCATCAGGGCAATTAGATTGTTCAGACGTAAGATATTCAGAGCTTTTGCTATAGCGTTAGCAAAGAGCGCGTCCGCCGCGCAGGCGCAGTCCGGCGTGTCGAGCCTCGTGATGATCGAGCAGATCGGGCCGATGAACGCGGCCAACGTCGCGAGGGAGGGCCGCCGGGTGGATGTCAATGTGAGCCAGCAGGGCGCGCAAAACGGCCTTGTCGCCACCAATATTGACGGCGACGGTAACGACGGCGCCGTCACGCAGACGGGGATCGCCAACGGCGCCATCGTCACCGTCAATGGCGACAACAATCAATTCGACATCGTTCAGGATAGCGGCGGCGCGACGAACACCGCGACCCTCAACCAGGACGGCGAGAACAATCAGGCGACGCTGGAACAGGACGGCGACCGAAACACGTCGGAAATCACTCAGTTCGGCAACGGCATGAACGTGACCGTGGAGCAATTCGGTCCGGGCGAAGGCCCAATGCCACTTGGGGCGCCGCCTGCGCCGTCAGGCGGATAAGGCGAGGCGGCGACGCATTCGCCTGGGGCGCGGCGGTGATTGGACAAGCGGCGGTCGATGACGCAATTCTTGTTTGTTTCCCGCTTTTGGGGACAAGCTGAAATCGTGACGCGGAAACGGAAGCGAACAGCGATGACGACGTCAGCAACAGCGGACCGGAATGATCGGAGCGCGCTTCCTCGGATGTTGGCGCGCGTCGGCGCGGCGCTTGTCTTCAGCGCCGCTCTGGCGGCCTGCGCCGGCGACGGTGACAAAGACATTGACGCCGATCTCGCCGCCGCCGCGCCGCCGCCTCTGCGGACGGACGCGGTTGATCCCGCCTCTCGCGAGCTGAGCTTCGACCAACCGGCAGATCCGTCCGCCAGCGACCGCTCGCCGCCTTGGACGGGAATGGAGCAGATTTCGCCGGAAGCGGCGGAGCAGATCGCCGCGCAGATCGCTGCGGCCCAGATCGCGGCGATCGGGCCCGACGGCGAGGAAGTGCGCCTGTCAGTGGAGCAATTGCGCGAATATCGGGATCGCTGCGCGCCGGACGCCAAGACCCCGCCGCCGCCGGGCTATGACTGTTCCGAAGCGCGCCTTAGAATTCGCCGCGCATTCCGGACGGAAGACGACCTTGCGCGCGCGCTCGCCATTATCGATCTGCTCGGACGGCCGGAGGCGCGGCGCAATCTCCAGGGCTTGCCGATCGCGAGCTCCCAGTCGATTGACGCGCAGCAGGCTGTCGCCGGCGGCGCGATCGACCTCAATGCGCCGACCAGCCTCGTCGCCCCTGGGGCGCAGATGGACCCGCTTGCCGCCGGACTGCCTGTGGAGGCGTTGGAGGGCGGCGAGTTCATCATCGCTCCGGGCGTAACAATCGTCCTTCCACGGAATTAACTGGGCGTTCATCCAAGCCCGCCGGACTTGCGGTCGGCGATGCGCCGAGCGTCGCGCCCGCCGATGGGGCGAGGTTTCGTCGCCCTATTTTTCCGCCGGTTCCGCGGCGGCGCTCGTCAATCGCGAGAAGGCCGTGCGGCCGTCGTCGAACGACACAGTTAGCTCAATCGTCCAGTCATCGCCTTCATCAATGGAGATCGTAGTGCGCGCAAGCGTCGCGGGATCGCCCGAATCGTCGACCACGGGCAGTCGCCCGCCCTGAGTGTTGTCGGTGCGTCCGCCGGCGCCGTCCCGGAAAACGCGCAGTTTGTATTCGCCGCTATCACCTTGATTCAGGATGGCCATTGGCGTGAAGGTGTGAAGTCGCCCATCAACGCTATGGGCGATCCAAGCCGATTTTTCTTCCGCTCCCTCATTTGCCGGGGCGGCCGCGGTCTGGTCGTCGACGCCCTTGCTCGCGGTCGTATTAAGCGCGGCAAGTAACGCCGCTATTGCGCTGGCGCCAAAATTTGGCATTGCTCGGCCGCTCCTTTTATTGATGATTGCTTATATTACACCCGGTCTGATGAAACAATGACCGCTCCGTGGCCGGCCCAAGCGCCCCAGGCAAGCGCCCCAGGAGAGGACGGCTGAGGCGAACCGGGCGCGACCTCGCCTTATCGACATCAGCGCGCAATCGCCGGCGATGAGCAGTGACGATGACCTGTTCAGGCGAAGGGGTGGAGTTGCTGCCTCGCCAGCGACTTTGGCGGCGCTTCGCCGACAACGCCGTAAGCCTCCGGCCACGCTTTCGGCAGATAGTAGGTCCCGAAAATCCGATCAAAGATCGACAGATGCACGGCGAAGTTCTTGTTTATCGCCTCTTCGTCTTTCGCATGATGCCAGTGGTGATGCTTCGGCGTGACGAAAAACCGTTCGAGCGCGGCGAACTCGATCCCGCAGTTTGCGTGGATGAACGTCGCGTGGAAGCCGATAAACAGGATGTAGGCGTTGATTGGCCCCTGATCGAACCCGCATACCGCGATGGCGAGAAGACCGAGCGTGCGCGTGATCAGCGGTTCAATAACGTTGAGCCTCGAACTCGCAAGCCAATCCATATGCTCCGCACTATGATGGACAGAATGCACCCGCCAGAAAAAGCCTGGCGAATGGTAGAGTCGGTGCACCCAGTACTGCGCAAAATCGACTGCGACGAGGATCAGCAGGAATTGAACCAGGAAGGGCAGTTCGCGCACCGCCCCGCCAACGCCCGGAATGATCATCCACGAAAACCATTCGTGGACAATGTAATTGCCAGCGAAGAGATAAAACCCGATCAGCCGATGGAACATGAAGAAGTGCTTCAGATCGAGGGTCCAGTCTTCACGCAAGACCGGCTGTTCGCGGCGCAGAGGCGCAAGCTTCTCGATCAGCACAAAAGCGCCGCCTGTCGTCAAAAGACCGATTACGAACCAATCGAGGCCAATATAAAATGGCGTCGGCTTAAGCTCGCCAATTGCGACGGCCGGACCGCCCAGGGCTAGGCATGCCGCGGCGGCCGCGAGGCCCAGAAACGCCAGCGCCAGCGAGGCGCGCTTGTAGAGGGCGAACGCGCCGCACCCGGCGCAAACGATGAGGCCTGCAGCCATCAGGATCCGCAAATGATCCGGATCGTAGGTTGCTCGCAAATGCGGCGTCGTCAGCAACGCAGGGAAGCGAAAGGCGAGAACCCCCATCAGCGAAAGCAGGCCAAACAACGCGCAAAGGGCGGCCGCCAATCGACCCTCGCCAATTTGAAATGCGCCCCTGGGAGCGCCCGCGCCCGTGATCGACATGCCTAAATACTCCCCGTTTTGCGAATCGCAGAATTCAAACGAGACCAAAAAGTAGAGCCCTAAAATTGATCAGGGCTTTACCGCACGGATGTCATGGTTAACCGGCGAGACGTCCGGCGGCGGCTCGCCGCCGGACGCCGCTTCCGCTAGTTGTTCTCGACATACTCCTTGAGCAGACGGTCTTGCTTCGCGCGCTCAAGCTTTGACGATACCTCTTTCTGGATGCGCAGGTCATGGATGGTCTTCACCAGCGTGACGAGCGATCCGGAAAGGAAGACAATGCCCATCGCCAGATACCCCTTGGTGGCGAGGTTCACCGGCATCAGGAAAATCGACGCGCCAAGCATGAAGAAGGCGACGCTGACGCAAAGATAGTTGAAGTTGATCCAGGCTTTTGAGTGTTCAAACATGTTTCAGGTTTCCTTTACTCTACAGTTAGATGTGCTCTACGCGGACGCATCCGCAGTGGTGTTCTCGCCCGACAGGCGCGCAAGAACGTCTTCAGCGCGCACCTTGCGCGCGTCGCCGAAACCGGCGTCGGCGAGCCGGTCGATGACCGCATCGCCCGACAATTGAGCTTCGACTTCGTCAAGGGCGTCGATCTCCGCAATCGGGTCTTCGCTCTCAAGAAGCCGCTTCAGGACGTCCTCGCCTTCCCTGACGGCGGCGTTGGCCGAGATGTCCCCCTTGATGTTCCGCATCGCGACGCGTTCTCGTTCGATCGCCTTTGCGGTGATGAGGCCCTGGCGCAGATCGACCAGCTGACGTTCGGTCTTCTCCAGAGCAAGACGCAGCCGGTCAGCTTTCTCCTCCGCGCCAGCGAGCGTGCGCTGACGGACGGCTCGTTCATTCTCAAGGTCCGCCAGCAGTTTCGCTGCGTCTTGGGCGAGGGTGGTTTTGCCCGCCTCCAGCGCAGCGCGGGTGCGTGTTTCGAGATCCGCAATCCGACGCTCGACGCCTTCGAGCGCCTTTCGGTCTGCGTTTGATCTGGCGATAAGGCTCGCCAAAGCGCGTTTTGCCGCGTCCTGGCCCGCCGTCGCCTCCCGAACCTTCTGTTCGATGATGAGCGCGGCGTTGTCGTTCTCCAGCCGCTCTTCGGCGCGGGCGGCCCGGCCTAAGAATATGGCGGAAACTGTCTTCCACATCTTCCCATTCTCCTTTTCTCCCTTACTCTCAATGGGCGTGAACATCGTTCACAAATGGAGGGAACCACATAAATGAACGGCGTTCAAGTCTTAAATGAACGTTGTTCATGCAATCGAAACAGGATATGGAGACGTTAACCACCGATCAGTCTGAACGGCGGAATTCGTTTCGGATGCGGAAATAGAAGACGGGAAAGACAAGACAGAATGACGGAACGGCCCGACCCGACGCCCGACCGCGATCTCAAGGCGACGCTGAGGCCGCGCAATACGCGCGTCAGACAAGGCGCCAGCGGCGAAGAAGGAAACGCGGCGGCGCCCAAAAGCGTCGGGCGGAAAGGGTTTGACAGCGACGTCGCCGAACGCGTCATCGCCGCGACGATCAAGACATTGGCGGCGCACGGGCTGGAAGGCGTCAAAGCCCGCAGCGTCGCCAAAGACGCCGGCATCGCCGTTGGATCAGTCTACAACCTGTTCGGCGATCTTGACGCGCTGTTGAGGGTCGCGAACGGGCGCACTTACGACGAGCTTCACGCTATCGAAATGCGCGCGCTCAAAAAGGCGCGTGAGGACGGCGCGTCGCCGCGAGCGCAGATGCTCGCCCTGGCCGAAGCGTATCTCGAGTTCGTCGCAAATCATCAGCGCCGCTGGCTCGCGACGCTCGCCTTCAATCGCCGCCAGAGCGACGCGGCGCCTGAATGGTACCTTGAAAAAGAGCTGGCGCTGTTTCGCATCATCGAGGAGGCGATCGCGGATTTTCCGGGCGTCAAAGAGCCGTCTCAGCGTCGACGGCATGCGCGCGCGCTCTGGGCGTCCGTCCACGGAATTGTCACCATCGCGGTCGCCGACAGCTTCATTATGCAGCCGCTGGAAGAAGTCTGGGCGGAAATCGAGATCATCGTCAATTCAGTCGCCGCCTCCATGGAGGCGGCGTGACGTCACGCGCTTCAGCCTTCGCGAGCGCGTCAGATGAATAAATTCAATACGCCGGGGGCCATCGAGCGAAGCCGACAACCCATCTGCAAACGAATCAATTCGACGGACACGCCGCGCCAGCCTCGGCCCAGGCCAGCGTCAACGCCCCGAACGTCGCCTGGTCGCCGGGCGGCGAAGCGCGGCCTTCGCCGGGCGCCCAGGCCCACCCAACGAGGGCGTCATTGGCGTTGTGCTCATGAAGGGCCTCAAGGTCCTTGCCGCCATTGCGCGACGGGTCCTTGATCTGCGCGCAGATTTCCGCCCCGCTCGCCCCGCGCCACCCCATTGATTGCGGCGCCAGATGCCAGAGCGCATGGCCGGGGATCGATCCTTCAGCGCCGACAAACGTGACATTTTCATCGCCGTGGCACGTGTTGCAGCGCATCGCCGGCGCGCCGGAACCGTCCGGACCGCGGACGACAGGCGGCTGGTGCGCGGCGAACGCCGCGCCCTGGGTGGGGGCGTCGCCGCGCGGATGACAGTTCATGCAGCGCGGATGTTCGATGACTTTCAGCATTTCGGCGAAGATCGCTTCGCCCCGTCGCGCGTCGTCTTCGATCATCGCAAACGCCGCCGGCGTCTTCAGGCCGTTCACGACTTCCGGCGCAGAAGAAGCATCGCTGTCCGCGCCTTCGCCGATGGACGGCAATCCCAACTCGCCGCAGCCGGAAAGCGCCAATGCGGCGCACGCCGTCAGCATGGCGACTAATTTAATGGACGACATGACTTCCCCCTTAAACGCTCAAGCCCGTGACCGGCAGCCGCCGCGGCGTTGATCCGCCAACCCGGCGCATGGCGTTGCCGATCGCCGGCGCGATCGGCGGCACGCCCGGCTCGCCGATGCCAGTCGGGCTTTCATCAGAATCGATCACCGCCACTTCAACCTCCGGCATCTCATTGATCCGAAGCGAACGGTAATCATGGAAGTTCGATTGCTCGACCGCGCCGCCTGGCGCGAGGGTGATCTCGTCAAACAGCATCGCCCCGGCGCCATACCCGATGCCGCCCTCGATCTGCGCCTCGATCACATTGACGTTCACCGGCTGGCCGCAATCGACGGCCGCCCACACCTTGTGGACCCTCGGCGCGCCGCCATCCATCGACACCTCAGCGATCTGCGCCACATAGGTGTCGAATGATTTGTGCACGGCGACGCCGAACGCCGCGCCCTCGCGGGGCGCGCGTCCCCAGTCAGCAAGTTCGGCCACCCGCTTCAAGACGCCAGCCTCGCGCGGCCGGCCCTCAAGCAGATTAAGGCGGCCCTCAACGGCGTCGAGCCCCGCCCGCTGAAGGAGTTCATCCATAAAGGTTTCGACCGCATAGGCCGTATGCGTATGGCCGACGGAGCGCCACCACAGCACCGGCACGCCGACGTCCATCGTATGCACGCTGATCTTGAAGTTGTCCGTCTTGTAGTAAAGATCGCGCGCGCCTTCGATCATGGTTGGATCGATCCCGTCCTGAATCAACATCTCAAACGGCGACCCAGCGACAAGCGACTGGGAGACGACCGTATGCTCCCACCCTTTCAGCGCGCCGTCAGCGCCCATCGCGCCGCGTATCTTATGGACTGTCAGGGGACGGTAGAACCCGCCTCTGATGTCGTCCTCCCGCGTCCAAACAAGCTTGACCGGCCGACTGCGTCCGCTCGCGTCGAAGACGGCCGCGGCTTCCGCAGCAAAGTTCGACGCGGGTTGCGCGCGGCGCCCGAAGCTCCCGCCAGCCAGCATGGTGTTGACAATGACGTTTGACGGATCGACGCCCAAGACACCTGCAAATGTCTGCTGATCGACAGTCTGCAACTGCGAGCCCATCCAGACTTCCACGGTATCGTCGCGCTGCTCGACGACGGCGTCGAGCGGCTCCATCGGCGCGTGCGCGAGGTAGGGGAAGACGAACTCCGCTTCGAGAACCGCCTCGTCGCCCGAAAGCGCAGCCGCCACATCGCCGCGCTCGTCCGCCACAACGCCATGGCCCTGCGCCGTTTCGCGAAAAAGCGCGGTTAGCTCCGCAGTGGACCGCCGCT
This sequence comes from Pseudomonadota bacterium, assembly GCA_039819085.1. Classification (GTDB taxonomy): domain Bacteria; phylum Pseudomonadota; class Alphaproteobacteria; order Caulobacterales; family Parvularculaceae; genus MED-G105. The sequence continues at coordinate 17,351 of JBCBSQ010000005.1, forward strand.
CAGCGCCGGCGTCGTTCCACTTGACGTTCAGCGCATCCCGGCCCTTCAGGGCCGCATAGGTGTTTTCCCCATAGACTGCGACGCCCTGGGGCGTCTCCTTGACGTCGACCACGCCCGACACCGCCCTTGCGGCGTCAACGTCGAAGGACGCAGGGACCGCGCCGAATTTTGGCGGGTGGGCGACGACGGCGGTCAGCATATCGTCCCGGTAGACATCAAGTGTGAAAACCGCTTCGCCAGTGGTCTTTCCGCTTGTGTCGAGCTTCGGCACGGACTTGCCGATGAACTTGAAGTCTTTCTTCGCCTTCAACGGTGGATCTTCCGGCGGCGTCTCATTTGCGGCGCTGTCGGCAAACTCGCCAAAGCCGCCCTCCTTGCCGCTCGCCGCGTGCTTGATCACGCCGTCTTCGATCGTCACCTGTCCGGCGGGGACGCCCCATGTCTTCGCCGCCGCGCCGATGAGCATCGCGCGCGCAGCTGCGCCCGCCTTGCGCATCTGCGTGTAGGAGTTGGCGATCGCCGTGGAGCCGCCCGTGCCTTGCAGGCCAAAGGCCGCATTAGCGTAAAGCGTCACGTCGGCTGGAGCGGCCTCCGCGCGCATCTGATCCCACGCTGCGTCAAGCTCCTCGGCCACAAGGGTCGCAAGGCCAGTGAAAGGCCCTTGGCCGAACTCGATGTGCTTGACGAGAACCGTTATCGCATTATCCGGCAGGATACGGATGAACGCGTTCGGCGCGAACCCGCCAGCCTCGGCGCCGCCCCTGATGATCGCCGCCTCGCCGGATTGTCCCTTCGCCCTCAGGGGAACGAACGTCGCAAGCGTCAAACCGCCCGCGCCGGCGAGAAAATCGCGGCGGGAGGGCGCTATTGGTTTCCCGAGATCGCGCATAATCAGCCCCTCCCCGACGCGGCGTTCTTGATCGCCTGGCGTATGCGAACATAGGTCGCGCAACGGCAGATATTGCCAGTCATTGCGGCGTCGATGTCCGCGTCCGACGGCTGTGGCGTCGCCTCCAGCAGCGCAATCGCTGACATGATCTGGCCTGATTGGCAGTACCCGCACTGCGGCACGTCGATGTCGCGCCACGCGGCCTTGACGCTGTCTGCGGCGTCGCCGGACACGCCTTCGATCGTCGTCACCTCGCGGCCGGCCACCGACGCCACTGGCGTGACGCATGATCGCCGAGTGCCGCCGTCCACATGCACCGTGCACGCGCCGCACTGCGCCACGCCGCAGCCAAACTTCGTACCCGTCAGTTTTAGATTGTCGCGCAACACCCACAAAAGGGGCGTCTGCGGATCGACGTCGGTTGTGACGTCGTCGCCATTGACGCGGAATTTCACGCTCATTGCGATTGCCTTTCGACCCTTGGGAATATGACGGGGAGTCTTCTCGATAAACGTGCGTCCGTCAATCTGACTCCGCGGGACAAAGCCGCTTTTGAGACGCATACGCAATCAAGTTTGCAGCGGTCGGCGGCCCCGCGCGACGGATGTGAACTTTTTGCAATTCGCCGCTCGCATGATCGAACAATGCGCTTAGCCGAGGAGCTTGCGCGGCGGCTAGTCAACGCGCGCGTTAGTCCAACGGCAGGACGTCGACCTCTGCGCCGACGTCAACGGCCGGCGCATCCGGCTGGCGACGCAGCAAGGCGTTCGCTTGCGCGAAAGGCGTCAGGAGCGAGCTGTCCTGGCGCGCGTCGGCGATGACTGTCGCGGCGCCTATTTCATCCGTAGACAGACGCGCGCGCAGATACGTTTCCCTCGGCCCGTTCGCCGCGACCGGCGCGGCGAGGCGGGCGGAACGAAACGCCGGCGCCGCGCCGTCACCGAAAAGCGCGCCGACCAACGGCCGCAAAAAGAGATACCCGCATGCAAGCGCCGACGCCGGATTGCCAGGAAGGCCCAACACGACCGGACCGCCATCGATCCGCGCAGACCAGGTCGGTTTACCGGGGCGCACCGCGACGCCAGCGAAATCAATCCGCGCGCCAATGCGCTCGAAGACCGGCTTCATCACGTCGCGATCGCCCACCGACGCTCCGCCAACGGCGACGATGACATCAAGGGAATGCTCGCCGAGCGCGCTTTCGAGGCGCAGCGCCGCAGCCGCCTCCTCATCCGGGAGCACGCCCAAGAGCGCCGCAACGCAGCCACTACGTTCGGCGAGCGCCGCTATTCCGTAGGCCGCTGAATTGATGATATGGCTGTCTTCCAGAACGCCGCCCGGCTCCACAAGTTCATCGCCAGAGGCGACAATCCCGATGGATGGCTTGCGTCGAACCAATACCCGCGCGCGGTTCGCGGCCGCTGCGAGCGCACAAGACGCCGGCGACAAAACCTCACCCGCCTCGAGCAAGAGCTCGTCCGTCTCAAAATCTATTCCGCGGCGCCTGATGTGCTCGCCGCCGACCTGCGGTTCGGCGATCGAGATCACGTCCCCGTCCCGTCGCGCCGCCTCTTGAACGACGATCCGGGTCGCGCCATCCGGGACCGGCCCGCCAGTGAAGATCCGGACCGCTTCTCCGGCGCCGACGACTCCATCGTAAGAACCGCCCGCCGGCGCTTCGCCAACAACAGTGAGACGAGCGCCCGCCGCGGCGACGTCTTCATCACGGACTGCGTATCCGTCCATCGCCGACAAGGCCTGCGGCGGCTGCGCGCGCGGCGCTCGGACATTCTCCGCCAGCCGGCGTCCAACCGCCGCCGCGATGCGCGCTTCCTCCGCCTCGACAGGCTCCACACCCGACAGCAGGCGCGCACGCGCCTGTCCAACGCTTAATAATCCGTTCACGACTCTTCCTCGCGCCGCCAGGCGCCGGACGCTCCGCCGGATTTCTCCAACAGGCGCACGGCCATGATCGTCATTCCCTTGTCCGCGGCCTTGAGCATGTCATAGAGCGTCAGACACGCGACGCTCGCCGCAGTCAACGCCTCCATTTCAACGCCCGTCGGTCCAGTCGTCCTGGCCTCGGCGCGCACGGCAAGACCGGGCAGACCCCGGTCGACGTCAATTGTGACGCGTACCGACGACAATGGCAGGGGATGGCATAGCGGAATAAGATCGCTCGTGCGCTTCGCCCCCATCACGCCGGCGAGCTCCGCAATGGCGCGCACGTCGCCCTTCTTGGCGCGCCCCTCCTCGACCATCGCCAGGGTGTCGCACTCCATCCGTAGACGCCCCTCCGCCACGGCGATACGGTCCGTGTCAGGTTTGCCGGAGACGTCGACCATCACCGCCCGACCTTCAGCGTCGAAATGCGTAAGCGTCTTGTCCGCCATTGCCGCTACGCCTCATTCAGTCGCGGCATGATCTCCACGAGATTGCAGGGCCGGTGCCGCGAATCAAGCTGTAGGCGGATGACCTTGTCCCAACCGTCCTTCACCGCGCCATTGGACCCGGGCAGGCAGAAGATAAACGTGCCTCCCGCAAGTCCGGCGCAGGCGCGTGACTGCAGCGTTGACAGGCCGACGCTTTCATAACTCACCTGGTGAAAAATAACCGAGAAGCCGTCAATCACCTTATCGAACAGGGGGCCGATCGCCTCAGGGGTCACGTCCCGACCGGTGAGGCCTGTGCCGCCTGTCGTGATGACGACGTCAACGGCCTGATCCGCGATCCAGCGTTCAACAACGGCCCGAATCGCTCCGGCGTCGTCAGGAACGATTTCCCGGGCCGCGAGGTTATGCCCCGCCTCGCGAATTCGCCCTTCAAGGGTCGCGCCCGAAGTGTCCGTTTCAAGATCGCGCGTGTCGGAAACCGTCAGCACCGCAATTGACACCGGAACGAATTCAAGAGTCTCGTTGATCCCGTGCATTTGCGTCTCCTTCGCTGTCGCGCCACCGCGCCTTGTCAATGAGATCTTCCGCCCGCGGCTCAATCCACATGGCGTTGTCGCCGCGCGTTTCTTTTTTCCAGAAAGGCGCGTCAGCCTTCAGATAGTCCATCAGAAAGTCCGCCGCCTCAAACGCCGCGCGACGATGGATGGAGGCAGTCGCCACAAAGACAATCGGCTCGCCACTCTCGAGATCGCCAGTTCGGTGAATGATGCGACTGCCGACGAGCGGCCACCGCACCGAGGCCTTACTGACAATCCGCGTGATCTCTTTTTCCGTGAAGCCGGGATAGTGCTGCAGCGTCAGGCGCGATACATCTTCCCCATCGCCCGTCTTTCCACGCACCAGCCCGGTGAACGCGACGATGGCGCCGGCGCCGTCAACCCGCCTGCGGAAGTCGGCGTGCGCAGCCTCCGGATCGAAGGGCGCGGCTGCGATCTCAATATCAGTGAATGGCGCGCCCATCTGATCACCCACCGCTTAACGGGGATGTGAAAGCTATTTCATCCGTATCCGATAATTCCAGAGGCGCGGATATGAACGCATTGTTCACAATCACCCGAACGCCCGGCCGCGCAAGCGCCTCGCCGAGGCGGGCATTCTCCCGGCTGAGCCAGGCGGTCAAGGCGTCGGTATCGCGCACGCCATCCGGCAATGGCGCTTCGATCGCTTCGGCGAAGTCGCTCAATCGGCCAAAAAACAGGATCCTCGCCATGTCTATCCTCCGGTGACGGACATATGGCGCTTGACCGAGGGACCCGCGCCGGGCGCGTCGATTTCAAAATCATGCGACTTCGGCTTGCGGCCGATCGCCTCGTCAATCGCGACGCCGAGCTTGTCAGGATCATCCGGGTGGGACCGCATCACAGCGCGCAGATCCGCCGCGTCATCCTGGCCAAGACACATAAACAGCTTTCCGGTGCAAGTTAGACGGACGCGATTGCATCCCTCGCAGAAATTGCCGCTCAATGGCGTGATCAAGCCAAGCGTTCCACCCGTCTCCGTCACATGAAAGTAGCGCGCCGGGCCGCCGGTGCGCTTGGCGAGCGGACGAAGACTAAAGTCTTTTTCAAGATTGCGCCGCACATCCCAGAGGGAGGCGTACTGATCGAACCGGTCTTCGTCGATTTCACCCATCGGCATGGCTTCGATCAGTGTAAGGTCCATGCCCTTGCCATGCGCCCACGCCATCATCGAGGGAATGTCATCGATATTGACGGACTTCATCGCGACTGCGTTGATCTTGACGCTAAGGCCCGCCGCGAGCGCCGCATCGACGCCCTCAAGCGCCGCTTCAAGCCGCCCGCCGCGCGTCAGTTTTTCAAATCGCTCCGCATCCAGCGTATCGACGGAGACATTCACTCTCTTCACGCCGGCGCTTGCAAGGTCCGCAGCGTAGCGTGGCAGGAGCGTACCATTTGTGGTCAGCGTCAACTCGTTCAATGCGCCGGTCTCAAGATGGCGCGAAAGCCGACGCACGAGGGCCATGATGTCTCGCCGCACCAGAGGCTCTCCGCCTGTCAGGCGAATCTTCTTGACGCCCTTGGAGACGAATGCGCTCGCGGCGGCGTCGAGCTCCTCGAGCGACAGGACTTCGGCCTTCGGCAAGAAAGTCATGCGCTCGGCCATGCAGTAAACGCAGCGAAGATCGCACCGATCCGTCACCGAAAGACGCAGATAAGTGATCTCCCGTCCAAAGGGATCAATCATAACGCATGCTCCGTTTGCGGCGCATATCGAGCGATATCCGCTTTCGTATCAATGTCGATGAGGTCTTCAGGCGCCATTGCGACCTCGACGATGTCGCCGCGCCCGCGGAGCGCGTTGCGCGCGCCAGCGTCGCCCGTGGCCTGCCTCAAGACAGGAAAGACCTCCCGTGAGAACAATGCGGGCGGCGAGCGATGGTCGCCATTGTGCGCGAAAGCGGCGCCGGCGCCGCTGATCGAGGCCGCAAGCAGCGTCAGATGACGCACGCCGACAAATGGCATGTCCGCGAGGAGCACGGCCACGCCGACGACGTTCGCCTTGTCGATTGCGCCGATGGCGAGGGCGAGCGAACGACCTTGCCCTTCGTCCGCATCGTGATTGATCACGAGGTCGGCGCCATATTCCGCGAAGAGCCGCGCTCGCGGGCCGCCTGACGACGGCACCACCGCCACGACTTGACGGGCGCCGACATCGCGCGAGACGCGCGTCGCGTGGGCGGCGAGCGGGACGCCTCCGAAGGGCGCCAACAGCTTATCGCCGCCGAAGCGGCTTGAGGCGCCCGCCGCGAGAATGACCACCGCGCAATCAGAGAGTCTCATCGGCGCGCCTCCCCCGGGAACGCCTTGAAGATTTCCGCAAGGACCGAGACTGCGAGCGCATCGGCGTCGCGGGCGGAATGAAAAAGCCCGATCGGGCCCCTTACCCGCGAAAGATCGTTGTCATGAACGCCGAGCGATTTCAGGATGTCGAGGCGGCGGGTGTGGGTCTGCGACGACCCCATAGCGCCGATATAGAAGGCGTCCGTCTCAAGCGCGCGCGCCAGAATCTCCGCCTCCCAATCATGATCGTGAAACAGGAGCGCAATCGCGGACCAGGGGTCCGTTGGAAGATCGATCAGATCAGCCGCGGAGCGCAGCGGCGTCGCCGGTATGGAGAGGTCCGCCGCCGCCTCAATGATGTCCGCGTCAGGGGAATAGACGTGAACATCGCATCCGGCGGCCCTTGAAAGGCGAAGAAGCGCAAGCGCCTCAGCGCCTTTCCCGACGATCGCGATCCGCATCGGCGGGGCGTAGCAATGCGTGAAGAGGGTGTCTTGCTCGCCCGCGTCGCCGACAATGAAAGCGCCGTCACTCGCGAGCGAAACCTGCAGCGCGGCACGGCTATCGAACGCGTCAATCGCCGCGGCGATCGCGTCGGCGTCCGGGTTCGGAATCAGCAACAACTCCATCGCGCCGCCGCATGGCAGCTGCACATCCTTATACGGAGAGCCTTCGCCATAACGGACGCGGCGCGCGCGTCCGGCCACCGTCGTCGCCATCGCCTGCAAGGCGACATCGGCGTCGACGCAGCCATTGGAGACATAGCCGCAATACGCGCGATCCGCATTGACCGCCAGCATCGCGCCCCTTGCGCGCGGCGACGATCCGTCGACCAAATCAACAACGGCGAGCGCGCAGGCCAGCTCCTTCGCCGCGGAATCGGCGAGAAACGCGAGCACATCACGCGTGTGAGAACCGACGTCAGCGATACGGCGCATGCAGGTTCGGCGAGCCTCCAAGTCGTTATGCACACCTGAACATAACGCCCGACGAAGACGCAAGCAAAGCCTGCCTAGTCCGCCTAGCCGTCGACGAGCTGGCGCAGGACCGAGAGTTCGCTGGCGGCTGCAAGCTCGGCGGCGGCGACCGCTGACCTATAAGCGCCTAGCGCGCGCCTTCCGGCCTCGGTCAGCCTTGCGCCGCCTTTCGCCGCCCCGCCGGTTTCCGTCGCGACGACCGGCGCAGCGAACATGGCGTTCAACCCCTCGATAAGACCCCAGGCCTTGCGGTAGGACATTCCAAGCGTCCGAGCCGCAGCGGCGATAGACCCAGTATCATTGATGGCCGAGAGGAGCGCGGCCTTACCGGGCCCGAAACGCCCGCCTGGCAAATCAATTCGGATGCTGAGGATGGCGCTTTCTATTTCTTTGTTCGAAGGAGAAGGCATGGGCGTCAAACCAATGCGGCGGCGTCGCGGAAAAACCGCAAACAGAGGCGTAGGCCGACAAAAAGCACAAGAGCGGCGGTCAGTCTGCGCATTGTCGCTTCCGATAGTCTGGCGAGACTCAGCGCGCCGCCGATTTGCCCGCCAATGAGCACCGCCGGAAAAAGCGGCCAATAGACCCTAAGCTGCGCCAGCTGGCCCAGATCCTCAAGTTTTGCGAATTGTCCGGCGAGGCCGCTCAAGGAGTTGATCAGGATAAACGTCGAACATGTCGCCGCGATCGCCTGCGCAGATCCCCAACGCGTCATATGCAGGATTGGCGCAAGGAAGATGCCGCCGCCAATCCCCACCAGCCCGGCGAGGAGGCCAAGCGCGCCGCCGACGGCGGCGGACCTCGCCGTTCCAAGATCGCGCTTCTCAGCCGCTGTCCCGGTCGGGCTAGCCAGCAGCAGGTTCAGTCCTGCGGCCACCAACGCGCCGCCGAGGACGCCGATAAAGGCGAGCTCCGGTATCTGCAGGAGCCCGCCAATCCACGCCATCGGCACCGACGCGGCGAAAAACGGCCAGATGCGCGCCCAGTCGATGTTGCCCGCCGCCTGGTGCCGCATTGCGCCGCCCGCCACGACAATGACATTGCAGATGAGCGCAATCGCCGGAAGGACGCGATAGTCAACGCCTTGCAAGACAAGCAGCGCATTGTAGGTCGACCCGCCGCCAAAGCCGACCGAGGCGTATAGAAGCGCCGTCGCAAAGAAGAGGGCGGCGAGGACGGCCATAAGATCAGGCGCTTGTCACATCGGGCGGCGGCGCGGACCTATTCCGCGGCGGGCGCGTCACGACGCGGCAGGCGCCATCCGGTCCGCGGAAAATGGCAGGTGTAGCCATTCGGGAAGCGCTCCAGATAGTCCTGGTGCATTGCTTCGGCTTCCCAGAATTCGCCCGCCGGCGTGACTCCCGTCACCACCTTGCCGGGCCAGAGACCCGACGCCTCTACGTCCGCGATCGTTTGCGCCGCGACGGCTTTCTGGGAGTCGTCGAGGTAGAAGATCGCTGAACGATACTGGCTGCCGATGTCATTTCCCTGACGGTCCCGCGTCGTCGGATCGTGGATCTGGAAGAACAGCTCCAGCAGGTCGCGATAGCTCGTCGCCGCAGGATCAAAGATGATCTCGATGGACTCCGCGTGGCCGCTTCGACCGGTCTTGACGATGTCATAGGTCGGTCGCTCCACCGTCCCGCCGGCGTAGCCGACGCGCGTTCGCAACACGCCAGGGGCTTTTCGGATGAGGTCCTGCATGCCCCAGAAGCAGCCGCCGGCGAAGACCGCCCGTTCCGTTTTTTCAACTGGCATTATGCGCGCTCCTTCGACTGGTCCGCAAAAAGATGGGTGAGGTGGCCGTAGCCTTCAGCCTCCATATCCTCGAGCGCCACGAAGCGCATCGCGGCTGAGTTGATGCAATAGCGCAGCCCCGTCTCCTCCTTAGGGCCATCCGGAAACACATGACCGAGATGGCTGTCGCCATCGCGCGAACGCACTTCGGTTCGTCGCATCCCATGGCTGTCGTCAGACCGCTCGACGATATGATCGTCAACGATGGGCCGCGTGAAGCTTGGCCAACCTGACCCTGAATCGAACTTGTCGAATGACGCGAAGAGGGGCTCGCCGGACACCACGTCGACGTAGATGCCGGCGGCCTTGTTATCGAGCAGCGCCCCGGAGAATGGCCGCTCCGTGGCGTCCTCCTGGGTGACGCGATAAGCTTCTTCGTCGAGCGCCGCGATGCTGGCTGCGTCTTTCCCGTAGGTCTTCTGATCAGTCATGATGTCGCTTTCTGATGGCCGCAAGCGCCATATGGGAGCGCTCCTCCGGAATTCGCGCAAGCCCGGATCACCGTTGCGTGACGCCGCGCCTGCGATTGGCCCTCCCATGCGCCCCACCATGTACCGAGGGCCAGTGCGCCGTTATGCGACCTTCGCCTATTTTGGCGCTTTTGCTAGCCTTGCGGCGAGGCGAGGGCACAACAGCAGCGCGGCCGGAGCAGAAAGTGAGGCGCCTGGATGAGCGCGGCAGGTTCAGCGCAGGTCTGGCCGGAAAGCGGGGCGCCCGGCGACCAAACGTCAGGTCAGGGGAGAACGCGCTGGCTCCGGTTCTGGCGGCTTCGAGCCCCTCGGCCAAGACTCTGGGTGCGGCTCTGGGCGGCGTACGCAGCCCTTTGCCTCGTCGGCATTTCATGTCTGATGATCGCATCAGGCGCCCTAATCGACACGCAGAATTATTTCACGAGCTACACTGAACAAAACATTGCCGACCGGTTCAACGAGGACGCGCCGCTGTTGCGAGCGGCGCTCGCGCTTCCCAAGAACGATCGCGCCCATTCCGTGGAGGCCGCCGCCGCGACGATCGCGTCGAACCTTCTAGAGCTTCAGGTCCGAACGGATTTTGACGGGAAATTCCTGATCACGTCCGTCAGCGACCCGCGCGTGCGCGTCACCGTATTCGGCGCGGATGGCGAAGCAATTACGCAAGCAGCGTACACCTCCGGCGGCGTCGGCCCCCACAATCCGCGACGAATGTCCGTCCTTTATCCGATTGAAGCGACGGATGGGCGCCGCCTTGGCGAAGCGCAAGTGGACTACGCCGCCCGCTACAATCTGATGAAGACCCTTCGCGGCAAGGCGGCATGGGCCATCGCCATGTCGCCGATCACCGCCGTCACATCAATCATCATTGGACTGATGTGCGGCCTTGCAGCCGCGCACTATGTGACGAGCAGACTTCGCCGGATTGACGCCGTCACGTCGAAATGGCGGCTTGGCGACTTCTCCGAACGTATCACGCTAGCGAGCGGCGACGAACTTGAAACGCACGCGGAACGGCTGAACGCGATGGCGATGGAGCTGCAGACCTTCCTGACGCTGAAGCAAGCGGTTGGGGTCGCCGAAGAACGAAACCGCATCGCCAGAGACCTGCACGACACCGTCAAACAAAAACTCTTCGCCCTCGGCCTGCAACTCGCCGTCGTCCGCGCCAAGTCCAGCGAACAGGAAACGCAGCCGATCAGCGGACGCGCGGACGACGCCGGGAACGCGTTCGCGGCGAACATCTCCGAAGCCGAGGCGATCACGCGGGAGGCGCAGCGCGACGTTTTGGAGATCATCACGCAGCTGAGGCCGGCGACGGACGCCAGCGCGGATCTGATCGGCCAGATCCGGCCAATGATCGACGACTATGAGCGCAGGTTTGACGTCAAGATAAGCCTTTCAGGCGGCGAAGGCATGGTCGCCGCTCCACATGCTGAAATAAACCTTGTCAGGATCATTCAAGAAGCCATCGCCAACGCAATAAGACACGGACGCGCGCGGCTTATTCAGATTTCATTTCGACGCGTCGCTGACGCATGGTCCCTGAAGGTGGAGGACGATGGCGTCGGCTTTGATCCTCAGACGACGCACAAAGGCCTCGGCATTCAATCGATCGAACAACGCGCGAACGAGTTGCCTGCGGGACGCGCGAGATACTCCGCCTCCCACAACGGGGGCGCTACGCTCACAGTCAGCTGGTCGGGAGGACCTGAAGATGGATATTCCAATCAGTAATGGCCCCATCACCCTGACGATCGCAGACGATCACGAGGTCGTGCGGCGCGGTCTCATCGCCTTCATCGAGATGGCGGAAGACATCGATCTCGTCGCCGTCGCAGAGGACGGGGCCGGCGCGGTTGACGCCGCGCGCGCGCACGCCCCTGACGTCCTGCTGCTCGACCTCCTGATGCCCGATCGTCCCGCCCCGGAAACCATCAGCGCGGCAAAACGCGCGAGCCCGCAAACTCAGATCATCGTGCTGACGTCTCATGAAGGCGTGGAGCAGCTTGCGCCCGCGCAAGCGGCGGGCGCGATTTCCTACGTTCTAAAAGACACTGCGCCGGAGGAACTCATCAACGTCATCCGGCGCGCCCACGCCGGCGAAGCCACCATTGCCCCGAGGCTAACCGCGTCGCCGACGACGTCGCGCCGCGAAGCTCCGGCGCCGGAAGCCCCTCCAATTGGCGGGCTCACGCATCGCGAGATTGAAGTCCTGCGCGCCATCGCCGACGGACGAAGCAACAAACGCATTGCGCATGACCTCGAAATCACCGAACGCACGGTCAAGCACCATGTCAGCAACATTCTCTCAAAGCTCCATTTGACGGACCGGACTCAGGCCGCCGTCTATGCGTGGCGAGAAGGCCTTGCAGAACGCGATTGACCTAAAGCGATTTGTAAAATTCGACTGTAATTTGCGTTTTCTGGCTTTCCTGACTCAGCCCGGATGCGTTTTCGAGCGCGATTCGAATGCCTCATTTTATCCGCATCAGGATCAGGGTAAATGCGGAATAACCATATAGCAGACTGATTTCACGACGCATTCGCCGGCAGACGCCTCAATGGACGCAGGCGCCGGGAACATGGACTAGTCGCCAATCCGCAGAATTTCGATAAATCCATCGTAAACGGATGTTAATCAGGTCTTTTGAGAAAATTTTATGAACTGACCGTCATGTTCCCGTCACGGACGCTCAAAACCCCGTGGGGGAGGCTTCAATGCCCAAACGCTGCCTACTGACGAACGCCGCTGCGCTCGTCTTGATCGCGACAAGCGCGGGACCCGCTGATGCGGGCGTCGGCGTCGGCTTAACGCCACCGCCATTGCGCGAGGCCGCCGGCGTTGACGTAGGGGCCGCGCGGCCGTTTAGCGGGGACATCAACCCATTCTCTGGCGACATCAATCCCTTTGCGGGCGACATCAACCCGTTCAGCGGCGACATCAATCCCTTCGCCGGGGACATCAATCCATTCAGGGGCGACGTGAACCCGTTCTACGGGGACATCTCGCCGTTCTGGGGAGATATCTCGCCGTTCTGGGGCGACATCTCACCCTTCTCAGGCGACATCAATCCATTCGCCGGCGACATCAACGCATTCGGCGGGGACATCGCTCCCTTCTCCGGCGACATTCACCCGTTCTGGGGCGACATTAATCCGTTCTCGGGCGATATCGCCGCGTTCTCAGGCGACATCGCAGCATTCTCCGGAGACGTCATATCGTTCAACGGCGACTCATCGAACGTCGGCACCTACTGGGATGCGGCGGGCCAACTCTGGGGCCAATTGAACGCCAGTTGGGGTCAAAACGGCGACGCCACCGCGAACAATTTGCAGAACTTCGTCGACCTCGCCGGTCAGGTCTGGGGCCAGTCGGTCACCAACGCGACGGGACAGTCCTTCCAGCAGTTCGCGGGCGACATTCTCGCCCGCCACGGCTTGGAGCTCTCTGATCCGGAGGAGATCGCAGAGGCCAACGCGATGACGCGCTCGCAGTTCTTCCTCGACTGGTATGACAGCCTGATGGGCGTGTCGGGTACGGACATTGTCGACCACTGGATGCCGACGATCAACTGGCGCCCGTCGATCACCCAGGACCAGAGCAAGGACCACGACTCGATCGTCGGCCTTCTGGACGTCCGTATTTCAACCACCGACGACAACATCATGTATCTGGTCGACAAGGGCGGATACGCGGACTCCGTCAACAATCACGGCGCCGCGGTCGCGAGCCTCATCGCTGGGCGCCATGACGGCAAGGGCGTCATGGGCATCGCGCCAAGCTCCACCGTCTACGCCTACAACCCATTCGACGCGTCCGGCACCGCCGACAAAAAAGACGTGAAGGCGGGCGTAAAGAAGCTTGCTGCGGAAGGCGCCAACGTCATCAACATGTCGCTCGGCTTCCCGAACTACGTCTTCAACCAGGAAATGGCGAACATCTTCGGCGACGGTTACCTGCAGTCAGTCGCTCAGGACCATGTGTTCGTCATCGCCGCGGGCAATGAAGGCGTCCAACAAACCTCCAACGTCAGCGTTGCGGGAAATGACTACTTCGACAATCTGCTGATCGTCGGCTCGGTCGATCCCACAAGGACGATTTCGTTCTTCTCCAACACGCCGGGCGAATCCTGCATGGAGCGTAGTGGTTCATGCGCCGAGGCTGACAAACTCAAGTACCGCTTCCTCGTGGCGCCGGGCGAGCTGCTGCTCACCTCGGACAACGCCGGCGGCACTGTGCGCATGTCGGGAACGTCTTTCGCCGCGCCGCTCGTCACTGGCGCCGTCTCGCTTCTGCATGACCGCTGGCCGTGGCTGCAAAATCACGCTGAAGAAACCGCCGACATCATTCTTCAGTCTGCGCAGGACCTTGGCGCTCCCGGCGTCGACGGCACCTATGGTTGGGGCCTCCTTGACGTCGAAGCGGCGCAATCGCCGCTCAGCTTCAGCAATCTGACGTTCTATCAGCCGTCTGGCGCAGGGTTCACGTCGGTTTCGGCCGCCGCTTTCCAGGGCGCGCTCATGACCCCCGGTCAGCTGGATCTCTGGGAAACGCAAGGCGCGTCGATCTTCGCGATCGAACAAATCGGCGACACGCACCGCGATTTTACGATCCCGCTGAGCACCCTCCTTTGGGGCCAGGAAGGCACGTTTAACGGCAACACTGAACGATACCAGCGCCACGTCTTCGAACGCATGGTCGACTGGGCCGGCGGCGGCGTCTCCGGGTTCGCCAGCTTCCGCGAAACCGAAGCAGGCGTCGCCCAAGTCGGCGAATGGAACGTCTCGATGCTGGCGACGCCCGTCAATCCGCTCGCGCCCGTGCGCCAGCAGGATCGCCCCTTCGCCTCAAGCCTTCGCTTCGCCACCAAGGGCGGCCAACTCGCCTTCCGCGTCGGCGAAGGCGCAGGCGCCATGGCGCTCACGACGACGGACGGTTTCGATCATTACTCAGATCACGAACCAGAAACTGGCGGCGTCAATCCGTTCCTTGGCTTCGCCTCCGGCGGCTTCTACAGCTCCCTGGCGACGCGCGTCGCGCCGGGTCTTACTGTGGGCCTCGGCTTCACGGAAGCCGAAGACGATCACGCCTATATCGACGAGTTCACTGGCGAGCGCCTGATGGACCTGCCGGGCCTCAGCCCCTACCGGGCGAGCGCGGTCAACCTCGATGTTGTTTACGCGGCGGCTGAGAATGTCTCGCTGAACTTCGCCTACACCCATCTCAATGAAGAGACCGGCGTCCTTGGCGCGCAAGGCCTCGGCGCGCTTGCGCTCGACCAGGGCGCAACCACTGACGCAATCACGATCGGCGCAAGCTACACGCCCGCAAAAGATCTCCGCCTGTCCCTCTCGGGCACGGCGGGAACGACGGTCGACGGCGCTATCGGCGACCAGGTTCTGGGCGTCGCGAACGGCGGCATTCGTTCGACCGCATTCCAGTTCGCCGCGGAGAAGTCGAACTTCCTCACGGACTCCGACCGGTTCCGACTGACCGTCGCGCAGCCGCTTCATGTGGAGGCGGGCGCGCTTCAATATCAGTCCGTACAGGTTGTTGATCGAACGACAGGCGAGCTCGGCGTTGTCGACGAATACTGGCGCCTGAACGGCGAACGACACGTCTACACGGAAGCTCAGTATGCGTTCCCCGTGCTGGATGGCGCTGGCGAACTCAGCTTCTACGGCCGCGTCGACGTCGGAGAGTTCGATATCGACGGTTCATATGACGCGGTCGCCGGCGGCGGTCGGTTCGTCGTCCGCTACTAGTCCCAAAAGCACAGCATTAAAAGAACGCAGCTCAACGCCATGACAAGGATGACGACAATGATCGCCAAGCCGAGCGCAGCTGAGAAGAACATCCGCCGCAACCGCTCATGCGTCGCCGCGATCGCCCTCGCCGCATCGCTCGCATTCGCCCCGGCCGCGCCGGCCTTCGCGGATCCAAGCGCATTCCAGCCGACGGCGGAAGAGAAGATCGACGCCGCATTCGAGGCGCTGATCGCCGAAGCCAAGTCGAACATGATGTCCGATCCCGCCATGGCGGCGACGCGCGCAGGCCAGGCCGAAGCCGTCGCCCGGGACGTTGAAGGGGATCAGGGCGAAAACCTCGCCACGGCCCTTTGGCTGAAGGGCGAAGCGCTCCTGCGGGCCGGCAAGCCGAAGTCGGCCGCCGCGCCCGTCGAAGAGGCGCTCTTGCTTCTCGGGGACGCCGGGCGAAGTGACGCTCTTTACGCCAATTTACTGTTGGCCAAGGGCCGGATCGCTCAACGCAATTCCGACGTTGAGACAGCCGCAAAGAGCTTCTTCTCGGCCCATGACGAGTTCGCCCGACTCGGCGACGCTCGCAAGGAGTCGATGACCCTCCAGGCGATCGGCTCAATCTATCGGGACGCTGAATCCTACAAAAAAGCGGTCGAGTACTATGAGCGCGCCAACGAAGCCTACCAGGGCGACAAGATTGTCGACCTGTCGTCGGCCAATAATCGCGCCAATATTCTCCGCGACATGCGCCAGTTTGAAAAGGCGCGCCAGCTCTTCAAGAAGGCGCTGGGGATCGCTGACGAAATGGAGAGCGATGTGCTTTCCGGCCGTATCCTGACAAATATTGCGGAACTTGAATCCGACGCCGGCGACTTCAGACAGGCGGAGAGCATTTCAGATGCCGCGATCGCCCGCCTTCAGAGCGAGGGCGGCGCTGACTGGCGGCGGTTTGCGGTCGGCGCGAAGGCCCGCGCCCGGTTTAAGCAAGGCGATATGGAAGCGGCGGAGCGCCTGATCCTCGAGGCGTTCGACGGCGTTGACGTCGCCACGACCAACGCCTCCTACGCGCCGTTGCATGAAACCGCGTACGAAGTTCATCTGATGCGCGGCGACGCGACGAATGCGCTCGCGCACCACCAAAGCATGAAGCGCCTGTCAGATGAATCCAAGAAGGTCGCCGCGTCGGCAAATCTCGCCCTCACGGCGGCGCGTTTCGACCTCGCGGATCAGCGCCTGAACGTCGAACGTCTGCGAAATGAACGCCTGCAGAAGAACATGGAGCTGGAAGACGCCCGGCATCGCGTGGAGACGCAGCGCGCAGTTCTTGCTTTCGCTGGCGTTGTCGTGCTCTTCGCATTCACCGTCGCGGTCGCTTTCCGCAACAATCGCAACCGGATTGTCAAGGTGAACGACCAGCTTGAAGGCACCGTCCGTGATCTGAACGCTGAGATCGATCGCCGCGTCACGGTTGAAAAAGAACTGGTGTCCGCAAAAGAAGAGGCCGAACGCGCCGCGCGGATCAAATCAACCTTCCTGGCCACCATGAGCCATGAACTGAGAACGCCGCTCAACGGCATTCTCGGGTTCACCAAGATCCTGCTCAATGGCTCGCTTGAGGAAGAACAGCGCGAACAAATCAAGATTATCGACCAGTCCGGCGAATCGCTCCTGATCCTGATCAACGATATTCTTGACGTCTCGGCGATCGAAGCCGGCAAGCTCAATCTTCAGCCTACGTCCATCAACCTCCGGACTGTCGTCAATGACTCCGTCAACCTACTGAAGGCGAAGGCCGAAGAAGAGGGCCTCACGGTCGGCGTTCACATCGACCCGAACCTGCCGCAGAACGTCATCGCCGACGGCGCGCGCCTGCGCCAGGTTTTGATCAATCTCGTCGGCAATGCGATTAAGTTCACCGACGCCGGCGCCGTCACCGTTACGGTCGATCAGGACCCGGAGACAAACGGCGTGCGCATGTCCGTCGCAGATACGGGCATTGGCATCCCGGCTGACAAGCAGGGCGTTCTGTTCGATCGCTTCTCACAGGTGGACGACTCCGCCAGCCGTCGCTTCGGCGGCAGCGGCCTCGGCCTCGCTATCTGCAAGGAAATCGTCGAAGCCATGGGCGGCGACATCAATGTGAAGTCGGAAATCGGCGTTGGCAGCGAATTCATCGTCACAGCGCCGCTCAGCGCCGACGAAGAAGTCGTGCCGCTTCCCGTCGACCGTATCCGGAGCTTCACCAGCAAGACGCGCGTCGTCGTCGTCGACGAGGAGGACGTCACGCAGCGCCTCTTCTCACGCATCCTCACGGCCATGAACGCGGAAATCGTCTCGGCGCGCTCAGGCGAAGCTGCAATCACAAAACTCGCCGAGATGCGCGACGACGGGACGACGGTCCAAGCCATCATTGTATCAAGCCAGCTGTCGGACATTGCCCCCGAAGACCTCTCTGAACGGATCAACCGTCGCGGCCTCGCTGGCGCGGCGCCGCTTGTCCTCTCCTCTTCGCCGAAGATGGACGACGCCGGGCGCCTGGCGATGGGGTACGCCGCGCAGATCGATACGCTGGTGACGGAGAAGTCGGTCTTCTCCGCGATCACCAACGCGAAAGCGGGACCTCGATCCAAGACTGACGCGGGCCCCGTTGCGCCCAATCGCGACGAACGGTCGAATGTCGTCACCCTCCTGCCGTCCCGCACCATTGGACGGGTCCTTGTGGTCGACGACAATGACACCAACCGCAAGCTTGTCTCCGCAGCTCTCAAGTCGCTGAACGTCGCGGTCGACCTCGCGGAGGATGGCGTTCAAGCGATCGAGGCCAGCGAGCGCGATGACTATGCGGTCATCCTTATGGACGTGCAGATGCCGGTCATGAACGGACTTGACGCCACTCGGGCGATCCGCCGCGACTGCCCGCGAAACAGCGGCGCCAAGATTATCGCCCTCACCGCTTCGGATACGCCGGAAGACGCTCGGGAGATCCGCGAAGCGGGCATGAACGACGTCATGACGAAGCCGGTGAACGTCGCGCGACTGCGCGCGCTTATCGAGGAATGCGTCCTCGCCAAGGGCGCTAAAGACCATGGCGACGAGACCGCAACGCTCGCGACATAGTCGATTCTCTGGTCGACTCTGAAACGTGACGCCAAAGTCGTCGGCCGTCAGGCCGGCGACGCTATGTTCAGCATAGAAAGAACCGTGTCCCGCATGGCGTCGACATTGTCGCATTCACCGGGGGTCAGCCAGTCGGACGGGAGGTCAACGGTCTTCAGAGCCTGCTGCGCGACGACATCCAGGGTCGCGTCCGAGGCATCATGGCTTCGCGCCGCCACGCGGCCTTTCAGCGTTTCCACAGGCGCGGTGAGCCAGACGCCATCGAAACGCGCGCCGCGGCGCTCCGCCAGCCTGCGCGCCGCGCCTCGCGCCTCATCATTCGTATAAGTTGCATCCAGAATGACGACGGCGCCCGCGCGCAGCGCCGCCTCCGCATCCTCCAACATTTGGGCGTAAACGCGCGTCGTCACATCCCGACGGTAGGCGGAGGCGTCAAGGCTGGTTTCAGGAGCAACGCCGAAAAGGCGCTTGCGCACAACGTCACTGCTGATCGCGACGGCGCCGAGCGCGCTCCCGAGCCCCGGCGCAAGCGCTCGGGCAAGCGTTGACTTTCCGCTCCCGGAAAGACCACCGATCGCGATGAGACGCGGGCGGGGCGATGCGCGCAGCAACTCAAGACCCAGATCCAGATAGTCGCCGGCCCGATCGACGCCGTCGGGGTCCTTTGCGGCGAGGCCTAACGCCATCGCCCGCACAATTGCGCGCATGGAGGCGAAAGCTGGCAGGAGCGCGAGGCCGCCATAGTCGCCTGAGCGGCCAAAATACCTGTTGACGAGGCCGTTGGCGTACTGAGGCCGTTTGAAATGCGCAAAGTCGACCGCCGCGAAGGCGAGGTCATAGAGAACGTCGATCGTCGCCACTTCGTCATCGAACTCAATCGCATCAAACGGCGTCACCTCGCCCTGGAACAGGCAGATATTGGCGAGGTGCAGATCGCCGTGGCAACGCCGCACCCTGCCGTCCTTGAAACGCGCCTCGATCAAGTCCCGGAAGGAATGAAACGCCGCGGCGGCGCGCATGGCCCAGTCGTCGATGTCCGCTTTTCGAGAACCGCGAAGCGCGCCGCGCCGCAGATCCTCCACCAGCGCGTTTGCATTGGCGGCGGGGTCCCTTGCGGTCGCCCGCGCCCGACAAATGGGCGCTTTCTGATGGAGATCGAACAATTTGTCCGCAAGCGACCAAACAAGGCGGTCGTCAAGTCGTTCCGCTATCAGTAGGCGGTCGAACTGGTCCGTTGAGGCGAAGCGCGCCATTTCGACGACCCAGTCGACAGGCGGCCCGCTTTCGCGCCAGGACGCCCCGCAGCCATCCTGGTAGATCGGCCTGACGCCGAGATACAGATCCGGCGCGGCCCGTCGATTGACGCGCAACTCGTTTTCGCAGGCGAGACGGCGCCGCTCTGCCGTTGAGAAGTCCGCAAACTCATACTTCAAGGCGCGTTTCAGCTTGTACGCGCGATCTCCTGCGAGGAACACGCGGGAGATATGGGTCGTCACGCATTCGACCGTGGCGCCATTGTGTGTTTCGGGCGCGGCGAGAAACGAAACGACCTCGCGCTGCGCGCGCTCCTGGTCGATCAGCTGCATTTCTTAGTGCGCCAGAAGCAACGGGATCGACGGCTCCGACAGAAGGCGTTTCGTAAAGCCGCCAAGCACAAGCTCGCGAAGTCGGCTGTGGGAGTAAGCGCCCATTACGATTAGCTCCGTAGCAAGATTATGGGCATATGAAATGAGCCGCGCTTCAGGTTTCTCGCCAGGTTCGACGGTGACCTCGTGCGCTTCAGCGGCGACCCCGCAACGCCGCAGACGTTCGGCCAGCCGTTCCGCGGTCGCGAGACTGGCGCTTACCGGACCGACCGTGGCGACAATGACCCGCGCCGCCGCCATCAGCGCGGGCGTCGCGGCGGTCACCGCGCGCGCCGCTTCGCGTCCGCCGTCCCATGCGATAAGGACCGTATTCGTCAGTGACTGAAAGGCTCCATCGCCGATCAGCACCGGACGCCCCGAATTGAACAAAAGCTCTTCAAGCACGTCGATTTCAAATCGCGGCGTGTCCTCGCTGAAGCGCGTCATGACGCTGAGGTCGCAGCAGCGCGCGGCTTGCGCATAGCCTTTCGGAAAGTCGCCTTTCACTTCAAGCCATGACGCGCTGGCCGCCGCCGCAGGAGACGGGTTCGGAGCCGGCCCCACCGAAACATCGTGCGCCGCGCAAAGCTGCTCAAACGCCGCCTTCAATTCATCCGCCGCCTTTTGCGCCGCTTCCTCGATCTCGGCGACGTCGACCGGAACATACGCATAGGGAAAAGGTTGATAGACGTTCGCCGGGATCGGCGGGTGCTGGCGCAAATGGGTCGCTTCAATGTGCGCGCCGAAAACGCGGGCGGCGGAGGCCGCAAGAGCGAACGTCCCTTGAGCGGATTGGACGTTCAGAAACGGGACCATGAGCGTACGAAAGGACATGCGCGGCGCCTCCGACCAAAAGGATATCATGCGCGCTTTAGGGTAGGCTTTCCATGACGCGGATCAAGAAGGCTCTGAGGCCCATTCGTCAGGTCAGGTGTTCGACTCAGGTATTCGACGGGGCCACGCCGTCAGCTTCGGCCGCCGCCGTCACTTCCGCAGCCATTGGGGCGGGCGCATCCGCGCCGAGGACCGCCCGCCGCGCGCAGTCTGCATCAAGCGCTCGGATCGCTTCGTACTGATGCAGGTAGACCTCGCCCGTCAGCGTCTCCAGAAAGTCCGTACGCTTTAGCCTGTCCATCACCGGTCCTTTCACCTCGGAGAAATGCAAGGTCACGCCCGCCGCCTTCAGGCGTTCATTGATCGCTTCGAGGCTTTCAAGCCCGCTGGCGTCAATTCCGTTGACGGCTGAACACATCAGAACGAGGTGCTGAAGTCCCGGCCGCTCGGCGACGAGCCGGTAAATCGCGTCCTCCAGAAACCGCGCATTCGCGAAGTAGAGACTTTCATCCACCCTTATCGTCAGGGCGCAGTCGGACGTCACCACATTGTGCCGCCGGACATTGCGGAAATGATGCGTGCCCGGAACCTGGCCGACAATCGCGAAGTGCGGCCGGCTCGTGTTGTATAGATGCAGGAAGAGCGAAACGCCGACTCCCGTCATAACGCCCAACTCAACCCCAGCCGTCAGCGTGACGGCGATGGTCGCCGCCATGGCGGCGAAATCGCTCTTCGAGTAAACGAAGGTCCGCCGCAATGCGTGAACGTCGATGATGGACGAAACGGCGACGATGATGGTGGCGCCGAGGACCGCCTTCGGGAGATAGTAAAGCTGCGGCGTCAGGTAGAGCGCGGCGAGGGCAATGCCGACGGCGGTGAATGCGCCGGCGGCCGGCGTTTCGGCGCCGGCGTCGAAGTTGACCGCGGAGCGAGCGAACCCGCCCGTGACCGGATATCCTCCTGACACGCCCGCTGCGAGATTCGCGACGCCGAGCCCGATAAGCTCCTGGTCGGGATTAATGCTTTCGCGGCGCTTCATCGCCAGCGTCTGGGCGACCGACACCGACTCCACAAACCCGATAACGCTGATGAGGAGAGCGGCGCCCAGCAACTCGCGCCAGATTTCAGCGTCGAATGTCGGCGCGGCGATGCGGGGCATGCCGACAGGAATGTCGCCGACGACGGCGACGCCTTCGGCGTCAAGGCGAAAGACGCCGACAGCGGCGATTCCAGCGATCACGGCGAAGGCGGGCGCGGCGCGAGCGATCAGCGTCGACGGCCGGTCCGGCAGCCCCCATCGGCGCAACAAAGGCGCAACGCCGCTGCGCGCCCAGAACAGAAACGCCAGCGAGACGACGCCGACAATAGCGGTCGGTCCGTTCGCGTCCGGCAAATGCTCCGCAAGCGACGTAAGGATCGCCACAAGGTTCTCGCCATGAGCCTCAACCCCGACGAGATGCTTCACCTGGCTGACCGCGATGATGACGCCAGAGGCCGCAATGAAGCCTGCAACCACCGGATGGCTCAAGAAGTTTGCAAGGAAGCCAAGGCGCAAAAACCCGAGGACCATCAAGAGGCCGCCGGACATCGCCGCTAGCGAAATCGCGGCCGCGGCATACTCAGGAGAGCCCTCGTCCGCGACGCGCGCCGCCGCGGCCGCCGTCATCAGCGACAAAATGGCGACCGGCCCAACCGCCAGCGTCCGGCTCGTCCCGAAGAGCGCGTAGGCGACGAGGGGCAGGACAGAGGCGTAGAGCCCTACCTCAGGCGGCAATCCCGCGAGCATCGCATAGGCCAGCGATTGCGGGATGAGCATCACCGTCACGACCACCGCCGCGACGAGATCGCTCGTCAGCGTCCCTGTCCGGTAAGCCTTCCCCCACTCCAGCGCGGGCAAAAGCCTCGCCAGTCTCATTCCGCCAGTCTCATTCCGCCAGTCCCCTGTTTGCCGGCGAGCCTTCGACAGGCCGGTCCCCCGCCCGCATAGCTCTTTCAGATCGGTCAGAGCGCGTCGATCGGAAGCTTCATGTATCGCACGCCATTGCCTTCAGCCGGCGGCATGCGGCCGGCGCGCATGTTGACTTGCACGGACGGGAGAATGAGGCGCGGCATGCCAAGCTTGGCGTCACGCTCCTCTCGCATACGGACAAACTCATCCTCCGTGACGCCGTCATGGACGTGAATGTTCGCCGCCTTCTGCTGAGCGACAGTCGTCTCCCAGGCGTATTCATCCCGGCCCGGCGCCTTGTAGTCATGACACATAAAGAGCCGCATCTCCGGCGGCAGCGAGAGCACTTTCATGATGGAGCGATAAAGCGTGCGCGCGTCGCCGCCGGGAAAGTCCGTTCGCGCGGTGCCGAAGTCCGGCATAAACATTGTGTCGCCGACGAACGCCGCGTCTCCAATAACATAGGTCATGCACGCCGGCGTATGGCCGGGCGTATGCATCGCGCGGATCTTTAGATCGCCAAGCGGCAACTCATCGCCATCGGAAAGAAGCCGGTCAAACTGGCCGCCATCGCGCCGGAACCCGGGCTCGGCATTAAAGATGTCAGCGAATACCTTCTGGACCGCGTCGATCCGCTCCCCAATCGCGATGTCGCCGCCGAGTCTCTCCTGCAGATAAGGCGCGGCGGACAAGTGATCCGCATGCACATGGGTTTCCATGATCCAGTCGACTGATAGCCCGCGCGCCTCAACTTCAGCGATGATGCGGTCGGCGGACTCTCGCGACGTTCGGCCCGAGGCCTGGTCGAAATCGAGGACGCTGTCGATAACCGCGGCGCGACGGGTGGCCGGATCAGCGACCACATAGCTGATCGTGAATGTCCCCTCGTCGAAGAACGCAGCCACCTGTGGTCGTTCCATATCCGTCTCCAAACTTCGCGCGCGCCTAACCGTAAGCCCCATAATAGTGCGCCACGCCGCAGCTGATATCCTTGATGGCCGCGTCGATTTCCAGGAGTGGCGCAACAATCTTTGCGTGCACCTCCGGATAGCCGGCCTCACCGCCGTCGTCATGGGCGGGCTCATTCAGTCCGGCGAAGGCGTCCGCCTGTTCGCCTTCACGAGGGAAGATCCGCGCCAGGAGCGCTGCGGTCTCCGCCAATTCCAGCCGCGCCGCCTTCTCCATCAGATCCGCTTTTGACACCTCGTGCCTGTCAGAGAATGACGGCGCGGACGCGGTGAGCAAGAGCGCGCGCATGATCAATGCGATTCGCGCCGCGTGCAGCATGTAGAGCGGCGAGGGGAACTGATCTTTCGAATGAGACCCAATGGCGATTGAATCAAACCCGCGGCGATCCGTCGACAGATGGTTGGCGAGCCGCCGCAGCGCGCTTTCGACGCCAAGTCCGCCGAGCGCCTCCGCCGCGACGCCGCAAGCTTCCGCGAGACCCGACGCGGCGGCGTGTCTGGCCCTGACCGTCCAGAAGCTCGGATCATAAACGTCAGCATACGCGCGCAGGACCGAGAGGCTTGTAAGCGAGCGCGCCCGCGCGCCGAGCCGAAAGATCCGCTCAAAACGCGACGAACCCTCCACAAGCGCAGCGAAACGCTCCGGCTCGCGCGCAGCGGCGTCGCCAAACCCGCCGCCGACGTTAGCGGGCGCGGCCAATTGCTGGAGAATGGCGTTGTGCGGAATGGCGCGCAGCGATCGAGCCGCGTCGCGCATGGACGCCCCGCTCTGACGACGCGTCTTTCGCGAGCCGGTCTTGTGCAGGAAGTTCAGAGCGAAGGCGCCAAGCGCCGTCTGATATGACGCATCCTCAAAAAGGTCTTCCTGCCAGCGCTTCATTGCTCTGTAGACGTCCCATGAGAAGTTGATGTCCTCATAGAACCGATCGTCCATTTCGCCTTCATCATCCTCAAACGCCCAGGCGAACAGGCCGGCGACGGTCCGATCGGAAAGCGTCTGGGTCTGAAAATGCAGGAACCCGTCGCCGCCCTGGAAGCTCGCCTCGGCGTTGGCCGCAACCCCATCCTTTTGGAAACGGGCCCGGGCCCATGGCGTGAACAGATGATCGAAACGCTCGCTCAGAGTTCCGGGATAACCGCCGCGTCCCATGGATTCGCCATGG
The DNA here is from genome assembly GCA_039819085.1 of Pseudomonadota bacterium. Lineage (GTDB taxonomy): Bacteria > Pseudomonadota > Alphaproteobacteria > Caulobacterales > Parvularculaceae > MED-G105. The sequence continues at coordinate 42,156 of JBCBSQ010000005.1, forward strand.
GTGTTAAACACAACCGCCTCAACGTCCGTAAGCTCTGCTCTCGCCATTTCGCGCGACAACAGAATCTGGAGGCGTTCGATCGCGAGGTTTGCGGGGACCTGCCCCATAAAGCGTCCGCTGTCGGAGAACCCGAGCTGGATTGCGACCCGCCCGCGGCGGCGCACATAGGCGACGAATTCCTCCTCCCTGAACAGCCGCTCCATAAAGCGTCCGCCGGACTCAATCGCCGCCGGCGTCTCAAAGAGCGGCGACACGTCGACTTTGTCGGCGACCCCGTAAAGGCGCGCGAGATAGACCGCGCCCATAATTGTGGCGGGCGCTTCCGATTCGGCGATCAGGAACCGGATCGGCGAATCGGCGTCGACATGCTTCAACATCTGCGCGCACAGCATCAATTGACGCCGCGCCGTCATCCGTTCGCGGAAGACTGATCCGAAATTGACGTTTCGCGCCTCCGCGCTCACCGCTTTTTCGGCCGCCGCGCTTAAGGCGGTGCGGTCGATGAAGCCGCCGTCCGGAGATACGCCGAGATCGCTTTGGAGAGTCGAACGGACTTGAGCGGCGTTGACGCGCAGGTGGATTCGCGCGACGCCAAGTCCATAAAGCGTCATCTCCGAACGCAGCGTCGCCAGCGCCTCGGCCGTCTCGCCGTCTGAGGCGTCGATCGCGTCCGACAGCGTCTTGATCGCCGGGCCGAGGCTCGTCATTCGCTCAGGATAGTTCGTCGTCAGAAGGTTTGACGCCTCGACCACATGCGCCGGATCGTCAAGGTCGCCTGCGAACGCCGCCGCCTGTCGCGCCGCCAGCTCGCCGGCGCGCGCAAACCGGTCAATGAGAGCGCCGCACGCAGGCGCGCCCGCGAAAGGCTTCAATTCATCCGCATAGTAGCGAAGGCGTAGCGCCTTTTCTTCAAGGCGAATTCTGAATGTCTCCCCCCAATGAATATCCGTACGCCCATCGAGATCATAGCCGATCCAGGTCGCAAGGCTGATCGGCGCCGGGACCAGGCGTCGCCAGATTTCGGGACGCTCCCGCCGCGCAAACCGGACCATCGCCTGAAGGAGCTTTTTCAATGACGCCCGCGCCGATTCCAGCCGCTGCAGCGCTTCGGCATGCTCATCCGTCAGCGTGACCGGCGGATCGGCGCGGTGCGCCCGGCCCGCCAATGCGCGTTTCAGGCCCTCAGGCGACGCCGTAGCGTCAGAGGCGAATGCGGCGATGTCATCGCGCATCACAAGGGGATTGGCGAAAGTCGGGTGGGCGGTAAAGACGACGCCGGCTCGCGTGCGACCGAAAGCGCGCTCGAAAGCCTGCGGCCCCGCGCCTTTCAAACCATGAAACGCGTCCTCGACAAGCGCGTCCATGTCGTCGCGCGCTTGCAGGTGCGCCTCGCGAAAAGCGCTCGCCCGAGCGGCCGCCGCATCGTCTGAAATCAGCTTCACGAGGCTGCGCACCGCGTCGATCGAAATGTCGGACCGTTCCATCGCGTCTGACAAGTCGAACGCCAACCGCCGAACCGGATTGGACAGGGGATCGCTCTTCGCAGCGCCCGCAACGTCAGCAAGCCGGGCGGCGCACCAGTCGATGGCGGTCTCGGGCGCGCGAAAGGCGCTCTTGACGCCACTCTCGGCATCGAAATCAGTCACAACGGAAGGCCTCACGGATCCTGAGACGGCGGCCCCATCATCGCCGTTATTGCAGGGCGTGCGCAATGCCGAAATCGCCTTCGCGTCGACGGCGCGCCATGCAACCGCCGGGCGCCGCCTGGGCCTGCGTCAATCCGAACTAGGCCGTCGCCCGCCGCCCGACGACGCCGGCGCGATCGCTAAGAAGCTTCTCAAAGATTTTGCGCTTCTCGGCGAGGAGACGGGACGCAGGGTACCGATCCTCGATCACACGTCGCGCCGCTGCGCGCACGCGGCGCGAGCGATCCGCATCGCCAAGCGCGGTCATGAGCCCGTCAACCAATGACGCCGTGTTGTGAAAGTCGACCAGAATAGCCGAGGCGTCATCCGCCACTTCACGCACCGGCGCGGTGTCGGACGCGACAAGCACGCAGCCCGACGCCATCGCCTCCATCATCGACCACGACAAAACGAAGGGCGTCGTCAGATAGACGTGGGCGGAAGACGCCGCGAGCACCTTTCGATAGTCGTCTCGCGACAGATAGCCGACAAAGTGAAGGCGTGATTCGTCGAACTCATGCGCCGCCAAAGCGCGGGCGCGATGCGAATCGCCATCCCCCAGCTTTTTTCCGTATGCGACGCGATCTTCGCCGACAATGACCGCATGGCAGTTTGGTCGCGCCGCCAGAACCTTCGACAAGGCCGACATGAACTGCGGAAACCCTCGATAGGGCTCCATCCCGCGGGCAACATAGGTGATCACCTCTGCGTCAGCGGGGAGCTCAAGACCGTCAAGCCGCAGCGGCGATTTGGCACTCGGCTTAAAATACTCCGTATCAACACCATCATGGTGGGTGATGAGCTTGCCCTGGAAGACATCCGGGAACTGCGAACGCTGCCATTCGGTTGGACAGAAGCCGACCTCAACGGACGCCAGATCAAGTAGAATTGGCGCATTGCGCGCGCGCGCCCTGGCGCGCTGATCGGCGTTTGGCGGCGTCGGATCAAGAAACGCAACATCCGGCGCGGGCGCATTGTAGTACCATTCAAAATAGCCGACCGACTTCGCCTCAGGCCACACGTCCTTGACGAACAGTCCTGGTCCCCATCCAGAGTGCGAAACGACAATATCCGGATTAAGCCCGTGCGTGCGCTTGAGGTCCAGGCAGGCTCGGGCGACGGATTGACCATTGATGACCGCCTTCTCCCAGGCGCTGGAATAGGAGTGAATCTCCCGGGAGGCCTCGCGGTGCGGCGTGTAATGAAAGGTGTTGATCGACGGGTGGGAAAGCCCTCGCCGCTGAGTGCCGAACCACACTGACCATCCCGCCTCCCGCAAATGGCCGGCGAGGGCGCCAAACTGCGCTGGGAAATTGTTGTGAAGAAAAAGAATCTGCATTTGCCCGTCTCATCTCGATTGCGCCGTTACTCCAGCGCGACTTCGACGACCCCCTCCAGTTCAGTGGACGGGGCCTCTTTGACGAAGATCGACATCGCATCGATCGCCATGCCGCTTTCGGCGAGCGAGCCGCGAACCGACAAGAGTCGGTAGTACGCGACGCGCTGCGCTTTTGTGTATGATGTGCCGGCGCCGAAGTACGATGTGACCACGAGCCGGCGACCAGATTCGAGGACGCCGTTGCGCTCGACGAACGCGCCCATGCGCGCTTTGGCGGCGTCATCGACGCTAACCGTCAGGTCGCTGAAAGTGAGCAAGAACCGCTCATTCAGTTCAGTCACGCTCGCGGTCGAAGCGCCGGTTTCAGTCTGAACCGGGTTTTCATCGACTTCGACTTTCTCCGATCGTTCAACGTTCGTCGTCGCAGCGCCGACCCGCGCCTCGGTCTCGATGTTCGCAGTCGTCTCCGCAATCTTCAGCGACATCACGAAGATGGCGATTGCGAGTATAATGAGAAGAAACGTCACCACCATGACGATCGTCGACAGCGCGTCGACGAACCCCGGCCAGTGATTTTCTTCCTGTTGGGATTGAGCCACGCCACGCCTCACGCATCAACGACCGCCGCGCCGGCGAACGCCCGCGCGCAGTTCATGCCTAATTGAAGCTTAACCGGTTGAAATTGGATGAACGCGGCGGCCTGGCGCGTCCCTTAAGCCAAATTTAAGCTCGTTCATCTGTTATCGCGCCATGGTTAACAAAGGCGCGCTGTCTCGATGCGTAGCGTAGAAACGCAGTTTTACCGGATTTGCTCGTGTCTCGCGGTCCTGCTGTTAATGGGCGCGTGGCAGCACAAGTTCGTCATGAATGCGATAAGCGCCAACCCGGCGCTTAACTTCATCATTTTCGGCACGTGCTTTTTCGGCTTTACGCTGATCTTCTCCGCGATCCAGATACTAAGGAACGAATTCCGCGCGCTGTACGCTCTCGTCGAGCAATATGACGACGTGAAGAATGAAGATACTGCGCTCGCCGCCGACCCATACTGGCGGTTCTACCGGTGCGCCCAGATCGGCATCATCTTCAAGAAGCCGCAGATCCTCGGACAATCCTATCAGCTGATTTCAGGGCAGCTGTATCGCGAAAAAGACCTGACGATCTCAGCCGCGACCATGCAGATCCTCCTCGACGGCATGGATGAACGGCTGAACGAACTTCGCTCGCTCATGAGTTACGTGGCGGGCATCCTCATCTTTCTTGGCCTGATCGGCACCTTCCTTGGTCTGATGATCACCCTGGCGTCCGTCGGCGATATCCTCGGCGGGCTGGATCTCACCAAGGGCGATCCGACCGATACGATCTCCAACCTGATGACGAGCCTTCAGATACCGCTCTCCGGGATGGCGACCGGCTTCTCCTCGTCCCTGTTTGGCCTCATTACGTCCCTTACGGTCAGCTTGATGATCCAACTCGTCGCGCGCGCCGGCGGCTCACTTAAGGCTGAGTTTTCCGACTGGCTCGCCAACATCGTGACGCTCCAGGAAGGCTCGCAGGAGAAGGGCGAGATCACGATTGACGGCCTGCCCATGACCGCTTGGTCCGGCAAGCAGGGTGCGGATGGACGCCCTGTCGACCCTGAAACGGCAATTGCGGGCATGACCCAGACGCAGTTCGAGGAGCGTCGGCTTGCGCTTCTGATGCGCGCGGCGCGCCACGCGGTCGTTTCGACGAACCGGCACTCCCGGCAGCTCGGGAAACTGACAGAGTCCGTCAACGCGCTGGTGCGCGACGCCCGCGTTGGACAGGAGTTCATGTACGATGTCGCCGACGGTCTGCAGGTGATGATCGAGCAGAACAAAGTCATCCACCTAACCCTCGCGCGGACCGTGGACGCCTTCGAAAACGTCTCCAAGAGCACGGACGTGAGAGCCGAAATCGCAGAGCTCACCGGCCTCATGTCGAGCCAGCTCGAGGTCCGTGACGCGCGCCTGACGAAAGCTCTGCGCCAGACTTACCGAAAAGTCGCCGAACTCTCCGCACCAAGCCGACAAAAGAAAGAGCAGGACATTATCAAGGAAGGCGATCTCCTGGCGGAAGAATTTAAGCAGCGGTCAATTGATCTGAATGTCCGCCAGCTCCAGAAGCTTTTGGAGCTCGCCAGCCAGGTCGATCTCGCCGAAGACGGCGTCCGGGTGAGCAAGCAGCCCTCTGAAGACGCAAAACGCATGGTCCGCAGAGGCGGCGGCGCTAAGAGCGGCGCAGCGGGAGGCAAAATATAATGTTCTGGATACTTGATCCAATCCGTGACTTTTTAAAGAAGAGGAATTCTGATCGGACTGAAGACTACGCTCAATTCGCCAAAGACCACAAAAAGAAGGTCGGCGCGAAGCTGCGGCAGGAATTGATGCGGGAAGACAGCCGCTATCAGCACAAGCGGAAAGAAGAGCGCGTCGATCTATCGGTGATCGCCGAGATGTCTTTGCCAGACAAGGGCTACTCCCTTGACGGCGCAATCACCGAAGCATCGCGCAGCGGCCTCACTTTCAGGCCGGCTACAGACTATATGGTCGAACGCTCAAACGAGCGGGTGCAGATCATCACTGACAATATTCGACGCAATGGCGTCATCCGCTCAACGCGGGTCAATGGCTATGGCGTTCAGCTCACCGACCCCTTGTCAACGGCCGATCACGACACCCTGAAGGAAGCGAGCGTCAATCTTCAGCAGGGCGAGATTGAAATGTTCGACGAGGACTTCATCTGAGGCGGCGTTAACCGGCTCGTCTATTGAGATCCTCGTTCGGTAAGCAGGCAGGCTGGGCGTAGCGGCATTGCCGCCCAGCTTCATCCGACTAGAGAACGCTGCGCTTTCTTCCCACCTATAGACGAGGCGCCTATGTGATCGTCACCACTTCCAGGGTGGTGCCGTTTCCAAAGTCATATATCGTCGTGTTTCCACTGATGACGCCCGGCCCGGCGCCAATTGCGTCCACGCTGTCGCCGGCGTTGATGTTGATGATCAGATCGTTGTCGCCGTCGGTCACGCCTTCGATCTCGGCTTGCGTCAGCGACATGGTCGCATCGACATTGGCGCCGGTGAAATCGATCAATTCGATGTCCGTCAGGACGCCGGAATCGAACAGACCGGCCTTGTCCACCGCCTGTGGCGCAGCCGCCTCAAGGCGGACCGTGTCGGTCCCAGTCCCGCCATCGATCGCAGCAAGACCGTAGTCGATCGCGCCGTCATCAATGAGGATCAGGTCGGCGCCCGCGCCGCCGTCGATGACGTCGCCGCCGCCGCCGCTATCGAGCGTGTCGTTCCCGGCGCCGCCCAGAAGCGTGTCATCGCCAAGTCCGCCGTCGATGTCGTCATCGCCGATGTCGCCGAAGATCTCATCATCGCCGACGCCGCCGAAGATCGTGTCGCCGCCTGATCCGCCGTATACGGTGTCCGCGCCGGCGCCGGCGTCGACATTATCCGAGCCAGATGTCAGGATCAGAAGGTCATCGCCGCCGGTCGCCGTCGTTGTCGCGGCGGAAATGTCGAGCGTCGCACCGCCGAAATCGATCGTCTCAATGTCCGTCAGCTGATCGACGCCGTCGTCGCCATTCCCGCTGTCGGTGTCGGTGACAATGATTGAGCCGCCGGAGCTTTCCAGGCGATATCCATCCGCCGCGCCGGCGTATTCCGCAACGTCGGTCTCAGCGCCGCCGTTAAGCGTGTCGTTGCCCGCGCCGCCGATGAGCGTGTCCGCCCCGCCGTCTCCGAACAATTGATCGCCGCCAAGACCGCCGGTGAGCGCGTCCGCGCCGCCAAGGCCGGCGATGACATCGCCCGACGCCGATCCGACGATGACATCGTTCAGCGCGCCGCCTTCGATGCGGTCAACGCCGAGGAGCGCGACTGATGAAAGATCCCAGTTCGCCGCGCCGCCCGCCGTACGCAGAACTTCCCCGGAAACGCCGGACCCGTCGATCGTTTCAATCCCCGCGCCGGCGTTGAAGGTTGACTGGATCTCGAACGTGTTGTCGCCTGACGCCGCAAGGACAATCGTGTCAGTTCCCGTGGGCCCTGTATCCGTGACAGTATTGACGCCCGCGCCAGCGTCCGCATCGAGATGCACCGTGTCCGACCCATCGCCGCCTTCGACGATATCGGCGCCGGCGCCAGTGAAGATCTCGTCCGCGCCTGCGCCGCCAAGGAGCGTATCCGCTCCGGCGCCGCCAGCCAGCGTGTCCGCCCCAACGCCGCCTTCGAGGCTGTTGTCCGCGGCAGATCCCGAGAGATTGTCATCTGCGCCTGAGCCAATGAGGTGCTCGATTTCAACGAGAACATCGCCAGAGGCGTCGCCGCCGAAGCCCATTCCGCCATCGAGATCGATGATGACGCCTGCTCCGGAGGCGGAGTAATCCACCGTGTCGATCCCTGCGCCGCCATCAAGGCTGTCGCCTCCGGCCCCGCCGATGAGCGTATCCGCGCCGGTCCCGCCGATCAGCGTGTCAACGCCCGCCGTCCCGGTGAGCGCGTCATCGCCGCCGGCGCCATCCACATAGTCGATCGTCCCGCCCAGAGTGACAGCGTCGCCATTCGACGACCCGATCAAGCGCTCAATATCGATGAAGGCGTCGCCCGTCGCATCGCCGCCTGAGATCGTCCCGCCAGCGAGATCGATGGTGACCGCCGCCGAGCCGGCGTAGCTGACGTCGTCGACGCCCGCGCCGCCATCCAGCACGTCGCCGCCAAGGCCGCCCGTCAGCGTGTCGTTTTCAGTACCGCCAATAAGGGAGTCATCGCCCTCACCGCCCGTCAGGTTGTCCGCACCGGCGCCGCCTTCGAGGCTGTTCGCCACACCATCGCCCGTGAGGGCGTCAGCGCCGCCAGATCCAATGAGGTTCTCAATGCCGGTTAGAACGTCGCCGTTGGCGTCGCCGCCCGACGCCGAGCCGGCGCCAAGGTCAATGGTGACCGCCGACGACCCGGCGTAGCTCGCTGTGTCGATCCCTTCGCCGCCGGTCAGTTCATCCCCGCCGGCGCCGCCGATCAGCGTGTCATTCTGATCGCCGCCGTCGAGCGTGTCCGCCCCGCCGCCGCCGGACAGGACATCCGTTCCGCCGCCGCCCTCAAGGCTGTTGGCCAAGCCGTCGCCTGTGAGCGCGTCCGCCGAGCCGGACCCGATGACGTTCTCGATGCTGATCAGCTCGTCGCCAGTCGCGTCGCCGCCCGACGCCGAGTTTCCAGCGAGATCAATCGTCACGCCTGATCCCGAACCGGCGTAGCTCGCGGTGTCAGCGCCAACGCCGCCGACGAGGCTGTCGCCGTCGACGCCGCCAATCAGCGTGTCATCGCCGTCGCCGCCGTCAAGCGTGTCCGCGCCAGCGGCGCCGGATAGCTCGTCGCCGGAAAGGCCGCCTTCGAGGGAGTTATCCTCGCCATTGCCGACGATCACGTCCGCGCCGTCCGTGCCGATGACGTTCTCGACATTGGTGACGACGTCCCCTGCGGCGAGGCCGCCGGTCGACGCGCCGCCATTGAGGTTGACGTTGATCGCGCCGCCTGCGGAGTAATCGACTGTGTCGATGTTCGCGCCGCCGTCGATGACGTCCCCGCCATCCGACCCGATGATCAGATCGTCGCCTTCCCCGCCAAACACTTCATCGGCCGCCGCGCCGCCGTCGAGCGTGTCGTTCGCCGCGCCGCCCTCGAGGGTGTCGGCGCCGCCGCCGCCATTGATGATGTCAGCGCCGCCCGCGCCTTCCAGGCTGTTGGCGAAGCCGTCGCCCGTCAGGGTGTCGCTCTCGTTTGACCCGATCAGGTTCTCGATTGACGACAAGACATCGCCGCCGGCGTCGCCGCCGACTGCGGTTCCGGCGCCGAGATTGACGTCGACCCCTGCGAGCGAACCTTCATAACTCGCCGTATCATCGCCAACGCCGCCTTCGAGGGAATCGCCCGCCGCGCCGCCGCGCAAGACGTCATCGCCAGCGCCGCCGGTCAGGGTGTTCGCAAGGCCATCCCCAATCAGGATGTCTGAGTTGCCGGAGCCGATAACGCGTTCAAAGCCGAAGATCTCATCGCCGGCCGCATCGCCGCCCGAGCCGCTGTTCGTGGCGAGGTTCACGTTCACCGCGCCTGCGGAAGCTGAGTAATCGATCGTGTCGATATCCGCGCCGCCGTCCATGGAGTCCGCGCCTGCGCCGCCGAGCACCGTGTCGTCGCCGCCTTCACCGTCGATCGTGTCGTCTCCTGCGCGTCCATCAAACGTTTCAGCCGCAGTATGGCCGGTGAAGACGTCCCCATTTGACGTGCCGAGGAGACGCTCAATGTCGATGAGAATATCGCCTTGCGCGTCGCCGCCGACGCCAGTTGTGACGCCGTCGAGATTGACGGTCACGGCGGCGGAGCCGGCGTAGTCCACCGTATCGACGTTTGCGCCGCCATCGAGCGTATCCGCGCCCGCGCCGCCTAAGAGGCTGTCGTCGCCCGCGCCGCCGAGGAGGCTGTCATCGCCGACACGGCCCTCGAGCGTATCATCGCCGACGCCGCCCGTGAGGTCATTGTCTTCGCCGTCGCCGCGAAGGACGTCGCTAAAGTCTGTTCCCTGAACATTCTCAACGCCGTCGAAACTGTCGCCGTTCGCTTCGCCCGCCGACCCGCCGGATGTGAGATCGATCGTAATGGCGCTGCCCGCGCCGGAGTAGTCGGCAAGGTCCTCGCCAACGCCGCCGATCAGGCTGTCCGCGCCGGCGCCGCCGATAAGCGTATCGTCGCCGGCGCCGCCATCGAGTGTTTCACCGAGCCCCGCGCCGACGAGGCTATCGTTGAAGCCGGAGCCAATGACGCTCTCAAAACTTGTCAGGACGTCGCCCTGGGCCTCACCGCCAGACGACGTCGAGCCGTCGAGGAACACCGTCACGGCGGCGGAATCGCCATAGTCGATGACGTCGTCGCCGGCGCCGCCGTCCAGGATGTCAGCGCCGCCGGATCCGTCGACGGTGTCGGCGCCCGCGCCTGCGTTGATCGTATTTACGCCGTCATCGCCGTCGAGCGTGTCAGAATGATCCGTACCAATGATATTCTCAAGGCCCGCAATCACGTCGCCGGCGGCCGCGCCGCCAACCACATCACCTTCAAGATCCACTGACACGCCTGAACCGAGAGCGGAATAGTCGATCGTGTCCGAACCAACGCCGCCGTCGATATTGTCGTTGCCTGCGCCGCCGATAAAGACGTCGTCGCCGTCATCGCCACGCAGGACATCGTCGCCAGCCGCGCCGATGATTGTGTCGTCGCCGTCGCCGCCTTCGATCGTATCAATTCCCTCGCCGCCGTCGAGGCTGTCTTCGTCATTGCCGCCAAGCAGGCTGTCCGCGCCAAGTCCGCCGAGCAGCGTGTCGTCACCGAGGTCGCCAAGGAGCGTGTCGTCGTCCCCGCCGCCGTCGATGAAATCGCTGTCCGATCCGCCATCCAGGCGGTCAGCGCCAAGACCGCCTTCGATCGTGTCGTCGCCGGCCCGGCCCGTCACGACATTGGCGGCGTCGGACCCAGTAATGGAGTCATTGGCTTCGCCGCCAATCACATCTTCAATATCAGTATACGTGTCATTCGCCGCATCGCCGCCCGAGCCAACTCCCGCGGCGAGGTCAACTGTCACGCCAGTCATGTCATCGGAGTAGTCAGCCGTGTCGAGACCGTCTCCACCGTCAAGGTTGTCGCCAGCCGCGCCGGCGCCGCCGTCGAGCGTGTCATTGCCGAGCCCGCCCGCAAGATCGTTCGACCCGCCGTCGCCGGTCAGGGTGTCGTCGCCAGCTCCGCCGGTGACATTTTCAATGCTGCTCAGGATGTCGCCTGCGGCGAATCCCGAAGCCGCGACGCCGTCCGCGAGATTGATGCGCACGCCGGCCGTATCGTCAGAATAGTCCGCCGTATCGATCCCGGCTTCGCCGAGGAGCTGGTCGCCGCCAGCGCCGCCGCGCAAGGTGTCATCGCCGCCGCGGCCCCAGAGGATGTTCCCCGACGCATTGCCAAGAATCACATCGTCGGAACCTGTGCCGATGACGCGCTCAATATTGGTGTACGTATCGCCGTCCGCGTCGCCGCCGGCCCCGGTCCCATTCAGGAGGTCGATGACAACAGCCTGCGCCTGGTAGGAGAAATCGATGGTGTCGGCGGCGCCGCCGCCGCCGTCAATCGCGTCCGCGCCGGCGCCGCCGCGCAGATTGTCGTCGCCTGACCCGCCGTCTAGGATGTCGTCGCCGTCGCCGCCCTCAAGGATGTCGTTGCTGTCGCCGCCTTCCAGCGTGTCGATGCCGTCGCCGCCAATGAGGGAGTCGAAGCCATCGCCGCCGATCAGGCTATCGTCGCCCTCGCCCCCGTCGAGCGTGTCGTTTTCGCCCTGGCCTTCCAGCGTATCATTGCCAATGCCGCCTTCGACGAAGTCGTCGTCCCGGCCTGCGCGGATGCGGTCGTCGCCGTCCTCGCCTTGAAGGATATCGTCGCCATTTCCCCCAAGTATGTCGTCGTCGCCGCCGCCGCCCGCAATGGAGTCCGCGCCGAGGGATCCGTCGAGGCGGTTCGCTTCGTCATTGCCGATCAGCGTGTCGCTGGAGTGCGTGCCGTTGACGTTCTCGATACTGATATAAACGTCGCCTTCGGCCTGGCCGCCGGTTCCAATACCCGTCGCAAGGTCGACATTGACGGAACCGCTTCCGACGGAGAACTCGACGCGGTCAATGCCGTCGCCGCCGTCTAAGCTATCCGCGCCGGAGCCGCCGATGAGCCGGTCATCGCCGAGGCCGCCTTCGAGCGTCTCATCGCCGGTCGTGCCGATGAGGATATCGTCGTGGTCTGAGCCGATGAGAACTTCGGCGTTCAATATAACGTCGCCTTGCGCGTCGCCGCCAGATCCAACGCTGCCGTCGAGGTCCGCCGTCACGCCCGTTGCGGAGGCCGAGTAGTCTACAGTGTCGATGCCGGCGCCGGCTTCAATGCGGTCCGCGCCAGCGCCGCCGATCAAGGTATCGTCGCCGCCAACCGCCGGCGCGTCGCGATCGTCTCCGTACAGTGTATCTGCGCCGTCGCCGCCAATGATGATGTCGTTGTCGCCGAGGCCCTGAATGACGTTCGACGATGCGTCGCCCGTCAGCGTGTCGCCAAAATTGGAGCCGTCTAGATTCTCGATATCGATATAGGTGTCGCCCGCCGCGTCGCCGGTATTGACGCCGGGCGCGCCGAGATCGACGACGACCCCGCTCGCGGAATCTCGATAGGAGGCCGTGTCGACGCCGGCGCCGCCGTCAAGCACGTCCGCGCCGCCATTGCCGATGAGCGTGTCCGCGCCCGCGCCGCCCTCCAGGACATTGACGAGATTGTCGCCTGCAATCGCGTCATTTAGGTTGGACCCGATTACGTTTTCGATGCCGCTCAGGCTGTCGCCCGTCGCGTCCTGGCCAAGCGCGAGGCTGAGATCCAGGCCAAACGACGCATCGGAGTAATCGGCCGTGTCGATCCCGTCGCCGCCATCGAGGAGATCATCGCCATCACCGCCGGCGATGGTGTCGTCGCCTAGGCCGCCGAAAAGTTCATTATTTTCAGAATCGCCTGTCAGGACATCAGCGAAGTCAGTGCCGATGACGTTTTCTACGCTGTTGAAGGTGTCGCCGTCGGCTTCGCCGCCGGTCGCGACGTTGTTCTCAAGGTCGACGGTCACAGCCGTCGACCCGGAATAATCCGCCGTGTCTTCGCCGTCGCCGCCCTGCAGGACGTCAACGCCGAGGCCCGACCGCAAGAGGTCATCCTGATCGCCGCCTATGAGCGTGTCGTCGCCGTCGCCGCCTTCGAGCGTGTCCTCGCCAGCGTCGCCTTCAAGGCGGTCATTGCCGCCGTCGCCGAGAAGCGAGTCGGCGCCTGCGTCGCCGCCAATGACGTCATCATCCGCGCCGCCGCTCGCCGTATCGTCACCATCGCCGCCAGCTATGTTGTCAACGCCGGCGTCGCCAAAGAGTTCGTCGGCGCCCGTACCACCAGAAATGACGTCATCGCCGTCGCCGCCAGTGATCGAATCGCCGCCGGCGCCGCCAAGCAGCTCGTCAGCGCCCGCGCCGCCGCGAATCGTGTCCGCGCCGTCCGCCGCGCCGCCGCCGCCGGAGTAGCCAAGGATTCGCATCCCCGTATCGTCGGCGGTGATGTCATCAGCGTGAATCGATCCGTAGACTTCATTGATATTGAAGAGCGTATCGCCTTGCGCGGCGCCGCCTGTGTTCACGTTCGTCAGGAAGTTCAGGGTCACCGCTTCGCCTGAGTCGTTGTACTCCGCGCGATTGAACCCTGCGCCGCCGTCAATGACGTCAGCGCCCTCGCCGCCCCGCAACCGGTCGTCGTCGTCACCGCCGAGCAGGCTGTCGTCGCCATCGCCGCCGAAGAGCTGGTCCGCGCCGACATCGCCGATCAATGTGTCGTTCTCAGCCCCGCCGGAGAGAATGTCGGCGCCGCCGCGACCTTCAAGGACGTTCGCAGCGATGTCGCCGGTGATCTGGTCGCCGCCATTTGAGCCGATGACGTTCTCGACGCCCGTAATCCGATCACCGTCCGCATCCGAATTATTGTTGACGTTCGTCGCGAGGTTGACGATGACCGCGCCCGACGACTCGTAAGAAACCGTGTCGATTCCGTCGCCGCCTTCGATGGAGTCGGCGCCGAAATCGCCCTCAAGCGTATCGTCGCCATCACCGCCAATGAGGGTGTTGTTTTCAGTGTCGCCGATAATGTCGTCCGCGAAGGCGGAGCCGACGACGATCTCCACGCCTGAAATGTCGTCGCCCTCAGCGAATCCGCCCGTGTGGACGTTGGCGCCGAGATTGACCTGAACGGCGTCGGACCCGGAATAGTCGACGCGGTCGAAGATGCCGCCTTCGCCCTCAATCGTGTCAGCGCCAAGGCTGCCGACGAAGGTGTCGTCGCCGACGCCGCCCACCAGGCTGTCATCGCCGTCGCGGCCGATCAACGAGTCATCGCCGTTTTCACCGAGCAGCGTGCTGCCGATATTCGCCGCCGAGAGCGTGTCATTGAACGCGGACCCATTGACGATCTCGATGTCCGTCAGCACATCGCCCAGCGCATCGCCGACCAACCCGACGCCCGCCTCGAGATCGACTGAGACGTCGCCAAGCGCCGTGGCGTAGCTCGCGGTGTCCTCGCCATCGCCGCCGTCAAGCGTATCCGCCGCCAGCCCGCCGATCAGGCTGTCGTCGCCGAGCCCGCCAACAAGGCTGTTGGCGACTTCGCTGCCTTCGATCGTATCGTTGAGGGTCGAGCCGAGGACGTTTTCGATTTCGAAGAGCTGGTCGCCGATCGCATGGCCGCCAGCCCCCAGATTGCCGGCCGACAAGCGCACGTCGACGCCTGCGTCGGATGCGGAGTAATCGGCAAGGTCGACGCCGTCGCCGCCGCGCAACGTGTCAGCGCCTTCAAGCCCCACAAGCGTGTCATCGCCGCCGAGACCGCGAATTTCGTTATCCGTATTGTCTCCCGTCAGAACGTCGCCGTGCGCATCCGATCCTTCCAGGTTCTCAATCCCGATGAGCTCATCACCGACGGCGTCATCGCCGGAATGAACGCCGGTCGCGAGATTGACGGTGACGCCGCTCGCGGCGCCGAAATAGCTTGCGGTGTCGACGCCGTCGCCGCCGACGATCGAGTCAGCGCCCGCCCCGCCTTCGAGCGTGTCCGCGCCAGACCCGCCATCCAGCGTATCAACGCCGCCGCCGCCCCTTAGTTCGTCTGCGGAATCACCGCCGGTCAGACTGTTCGCGGCGCCATTGCCGATCAGCGTGTCAGCTCCCGCAGAACCGATGACGTATTCAATGTTCTGCAGCACATCGAGCGACGCGTCGCCGCCGACGCCAACCCCGTCGGCGAGGTTGACGTTCACCGCGCCGGCGGAACCGCTATAGTCCGCAACGTCCGCAAGGCCGTCGCCGCCCTGAAGCGTGTCGCCGCCTGAAAGGCCGATCAGGGTGTCGTCGCCCTGGCCGCCATCGAGGCTGTTGGCGCCGCCGTCGCCGACGAGACGGTCGCCTTCGCTGGAGCCGATAAGATTCTCAATGTCGATGAGAATGTCCGCGCCGCCATCGCCGTCCGCAGCGCTAACGCCAAGGACGATGTCAACGGCGCCCGCCGCGGCGCTATAGTCCGCGGTATCCATTCCATCGCCGCCGTCAAGCGTGTCATCGCCGACGCCGCCGACAAGAATGTCGTTAGCGCCTTCGCCGGAAAGGCTGTTGTCCAGCCCATCGCCGGTTATCCGGTCATCGCCGCCGGAGCCACGGACATTCTCGATACTGTCAAAAATATCGCCCGCCGCGTCGCCGTTGGCATTGAGGGCGTCGTTTTCAAGGTTGACCGTCACCCCGACAGTGGAGGTCGTGTAGTCGGCCGTATCCGTCCCGTCGCCGCCACGCAGGATGTCGCCGTCTTCGCCGCCGCGAAGGACGTCGTCATTATCGCCGCCGTCGAGAACATCGGAGCCGGCGAGGCCGATCAGCACATCCGCGCCGCCGCCGCCTTCAAGCACATTGACGCCGGCATCGCCGCGCAGAAGGTCATCGCCCGTGTCGGAGCCGATCAGGTTCTCAATGCCGCTTAGCGCGTCGCCTTCGGCGTCGCCGTCCTGGCCGATCCCGGAGTCGATGAAGACCCTGACGCCATCAGCAGAGGCGCTATAGTCCGCCGTGTCGATGTCAGCGCCGCCGATGAGCCGGTCCGCGCCAGCGCCGCCGATCAGCGTGTTGGCGCCCGCCCCGCCGTCCAGCGTGTCGTCGCCGTCCGCGCCGGAGAGAATGTCGTCGCCGGCGCCGCCGAAGATCTCATTGCCGCCGCCATCACCCGTCAGGGCGTCATTGAAGTCGGAGCCGATCAGATTCTCGATACTGATGAAGGTGTCCGTCGCCGCGTCGCCGCCGGACGCGGAAGGCGCCCCGAGGTCAACCGTGACGGCGTCGGCCGATGTCGCATAGCTCGCCGTGTCGACCCCGGCGCCGCCGTCAAGCTGGTCCGATCCTTCACCGCCAATCAGCGTGTCATCGCCTTCGCCGCCATCCAGCGTGTCGTCGCCGGCGAGGCCTGACAAAAGGTCCGCGCCGTCAAGTCCCGTCAGGATGTTCGCGCCGGCGTCGCCGGTAATCGTGTCGACGAAATTCGTCCCTGTGACGTCCTCGACGTCAATCAGCGAATCGCCGGTCGCGTCGCCACGGGTGCCCTGTCCGGCGTCGAGATCAACCGTGACGCCGGAGCCGCCGCCGGAGTAGTCCGCAAGGTCGCGGTCGCCGGCGCCGCCATCGAGCACGTCCGCGCCGCCCGCGCCGATCAGCGTGTCATTCAGATCGCCGCCGGAGAGGACGTTCGCCTCATCGTCGCCGATCAGGCTGTCTTCGAAGTTGGAGCCTGTGACATTGTCGATATCGGTGAGGACGTCGCCGTCAGCGTCATTGCCGACCCCACTATTCGTACCAAGATTAACGGTGACCCCACCGCCGGAAGTCGAATAGTCCGCGGTATTGACGCCGGACCCGCCGCGCAAATCGTCAGCGCCCGCGCCGCCGATCAGAGTATCATCGCCGCCGCCGCCATCCAGCGTGTCGTCGCCGCCGCGCCCGTCAAGAATGTCGGCGCCGGCGCCGCCGCTTAAGACATTGCCGGCGGCAAGATCGTCGCCGCGGATGATGTCAGCGTCACTGGAGCCGATGACGTTCTCGATTTCCTCGAGCTGATCGCCCTGGGCGTGGCCGCCTGACGCCGCGCCGCTGGCGAGATCGATAGCCACTGGCCCGCTCGACGTCGTGTAGTCCACCGTATCGACGCCCGCGCCGCCGACGAGGCTGTCGCCGCCCTCCGCGCCGACGAGCGTGTCGTCTTCATCGCCGCCTTCAAGCGTGTCGTCGCCTTCCCCGCCGAGAAGCGAGTCAAAGCCCGCTCCGCCTTGCAGGATGTTGCCGGCGGTGTCGCCGGAAAGCGTATCGTCGCCCGCGCCGCCAATCGCGTTTTCGATCGATTCCAGACTGTCAGTACCGATTTCCACGCCCGTCGCCGTAGAGGTGGAGAGATTGACGACGACGGTCTGCGCCGCTGCGCTGTAGTCCGCAGTATCGGCCCCCGCCCCGCCCGATAGCGTGTCGTCACCGCCGAGACCGGCGAGGATGTCGGCGTTGTCGCCGCCAGCGAGGGAGTTCGCCTCCGCGTCGCCGGTTAAGGTATCAGCGCCGGCGCCGCCGATGAGATTCTCGATACTGACGAATGTGTCGCCATCCGCGTCGCCGCCGGTCGCGGAACTCGTCGACAGGTCAACATTGACGCCGGCCGTATCGCCGGCGTAACTCGCCGTGTCAGACCCGTCACCGCCGATGAGATTGTCACCGCCGTCGCCGCCGATGAGCGTGTCCGCTCCATCGCCGCCGTCAAGGACGTCGACGCCTGCGAGGCCCTCCAGAAGATCCGCGCCGCCTGCGCCGGTCAGGGCGTTGGCATTGCCGTCCCCGCGCAGAACATCATCGTTCGCCGACCCGATCGCATTTTCGAAGCCCGCCAGGGAATCGCCCTGGGCGTGGCCGCCTGACGCCGCGCCCGTTCCGAGGTCGATGGTGACGCTGGCGTTCGAGCCGGTGTAGTCGACGGTGTCATTTCCAACGCCCCCGTCGAGCGTATCAGAGCCGTCAGCGCCGCGAACGAGATCGTCGCCGTCGCCCGCATCGATCGCGTTCGGACCATCACTGCCGATGAGGGTGTCGTTATGGATCGAGCCGATGAGCGCCTGGATACCGTCCAGGAAGTCGCCGTCAGCGAAGCCGCCCGACGCGGTCCCCGCGCCGAGGTCCACCGTCACCGCTGCGTCCGACCCGGCGTAGTCCGCAGTGTTGAACCCTGCGCCGCCGACAAGACTGTCAGCCCCATCGCCGCCGTCCAGCGTGTCGTCGCCGATCTGCCCACGGAGCGTATCGTCGCCCGCGCCGCCGTGAATCTCGTCATCGCCGCCGCCGCCGGAGATGACGTTCGCCGCCGTCGACCCTGAGAGGACGTCATTGAAGTTCGAGCCGATGAGATTTTCAATCGCGGTCAGCGTGTCGCCGGCCGCGTCGTCGCCAGCGCCGACCGAGCCGTCGAGGCTGACGGTCACCGCATCGCCCGCCGTGGAGTAGCTCGCCGTATCGACGCCGGCGCCGCCATCGAGACTGTCCGCATCCGCGCCGCCGATCAGCGTATCAGCGTCGTCGCCGCCAAGGAGCGTGTCGCCGCCCGCGCCGCCAAGGAGCGTATCCTCCCCGGCTTCGCCTTCAAGGACGTCGATGCCGTCGCCGCCGTCGAGAGAGTCATCTCCCGCCCCGCCGCGCAGCAGGTTTCCGGTGACGCCGCCGAGGATCGTGTCGTCGCCAGCGCCGCCAAAGGCGTCTTCGATGGATATGAGGGCGTCCGACCCGATATCCGCGCCCGTTGCGGTCTGCGCCGCGAGATTGACGACAACGTCCTGCACCGCGCCGCTATAGTCAGCCGCGTCGTCGCCAGCGCCGCCGTCCAGGGTGTCGTCGCCGCCGAGGCCAGCCAGAACGTCATCCCCGTCCCTGCCCTCGAGGACATTGTCGCCGCCTTCCCCGATCAGCGTATCGCCTTCCGCCGCATCCGACCCAATGAGGTTTTCAACGCCGGACAGCGTGTCGCCGGCGGCGTCGCCAAACGAGGCCGACCCCGTGGAAAGATCGACAAAGACGCCCGCCGCCGAGCCCTGATAGCTCGCCGTGTCCGCCCCGTCGCCGCCGTCGATCGCGTCCGCGCCAGCGCCGCCGATGATGGTGTCGAGGCCATCGCCGCCGTCGATGACGTCATCGCCGCCGCCGGCGTCAATCAGGTCCTCGCCCGCCGCGCCGATGATTTCGTTCGCGAGCCCATCGCCCGTCAGCGTGTCATTTAGATCCGAACCCGTCAGATTGCGGATGTCAAAGAGCGTGTCGCCCTGGGCGTGACCGCCCGATCCGGTGCCATCGGTGAGGTCAACATCAACGCCGGCGCTTGAGCCAGTGTAGTCCGCCGTATCGACGCCGCCGCCGCCGCGCAGCGCGTCCGCGCCATCGCCGCCGCGCAAGGTGTCGTTTCCAGCGCCGCCATCGAGATCATTCTGAGCGCCGTCGCCAATGATCAGGTCGTTTTGATCCGACCCGATCACATCCTCGATGTTCGTCAGCGTGTCTGTTTCGCTCGCCCCGACGAGACCAGTTCCGGCGCCAAGGTCAACGACGACCGCCTCGGCCGCCTCGCTGTAGTCGACTACGTCGCCAAGACCGAGCCCGCCATCGAGGGAGTCATCGCCGCCGCGTCCCTGGAGCGTATCGTCATTGTCGCCGCCGATAAGCGTATTGGCTGCGCCGTCCCCGGAGAGGCTGTCCCGCTGGTTCGATCCGATGACGCTTTCGACGTTCGACAGAACGTCGCCTTCGGCGTCGCCGCCAACGCCCGGCCCGCCGGCGAGATCGACGGTTACGCCCTGTACGGAAGAGCTATAGTCGGCGGTGTCAGCGCCGTCGCCGCCGTCGAGATTGTCCGCACCCTCGCCGCCGACGAGGAGGTCGTCCTCCGTGCCGCCGAAGATGTTGTCCGCGCCGTCGCCGCCGCGAAGGGTGTCTTCCCCCGCGCCGCCATCGAGAAAGTCGACGCCTGCGCCGCCGAGAATACTGTCCGCGCCGGCGGCGCCTTCCAGGCGGTTGTTGTCGAAGTCGCCGGTGAGCGAATCGTCGCCGGACCCGCCGAGCAGGTTTTCAATCCCCTCAAGGCTGTCCGCGCCGATGTCGGCGCCGGTCGCCGCGCGCGCCGCAAGACTGGCGTCGACCGAGTTCGTCGCCTCGCTGAAGTCAGCGGTGTCCGTTCCGGCGCCGCCAACGAGCGTGTCATCGCCGCCAAGACCGGCGAGGAAATCATCGCCGCCGGCGCCGTCAATTCGATTTGCGCCGCCATCGCCGATGAGCGTATCGCCCGCCGCAACATCGGAGCCGATGAGGTTTTCAATGCTGGTGAACACATCGCCTTCGGCGTGGCCGCCGGAGGTTGCGTCATTCGACAGGTTGACCGAAACCGCCTCGCCCGACCCTTGATAGCTCGCCGTATCAAGACCATCGCCGCCATCGAGATTGTCAGCGCCGTCGCCGCCAACAAGAGTGTCAACGCCATCACCGCCGAGAAGCGCATCCGCCCCGCCCTGGCCGACGAGGGAATCGTCGCCGCCGGCACCTTCCAGGCGATTGACGCCGCTGTCGCCCGTCAGCGTGTCGTTGCCGGTGTAGCCGATGACGTTTTCAATCTCGATCAGCGTGTCGCCGCTGGCGTCGCCGCCGGCGCCAACGCCGTTTTCAAGGTTCACGTCGACGCCGGCGTTCGATCCTGTGTAATCGGCCGTATCGACGCCATCGCCGCCGCGCAGGGTGTCGCCAAGGGCGCCCCCGGTCAGGATGTCATCGCCAAGGCCGCCATCCAGAGAGTTTTCCGCGCCATCGCCGCGCAGCGTGTCGGCGAAGTCGGAGCCCACCAGGCCTTCAATATCCGTAAGCGTGTCACCCTCGGCATGACCGCCAAGCGCGCTCGCGCCGCCGAGATCGACGTTCACGGCGACGTCGGACTGACTGTAGTCGGCGATATCGAAGTCGCCGCCGCCATCCAGCACGTCGGCGCCGGCCCGGCCGGCGAGAACGTCGTCCCCTGCGCCGCCTTCCAGCGTCTCAGATCCGCCTGCGCCCGAAAGCGTATCGTCGCGATCCGTTCCGACAACGCGTTCGATCGAGGTCAGAGTATCGCCAGTCGCCTCACCGCCGGACCCAAGTCCGGTTTCAAGATCGATATTGACGGCAAGCGTAGATTGTCCGTAGTCGGCGGTATCGTCGCCCTCGCCGCCGTCAAGAAGGTCGCCGTCATCGCCGCCGTCAAGAACGTCATCGCCCTCACCACCGATAAGAGCGTCCGAGCCCTCACCGCCAGAGAGCGCATCCGCGCCGCCGCGGCCTTCGAGCCGGTTAGCGCCGTCATCGCCGGTCAGGTCGTCGGCGTCGCCGGCGCCGAAGACGTTTTCGATGCTGGTCAGGATATCGCCTTCGGCGTCGCCGCCGGAAGCCGCGCCCATCTCAAGATTGACGTTGATTGCGCCGGCAGTCGAGCCTGAATAGTCCGCGGTGTCTGACCCTGCGCCGCCGTCAAGCGTATCCGCTGAGGCGCCGCCGATCAGGAAGTCGGCGCCGCCGGCGCCTTCCAGCCTGTTCGCGGTGGCGTCGCCGGTCAGGGTGTCTCCCTGATCCGAACCAAGAATATTTTCGAACCCTTCGATGACGTCGCCGTCCGCGTCGCCGCCGGACGCGGTCTGCGCGTCAAGATTGACGTCGACGCCTAGCATCGAGCCAGCATAGGATACGGTGTCTGACCCGTCACCACCGATAAGGCTGTCCGCGCCTTCGCCGCCGCGAAGGGTGTCGTTTGCATCGCCGCCATCCAGCGTATCGTCGCCGCCGCGCCCGTCGAGACTGTCCGCGCCGCCAAACCCTCGCAAGATGTTTGCGGCGCCGTCGCCGCTCAATGTGTCGTTCTGGTTGGTGCCGTCCACATTCTCGATACGGAGCAATGTGTCGCCTTCAGCGTCGCCGCCATCGGCGCTGCTAGCGTTCAGGTCAACATTCACGGATTGCGAGGAGCCGGCGTAGGAAACCGTGTCGGATCCGTCGCCGCCGTCAAGCGTATCCGCCTGTCCGCCCCCGATGAGAAGGTCGTCCTCCGCGCCGCCGAGCAAGGTGTCGGTTCCTTCACCGCCGAGGAGCGTATCGGCGCCGCCTCGGCCTTCAAGACGGTTGGCGTCGAGATCGCCGACGAGAGAGTCTCCCGCCGAACCGCCGAAGAGGTTCTCAATGTCAATCAGGACATCACCGGCGGCGGCGGCGGCGAACAGATCCGTCTCCAGATTGATATCGACCTGCGTCGTCTCCGCCGAATAGTCGGCCGTGTCCGATCCGAGACCGCCATCAAGCGTGTCGTCGCCGCCGCCGCCCGCCAGGAGATCATCGCCGCCGCCGCCCTGAAGCGAATTGTCGAGCGCGTCGCCCGTCAGCGTATCGTCGCCGCCCGAGCCTTCGACATTCTCAAAGTTGCTGAGCTGATCGTTTTCGGCATCGCCGCCGCCGACGACGCCGGTCCCGAGATTGACGGACACCGCTCCCGTCGACGCCGCATAAGAGACAGTATCAATGCCGTCGCCGCCATCCAGCGTATCCGCGCCGACGCCGCCTTCGATCCGGTCATCGCCGAACCCGCCGCTTAGAACGTTCGCGCCATTGTCGCCAATGAGCGTGTCGCCAAGCGCCGATCCGGTGACGTTCTCAATATCGATGAAGACGTCGCCTGCGGCGTCCCCGCCGGTCGCGGACGCTGTGCGCAGTGAGACCGATACAGGCCCGGCGGCGCCCGTATAGTCCACAAGGTCGACGCCGACGCCGCCGTCAAGCGTATCGCTTCCCGCGCCGCCGATGAGCGTGTCATTGCCGAGTTCGCCTGCAAGCGAATCGTCGCCGCCGGCGCCTGCGAGAATATCAGCGCCAATCCCGCCTTCTATGACGTTCGCGTCGTCGTTGCCGGTCAGCGTGTCGTTGAAGTCCGAACCGATCAACCCCTCAATATTGATCAGTGTATCGCCAAGAGCCGATCCGCCGCTGAAGACATTGTTCAGGAGGTCAATCTGTACGGCGTCAGCGCTTCCCGCATAGCTCGCCTGGTCGAAATCATCGCCGCCGTCGAGGCTGTCAGCGCCGAGACCGCCCTCAAGAATGTCCTGACCTTCGCCGCCTTCAAGCGTGTCGTCACCGCCAAGGCCGAACAGGCGATCGGCCCCAAGGCCGCCCTGAAGCAGGTTCGCGTCGCCGCCGCCTGAGATCGTATCGCCGCCGGCCGAGCCGATGACGTTCTCAATGCCGCTAAAGCTGTCGAACTGAGCATCGCCGCCAGTGCCGACGCCGGCGTCAAGGTCGACGTTCACTGATCCTCCGGATACCGAGTAATCAGCCGTGTCAACGCCAGCGCCGCCGATAAGCTCGTCCGCGCCGCCCAAGCCAATCAGCGTGTCATCGTCGCCCCCGCCGATGAGCCGGTTCGAGCCGTCACTGCCGGTGAGCGTGTCACTGTGGTCGGAGCCGCGGAGCGCCTCGATGCTGTCATAGGTGTCGCCTTCAGCCGAGCCGAACTGACCGACGTTCGCGTCCAGATCAACGTTCACGCCAACGCCGCTGTCGGCGTAGCTCGCTTCATCCGCGCCGGCGCCGCCTTCGAGCTGGTCGGCGTCCGCGCCGCCAATGAGCGTATCGTCCCCGCCGCCGCCGCGCAGGGTGTCTTCGCCGCCAAGACCGCGCAGGATGTCCGCGGCGCCGAGGCCTGACAGGACGTTCGCGGAGGAAGAGCCCTCGAGCGTGTCTTCCTGGCCGGAGCCTTCAGCGTTCTCAAAGCCGCTGATCACGTCGCCGTCGGCGTCGCCGCCTGTGGCCGTGTTTGCTTCAAGGCTGATCGACACCGCGTCCGCCGAACCGCGATAGCTTACGGTGTCGTCGCCGACGCCGCCGTCCAGCGTGTCGCCGCCCGCAGCGCCTTCGATTGTGTCGTCGCCGTCGCCGCCGATGAGCTCGTTCGCGCCGACATTCCCGATAAGCGCATCGTCGCCGACCGACCCGATAACATTCTCAATACTGATGAGTTCATCGCCTTGCGCGTCGCCGCCGGTCCCGACGCCAAGCTGCAGGTCGACGTCCACCGCCTCTGCGGACGCGGCGTAGTCGGCCGTGTCGAAACCAACGCCGCCATCCATGACGTCCGCGCCTTCGCTGCCGAGAAGCGTGTCCGCATCGCCGCCGCCTTGGAGCGTATCCGCGCCCACGCCGCCATCGAGCGTGTCCTCGCCCTGGCCGCCAGACAGGACGTTCGCTCCCGTGGAGCCGACGAGAACGTCATCGAACGCGGAGCCCGTGGCGTTTTCGATGTCAAAGAACTCATCGCCGTCGGCGTGACCGCCGGTGGCGACATTCAGCGTCAGGTCGACATCCACCGCCGCGGTCGAGGTTGAATAATCGACTGTGTCGAGGCCGGCGTCGCCAAACATGGAATCAGCGCCCTCGCCGCCGATGAGGACATCGTCGCCAAAGCCGCCGACGAGCGTGTCATCGCCGGTCTCGCCGCCAAGGGTGTCATCGCCGAGCCCGCCGACGAGGCTGTTCGCGCCGAGCCCGCCGGTGATAACGTCCGACAGGTTTGAGCCGATGACGTTTTCAATCTCGAGGAAGGTGTCAAATTGCGCGTCGCCGCCCGCGCCGACGCCCGCCAGCAGGTTCACAGACACGTCAGACGCTGAAGCGGAGTAGTCGACGAGGTCGACGCCGGCGCCGCCGACGAGCGCGTCTCCACCGCCAAGACCGATCAACGTGTCGTCGCCGGCGCCGCCGACGAGACGGTTGACGTCGGAGTTGCCGGTCAATGCGTCGGCCTCGGATGACCCTTCAACATTTTCTATGCTGATGAAAACATCGCCTTCGGCCGTGCCGTTGAGGCCAATTCCCGTCGTCAGGTTGACGTCAACGCCGACGCTGCTGTCCACATAGCTCGCGGTGTCTGAACCACTCGACCCGTCGAGGGTGTCTTCGCCGACGCCGCCGGTCAGAGTGTCGTCGCCAATTCCGCCGTCCAGTTCGTCGTCGCCATCCCGACCGATCAGTACGTCGCCCGACGCGCCGCCTAACAGGATGTTCGCTTCATTGTCGCCGGAAATTGTGTCGTCGAAGTCCGACCCGATGACGTTCTCAATACCGGAAATCGTGTCGTCGTCCGCGTGACCGCCGGTCGCCGTGCCGCTCAAGAGGTCAACTTCGACGGCGTCGTTGGAAGATTCGTAGCTCGCCGCGTCATCGCCAGCGCCGCCGATCAATTCATCGCCGGCCGCGCCGCCCTCGAGCACATCGTCTCCGGCCCCGCCCGTCAGCGTGTTTTGCGCCGCGTTGCCTGTGAGGGTGTCATCAAATCCGGACCCGGAGAGATTTTCGATGGAGATCAACTGATCGCCGTCGGCGTCGCCGCCAAGGCCCACGCCGCTGCCAAGATTGACGTTGACGCCCTGATCGGAGCGACCGTAATCGGCCGTATCTGAACCAATTCCGCCATCGAGCGTGTCCGGTCCGACGCCGCCGTCGAGGAAATCGTCGCCTTCGAGGCCCGTCAGCCGGTTCGCAATCTCGTCCCCGATCAGCGTATCGCCGAACGTCGACCCGATAACGCCCTCGATATCCGCGAAGACGTCGCCATCCGCCGCGCCGCCGCTTGCGGTGTTGGCCTGCAGGTCGACGCGCACCGCTTCGGCGGAACCGGAATAGGTGATGACGTCGTCGCCGGCGCCGCCTTCCAGAACGTCGGCACCTTCGCCGCCGCGCAACGTGTCCGAGCCGCCGCCGCCGAGGAGCGTGTCGTCGCCCTCAAGGCCGTAGATTGAATCGTCTCCACTCGCGCCCGAAAGCTCATTTGCAACGTTGTCGCCGATGAGGGTGTCGGCGTTGTTGGAGCCGATGAGGTTCTCAATCGAAATCAGCTGATCACCGGCCGCGTCGCCGCCAGACGCCGTCCCGGCGCCGAGATTTACGTCAACGCCAAGCACCGATGCCTGGTAGCTCGCCGTATCGACGCCGGCGCCGCCGTCAATGACATCGCCGCCCTCGCCGCCGTCCAGCGTATCGTCGCCTGCTCCGCCGCTTAACTGGTCTACCGAGAACCCGCCGCGGATGTCGTCATCGCCGCCGAAACCGAACAGGTCGTTTGCGCCAAACCCGCCAATGATCACATCGTTAAACGCGGTGCCCAGAACATTTTCGATGTTTGACAGGACGTCGCCCGCCGCATCGCCGCCAAGTCCCGTGCCCGACACGAGGTCGATTGTGACGCCCGCGTCCGATGCGGTGTAGTCGACGATGTCCTGTCCGAGACCACCATCGATAATGTCCGCGCCGCCGAGTCCGGCGAGGCTGTCATTCCCAGCGCCGCCAATGATCTCATTGGTGCCGGCGGCGCCGATCAGCGTATCATCCGACGCGGTGCCAATGACATTCTCAATACTGATAATTGTGTCGCCGTCGGCTTCTCCGCCTGAAGCGGACTGGGTCGTCAGATTGACGTTCACACCGACCGCGGAGTCGCCATAGTCGACGGTATCGACGCCGGAGCCGCCATCAATGAAGTCAGCGCCGCCGCCCCCGCTGATGTTGTCGTCGCCGCTCGAACCGAAGAGCGTATCGACGCCATCATCGCCGAGGAGCGTATCGGCGCCCGACGCGCCAACGAGGAAATTGTCAAACGCATCGCCGATCAGGGCGTCGTTAAAGATCGAGCCGGTGACCCCTTCAATATCGACGATCACATCGCCCGACGCGTCGCCGCCGGAGCCGGCCCCCGCCGCGAGATTGATGATGACTGCGCCTGTCGAGCCGCTGTAATTGGCGATGTCGAACCCATCGCCGCCGAGGATGACGTCCGCGCCGCCTTCGCCGGCGAGGGTGTCGTCGCCGTCTCGGCCTTCAAGACGGTTCGCCGACGCGTCGCCGACGAGCGAATCACTAAGGTCCGTCCCAATGACATTCTCAATGCCGGAGAACACGTCGCCGGTTGCGTCCCCGCCGACGCCGAAGGACAGGAGCAGATTGACTTCGACCGCCCCGTCGCTGGTGCTGAAGTCGATGGTGTCGACGCCCAGTCCCCCCTCGATGGTGTCGGCGCCCGCGCCGCCCAACAGGAAGTCATCGCCGCCCGAACCGAGCAGGGCGTTGTCGCCGTCATCGCCGAGCAGCGTATCAGCGAAGTCCGAGCCGCCAACACTTTCGATGCTGGTGAGCGTATCCCCGTCGGCGTCGCCGCCGGAGGCGGACTGAGTGGAAAGATCGACCCGCACCGCCGCGCTGGAGCCTGAATAGTCCGTACGGTCATTGCCGTCGCCGCCGGCGATCAGATCCGGCCCGGCCCCGCCGATAAGTACATCATCGCCATCGCCGCCGCGGAGTTCATTGGAGCCTGTATCGCCTACAAGCGTATCGGAGAACAACGTACCCGTTAGATTTTCAATATCGATCAGGATGTCTTCGTCGTCGGCGCCAGACTGCGCCGTTTGCGCGACGAGGTCCGCCCTGACGCCGGTCACCAGATCGTCAAACGCCGCTGTGTCTTCGCCCGCGCCGCCATCGAGTATGTCCGCTCCGCGACCGCCCCGAAGGAAATCATCGCCAGAGTCGCCGACGAGCGCGTCATCGCCTTCCGCGCCCGCAAGCGTATCCGCGCCTGCGCCGCCCTGCAGGGAATTGTCCGCCGCGTCGCCAACGATGCGGTCATCGAACGCAGACCCGATGACGGCCTCAAAGCCGCTAACGACGTCACCGGCCGCATCGCCGCCAACGCCCGCCGCGCCATCGATCTCGATACTGATCTCTTCACCTGAGTCGCCGTAGTCGAGCGTATCGGCGCCAAGGCCGCCGATGAGCGTGTCGGCGCCAGCGTCGCCAACGACGCTGTCATCACCGTCAGCGCCGTCAATGCGATTTGCGTCATCGCCGCCCGCCAGGGTGTCGTCGAAACCCGAACCGATCAGATTCTCGATACCGGACAATTGATCGCCGGTCGCGTCACCGCCGCCCGCGACGCCGGCGCCGAGATTGACCTGCACGCCAGTGTCGGACCCCTCGTAAGAGGCGGTGTCCGAGCCTTCCCGGCCATCAATGTCGTCCGCCCCGTCGCCGCCAATAAAGAGATTATCGCCCGCATCGCCGGCGAGCGTATCGTCGAAATCCGTCCCCTCAACACCCTCGAATCCAGAAATCGCATCGCCGTCAGCGTACCCGCCGCCGACTTCGCCGCTGGCGAGGTCGACAAGCACAGGCCTTCCGGAAATTCGATAGGACAGCAAATCGTCGCCGGCGCCGCCGACGAGGGTGTCGGCGCCAATGCCGGCGAACACTGTGTCGTCCCCAGCGCCAGCATTAATCTCCGTACCCGGCGGATTAACTGGAAGGACGACGATCTGATCGCCCGTCAGTGAATCGACGAGGACCATATCCTCGTCCGAATTCACCAGCTTCTGCACGATCTGCGTGCTCGCCGTCGTGATCGCCGGATTGCCCGCAGCGTCGACAACATCGTATTGGATCGTCAACGTGTTCGTCGCGAAAATGCCGTTCTCGTCCGGTTCGCCCGTCGGATCGGCGACCTGATACCGGATCTGAGCGTTCAGAACAAAAGGGTTTTCAGGATCCGCGAAGAACTGAAACGTTCCATTCGACGATTGATCCGCATTAAGAACAGTCCAACCTTCCGGAAGACCTGAAATTGTGGCGGCCGTCGGCGTATAGCCCTCGAATGGTATCTCAACGGTCACCTCGAACACGCGCGCCGTCGTATCCGTTGGCGCGATCACTTCGCTGTCCGCGAAGATCATGTCGTCGGCGCCCGTGCCGCTCAGCACTTCCGTCGCCGACTGGGCGGCGAAGCTTTCGTCAACGTCCGCCGGTTCCGTCGCGGTCGCGCCTTCGATCAAAAGGCCGCCGGACTCCGCCGGGCTTTCCGTCTCGCCCGTAATGCCGAAAAGGCGCACGGAGATATCGGATACGCCAAGGTCGAACAAGGAAGAGTTTTCTTCGACATTCGTCGCCGCCGCCGCCTGCTGCTCATCGGCGCGGCGCGTCTGCGTCGCTTCCGCGAGGTTCTCGTCAACTTTCGCGCGCGTCACGACCGCCTCGGAATCGCCGACGAACTGGTCGATGTTGTTCAGGTCGGCGGACGCCGGCTGCTCGATGATGATCTCAACCGGGACTTCGACGATCTCGACCTGCGGACGCTCGTTCGCCGTGTCGCTGTTGCCGGCGGTCTCCTGTTGCGAAGTGACGTCAATCTCAATGATGTCCGTCGCGCGGACATCGCCGACGGACGCCAGTAGCTCCTGGCCCGTCACCGTCCGTGAATTGAAGTCAATCGAGACGTCGGACCGAATGACGAGATCAAGGCCAGCTTCGATGAGCACGATTTTGGCGCCGTCATCGAACCGGATCACGAGGTCGACGTCGACAAGGTCAACCTCAACCTCCTCCAGGTCGAACATAAAGACGAGGTCTTTGCCTTCGACCTTATAGGCCTGCTGCTCGCCAGAGTTCGGTTTTTCGATGACGAGCCGGTCGCCGGTCTGGGCGCCGGCGGCTACGGGCGCGCGCCCGCTCGCGAGCGTGGAAGCCGTAGTCGTGTTCTGATTGGTCTCGCTCATCGCACAGTTACTCTCTACACAACGCGCCGTCGCTTACGGGCGTGATCACGCGCCAAGCAGTCGCGTCGAGAACGGCCCGTCCGATGGACGCGCCGCTCCCCATCGCAGATTTACCGGGACGTCGTGAACAAGGGGTTTTAGCTCATGGTTAGCGAACGATTAGCGGAGCAGTTAAAACTGCGGCTGGCGTCCTGCGCGCTTAGATGCATTGGCGAGGCGCTGCGCCGTCTATCGACATCAACAAATCGTTTACTGAGCATCATTCCGCCTGCCGGCCTCGCAACATGACTAAAAGTTAGAGGCGGATCGCCTTGCGCAAAGTCGCTGATCCCGCGCTCAACGGCCTTGCGCAGGCGCGTCAAAACCAAGCTGGTTCGCGAGGGTCGGCGTCAGGTCATTTTGCAACCGCAGGCTCGAGAAGGACGCGGACAGATTTTCATACTTGTTGACAATGCTCTCTTCGCGCGCTTCTGCGAAATCGGCCTGGGCGTCCAGAAGCTCAAGAAGCGTGCGCCGACCCGCCTCGAACTGTTTTGAGTAGAGATCAACGACGCGGCGGCTTGAATCGACCTGCTCGTCAAATATTGCGCGCTTGTCCGCGGTAGTCCTCAAGACAGCGATGATGTTTGAGGCTTCCTCGCGCAGCTCGTTGCGCAGCTTCACGATCCGTTGCTCATTCTCCCGCTCCCGCGACCGCAGCTGATTGGCGCGGGAGGCGGCGAGCCCGCCATCATAGAGGTTCCACCGCGCCGTCAGAATCGCGCGTCCTTCGGTGGTGCCGGCGGTATTGCCAAGGACATTGTCCTGGTAGCGCCCGACAACGTCCAGGTTCACCTCCGGCAGGTATGACCGGTTCGTCGCCTTGATCTGGTGGCGGAGCGAATTGCCATCTCGAACAAAGGCCTGGATACGGAAGTTCCGAGCCAGGATATCGTCAATAGTCAGGTCGTTGAGATAGTCAGCGGCGGCGACGTCGACTTTCGGCTCAGTCAGCCGCCCCGGCGCAAGACCCGTCACGTTGCGGAAATTATTGATCGCGTTCTCGCGACGGTTTTCGGCGTCAAGCATCGCGGTTCGGGCGCGATCGAGACGCGTTCCGACACGGCGCAACTCCGCCTCGGAAGTGTTTCCGCCGTCATAGTTAATCTTAACGAGATCATAAATGGCCTGATGCTCGCGCACATTCGCCTGAGCATTGTCGAGAAGCTCGCTGGCGCCGAGAAGGTCGAGATATGCAGTCACAGCCGCGAGCACTGTATCCTCGACCGTATCATCAAAGGCGAGTTCGCGGGACTGAAATAACGCCCGGGCGCGCTTTAAGAGCTGAGCGGATCGTCCAAAATCATAGATGCGCTGAGAGAAGCGTATTGCGCCTTCGCGACGATTGAGCCCGTAGACGCCGCCATCCTCAGCGTTCTCGATGAACGTGTTTTCGATCCCGCTGCCGCCGGTTAACTCCACCGTCGGAAGGAATGGCGATTTCGCGCCTCGAACCGCATAGCGCGCATCTTCGGCCTGCCATAACGCAATGCCGATATCCGGATTGTTCTTCAGCGTATAGATGATCACGTCGCGCAGCGTCAGCGGCACCTCCGCTGTGTCAGGTGGATTCTGCAGAAGATCGTTGACGTGAAGATCGGGCTTCGTGGTCTCGATCGGCGTGCGGTCGAGGGTGCGTCGGTACTGGCGTTCGTCGCCGTCATCGATGGTCGCCTGGCGACGCACTTCCGGCGCGGCGGCAATTTGTTCGTAGATGCTTGAGGCGCTTACTATGTCCACATCGACAGGCTGTTCCGGCGAAGCCGCGCGCGCGCCGCTGTCAGCGGACGCGCTCGTCGCCCCCTCCTGAAGACGTGTGGCCGCGAACGCCCGAGGCGCCGGCGGCGCCGCCGCCGGTCGCCAGATTGACGATAGCCGGATGCCCTCCCAACCTATCTGACGCGCTTCGGACGGCGCAGGCGCAGAATTGGAGGAAGGGACCGGCTCCTCAGCGTTTTTGAGAGCGGGCGCCGTTCGCGGCGCCGTCTCGGTGATTGCGAACGTCTTACCGGTGAAGAAAACACTGATCATCCGAAGGCTGTCAAACGGATCAGGTTGATCCGACGCGCGCGCGCGCAAATCGCTGAGGCCGCTGAGCGCCGCACAGACGATCACGACCGACGCCAGAAGCGCCTTTCGCGGATCGAGCAATTGGTCGGAGAGGAAGCGCACGCGATCACCAGACAGATTTATCCGGTGCGATAAGACCGTGTTAGGGTTAAGGTCGCGTTATATGTGAATTAGCCGTGTCTCAGCGCGACTAATTACTCGCGAAACGCCTTTGTTTGCACATCTTTAATTGGTTTTAACAAATAGTCTAAAATTGATTGTTCGCCGGTGATTATGTCGACTTCCGCCAGCATGCCCGGAACAACAGGTTTATCCGGTCCAAGACGATAAACGTCCGCCTCCACGCGCACGCGAAAATAGATCCCGCCATCTTCATCCTTTAACGCGTCGGGCGATATCTCGACGATCTTCCCCGTGAGGCCGCCATGGGTGGCGAAATCATAGGCGCTGACTTTGACGACCGCTTTCAGCCCGGGCCATACCTCGGCGCGGTCCTGGGGCGATAGCTTCGCCTCAATTTCTATAGGCGCGTCATCGGATACAATCTCAGCGATATTCTGGCCCGGCCGAACAACGCCATTCACATTGTTGACGAAGAGCTTGTTGATGATTCCATCTGTCGGCGCTGCGACGTCGAACCGCTGTTTGCGGTCTCGTTGAGCTTCGATCGTCTCTTCCAGCTTCGAGATGTCAAATTCAGCTTCCGTCAGCAGACGCTCCGCATCCGCCTGAAAGCTCGCCGTCGCCTCGCGGCGGCGGCCCTTTACCTGCGCCAGCGCCGACTTGGCTTGCGGGATCTGAAACTTCAGGTCCGAGATCTGAGTGACGACCTGCTGCAGCGCCGTCTCGTTCTGCAACAATTCGTTTCGAGCGACCGCCCCCGCCTTGCTGAGGTCTCTCAGGCTGCGCAGTCGCTCCGCCATCAGCGCGCGCTCGCGCTCCTTGTTGCGAAGACGGGACTGTTTTTCCGAGAGCTCAAACTCTTTCTCGGCGATCTGGTCATCAATGATACTGAGCGCTTCATCAAGTTTGCCCTTTCGACGCTCGAAAAAACGCACCTGCCGCGCCACCTGGTCAGGGAATGAGCGAGCGAGCTCAGGATCAAAGTCAATGCTATCGAGCCCGTTCGCCTCGGCGACCAGTCGGTCTCGCTTCAATCGGGCGACATTGAGATCAAGCGTCGCGGCGCCGAGTTCGGCGCGCGCGAAACTATTCTCAATCCGGAACAATGTGTCTCCTTTTGAGACGCGATCGCCTTCGGCGACGAAGATTTCCGTGATGATGCCGCCCTCAAGGTGTTGGACGATATTGTTGCGCTCCTGCGAGACGACCCGTCCCGCGCCGCGGGTCACGCGCTCGACTTTCGCCATCGCCGCCCAGACCAGGAAAGCGGCGACGAACGCGGTTGCGCAGGCGAGGAACTGACTGCTGGCGCGGGTCGACACCCGCGCAGCGGGCGTTTCAATATCGTAGCCGTCGGTCTCCGACGAGGCCGGTTTTCGACTGTCTGCGTCAGGATTGGACATGTCGGCGCGCCTCCGGAGATGTCGTTTCGAGCGCGGCGTGATTTGCGAAATGCGGGACGCGCGGACGTTACGACTTATTTTCCGTAACGAAACGCGTTTAACTGATCCTTACTTCTTCGCCTTGTATCTCCGGGATCTGTTCAGGCCTTGCCATACGGGTTCGTCGGACGCGCGCCGTCGCCCCGCATTGCGAGCGCTGTTCGATCCGTAGGGGTATGATATGGCCGCGCACCGCGGAATGGCTCGCAAAGCCGCCCAAAAGTCGCATGGGGCTGAAGTGCCGGATGAACCGGCTTCGCGCGGCGGCGTCAGCAGGCCAGTCCTTGCAAACGCCGAGGCGGTCGCGCCCCCGCGCGCCTTTCCCCTGCCCGTTGCGATGAACCGGCTCGCACGCCAATTCGGACTTGGCGTCGACGCGACGGACGACGCATTGACCCGCGACTATGGGGCGAGACCGAAACGGGAATCGATCACGGCGCTGGCCGAAGAACTCGGCGCCGGCTTTCGTCTCGAAAAGGGCGACGCGCGCCGCGTCGCGCCCGACGCGTTTCCTATCGTCATGCTCACCCGCGCCGGCGGCGCCGTCATCGTGCATGGGCGGCGGAAAAACGAATTTGACGTCGAACGTCCCGACGGACGGTCGTTGGAGGACGCACGCCGATTCGCGGAGGAGACAGCCGGCGCCTATCTCGCGTTCGGCCTTAACGCGCAATCCGCCGAACGCCTCGGCCGCATCGCGCCCGTGAAAGCTTCGACGCAAGGCCCTTCGGGCGAGAAGTCCGACAAGGCGAACCAGGCCGCGCATCTCGTCGGCGAACTCTATCAACTCGTCTGGAGACGGCACAAAAAGGAAATCGGACAGCTTCTCGCGGCCTCCCTCCTGATCAACCTTTTCATGATCGCGCTGCCGCTCTATATCATGTCGGTTTACGACCGCGTCATTCCGCATACGGCTTTTGAGAGCCTGATCGCACTGACGCTCGGCGTCATGCTCATCCTGGCGACGGATCTCGCGCTTCGATACGTAAGGCTCAAGTTCATAGACGCAGTCGGGATCAGCGTCTCGCGTGGGCTGCAGACGAGGCTCTATCGGCGCCTGCTGTTCATTCCGCTGGCGAAGCGCCCGCAAAGCGCGTCGGCGATTGTCAACGCCCAAGGCGAAATCGACGCGATCTGCCATCTGGCGCCGGAGTTTTTCGCCTCACTCATCGCCGATTCCGCCCTCGCCATATCGATCCTGGCGCTGATCGCCTATATCGGAGGCGCGATCGTCATTGCGCCGCTCATTGGCGTCGCGACGGTGGCCGCTGCGGTCTTCTTCGGCTCGAAGAGCGCGCGACCGTACATGACGCGTCAAGCCGCGCTCAAGACCGCCGCCACGGCCCAACTTAGCGAGACGTTCGAGTCGCTGACGGCCGTCAAGGCGAACAGCGCCGAACACGCGCTCCTGTCGCAGTTCGAACGCATCGGCGACGCGGCGGGCCTCGTCGGCCACGCGGCGCGTC
This sequence comes from Pseudomonadota bacterium, assembly GCA_039819085.1. Taxonomy (GTDB): domain Bacteria; phylum Pseudomonadota; class Alphaproteobacteria; order Caulobacterales; family Parvularculaceae; genus MED-G105. The sequence continues at coordinate 76,644 of JBCBSQ010000005.1, forward strand.
AGCGCAGCCGCTTTTCCGGCCAGGCGGCGAGCGTCATCGCCCAGGCGACCGTGGTCGGGACCCTGTTCCTTGGCGTGATCCGTATTGATCAGGGCGCCATGTCGATCGGCGCCCTCGCCGCGACGACCATTCTTGTCGGCCGCGCCGTTATGCCGGTCAGCCAGCTCGTGGATCAATTCAATCGTCTGTGGACCCTCAAAGATGTGTTGAGGCCCGCCTTCGAGGCCGTCGACGCGGAGGAGGAAAAAGGCGGCGAGCGGGACGGCGGCGAATCCCGGACCGTCGCTGGCGACATCCGCCTCAGGAATGTCGCCTACGCGCATGACGGCGCTGACGCGCCTGCGCTTCAGGACATCGACCTCCACATTGCGCCTGGCGAAAAAATCGGCCTCATCGGGAAAAACGGCAGCGGCAAGAGCACGCTCCTGCACCTGCCGCCGCGACTCCACACGCCGACAAAAGGGTCGGTGTTGATCGATGGCTACGACGCGCGTCAGTTCTCCACCCGGCGCGTGCGTCAGGAGATCGGCTTCATGCCGCAAGAGACCATCCTCTTCAACGCGCCTCTTAAGGACAATATTCTTCTTGGGGCGGAGGATGTGACGGACGCGGATTTTGTTCGAGCCGTTACGGTCTCCGGCGTTGCTCAGTTCGCGCGCCGGCATCCGGAAGGCTTCTCAATGCAGGTCGGTCCGAGGGGTGAATTTCTCTCCGCAGGCGAACGTCAGGCCGTGGGGCTGGCCCGCGCGCTCCTTCGGCGGCGGAAGGTTCTCCTCCTTGATGAACCGACCTCAATGATGGATCACACCGCGGAGGCGTTGGTCATCAGGGCGCTTGCGCGCGAGTGCGCGGACATGACCCTGGTCGTCAGCACCCATCGCTTGCGTCTGCTTGAAATCGTGGACCGCGTGATCGTGCTCGACGGCGGGAGAATTGTCGCCGACGGCCCGCGCGACGAGGTGCTCGCCAGCCTCTCCAGGCCGGCGGATGCGGCGAACCGTCCCGCCGCGCGCACAGCCTAATCCGGAACCAGTCGCTCCGCCGTAGCGCGGTGCATGACTGTTCAATCGAAGACTGCGCTTGTGATCGGCGCGTCGGGCGGCATCGGCTCGGCCGTCCTGTCGACGCTGCGGGGCAATCCGTCCTATGGAAACTGCTTTGGCCTCAGCCGGCGCGACGATGGCCTAGACGTCACTCGCGAGGCGACGCTCGAGGCCGCCGCGAAGGACCTGTCAGGCCATCAATTTGATCTCATTTTCATCGCCACCGGCGTCCTCGCGACATCGGGGGGCGGGCCGGAGAAATCCTTCAAGGCGCTGAACGCCGAGGCGATGAGCGAAGCAATCGCCGTGAACGCAATCGGACCGGCATTGGCCATTAAACACTTCGCGCCGCTATTGGCGCGCGATCGGCGGGCGGTGTTCGCGGCCTTGTCTGCGCGCGTCGGCTCGATCGGCGACAATCGGCTCGGCGGATGGATCGGATACCGCGCCTCCAAATCCGCGCTCAATCAGATCATGCGGTGCGCCGCCATCGAATTCGGTCGAACGCATAAACAGGCTGTGTTTGCAGCTCTTCATCCGGGTACAATCGAAACCGGCCTCAGCTCGCCATTCGCGCGGGGTCGGTTCACCGCGCGTCCGGAAGAGGCCGCGGCGAGACTTCTTCGCGTTCTTGATCAGCTTGAGCCAGAAGAATCTGGCGGGTTCTTCGCTTATGACGGCGATCGGATTGAGTGGTGAGCGACGCGCGCCTCATCCTCGTGCTCGGCGATCAACTTAGCCACGGACTTGCGAGCATTGCCGCGGGCGATCCGGCCCGCGACGTGATCGTCATGGGCGAAGTGATGGCCGAGGCGACTTATGTTCGCCATCATCGCAAGAAGCTGGTCTTCATCTTTTCCGCCATGCGCCATTTCGCGGAAGAGTTGCGCGCGGGCGGTTGGCGGGTGGACTATACCCAATTGGACGCCGCCCAGGGAAGAAGATCGTTTACGGAGCTTGTGCGAGACGCGGTGACGCGCCACCGCGCAAAGCGCGTATGCGTCGTCGAACCGGGAGAACACCGCGTCGCTGAGGAGTTCAACACCTGGCCGGAGGCGCTCGGCGTTGACCTTGAAATACTAGAGGATGACCGGTTTCTCTGCTCCCGGAGTGAGTTCACCCATTGGGCCGATGAGCGAAAGTCGCTCCGTATGGAGTATTTCTATCGCGACATGCGTCGCAAGACCGGCCTCTTGATGGATGGGGATGCGCCGGCGGAGGGGAAATGGAACTTCGATGCGGAGAACCGGAAGGCCGCGCCTGCAGACCTGAAGTTTCCCGCGCCGATCGGTTTTGCGCCTGACCGCATGACAAAGGAGGTCATAGCCTTAGTGACGGCGACGTTCCCGGATGGCTTCGGCGATATCGAACCCTTTGATTTCGCCGTGACCTCTGAAGAAGCCGAACGCGCGCTCGACGATTTCATCGAGAACCGACTGCCGCTGTTTGGCGACTATCAGGACGCGATGAATACGGGCGAGCACTTCATGGCCCATTCGCTTCTGTCGCTTTACATGAACGCTGGGCTGCTCGATCCGCTCTACGCCTGCGCGAAAGCGGAAACCGCCTATCGCGAAGGCGCCGCGCCCATCAACGCCGTCGAGGGGTTTATCCGGCAGATCATCGGCTGGCGGGAGTTTGTCCGCGGCGTCTACTGGCGCGAAGGCCCCGGCTATGTGAACCGAGATTATCTTGGGGCGGATATACCTCTACCCGCATTCTATTGGACCGGCGAGACCGACATGGCCTGCGTGCGCGCCGTCGTCGACCAGACGATCGAAGAAGCGTATGCTCACCACATTCAGCGATTGATGGTGACCGGGACGTTTGCGCTCATCGCCGGCGTTCGCCCATTTGACGTGCACGAATGGTATCTTGCAGTCTACGCAGACGCCTATGAGTGGGTGGAGGCGCCGAACGTTATCGGCATGGCGCTGTTCGCCGATGGCGGGGTCGTCGCGTCAAAGCCATACGCGGCGAGCGGCGCGTACATCAATCGAATGTCCGACTATTGCGAAACGTGCGCTTACTCCCCGAAACGGAAGACTGAACCGGACGCGTGCCCCTTTAACGCCCTCTACTGGGATTTCCTGATCAGGAATGAATCGAAACTGAAGGGCAATCCTCGCGTTTCGCGCGCGTACCATACCTGGAGAAGAATGGCTGACCAGGTCCGCGCCGCATATCTTCAGCGCGCAAATGAATTAAGGAGCCGCTTGCGCGCCGGCGAACGGATCTAGGGGCGGCGGACCTAGATAGCCAGGCGATAGCCGCCGGACTCTGTCAGCAGAATAGAGGCGTTTGACGGATCCGGCTCGATTTTCTGTCGCAGTCGATAGACATGCGTTTCAAGCGTGTGAGTAGTCACCCCTGAGTTATAGCCCCAGACTTCATCCAGGAGCACATCGCGCGTCACCGCCTTGCCGCCCGCGCGATAAAGATATTTCAGGATCGACGTCTCTTTCTCCGTCAACCGAATTTTCCGATCATCCTCCGTCGCAAGCATTTTAACCGACGGTCGGAACTCGTAAGGACCGATCTTGAAGACCGCGTCTTCGTTCTGCTCATGACTGCGCAAATGCGCCCGCACCCGCGCCAGCAGCACAGCGAACTTAAAGGGCTTGGTGATGTAGTCATTTGCGCCGGAGTTGAGCCCAAGAACTTCGTCAGCGTCGCTGTCAGCCCCCGTCAGCATAATGATCGGCGACTTAAAGCCGTTCTTGCGCATGAGCTGGCAGGCCTCGCGGCCGTCAATGTCCGGCAATCCGACATCGAGCAGCACAAGGTCGATGTGCGCCTCCTGCTTCACCGCCGCAATCGCCTCCTGCGCGGTTGCGTGGGGCTCAACGGCGAAATCATCGTGGAGATTGAACTGCTCCAACAACGTATCTCTCAGGAGATCATCGTCATCGACCAGCAGAATTCGTTTTGCGCGCGCCATATCTGTCTCTCCAACCCATCTTGTCGCGCCTCTTTAGCGCCGGGACGGGAACAATGTGAAATAACTCTCTCTCACGTCGCCGTGAAACGCCGATTGATCGCTTTTGGCTAGTCCTTGGGCCGTGGGCCGAAAATCTCCGTGCCGATCCGAACGTGGGTCGCGCCGAGCCTGACAGCGTCCTCATAGTCTGCGCTCATGCCCATGCTGACCACTTCCAGGCCATTGCGATCGGCGATCTTGGCGAGGAGCGCGAAGTGCGGCGCCGGCGGCTCATCGACCGGCGGCAAGCACATGACGCCCGAAACCTTGAGGCCGAATTCCTCCGAACACCGCCGAATAAAGTCATCCGCCTGCGCCGGCGCGACGCCCGACTTCTGCGGCTCCTCGCCTGTGTTAACCTGAACCAGGCAGGCAGGCGCGCGGCCCTGGCGGGCAATCTCCGCGGCGAGGGCCTTGGCGATCCTGTCACGGTCGACGGAGTGGATGGCGTCGAAGATCGCCACGGCGTCAGCGGCCTTGTTCGACTGGAGCGGCCCCACGAGGTGCAGCTCCACATCACTATACCGAGCTTTCAGTTGCGGCCATTTGGCTTGCGCCTCCTGGACACGGTTTTCGCCGAAGACGCGATGGCCCGCCTCCAGCGCCGGCAGGATCCGCTCTTCGCCGTGACGCTTTGACACCGCGACGACCGTGGCGGCGCCGGGCGGGCGGCCAGCCTCGGCGAGGGCGGCGTCGAGTTTCCCCCTGATTGCGGATAGATTGGCGGCTGGGTCGATCGTGTTGGTCATATGGGATTTGAAGGGCTGCGCACCCGCATCGCTAAACTAGCCGAGGCCGCGGATGCGCTCAAACAGCATTCCGGATGCGAGAGCGTCCCTTTTTCACTGGCCTATTTCAGCGGGTCGGATCGAGGGCCTGCGCCGGAGCTTGTCGCCAGAGCGGGCGCCGGGCGGTCGCTTGCGATCGTCTGGCGGGATTATGAGGCGGTGGAGCGGCCTGGCCGCGCGAAGGGTCTCGCGGCGCTCTGCCGGGAGAAAGGCGTGAAGCTCGTCGTGGCGGGCGATGTGAATCTTGCGCAAAACATCGGCGCGGACGGCGCGCATATGCCTGCCTGGGCGTCCGCTCGGCGCCGGGCGATGGCGAAACCGGGCTTCTTCGTGACCGCTGCGTGCCATTCCGAGCGGGAGCTGCGGCTGGCCGCAGACGCCAACGCCGACGCGGCGTTCCTGTCGCCCGTATTCGCAACCCGAAGCCATCCGGGCGCCGCGCCGCTGGGCCCCTTGCGTTTTCGTCGCATCGCAGCGCAAGCGCCCCTGCCCGTCTTCGCGCTTGGCGGCGTCGATGAAACGCGCGCTGCGGACCTTGCCGGGAGCAATGTCGTTGGCTTCGGAGCGATCGACGCCTTCGCGGCGAAACGACCCGATTGACGTTTCCGCAGTCTTCTTGGGCGGATGGCAAAAAGGGCGGCCCGAAAGAGCCGCCCTTTTACCGCATCCCCTCGACCCTGGCCGGGCCGGCGCGCAACTTAATACTTAGCGTGGCTAGAACTTGATTGAGCTCTCCAGAACGACAGTCGTCGCTTCCTCGTCACCGCCTGCGGACTCAGGGCGCGACGCTTCAACGAACTGCGCGGCCGCGCCGATCGTGATGCCGGGCGCGACGAAATAGGTAAGGCCGGCCTGAGCCGTCTGCGTATCCTGAAATACCGTCGGCGCGACGAGGCTCGGCCCGATAAAGTCAGCTTCCGATCGCCCGTAACCGAACATGATGCCCCAATCGCCGGCGTCTTCCCCCGACCGATAGGTCACGCCCGCATCGAACGCGAGGTACCCCTCATCATCGGTCGCGATCCCGCCATTCGACGACTTGAACGAGCCGCCGATCGTAATGCCGCGATATGCGAGGTTCAGGCCAAGCGAAACCGCTTCATAGTCCCCGAAATTGGGACTTGTCGTCATCGGCTCGCCCTCGGCGTCCGCCGTGACGTAACTGCCCCCGAGGCCGAACAACAGCCCGTCACGCGCGCTGACCCGAAACTCCTGCTGGTAGTAGAACGCGCCCTCAAACGCATCGGCCCAATTCGCGTCTTCATCCAGGGGCGAGGCGTCAGGCGCCAGAAGAAGCCGATCCACCGGCGCGCACCGATTGGGCCCGCAAGACGCTAGTTGCGGACTATAAGACATGCCGAGCCGAAGCCCGCCGAGCGCGCCCCCGAACACGTTCGCGGGCGGCAGATACGTCACCTTGGTCGCGAAACCGGTAAAATCATTCACTGTGTGAACATCGTTGAGGCCGGAAAGATCCGAGCGCCAGTCATTCACATTAAACGCCCGGAAGAGCGTCGGCGCCGTCACCGCGAGCGTCCGCGAGACGCCTTCGCTGCGGCCAACGGAGACTTCGCCAAACCCGCCGCGGGCATACGCAAATGCGCTTTGCAGGTACGCGTCGCTGCGCATCGGCGCGACGCCTCTCGGACCGCCGATCAAGAAACCTGAATACCGACCGCCGGCGAACATCTGGTCAGGCTGCTGGCCGTCCAAACGGCCTTCGACCACTGCGCCCACTTCGACGCCGTTCTCAAAAACGGTCGAGGCGTCGACCCGCACTTCTGCGTCCAAATCGCCGTTGAGCTCGCCTTCCGAAACGCCAAGCACGGCGCTCGCTTCGCCGGAAACATCCACTTCGACAGGATCTGCGGCGGCGGCGTCAGCGAGCGCGGCGCCTAAAAGCGCGCAATAGGCGACCGCCCGCGTCAGAGAACAACGCGTGGGAGAAAAGCGCCTATGCCGTCCCGTCGGTCTCATCGAAAAACGCCGCCGTAACCCTTTCTCGTCCGTATCTCCGTCCGCGCCATCTTGTTCCGCACCAAAGACCGCTTCCGCACCAAAGAATGCGCGGCGGATTGACGAATCGTTCCGCGGCCGAACCGATCCGCACTCAACAACCGCCGCCGTTAGTGGCCATGGCCGCGTTAAGGTTACTCTCGCACGTTAAATTACACCTAATGGCGCAACCTTAGACCCTGAACACGCGACTGCGAACAGAAATCCGCGCCGGACTCTGCAAAAGCCTGGACCCTGCAAGAGCAAAGTCCCTGCAAAAGCTCAGCCAGACCGCGCCGCTTCCATCAAGCGGCGGGCTACCTCCCCCTATTCCCCTTGCGCCCAGCCCGACGTCGACCATCAAAATTCTTCGTCATTTAACTAGGTAGGCGGCCTTCTCCGGGTCAAGGCGAAGCGCTAGGCGATATTGTCTATTCGACCGTTTGTGGTAGCTATGCCACTCTCGCCGGGGCCCGTTAGAAGCATGCGTGGCGCATAAGCTCATGAACAATTCAAAATCGCTAAAAGCCCTCTGGCTCGCATTGGGCGCAGCGTTCCTCGCTGCGTGCGCAAGCGGCGCGTCAGACAACCGCAACGAGCCGCTCGCCGGCTATGCGCTCGGCGACAAAGCCGGCCAGGCCAGCACCGTCAATCGCTATCTTTGGGCGGCGTCTCTGGAAACGCTCGACTTTCTGCCAGTGCAGTCCGCCGACCCGATTGCGGGCCTGGTTATCACGGACTGGTACGCCGATCCGCGCAGCCCGCAGGAGCGGTTCAAGCTGTCGGTGTATATCCTGGACAGCGCGTTGCGGGCCGATGCGCTTCGCGTGTCGGTTTTCAAGCAGATGCAAAACCTGGAGGGCCAGTGGATCGATTCCACTGTGAACCCGGACACGGGCCGCGAAATCGAAAATTCGATCTTGACCCGCGCGCGCCAGCTTCGGCTAAACCAGCTGGACGAATAGGCTGGCTCGCCCGCCTCACGCGCGCCCTCGCCAACGCCGCCTGCCAGACGGCGGGCGAAGCTGCCGCGCGGCGGGGGTCCGTCTGAGCTTTTGAACGGAAAGCGCTTGGTAATGGCCCGCTACAATCCGAAATCCGTCGAGCCAAAATGGCGCGACCGTTGGGCCGCCGACGACGTCTTCCGAACCGTCGAAGACGCCGACAAACCAAAATACTACGTCCTTGAGATGTTCCCCTACCCGTCGGGGCGCATCCATATCGGGCACGTGCGCAACTACGCGATGGGCGACGTCATCGCGCGCTACAAGCGCGCGCGTGGTTTCAGCGTCCTGCATCCGATGGGCTGGGACGCCTTCGGCATGCCGGCGGAGAACGCGGCCATGCAAACCGGTCGGCACCCGGCGGAGTTGACCTACGAAAACATTGACGAGATGCGCGGCCAGCTGAAGCGCATGGGACTCTCGATCGACTGGTCACGCGAACTCGCGACCTGCGATCCGGATTACTATCGACATCAGCAGAAGCTCTTCCTCGACTTTTGGAAAGCGGGGCTCGTCGAACGGCGTGAAAGCGCGGTCAATTGGGATCCGGTGGACCAGACCGTTCTCGCAAATGAGCAAGTCATCGACGGCAAGGGCTGGCGATCCGGCGCGGTCGTCGAGCGCCGCAAGCTGTCGCAGTGGTTCTTCCGGATCACCGACATGGCGGAGGATCTCCTCGCCGCGCTTGACGACGGGCGCCTCGACGGCTGGCCGGACAATGTCCGCCTGATGCAGCGGAACTGGATCGGCAAGTCGAAAGGCCTGACGATGCGGTTCGCCTTCGCCGAGGACGCGGCGGCGCCGAACGGCGCGAAGGAAGTTGAGATCTACACAACGCGGCCGGACACGCTCTTTGGCGCCTCCTTCATCGTTCTCGCGCCGGATCACCCGATTACCCAAAGCTACGCCGAACGCGATCCGGCGCTTCAGGCGTTCATCACTGAATGCGACAAGATCGGCACGTCCGAAGAGGCGCTCGAAAAGGCTGAGAAGCTCGGCTATGAGCTGCCGCTCAAGGCCGTTCATCCGTTTAAAGAGGATTGTACGCTTCCGGTCGTCGTCGCGAACTTCGTCCTGATGCAGTACGGCGCAGGCGCGATCTTCGGTTGTCCGGCGGGCGATCAACGCGATCTCGATTTCGCCCGAAAATATGATCTCGACGTCATTCCCGTCGTTTTGCCGCCAGACGCGGACCCGGCGACGTTCGCGATTGAAGACGAAGCCTATGTCGGGCCCGGAACGCTCTTCAACTCCGAATTCCTTAATGGCCTATCAGTCGAGGACGGCATCGCCGCGGCAATCTCGAAGATCGAGGAAATGGGGGCAGGCGAGGCGACGACGAACTATCGCCTGAGGGACTGGGGCGTGTCGCGCCAGCGCTATTGGGGCTGTCCCATCCCGATCATCCACTGCGACACGTGCGGCGTCGTTCCGGTGCCGGACGATCAATTGCCGGTGGAGCTGCCGGAAGTGGCCGCCAGCGAGTTTCAGACGCCAGGCAATCCCCTCGACCGCGCCGAGGCGTGGAAGCGCGTCATCTGCCCGAAATGCGGCCGCGAGGCGCGCCGTGAGACGGACACCCTCGACACCTTCGTCGATTCAAGCTGGTACTTCGCCCGCTTCGCCGCCGGGGTAGAAGACGCGCCGACTGATCCGGCAAAGGCGGATTACTGGCTCCCCGTCGATCAATATATCGGCGGCGTCGAGCACGCGATCCTGCACCTGCTTTACGCCCGCTTTTTCACCCGCGCGATGAAAAAGACTGGGCATCTATCCGTCGACGAACCGTTCGCCAATCTCTTTACGCAAGGCATGGTGGTGCATGAGACGTATAAGGACGAAAATGGCGAATGGGTGCTTCCTGAAGACGTTGAGCTGAAAGACGGCGCTCACATTCACGCCGCGACAGGATCGGCCATCACGGTAGGTCCCATCGAAAAAATGTCGAAGTCGAAGCGCAATGTCGTCGCGCCGGAGGAGATCGCCGAAACCTATGGCGCGGACGCGGCGCGCTGGTTCATGCTCTCCGATTCCCCGCCGGAGCGCGACGTGGAATGGACCGACGCAGGGGTCGCCGGCGCCTGGAAGCTCATCAATCGCATCTGGGAAACGGTCGAAGGAGCCGCTGGCGGCCTTAAGGACGGCGATCCCGACCCCTCGACGAGCCCGGACGACGCGACGCTCAGCCTGCGTCGCGCCACCCATGCGGCGATTGACGGCGTCACCTCCGACATCGAAGGCTTCAGGTTCAACAAGGCGATTGCGCGGCTCTACGAATTCCTCAACCTGCTGCGCAAGTCGGACGGGGCGGACATCGCCGCGCAGCTCGAGGCGCTGTCCGCGCTGACGCGCCTGATCGCGCCATTCACGCCGCACCTGGCCGAGGAGTGTTGGGCGCTCCTGACGGAGGAAGGCCGGGGCCTTGTTTGCGACGCGCCCTGGCCTGTCGCGGATCCGGCCCTTTTGAAGCAGGATCTCATTACATTGCCGGTTCAGGTCAATGGCAAGCGGCGCAGTGAAATCACGGCCGCAATTGATCTCGATCCGAAGGAAATAGAGACGCTGGCGCTTGACGAGCCCGACGTCAAGAAATTCGTAGACGGAAAATCTATCAAGAAGGTCATCGTCGTGCCTGGCCGGATTGTGAATATCGTCGTAGCCTGAACAATCCGGCGCAGCGAGCTGAACCGCGCGCGATGAAGGAGCAAGACATGAGACTGATGGCCGTCGTCGCCCTTGCGCCGTTTGCTCTATCCATGTCGGGCTGTGGGTTTCAACCGCTCTATGCGTCGGCGAACAAGGAGAAAGTCGTCAGCCTCGCGAATGTCCAGCTCATGGACGTCACCGGGCGGGACGCAGTTGTACAGGCCATAACGGACGCTTTCGACGCGCGGGCGATCGGGTCGGACGAGGGTCCGACCTACAATCTTTGGATAAGCGCGCAAGAGAGCGCCCAGGCGTTGGCCGTCCAGATCGACGCGACCGTCAGCCGCTTCAGCTATCAGATCGTGGGTCAGTATCGGTTGGCCGACGTATCGACCGGCAAACGCGTCTCCGGGTCGGTCACGTCAGTGGCGTCCTTTAACGTCGTCACCTCGAACTATTCGACGCTCGTTGCGGAGCAAGCGGCGCGCGATAAAGCGGCGCGCCAACTTACCAACCTGATCGAGAGGGACGCGCTCCTTAAGTTGTCGCGCGCGAACGCGAACATTGTGAACCCCGCGAAGCCGGATCCCATCATCGAGGATGATGATCTTGTCGACGCTTATCTGCCGACGGACCCGCGGGATCCGGGGGCGGAGGAATTCGAGGACCCCGAGGGCGCGGACGTTTGGGGCGACTTCACCTCGCCGGCGCCTCTTGAGATCGGGGACGAGCCCGCGCCCGGCGTCGACGCAACTGATAGGCCTGATACGGAATGATTTGGGCGTGGGCGCAATAGATGGCGGCGTTGCGGACCAACGCGATTGAGTCTTTTGTGGCGGCGCCCAGCCCCGATGTGGGGGCAGCGCTCATATATGGTCCGGATTCCGGGCTCGTCCGCGAAAGGGCGACGGCGATTTCTCTGAAGGTGACGCCTGACCTGAAAGATCCCTTCAACGCAATTGAGTTCACCGACCAGGATCTGAAAGCCGACCCCGCCCGCCTGGCCGACGAGGCGGCGGCGCTCTCATTTTCCGGTGGCCGGCGACTCATCCGTCTACGCACCAGTGGGGATGCGGCGAGCGGCGCCGCCAAACGCCTGATTGACGGCCTTGATGGCGGATATCTGAAAGCCAATGCGCTTGTCGTGATCGAGGCTGGCGACCTCGCCAAATCCTCAAAGCTGCGCAAGATGTTCGAAACTGCGAAATTGGCGGTCGCCATCCCCTGCTATGAGGACAAACCCCAAGACGTGGCGGCGCTCGCAGAGTCTATGGCGTCTGAACACGGACTATCATTCGAGGAGGACGCGCTCGGATACGCCGCCTCGCTGCTCGGGATTGACCGCGGCGTCAGCAGAGCCGAGCTTGAAAAGCTCATCGCCTTTGTCGGGCCGAAAGGCGTCGCCCGCGAAACGGACGCGATCACGGTCGATGACGTTCGAGCCTGCCTTGTGGACACAACCACGGACGCGGTCGATGAAGTCGCCGGCGCGGCGCTCGACGGCCGGCAGGACAAGTTATCGGTCGCCTTGCGGCGCAGCGCCGGCGCGGGCGCCAGCGAGATCGGGCTTCTGCGCGGGCTGCAGCGTGGGGTAACGCGATTGAGCGCCGCGCAGGACGCTATCGCCACCGGGTCGAGCCCCCGCGACGCTATGAAACGTTTGCGGCCGCCTGTCTTCTTCGCTGAGCAGAACGCTTTCTCCGCTCGGCTTCGGGCCTGGCCGAAAGGCAAGCTGGCGGCGGCGATGGACTTGCTGCTTGATGCGGAGGCCGCGGCGAAATCCACAGGCGCGCCCCAACGCGCGATCGCCGAGCGCGCGGCGATGCGCGTCGCCCATCTCGCCAGGCGCTAGAAAAAAGGTCGCGGTGGCATGGCCCAACCATTGCGCCCACCCTGCGAAGACAAGCTGCTGCCGGTTGCGCCGTGTCCGGATGAAGAGGGCGCCGAGCTGATAGATCCGGGCGTTCGCCGCCGCGTTCTTGCCGCTTGCATTCTCGCTTCCTCCATGACGTTCATCGACGGCTCGGCGCTCACTGTGGCGGCTCCCGCGATCAGCGCCGCCTTCGCAATGGATTTCGCCGCGCTGCAATGGATCTTCAACGCCTATGTCCTCGCGCTGGCGGGATTGACGATGGCGGGCGGCGCGCTGGCTGACCACTACGGTCGGGCGCGCGCGTTAAGCGTCGGCGTGGCGGGTTTCGTCATCGCGTCGATCGCCTGCGCGATGGCGCCAAGCACTGAGGCGTTGATCGCCGGGCGACTGGCGCAAGGAATCGCCGGCGCATTGTTGACCCCCGCAAGCCTCGCGCTCATTGCGGCGGTTTATCCGAAGGACGAGCGGGGCGCCGCGATCGGCGCATGGGCCTCGGCCTCAGCTCTAACGACTGCAGCCGGACCATTGGTCGGCGGATGGTTGACGGAGACGCTCAGCTGGCGGTGGATTTTCTGGATCAACGCCCCCATCGCGGCCGGAAGCCTGGTTTTCTTGCGCGCCGCGCCGAAAGAGCGAACCTCGCCGCTCGCGTTCGACTTTGCCGGCGCGGGGCTTCTGACGTTGTCGCTGTCGGCGCTCGCGGGCTGTCTGGCGGCCTTGGCGCCAAGCGAATCGGCGGCGGGCGCGAGCGACGAGACGGGCAACGTTGCGCTTGCCGCGCTGACCGGAGCCATTGGGACGGGCGCCCTTGTTCTATTCGCGCGCCGTCTACGGCGCGCGCCGCATCCTCTTGCGCCGCCGGCGCTTTTGACAGACCCTTTATTCCTGCGCATCAACGCGGCGACGTTCGGTCTTTACGCCGGGCTGTCGATCCTCTTCTTCCTGTTGCCCTTCGAGTTGATCAGTGAAAGACGTTTCGGGGCGACGGTCGTTGGCGCAGCCTTCCTGCCGTTCACGCTCCTGGTCGGCGTCCTGTCGCAGCGGTTTGGCGAGCTTGCTGATCGGATCGGGGCGATGCGGATGATTGCTGCGGGCGCCGGCGTAGCTGCGCTTTCGTTTGCTTGGTTTGCGCTCGCCCGGCAAGCATCCGCTTTCATTGGCGTCGTCTTGCCTATGACGCTGCTCGGGCTCGCGTTCGCGCTTCTCGTGGCGCCATTGAGCGCAGCGGCGCTCAGCGCTGCGTCCGAGGCAGATCAGGGGATCGCGTCCGGCGTCAACAATACGGTCAGCCGAATTGCGCAAATGGCCGGCGTCGGCGTCGCGGCGGCGTTCATTTCGCGTCCGGACGGATTCGTCGTCGCGCTGTTCGTCGCGGGAGCGCTTGCGCTTAGCGCGGCGGTTGCGTCGAGTGGCGGGCCAATGACCGGCGTTACACGCCTGCGCCCATCAACCGGCGGGTGACGTCATCAAGCTGGTCGAGCGTCAGATATTTGATGCGCACCTCGCCGCCGGCGCCCTTTTGATGATCGATTGACACCTCAAGGCCAAGAGCCGCGGCGAGATCATTTTCCAGCGCCCGTGTGTCCGCGTCTTTCAGCCCGCTGGCGGCGTCCGCTTGCTTTTCTTCACTATCCGGCGGAGCGCGGCGACGTGAAGCGTTCGGCCGTCCGCTCACGGACTGAACGAGGCGCTCCGTATCGCGCACTGAAAGGCCGCGCGCGAGCACAGCGCCGAGGGACGCGTCCGGGTCCGGCGCGCCCAGAAGCGCGCGCGCATGGCCCATTGTGATTTCATTCGCGCGTAGCGCATCGAGGCACCGTTCCGGCAACATCAAAAGCCGCATGATGTTCGCCACATGGCTGCGTGATTTGCCGACCGCCCGGGCGATCTCCTCTTGCGTACGCCCATAATGCTCGGAAAGTCGCTGATAAGCTTGCGCTTCTTCCACGGCGTTTAGATCGACCCGTTGGACATTTTCAATGAGCGCGATTTCAGCGGTTTCCTCATCCGTCAAAGTACGGATGATTACCGGCACTTCATGCAGTTGCGCGCGCTGTGCGGCGCGCCAGCGCCGCTCGCCTGCGACGATCTCGTAATTGTCAGTCCCGACGGGCCGCACCAGGATTGGCTGCAGCATGCCGCGCGCGCTTATCGACTCGGCAAGCTCCGCAAGCGCATCTTCATTAAAGACGCGTCGCGGCTGATCCGGATTTGCGCGCAGGAATTCGATCGGCAGCGTCGCCTGGCGACGCGCGTCCGCTGGTGGCTCGGTGTCGGAAGGCTCCTCCACTCCGCCCTCAGCTTTCGCCGGCGCATCCGCAGGCGACAAGTCCCCCAAAAGCGCGTCGAGACCGCGCCCGAGACCGCCCCGCGCGGCGCCGGACGATTCCGTCGATCGATTGCGTGTTTTCGCCATCGCCGCCATCATTCCGCTCCGGTTAAGCCGCTTTGCGGGCCTTTCGTTCGCGTTCAATCACTTCGCTCGCAAGCTGCACATAGGCTCTGCTGCCTGCGCATTTCAGATCGTAAAGAAGCGCCGGCACGCCATGAGACGGCGCTTCGGACACGCGCACATTGCGCGGGATCACGGTCCGGTAGACCTTGTCTTTCAGATGCGCGCGGACATCGTCTTCGACCTGCTGGGAAAGCTTGTTCCGACGATCGTGCATCGTCAGCACAACGCCCTGCAGCTCCAGAGCCGGATTAATCCGTTCACGGACTGTCGAGATCGTGCGCATAATCTGGCTAAGACCTTCAAGCGCGAAAAACTCGCACTGCAAGGGAATAATGACCGCATGAGAAGCTGCGAGCGCATTAATCGTCAGCATACTGAGCGAAGGCGGGCAATCGATAAGGATATAGGTCATATCCGCGCCGGTCGCCGCAAAATCCGAAAAGGCGTCCGCAAGCCGATAGTGGCGCCTGTCAGCGCGCAAGAGCTCCGCCTCCGCGCCAGCGAGGTCAACGCCGGCCGGCGCAATCGACAGCCCCGGGATATCGGTCGCGATCATGGCGGCGTCGAGGCGCTGACGGCCCATGACGACGTCATAAGTCGTCACGGCCCGCTCGGCCGCCGAAACGCCGAGCCCCGTCGACGCGTTTCCTTGCGGGTCAAGATCGACAATGCCGACCTTCTCGCCGACGGCCGCCAACGCCGTCGCCAGATTGATCGCCGTCGTCGTCTTGCCGACGCCGCCCTTCTGGTTCGCAATCGCCAGTATTCTTGGTTGCGGCTGTGCGCTCACAAACTCATCCAATTGCCCAAAGCGCGAAGGTGCGCGCAAGTCATCCCTTGCACCGCGCTACGCTGATTTGCGCGATATGTCGCGCAGGATCAGGATTTTCGAGCCTGACTGGGTCAAACTCTCGCGCGTCTCAGCAGACATACGCCAATATTTTGTGGCATGCGTCAATTCTTCGTCCACATCTTGTCCTTTTGGAAATATGCAAACCGTCTTTGGGCCGGCGATCTCGGTAGCCAACTCCAGTAGCTTCGGCAGCGCCGCTAGCGCCCTCGCGGTGATCACGTCCGGCGCGCGCCGACCGATGGTTTCGATCCGCGCCGCCTCGACCGAAACACCTTTGAGGCCCATAGCCGTCGCGGCGGCGGTCAAGAAGGCGGCCTTCTTCTTGGTCGATTCAACAAGCGTGACGCCAAGTTCGCGGTCCGCAAACATCGCAGCGAGCACCAGGCCAGGGAATCCGGCGCCGCTCCCAAGGTCAATCAGCGTGCGGGCCTCGGCGGGGATCAACGCCGCCAATTGCGCGCTGTCCCGGAAATGGCGTGACCAACGCGTCGGCAGGGTCGATCGCGCCACAAGATTCATCCGCTCCGCGGCGTCCAATAACGTGCGATCAAACGCGTCCAGCCGCTGCATCGTTTCACGTGAAACGGCGAACTCAGCGGCGAAGTCATCCGGACCATAGGTGTCGGCCAAAGGGGCGCGCTCCATCGACGGACGCGCGGTCTATCGCCGAGCGCGCAATCTGGGAAGGCCAAAGTTTTCGACAATAGCCCCGGCGGGCTACCCCGCCCGTCGGGCGTCATTGCGCTTGACCCAGGCGAGCACCACCGCGAGCGCAGCTGGCGTCACGCCCTCTACCCTCCCAGCCTGGCCGAGGGTCAGCGGTCGAGCCGCCAAGAGACGCTGACGCGCTTCAGCCGACAGGCCGTCGATCTCCTCATACGGCAAGTCGGCGGGCAACTTCAGATCTTCATCCCGCTTAAACGCCACGATATCCGCTTCCTGGCGATCGAGGTATCCGGCATAGAGCGCCTCAATCTCCAATTGCTCGACAATGTCCCCGGAAAGATCGCCGAGCTCTGGCCAGATGCCGCAGACGTCCCGAAATGAGACATTCGGCAGGCTCAAGAGATCAAAGACGTTCCGCCGCCGCCCGTCTTGATTAATCTTAACGCCTCGTCGCGCCGCCTCAGTGGGCGTCAATTCCAGCGCCCGCGCCATCTCGCGCGCCTCGGACAGGCGACGCCGTTTCACGTGAAACGCCTGCGACCGCTCTGATCCGACAAGGCCAATCTCATCGCCGGCCGGCGTCAGCCGCTGGTCCGCGTTGTCCGCCCGCAGCGTGAGCCGGTACTCAGCGCGGCTGGTGAATATCCGATAGGGTTCGGTCACGCCGCGAGTCGTCAGGTCGTCAATCAGAACCCCGATATAGCCCTCCGACCGGCCGATAATGAAAGGCTCTCCGCCGGCGGTTTGAAGCGCCGCATTCGCGCCCGCCATCAGGCCTTGCGCAGCGGCCTCCTCATAGCCTGTGGTGCCATTGATCTGGCCCGCCAGAAAAAGCCCTCCGACCGGTTTCGTCTCAAGGGTCGGAAAAAGATCGCGCGGATCGACATAGTCATATTCGATCGCGTAGCCGTATCGCAGCACCCGCGCGCCTTCGAGCCCGGGGATCGTCCGCAGAAATGCGGCCTGCGCGTCTTCCGGCAGCGACGTTGAGATGCCGTTTGGATAGACGACCTCGGTGTCGAGCCCCTCCGGCTCCAGGAAGATTTGATGACTGTCCCGCTCCGCAAAGCGCACGACTTTGTCCTCGATCGAGGGACAGTACCGCGGACCACGTCCCGAGATCTCGCCCCCATAAACGGCGGAGCGGGCGATATTCGTTTCGATAATGCGGTGCGTTTCACGTGAAGTGTGCGTGATCCCGCATTCAATCTGCGGCACTCTGATTTTGTCTGTCAGGAATGAGAACGGGACCGGATCCGCGTCGGCTGGCTGCCGCTCCAGGCGCGGCCAATCGATGGTCCGGCCGTCAAGGCGGGCCGGAGTGCCGGTTTTCAGTCGACCCATGCGAAAGCCGGCGGCGTACAGCCTGTCCGAGAGACGAAGCGCCGGCGGCTCGACCCCCTCCTCCGTCGACGCGCCACGCGCCCGACCGGCCGGAATACGCCGATCGCCGATATGAATGACGCCCTTCAGGAAAGTGCCTGTGGTGAGCACCACAGCTCCGGCGCTAATTTCATCGCCATTCGCAAGCACGACGCCCGTGACGGTTTCACGTGAAACGCCGCCCGGGGTTGGCGCCGCCGGGGCGACAATGAAGTCCTCCACCGCGCCTTCAATCACCTCAAGGCCCGCCGTCGCGTCAATCGCGGCCTGCATGGCCTGACGATAAAGCTTGCGATCCGCCTGCGCGCGCGGCCCCCGCACCGCCGGACCTTTCGACCTGTTCAGCATGCGGAACTGGATGCCCGCCTGATCGATGACCCGGCCCATCAGGCCGTCGAGCGCATCGACTTCCCGAACGAGATGCCCTTTCCCGAGCCCGCCAATGGCCGGATTGCAGGACATTTCGCCGATCGTCGCCCGCGAATGGGTGACGAGCGCCGTCTTCGCGCCAAGCCGCGCCGCCGCCGCCGCCGCCTCGCAGCCGGCGTGCCCGCCTCCAATGACAATGACGTCGTATCCGCTCATCCGTCGCGCCTCGAACTGCCTTGCCCGCACGTTCCCCAACAAGAGCGACGCATATAGAAGCGCCGACCCACAGACGCCAGCGGCTGGCGTATTTTTCACGTGGAACATCAGCCAGCGGGCTGACCGGATCTTTACTTGCCGATACAGAAACTGGCGAAGATTTCGCCGAGCACGTCCTCCACATCCACCGCGCCGATGATCCGACCGAGCGCGCGGGCGGCGAGCCGAATGTCTTCTGCGGCGAGTTCCGGCGCGTCATCCATCTTCTGGAGGGCCCTTGCGATCGCCGCGCTTGCGTCCCTCACCGCCGCAACGTGACGGGGCCGGGTCAACGCGCCTTCGCTCTCCACGCCGGCGAGATCATCGATCCGCCGTCCTATCGCTTCAGCGAGCGCGCTGACGCCCTCGCCCGCAAGAGAAGAGACAGCGAAAGTCCGAAGCGCCATACCGGCGCGTTTGGCCGCTTGCGTCGTCGCCGCCGCCGCATTCGGGAGGTCCTGCATCGTCCACACCAGAAAGTCGCCGTCTTCGGCCATCGCTAGCGTTTCACGTGAAACATCCGCAAACGGATCGACTAGCAGAAGGCGCAAATGCGCCGCCTTCGCCGCGATTTCCGTGCGTCTGATGCCTTCGCGTTCAATGGCCCCGTCCGGCGCATTCCGCACGCCCGCCGTATCGAAAACGCTCGCCAGCCGCCCGGCGAAGTCCATCCGCACCTCAACCAAATCGCGCGTTGTGCCCGGAACATCCGAGACGATCGCGCGATCATCGCCCGCCAGCCGATTGAGGAGCGATGACTTGCCGGCGTTCGGCGCGCCGATCAGCGCGATGCGAACGCCTTCGCGCAGCGCGCTCGCCCGCGCCGCTTCCGCTTCGCTTTCGGACAGTTCGACCGCCAATGCCTCCAATTCAGGTCGAGCCGCCGCAGCGCTCGCCGGCGCGTCCTCTTCGTCCGCAAAATCGATCGAGGCTTCGAAGAGCGCCGCGGCGCGGATCAGACGCCGGCGCCACCGCTCAGCGCGATCAGACAGCCGGCCGCCGAATTGCCCAAGCGCCTGCGCGCGCTGCGCGGAGGTTTCCGCATCCAGAAGATCGGCGAGCCCTTCGACCTGCGCCAGATCCAGCTTTCCCGCCAGCAGCGCCCTTTTTGTGAATTCTCCAGGCGCCGCAGGACGCGCGCCGAGGGCGACAAGCGCCGAATAGAGATCGCGCTCGACGGCTCGCGACCCATGCAGATGCAGCTCAACGACGTCTTCCCCGGTGAAGCTCGCGGGTCCGTCGAAAAGTATGGCCAGTCCTTCGTCCAGAGTATGGCCGGATGCGGGATCGACGAATCGCCGAAGCGAGGCGATTCGCGGACGCGGAGACGGTCCGGGCGCAAGTCGCCCAAAGATCGAAAATGCGCCGGGTCCGGACACTCGGTAGACGGCGACGCCGGCTTTGCCCGCGCCGGACGCGCGCGCGAAGATCGTCTCACGCCTCACGACCGCGGTCTCCTGTTCGGAAGACAATGGGCGTACTTACTTCTTCTTGGCGGCGGCGCCGGCGCCTGACATCGCAGCGCCCATGAGCCCCTGAAAGGCGTCGAGGCCCTTGCCGCTCATCTCAATCCATTGCTGAACGAGGCGTTCCGGATCCGCGAGCGTCTCCATGTTTTCTTTCGCCCGCTTCGTCATTTCCGCGACGATCATTTGGTTCAACGGTTCAACGTTCGGCATGCCGAGAAACGCCCGAGCCTCTTCCGGCGAACATTCGATGTTTATGTTGATCTGCATGGCGCGGCGCTCCTCTTCGCGGACGTTCGACCGCCGTCGATGCGGCGTGCGGCTAACGTCGTATCCCGCGGCGCGAGGCGCAAGCCGACAGCCTCAAATTCAGCGCGACAGGATTTTGCTTGCCTGCTCGCCTCCCGTCGCCAAGATCCCGCCGAAACCCGAAAAGGAGGCGCCGCAATGGCTCGCCGCTACACGACGATCGCCCTTTTTCTCAGCCTCGCTGCGCTTTTCGGCTGCGCGGACGACGCCGAGAGCCAGCCTCGCCCGAGCCATGCGGCGCAGAGTTCCGGCGGCGGATGGACAATTGATCCCGACCTCACGGTCAACGGCTTTCTGGACTGTCTGGAGGCGCGGGGCCTGTCCATCGTGTCAGCGCACCGCGGGGGCCCCGCAACCGGCGTTCCGGAAAACTCCCTCGCCTCGTTCGAGCGCACGCTCGACAGCGCGCCGGCGCTGATGGAGTTCGATGTCGCCACCTCAAAGGACGGCGTTGTCTTTCTCTTGCACGACGACACGCTTGAGCGGACGACCACGGGCGGCGGCGTTGCGGCCGAGATGACGTGGAGCGAAATCAGCTCGGTGAGGTTAACCGATCCGGACGGCCGCACGACGGACGCTGCGCCGCCGACCTTCGCCGACGCCCTCGCCGCCCTGAAGGACCGCACCTTCGCCCAGGTGGACTTCAAGCGGTCGACGCGGTTTGAGGACGTGATCGATGAGATCCGCCGTCAGGACGCGGCCGATCGCGTTGTCCTCATCGCCTACACATTGGCGCAAGCGAAACGGCTGCACCGCCTCGCGCCTGACATGATGATCTCCTTGTCGATGGAGACGCCCGATCGACTGGAGGCCGCGCGGGCGCAAGGCCTGCCCGACGACCGGCTTCTTGGCTTCACAGGCACGCGGAGCGCCAATGCGGACCTGAATGAAACGCTTGACGCCGCTGACGTGGAAACGATCTTCGGGACTCTCGGCGGGCGAAACTCGATCGACCGCGCCATCGCCGCAAGCGGAGAAGAAAGTCGTTACGCCGAGATTGCGGCGCTTGGCGTCGACATTATCGCCACTGACCGGCCGATCGCCGCGCACCGGGCCCTCTTGGCGGCAGACCGCGGCGCGGAAGAGGGAATGTGCGGAGTGAAACGACAGTGAAGCCAGTAAACCGACAATGAGCAATGCGGAAAAACGCGCCTGCCTCGTCATCGGCGCAGGCGACGGCCTCGGCGCCGCGATATCTCGAGCGTTCGCCCGCGAAGGACTTGTCGCCTGCATGACGCGCCGACCGCGGCATCTCGACAAGCTTGAAGCGACGGCGCAATCGATCCGCGACGCTGGCGGAGAAGCGCACGCGCTCGGCGTCGACGCGCGAGATGAAGACGAGATGACGGCGCTCTTCAACCGGATCGAAGCCGAGATCGCCCCCTTGGAAGTCGTCGTCTTCAATATCGGCGCGAACGTTCACTTTAACGTCCTCGACACGACAACGCGGGTTTACCGCAAGGTCTGGGAAATGGCCGCCTTCGCAGGGTTCCTCACCGGACGTGAGGCGGCGCGCGTGATGGTTCCACGGAAACAGGGATCGATCCTGTTCACCGGGGCGACGGCGAGCGTCAGAGGAGCTGCGGGATTTTCCGCATTTGCCGGGGCAAAACACGCCCTCAGAGCCCTCAGCCAATCCATGGCGCGCGAGCTTGGACCGCAAGGCGTTCACGTCGCCCACATCATTGTCGACGGCGCGATCGACGGTGAGTTCATCCGCTCGATCACGCCGAATGCGGATGATCTCGTCGCGGAAGACAAGATCCTCCAGCCCGACGATATCGCCTTGAACTATGTGCATTTGTGGAAGCAGCCCCGAACCGCCTGGACGCATGAGCTTGACGTTCGGCCGTGGGCGGAAACCTGGTGACGGACATGACCAAGACCATCGACTTTTATTTCGATTTCGCGAGCCCCAACTGCTACCTCGCCGCGAAGGCGCTGCCTGCAATAGCAAATGAGATCAGGGCGGAAATCATCATCCGGCCAGTTCTCCTCGGCGGAATCTTCAAAGCCACGAATAACCAGGCCCCGATGCAGGCCTTCGCCAATGTCAAAGGCAAGCTCGCCTATGACATGCTTGAAATCCGGCGGTTCGTTGAACGCCACGGTCTGTCAGCTTTTCAGATGAACCCCAACTTCCCGATCAACACCCTGCCGCTCATGCGCGCCCTGATCGCGGCGCAAGAGGCCGGCGTCGCCGAGGCCTACATCGACGCCGGCCTCAAAGGCATGTGGGAAGAGGGCCTCGCCATGGGTGACCCCGACATCGCCAAAGCGCGAATCGCGGAAGCAGGCGTCGACGCGGACGCGCTTTTTCAGCGCGCCCAGACGCCTGAAATCAAGCAGAAGCTGATTGACGATACGAGCGCCGCCGTTGATCGCGGGATATTCGGTCTGCCGACGTTTTTCGTCGGCGATGAAATTTTCTTCGGCAAAGAGCGGCTTGAGCAAGTTCGCGAGGCGGCCGCTTAAGCGTTCATTGAGTCGAAGAAATCCGCGTTCGTGCGCGTCTGGCGCAGCTTGTCGATCAGAAACTCGATCGCGTCCGTTGTATTCATCGGCGACAGAATTCGGCGCAGGACAAAGATCTTCTGAAGATCGCCCTTCTTGACAAGGAGATCTTCTTTTCGCGTGCCGGACTTCGCGATGTCGATCGCCGGATAGACGCGCTTGTCCGCAACTTTCCGATCCAGGACGATTTCAGCGTTGCCGGTGCCTTTGAACTCTTCAAAGATGACTTCGTCCATCTTCGATCCAGTGTCGATGAGGGCGGTTGAGATGATCGTCAGCGATCCGCCTTCCTCAATATTCCGCGCCGCCCCGAAAAACCGTTTCGGTCGTTGCAGCGCGTTGGCGTCGACGCCGCCGGTCAGCACTTTGCCCGATGACGGCACCGTCGTGTTATAGGCGCGGCCAAGCCTTGTGATGTTGTCGAGCAGGATGACCACATCGCGGCCATGCTCCACGAGCCGCTTCGCCTTCTCGATCACCATTTCCGCCACTGCGACGTGACGGGTCGCGGGCTCGTCGAAGGTCGACGCCACGACTTCGCCCTTCACGGTCCGCTGCATGTCAGTGACTTCCTCCGGACGCTCATCAATCAACAGGACGATAAGATACGATTCCGGATGATTGGTCGTGATGGAAGACGCGATGTTCTGGAGCATGATCGTCTTGCCGACCCGTGGCGGGGCGACGATTAGGCACCGCTGGCCCTTGCCGAGCGGCGCGACGAGATCGATCACGCGTCCCGTCAGATCTTTCTTTTTTGACTCGTCATCACGCACCACTTCCATGCTTAGCCGTTCATCAGGATAGAGCGGCGTCAGATTGTCGAAGTGGACCTTGTGGCGGGCCTTCTCCGGATCTTCGAAGTTGATCGTGGAGACCTTCAGGAGCGCGAAGTATCGTTCGCCATCTTTCGGACTGCGGATTTCTCCGGTCACCGTGTCGCCGGTCCTGAGGGCGAATCGCCGGATCTGGGACGGTGAGATATAGATATCATCCGGCCCCGGCAGATAATTCGCATCCGGAGAGCGCAGAAACCCGAACCCGTCGGGAAGCACTTCCAGAACGCCGCCGCCGGCGATTTCAACTTCGCGGTCGGCAAGTTCCTTCAAAATCGCGAACAGCATGTCTTGCTTGCGCATAGTGGAAGCGTTCTCGACTTCCAAATCTTCCGCAAATTCAAGCAGCTCCGCCGGGCTCTTTTCCTTGAGCTCATCCAGCGTCATTTTACTGAGGTCCATTTCAGGCGGTTCCGTTCCTAGGGAAAACACGCCGGGAGTCCCGGCTGCATTATCGAGGGGAAATCAAGTGGTGGAAGAACGCAAATTCGAGCGGCCAACGCCAGCGGTCGAAAGCTTTTGTCGATCCGGGAGTGATATAGGGTGACACGCTAATCCGTCAATCGGATCGAGCAAAGAGTTTAAAAAGGTTTCGTGAGAGCGAGGAAGACAACCGGGATCATCAGGACGAACGGCGCCTCGTTGACGATCCGCCAAAACCGTTCACTGCGCACCCGCTCTCCGGCTTCGAAACGTTTTTGCGCCGCTGCGTAAAACCCATGAACGGCGCTAATCCCCAGAACGAGCGGCAGTTTTGCGTGGAACCAGCCCGCTGACCAAAGGGCGGGGTTCGCAATCAACATCAGGATCGCCAGAAGCCACACCACGCCGATCGAAGGGTTCATGATCCCCTTCATCAGCCGGCGCTCCATCGCCACGAAAAAGCCCTCCGCCTCGCCGGCCGCCACGGATTGATGGTGATAGATGAAGAGACGCGGCAGATACATCATGCCGGCGAACCAGGCGATCACCGCGATGACGTGCAGGCTTTTCAACGCCGGATAAATGCTGGCCAGAAAGTCTGTCATGGATCGCGCCGGTCAGCCTTCGCGGACGGCTTTGACGAGCTCCGCCACATTCTCCGGCGGGGTCTCAGGCGTAAATCCATGTCCCAGATTGAAGACATAAGGGACGCCGTCAAACGTCTTCTTCAGGCGTCGAGCGGCGTCCAGCATGGCTTCGCCCCCTGAGACGACCAATAGTGGGTCAAGTCCGCCCTGCACCGTCGCCAGCGGCGAGACAGTCTCCCTCGCCCAGTCCCACGGCGTGGCGAAATCAATCCCAACCGCATCGCACACCTTCAGGCCGGCGAACTTCGGCAAAGCCGGCCCGACCCCTTTCGGGAACAGTATCATCGGCACATCCGGCGCAGCGTCCTTCACCCGCTCCGCGATCCGCGCCGCGGGTTCAACACAGACCGATTGCAAAACGTCCTCCGGCAACCCGCCGGCCCAGGTGTCGAAAAGCTGAATGGCTTGCGCCCCCGCCTCGATCTGCCGGATGAGGTATTGCGACGTCGCGTCAACCAGAAGATCAATCAGCCGCCGAACGAACTCCGGCTTCTCATAATAGACGCTTCTCAGCGCAGCGGGATCCTTCATCGATCCGCCGGCGAGCATATAGGTCGCGACCGTCCATGGCGCGCCGGCGAATCCGATGAGGGCGACATTATCGGGCAATCCGGCGCGCACCCTGCCGACGGTGTCATAGATCGGGCTGAGAACGTCGTGGAGCTTTTCCATGGAAAGGCTCTCAAGCGTCGGCTCATCCATCGGCGGGGACAATTGCGGACCCTCGCCCTTTTCAAAAGCGACCGTCTGACCGAGCGCCTGCGGGATCAGCAAAATGTCCGCGAACAGGATCGCCGCGTCGAATGCGTAGCGACGAATCGGCTGGAACGTGACTTCCGCGGCTTTCTCCGCATCATAGCAAAGATTGAGGAATGAGCCTGCTTCCGCGCGCGTCGCGCGATATTCAGGCAGATATCTGCCGGCCTGGCGCATAAACCAGATTGGCGGCGGCGAAGAGGCCTCGCCCTTCAAGGTGCGTAGGAAGAGCGGTTCAGCCGTCGTCATTGTCATCCAATCCAAAAACTAAATCTCGTAGAAGAAGAGGATATAGTACTGACCGGAAACCGGGGAAAACCCGCAACATCAGCGTCAATGAGAGTTTTTGCCGGCGCGATGTGGAATACGGCTTTCCATCAAGCGTCGTGAACGCCGTCGGAAAAGCCGCGCGCCATTGCGTTCGCCGGCGTCGTCAAGCAGGAAATCTCCCCTTTCTGTGGATGTGGTCCAACTGAGATTTCCCCGCCATTGGTTTTCCAAACCAAGCTGGCCATACTCCGCTGAAACAAAGGTCAAACTCCTGCTTGACGAAGACGGCGTTTCGAGGGTGCGCAAGAAATGCGCTTTTCACCCAGTTTCCAGAATTTGTCCGGGGGCGCTCTTTAGCAACGTCGATGAGAAAGCCGGGGATTTTTTGGATGGCGTATCGCCATGGCTGATTACGCGTCGCCTGCGTCGGCGAGCTTCTTCCACGTGCATCTGGTCTCAGACGCCACAGGCGAAACGTTGAATGCGATCCTGAAGGCAGTCACCGCCCAGTTCGCCCAGGCGCGGCCGTTCGAGCATATCTACGCCCTTGTGCGGACCGAGAAGCAGATGGCGAAGGTGCTTGCTGAAATCGAAGCGGCGCCGGGGCTTGTCCTCTATACCATCGCCAATCCTGACCTGCGGCGGCGGCTCGAAGTCCGTTGCGCGGAGTTGCAGGCGCCGGCGGTGTCGATCCTCGATCCGTTTATCTCCGCGTTCGAGGAGTATCTGGGACTCCAGCAGACCCATGAGACAGGCGGCCAGCACGCGCTCAATGAGAACTACTTCAAGCGCATTGAGGCGCTCGATTTCACAATGGCGCATGATGATGGCCAGATGGTCTGGGACCTTGAGCCGGCGGATGTGGTTCTGGTCGGGGTTAGCCGCACCTCGAAAACGCCCACATGCATGTATCTCGCAAACCGCGGCGTGAAGGCCGCGAATGTGCCGCTTGTGCCCGGCGCCGAACCGCCGGCGGAACTGTCCCGGCTGAAGAACCCCCTCGTCGTCGGGCTTGTCGCGAGTCCGGACAGGCTGTCCCAGATCAGACAGAGCCGGCTGAAAAATCTGAACGCGTCCGATGCTGCGGACGCCTATAGCGACTTGGATGAAATCCGCCGTGAAGTGCTTGCCGCCAAACGACTGTTTGCGAAGAACCGCTGGCCAACCATTGATGTGACACGCCGATCCGTCGAAGAGACCGCTGCGGCGATCCTCACAAAGCTTTCAGCCCGTCGAAACGCTCCCGCCGCGGCTGCGGAGGGCGTTGACCGCTAGAGCAGCGCCGCCGCTTAGACCCTCAGAAGAAACGGACTATGACAATCATCCTCGCCTCCGGAAGCGCGATCAGGTCGCAAATATTGACCGCCGCAGGCGTTCAGTTTGACGTCTCACGGCCTGATGTGGACGAGACCGGGCTGATTGAAGCGCACCTCGCGGCCGGCTGGCCCGTCGCCGACCTACCGGCCCGACTCGCGCTCGAAAAAGCGTTGAGTATTCCCGCGGCCGATCCAGAAGCGTGGGTGATTGGGTCGGATCAGGTGCTGGAGTTCGAAGGCCGAATCTTTGAAAAGCCACGCGATCTCGGCGAAGCGCGTGCCAGGCTCGTCGATATGCACGGCGCGACGCACCATCTGCGCAACGCCGTGTGCGTCGTTCGCGGGGGACAGGTCGCTTTTCAGGAAACCGGTCTTGTCGCGCTCAAAATGCGCGCCATGAGTGAAACTGAGATTGACGCTTACCTTCAGGCGGCGGGGTCCGACATCTTGTCCAGCGTCGGCGCGTATCAGGTTGAGAAGCTGGGCTCACGCCTTTTCGAGCGCATCGACGGAGACTATTTCACGGTGCTCGGTCTAAACCTCCTTCCGCTCCTGGGTTTCCTGAAGCGCCAGGGAGCGCTTGCGTTTTGAGCGCCGCCGCCGATTCTCCCCGCGTTGCTGGCGTTGTCGGCGCGCCTGTCGGCCATTCCCTCTCGCCGTTGATCCACAGGACGTGGGCGGAGCGAGCGCGGCTGCCGTTCCACTATGTCCCGATCGAGGTCGACGGCGGAGAGCCGGGTTTCGCCCGCGCCATTGAGGGACTTCGAATGGCGGGCTTCAAGGGGGTTAACGTCACTCTTCCGTTCAAGGAGGAGGCGCTTCGTCTGGCGGATGGGGCTAGCGAAGCTGCGCGCGCGATTGGCGCTGCGAACATGCTGACTTTCAACAAAGATGATATCCATGCGGATAACTCCGATGCGCTCGGCTTTTGCGAGGGCGTTAAGAGTTCGCTTCCGGACACCGCGCGTCGCGCGCTCGTCCTCGGCGCTGGCGGGTCGGCGCGCGCGATCCTCTACGCGCTTCTCTCCCTAATTGGGATTGATGACGTCGTGATAGTCAACCGAACGGCGTCGCGGGCGAACGCGTTGGCTGCTGAGTTCGCCGGCGCCAAATCGGCGGCGTGGGACAGCCGCGAGACGGCTGCGGGCGAGGCTGACGTCATCGTCAACACGACCAGCATCGGGATGGCGCGCGATGGCGTCGCCGGCGGCGAAACGCCGCTGACGCTTGAACACGTTCGTCCTCTGACTGTCGTCTGTGACATCGTCTACGCCCCATTGAAGACGCCTCTCCTCCGAAACGCAAAGGCCAAAGGACTTCCCGCAGTCGACGGGCTTGAAATGCTGATGCGCCAGGCCGCGCCGGGGTTTCGCGCCTGGTCAGGCGGCCAAGCGGTCGTCGATGCGGATCTGCGCGCCGCCTGCGAAGCGGCGTTGAACGCGAGGCGGGCGTCATGAAACGGATCGGGCTCACCGGCTCCATCGGCATGGGCAAGTCGACAGTCGCGAAGATGTTCGCCGATCTTGGCGCGGCTGTTTGGAGCGCGGATGCTGCCGTACACGAATTATATGAAGAAGACGGCGCGGCGGTGGCGCCGGTCGAAGGCCGGTTTCCAGGCGTCGCCCCTAAAGGAGCGATCGATCGCGAGGAGCTGAGCAAACGGGTCATTAATGACGCAGCGGCGCTCGCCGATCTGGAGGAGATCGTGCATCCCCTGGTGGCGCGGCATCGATTTTACGCAATCGCCAAAGCGCAGAAATCCGGCGCGCCTGCGATTGTTCTCGACATTCCGCTTCTCTTTGAAACCGGCGCGCAGGCGGGCTTTGACGCGGTCGTCGTCGTCTCGGCGCCGGCTGAGGTCCAGCGCGAACGCGTCCTCGCCCGGCCCGGAATGACCGAGGAAAAATTCGAGGCGATCCTCGTCAAGCAGACCCCGGATGCGGAAAAGCGCGCGCGCGCGGACTACGTCATTAACACCGGCGTGACGCTCGATGAAACGCGCGCCGAAGTAGCGAGGGTCTTTGAGGAAATTACCGGCGCAGCGCCGCCTACCGCCTGATGCCGAGAGCGTCGCCCATGGCGCGCAGATCCGCAATCTTGGCCTCGAGGACGGACCAGTCCTCCCGTTCCGCGATCGCTGACCAAATGGCTTCGACTTCATCAATCAGCATGTCCGGCGGGCTCGGACGATCGAAGTACGGATGATCAAGTCGGTCCGGACGGTCCGGCGCCGCATTCGTCAGTATCGTTCTAACAGGCATAAAATCCTCGCCACTATAGGCTTCAGCGTTAGCGCTTTTCTTTGCGCGCGCCTCGGACGCGCTCCCGCCGAACCAGTCATGGAACACCTGCTGGAACGGGACTCTCGCCTCCTCCAACCAGGAAAGCATCGTCGCCGCCGCTTCGAAGCCTTCTCGGTCCGTGCCGCCAAGCGCTGTCACGCCCAGCCGCCGTGCGAATGCCTCGGCCATGCCGGCCTCGAACGCGCCCTGGAAGGATTGCAGCGTCTCATTGAGAGCGTCGGGCTCGGCGACGAGGCTAAGGGCGCCGCCAAGGCGAGAGAGGTTCCAGGCGGCCGCGTCCGGCTGGCGGCCATAGGCGTAAAGGCCGGTATGGTCGAAATAAGCGGCGGTGAAGCTGAAATCGACGTCCGGCAGGAACCGCCAAGGTCCGTAGTCGAAGCTTTCGCCGGTGACATTCATATTGTCCGTATTCAGAACGCCATGGACAAAGCCCGCCGCCATCCATTGCGACGCCAATGACGCAGTCCGCTTGATCACCTCACGGAAGAAGGCCGGCGTTTTCTCCGCATCGGGAAGGCCGGCGAGATCCGGGTAGAAGCGCGCAATACAATAGTCGACAAGCTCCGCGATCGCCTCGGCGTTTTCTTCGAATGCCAGCCGTTGGAACGCGCCGAAGCGCACATGGCTGTGGCCGAGCCGAACGAGGACGGCTGAGCGCGTCGGCGAGGGCTCATCGCCGCGATAGAGCGCTTCGCCCGTCTCGATGACGCTGAATGTCTTCGAGGTGTAGACGCCAAGCGCCTCCAGCATCTCCGTCGCCAGGATCTCCCGTACGGCGCCTTTCAGCGTTAATCGGCCGTCGCCGGCGCGGGAGTATGGCGTCGTGCCGGAGCCTTTCGTCCCGAGATCGAGAAGCCGCCCGCGCTCGTCTTCGACCTGCGCGAACAGGAACCCGCGGCCGTCGCCGATGTCGGGGTTGTAGGTCCGGAACTGGTGCCCATGATACCGCACCGCCAACGGCCCCGGCAGGTTCTCAGGCAAGGCCTTGAACCGCGCGAAATGCGTGACCCATTCCTCGTCGCTCAACGCCGCTAGTCCGACGGTCTTCGCCGCCGGGTCGTTTCGGTATCGTAACACCGCCGCCGGAAATGACGCCGGCTCGACGGCGTCATAAAACGGCGCGCCAGCGGCGTCGCCGAGCTCCAGAAAATCCGTCCGCGGGCGATAGCCGCTTGCGCCAAGCTCATCAGTCATCTCGCGCCTCCGATCCACCCAACCTTTGCGCGCGTAGCGTCCAAAAGGCCCGCAACTATTTTGTCGCACATGTTGTCGCGCGAGATGTCGCACAGGGGGCGACTTGAGGCCCCTGAGAACCCACATGCTGTTCCACACGACGAGACGAAAAAGAACAAAAGAGGTCAGATATGGCTGATCGGATTTCCGCCGCCGAACCAGTTCTCGCCGAACCCGCGCTCGACGAACACCGCAAACCGGACGGCGCGAAGGACGCGGTCGCCCTGTGGCTCGTCAAGACGATGCGCCTCGTTGCGGACACGTTCTTCGCCAAGCGGTATGGCCACCGGGCCGTGGTGCTGGAGACGGTCGCAGGCGTGCCCGGCATGGTCGGCGGCATGCTTCAGCATCTGAAGTCCCTGCGCCTCATCCGCGACGACGACGGCACCATCCGCACGCTCCTCGAAGAGGCCGAGAACGAGCGCCAGCACCTGATGGCGTTCATGAAGATCGCCGAGCCGAGCTGGATCGAACGCGCCCTCGTCATCCTGGTGCAGGGCATGTTCTTCAACGCCTATTTCCTCGTTTATCTCTTCGCGCCGCGCACGGCGCACCGCTTCGTCGGCTATCTGGAGGAGGAGGCGGTCGTATCCTACACGCGCTACCTCGAAGAGATCGAGGCCGGCCGGATCGAGAACGTCGCCATCCCGCAGTCGGCGATCGACTATTGGGGCCTGCCGGCGGACGCGCGGCTCAGGGAACTCGTCATCGCCGTGCGCGCCGACGAGGCAGGCCACCGCGACGTCAATCATGCGCTTGCGGACAAATTGGGCGGGCCGGAGCCAATCAGCGCCGCGGACATCGACCAGGCGAAGGGCGGCGAACGGCCGGGATTGGCGGCCTAAAAGGGGCCAGTACCGCTCGACCCGGCCGC
Source organism: Pseudomonadota bacterium (assembly GCA_039819085.1). Lineage (GTDB taxonomy): Bacteria > Pseudomonadota > Alphaproteobacteria > Caulobacterales > Parvularculaceae > MED-G105. Next base: position 107,901 of record JBCBSQ010000005.1, read on the forward strand.
CGCCGCAGTGCAGTATCGGTCGATGAGCAAACCCGCCGAAACGAGCGCCCCAGCCAGCGACACCCTGGCGCCGAGCTATGAAGACATCGTCGCCGCGCGGGGGCGGATTGCGGACGGGATCATGCGCCCGCCGCTTCTGCGCGCCGACAAGCTGTCGGAGATGACGGGCGCGGACCTCTGGCTGAAGCTCGAAAACCTGCACTATACGGGCGCGTTCAAGGAGCGCGGGGCGCTGAACAAGCTCCTTACGCTCACCGAGGCGGAGCGGGCCGCGGGCGTTGTGGCGGCGTCCGCCGGCAATCACGCGCAAGGCCTCGCCCACCACGCCCGGCGGCTCGGGATCGACGCGACCATCGTCATGCCCAGGACGACGCCGGAGGTGAAAGTCCGGGCGACGCGGGACCTCGGCGCGAAAGTCGAGCTGATCGGCGCGGTCTATGACGAGGCGGCCGAGGCGGCGCATGAGATGTGCGAGGCGCGCGGCGCGACCTTCGTCCATCCGTTCGACGACCCCGCGGTGATCGCTGGCCAGGGGGTCATCGGCCTTGAGATGGCGGAGGAGATCGCCGCGGCGGGCCGCGCCTTCGACGCCGTCATCGCGCCCATTGGCGGCGGCGGGCTCATGTCCGGACTCGCCCTCGCCTTTTCCGGCGCCGCGCCCGATGTGAAAACCATCGGCGTCGAGGCGGCGCTCTTCCCTTCGATGAAGAACGCCGTCCACGGATCGGACCTGCCCGTCGGCGGCGACACGCTGGCGGAAGGCATCGCGGTGCGGCGGGTCGGCGAACTGACCTCGGCGATCGTCCGGGAACGGGTCGACGAGATCGTTTCGGTTGACGAACGAACCCTTGAACGCGCCCTCAGCCTCCTGATGAATGAACAGAAGCTGCTGGTCGAAGGCGCCGGCGCGGCGGGCCTCGCCGCCGTCATTGCAGATGCCGACCGGTTCAAAGGCAAGACCATCGGCCTGGTCCTGTGCGGCGGCAATATCGACCAGCGGCTGTTGTCGATGATCCTGATGCGCGATCTCGCGCGTTCGGGCCGGCTTGCGCGCCTAAGGATTCAGCTCCTCGACGCGCCGGGCCAGCTCGTCCGTGTCGCGACCATCATCGCCGAGCGCGACGGCAACGTCATCGATGTGGGCCACCACCGGGTTTATTCCGACCTGCCGGCGAAAATGACCTGCATGGACGTGACCATCGACACCGAGGGCCACGATCATCTGAAGCGGATCATCAGCGCCCTTGAAGAAGCCGGCTACGCCGTTGAAATCGCTGACTACTAGGCGCTCGCGCCCGTCGGTCGGGCGGCGCTCGCCGGGTCGGAGCTCGCTCTGGCCGCGCGAGTTGGGGAAAAATCAACGACCCTTACTATATTGTTAACAACTTGACATGAATCGCGACCATTCGAATAAGTGAATCTGACGACGCGCGTTCCGCTTTAGGTGGTATTGCGCGCGTGGTTCAGAGGCTGGTCATTGTACTGAATATTATTCTTGGGGTCGTTATGCTTAAGACTTCCGGCGTTATCGCAGGTTTCGCCGCCCTGCTTTTGAGCTCCGGCGCGGCGCACGCTTCCGTCTCTACATTTGTCTTCAAGGGCGAGGGCAACAATGTCACGCCCGAAGGAACGATGGGTCAGGACTTCTTCGAATGCGCGACGTCGACGCCGTTGCAGGACTATTGTTCGAATGCGTACGGACAGCCTGCTCAGGGCCTCGATTTTGTGGCGAACGGCGTCAACCTCACCGTCAACGCCTATGAAGGTGTGGACGCCGATACGCCATTCACGGCTAATGGCGACGTCAATGGCGTATTGACGCGCCTCATCCAGGACCGATCTCCGCGGGACTCCGGTCTTGGCGCGTGGTCAGAAGACACCGTCAGAGACGACCAGACGCAATTTGACGCGCGCGAAGCGATTGAGTTTGTGTTTGATCAAGACTGGACGGTCACCAATGTGGAGTTCAACGCCGGCGGCGATCTGAATTGCACTGATATCTCGATGGGCGGCGGGGAAGGTCATTGCGGCGAATTTGAACTCACAATCTTCAATTCGCTCGGCGATCTTGTGTCTGTGTCCACGATCGATGTCACGAATGATGATGTCGTGGAGTTTCTCGGCATCGGTGCGCGGTTCGTGCTCCGCTCCATAACGCCGGATGCGGGCTTCGCTGTCGCAACGATGACCGTGAGCAACGTTCCCGTGCCGGCCGCGCTGCCTTTGCTCATCTCCGGGGTCGCCGGCCTCGGATTTGCGTCACGGCGACGCAAAGCCGCCTGACGACAGGGTCGCCGGCGCAGTTCCGGCGGTTGCGGCGCTAGGTCAAACGTTAGCCCGCGCTTCGGCGCGGGCTTTTTCGTGCGTCGATGCAGGAGCTTTCCGGGGCCTTCAATGGCCGCGCGCAAAACCCCGGACGCGTGTAAGCGCCTGGGACGTGTAATTGAATCGTCGCCAATGCGGCTTAACTCTGAAAACATGTTATGGTTTTCAGGCGGCAGGGGGCTGACGGTATGACTGCGTTGCGAGCAATGAACGGCCGCATGCTGCTATGGGCGGGCCTCGTCGCCCTCGGCGCGGCCATACTCGCCGGCGGCGCGCTCGCTCAGGGCGACGCCACCCGGGACGGCGTTATCCTGACAATGAATGGCCCGGTCACGCCGCCAATGGCCGACTATCTGGAACGGGAGATCCGGCAGGCGGACGACGCTGACGCCGAGCTGGTGGTGATCGAGATCGACACGCCGGGCGGCCTCGTCGATTCCATGAAGACGATTATCAAAGCGATTCTCGCATCGGAAACACCGGTTGCGACCTATGTCTCGCCGCAAGGCGCGCGCTCGGCGAGCGCCGGGCTCTACATCATGTACGCGTCCCATGTGGCCGCGATGGCGCCCTACACGAATACAGGCGCCGCGACGCCGGTTGAGGTTGGCGGCGGCGGCGGCGACGGTGAGAACCCGTTTGAGGGCGAGGACCTTTTCCCAACGCGTCCCGCCGACCCCGAACCATCGGCGAGCGAGGATGAGGCGGTATCCGAAACGGGTTCAGAGGAAGCGGGATCAGATGACGCGTCAGCCGATGAAGACGACGCGGAATCGGCGCAGCGTCCGCCGGCGCTCGGCAACGAAGACGCCATGCGGGCCAAGATCATCAATGACTCAGTCGCCTATATCCGCGCTCTCGCCGAAGGTCGGGAGCGCAACGCCGATTGGGCGGAGCGCGCGGTGCGCGAAGGCGTCTCCATCACAGCGAACCAGGCGCTCGAACTTGGCGTCGTGGAGATCATCGCCAAGGATCTGGAGGATCTGCTCGATCAGCTGGACGGGCGCACGGTGACGACGATTGACGGCGAAAAGACCCTGTCGACCAAGGACCTGAAACTGACCCGCGCGGAGCCGCAGTTTGTGGAGCAGGTCCTGAACTTCATCGCCAATCCAAATGTCGCCGTGATCCTGATGTCCCTCGGCACGACAGGCATCATTATTGAGATGTGGAATCCAGGGTCGATCTTTCCGGGCGCGCTCGGCGCGCTGTGCCTTATACTCGGATTCTATTCCTTCCAGGTCCTGCCGTTTAACTGGCTGGGCGTCGCGCTGATGGGCGTAGGGGTCATCCTGATGACGCTGGAGGCGTTCACGCCGACGTTCGGGATAGCAGGACTAACAGGCTTGTTGGCGTTTGCGGCGGGCTTGTTCGTCATCTTCCCTGCGGGATTCGAGGTGGCGCCGGCGGTGATCGGGACAATCGTGGCGGTGTGCGGAGCGTTTCTTGGCATGGTGCTCGTCGCGGTCGTCGGCTCGCGCAATCATGGCCCGCTAATCGGCGCCGACGCCATCAAGAAACGCGAAGGATATGTCGACGAATGGGACGGCGCGGAGGGCTGGGTCATTGTCGAAGGCGAGCGCTGGCGCGCCCGGTCCGACAAACCGTTGAAGCCGGGAGACAAGATCCGGGTCATTGACGTGGACGGTCTGGTGCTCGTCGTGCGCCAGGCGAAGGCGGGCGGCATTCTCGCCAGTCTCGCGCCGAATGAGGCGTAGCGCGGCCGTGGCGGCGGCGTTTTTCGAGCTGCCTTATTGGGGGCAGGCTTTGGCGCTTGGCGCTGGCGGCGGGCTTGTCCTTGGCGCAATCTGGCAATTGTCGAGTTGGCTGATCTTTAACCGCGATCCACGAGACTACCGCCTCGGCGCGGTGCGCCGCGGCGAGAAAGGCGTTGTGGTCGAGTGGTCGCCTGATCAGGGCCGCGGCAGGATTGATCTCGCCGGAGAGACCTGGACCGCTGAGTGCCGTCGGCCATTGTCGCCAGGCGATCATGTGAGAGTTACGTCAGTTGACGGATTAAAGCTGAATGTCAGCGCCGCCAGGCGCAAATAGCGTGCACGGAAATTCAATGCGTCAGGCCTTCAGGCGGGACGCCTAATCAGGAGACCAACATGCCAGGCGCCGGCCTTCTCGGAATCGTCGTTTTCTTGCTCATCGCCATCGTGCCGCAGGTCATCAAGGTCCTGCGGGAGTACGAAAAAGGCGTCGTCTTCACCCTCGGCCGGGTCGGTCGCCGCGCCGCCGGCCCCGGCCTTGTCCTTCTGGTTCCGGTCGTTCAGCAGATGCGGAAAGTCGACATGCGTACGCTCGTCCACGACGTGCCGACGCAGGATGTGATCTCCCGCGACAACGTCTCGGTAAAGGTGAACGCGGTCATCTATTACCGGGTCGTGGACGCCGTTCGCGCCATCGTTCAGGTGGAGAACTTCCAGGCGGCGACGAGCCAGCTCGCCCAGACGACGCTTCGCTCCGTCCTCGGAAAGCATGACCTCGACGAAATGCTGCAGGAGCGCGACAAGCTCAACAAGGACATCCAGGAAATCCTTGATCAGCAGACGGAGGCCTGGGGCATCAAGGTCTCGAATGTCGAAATCAAGCATGTCGACGTCGACGCCTCGATGATCCGCGCCATCGCCAAGCAGGCCGAAGCCGAGCGCGAGCGGCGCGCAAAGATCATTCTTGCCGAAGGCGAGGAGCAGGCGGCGGCGAAGCTTTCCGAAGCGGCGGAGATCCTCGCCCGCTCCTCCGGCGCGATGGAGCTGCGGTACTTGAACTCTTTGCAGGAAATCGCTGGCGACCGGACCAATACGATCGTCTTCCCATTCAATCTGAACGAAGCTGTCGACACGTTCCGGCGCAGCTGACCCTGACGCAGGGCTTACGCTGAGCGGCGCCCGCCCGCCACGCGTCAGTCCTTGCGATCTTCGACGCCGATCTCGGACATCTTTCAGGTCGCGCGCCGCCGAGGCGCGGCGGAGCGCGCAATCAGTCAGGGAATCCGTGGCGTCTGACCTCACCCAAACAAGACACAAGCAATCGTTAGGACGGGCGTCCTATAAATTTTCACATACTGTTGTAAATCTGCAACGCGACTTGCGTTTGCGGTCACATGAGTAATTGCGACCCTAACGCCTCCCGGATCGATAGTGCATATTTCGGTCACAAATCAGCAGCTGGGCGCAAGAATCCGGCTGTCCTAGGGAGGTATTTTGTGATCAGGAATCGCCTTTTGGCGACGGCGTCCCGTGCTGTCGTGTCTTCAGTCGTCGCGTTCGCAGTTGCTGCGCCATCCGTTGCGCTTGCTCAAGAGGAAGATGAGATCGTTGTCCTGGGGTCGCTCATTAAGCGTCCAAACCAGGCGAACCAGCCCTCGCCGATCCAGTCGATCGGCGCGGAGGACTTCGACAAGATCGGCGCGCAGTCAATTGTAGATGTCACGCAGACGCTGACGATCAACACTGGCGCGCAAAACAATCCGGACGCTTTCACGCAGAACTCGACGACCGGTACGGGCAGCATCAACCTTCGCGGCCTTGGCCTTCAGTCAACGCTTGTTCTGGTCAATGGACGCCGCCAGGTCCTGAACGCGCTGCAGACGAATGACGGCATCAGCTTCGTCGACACGAACTCGCTCCTGCCGCTGATTGCGATCGAACGCCAGGATATCCTCAAGGATGGCGCCTCGGCGCTTTATGGCTCGGACGCCGTCGCGGGCGTGGTGAATTTCGTGACCGTCCAGGACTATGACGGCATCAGGGTCAGCGGTGACTTTTTGCGCCACCTGCCTGAGCCTCAAGGTGAGTATCGGTTCGAGGCCCTTGTCGGCAAAACGTTTGAGCGCGGCTCTGTCACCGCCGCCGTCGGCTGGTTCGACCGCACGCCCCTGACGACCGAAGAGCGCCGCCTCAGCGTACCGTTCGGCGCCAATCAGGATGTCTCATCGCTTGGCAATCCCGGCGCCTTCATCGTCCCGGCCCTTATTCCTGAGATTCGCGATCTGGAAACCGCGATTGGTTTGCCCCCCAACGGCCTGCCGAACTTCTTCATCGATCCGACGGGCTGTGCGGAGTTCGGCGGCGTTGCGGCCGGCTCTCCCCTTCCCACCGCCTCGGGCTTCACGCCCGGCGTCTGCCAGTTCGATTTCGGCGACTTCTTCAATCTGGTTCCAGACGAAAGCCGATTGAACGCCTACGTGAACGCGAAGTATGATCTTACGGATTCGATCGAGTTCTCGATAGACGCTTCGTATGCGGACATTAACACGGAGCGCGGCAACTCCCCGACCTTCCCGTTTCTCCAGACGGCGATCGTCGCCCCGCCGACAGTCAATCCGGATAACCCGTTTGGCGCGAACACGGCGCTGTTCTTCGGCCGGGCGATCGGCAATGGCGGCACGGTTTCGCCGAGCGTCGGCGATTCGGAGACCTATCGGTTTTCCGCGAAGCTTGAAGGCGACAACTTCCTGAACAATGGCTACTGGTCGCTGAGCTACACCCGTGCGGTCAACAATTCGACCTTCGCGACGGAAGATACGGTGACGGATCGGTTCCAGTGCGCGCTTCTGGGCGCGCAAGGGACGGCGACGCCAAACCCCGCGACGGGCGGCGCGACAACCTGCCAGAACTTCATTGGCCTCGACGCGCCTACGCCGGTGGGGCAGATCTACAATCCCTTTGCGACGTCGTTCGGCGCGTCGCCGAATTCGCCTGAAATCCTCGACTTCATCATCGACACGCAGGTCCTTGATTCACGGTCGACCATCGACGTCGTCGAAGGCATCGCGGGCACGGATCTGTTCGAGCTGCCAGGCGGCACGGCGGCCATTGCGGTCGGCGGCCAATATCGCGCCGATTTCCTCGAGCGGGATTTCGACGACATTTCGAACGCGGACGGCTTCGGCTTTGTCATTGGCGGCCAGGACTTTGAAGGCACCGTCGATGTCTACGCCTTCTTCGCCGAGGTGAACCTTCCGGTGACGGAATGGATGGAGATCCAGGCGGCTGGCCGGTTTGAAGATTTCGGCGACAATGGCGGCACGACGATTGATCCGAAGATCGGCGTCTTGATCCGTCCCAATGAAAGCTTGTCCTTGCGCGGCACCTACTCCACGTCATTCCGCGCGCCGACGACATTCCAGCAGTTTGGCGAAAGCACGACCCTGAACCAGGTTGTCGATCCGACGGGCGGCGTCGCATTCGCCGCGGTGCGGGCGTTTGGCAGCCAGAACCTAGAGCCTGAGCAGTCGCGGGCGTTCAATGCCGGCGTCACCTGGCGGCCGACCGACAATCTCGCGATCGACGTCGACTACTTCAACTTCTCGTTCGAGCAGGCGATCACTCAGGAGAACTTCCAGGCGCTCGTGAACGCAAACCCGACCGACACAAGGACCTTCGTTGGCGGTTTGGCGCAGCAGCCGTGTGAAACGCAGTTCACGATCGTCTGCCGCGCTGGCGATCCCAACACCGGCACGATAACGCAGGTGAACACGCAGTTTGTGAATGCGGACTCGATCGACACGAGCGGGCTCGACTTCCGCGGCGTCTACACGCTCGAGACGGCCAATCTCGGCGTCTTCCAGCCGACGTTCGAAGCGACCTACATTCTGAATTACGATCTCGTCGATCCGAGCGCCGGGAATATCGACGGCGAGGGCGTTAGGAATTTCACCAATATTGGCAGCCCGACGCCGCAATTGCGCTTTAACGCCGGCCTCGCCTGGACCATGCGTCAGCACACGTTCAACTTCTTTGCGCGGCGCATTGGCGGGTTCCAAGACGACCAAAATGGCGGAATCGAAATACCCGCCCAGACGCGTTTCGATCTTCAGTACGTGTTCGACATCGCCGAGTTCATTGAACGGGACCAGGCGGCGGCGGTGACGTTTGGCGTCAACAATCTGACGAATGAAGCGCCGCCATTTGTCGCGACAAATGGCGGGTTTGAATCGCGCGTGCACGATCCGCGCGGCCGGATTATTCGTTTCGGCGTCGACCTGGAATTCTAGGGCAGCGCCCAAACGAGACGAGACTTGGGCCTCGCGTCGTCCGGCGCGAGGCTTTTTTTTTCCTTAAGGTCGCCCATCTCCAGGGACGATCAGAGGCGCGCGCAATGGCGGATACTCCGACTTCAGGCCACATCATTCTTGACGCGACCGGATACCGGTGCCCCGTTCCGGTCTTGAAGGTAGAGGCGGCGCTCAGAAAGATGGCGGCCGGAGAGCGACTCCTTGTCCGCGCCGATGATCCCGTCGCCGTCGTTGACATCCCCCACTTCTGCCGGACGGCCGGCCACGCGGTGGAGCGCGCCCCGGATGAGGGTCCCGCGTGCGTCTTTCTGGTCACGCATGGCGAGAAATGACGCGAATCGCCTGGCGTTTGCTTCGTCGCAAAGCTTTAGCGCTCCGCATTGCCCCGCGCTGGGGTAAAGGTTAACCTCACGCGGAAAGGCTCTTGCGAACGCGGTTCCGCGGTCGCTTGAGCGGGTTCGATTTTAGCCTGGAGGCTTCATCCGCGCGATGGGGAGAAACGCCGACGAACATCGGCGCGGCGTCGACGACCGAGGGGTGGTAAGGGGTTATGGAAAAACACGTTTTCGATCGCCGCAGCGCGCGGACGTTGGGTCAGCATCGATTTGCGCGCCGGCCGGAACGGCGTCTCGCGCTCGGTGTGTTGGCGCTGGGCGCAAGCGTATTGGCCGCCGCCCCGGCCGCCGCGGAGTATGATCTCGGCCTTGAGGCGTTCAGGCGCGGCGAACAGGAACTGGCGCTCGATCTTTGGGAGCGCTACGCCGTCGCTGGTGACGTCAGGTCGATGAAGGCGCTCGGCGACTTTTACTCCAGCCAGACGATCGTCAACACGAACGGCGCGGAGATCGAAGCGGAAAAACGCACCCGCGCTGATTATGTGCTGGCGCTGAAATGGTATCTCCTCGCCGCGAACCATGTCTTCAACGAAGAATACAAAAAGCCGTCCGTCTACGAACGCAACGCTCAGATTGAAGCTGACGAGCGCCTGCCGGACATTCGCTCGAAGATGACCGACGCCGAAGTGAAGCGCGCGGAGAAACTCGTTACGGACACATTCGAGCGCGGCCGGCCGCGCGACATCTTCCTTGTCGCGCAAATGTTCCAGCGCGGCGCGGGCGTCGCAAAGAGCAATGTGCGCGCCTATGAGCTTTACACCGTGGCGTCGGCGCGCGGCGTCGACGAGGCGACCCGCGCGCTCCAGGACATGCGCGTCGGCGGGCTTGTCAATGAGCGTCAAATCAAGGCCGCCGAAGACGCCGCCGCCATCTGGCAGCCGCCCCTGCCGGAAGAGCACACTGGCGACACTCTTCAGATGGCGGAGCTGAAGCGGCTCAAGTCCGAGCTGGAGGCGTTGCGGCTGCAAAAAGCCTTGGAATCTGTTTCGGACATCGACGTGTCGGTGCTGCAGCATTCGCTGCGCGCGCTCGGCTACTATTTTGGCGGCATCGACAACAAGATGGGCCCCCAGACGCGCGAAGCCATCCGGCGCTTCCAATACGCGCAGGTCCGCGACGACCGCGAGATGACGGCGGAAGAAAAACGCAATGTCGAGATCGGCGTTTTGTCCGCTGAAGATACGGTCGAGCTTATCTCCCAGGCGGCGCGGCGCGCGGACAATGAGATCGCTCAGTATACATACGGCGTCATGTACCTTCAGGGGATCGGCGTGGAGCAGGACGGCTCGCAGGCGGTCGACTGGCTCAAGAAGGCGGCGAACCGAAACGTTGCGGAAGCCCACTACGCCCTCGGCGTCGTCTATCGCGACGGCACGACCGGCCTGAACGCGGTGGCGAGGAGCAAGGCGAACGCCGCCCTTCACTTCGCGAAGGCCGGACAGCTTGGTTACGCGCCGGCGCGCAAGGCGCTGGAGCTTCTTGAATTCGAACGCCCGCGTCGCGCCGGCGAGTGAGAGTGGGGAGACAGTCAATCATGAAGGCGCTCAACAACACCGCCCGTCGCCCGGTCCGCCAGGGCCTTGTCCTTAGGACAGCGCTCGCCTTGTCCGTCGCGGCCCCGCTCGCCCTTTCCGGCGCGTCTGCGGAGCCCGGCAAGATCGGCGGCTTCGACATTCCAACCGGGCCGCGTCAGGGCGCCGCCTCCAGCGAGGCGGCCGCAAAGCCGAACCAGCTGGCGCAGGTGGTGGTCAGCCAGTCGCCCGGCAGCAAGGTGACGACCATCACCCAGGCGATGAACCTCGTGCAGCCCGGGGGCACGATCCTTGTGCGCGGCGGCGTTTATGAAGAGAACATCACCGTCACCAAGCCGGTCGCCATCGTCGGCGCCCTTGGAGACTATGGTCGCGAGCCCATCATCCGGGCGTCCGCAAGCGAGCCGTGCATTTCGATTGCGCCGCCCTCCCCGGTGGCGCGGGTGAGCATCGAGAAGTTGATTTTCGAGTTTGACCACAACCGTTCCGCCGCGCCTTGCGTGAATGTTGCGGGCGGTTCGGTTGCTGTGCGCGACAGCGCGATCATTCCGGTCAATGCCGACATTCCGATCCGCGCCGCTTACGGCCAGCTTGGCCGTGTGCGCCCTGATCTCGATCAGCACATTGCTCGGCCGCCGCGCGACGAGACGCTGGAGAACGCGGCGAGCCGCCGTCTGGAAGAGTACATCACCCGGCATGCGCGCCCTGTCGGCGCGGAAAACCGCGGCTGGGATTTTCTCACCGGCGGCACCAGCATTGGTCAGTATGCGCACGCAAATGCGCCAACTGGCGGGCGGCGGATGACCGGGCCGACGGCGGGCGTGCGCGTGCTCGCCGGCGATCTGACGATGGACAACAACACCATTATCGGCGCTCAGAAGGCGGTTGAGTTCGTCAGCTACAATAGAGCCCTTGTGCAGGGGTCGCTGACGAACAATGTGATTCTCGGCAACGGCGCGGGCATTGCGGCCCATGGCCGCGTCGCGGATCTCCTCCTGACGCGGAACACGATCAAGAACAACAACGGACCCGGAATTGAAGTCGACGCGCGCGACGCTTACGGCGAAGTGAAGATTCTCGCCAATCTGATCGTTGGCAATGACACCGGGATTTTCCTGTCGGAGAAGGTGCGGTCCGCGGTCGTTAACTCCAACTTCGTCGCTCAGAATTTCGGCGACGCGATCCGTCTTTCCTCGGGCTTTTTTGGCGCGATTTCCGGCAACACGCTGGCGGCGAACGATGGCTGCGCAATTGACTTCTTCTCCGCGGAGCAGCGTCAGATCAACAACGCATTCATTCAGGTGGTGGCCGGCCGGGACTTCTTTCCGGGCGTCCAGTATGACGCCACGAATGAAGCGCTCGACAATCTCGGCGATCGGGAGCTCACGAAGCGCGAGCGCCGCCGTCTGCGGAAGCGGAAGATCGACCCGGAGATGATGATTCCAATGTGCGGCGCGCCCGAATAAGGAGCGTCGCGCAAATTCCCAATGATCTGTTTTGTTGGCGGCGGACAAAGTTCCGGCTCGTCCATTGCTGCGCGCGGGCTGAGGTCGGCGCGACCCGAAATGGCGCGGTCAACGCGCGAGCGTTGGATGCGAGGTCGGCCAGTTGGAAGCACGCCCTTTGGCGCATGAACAGCGGCTTGGGCGGTGGGTTGACCTGAAACAACTCGTACGCGCTGCGGGTCGGCGGGTTGGGATCGCCTGTCCGGAGAGTCGGCTGTAGGCGGAGTATTCACTGCGCCGCGGGCATCGCGGCGGACATTGGTGCCCCGCGTCCGACTCGAACGGACACTCCGTGAGGAACCGGATTTTGAATCCGGCGCGTCTACCAATTCCGCCAGCGGGGCCAAGCCCCAAGACCTACATCTTCGCCGCGTTCGGTCAAGCGCATCGTCGAGGGGCTTGCCGGCCCGGCCCGACAAAGGGCATGCGGGCCGGGCCTCAGCGGTTACCCGCCCGCAACTTTGCGCGGCGTACGATCCCGGGACGGGCTCATGCCTGGTCGGAAATTGACTTCCGGGCCCGGGCGTGGGCGTTCTCGAAGAGGAGCAGCAAGATGCCGGATGCAAGCGGCGGCGGGGTCTCAATGTCGGCGGACCAGACAGCGGCCCTTGGGGCCGGAAAACGCGCAATCCCCTTCCTGCGCGACACGCTCCGCGCACTGGCGGCCGCGCGCTCAACCGAACCTTTGACCGAAAACAGCGCCGACGGCGAAGAAGACCGCAGCGCTGCGCCACGCGGCGCGCGTCTCGGCGACATGGTTGACCGGCTGGACGAGCGCGCCTTCGGATTGATGCTCTTGTTCCTCGCCCTGCCGTGTTGTCTGCCATTTGTCTATGTGCTGCCTCAGATCGTGGCGCTGCCGATGTTGGCGCTCGCTGGCCAGCTGGCCGCTGGCCGACACCATCCATGGTTGCCGAAGGCGCTGGCGGATCGGCGGTTCGACGCCGGCGCTTTCGCCGGGGTGCTCGATCGCGCGGAGCGATATGTCGGTTGGATTGAGGCTGTCGCCCGACCGCGGCTGAATGCGGTGACCGAAGGCGTCGGCGTCCGGCTTGTGGGCGTTCTTCTTCTGGCGCCATGCGCGTCCATTCTGGTGCCGCTGCCAGGCACCAACACCGTTCCCGGGATCGGCGTAGCGATCACCGCGCTTGGCCTTATTGAACGTGACGGCGCAATAACTTGCCTCGGTCTCGTCATCGGCCTTCTATGGGTGGCGGCGCTTTTGATTTTTGGCCTGGAGGCGGCCAGCATGTTGAAGGACGCAATTTCGGCGATGCTCTGAGCGGCGCGTGATTGTGACGCGTCCTCCTGATCGACGTATGCGGGCTACAGCTAGGACTGTGTTGGAATTCTTGAGAACTCGCGATCCGGTCGCCCTCGCGCTTGCGGCGAGCCTCGGGGCAAGCGTCGCCTTGCTCGCTGGCGCCCACATTTTTGAGGCGCTAGGCTACCACCCTTGTGACCTCTGCCTTGATCAGCGCGAGGCGCACTGGACGGCGGCGGCGGTCGCGGCGGCGGGGCTGATCGCCGCTCGATTGATCAGGGCCTCAACAGCGGCGGTGGCGGCGGTGGGCGCGACGGCGTTTGTCTACGCTCTCAGCGCCGGCCTTGCATTTTACCATACGGGCGTTGAGTTCGGATACTGGACGGCGTCGAGTTGCGGCGCGTCAGTTCCAAGCGGCGTCACGGCGGAGTATTTCAGGTCCGTGCTGGAGGACGGCGGCCCCGAGGGCGGGTGTTCAGAGGCTGCCTGGCGGTTTTTCGGGGTTTCGATGGCCGGGTATAACCTTTTGTTTTCCGCGGGTCTTTGCCTCGTCTGCCTCAGCGCGGCGCTGATTTCGACGCGACGTTTGCGGGCCCCTGTGGATGAAGGACCGAGATATGCCGGCTGACCATTCGACACCCCCGCATCCGGGTGGACCTGCGCCCGACCAAACCGCGTCATCGAGCGACGACGGGTTTTTTCGACGTCACCAGCCAGGACCGACTGATCAGCGCAAGGCGGAAATGATCCGGGTCGATCACGCGGGCGAGTATGGCGCAGTCCAAATCTATCGCGGCCAACGCGCGGTGTTTGACGCTTTGCCGGGGAAGGCGCGTCTTTCGGGATTGCTGAAAGAGATGGAGGACGGCGAGGCGCATCATCTTTCGGAGTTTGATCGTCTGATCGCCGAGCGCGGCGTTCGGCCAACCATTTTTGCGCCGCTCTGGAATGCTGCGGGCTTCGCGCTCGGGGCCGGAACTGCGCTGATGGGCGAGAAGGCGGCGATGGCGTGCACCGCCGCCGTCGAAGAAGTCATCGAGCAGCACTACGCAGAGCAGGCCGAAGAGCTTGACGCTGCAGGCGACCCCTTGGCGGCGACAGTGCGCCAGTTTCGCGACGATGAACTCGAACACAAGCACACGGCGGAGGAGAACGGCGCGGAAGAAGCCCCCGGGTATGGTCTTCTGCGCGCCGCGATACAGGCCGGATGCCGCGTGGCGATCCGCTTGTCAGAAAAAGTCTAGCGCCGCGTATTCTTCTCTGGTTGGTCAGACTCTCTTTCCGCTTCGCCGCTAGGCTTTGATCGCGGGCGGTTAAAAGATCGCTCGGCGCCCTGGGGTGCCGGCGGCGAGACAGAAGATCCCGCACTATGTTACACTGTACGGTGTAGTTTTGAATCGGCGCCTTTGAGCCGATTTCATTTGGGGGAGACTTTGCCCATGTTCAGGACGCAAACAGCCGACGGGCGTCACATCGACTACGTGGACGGCAAGAGATATCTCTGGCTTTTGTCGTTGTCGCTTGCCGCCGTGGCGCCTGTCACCATTGCGCTCTATTCGTGGACAGGCGGGTCGCCCGCCGCGACTTTTTTCCCGCTTGCGTACATTTATCTGATCGTCCCGACGCTTGATCTGATTTTCGGTGAGGATCCCTATAATCCGCCGGAAGAGATCGCGCCGCTGATGGCTGACGATCCATTTTACCGTCGGCTTCTGCATGTCGCCGTGCCGGTCTTTTACGCGAGCTTTCTGGTCGTGTGCTGGTTCGTCGGGACGCACGAGCTGCCCTGGTGGTCAATCCTCGCCCTCGCCTGGGGGTTCGGCGCGCTACATGGCGACGTTCTCACGATCGGTCATGAACTCGGACACAAAGCGAACCCGCTCGATCGCCGGATGGCGCAGGTCATCAACGCGTTGATCGGGTACGGACATTTTTGCATCGAGCACAATCGAGGCCACCATGTGTGGGTCTCAACCCCGGAGGACCCGGCAAGCGCGCGCATGGGCGAGAGCATCTATCAGTTCGCCGGAAGGGAACTACCCGGAACGTTCAGGCGCGGGCTGGCGCATGAGCGCCGGCGGCTCGCGGCCCGCGGCAAAGGGTTCTGGTCGATCGAGAATGAGGTTCTGCAAGGCTACGCCCTCACGGCCATTGTGGCGGTTGGGATTGTCGTCGCCTTCGGCCCCAAAATGATCCCGTTCCTTGCAATCCACCATTTGGTCGGATGGTACGCCCTCACCCAGGCGAACTATGTGGAGCACTACGGGCTAAAACGCGAAAAGCGCGCCGACGGGCGCTACGAGCCTGTCGAACCGCGCCATTCCTGGAACACTAACCACATCGTCTCCAACCTGATGCTGTTCCATTTGCAGCGGCATTCGGACCATCACGCCCATCCGCAACGGCCATACCAGTCGCTGCGCAACTTCCCCGATCTGCCCCGGCTGCCGAGCGGCTATCCGGGTTGCTACATGCTGGCGGCCGTGCCGCCGCTCTGGTTCAGGGTGATGGATCCGAAGGTCACTGCCTGGGCGGGGGGCGATCTTGAACTGGCGAATGTTGCGCCAGAGGCGCAGGCTCGGCTGTTTGAGCGGTATCACGCCCCGCGCGACGAAGGGACCGCCGCATTGCAACCTGCGGAGTAGGCCGCGCCTCGCCTAGAGTGCGCGCGCCTCGCAAGCTGCGTCTTCCCGGTTGAGGCGAATGCTGCGCGCTTTGAGGGCCGAAACCGTCCGCTCAACGATCTTGTGCATGGCGTAAATGGCCATGAGAGCGCTTAGCGCCGCGATAAAGCCCATAAGGCAACAGGTCGTCGGGGTAATCGGCATCATGCAACTCCACAATCCCTGCGGATGAGAGCTTCGCCGGTCCGATCTCAAAAAATCGTATCTATTTTCAGGCTGTTGGTTAACTTCATCGCTCGGGCGCAGACCACGCCGGCGGGCGTTTCCCTGACGCGCTTTTCCCGCTAACCTCCCCTCTCGTGGTTAATGTCTTGGCTGGCGCGCTCACGCCGGCTGAGGTGTTGGCGGAGTATTCTGCGGGGAATCAAAGGCGCCCCGCTCGGGGGCCGGCGCGCCAGCCGCGCAAGTTCTGCGGCGCGTCGATCCTCAAGCGTGCGAGTGTTCGGGCGCCTTTGGCGAACAGGTGAGGGGCGGCATGACCTCCGAAGTAGTGTTGATGAACCGTCAAGCGGTCGCGATGGCGGCCGACAGCGCGGTGACGATCTCGGGTCAGGACTGGATCAAGACCTATCAATCCGTAGACAAATTGTTTCCGCTTGTCGACGGCCATCCGGTCGCGGTCATGATCTATAATAACGCCGAGATCATGTCGACGCCGTGGGAGACGGTGATCTCGCTTTACCGGGAGGCGATGCGCGGCCAGGCGCTCGACACCGTTCAGGACTACGCCGAAGACTTTATGAATTTCCTGTCCGGCAACCCGGACCTTTTCCCGCCAGATCATCAGGATACCGAATACTTTAAGATGGTTGCGGTCGTCTTTACAGGCGTCGCGGAGGACTTCGAGGCGCAGGTGCGGCAGTTCTCGGAAACTGGCGGCGGGCGCTTGCGGGAGAATCTTTCGCTGATTTTCGAATATGTCGTCGGGCAGATGCATGAAGACTATCTGCGGTTTCCCGATGACAGCGCCAGGGGCGATCTTGAGTGTTTCCCCAAAGGCATGGGCGAACAGGTGCGCCGGCGTTATGGCTCGGATGTCGAGCATCTGATCGACAGTCTCGTCGGGGCGATCCGGAACGAGTACGGGCCGGTTCAGGTTTCGGAGGAGACGCGCGCGCGCCTGCGGGACATCGCGGCGTTCGTCGCGACGCGCGACGCCTTCTTTGAGCACTACACCGGCGTTGTGTTCGCAGGCTTCGGCGCCCGCGATCGGTATCCGTCGATGCGGTCGTATCTCTCGTCCGGCGTCGTTCTCGGCATTTTGAAGCGGAAGAACGACCGCGCGGTTGACATGACAGCTGACGGCGGCCCGGTGGTGCAGCCGTTCGCTCAGGACCGGATGATCAAGACGTTCCTGACGGGGATGGATGAATATCAGCGCCGGTTTATCTTTGGCGAAACGTTGAAATTGTCGGTGAATGTGGCGAGCGAAGTGATCGGCGCGACGCCGAACCTCTCCGAAGCGCAGCGCCAGACGCTCCTGCGCAATTACTCGGAGAACAGCATGCGCGTCGCGCTGACGGAGTTCTTCAAATCAATCGACGGCTATCAGTATGCGGTGCATACGCGGCCGATCTATCGCGCGATCGCGTCCCTGCCAAAGCGCGAGCTTGGGGAGACCGCGGCATCCCTGATCAAGCTGAACAGCTTCCAACAGAAGGTCATGCACGCGATTGAAACGGTTGGCGGGCCCATCGACGTCGCCGTGATCACGCGCAGCAGCGGACTTGAGCTGAAGCGCGACAAACCTGACTTGTGATCCCTTTGAGGGTTTGCGGCGAGGACGGAGTAAAAGATGAGCGATGAACGTCTGAAGCGGATCTGGAGCGGCTTCGAAGCGAAGACAAGCCGGCGCTTAACGGGTGGCGGCGTCGAGAACATCGTCGCGCCAAGCCGCGCGCATGAGGACGACGCGCCCCTCGCCGCGCCGCCGGAGGGCTTGGATTCCCCCGCCCAGGCGGCCTTCGCCGCGTTGAAACGCGAGATCGCTGAAAAGGAAGGCCGGGCTGGCCGCAAAAACAAAGCGCCGGCGCTTGCCGGCCCGACGCCCGCGTCGTCATTCGGGGCGCGCACCCCGCCTGCGCCCCATGAGCCGATGGCCGAGATGATGAAGGGGCTCGCGTCCACGGAACGCCGCACGGAGCGCCCGGCGCTCGACTATCGCGCCTACCGCGCCTGGCTCTTGTCGGAAACCGGCAAACCCTCCCGCAAGAAGAAGCGCTTCGGAATCTTCTGACGCTGCTCCGCGGGCGCGCACGCCTGGGCGCCCATCAGCGTACATCTCACTCAGTGTGCGGCTGATTGGGCGCCGGCGTCGGCGGATCCAATGGCTCGGAGCCTTACTCCGCCGCCTCGCCTGCGATCGCGCCAAGCGCCCCTGCGACCCTGGCCGCGCGCGTAGGCAAATCGCCTGTGTCGCCGCCAAGGGCGGCGATTTCCGCTTCAATGTCGGTAACGGCGACGAAAACGGCTCCTTCAGCATCTTCATAGACATGCGCCTTCAGGGGCAGAACGATCCCCATTTGCGGCGCCGCCTGCATGATTGGTGAGCCGACATTCGGATTGCCGAAGATGATCAATGTCGACGGCCGCAGCTCGGCGCCCACGGAGGCCGCGCCGGCGGCGTGATCGACGACCGCGAACACCTTAAGGCCACGCGTCTCGATTGCCGCTTTAAGATCAGAGAGCGTCGTATCGAAATCCTTGTTGGAGGCGCGCGTCTTGGCGCGCAGGCCCTGCTCGTCCTCCATGGCGTACGCCTCCTCGCTGTCTTTCTTCTCATGGTCGCGCGTATTCGCGGATGCGGCGCATCCGACGACTAGGCTTGCGGCGAATGCGGCGGCGGCGAAGCGGTGTGCGGTGCGTTTCATTCTGGTTCTCCCTGACGGCGATCGCAGTTAGCCGGGCGGCCGTCACGTTCGCAAGCGTGCGCCGGGGGCGTCTGCAGTCAAATCGACGGAAAAGCGAACGCAATTGCGTGAGGTCGTCGCCTAGGCGCGGTCAAGGGCGCGTTCGATCGCGCCGCGCTGAGCAATCAGCGCCTGACGGCCCTCTTCAATGAACTCATCGGCCCGATCGAATGAGATCGGCGTCGCGTCGCGCATGTCGGGCTTTAAGAGGACGTCAGGCTTGTCGAGCTGAAGCCGCGCCTGCGAGAGGTGCATCTGGAAGATGTCGGCCGTCGCGTACGCAGTTTCGAACAATTGCGGCCGGGCCTGCTGACGCGCCCTCGCGAGGGCGAGTTGGTCGCTGACCCAACGCTGAGTGTCTTCAATTAGGCGCGTGACGGCGTCGGTGAGTTTCGCCGGGGCGGTGACGGCCGGCCGCTTGACGACAGCGGGCACGCTTGGCGGCGGCGGGTCGAACCGTTCCAGCACTTTCGGCACCGCAGTGAGATCAACGGCGACGACGATGTCCGCGCCGAGGTCGCGCGCCAACGATACGGGCGTCGGATTCGACACCGCTCCGTCGACGAGCCATCGCCCGTCCCGCTCGATGGCGTGAAACAGCACCGGGATAGCGCTTGAAGCCCTCAGCGCCGGGAGCAACGGCCCATCTTTCAGCCAGACCTCCGCGCCCGAACCGATATCGGTGGCGACCGCGCCGAAGCGCGCCGGGAGGTCCTCAATGGAGCGGTCAAACTCAGCGAACGCGCTGAACGCCGCGCGTCCATCGATAATGCCGCCGGGCCCGGGGCTTAATGAGAATGACGAGACAGCCGACAAGGGACTAAGCTCGCGCGCCCAAGTTTCGAAGGCTTCCAGCGCGTCGCACAAATAGGCGCCGCCGACGAGCGCGCCGACGGAGCAGCCGGCGATGACGTCCGGCGCTACCCCAATCTCCTCAAGCCCGCGCAAGACGCCGATGTGCGCCCACCCGCGCGCCGCGCCTGAGCCAAGCGCCAGTCCAAGTTTCCGCGCCATGCTTCGCCTGCTCCCGCGTCGGATTCGATCGAACGGACAGTCTAACGGGCCGTAGGCGCAGCGCCAGTCGCCGCGCTGCGAGCGTCTAGGCGGGCGCGCCGAAGCAGCCCACTGTTCCGCCTCGCGAAACAGCCGATCCTTCGTCCCGTTTCCGCCGCCAACTTGCGCCGGAACGTGGTCGCCGGCGTTTCCAGTCGCCAATTTCTGACCGGGAGCGAGCCCATGCGCGCCGAAGAGTCCCTCGCCTCGCCTGAATCCGCTGAAGCGGCGCCGTCTACAGAGGCGGCCGCTCAAGACCAGGTCGCGCCTGTCGGCTCCAAGGAGACGCAGTCGCCGCCCGCCGAAGCGCCGCGTCCTCCAACAGGAGAAGATATCCAGCGCATGATCGACGACGCGGCGTCGCGCGCTGCGGCGGACGCCGGCGGCGCGTCGCGCGGCATGGAGATCCTCTCTTACGCGCTGTTGTGGTCCGGCGTCGCCGTCGCTCTCGCGGCTGCGGTTTATCTTTTTTTCTACGGCGGCGTAGACCCGCTCGCCGCTCTTGCTTCGGCCGGTTTTGTTATCGGGTCGGGGCTTGTGGTCGTCGGCGCCACTCGGCCGGAACTTCTTTCCGGGTTCATGCGCGGGGACATTGGCCTGAAGGCTCGCGATTCGGACAGCGGCGACGACCTCGCCGGCGGCGGCGTGCTGGCGGGCCTCGGCGTCGCTGAAGACATTCTCGCGCGTGATCCCGACGGCAGGCTTGTGACGCGCCCTGAAGGCGTCGTCGTCTATGCGAATGCGGCCTATCGCGCGCTCGCGACGGAGGCCGGTGTGGCGGGGCCGGCCGGGCTGCCGCCGCGTCTTGACCGTCTCTTCGCGCAGCAGGGACCGGACGCGTCGAAGATCTTTCGGCTCTGCCGGGCGGCGCGAAACAGCGAGCCTGCGACCGAAGCGGTCTTTCAGAGAATCGGTTTGGAGGCGGGCGGCGCGCGTCGGCGGTTTGAAATCAGCGTTGCGCCAGTGGAGACCCGCAAGCCCTATGTCGCATGGCGGATACGGGAAGTCCCCGTCGAGAAGGAAACCGAGGACCCCGTCGCAACGGCTTACGGGCCGGCGCCGCTGCCGATCATCTCCATCGATCGCGGCGGCGGGATCGTCAGCGCCAACGATGAGATGCGCGCGCGGTTTGATCTTGGGGTGGGCGCAGCGTCGGTCGAAGACCTGATCCTTGGCGATGTCCGGACACTGATTGATGCGCTTTGGCGATGCGACGGCGCGCCCGAAGAGGCGCTCGTCCGCGCGAAGGGAGCGCCAAAGGAAGGCGCGCCGGCGACGTTCCGCGCGTTTCGCCGGGGCGGCGTCGGCGAGGGCGTCGTCTATGTGGCGATCGACATAGCGGCGGAGGACCCGGCTGACGCCGTCGCCGCCAGCGTCGCCGGCGAAGTCACTGAAGCCCCGTTCGGGGTGGCGATCGTCGAAGGCGAATTCGGCCGCGAAGCGAAGATTGTCGAAGCGAACGGCGCTTTCCTGTCGTCTTTTCAGGGCGCGGCGAAGGGCGCGACGCTGTCGAAGGTGTTGCCGCTGGACGCGATCGCCGACCTCGCCGCCGAGGCGCGCAAGAAGCAGACCGCGACGCCGAGGCCCGTCGATGCGGAGGTCAGGGACGGCGCTGATGCGGCGCGCGCTTTCTCCGTCTATGTACGGACGATGCGACGCAAACGGGGCGGATACGGGCCCAAGCGCGCGTTTCTCTATTCGGTGGAAATCACCGAAACGAAGCGCATGCAGGAAGACCATGTCCAGGATCAGAAACTAAAGGCGATCGGCAATATCGCGGGCGAAGTCGCCCATGATTTCAACAATCTTCTGCAAGTGGTCCTCGCGAGCTGCGAGGATCTCCTTGTAAGCCATCCGGCCGGCGATCCTGCGTATGCGGATCTACTTCTGATCCGGCAGAACGCGCAGCGCGCCGCGAACCTGACGCGTCAATTGCTCGCTTACTCCCGCAAACAAACGCTGACGAGCAAGAGCCAGTCGATCACTGACCTTCTGATGGATTTCTCGCCATTCCTTGATCGCGCTGTCGGCGAGAAAGTGCGGCTGAAGCTGAAGAACGGCCGTGGGCTGCCGAAGGTGAAAATTGACACCAATCAATTCGAAACGGCGCTCATGAACCTCGCCGTGAACGCGCGAGACGCAATGGCGCCGGAGGGCGGCGACGTCCGCATCGAAACGGAATGCGTCATGCGGGAAAGCGTCGCGTCGCTCGGGCTCAATCAGCTGCGCGATCAGGACCACCTGCTCGTCTCGGTGATCGACACGGGTCCTGGTGTTCCCGACGACATCAGAACGAAGATCTTCGATCCATTCTTCACCACCAAAGACGTCGGCAAGGGAACCGGGCTCGGTCTTTCCGCCGTGCAGGGGGTCATTGAGCAGATGGGCGGCGCGATCACCGTGGAGAATCTCTCTGAAGGCGGTGCCGCTTTCCGCATTTATCTGCCGGCGTGCGAAGCGGACGATCAGGAAGAGGCGCCTGCGGAGACGGCCCCGCCCGTCGCCGCGGATGTTGACTATTCCGGCGTCGGACGGATTCTCGTTGTCGAGGATGAGCCTGGCGTGCGGCTCGTCGTCGTCAAGACGCTTGAGCGGGCGGGGTATGAGGTGGACGTCGCGGATGATGGCGTCGAGGCGTTGGAGATGCTTGAGCAGGATGCAGGTTACGACCTCGTGATTTCAGACATCATGATGCCGGAGGTGGACGGCCCCGCGATGGTCGCCGAAGCGCGCAAGCGGTTCGACCTGAAGGCGGAAGTCGTTTTCATGTCCGGTTATGCGGAGGCGGCGGTCCGCGAACAGCTCGATGAGATCGAGCGGTCGCACTTCATCCAGAAGCCGTTCCAGAAAGCGGATCTCTCCGTCCTGGTGCGGAAAATCATTCACGGCGACGAGTAGGCGAATAGGCCCGCCGCGCTTGCCTCAACCGGCCCTGTCGACGCAAGATTGGGGTTTGGAAAACGGCGCGTTCGGGCGCCGTCTGAACAGGATTGCGCCATGCGGCAAATCGTTTTCGACCTGGAGACGACGGGTTTTCGGTTCGACGAAGGCCACCGGATCGTTGAGATTGGCGGCGTCGAACTCGTGCGCGGCGCGGTCACCGGGAAATCGTTCCATATCTATGTGAACCCGCAGCGCGAGGTGCCGAAGGGCGCGGTGGACGTTCATGGCCTCACCTATGATTTTCTGAAAGATCATCCGGTGTTCGAGGACCCGCGCGTCGCCCCGGCGTTCCTTGAATTCGTTGGCGACGCGGAGCTGATCGCCCACAATGGCAAGGCGTTCGATCTGCCGTTTCTGAATGACGAACTCGGCGCGGCGAAGCTCCCCCGGCTTGAAAACGATCTTCTCGATACGTTGCATCTTGCGCGGCGGCGTTTTCCGGGCTCGCCGGCGAGCCTTGACGCCTTGTGCGCCCGGTTCGGGATCGACACTGCGGCGCGGGAGCGCTACGGCCACGGGGCGCTGCTCGACTCTCGTCTGTTGGCGGAAGTTTATATTGAGCTGACGGGGGGCGCGCAGACCGGATTTGACCTTGACGCCGGCGCGAGCGCCGCATTGGCGGGCAGGAACCGCGGGCCGGCGCGTCAGCGTCCGGGCCCGCCGCCAAAGCTTCTGACGGACGAAGAGAAGGCCGCGCACGCAGCGTTCATTGAGGAAATGGGACCGGAGGCTGTGTGGCGCGCGTTTGACGCCGCGTCGGATGGCGCGCAGACCGACTGCAGTCAGACCATGCAAAGCCGGCCTGTCGCCGCGGAGTAGCGACCGGCGGGGCGCGTTAAGCGCCCGCCGAGATCACCGGGCGCTCAGGCCTGGGCCCCTTCCGGCGCCGGGCTCGCGGCGGCGGCGCGCCGGCGCTGTTCGTAGATTGCGAGAAAGTCGATCGGGTCCAGCATGACTGGCGGGAAGTTGCCGGTCTGGGTGGTCTCGGCGAGGATCTGGCGCAGGAACGGAAAGATGATCCGCGGGCACTCCACCAGGAGCACGATCTCAAGCTGTTCGGCCGGCACGTTCTTGATCTCAAACGCGCCAGCGTAAGCGCTCTCAATCACGAAGACCGCTTCTTCATTGTGCGTCGCCTTCGCGGAGACGGTTAATTCAACCTCATACTGATCTTCGCCGACGCCGCGGGCGTTGACGTCGACATTGACGGCGATGTTGGGCGCCGCCGTCATCGTTGTGAACACCTGCGGGGCGCGCGGGTTTTCGAACGAAAGGTCCTTCAGGTACTGCGCGAGGACCCTGAGGCTCGGGGCGGCGTCGCCGACGCCGGGCGCTGGAGGAGTGGGGGTGTCGGACATGACGTCACCTTTGTTCATTGCGCGCCATCATCGCGCGCATCTTCAGAGCGCTTCAGCTGGTTCACTTGCAGCGCGCGCGACGAGAACCTCGCCTGCCGCCGGAAGCGGCCGTCACGTCGCGCTGGAGCGCCATGACGCGCGCGGGGACTGTAAACGAAGCGCGGGTGGTACACGGGCCCGGCGCGCGCCGCAAGCCGATGTCCGGCCAACGCATCGCCAAGATCCGCTTTGCGGCTTTAAGGGTCGATGCGCCGGACGGTGATAATGCGGCCTTCGGCGTCGGCGCGCGCCTTCAGGTAGGCGACCGCTTTCGCGGCCAGCCAGTGGCGGATCGGCGGCGTCAACAGCGCAAAACCAACCGCGTCGGTGATAAAGCCGGGCGTCATGAGAAACGGCGCCGCCAGGATAAGAAAGACGCCGTCGGCGATCGCGTCGAGGGGCGCGCGGCCTTCCGACAGATCGCGCTGGGCGGAGTTGAGGGCCGCTAGTCCCTGCGCCCTCAGGATCAACCCGCCGATGATGGCGGTGCCGACGCACGCGGCGATGACAGGACCGGCGCCAAAAGCGCCGCCGGCGGCGATCAGGACATAGATCTCCAAAAGCGGCCCGATCACAAAAAGCGCGATGAGAATAATAGCCATGCGACCTTCGGTTTGCTTCAGCAGGTGTATTCAGTATGGCCCTGCCTATATAGTGGCATAAGCGGATCGTTCACCGCTTTCGGGTAGATAACGGCGAACGGACGCGCGGTTCGCCGCAAATTGCAGGACGCCATCCGGGCGTTTTGCTCGGACTCTGGTGCGGCCGAAATGGGTATGGCCCATTTTGAGTTTTTAGAACAAGGGCTTGCGTATTTATGGATCCTCTCAGCCTGATACTCGCCGGCGTTGCGATCTTCTTTGTGTACAAGCTGATTTCCGTCCTGGGCGCGCGCACCGGTCACGAACAGCGCCAGGAAATCGAAGGCCTGCAACGCGCTGCGCGGTCGCAGGAGGACGATGTCGCCGGCGACGCAGCGCCGGTTCGTCAGGAATCGAACCGTCCCGCCGCGCAGGTCTCGCCCGCCGCCGCGCCATTGCGCGAGGCCGATCCCGACTTTGACGAAGGCGCCTTCCTGGATGGCGCAAAGGGCGCTTATGAGATGATTGTCGAAGCGTTCGCCGCGGGCGATCTGAAGAGCATCAAGAAATTCCTTGCTGCGTCGGTCCATGACGCGTTCAAGCGGGCGCTCAGCGATCGCGATACAACCGGCGCGCGGGTCGACTTGAAATTCGTCGGGATCGAGGACGCGGCGGTCAAGTCGTCCAGGGTGGCCGACGGATCAATGATCGCCGTCGTCGATTTCGCCTCCAATCAGGTGCGCACGACCTATGACCGCGATGGCAACGTGATTGACGGCGACCCGAACCGCGTCGACCTCGTGCGCGACGCGTGGACGTTCTCACGGAAGATCGCGTCATCTGATCCGAACTGGACCTTGGTGGCGACGAGCGCATCAGCCTAAGAAGCCTTGTCGGCCGCTTGTCGGCGACGCCGCCGCGTCACATCGATGCGGCGCAGTCCAAGGCTATGGCCCTTTCATGACGGTATCTACGAAGTCCGCGATGTTTCGCTTGGGGCCGGTCGCCGCTGGGGCGTTGAGCGCTGGCGCGCTCATGGCGATGATTACCGCGTTTGTCGTTATAAGGAACGTTGTCTCGACGGGGACGGCGGATCTCGAAGTTGATTATGCGCCGGTCGGGGTCAGTTTCCACCGGGTTCCGTTCGACGCGCTGGTCGACTGGCGGCTGGACAAAGTCAGTGAGGCGCTGCCCGCCTTCCTGCGGTCCTGCGACGGCCTCATGGCGCGGCCGGCTTCCGAGCCCTTTAACAAGACTGAGTTGATCAGCTCGCCCTTTCTTGGGGACGATCTTCTGGCGGGGCGGGTCGGCGACTGGCTGCCGCTGTGCGAAGAGGCCCGGCGGGTTGAAAAAGGGATCTATGCGGACGAACGGGCGCGCTCCAGCGCGGCGCGTGATTTCCTGACTTCAGGGTTCGATCCCGTCGCCGTCGCGCGCCGCTCCGCTCCCGCGGCGACGGGCAGGATGGCCGGCCAGGCGCCGATTGACGATCCTCTCGGCAAAGCGACCGGCTATTACGAACCGACTTTCCGTGCGTCTCTGGTGAAGACCGAACGCTATAGCGCGCCGGTCTATGCGCGGCCCCTGGACCTTGTCTCCGTGAACCTTGGGGACTTCGATCCGACGCTGAAAGGCCGCCGCGTTTCAGGGCGGGTGAGAGACGGCGCGCTCGCCCCTTATCCGTCGCGCGCGGAAATCAATGACGGCGCCTTGAGCCGCCTCGCCTCGCCGATCGCCTACATGGACCCTGATGATCTGTTCTTTCTTCAGATTCAGGGCTCTGGCCGGCTTGCGGTCCGGACCGCCGGCGAGATGCGAGAGATCCGCGTCGGATATGACGGCGCGAATGGG
Source organism: Pseudomonadota bacterium (assembly GCA_039819085.1). Taxonomy (GTDB): domain Bacteria; phylum Pseudomonadota; class Alphaproteobacteria; order Caulobacterales; family Parvularculaceae; genus MED-G105. Next base: position 134,365 of record JBCBSQ010000005.1, read on the forward strand.
CGAAGTTACTACGCAATCGGTCGGGCGCTTGTTGAGTCCGGAGAGATTGCCCTTGAGGACATCTCGATGCAGGCGATCCGAAAATGGCTGCGCGAGGCCGAACCGGAAAAGGCTCGAAAGCTCCGCGAACGCAATCCGTCCTATGTGTTTTTTCGGCTCATCCCCAGCCTGCCGGAACCGGAGCTTGGACCGGTGGGCGCCGCGGGGGTTCAGCTGACGGCCATGCGCAGCCTCGCGGTAGATCCAGTCTACTACGGTTTTGGGGCGTTTATCTGGGTGGCGTCGCGCACCAAGAACGACCGGGAAGAGGGGCGGCTGCTCGTCGCCCAGGACATCGGTGGGGCCATCAAGGGGCCGCTTCGCGGCGATGTCTTTATCGGTTCGGGACAGGAGGCGGCCCGCATCGCCGGCGAAATGAACGCCCCTTCGAGTTTCGTCGTATTGTTGCCGAAGACACTGGCGGCGCGATTTCCAGAAGGGCCGGCGAAGCTGGCGCGGCCTGAAGCGCCGTGACGCGACGCCGGATAGGAGGTTGAACGCGTTCCGGAAAGGACATCGTTTCGATGCCGGATCGAAAACTCGATGACGCAGAGTCCCGGCTATGGCGACGGGTGGCGCGCCATGTGTCGCGGCGGGCTGACGCCGGCGACCGACGTCAGGCTGCTACGCCGCCTGACGGCAAGGCGGCTGACGATAAAGCCACTGACGAAAACGTCAGCATGTCCGACCTTTTGGCGGAAGAGGACGCCACGGCGACAGGCCGCGCGCCGGCTGAGCGCACGCCCCCACGTGATCGGGTCCCGTCGGGCGCCGCTGACCGGCCAAGGGCGCCGGCGAGGCGGTCCGCGCCCGCTTCGCCCGCCGCGCCCGCGTACGGCGCGGGCGATCCGAAGAGTGACCGGGCGGTGGCGCGTCGCCGCCAATCCATCGATCGTGTTATCGATCTGCATGGCATGACGCAGGAGGTGGCGGAGCGCGCTTTTGTGGCGTTTGTGACCGCTGCTTATCACGACGGCTGTCGGCGGCTCTTGGTGATCACCGGCAAGGGCGGTCCGGCGTCCCAGTCAAATCTGACGCGACGTCGGCTGGGCGTGGATGATCCTGAACTGAGCGCTGACCAGCATCCCGCCTATCCGCGGCGCGGCGTTCTTCGGGAGAGCGTGCGGGCCTGGGTCGATGCGCCGGAGTTGCGGCCAATGATCGCGAGGCTCTCGTCGGCGCGGCCGAAGGACGGCGGCGCGGGAGCGTACTACCTGTTTTTGAAACCGCGTAGCGCGCCCGGGCGTCAACCGCCGAAGAGGCGCTGAAGCGCGGCGAAAATCGACGCCGCCTGAGCGGGAATAACGTCGCGGCCGAACCAGGCGATGGCACCTGCGGCGAGGGCGGTGCCCCAGATGCGGTGGCGGATCCACTTGTCGCGAACGAACGTTCTGAACCCGGAGACAATGTTGTCCACATAGAAGCGGCGACGACCGGACTCCGGCAATTGATGGGCGTCAATCGGCATCGCGGCGATAACGCTGACGGAGCGGCCTTTCCATCTGGCGAAGGCGGCGCCGAGGACCTCGCGCACCGGACTGCGGCTGATCAGCGGAATGCCCCTGTTGAAGTGCCGCCGCTCGAATTCAACGTCGAGAACCAGCGAGCCCGGATCATCCTTGCCGCTGTCCTCGTTGATCTTCACCACGTTATACCGCACGCCATGATGACGCAGGAAGTTTTCAACGTCCCCGACGGAAGCGGCTTTTTTGCTGCGGCGGAACCGGAACATGACGCGCACGCCCTCGCCGTCCGCGTTTTCCGCGTCCCTTAGAACGTCGGTCAAGCGGGTGAGCCAGTACTGCGCCCTGTTGCCGGTCAGACCGAGCTTGTCGTCGAGGATCGTTTCGTCAACGATGTCCCGCACCAGCATGAAGCGTGTCTGGACGGACGGATCTTCTTTGTCCGCGTCCTGAATGTTATCGTCAATGATGACGAAGTCAGGCGACTGGTAGGCGATCTCGAACGGCATGACGACGCCATAAAGTTTGGCGTTCGGGTTCTCCGCCGACATGGTTGACGTGAACATCGTGCCGCCGCCGCGCGGATCGAATGAAGTCGACGTCTGGCGAGTGTTGTTGAGCGTGTTGCGCGCGAGCCGCGACATTTCGCGATGCGGTTCGACCGTATTCAGGGTCTCGCGCACTTCGACGCCAGCGGAACGCAGTCCGTCGAGCTTGGACTTGCATCGGCGCACCGCCTCCGGCCCGGCGAAAACCGTGTCAATCCGCTCACGGAGCATATACTGCGCCGAAGCGTCTAGCTGAAAGCCCGCGCCGTATTGACGGCTCGTCTCATCGCCTTCGCCAGCGTTGAGGAACGCTTGGGTATCCTTCCAGGCGTTCGACTGCCAGCGATTGCGCTTGGAGTTCAGGAGCCCCGAAAGGCCGGAGCCCGGGTGGGACGTCTGAATAACGTCAAGAAGCTGCGGCTCATAAACGGCGAGGCAGAACTGATCGGTCGCGTTGATCTGCTGAACCGCGACGAGCGTCAGGAGGCTCGACAGGGTGTTCAGCGTTTCGATGTCATAGCCGGTGTAGGGCGCGTAAAATGGCACGACCGCCATGTCGACGGTCTTGTTCCGGACAGCGACAAGCGCCTGTTCCTTGGTGTGGAGCGGCCGCATTTCCGGGCTGGCGAGGTCAAAACCGCCATCGCCTTTCAGGGTCTCATCGTCTCGCCGGCCGAGACGACGCCACTGGACGCTGATTTTGCCGTCCGAGACCGCAGCAGCGCCGGCATCATAAAGCCGTCGGCGCGCCGACCGGGCGTTATCGCCCGCGAACTTATGGACGGCCTGGTAGCCGAAGCCGAATTCTTCGCCTGCAAAGGCGACTTTCGGCCTGTTGCCGTTCGAAATCAGGGCTCCGTCCGCCATTACCATTCCCCGCTGAGAACCTTAAGATTAACGCGCGACGGCGGAAACGGAAAGGCCGGCGGCGCAATCATCCGCCGGCGCGTCCCGGCGGTTGTGGCGCGGCGGCAACACGCCGCCGGGGTATTCGCCTGTTGTCCGCGCAAAATCAGCGGCCCAGAAAGCTGAAAAACGACGACTTGTCCGCGCCGCCAGAATATCCGGCGCGACCGCCGCGCAGCCTGTCGAGCTCTTCATATGCGCCGATGGCGAAATGGGTAATCGACGTCAGACGCCCCCATTGCCGGGGGATATCGTTGCGCTTCAGAAACACGCCGCCCCCGTCCTTGATGTCGAGATCCTTAAGAACGTCGAATGGCAGGCCCTCCGAGAGAAAAAGATGGCCTGACGTGACGACGCCGGATTCGTTCTGGCTTTCGACCCGGGCGAGCAGCGTCAGATCGTCTGGCTTCAGCTCCAGGCCGGCTTCCTCCAGCACTTCTCGCACTGCGCAACCCTCGGCGGTTTCCTTGCCTTCTCGACGGCCGCCAAACATCGAGAACCTGCCAGGGTATTGAATGTTTTCGCCGCGAGGGCGCTCCTGCAACAGGAACGGCCCCTCACCTTGCGTTTTGATGAGCACTGTCGAGTAGTGCTCGACCAGGCCCTCCGGCGCGTCACGTCGCGACCGCGAGCGATCAGCCGCGAATGACGGCTGATAATCGAGCGGCATCGTACGTGTCAGCATTCGCCCCCGGCTCCCGGAACCTTCCCCCGATCCGTTAACGATAGCGTCAAAGAATGTACTTCGATAGGTCCTGATCGCCCGCGATCGACTGCAATCGTGATGTTACATATGTCGCGTCGATCCGGGCGGCCTTGTCAGAGCGGTCCGGCGCGTCGAAGGAAAGGTCCTCCAGGACGCGCTCCATGATTGTGGCGAGGCGTCGCGCGCCGATGTTCTCCACATTTGCGTTCACCTCCGCGGCTGCGTCCGCCAGGGCGTCGATTGCGTCATCCGTGAACTCAAGCTCCATCCCCTCCGTCGCCATCAACGCCGCGTATTGCTTCACAAGGCTCGCCTCCGGCTCGGTCAGGATGCGTTTCAGGTCATCCCGGGTGAGGGCGTCCAGCTCCACGCGAATTGGCAGGCGACCCTGAAGTTCGGGCAGAAGGTCCGCCGGCTTCGACAGATGAAATGCGCCCGACGCGATGAAGAGAATGTGGTCGGTTTTGACCGCGCCATGTTTGGTGGCCACCGTCGCGCCCTCGATCAGCGGCAGGAGATCACGCTGCACGCCCTCGCGAGAGACGTCCGCGCCGCCGCGTCCGCCAGCCTCTGCGCCGCGGGCGATCTTGTCGATCTCATCGAGGAAGACGATGCCGTCGTTTTCCGCGCGTTCGAGCGCCTCTTTGACGATCGCGTCGTCATCGAGCAGTCGATCGGACTCCTCGGCGATAAGCGGCTCATAGGCGTCCTTGACCTTCATCGTGGTCGGTTTTGCCGGCGCATTGAACGATTTGCCGAGGAGGTCCGATAAGTTGAGGACGCCGATCTGTCCGCCCATGCCGCCCGGCAGCTCAAGCGCCGGCCCTTTGCCGCCGCCGGGCGTCAGGTCGATCGTCACCTCGGTCTCATTCAGTTCGCCGGCGCGCAGCTTCTCCCGGAAACTTGATTTCGTCCGCTCGCCCGCCTGATCGCCGACAAGCGCCGCAATAACGCGGTCTTCCGCGGCGTCGCGCGCGCGCGCCTCCACGTCCTTACGTCGCTCTTCGCGGACCAGCCCGATCGACGTCTCCACCAGGTCGCGGACGATCGACTCAACGTCACGCCCGACATAGCCGACTTCGGTGAACTTGGTGGCTTCGACCTTCAGAAACGGCGCGCCGGCGAGGGTCGCGAGGCGCCGTGAGATTTCCGTTTTGCCGACGCCCGTCGGCCCGATCATCAGGATGTTTTTGGGCGTGATTTCGTCCCGCAGCGGCGGATCGACCCGCCGCCGCCGCCAGCGATTGCGCAGCGCGATCGCGACCGCGCGCTTTGCGTCCGCCTGACCAACAATGAAGCGGTCGAGCTCGGAGACGATTTCACGCGGCGAGAAAGAAGTCATGGGCGGGATCCTTCGCGAGTCGGCGTCGCTCACCTAAGGCGCGATAAAGGCGCCGACAAGTTCGCGGCCGGCGCGCCAGCGGCGCGCTGCGGTTCGGACTTTGCGAAATCTGCCAAAACGCGCACGATCCGCGTCAATCGCGCATCGCGCCCAGAACGCTGCGCCAAGCCGCTGCTGCGCCAAGCCGCTAAAGACCGGCTGGTTGCGATGAAGGAAACTGAAGGGGATCGCTCATGGCTGAGATTTCTTTGAAGAAGGGCCTTTTTTCGTCCGCCGCATGCGTCGCGGCGCTTGCGCTCGCCGCCTGCGGCCAGCAGCAAACAACAGCCGATACGGCGCCGACGCCTGAAAGCGACGCAAGTTATCAGGAAACCCTGATGACGTCGCTGCTCGACGCCGAGCCCGGCGACGTGATCGACATCCCGGAAGGCGTTTATTCGTTCGACCGCTCGCTTAGCCTCACAGTCGACGGCGTCACAATCCGCGGCGCCGGCATGGACAAGACGGTGCTCACCTTCAAGGATCAGGTCGCGGGCGCGGAAGGCCTTCTCGTCACCGCGAGCGACTTCACCATTGAGGATATCGCCATCGAAGACACGAAAGGCGACGCCCTCAAGGTGAATGAGGGCGAGAACATCGTCATCCGTCGGGTGCGGACCGAATGGACCGGCGGACCGAAAACCGAAAACGGCGCATACGGTATTTATCCTGTTCAGACAACGAACGTTCTGATCGAGGGCAGCGTCGCGATCGGCGCCTCCGATGCGGGGATCTATGTGGGGCAGTCCAGGAACGTCATTGTCCGAAACAATCGCGCGGAAGAAAACGTCGCCGGCATCGAGATCGAAAACACGTTTGATGCGGATGTTTACGACAATGTCGCCACCAACAACACCGGCGGCATTCTCGTCTTCAACATGCCGAACCTGCCGCAGCCAGGCGCCCGGACCCGCGTCTTCGACAATGAGATCATCGAGAACAATCTGAAGAATTTCGCCGTCGATGGGACGGCGGTCGCGGGGGTGCCTGCGGGCTCCGGCGTCGTTATCAACTCGAATGATCAGGTCGAGATCTTTGAGAACGCGATCAAGAACAACAAGACCGCGAACATCATTATCGCAAGCGTTTTCTCCTCCGGGCTCAGCCAGGACGGCATGACCGAGGCGTTCGATCCCTACCCGGAGGGCATCTTCATCTACGAAAATGACATGTCCGGCGGCGGCAAGAACCCGGATGGGCTGGAGCTCCAGGCGCTGAAAACGCTGAAGTTCGGGCCGATGGGGGCGATCCCGGACGTCATGTGGGATGGTTTCGTCAACGCGGAGAAGCTTGTCGACGGCGCGCTGCCGGAGAATCTGAAGATCTGCGTGCGAAACGGCGACGCGGAAGTCCTGAATATTGACGGCCCGAACGAGTTCGCGGACCCGAGGGTCGACGCCGCGCCGCATGATTGCGAGCTGCCGCGCCTGCCGGCGGTGAAGCTGCCCGAGAAGCTCGCGGAGCTCTAAGCTTGCAAGCAGGATTGCATCGCCGATACTCTTCTGTTGGTCGGGCTCGATTAGCCTGCGCGGCTTTTGGGGCGGCTTTGGCATGTGGTGGAGCTGCCAACGCGGAGGAGGTCGTGGGCCGCTGGTGCGACCGCATGGTCCCTGGCATGCCGAGGTTAAATGGTGTGCTGACCATAAAAGCGATGGGCGGCGAAGACATTATCCTTGTTGGGGAGTATGGCGACGGGTCCGTGCGGACTGTTTCTTTGGAGCGAAAGTCTGAGGGCTTCTTTAAACAGAAGGTTAGTAAGTTTGGTGATGCGTACCGCATCACTTCGCCATCGGGAGATCTTCAGCTATTGGACAAAGATGGTCCTATTAGAGTCGCCGAAAAGCTCACAAAAGAGGCTAAGACGGGCGAATGTAGGTAGTGATAAGGCGGCTGTTTGTGCTTCGAATTTTGTTTGCCTTGAACGCGGCGGTACTTCTCGCCGCATGCGGATCTGAAACGTCGACAGTTTCCAACGCGCGCCCCGTCTTCCACGAAGAGGGGTATCCGGAGCGCCTGTCGGACTGGAATGTCGTCAGGTCTGAGGGCGGCGCCCTGCGGCTTGCGGCCGGGACGACGCCTTATGATCTGGCGACGCCCCTCTTCACCGATTACGCGCTGAAGCTGCGCACGGTCTCCCTGCCGGAAGGGGCGAAGGCTGACTATCGCGATGACGACGTGTTCGCCTTCCCTGTGGGGACCATCATCACCAAGACGTTCTATTTTGGCCAGAACGCCGACGGCGCCGTGACGGATTCCGGCGCGCCGGCCTTTTCGGACGGCGCATTGCCGATGGAAGGCGTGCGCCTGATGGAGACGCGCGTCCTCGCCCATCGCGCTGACGGATGGGTGGCGATCCCTTACGTCTGGAACGAGGCGCAGACCGAGGCGATGCTGAAACGCACGGGCGCCATCGCGACGCTGACCTTGGCGAGGGCCGGCACGACGCCGGTCGAGTTTCCCTACGTTGTGCCGAACCAGAACCAGTGCGCCGGCTGCCACGCGCCGAACAACACGACCCGCGCCATCTCGCCGATCGGGCCGAAGGCGCGGCATCTGAACACCGCGTCCGTCTATCATGACGGCGCCAACCAGATCGCTTACTGGCGCGATGCGGGGCTGCTTGCGATCAGTGAAGCGGAGTTCGCCGCCGCGCCGCAAAATGCGGTGTGGACGGACGAGACGGCCTCGGTCGACGCCCGCGCCCGCGCCTATCTCGATTCCAATTGCAGCCATTGCCACAATTCCGTCGGACCGGCGGACACCTCGGGGCTTGATCTGACGCCTACGGCGGCGGGGCCGTCGCTCGGCTACTGCAAGGCGGCGATCGCGGCTGGCGACGGCGCGGGCGGACGCCCCTATGACATCGTGCCCGGCCATCCGGACGATTCGATCCTGCTCTTCCGTATGGAGACGACCGACCCGGCCGCGATGATGCCGGAGCTTGGCCGCGCCCTCGCTCATGACGAAGGCGTCGCGCTGATCCGCGAATGGATCGCCGGCCTTGACAGCGACGGCTGCGCTTGACCCCGTTCCAGCGTGTTTGACGTTTCGCCGCCGGTCGCGAGACATTATCTACTTGCGTTGAAGCGGCGCAAACGCCTCATCCTGAGGAGGGAAATCTCCCTCGCCCTTCGAGACGCGCGATTGGATCCCATCCAACCGCGCCCTCAGGGAGAGGGGATTTCCCGTCCCGAAGGATGCGCGTATTTCGCTGACCGCCCCCTCCTCCGCGCGGACGTCCAACGCCGCCACGAAAAAGACCGTTCCTGTTTTGCAGGGACTATCCACAACCGCTAACGTTCGAGTAAGCGCGGAGGTATGAATGGCTCTCCCCCTCCGCGCGGACGTCCAATGCCGCGACGAAAAAGGCCGGTCCTTTTTTGCGGGGACTATCCACAACCGCTAACGTTGATGCGAGCGCGGAGGTATGAATCATGCCCGACGACCGGACCGAGATCACCATCGAGCTGGAAGACGATGGCGGCTCGAAAGGCCGCTATGTCGCCCACGTTTCGGGCATGGACGAGCCGGCGGAGCTGACGTTTTCCCGCGCGAGCGAGGCGCTCATCATCGTCGACCATACCGGCGTGCCGGATTCCATGCGGGGGATGGGGGTCGGCGCGGCGCTCGCGGCCCGCGTCGTCGCTGACGCGCGAGACAAAGGCTTCAAGATCGTGCCCCTCTGCCCTTTCTTCAAAGCGCAGGCCCAGCGCCATGCCGACTGGGCGGATGTGGTGAATCTGTAGGCGGTTCGCTGGCCGATCGGGCCGGGTTCATCCGTTAGAGTACCGCGAGATCAAAATTTTGAAAACAACTGAGTTCTGATATTCGGGCCTTGGTACAGAATTAAGGGTCGATCTCGACACGCACCTGATTTGTGTGAATTCTTTAATGATGGGAACCGACACAGATTTAGAACGCGACAGAATCGCGTGGTTCCGTATTGGCATAGTTGCGATCTCGGCCTTTACGGGGTTGGCTCTTCTTGTTTCAGGCGCCCGGCCCGCGGCATTGGTCTTTCTTGGCTACGCTGTATTCGCCGCCGCCTTGATGTTTATCTTCAGAACCTGGCGTTCGAGTGGTGAGGTTGACAAGGTAAATAGAAAAATATGGAAACGGATGCTTCGAAATGCGCCGCGCGGAGTCTTGCGATTCTTTGTAGGATATTTGGCATTTATTGCTGTAGTAGCTCTTGGCTCGATTCCATTGTTTTTTGTTTCCAACGAAACTCATTCTGAATGTGAAACCTTTTTGAACGCGTACATCTATTTTTTGGTCGGGCTTTCAATTACTTTCTTTTTCTGGGTTGGTGGTTTGTTGCAGTTGTTTCGGCAAATGCTCTCAGATCTTAGGGAACTCCGTGATGCCGCACGGAGAGCGCAGGGCCGCCGCCGATCAGGACGAGCCAATTGAAGATTTGGGCTGATGGCCTAGCTAGTATCCCCAATCCCCTCCACCGTCAGGCTTTCATTCGTATAGACGCAAATGTCCGCGGCGATGGCCATCGCCTTGCGGACGATCGCCTCGGCGTCGAGATCGGTCTCCGCCATCAGCGCGCGGGCCGCGGCTCTGGCGTAATCCCCGCCCGAGCCGATCGCCGCGACGCCATGGGTCGGCTCCAGCACGTCCCCCGCCCCCGTCAGCTGCAGCGTCACGTCCTTGTCGGCGACGATCATCATCGCTTCCAGGCGGCGCAGGTATCTGTCCGTGCGCCAGTCCTTGGCGAGTTCGACGGCGGCGCGCATGAGCTGTCCGCGGTGCTGTTCGAGTTTCGCTTCGAGCCGCTCCATCAGGGTGAAGGCGTCGGCCGTGCCGCCGGCGAACCCGGCGATGACGCCGCCCCCCTCGCCCAAGCGTCTTACTTTGCGGGCGTCGCCTTTCACGACCGTCTGACCGAGCGAGACCTGTCCGTCGCCGCCGACGCACACCGCGCCATTGCGCCGAACGCAGAGGATCGTGGTGCTGTGCATCTGCGGGGCGTTGGTCATGGTGCGTAGGTCATGGGGTTGCGAACTCCGTTTGCGTCCCGTCAACAAAGCCGCCATATGCCCGCTCTGTCAAAGCCCCGCCAAAACGGGCTAAGCTTCGGACATGGACATGGAAAACCGCGCCTCCACAGCCCAGCGAAAGACCCGCGAGACGGATGTCTTCGTCGCCGTCGATCTAGACGGCGCAGGCGACTATGACATCGAGACGGGGATCGGCTTTTTCGACCATATGCTGGAGGCGTTCGCCAAGCACGCCTCGCTCGATCTGAAAGTCCGCGCCGAAGGCGATCTGCATGTCGACATGCACCACACGGTGGAGGACGTCGGGATCGTGCTCGGCCAGGCCTGCGCCCAGGCGCTCGGCGATATGGCTGGCCTCCGGCGCTTCGGCGCGGCTTTTATCCCTATGGACGAGGCGCTGTCGCGGGCGGCGATCGACGTCTCGAAGCGGCCCTACCTCGTATGGCGGGTCGCCATACCGCGCCCGAAGATCGGCGAGATGGACACCGAGCTTTTCAAGGAGTGGTTCCACGCCTTCGCGACGAATGCGGGGCTCTGCCTGCACGTGGAGAACCTCTACGGCGAGAACTCCCACCACATCGTCGAAAGTTGCTTCAAGGCGACTGCGCGGGCGTTCCGGCAGGCGGTGGAGATTGACCCCCGCGCGGCCGGCGCGACGCCATCGACCAAGGGCGCGCTCGGCTAAGCCGGCGCTTGCGCTTCCGGTAGTTCGCCCCTATCCCCGCCCCTCTTTCGGGCTAATTTGGGCGAGATGGCCGAAACTGTCACGATCATTGACTACGGCTCCGGCAATCTGAGGTCGGTGCAAAAGGCGTTGGAGCGCGCGGCGCGAGAGGCCGGCCTCGAAATGGAGGTGGTAATCTCCTCCGACGCCGAGACGATTGCGCGCGCCGACCGTATCGTCCTGCCGGGTGTCGGCGCGTTTCGTGCGTGTTTTCACGGCCTTAGCGCCCTGCCCGGCATGCTGGAGGCGCTCGAAGACGTCGTGCGCCGGCGCGGCCGGCCATTCCTGGGCGTCTGTGTCGGCATGCAATTGCTGGCGTCGCGTGGCCATGAGTATGGCCTGAGCGAAGGCCTCGGATGGATCGCCGGCGACGTTCGCCCCCTCGCCGACCTGCCGGGCGTTGAGGCCGAGGCCCTTCGCGTCCCGCACATGGGGTGGAATGACGTTGAGTTCGCTGAGGTCGGCGGCTTCGGCGGTGATCGGCATGAAGCCTACTACTTCGCCCACTCCTATTATTTCGACGCCGAAAATGCCGCCGATGTGATAGCCTCCGCGACTTATGGCGCGCGGATCGCGACAGGCCTGAAGAAAGACAACATCCTTGGATTCCAGTTCCATCCAGAGAAAAGCCAGCGCGCCGGGATTGATCTTCTCGCGGCGTTCTTGGGGTGGCGGCCATGAATGACGCGACTTTTGAAATCTGGCCGGCGATCGACCTCAAGGGCGGCCGCTGCGTTCGGCTTTTACAAGGGGATCTCGGCGCCGAAACGGTCTATAATAATGACCCTTCGGCGCAGGCCGCCGAATTCGCCGTCGCCGGTTTTGACCGCCTGCATATCGTCGATCTCGATGGCGCGGTGGCGGGCGATTCTCGAAACGGAGCCGCCGTTGAAGGCATCGTCAAAGCCTTTTCCGGGCCCAAACAACTCGGCGGCGGTGTGCGCGACATGGCCAGCATTGAGCGCTGGCTTACGGTCGGCGTCGACCGGGTCATTCTCGGCACGGCGGCGGTTCGGGATCCGGACCTCGTGGCGGCGGCGGCCCGCGCGCATCCCGGCCGGATCGTTGTCGGCGTCGACGCCAAGGACGGCGAGGTGAGGGTCGACGGCTGGCTGGAAGGCGCGAGGGTCGCGCCATTGGAGGTCGCGAAGCGGTTTGAAGACGCTGGCGTCGCCGCGATTGTCTATACGGACATCGCCCGCGACGGCGCCCTCGGCGGCCCGAACACTGACGCGACAGCCGCGCTCGCCGAGGCGGTGGCGATCCCGATTATCGCCTCCGGCGGCGTATCGGGCGCGGCCGACATAGAAGCGCTTGCGGCGCGACCGGAAAGGATCGCTGGCGTGATCGCGGGCAGGGCGCTTTATGACGGGCGGTTGACAGCCGGAGACGCGCTCGCGGCGGCGGCGTCCGCCCGCCAGGGGCGATGACGGCGCAATGGGGCGTCCCTTTCATTATCAGCCTGCGTTGCTTACGCTTCACCTGCTTGGTCCGACAGCGGACATTTCTGCGCTTGCGCAACTTGTTTGCGCAAGGGACGGGGCCGGGAGCGCTGAAGGCGAGGACGCGCGGCTGACGGCGAAGCGTCCGTGGCGGCGCATATGCGTGACCGCCTACGATACGCCGGATGGCGAGTTGCGCGCGAAGCGGCGCGCGCTCGAAGTCGCCCGCGCTGACGGCGGCGTCAAGGTCCGGCTTGCTTCCTGGGCGGAGGATGGTTGGCGTTGCGAGGAACGGCATTTGCCGACGTCGGCTATTCCCGGCGCAAACGGCGCGCATGGCGCGGCCGTCCGTCCGCTTCAGATCGACCGCGAGGCGCGCGCCAACGGTTTTGCGCCAGGGTTCAGCACCAACGACAAAGCGCTTGCGCCGTTGGCCACTCTGCACGCTGACGAAGCGCTGAATGTGATTATTGTCAATGACGCTGTGATCGAAATGACGCTCATGGTCGGCCGGGTTGAGTCTGAGGCGGCGGATGCGCTGACCACGTCTTTCGGCTGTGCGCGCGTGCGCCTGTTGAGAGGCTCGGTGGAGACCTTTTTCGATTGGGTGCGCAATGCTGTCCTGGCCTCGCGGCCTGGCCTCCGCACGGGGCTGGGGGAGGGCGCTCATTGGCGCTGTTCCGGATCTTCCTTTGAACTTCCGCGAGCGCGAAAAGTCCGGATTGATCGCGAAGCTGACGCCGGCGACGCGCTCGCCGAAGGGCTCGCCGCGGGCGCGGCGCGCCTGTCGGAGATCAGGCCGTATCTGCTGGCGTCGCGTGACCCGGAGGCGGCGAGGCAGGCGCGGGTAGCATTACGACGTCTACGAACGTTTGAACGGCTTTTTCGGGAGGTCGTCGGCGGGGCGGGGGTGCGGCGCCTGTCTCGGCGCGCGCGCCGGCTTGCTCGCATTATCGGCGCCGCGCGCGACTGGGAGGTGTTTCTGAATGGGACGCTCGTGGAGTTCGACCCTGATTGCTTTGAACCAAAGGGGGCGGCGAAATTGCGCGCGGCGGCGGCCCGAGCGCGGGACGTCGCCTGGGAAGAGGTTCACCGCGCCGTCGCGGCGCCATCTTATGAATACCTTGTCCTCGACGGGCTAAGGGAGGCGGTGACGCAAGGGTGGCGCGACGGGGCGGCGCAAGAGCTGACGGCGGACGTTGGAACGTTCGCCGGTCGGGCGCTCGACGCGAGCCTTGCGGACGCAGTCTGCGTCGCCGACCGAATGCAGCCGGGCGACGAAGCGGGCCTGCATGATTTGCGTCTCGCCCTGAAACGCTTTCGCTACGCCGCCCAGGCGTTTCGCGAACTCTATCCGAAAGACGCCCGTAGGCCCTATTTCGAGGCGTTGAGCGCGCTGCAGGAAAAGCTGGGCGCGCTCAACGATGCGGTGGTGGCGCAGGACTTGGCGATGCGCGCGGCCAAGGGTCAGGGCCGGGCGGCGGCGCGGGCCGCCGGCTATGTATGCGGCCGCGCAGCGGAGCGGGGACGCCAGGCGGCGGCCGCCGCCTGGGCCGACTGGCGCGCGCTTGTCGACGCGCCGCGCTATTGGCGTGAAGAAACAGACGCCATGCCGGTCTTGTCGCTGAAGGACGCTGGCGAAACTCTCCCTCTGGATCAGGAAGAATGCTGAAGACACGGATTATTCCCTGCCTCGATGTCAAGGACGGCCGCGTTGTGAAGGGCGTTCAGTTTGCAAATCTGCGCGACGCCGGCGATCCCGTCGAGGCGGCGATCGCCTATGACGCGGCGGGCGCGGATGAGCTCTGTTTTCTTGATATCTCCGCCAGCCACGAGGGGAGAGGGGTGCTGCTGGAGGCCGTCGCGCAGGTCGCCGAGCGGTGCTTTATGCCCTTGACGGTGGGCGGTGGCGTTCGGTCTACGGATGATATGAGGCAACTCTTGTTGGCCGGCGCGGACAAGGCGGCGATCAATACCGCGGCGATTAAGCGGCCTGCGCTGATCGCCGAGGCCGCGGAGCGCTTCGGCGCGCAATGCGTCGTCGTGGCGATTGACGCGCGGCGAGTAGCGCCGGGGCGTTGGGAGTGTTTTACTCATGGCGGACGCGAACCGACGGGCGTTGACGCGGTGGCGTTCGCCCGCGAGGCGACCGCGCGGGGCGCTGGCGAGATTCTCCTTACGTCAATGGACGCGGACGGATCGCGCGCCGGATATGACATTGAGCTGACGCGTGCGGTCGTCGCGGCGACGCCCGTCCCGGTGATCGCGTCCGGCGGAGCGGGCGATCTTGCGCATCTGGTGGAGGCGGTCATCGACGGGCGGGCGAGCGCTGTCCTCGCGGCGTCGATATTCCATTTCGGCGATCATACGATTGCTGAAGCGCGGGCCGCGCTCGCCGCGGCGGGGGCGCCTGTGCGGTGAACGCGGCGCGGCGTATCTATTGAATTGTATACGGATGGTGGATCTGATCGATGGCAAATGAAACGATTGGCGAGGCGCTGGACGCGCTTGTCGAGACCATCGCGGCGCGCCGGACCGCCGCGCCCGACCAATCCTATACGGCGAAACTCCTCGCCTCGGGGGTGAAGCGCTGCGCCCAGAAGCTCGGCGAAGAGGCGGTCGAGACCGCGATCGCCGCCGCGGTCGGCAATCGGACGGGCGTTGTCGGAGAGGCGGCGGATCTCCTCTTTCACCTGTCCGTTCTTCTCGCCGCGGCGGACGTCGATCCGCGCGAGGTGGCTGCGGAACTGGCGCGCCGTAGAGGCGTTTCGGGCCTTGAGGAGAAGGCGCTGCGCTGATGACGCGCCTGAGCAAATCCTGGTGCGCGCGGCCATTGCGTGAGGACCGAAGGCGCGCAAGCATCTGCGTCAGAGACCAGAACCGGATCGGAGAAGGCGAATGCCAAAAGACGTTGAGATTGACCGCCGCAGGCTGCTTGTCGGCGCCGGGTTGAGCGCCGCCGCCGCGGCGGCGACGACGGGCGCGCGGGCCGCGGACAACAAGGCCCCCGACCTTTCGGGCAAGTCGATCCTCATTACCGGGACGTCGTCAGGGTTTGGCCGTCTGGGAGCGGAGCATTACGCCCGTCTCGGCGCAAAGGTCTTCGCGACGATGCGCAACCTGCCGC
The DNA here is from genome assembly GCA_039819085.1 of Pseudomonadota bacterium. Taxonomy (GTDB): domain Bacteria; phylum Pseudomonadota; class Alphaproteobacteria; order Caulobacterales; family Parvularculaceae; genus MED-G105. The sequence continues at coordinate 149,710 of JBCBSQ010000005.1, forward strand.
GATCGGAAGCTGAAGAGCTGAAGGACCTCGCAGCCGGCGACAAGCTCGACATCGAGGTGATCGAAATCGACGTCACGTCCGATGAGCAGGTCGCGAACGGCGTCGCCGAAGCGGAGAAGAAGGCCGGCGGCAAGATCGACGTCCTTGTGAACAATGCCGGGATCTCCGTCGCCGGACCGATCGAACTGCAGGACATGGAGGCGACGCGTCTCATGTTCGAGACGAACGTTTTCGGGTGTCATCGCATGGCGCGCGCTGCGTTGCCCGCGATGCGCGCGCAAAAGTCGGGGCAGATCTTCCAGGTCTCTTCGCAGCTCGGCAGGATCATGATCCCGGGATACGGACAATATTCGCCGACGAAATTCGCGCTCGAAGCGATGAGCGAACAAATGGCCTATGAACTCGTTCCACATGGCGTCGACGTAACGATTATCCAGCCGGGCGGGTATCCGACCAGGATCTGGCGGAACGCAAATGCGTTGACGAATGGATTGTTCGACCGCGCGGATGAGGCGTTGCTGGCGGCGTATCCGGAGATCGTCGAGGCCCTTCGGGCGCGCGACGGCGATGGCGGGGGGACCACTGACCCGCTCGACGTGCCGCGCGCAATCGCGGAGATCATCGCCATGCCCCCAGGCGAGCGTCCTTTGCGCCGCGCCGTCCATCCTGGTCGTCGGCCGCAAGAAGCGATCAATGACGTCTCAGCGAAGACGCAACTGGCCGTGTTCGGCGGCGGCGCTTACGGGCCCTGGGTCAAGGACGTCCACAATGCGGATTAAAGAGCGGGCGACCGGTCAGCGGCGCGCGACGAGGAAGGCGGCCACTTTCGTCACTGCGTCCGCCGCCTCTTCTTCGGAATAGTATTTCGGCAGCGACGCGTCGTCGAAGACATGATCCGCCTCCGGATAGTAGACGATATCAATGTCATGGCCCTGCGCTGAAAGCTCTTCAAGGAGCGCCTTGCACTGCGGGCCGTTGACGACGGTGTCCGCGCCGGCGACGAGCGCCAGCGTCGGCGGTGAGATCGTCCAGTCACTGACGGACGACCAGGCCCCGCGCCCGCAATGCGGATAGACGAGGATCGCGCCGGCGATCGTCGGAACCTTCAGGTCGCCATCCGACAGCGCGGCGGGCGATCGCTTCGACAGGTCCATCGCGAAGAGATCCATCAGCGTCCAGGCCCCGTGCGACCAGCCGGCGACGACAATCCGAGACGGGTCCACGTCCGGCCGCTTTGAAATCAGGTTGAGCGCCGCAATGACGTCTCCTGCGCGCTCCTGGGCCAGCAACTCTCTGCCAAGACATACCGTCTTGCGCGCCGTTTCGTCGTCAATCCCGCGCGGCGTGTGGCTGTCCACGGAGATTGCGCGCCAGCCGTTCCGCGCTGCGACGCCCGCCCAATGGGCGATAAAGGCCTTTCTGTATCCAGAGCACCCATGAAACTGAACAAGCGTTGGCAAGGCTGCGTCGCCGGCGCCTTCGGGCGCCGCCTCCATGCGAATATGGTCAGCCAGGAACGCTTCATGCTCCGCAAGCGTCGTATCCGGCGTCGCCAGGGCGACGGCGTCCAGCAGCAGAGCGTCATTCCGCATCAGCGCGAAGGCGCCGCCGAGCAAAAGCGCGGCCGCGACCATGCCGCCGATCAGAAGATTGCGCATGTTCCCCTCCCGCAAGGTCCGACCCGACTATAGCAGCCCCGCTTCGACGGCCAACGCCTTGAGGCTGGTTTGCGGCCGCGCGCCCACATGGCTGATCACCTCCGACGCGGCGAGAGATCCCAGACGGCCGGCGACGTCCAGCGGACGTCCAAGCGCGAGCCCATATAGGACGCCTGCGGCGTATGCGTCGCCGGCGCCGGTGGTGTCGACGAGCGCCGATGGCGGGACGGCTTCGATCGCGACGCTGGCGCCTTCGCGCGGCACGATCCGTGAGCCTTTTTCGCTCATTGTGATGGCGGTGAGGGGACACAGGTCTCGAGCCGCGGCGTCGATGGCGTCAGGCGCTGCGTCGAACAGCATTTCCGCTTCGACGGCGTTGGCGAAGAGAATGTCCACGTGCGCTGGAATGAATTCCAAAAGCGCGTCGCGATTGCGGTCGACGACGAAGCCGTCGGACAGCGTGAGGGCGAGCTTGCGGCCCGCCGCTCGCGCGCTTTCGCCGGCCTTGGCGAAGGCGTCGCGGGCGCCCGGCTGTTCGAATAGATATCCTTCGAGATACGTGATGGCGGCGGACGCGACGAAGTCGGGCGAGACGTCCGTCGGGCCAACCTCTCCGGCGGCCCCAAGAAACGTCGCCATTGAACGCTGGGCGTCCGGCGTCACATTGATGAGAGAGCGCGCCGTCGCGGGACCGCCCGACAGTCGCGCCGTATCGAACGCGACCCCGAGGCTTTTCAGATCATGCTCGAAGATGTCGCCGAGCGCGTCGTTGGCCACTTTGCCGATGAAGCCGCCCTGTCCGCCGAATGAGGCGACGCAGGCGATGGTGTTCGCCGCCGAGCCGCCGGAGATTTCCATCGCAGGCGCCATGGCGGCGTAGATTGACGTCGCGCGCGCCTCGTCGATCAGTGTCATGCCGCCTTTCGCGATGTCGTGCTCTTTCAGGAACGCCTCGTCTGACTGCGCGAGTACATCGACGATGGCGTTGCCGACGCCGATGACGTGAAGCGTATGGGCGGCGGGCGCGGCGTTTGCCATGGGCGAGTCTCCTGTAGGATGCGGGCAGGTGGGGCGAGATCGCCGCCGCGCGCCGGCGTTGCGTATTGTTGTGTCGCGGTTAGCGCGCCGATATACGCGGGCGGGCGGTTAGCGACAAGGACGCTTGGATCGGCATGAAGACCTATAGATCGTTGGCGGCGACTGGCCGCCGCGCGATGTGGCTCGCGTTTGGCGCGGCGAGCCTCGCCGCATGCGCGGGCGGCCAGACGTCTCCGGCGGCGGTCCCATCGACGCCGGAGGCCGTTTACGACGCGAGCCGCCCGGCGTTCCGCATGGATGACGTGATCGGACGAACAGGGCCGGAGCTTGACGCGCTTTTCGGCGCGCCCGCGCTCGTCAGGGCCGAAGGGGCGGGCGAGCTAAGGCGCTACGATCTCGCCGTATGCGGACTGATGGTGTTGCTGGCGTCCGAGTCCGGTGGCGAGCGGATCGCGCAAGAGCTTTACGCCAGCGCGCCGTCCTCCGACGCGCCGCCCGCTGACGCCGCGCGCTGCCTAGGCGTCGGCTTGAAGCGCGAGAGCGCCGGGCCGGGCGTTTAGCCAGGTGAGGAGGCTTTATCGCCCGTCGCCCTCAGACGCCTTTCTGATCGCCTCAGGAAAAACAGGAGCAGGAGCGCCGGCCCGCCAATCAGCGCTGTGTAGGCAAAGAACCAGGCGTAGCCGACCGCCTCAACAATGAACCCTGAAAATCCGCCGACGAATTTGCCGGGGAGGGCGTAGAACGAACTGAAGAGCGCATACTGCGTCGCTGTGAACGCGGTGTTGGTGAGGCTCGACATGTAGGCGATGAGGACGGTGCCGGCGTATCCGTAAGCGATATTGTCGACCACGACTGCGATCGCAAGGTAAGTCGAGTCCGGCGGCATGAGCGATAGCCAGGAATAGAGCAGGTTCGTAATCGACTGGGTGACGACGCCGATCGCGAGCGCCGGCATGAAGGACAGTCTGAGGAGCGTCAACCCGCCGAGGAATACGCCCCCCATCGTCGCCAGCATGCCCGCGCCGCCCCGAATGACGCCTATCTGGGTCTTGTCATATCCGATGTCGACGTAAAGCGGCCCGGTCATGAAGCCCATGACGAAATCCGGGATCCGGTAGACCGCGATGAAGCAGAGAATGACAAGCGCCGCGCCGCCATATCGGCCGATGAAATCCTTAAACGGACCAATTGTTGATTCTCTGAGCGCCTGCATGGGCGGCAGCCTTGGGGGCGGCTCGTGGACGCCGGCCTCGATCTTCGGCGCAAACAGCGCTGTCGACATCCCCACAAGCATCAGCGCCGCCATGGCCTGGTAGGCCGCCGGCCAGGACGCGTTGTCGGCGACGATGAGCGCGCCGGTCCCCGACGTTAAAAGGCCGACGCGATACCCGTACTGGTACATCGCGGCCATCATGCCCTGTTCTTCGTCCTCAGCCGCTTCAATCCGCCAGGCGTCAATGGCGATGTCCTGGGTTGCGGAGGCGAAAGCGATCAGTATCGCAACGATTGCCGCGTATTGGAGGTTGGAGCCGGGATCAGCGGCCGACATTGCGAGGAGCGTCCCAGCGACGGCGAGCTGCGCCGCCGCCATCCATGCGCGTCGCCTGCCGATCAGCGCTTCAAGAATCGGCACCGGGACGCGGTCGAGAAACGGCGCCCAGAGAAACTTGATGGTGAAGGCGAAGCCGACCCAGGCGAACAAGCCAATCTCGCCCCGGCTCACGCCCTCTTCGCGGAGCCAGATCGAGAGCGTCTGGAAAATAAGGTAGAAGGGCAATCCGGCTGAGAAGCCGAAGACCAGCATCACAACGCCGCGGGGCGTCAGATAAGCGCGCGCCGCTTCGAGCACAGAGCGGCGGCCTTCCACTGTATCGTCCGCGGCGATCGGTTCGCCGTCGGCGTTGCCGGCGTCGCCTGCGGCTGCGTCATTCGTTGACATGAAGGCCCTTTCCTCACTCGTACGGGCCAGACTCTAACGGGCTCGTATGAGCCAGACCTTAGCGGCGTTTGCGGCGACGGAAAGTCGGGCCGCCGCCGATCCGGGCTAGTCCGGAACGTCTCCCGGCTAACGGAATGCGACTAGTCGCCTCCACGGCCATCGTCAATTACATTTAAATGATTTGCGGCGACAAAAATAGCGCACACGCTATAGCGCCTGGAATAACGGTAATGACTATATTTACCTGCATTAACAAGAAGTCGATGATGGATAGTATTTCCGCCTTCTTCAAGTCGCGGCGCGGTAACGTCGCCATGATGTTTGGCGTTCTGGGGCCCGTCCTGATTGTGGGCCTTGGCGCGGCGGTCGACTTCGGCAGGGCGAGCCTCGCCCGCTCAATCGTGCAGGAGGCGACGGACGCGGCGCTTCTCGCCGCAGCGCGCTTGAAGACCGCGCGTCCGGGGACGTCGCAGGCCGATCTCGACGCCGCGGCCCAGAAGTTCTTCGCCGCGGTTCTTGGCGAGGGCAGCGGCGTCGTCGCTTCGCCCGTCTCTGTGTCTCATAATCCCGCTACAAACGAGTTTGCGGCCAGTGTCCAAGCCCATATCCCGTCGACATTCATGCGCCTTGCAGGCATCGATCAGATTGATGTCAGTACCCAGACGCTCGTCGAGGTCGCGCCGCCGGGCGCGGTGGAGGTGGCGCTGGTGCTGGATACGACCGGGTCGATGGGGTCGAACGGCAAGATCGACGACCTGAAGGAGGCTTCGGGAAACCTCGTTACGTCGATGTTCGCGTTGCCGGAGACCGACGTGAAGTTCAGCATCGTTCCGTTCGCGCAGTATGTGAACCTCGGTTTCGGCCACAATAGCGCCGCGTGGCTTGATCAGGGCGCGCCTGGGTTCATCGGTTGCGTTGGCTCGAGGCCCTATCCCCGCAACACGGAGGACGCCGTCGACGCCACCAATCCGGTCCCCGGCGTCGCCGTCAGTTCGTTCGCTTGCCAAACCGAGGAAGTAACACCGCTCACTGACAATCAGTCACGCATCGAAGATGCGTTGGAGGCGATGACCCCGAGCGGTTGGACGTATATTCCGACAGGCCTTGTTTGGGGGTGGCGGACGATCACCGAGGCCGCGCCATTTCAGGAAGGACTGTCGAAACCGGAGTTGGAGGATCGGCGCGGCGTCAAGGCGATCGTACTGATGACGGACGGCGCCAATACCGTCTCCCCCGACCCGAACGATCCAGCTGACGTCATGCACAATTACGGGGGCTCAATCGGCTGGCAGGTCTCCGGCGCGACCGCCTACGCCAATACGCTCACCACGGAGCTGTGCGAAAACATCAAGAATGACGACGTTAGCCTCTACACCATCGCGTTCGAGGTGACGGACACGACAATCCGCGACATTCTCGAAAGCTGCGCTAATTCGCCTGCTGATTATTATGACGCCCAGAATTCAAATGAACTGATCGCCGCCTTTGATTCGATCGGCGAGCGGCTCCGCGATCTCAGCCTGCGGCGCTAGTCTGTCGGTTGAAGCAAGCGCCTCGCGTCGCAAAGGTTCCGCCGAGGCGACGGACGCGTTCATGGTCGCGGCGCGTCGGCGGCGTCAGGACGCCGCAACAAGACCTCTGCCGCCGCGCCATTTTGCGACCATGCCGACCAGATCGGCGGGATCGAACGGCTTGGTCAGAAAATCATCCATACCCGCCGCAAGGCATTTGCGCCGATCCGTCGCCATGGCGTTGGCGGTCAGGGCGACAATCGGAGCATCGGCGTTCGAGCCGCCCTTCGCTCTGATGCGCCGCGTCGCTTCGAGACCGTCCATCTGCGGCATGTGCATGTCCATAAAGACCATATCGTATACGGATTTCTCGCACATCTCCACGGCCTGGACGCCGTTCTCGGCGATATCGACCGCATGGCCGTCTCGCCTCAGAAGAGTGGTGGCGAGGACGGCGTTGATCGAATTGTCCTCCGCAAGCAGAAGCTTCAGTTGCGCGTTAGCGTCGTCGCCATCCTTCTTGCGAACGCCGCCGGCTTCGTCGCGTCGCGCCGTCGCCTTCGAGCCTGGTTTCTTCGCTCCCGTTCGCGCCGGGTCTGCGCGCGCATCGTCCGTGTGAGCGGACGCTTCTTCGCCCTTCAGGGCGCTCAGCTCACGGATGAGCGTCGATTGCCGGATTGGCGTAAGGAGGTAGCCGTCAAAGCCCTTATCCCGCAAGTCACTGATCGTGTTGCGCGCGTCCGCGCCGATGAAAGCGAGCGCGCGGGCGGTTGCGGCGAGAGTCTCCCGCGCGATTGCGTCAATTAATCGGTAGTCACACAAAAAGACCGGACGGCTCATGGCTTTGATCGCGTCGGCGGCCGCGCGCGCGGTTGTCGCCACCTGAAAGTCCTTGCGGCCGAGCGCTGTCAGTTGCCGCCTGAAATGGTCCGCCAGAATGACGGACGGGGTGGCGACGAGGATCGGCGCGCGTCCGGTGTCGGGGCGCGGCGCGGCGACGGCCGCGATCTTTGCGCGCATCGTGAAGGTGAACTCGCTGCCGGTTCCGAGTTTGCTGCGCAGGCTGATTTGCCCGCCAAGCGCGGTGGCGAGGCGCCGCGAGATGGCGAGGCCGAGCCCCGCCCCTTCGGCGCGCCGGCCGCCGTTTTCGACCGCTTGTTCGAACTCTTCGAAAATATGCGCCTGTTGGTCCTTGTCGATGCCGACGCCGGTGTCGCGAATGACAATAGTGAGATCCACTTCGCCATTGCCGCGCGGCTTGGCGAACGCCTCAATGCCGACGCCGCCTGTCTCGGTGAATTTCACGCCGTTGCCGGCGAGATTGATGAGAATCTGGCGGATTCGATTTTCGTCGCCGATCAGCCGTTGCGGGGTCGAGGGATGAGTGAAGCCGGCAAGGTCGATCTTCTTTTCCGCGGCGCGCGGCGCGAGCATTTCCGTGACGTTCTGAACGAGATGGAACGGATCAAAGGGCGCGGCTTCGAGCTCGAGTTTGCCGGCGCGCAGCTTGGCGTAGTCGAGAACGTCGTTGATCAGGCTGACGAGCGCGCCGCCCGCTTCGCGGATCGACTCAACATAGCTGCGTTGATTGGCGTCCAACGACGTGTCGAGAAGCAGGTTGGTCATCCCGATGACGCCGTTCAGAGGCGTGCGCATCTCATGGCTCATGGTCGCAATGAAATGCGCTTGGTCGGCGATGTCGCGCTGACCCTTGGACTCCTCCGGCGCGCCGATCCGAAGTGTGAGGCGGCGGCGCTCCGGCGCGATGCGGCCGGCGTAGAGCCGCTCGCCGCTGTCAAATGCGGTGAGGCGCCAGTCAATAACCGCCTCGCCGGAGGCGGTCTCCGCCGATGTTCGAAACAGCGTTGGGGGATTGAGATGGTCGGGCGTCGTCGCATAAGGCGCGAAGCGTTTGCCTGGCCACGCCTCGGGCGGCGCGCCGAACAGCTCCGCGAAGCTGAGGCTGACGAAACGGATGACGTCGCGGCCGTCGCACAGAACGACCAGCTCGCGCCCGTCGCACAGAACGACCAGCTCGCGCCCGTAATTCGCTTCGTCGAAAGCGCCCGTCATGCTGGTCTCACCCCGTCCGCACTGAAACGGGAGCATCAATGCGCGCGCTAAAGATAGCGTTAGCAAAAAGCCTTAACGCGCGCCTGGCGTCACGCCGAAAGACCCCGCAAAGCGGTTCTCGTCCTCTATCGTCGATGGCGTTACGGGGCCGTTCGGCGGCGCCGGATCGCCGGCGCGCGAGCGGTGGCTCACCGCTTCGGAGATGTGGCGCCGCCGCACGCCATCCGCCCCGTCCAGATCGGCGAGCGTCCGCGCAATGCGCAAAATGCGCGTATAGGCTCGCGCGGAAAGGGACAGCGTCTCCGCGGCCTTTGCGAGGAGCGCGGCGCCATCTGCGTCTGGCTGGGCGACAATGGCGAGCCGCGCGTCGCTGAGGGCCGCATTGTGGGTCGCGGCGGGGCGAAGGAGCGGATCGCCCGCGAGGCTGTCCGGCGGGCTGTGCGGTCGATTGTCCGCTTGGAAGGCGCCGTTTGCGGCGGCCTCTCGTTCGCGCTGCGCTGTTCGAGCGGCGGCGACCCTTTCCGCCACAGCTGCGCTCGCTTCGCCGGTCGCCGGGCGTGAGAGGTCCGCCGCGGTCACGGGAGCGAGATTAACCGTAATGTCGATACGGTCGAGCAAGGGGCCTGACACCCGCGCGCGGTACGCCGCTTCGCAATTCGCGCCGCGTCCGCAGGCGCGCCCGCTGGCGCGTCCATACCCGCAACGGCAGGGGTTCATGGCGGCGACGAGCTGAAAGCGGGCGGGATACCGGGCGCGCACATTGGCGCGCGCAATCATCACATCGCCTGTCTCGAGCGGCTGGCGTAAGCTGTCGAGGACTTGCGGGGCGAACTCGGGCAGCTCGTCCAAAAACAAGACGCCGTTATGCGCGAGCGACGCCTCGCCCGGCCGGGCCCGAACGCCGCCGCCGACCATCGCGGCCATCGAGGCTGAGTGATGCGGCGCGCGGAAGGGGCGGGCGGGCGACAGTCGGCCGCGCTCCAGCATGCCGGCCATCGACTGCACCATAGAGGTCTCAAGCATCTCTCCGGCGGTCAGCGGCGGCAGGACGCCAGGCAACCGGGCGGCGAGCATCGACTTGCCGGCCCCCGGCGGCCCGACCATCAAGAGATTGTGGCCGCCCGCCGCTGCGACTTCGAGCGCGCGGCGCGCGTTCTCCTGGCCTTTCACGTCGGCGAGGTCAGGACTTGCCGGCGTGTCGCGAAGGCCGCCCGGCTGAGGCGGCGACAGCGCCTGCGCGCCCTTGAAGTGGTTAACAAGCTGAATGAGCGAAGTCGGCGCAATGACATCAAGGTCGCCGCCGGCCCAGGCGGCTTCCGCGCCATTCGCCGCGGGGCAAACGAGCCGCATGCCCGCCGCCCTGGCCGCAATCGCCGCCGGCAACGCGCCGTCGACCCGCGCGATCGACCCGTCCAGCCCCAGCTCTCCGATCACGGCCGCGCCGTCGAGCGCGTCGCGGGGCGTCGCGCCCATTTCGACCAGCAGGCCGAGCGCAATGGGCAGGTCGAAATGGGCTCCTTCCTTGGGCAGGTCGGCCGGCGCGAGGTTCACGGTCACCCGCTTGGCGGGCAGGCCAAGCCCAACGGCGCTGAGCGCGGCGCGGACCCGTTCGCGCGCCTCCGACACCGCCTTGTCCGGCAGGCCGACAATCGCGAACTGATTGGCGCCGCCCGCGATCTGCACTTCGACCGAGACGGGACGCGCATCGACTCCATGAAACGCGAAGCTCGACAATTGCGTGACCATAGCGACCGCTCTTTCCCAGATGCGGCTTTCAAGCCGCAGATTGCGCCGGACGCGGCTTTCGGGCCGCGCATTGTCTAAGTCCGCTGACGCAACGGAAAGCGCGCCATTTTGAGAACATAGCACGAACATAGGCAGTCGCACAATTCACTTTGTTTCCGCGGCGAACAGCCGTTTGGTTGGCGAGACGAACGCGATTGGATAGTCAGGCGTTTACGGGCGGCATGGCCGCTCCGGTCTCTTCGACATACGCAGTTGCGTGACAAGCGGCGCCCCCTTAGGGCGGTGCGCGCCACATCGGAATTTGGGGGCGGGTGAGGCATCGAAATGGGCAAGGTTCGACTTCTTTTCACTGCGGACGGCGCGGCGCTCGGCGAACGGGTCGCGTTGGCGCTGCAGGAGCAGGGGGTCGGCCTTTCTTTCGGTCTCTTTGACGAGGGCGATCTCGATCCGCGGCCTGTGACGGCGACGATCGTCATCTGGACGGCTCAGGCGCGCGCCTCGTCTGACATTCTGCTGGCGTGCGACAATGCGATGGCGGCGCGCTCGCTCGTTCCGATTGGCGGTTCGGGTCAGGCGCCGGAGGCGTTCGCTGAGTTGGCGCCGATCAATCTTTCGGGCTGGACGGGGGATGTCGACGACCCGCGCTGGCGGTTTGTTCTCGACGAATTGTCGCTCGCCGGGCGTCGCGGCGAGGTTCGCAACACGGAGGAGGACGTCCGCAATGCGGACCAAGAGGCGAGCGCGGCGGCCGCGCCAATCGCCTCCATCGAGGTCGCCTCGGCGACAGCGGCGAGTGCGCCTCGTCGGAACACGTCCGCGCCTCGTTCGCAATCGCCATTTCGCAAGCGGCTCGCCGCCCGGCCAAACGTCGCCGCGATCGCGGCCGGGTTCGCCGCATCGCTGATGGTGACGGGCGGCGCCGCCTTTATCGCCGGCGTTTCGGCGTATCGCGCCGGTCCGGCGCTCGCCGCGAACGCCCCCGACGCGCCGGCGTCGATGCGTACGCTGACGGCGTCCGCGCCCCCGGCCGCCGCAGCGGACCCTGCGCTTTCGCCCGCTGCTTCGAGCGCGGCTCCCATCGCCGCCTTCATTGAGCCGTCGCCGGCGGCGAAGCTTGCCATGGAGTCGGGCGGCGACATCGCGGGGGACGCTTCTGGCGCGGAGCAGGCGGAAAGCGCTGCGGCGCAGGAAGCTCTGTCATCCGACGATGTTATCGGGCGCCTCGCCTGGGCGACGACATCGCAGACAGGCGATGCGGCGGTAGAGGAAATCGTCAGCTCCACCTCATCAGCCAATGAGGCGGACGGGGCTGTCGATGACCCGACCGTGCTCGCCGCCGCGGCGATCCCGGAGGCGCCTGAAGACCCCCTTGAGCCGGACGTCGCCGACGCGTTGGGCGCGACGCTTCCGGAAGGCGCGTTCCGGGATTGCGACGTCTGCCCTGCGCTGGTGGTCGCGCCAGCGGGCGCATTCGCGATTGGCTCGCCAGCCGGCGAAGCGGCGCGCACTTATGACGAATACGTTGTTTCGGATGTGGAGATGCCGACTGCTTACGCGATCGGCGTCCATGAGGTGACGTTTGCGCAATGGGACGCTTGCGTTTCGGATGGCGGCTGCCGCGGCTACAGGCCGTCTGACGTGGGCTGGGGGCGCGGGGCGCGGCCGGTCGTCAATGTCTCGTTTGAAGATGCGCAAGGTTACGTCGACTGGCTGTCCCGCAGGACCGGCCACGCCTATCGCCTGCCGAGCGAAGCGGAGTGGGAGTACGCCGCGCGCGCCAAGGCCAACGGTCCTTTCGGGTTCGGCCACGGCCTGTCGCCTGAGCGGGCGAACTATCACGGCTCCTACCCTTATGATGGGCCGAAAGGGGTCTACCGCCGCAAGACGACGCCGGTCGGCGCGTTCGCCGCGAACGCCTTCGGTCTTTATGACGTCCACGGAAATGTCTGGGAATGGACGGCGGATTGCTGGATGGCGGGCGCGCGCGTGCCGGATCCCGGCGCGAAGCCGGTTGACGCGGGCGCCGGCGGGGACTGTTCAAAGCGCGTCGTCAAAGGCGGCGCCTGGAGCACCGGCGGCTGGCGCTTGCGAGCGGCGCACCGCGAAGCGACGCCGACGGCGGCGCGCAACTTCTCCACTGGCTTCCGGGTCGTGCGCGCCGCGCCGGAGGGGTGACGGCTCGGCTGCGATTGCGAGATGCCCTATACTGAGCTGAAATCTGAGCGCGTTATTGGTGCGATCGAAACGCTCAGCTGGCGGATTAAGGAGCGATTTCCCGAGGCGGGGCTTGGCGGCGTATGCGACGAGCTCGCCAATGTCGCGCGGCAATGCGCGGCGGAAGCCGATCGAATAGCGCGGCCGCAAGTCTGGATCCGCGCGTCGGTCATCAGCGTCTGGATCGCCGGCGCCGCCGCCGCCATATTCGTTCTAAAGGCGCTTCACTTTGAAGAAGTGAATGGCGATGCGATGACGGAAGTCCTTACGTTCGTTCAGTTTCTGGAGCCGGCGATGAATATCGCCATTCTGGTGGGTCTTGGCGTGATTGCGCTCGGTCAGGTTGAAGAGCGTTGGAAACGCGCCCGGGCGCTGGATTATCTGCATAAGCTACGATCAATCGCCCACGTCGTCGATATGCATCAATTGACGAAGGACCCCTACAGGTTGTCCGATAGCTTGCCGCCGACTGCGCATTCACCGCGCCACGCCCTCTCGCCGGCGCTTCTGGAACGCTATCTTGATTACTGTACGGAGATGTTGAGCCTCACGGGCAAGCTCGCTGCGGTACTTGCTGAAAAGAGCGGCGATCCGGAGGTAAATCAGTCTGCGCACGACCTGGAGATGCTAGCGACCGGCCTTGCGCGGAAGATTTGGCAAAAGATCATGGCCATGGGCCGGGATGTGTGACGGCCTACGGCTTGACGGTTTTATCCGGGCCGGTTGGCGCCGGTGAACAGCGTTTTCCCGAGGTAAAAGACAAGCGCGAGGAAAATGATCAGTTCCGGCAAGGACAATAGCCCGGAATTGCGAACCGCTTCGGGAAAGGCGGACTGGCCGGGGCCGGTGAAGGCCGATCCGGCCGCGATGAAGAAACCAAGGCACATTCGCCAGAGGTGGCGCGCTATCCGTTGGCGATCGGATATCCGCTTGCGGAGGAACCAGGCGGCGTCGCCGACGACCGCGATCCCCGCCATGCCCCCGAGGAAAAAGTAGTCTTCCGCCGGGAAGCCGCGAAAGGCGCCGTCGCCGCTGAGCGCGACGTATCCGATCGAGAACAGAGCGGCGGCGTTCAAGAAGTTGGCGAGGCTCAGCATGCCGGTCGCCGATCGTCTCCCGACGTTGCGGTCCTGGGCGGCGAGCCACCCGCTGACGACAAGGTATGCGGCGAGAACGCCGGCGAACGTAGTGATGAGGAAGTCGTCGGCGCGCACAAGGCCGAGCGCCGCCCCCAGCACCGAGGACAACGTCATCGCGCCCACGAACACGCGGCCGGCGACAATATGCGCAGTCGCCCCCTTGCGGGCAGTCAAGGCGACCGCTCCGACGGCGACGGCGATTGCGCCGCTCAACACATGGATGAAGGCCAATGTCTGCATGCTGTCTTCCCGCGCTCGTCAGGCTTCCTAGGTTCAATGCACTGAGAGCGCGGGGGCGCTTTTTGCGCAACACCAATGCGTCGGGATCGCGCCGGCCGGCCTTTAAGGCGCGGTGAACGGAATTGGATTAACGTGGTGATAATCACGCGGAGAGAGCCTGCGTGCGGCTGTCGACGCCCCACGGCGCGCTTAGGGTTGATGGGAATATCGCCCCTGCCTATATGCCGATCGAACGCGGCGTTCGGGGACGGAAAGAGCTCGCTTTCGGTGCCGCAGCAGACGCTTTCTTGAAATCGGTTTACCGAACCGAAATCGCTTTCTCGAAACCGGGAACCGGACAAGAAACAAACCGGACGACAAACGAATCGAATGCAAACGCAAGGGGCCGCAATCTAAGAGAACGTGCTGGCGCGAACGCCGGGCGAACGACAAGCGGTCCGCTTAAGGAGACATGAACTATGGGCAAGGTGATCGGCATCGACCTCGGCACGACGAACAGTTGCGTCGCGGTGATGGAGGGTAAAGAGCCGCGGGTGATTGAGAATGCGGAAGGCGCGCGCACGACGCCGTCCGTCGTCGCCTTCACTGAGGACGGCGAGCGCCTGATCGGCCAGCCTGCGAAGCGCCAGGCGGTCACCAACCCGGAAAACACGTTCTTCGCGATCAAGCGCCTCATCGGCCGGCCCTATTCCGATCCGACTGTCGACAAGGACAAGGGCATGGTGCCCTACGCCATCGTCAAGGCGGATAATGGCGACGCCTGGGTTGAAAGCCGCGGCGAGAAATACGCGCCCTCACAGATCTCGGCCTTCATCCTGCAAAAGATGAAAGAGACCGCCGAAGCCTTCCTCGGCGAGACGGTGACTCAGGCCGTCATCACGGTCCCCGCCTACTTCAACGACGCCCAGCGCCAGGCGACGAAAGACGCCGGCAAGATCGCCGGCCTCGACGTTCTCAGGATCATCAACGAACCGACGGCCGCCGCGCTCGCCTATGGGCTTGAGAAGAAGGACGGCAAGAAGGTCGCCGTCTACGACCTCGGCGGCGGCACGTTCGACGTTTCGGTTCTGGAAATCGGCGACGGCGTCTTCGAAGTGCTGGCGACGAACGGCGACACGTTCCTGGGCGGCGAAGACTTCGACTTGCGCATCGTCGATTACCTCGCTGATGAATTCAAAAAGGATCAGGGCATCGATTTGCGCGCCGACAAGCTCGCGCTGCAACGCCTGAAGGAAGAAGCGGAGAAAGCCAAAAAAGAGCTGTCGTCGACCACGACGTACGAGGTGAACCTGCCGTTCATCACCGCTGACGCGACGGGTCCGAAGCACCTCAACATGAAGCTTTCCCGCGCCAAGCTTGAGAGCCTTGTCGAAGACCTCGTCAAGCGCACCGTCGATCCGTGCAAATCCGCGCTGAAAGACGCCGGCCTGGCGCCGGGTGACATTGACGACGTCATCCTCGTCGGCGGCATGACCCGGATGCCGAAGGTGCAGGAGACGGTGAAGCAGTTCTTCGGCCGCGACCCGCACAAGGGCGTCAATCCGGATGAGGTCGTCGCCCTCGGAGCGGCGATCCAGGCGGGCGTCCTGCAGGGCGACGTCAAGGACGTTCTCCTTCTCGACGTGACGCCGCTGTCGCTCGGCATCGAGACCCTTGGCGGCGTCTTCACGCGCCTCATTGACCGCAACACGACGATCCCGACGAAGAAGTCGCAAACATTCTCAACCGCCGAGGACAACCAGTCCGCGGTGACGATCCGCGTCTTCCAGGGCGAGCGCGAAATGGCGGCCGACAACAAGATGCTTGGCCAGTTCGACCTTGTCGGCATCCCGCCGGCGCCGCGGGGCGTGCCGCAGATCGAGGTCACCTTCGACATCGACGCGAACGGCATCGTTCACGTCTCGGCGAAGGACAAAGCGACGAACAAGGAGCAATCGATCCGCATCCAGGCCTCCGGCGGCCTCTCCGACTCGGATATCGAAGGCATGGTCAAGGACGCCGAAGCGAACGCGGAAGCGGACAAGGAGCGCAAGGCCCTCGCCGAAGCGCGCAATCAGGGCGAAGCGACCGTCCATCAGACGGAGAAGGCCGTCGCCGAGCATGGCGACAAGATCTCCGGCGACGACAAGACGGCGATCGAAGACGCCACTGCGGCGTTGAAAGATCTTCTGGGTAAAGAGGACGCCACCGCCGAGCAGATCACCGAAGGCACGCAGACACTGCTCCAGGCGAGCATGAAGCTCGGCGAAGCCATGTACAAGGCGAACGCCGAAGCGGACGCCGCGGCTGACGCGGCGGCGGACGGCGCCGCCGAAAGCGAGGCGTCTGACGAAGACGTCGTCGACGCTGACTTCGAAGAAGTCGACGGCGAAAAGAAAGAGTAACGCGCGCGGGAGCTTCCGTGCGCCGTCATTCGACCGTCATTCCCGGTTGAGGCCGGGATTGAGATCGCGGCCTCAACAGCGCCTCCCTGTCGTGGGGGCGCCAAAGGGGTCCCGGCCGGTCGAGGACGGATGACAGCGGCGCTCCGGTGACGAAAAGGCCGCTAGAATGGCTCAAGACTTTTATTCAGCTCTGGAAGTTGATCGCGGCGCGGATGATGCGGCGCTGAAGTCCGCCTTTCGCAAGGCGGCGATGAAGTACCACCCTGACCGCAATCCGGATGATCCGGAGGCGGAGAAAAAATTCAAGGAAGTCAACGAAGCCTACGAGGTTCTCTCCGACCCGCAAAAGCGCGCCGCCTATGACCGCTTCGGCCATGACGCCTTCAAGAATGGCGGCATGAACGGCGCGGGCGGCGCCGGCGCCGGGTTCGGCGGGGCGGGCGCCTTCTCTGACGTCTTTGAAGACATCTTCAATGAGTTCATGGGCGGCGGCCGTGGTCGCGGGCCCGGCCGCGGCGCCGACCTCAAGTATTCTCTCGAAATATCTTTAGGCGAAGCCTTCGCCGGCAAGAAAGCGACCATCCAGATGCCGGGGACGGTTCCGTGCGAGACCTGCGACGGGACGGGCGCGAAGCCGGGCTCCGGCCCCGTCACCTGCGGCACCTGCCGCGGCACGGGCCGCGTGCGGTTTCAGCAGGGCTTCTTCACCATGGAGCGCACCTGCCCTGACTGCGGCGGCGAAGGACGTGTTATCAAAGATCCGTGTGGGGATTGCGGCGGCACGGGCCGGGTCGTCCGTGAGCGGACATTAGCCGTCGACATCCCCGCCGGCATCGAGACCGGCACGCGCATTCGCCTTGCGGGCGAGGGCGAGGCGGGACCGCGCGGCGGGCCGGAGGGCGATCTCTACATCTTCCTTCAGGTTGCGGACCATGAGATTTTCGAACGCGACGGCCAGGATCTCTACTGCGCCGCGCCGATCCCCATGACGACCGCGGCGCTTGGCGGCGAGTTCGAGGCGCCGACCATTGATGGCGGCCGGGTGAAGATCAAAGTGCCCGAAGGCGCGCAGTCAGGCCGGCGTTTCCGCGTGCGTGGCAAGGGCATGACGCGCCTTCAGCAAAAGGGTCGCGGCGACATGTTCGTCGAGATCCAGGTGGAAACGCCGACGGGCCTCAACGCCGAACAGAAAGACCTTCTGAAACAGTTCTGCGAAGCCGGCGGCGACGACGCCTGCCCGGAATCGAAAGGCTTCTTCGCCAAGGCGAAGCACTTCTGGGATGGCCTGGCGGAGGGGTAGGTTTTGTTGCTCGAACACTTAGACCTGTCGGAATTGCCAAGTGAAGAAAATGCTGCCTTCTTGTGGTTCGAATCCAATTTGCGCGCGGCCATGGTGCGCATGAGAGATGATGATCGAGATCGAAATGTCGATCGCGATGGCGAATACGACGGTGACTACGAACCCGAACGCGAATTCGCCGTGTCAATAATAGCTTTTCTCGACCGGTTTAAGATCGATCACCAATTATTCGACCCTACAGAGGAAACCGGAGCTGAATTCTATAACGCCTTCAGGTACTTCGATGATCAGATAAAGCGACTGAGAGTCGTTGCAGCCCTCGGAGGAAGATTGGGTTCAATAGAACAAGTTCCGCCGATCGGCTTAGTTTACACGATTGATGAAAAAGAAGAAATCTCAGGGCTTCTCTCGAAAATTCGAAAGATAGTGGTTCGCTCCGTCAAAGAAGAAGGTTTGCGGGAACGCATTTTGAAGAAGCTAAGAGAGCTTCAGGCCGAAATAGACCGTTTCGGGGGGATGCTCTTTGAGACGACCGAAGCGATCAACGCATCTGCGGCTAATCTAGAGCCAACAGCCAAACTTTTGGAGAGGATAAAGTCAATATTTTGGTCCGCGAGACCGGAGCGGAGACAGATTGAAAAACCGGAAGAACAAAAACGGCTCCCCAAACCAGATGGAAGTAACCGTGCGAGCGGCATCGCCGATGATATACCATTCTGATTCAGACAGGCAGCAGGTGTCACGCGGCTGGCTTAGAGAAAACTAAGCCGACGTCGGACAACTTAGCCGGCTCTAGTCTGGATCCCCGCTTTCGCGGGGATGATCGGAGTGTGTGGTGACATATGGAGGTTCCCCTTCTCCGACCATTCCCGCGAAGGCGGGAATCCAGGTGAAAATGCAGGGGGCGCCGGTGGCGCACATCGGTCCCGGCGCCTCACCACCGAGCATCGCCAGCGGGCGCCGGGTCGGATGGAGGAACGCCGCGAACTTATCGAACGCCTCGAGCCCGCGTGGCTGCTGACGAAGAGGGCGATTCCAAAGAGAGTCATCGAACGCCGTGCGCGGCGCCTTACGCTCCCTGTCGAAGCATGCGGGCCACCTTGGGCGCCGAACGGTGAACCGTTTCTTCCTTGGCGCGCAGCGCGTTCTCTGCCACGGTTCGTGAGGCTAAACGCACTGAGGAAGTCGCTATGCGTGACACGCTCTATCTTCTCGCGCCGGACATATTCGACCGCGGCCGGCGGGAGTACTGCCCGGAATGCGCGGAGATGTGGGGAGTGCTGAGCTATTACCCCTTCCTGCGCGAGACGGTGGAGATCGTCTATGAGCCGATCGCGCACCCGCGGCCGGGCATTGTCGCGGCGCTCGGGGAGGGCGAGTGGAACTGCCCGACGCTTGTGCTCGCCGATGACGCGCCGACCTATGACGCCGCGCCGGAGGCGCGCGCAAATGGAAAGCGCTATTTTAAGTCCGCCCGTGCAATCGGGCGTTACTTTGCGCACCGCTACGGGACGGCGTTCCCGCGCGGTTTCGAGCATCCGTGATGAGCGGAGCGCCTGGCCGTCGCCAGAAAAAGTATGGGAGGCGCCAATGACCAAGAAAGTTGTGATGATCGGCTGGCATCCGTCGGCGGTGAATTATGAGAATCACCCCGGCCTCACGGCGGAGAAGCTGGAGACCAGTCTGTGGGCGGATGAAAAGGCGCTGAAGGCGCTTGGGTTCGACGCCGCGATCGGCTTCATCCGCTCGGCGGAGACCGCGGCGGACGACGCGCGGGCCTTGCTGTCGGAGGGAGAATTCGATGTGGTTCTCATCGGCGCCGGCGTGCGCAAGGACGATGACTGTTTTCTCGTCTTTGAGCAGTTGGTGAACATCGTCCATGAATGCGCGCCGCAGGCGAAGATCGCCTTCAATACGGGGCCGACGGATTCAGCCGCCGCCGTGCAAAGGTGGGCGTAAGCCTGGGCGTCCAGTGACGGCCGATGGCGGGTCTATTACTTCCGCAGGCGAACGATCTCGCGATCCAGCGTTTGCAGGAACCGCGAACGGTCCTCTTTCCTGAAAGGCGGCGGGCCGCCAACCTGGTCGCCGCCGCCGCGCAGGTCCGCCATGATCGCGCGCGCCGCGATCGCCCCGCCGATCGTGTCCGCGGTGAAAGGCTTGCCGTTCGGCGCAATGACCGTCGCGCCGGCCTTGAGGCACCGGTCCGCCAGCAGAATATCGGCCGTCACGACGATTGCGGTTTCGTCGGCGCGCTCGGCGATCCAGTCGTCCGCCGCGTCGAACGCGTCCGAAACGACCACAAGTTCAATCAGAGGATGATCCGGCGTGCGCATATAGGCGTTGGCGACAATCTTCACCGGCGCTTCATAGCGAAACGCGACCTTGTAGATCTCGTCTTTGACGGGACAGGCGTCGGCGTCGACGAAAATGGCGATCGGCATAGCGATGGCGGCCTTCCTTCCAGGTCGCAGTCGGCGCGCGACGGCGTATCCCCAGGGCCGACCATAACGGGTTCGCCGCGCCGCGTTTAGCCCGGAACGTAGGCCGCCTTCCATTTGTCGATCTCCGCCATAAAGCCGGCGACTAGTTCGGCGTGGGCGTCGACGACGTTCGCCGTCTGGCCCGGATCCTCGACCATGTCATAGAGCGCCATCTCGTCGCTCGCCGGCAGCCAGACGAAATGCCAGCGCCGGTCGCGTACGTAATAGGCCTCGTCATTGCGGCCCATAAGGTCCGTCGCATCGGAAATGCGGTTGCCGAGATAATCGCTGTCGGCGCGGTGCTGCGTGGTGCGGCCGATGAGGTAATCGCGGGCGTCAATCGGCTCGCCCTCCATCAGCGGCTTCAGCGAATAGCCGGGCAGGCCCGCCGGCGCGTCGACCCCGGCGTAGTCGAGGATTGTCGGGACAAGATCGATGGCGCTGACGAGCGCGTCGTCATTGCGAGCGGCGTCGATCTTCGCTGGCCAGTGGAAAAAGATCGGAGTGCGGAAAGCCGTTTCAAATACCGAGAGTTTCCCGCGGACGCCGCCATTGGAATAAAGGTCGCGGTCGTCCTTGTATTCCGCCGTCGGCGGCTGCTCCCAGCCATTGTCATTGACGAAGACGATAAGCGTGTTTTCGAGGACGCCTTCGGCGTCGAGCTTGGCGACGAGTTCGCCAATGCCATGGTCGAACCAGGTGATGTTGCCGTAATAGTCTTTCGCGCTTTCCGAGAACGCCTTGTCTTCATAGTGGCCGCGGTGCTCCGGTGGCGGATTAAGCGGTGTGTGCGGCAGGGACGGTCCGTACCAGATGTAAAAGGGCCGCTCCTTGTTGTCTTCGATGAAATCCATGACCGGGGCCATCGTGGTGCGGCCGAGTTCAATCCCGTCGCCCCCCATAAACTGGAAGAACCAGCCTTCCTTCGAGACGTCTTCCGCACGCCAGCCCGCCGCCATGCCTTCATCGAAGCCGCCATTATCGTAGGCGCCTTCCCACCATTTGCCGCCCTGAAAGCTGACATAGCCTTTCTCTTTCAGGAGGACCGGCAGGGTCTCGAACTCGCTCATCAGGGTGGTCTCAAGCGCGAGCCGCCGCGCGCCCTGCTCCTGCGGCGGCGCGGCCTGGTAGGCAGCGTCCTCGGCGATCCGGGCCTCAATGCGTTGATCGAGCCAGCTTTGGTACTGAACCGGATAAAGGCCCGTCATCAGCGTTTGCAGCGCCGGGCGGCAATGGTTTGCGGTCACGTGGGCGATGGTGAAAAGCGCGCCTTCCGTAGCCAGACGATCAAGGTTCGGCGTGACCACGTTCGGATCGCCCAGGAAGCCGTAATAGGGCCAGCCATGATCGTCGCCGACGATAAGGACGATATTGGGCGGGCGCGCCTCGTGGCGATCCTCGGGGCGCTGGTCGACGCCGGCGTCATCCGCCGGCGTCTCCGGCTGGGCCCGCTCAACGACTTTAGACGCCGCCGTCGGCTGCTCGCCCCCGCCGCATGCGCTGAGCGTCAGCAAGGCGGCCGCCAGCCCACTTGCTGCAAAAAATGCAAAAACTGGCCGGCTGCGCGTGGCGAGCCCTTGCGTCACGAAATTCATTCGACGGCTCCTGGGTCTTCTCGCCTCCTTTTTCCCCGCAATGAGTGCCTAGTTCAACTGTGAGCCACAGTCCCGGGAATTCGACGACAAAGGGCAGGTTTTTGCAAAAAAATGTAACATAGCTGACAATCAGGGTGTGAGCGACTCGCTTGCTGGCGCTGAATGCGCCTAGTCCCTGATGTCGAGGCTGATCGGGAAATGGTCTGACGCCGCGCGCAGTTCTTCTTTCAGAGCGCCCGCCTCGTCGTCTTCGAATGGGTTCCAGACCCGATGGGGCGTCTCGCCGCTGGTCTTCACACCTTTCGAGACGAGGATGTGGTCGATCAGGACATTCACTGGTTTTTCCGTAAACTGATCGACGAACCGGGCGGAGGAGGGCGTCCAGCCGAAACGGCCGAACGTCGGCTTGCCGGCGTAGTTTCGCAGGATGGCGTCGGGATCGAAGGCGTCCCCCATAATGAGCTCCACCCCGCTTTTGGCGTATCGGAATTCGTAATAGTCCATGCCCGGACCGTCATTGACGTCGCCCATCACGACGACGTCGTCGCCGTCGCGCAGCATGGCGTCGACGCGACGGCGCACGGACGTCGCTTCGGCGATGATCTTCAGGCGATTGCGCCTCGACGCCCGCTCCCAATTGAGCCGGTCCATATTGGAGAAGATCCCCTTCGACTTGATATGGACGACAATGATCCGCAACTTCCGGCCGGAGCGCTTCGACGTCGCCTCCACTTCAAGCGGCGGGCGGTAGTGGCGATAGATCTCGCGAATGCCGTCATCGTCGCTGTCGATCTCGAAAGGCTGGTCGAAGGCGGGATTGCGCGCCGTCGCTCGGCCCTTCTTCGTCGTCACAGCGACGACGTCCGGGTCGTACATGGCGATGATTTCCTGACGTCCTTGCGAGGGAACGCCGATGAGGGCTTTGCGCGTTCGAAGGCCATACTCCTTCGCAAACGCCTGGACCTTTTTCGGGCCGCTCTGCGCGCCGCCGGAGTTCGGGCCTTCCACAAGCCCAATGAAGTCGGCGTCCATCAGGCGAAACGCGTCTGCAATCGCGTCAAGGCGTTTGCCCGTCTCCGCGCCGGTCTTCAGCTCATTCTTGCTTGTGAAGAGATCGTCGAACCACTTCACATTGTAGGTCGCCAGCCGGATCATCGATTCCCCCATTTGTCCGATGCGGGGGCGAGCATACGCCAAAAGCGCGCCTTTTGGCGCGCCTTGTCTGCCGCCGTAGCGCTTTGCGCTGCGGGAGGCGGAGCGCTAAGATATCTCTCGGGCGATGCGCAATTGAAGCCGGTATCGAAGGGGACGGGACGGCCATGGATCGCGAACGGTTTGATCGGGAGGAGCGCGATAACCTGACGCGCCCAATCCTGGCGATTATTCTGATACTCCTGCTGCTTGTGGTCTTTATCTTCTGGCGCGGCGCGCAGCTTGCGGAAGCTGAAAGCGCGCCCGAGCCAGCGCTCGCCCCGATCGTCGAACCGACTGCGCCCGATCCAGAGCCAGCGCCTGACCCTAAGCCGGAACCCGCGCCAGCGCCTGAGCCGGATCCCATCCCGGAACCTGAACCCGCAATTGACCCTGAACCTCTCGCGGCGCCGGTCGAGCCCGAGCCTGAAGCCCCGCCGCCACCCATTGAGGAGCCGGCGCCCGCGCCGCCGCCGCCCCCGGACCCGATTCAGGCGACCGTCTATTTCGAGCTGATGTCGGCCAAGCTGACATTGGAGGCGCAAGACCTGCTCGCCGCCAGCTTCGCAGATGCCGACTGGGGCGCGGCGTCGTCGATCTCGGTCGAGGGGTTCACGGACACCGCCGGCGCTGTCGACTATAATGTAGCGTTGTCGCGCGCGCGGGCCGGCGCCGTTCGCGCCGCGCTCATCGCCGCCGGCGCGCCGTCGCCAGCGATAGACATGAGCTGGTATGGCGAAACGCGGCTTGCGACCGAAACGCCCGACGGCGTGCGCGAGCCGCTAAATCGCCGTGCGTCTGTCACGATCCGTTTCGACTGAGACCGGCCGACGCATCACCACAAGGGCGAATTGACGGCCGCGAATCGGCGTCCAGATGAACCGCCGATGGCGAAAGCCGAGACCAGCGTAAAAGCCTTCCGCCATAAGGGTCGATTGGCATTCGAAATAATCGAGGCCAGCGGCTTCCGCCTGATCGCGACACCGCTGGAAGAGCGCCTTGCCGACGCCCTGACCAGCGACCTCCGGATGGGTTGCGAACTGGCGCAAATGGGCGCAGCGGCCGACTTCTAGAGCATTGCGTCCGACAGGCGTCGGCGGCCCGTCGCTCCAGCCGCCGCAGCCGACGATGCGGTCGCCGCTCGTCGCCACGTGAAATCGGCCAGACATGATCAGGCGCAGATTGCCCTCGGCGACCGTCGGGATGACCCGCGCAAGCGTTTCGGGCGCGTAGTATCCTTTCAGTCCGACGTCGTAGGCCGCCCGCAGCATGCGCCGCAGTTCGCCGAGGTCGCCCGGCCGCGCCTCGCGCAGGTCGATTTGGGTCGTCGCCATTGGTCGATCATGACGCAATTTCCGTCGTCGGCAATACGCGGCGCAGCGCGCCCGATTGGTGTGCGCCGCGTCTTGGGCTAGCGTCACCGATCATCAGGAGACCGCCTATGACCTCGTCTTTCCGCCTGCCTTTCGTCGTTTCTAGCGCACTCGCTCTCCTGGCGTCCGGCTGCGGCGGCGCGCCGGAGGAAGACCATTCGGCCTCAGCGGCGCCACAGGCCGAGGTGAGCCCGACCGAGCCGGCGCCAGCGCCCGACGCCCCCGATCTCGACCTTTTCGATCCTGAGAGCGCCGACCGGTTGGACCATTTCTCCTACGCCAATTTCGATGAGATCGCGGTGCGCGAGATCGCGCTTGATCTGACGCTTGATTTCGAAGCGCGGGTCATGCGGGGGCGCGCGACGCTCTCGCTTGAGCGCCTCGACCCTTCAGCGACGCGGCTAGTTCTTGATACGGATGATCTTGTGATCGGCTCAGTCGAGGTGTTGAACGACGACGCCGCATGGGCGCCGGCCGCGCATCTTCTCGGCGACGATGATCCCGTCCTCGGGGCCAAGCTTGAAATTGACCTGCCGATTGGCGCTGAGGCGGTGAGGATTTCCTACGAGACAGATCCCGGCGCGGCGGGCTTGCAGTGGCTGAGTCCGGAGCAAACAGCGAGCGACGATACGCCATTTGTCTACAGTCAGGCGCAGGCCATTCACGCCCGCTCTATGGCGCCGTTGCAGGACACGCCGGGTCTGCGCGTTTCCTATAAGGCGACGATCCGGGTTGAAGGCGCTGATCCGAGCAAGATCCTTGTGCTGATGGGCGCTGCGCAAGACCCGGACGGCGTACGCGACGGCGAGTTCACGTTCGATATGCCGCAGCCCGTCCCGCCATACCTTATCGCCATTGCGGCGGGTGATATCGTCTTTAGAGAGATCAACGAAACGATCGGCGTCTATGGCGAGCCCTATATCGTCGAAGCGGCGGCTGACGAATTCGCTGAAACGCCGAAGATGGAGGAGATCGCCGAGCGTTTGTACGGGCCCTATCGCTGGGGGCGCTATGACATGATTGTCCTGCCGCCGAGCTTTCCCTTTGGCGGTATGGAAAACCCGCGTCTTTCATTCCTGACGCCGACTCTCGTTGCCGGCGACCGTAGTCTGACGAATGTCGTCGCGCATGAGCTCGCCCATTCCTGGTCCGGCAATCTCGTGACCAACGCCACCTGGCGCGACGCGTGGCTGAATGAGGGGTTCACGTCCTATGTGGAAAACAGGATCATGGAGGAGCTTTACGGGCCCGAGCGGGCGTCGATGGAGCGCGCGCTGGATCTCGCCTCCCTGCGCGGAGAGATCGACGCGATGGAGGACAAATCTCTCTCCCAGCTGAAGCTGCCGGCGTCAATTCCGTCGACCGATGCGGCCTTCACCCTCGTTGCGTACATCAAAGGCATGTTCTTCCTGAAGCGTCTGGAGGAGGCGTTTGGACGCGAGGCGTTTGATCCCTTCCTGAAGGCCTATTTCGACAAGTTCGCTTTCAAGTCGGTGGTGACGGAGGATTTCCTGGCGTTTCTGAAGGCGGAGCTGATGGCGGACCAGCCGAACGCCGTCTCCGAAGAGGAGATCGCTGAATGGGTGCTGGGGCCCGGATTGCCGGAGACGATCGAAGATCCGGTGTCGGATCGTTTCGCGAAGGTGACGCTGCAGCAGGCCGAATGGCTCGCAGGTTCGCTGGCGGCGGCGGATATCGACGCGTCGAACTGGACGACGCATGAGTGGCTGCACTTCATCAACACATTGCCTGACGCAATGAAAGATGCGCAGTTCGCCGATCTGGACGCCGCGTTTTCGTTTACCGGAACGCGCAATGCCGAAACGGCCTTCGCCTGGTACATGAAAGCGATTCCCGCCGGATATGAGCCGGCTTTTCCCGCGCTTGAGGATTTCCTGATGAGGGTCGGGCGCGGCAAGTTTATTTATCGTCTGTATGCGGCGTTGCAGGAGAGCGAATCGCGCCGTGGGTGGGCGCGGGAGGTCTATCAACGCGCGCGGGCAGGCTACCATCCGATCGCGCAGCGGCGGATTGACGGCGTTCTGGCGTCGGGAGGCTGAACGGCATGGCGCCGCATCTAGTCGCAATCGCAGGCGCCGCGGGGCGGATGGGCGCCGCCATCGCGCGGGAGGCGGCGAACGATCCGCGCGTCGCCGTCGCCGCCGCGATCGAAGCGCCCGGCCACCCTGCGCTTGGGAAGGATGTGGGCGATGCGGCGGAAATCGACGCGATCAGTGTCCCAATCGTCACCGCGGATGACGTCGCGCTCGGGCGGGAAATCTGCGTCATCGACTTTTCGCTCGCCGCGGCCGCGGCCGAAAACGCCGACCGCGCGGCCGCCGCC
>JBCBSQ010000006.1:0-153608 GCA_039819085.1 Pseudomonadota bacterium
GGTGATATCGGCGTTGCGGCTGTTCGCGGAGGCGGGATCGTAGGCGATCACACGGTCAGTTTCATTGGCGAACGCGAAATTGTTGAACTCTCCCACCGGGCGCTCGATCGGACGCTTTTCGCGCGCGGCGCCATTGAGGCTGCGGTCTGGGCGAGCCGGCATTGGGCGGCGCACGCGCGGCCAGGGCTCGTCGGCATGGATCCGGTGATCGACAGCGTTATCGAAAGCTGAACGCTATATAGAGGATGCGACCGATCGATCGTCGGCTTCGTTATCCATTTGCGGGCAGGTTCGGACCGGTCGCGTCGGGGGCGTTTCCGGGAAGGAAGTACGCCGCTGACGGACGCGTGTCTCGTTTGTCTGTGTTTGCGTTGTCCTTATGCGTTCTGAGTTTGTGTTCGCCGTTCTTGTCGTCTTGATCGCTTTAGTGGGCGTACGGATGCTGGAAACCTTCGGTCCTGCGGGCGCAAGGGACAGCCTCGCCGTAACGGCTGCGAGCGCTCGGGTTTCAGACCAGAATCTCGACACATATTTTTCCAGCGCGGCGCGCGAAGTGCGTGTGCGGCCAGGCCCCCATGCGCAATTCTTTCTGGTGATGGACGTCAATAATTCGAGTGCGAATTTTCTCGTAGACACCGGCGCAAGCTATGTCGTGTTGCGCGACAGCGACGCGCGCGCCGCCGGCGTTCATACGAGCGCGGCGGACTTTACATACCCGATGCGCACGGCGAATGGAGAGACGCACGCCGCTCTCGTTATGCTGTCGAGGATGGAGGTCGGGGCGCTGCATGTTGAGGACGTCAAAGCGTTCGTGCTGCCCGACGCGCAACTCGATGTGAACCTGCTCGGCATGAGCTTCCTGTCGCGGCTGAAGAGCGTTGAGACCCGCGAAGGCGAACTGGTGCTGCGCGGCTAGACGCCGGGCTGCAACAAACGCGGCAGGCGGCCGAGATCAGCGCCGGATTCCCGCATAAACGTCTTCTTTAGCGGCCGGATTGCGTTGACGGCGGAAAGGCCAATGCGTCGGGCCGCTCGAATCGGCGCGATGTCATTCGAGAAGAGGCGGTTCAGGGCATCCGTGCCGAAGGCGAGCGCGGTGGAATCGAACCGCCTCCAGCGGTCATATTCTCCAAGGACGCCAATGTCGCCGATGTCGCGGCCAAGCCCGCGCGCGTCGACCAGCACATCGACAAGCGCGGCGACGTCCTTCAGTCCAAGGTTAAAGCCCTGGCCGGCGATCGGATGGATAGCGCGCGCGGCGTCGCCTGCGAGCGCAAGCCGCGGCGCGGCGAAACGTTCTGAGAAATGAAACGACAGCGGGAACGATGACCTTGGGCCCGCCAAGCGAAGGTCGCCCAGATACTCGCCGAACCGGTCGCTGATGGCTTCAAGGAACGCATCGTCATCAAGCGCCATGTAGGCGTCCGCCAAATCGTCGCGCTCCGTCCAGACGAGAGAGCAACGATCTTCAGTCATCGGCAGAATGGCGAACGGCCCGCCTGGCAAGAAATACTCTTGCGCGACGCCTTCATGTGGCCGTTCATGGCTGACTGTGACGACGATTCCCTTTTGTCCGTATCCCCATCGAAGGGCGCGGATGCCTGCGCGCGCGGCGAGGGGGGACCGTTTGCCGTCCGCCGCCACGATGAGTGACCCCGTGACGTCGCGGCCATTGTCGAGTTTAAGCGTTGCGCGGCCGCCCTTGAACGCCGCGTCGACGGACCGGGCCGGCGCTATGAGGCTGACCCCCTCGGCCGATGTCACCGCGTCAAAAAGCGCATTACGGAGAATCCGGTTCTCCACGATCCAACCAAGAACGCTCTCGCCCTCAAGGTCGCGTCCGTCGAAATGCAGGCGGCTCTCGGAGACGCCGCCGCGTGTCGATGGGCTCTTGAGCGCGCCGTCCGTCACCAGAATGTCGCGGATCGGCTCCGCGTGCGGTGCGATCGCCTCCCAAAGTCCGAGGCGGCGGAACATACGAGCGGTGGCGTAGGCGAGGGCCGTGGTGCGTCCGTCGAAGGACGCCGCGCGCATCGTCGCCGGATCGACCGCGTCGACGATCGCCGCCAAGAAACCCTCTTGCGCCAGAGCAAGGCCGAGGGTCGCGCCAGCTAGCCCACCGCCGACAACCGCGACGTCGCAAGCGGTCGCATCAGAATCTTCATGAACGGAGATGTCATCACTAGCCATGACCGCTCATTACATCCCACCGCCGCGGAAGGCGAGGCGACACCAGGTCCCGCGCCGCAAGCCTGCTCTTGAGGGCGCACAGCGCCCGTCGGGCCGTCCGCCTATGTTGCATTGCGGCACGCGCCCCATTAGCATTTTAGTCTACGCATAAATAGCGCGCCGGCATAAGGCGCCAAAAGAAGGGGCATCTTATGCGCGCCAAGTCTTCCTTTCGCCAGTTTCGCCAGGCCTTGGTGTTTTTCGGCGCGCCGGCGCTCATGGCGGTCGGTGCCGCGACGGGCGCGTTGGCGCAGGAGGCGGGGCCGGCGTCCGATTCCTCGCGCGTCGTCTTCAATACGCTGCTTTTTCTGTTTTGCGGCATGGTGGTCATGTTCATGGCCGCGGGCTTTTGCATGCTGGAAGTTGGGCTCGTCCGTTCGAAGAACGCAGCGACGATCTGCCTCAAGAACATCGCCCTATATTCCATCGCGGGACTGATGGTCTGGCTCACCGGATACAATCTCATTTATGGCGTGGAGCCGGGCGGGCTGCTTGGCGAGTTCGGTTTCTGGTCCGCGGATGATGCGGATATTCTGAACACTGGCTATGCCGCCTCGTCGGACTGGTACTTCCAGATGGTCTTTGTGGCGACGGCGGCGTCGATCGTCTCCGGCACCCTCGCCGAACGCATCAAGCTTTGGCCATTCCTGATTTTCGTCGCCTTGCTGACGGGTCTCATCTATCCGATCCAGGCGTCCTGGGAGTGGGGCGAGGGATATCTCGACGCGCAATGGCGCTTTTCTGACTTCGCGGGCTCGACGCTTGTGCACGCGACCGGCGGCTGGGCGGCGCTTGCAGGCGCGCTTGTCCTCGGCCCCCGAAACGGGCGGTATGTGGGCGGACGCGCGACGCCGATGCCGGGATCAAATCTGCCGCTTGCGACGCTTGGGACGTTTATCCTTTGGCTTGGGTGGTTTGGGTTCAATGGCGGCTCACAGCTTGCGCTCGGGTCGATCGACGACGCGGTCTCGGTGGCGAACGTCATTGTCAATACAAACATGGCCGCGTGCGGCGGCGTCTTGGCCGCCATCGCCATGACCTCCTTCATTTATAAAAAGACGGATCTCACCATTGTCCTGAATGGCGCAATCGGCGGGCTCGTCTCGATTACCGCCGAGCCGCTCGCGCCGGCGATCTGGCAGGCAGTGATGATCGGCGCGTTCGGCGGCGTCATCGTCACTGCGTCGGTGCCGCTCCTCGATCGGCTGCGCATCGACGACGTTGTCGGCGCGATCCCGGCGCATCTTCTGTGCGGGATATGGGGAACACTGATCGTTCCCTGGACGAATGCGGACGCCTGGGTGCTCGGCCAGTTGATTGGCGTCGTGATGAACGGCGTATTCGTTTTCGGGATGAGCATGGCGTTCTGGATCATGCTGCGGTACTCGATCGGCGTGCGCGCGAGCGACGAAGCGGAATCGACGGGCCTTGATCGTATTGAGCTTGGCCTTGAGGCTTATCCGGAGTTCGCGAACCGGTGATCTGAGGATCCGGCGGGGCGTGCGTCGGCGGGTGAGGCGCGGCGGACTTCAGTCGCCCTTTCGGATGGGCCCCCGAAAAGGTTAACGCAGATTAACCCATTTTTGCGTTGTGCGTGCGACACTGAAGCTGTTCGTCAGCCAGCCACCGACGCGCAACCGCCAACGATTTATGCCACGACGCACGACACGCCCCCGCCGCGACCGCCGCGAAGAAATCCGCACCTTGCCGGAACGGCTAAGCGATGCGCGGCGCGCATTCCTCGCTTATGGGGGCGGCGCGGCGTTATTGTGTTTGAGTCTTTGGAGCGCGTTGGCGCTGGCGACCCATTCGATCAGCGATCCGAGCGTGAATCTCGCCACGCCTGCGCCGGTGGCCAACGCAGCCGGCGTGGACGGGGCGATCGCGGCGGATCTTGCGCTTCAGTTCATCGGCGGCGCGGCCTGGTTCATCCCTGCGGGCCTCTTCGTCTGGGGCGCGGCCGCGGTCGCGGGCGGCGGACACAGGTTGCCGATGCGCACGCCGGCGCTTGCGTGGTTGCGGTTCGCGGCGGCGCCGATTTCGATCGCGCTTGCGGCGCTTGCGCTCGCCGCCGCGCCGGTTCCGACATCATGGCCCTATGTGGTGGGCGTCGGCGGCGCGCTCGGCGATGCGCTTTTCAATCTGATCACTGATGTGTTCGGCGGCGCGCAAGCCGCGACGGCGTTCGCCGGGGCGGCCGGCGTTTGCGCGTTTGCGGCGCAGGCGTTCGTCCTTGGGCTGACGGCTGAGCGCGCGCGCGAGGCGGGCGCGGCGTTGTCCTGTCTCACCCGTCGCGCCTCCCGCCGTCTTGAGCGCGCGCAGCTCGATCTTCCTTTGCGTGCGCGCAGCGGCGCGGCGCGTGATGACGCAGAGCCGCTGCTTGAAGAAAGCGTCCACAAGGAGCCGCCTTTGGATGCGAACGACGCGGTCGATGATGGCGTCGCGGAGGAAGACTTCTACGAGGACGAGGCGATCCCCGCTCGCGCGCGCAACATCATTCGTTCAAAGCCCACAAAGAAGAAGAGCCGTCGAGAAGCCAAAGAAGCGCAGCCCAGCCTGCCGCATTTCTCACCCGGCGACTATCAACTGCCTGCGCTCGGCCTGTTCGGCAAGCCGCCCGCCCTGAAGGCCGAGACGGTCTCTGACGAAGCGCTGGAGAAGAACGCCCGGATGCTAGAGACCGTACTCGCCGATTTCGGCGTGCGCGGGGAGATTATCAATGTGCGCCCCGGACCCGTCGTCACGCTCTACGAATTGGAGCCCGCGGCCGGCGTGAAGTCCTCGCGCGTCATCGGCCTCGCCGACGATATCGCCCGATCCATGAGCGCGATCGCGGCGCGAGTCGCAGTGATCCCTGGACGGAACGCCATTGGCATTGAGTTGCCAAACCAGAACCGGGAGACGGTGTTTATCCGTGAGATGATGGCCGCGCCAGCCTATGAGGGCACGCGCGGCGACCTCACGCTTGCGCTCGGCAAATCGATTGGCGGCGAGCCGATGTTCGCGGATCTCGCCCGTATGCCGCACCTTCTCATCGCCGGCACGACGGGATCCGGCAAGTCGGTGGGCATCAATGTGATGATCCTGTCGCTGCTTTATCGTCTGCCGCCGGATCGCTGCAAGCTGATCATGATCGATCCGAAGATGCTCGAGCTGTCGGTCTATGAGGGCATCCCGCATCTTTTGGCGCCTGTGGTGACAGACCCCAGAAAAGCGGTCGTCGCGCTGAAATGGACTGTGCGCGAAATGGAGGAGCGCTATCGCCGCATGTCAAAAGTTGGCGTGCGAAATATCACAGGCTTCAATCAGCGTGTCCTGGAAGCGGAAGAGAGCGGCGAATCGCTGTCGCGCACCGTGCATACCGGCTACGATCAGGAGACCGGCGAGCCCGTCTATGAGACGGAAGAGCTTGACTATGAGCCGATGCCGTTCATCGTCGTGATCATCGACGAAGTCGCCGACCTGATGATGGTCGCCGGAAAGGACATTGAGGCGATGGTCCAGCGGCTCGCCCAGATGGCGCGGGCGGCCGGCATCCATCTCATCATGGCGACGCAGCGCCCGTCCGTCGACGTCATTACCGGCACGATCAAGGCGAACTTCCCGACACGGATCAGTTTCCAGGTGACGTCAAAGATTGACTCACGAACGATACTTGGCGAGCAGGGCGCAGAGCAGCTCTTGGGCCAGGGTGACATGCTCCATATGGCGGGCGGCGGGCGCATCACGCGTGTCCACGGCGCATTCGTATCCGACGATGAAGTGGAGAAAGTCGTCAGGCACCTGAAGAAACAGGGCAAGCCGGACTATGTCCAGGAAGTCACGGAGATGTCCGAGGACGATCCGGCGATGGCCGGCCTCGACATTGGCGGCAACACCTCCTCCGGCGATGCGCTCTATGACAAGGCGGTCGCCGTCGTGCTGCGCGACCGCAAAGCATCGACCTCCTACATTCAGCGCCGCCTCCAGATTGGCTATAACCGCGCCGCCACGCTCATTGAGCGGATGGAGGAAGAGGGCGTCGTCAGCTCGGCGAACCACGCCGGCAAGCGGGACATTCTCGTTGGAGAAGACGCCGCGTAGGCGTTTGGATGATTGGCCGCCCCCGCGGCTTGGCGTATCGTCAATCGTGGCGGACTAGGAGCGCGCGCATGGGTGATTTCGCTGACCGGCTTACGGAATGTTCGGGGCCGGATGACGCGATTGACCGGCTGGAAGCGCTATATGACGCGGCGATGACGAAGGTCGCGGTCGGGCTCGACGCGTTTGCCCGCGGCGACGCCGTGGCGATGACGCAAGCCCCCGCCTACCCCTATCTGAGGGCGGAAGTCCCGCCGGAGAATGCGACGCAAACGAGCAATCTGGCGCTCGGCCGGGTGGCTGAGGCCCAGGTCTATGGCGCGTCGATCACTCAGCCGGCGCTTTACCGCCCGTATCTTCAGGAGGAGCTCGGCCGTCTTTGCGCCGACTATGGCGCGCGACTTTCGGTCGGGCCCTCCGACACGCCGATCCCGCTCACCTTCGCCCTGGAGCGCGCGACGGCCGCGTTGACGGTCGAGCAGCGCGAGCGCCTGCCGTTTGCGTTCCACGCGCCGAACCTCGTCACCACGAATGACGATGTCGTTGATGGACGGATGATCTTGCGCCGCGACGGACCGTCGCCGCTCAGCCTCTTCAGCGCGGAGCGGACCGACTATTCTCTGCATCGTATCCAGCACTACACCGCGACGGCGCCCATCCA
This sequence comes from Pseudomonadota bacterium, assembly GCA_039819085.1. GTDB lineage: Bacteria > Pseudomonadota > Alphaproteobacteria > Caulobacterales > Parvularculaceae > MED-G105. Next base: position 6,971 of record JBCBSQ010000006.1, read on the forward strand.
TTTTCAGAACTTTATTCTCTTTACGAACTACCAGCGTTATGTGGACGAATTCCGCCAATACGCGATGAAGGCGCTTGAAGCCGGCGAGGCCGACGCCTTCGTGGCGCCGGGCAATCGGGTGACGCGCCGCGGCGACGCTGCGGACGCGGCGCCTGCGCCAAAGCCGCCCCAGATGCCGGCGTATCATCTCGTGCGCGCAGGCCATAATGGCGTGACGCTCGTCAATATCGGCGTCGGGCCGTCAAATGCGAAAACGATTACGGATCATCTGGCCGTCCTGCGCCCGCATGTCTGGCTGATGATTGGCCATTGCGGCGGACTGCGCCGGACGCAGCGCCTTGGCGACTATGTGCTCGCTCACGCCTATCTGCGCGACGACAAGGTTCTCGATGAGGCTCTGGACCCTACCGTCCCTTTGCCGACAATCGCCGAGGTGCAGTTGGCGCTGACCCAGGCCGTGGCGGAGACTGCGCCTGCGGGCGGCCGCATCAAGGATGTCCTGCGAACAGGGACAATTGTGACGACGGCGGACAGAAACTGGGAACTTCGCTTTGAGCAGATGGCGGTCCGGCTCAATCAGTCGCGGGCGATCGCGATCGATATGGAGTCGGCGACCATCGCAGCCAACGGTTATCGCTACAGAGTTCCTTATGGGACGCTCCTGTGCGTCTCCGACCGGCCAATTCATGGCGAATTAAAGCTGCCGGGTATGGCAGATGCGTTTTACCAGGAACGGGTCAGTCAGCATCTGGCGGCCGGGCTGCGCGCGGCGGAACTGCTGCGGGCCGAAGCCGCCAACGGCGCGCTCCACTCGCGCAAGCTGCGCAGTTTCGATGAGCCAATGCTGCGATAGGCGAGGGCTGTCGGCGGCTATTGCGATCGCGCGACAAGTTCGATTTCGTAGACCTTCGGCCAGTACTTTCCGGTCACGAACAATCGGCCGGTTTCGGCGTCATGGGCGACGCCGTTTAGAACCTCGGGCGGCTTGCCCTGCTGCGCGCCGCGTTCCGTTTCGGGCAGGAGGCCCGTGAGGTCGATAACCGCGTCGACGGCGCCGGTGTCGGGATTGATACGGACAATCTGGTCGGTGGTGTAGACGTTCGCGTAAATCCGCCCTTCAATGAACTCAAGCTCATTCAGCCGGTTTAACGGCCTGCCGCGATACGTGACCTTGACGCTTTCGACGACGTGGAACGTCTCTGGATCGCGGAACTCGATCACGTCGGTGCCGTCGCTCATAATCAGGCGCGCGCCATCATGGGCGAGGCCCCAGCCTTCGCCGGCGTAACGGAACTGGTCGATCCGGCGAAAGCCATCCTTAGACAGAACGAAAGCGACGCCTGCGCGATAGGTGAGCATAATGAGGCGATCGTCGACGAGGGTCATCCCTTCGCCAAAGAATTGATCCGGGAGCGCCTGGTGCTGCTTTACGTCGCCCGTCTCGATGTCGACCCGACGCACGCTTGAATCGCCCTCGATCCCGGTGCTCTCGAAAAAGTCGCCATCATGGACGAGCAAGCCTTGTGTGTACGCATTGGGGTCGTGCGGATACGAGTTCACCACCCGATAGTCAAAATAGACAATGTCGGTCGTTGTCGGCTGCGCGAGAACGACGGCGCTGAAGAACGCCGCGGCGATCGCGCCGCCGCCGGCGGCCCTATAGCGCCTTTGCGTAGATCCGGTACGTCTTGTAAATCTCACCGCCCATCTCCGTCAGTACATTGAGCATCGGCGTATTCGTCTCGAGGATCCAGGAGAGCTCCGACGACTGAAGGCCTCTTTCCATGTTGTCGATCTGCATGATGTCGATCATCTTGTATGCGAAGGCGAGTCCAATCGGCTTACCCTGGAGCTTCTTGCGCACGCCCATCAGCGGCATTCGCGCTTGTGTCAGGCGTTTGACTTTCAATCGGTAGAGAAGCTTCGCCCAGTTGAATGGAAAGAGCTTGCCGCCAAAGTCGCGCGTCGCTTCGTTGATGTTCGGGAAGACGAGCGCAAACGCGGCCGGCTCGCCGTCATATTCACAGATCACGAAATTGTGCTTTTCGATAATCGGCCTGAGCTCCGACGACATGTGTTCGGCGTTCGCCTCCGTAAACGGAACGAATCCCCAGTTCTCCGACCAGGCGTCGTTGAAAATATCGACCGCGAGCCGAACTTCCTCCTTGAAGCGGGAGAAATCCGCCCGGCGAATAGTCACCTTCGGATTTGCAAGCGCCCGGTCCACGAACCGTTTGCGTTTCTCAGGAATGAAGTCCTTCACGTTCTTGTAGGAGAGCGCGTAAAGGTCCATCGCCTTTTCATAGCCCGCCGCCTCGACATGGGTTTGGTACCAGGGTCGGCCATGGGGCATCAGGAAATAGGGCGGCGTGTCGAAGCCGTCGATCAGAAGGCCAAGCTCTTCATTGACGGAAAAACTGAAAGGCCCGGCGATGCGAGAATGGCCCTGCGCCCGCGCCCAGTTCTCCGCAGCCGTAAGAAGCGCGGAAAAGACATCGGGGTCATCGACTGCGTCCAGGAAGCCGAAATGCGCCGTATCGTCTTTGTGCGTCTCAAGGTGAAGCTTGTTGACGAGCGTTGCAATACGTCCAACCGGGGCGCCGTCCTTTTCGGCGATAAAAAGCTGATGGGCTGCGCCCTTTAGCGTCGGGTTCTCCGCCGGATTGAGGCGTGAGCCCACCTCCAGGTCGAGCGGCGCAACATAAGCCGGGTCGTCCTTGTAGGGAACATGACCGGCGGCAATGAACGCCTTGCGGCCGGCGGCGCCATCGACGGGAACGATTTTCACGCCAGCAGACGTATTCATGTCGCTTCGCCTCTGGGACGCCGTCTTTCGGCGGCCTATTCTTTCAGGGTGATCACGACCGCGGCGCCGTCCTTCGGCACCGAGAACAACGCTTCTTCGACTTTTGGCGGCGCGAAACGGATCACCGGGTCGTTGGAGATCCCATAGGGTTCGTCCGGCAGGCCGAACGCTTTCTTGTCGAACGTTTTGTTGGCGTTTTCGTCATGGTAGACGGCGATGGCGAAATCGCCCTCAATGGGCGCGCGCATGCAAAACTGAGTGAACGGAGCTTTTGCGGCGAAGCTGACTTTGGCGACCCTGCCGGCGCGTTTGAGGAAGCCGTCGGCGTCATTCCGGTACAGATCCGCCCGCATCAGCCCGATTGATTCATCGACGCCTTGGACCGTTACGCGTACTTCGTTCGGCGCGCCCGTACAGCTCACATGTTCGAAAGAGTGATCGAACTCGCCTTTCGCCGCGGAAGCGTCCTCCGCGGCGAGCACGCCGGAAAGCCCGATCGCCGCCGTCAAGGCGAGGCTCGCGCCCCGCGCGGCCGCACGTAGTTTCGTCATTGCTCAAGTCGCTCCGTTTCTCGCGTCCCCGCCGCTTTTTCCACGCCCTTGCGGATCGGGTTCGGTGACAGAAAAGCAGCCGCGAGAAACACGACGCGCGCTGCTACGCGCGTCGCCAATACCTCCCCGACGGCCGCCGTCCCGCCACGAACCGTGGGGACGCCGCGGAATGTGGTCGCAAAAGAGGCGCCGCGCAAGCTTGACAAGGCCGTTGCGCTCGTGTCGCTCCCACAGGGTTGAGCTCGGCTACTCCGCCGCTCGCGAGACGGGAATGGCGTCGGCCATCGCCGTGTACGCCGATACGATCCGGTCAATGTCGTCGGCCGTGTGCGCGGCCGAGACCGAAAGCCGCAGGAGCGACATCGAGTTCGGCGTCGCCGGGGGGATCGCCATATTCACGTAGACGCCGTTCTCAAGAAGCGTATGCCAGCCCGCGAACGCGTCGTCGGCGCGCTTGAAGAGCACCGAAATGACGGGCGCAGGGTCCGCAGCTACGTGGAAGCCGAGCTGCCGCAGGGCGGCGTGGATCCTGTTCGCGTTCTCCCACATTCTCTCTCGAATGCCAGGATCTTCGGAAATTCGCGTCAACGCTGCGTGAGTTGAGGCGATGTTCGCGGGCGTCGGCGAGGCCGTGAACTTGTAGGGGCTCGCGGAGAACCGGAGATAATCCACTTCCTTGTGGTTTGAGGCCACGAACCCGCCGACCGATGCGAGGCTTTTCGAAAAGGTGCCGGAGTAGAAGTCGATCTCATCCATGACGCCGTCAGCCTCGGAGACGCCGCGGCCGTTTTCTCCGTAGACGCCGAAGGAATGCGCTTCGTCCACGAACAAATACGCCCCATGCTTGTGCGCGACCTCAACGAACTCCTTCACAGGCGCGATGTCGCCGAACATCGAATACATGCCTTCAATGCAAACGAGTTTGCCTTTCACGTCCGGTGAGACGCGTCCAAGCCTTTTATCGAGGCTCTCAGGATCGTTATGACGGAAACGGATCGTTTCAACGCCAGCGAGCTGACAGCCGTCATAAATGCAGGCGTGGCAGTCGGCGTCGATCAGCGCGACGTCTTCGCCGGCCTTCAACAATCCCGCGATCGCGCCGAGATTGGCCTGGTACCCGGTCGAGAAGACGATGCAGTGGTCAAGGCCGAGGAACTTGGCGAGATCCTCTTCAAGCGCGCGGTGGATGCCATAGGTGCCGTTGGCGAAGCGTGAGCCCGTGGTCCCAGTGCCATGAGCGGCGATCGCCGCCTGGCCGGCTTCAATGGCGTCCTCATTGAAGGTCATGCCGAGATAATTGTGGGTGCCCGCGAGCACCGTTTCCTTGCCCTTGATGCTCGCCCGCGTCGGGCTCAGCAATTCCTCCATCACCACCGTGAACGGATTTCGTCCGGCGTCGGAAAGCCCGTTGTAGAGGGCGGCGGTTTTCTCGAACTTTTCGAAAAGGCCCATGGGCTTACGCCTGTTCTTTCTTGGTCTTGTGAATGGCGTCGACGAGCTCGCCAATCGTGCGCGTCTCGGAGATCACATTGACCGGGATGGAGATATCGTAGGTGTCTTCCACGTCCATGACGATGTCGAGTACCGAGACGCTGTCGATCTCAAGATCCGCCACAAGATCGGTGTCGCGCGTCAGTTTGACGTTGGTCTGGTTCTGCGGCTCCAAAAGCGCGCAGATCTTTCGAAAGACGAGGTCGTCGTCCTCCTGGATGCCGCCTTCGCGCGGGGCTTCGCCGTTCGCCGCCATGTCGCCTCCCGTTCGTCCCTGGCGCATTTCAAACAATCCGCATCGCCAGGCGTCGATCTTAAATCAGCCCTCGTTCTTGGTACCACTTCAGCGTTTTTGCAAATCCCTCCGCCAAAGGCGTGGTCGCCCGCCAGGAGGTCGCGCCCCCGAGGGCGGGTTCGCCCGCCACCCAATCCGGGTGAAAAAACTCCCGAATCTTCCCGCGGGTGACGATCGTCGCGCGCCCTCTGACCCTCGCAATGACCTCGGCGATCGCCGCCTGCGCGGTCAATATGGGTCTCGGCGCCGGGATGCGAAGAGGGCGCTTGTCGAATGCGGCTCCGAGCGCGCGGCCGATCTCCGCCCAGCTGTGGCCCTGCGGTTCTGTGTCGCCGACATCATAAATGACGCCGTCCGGCGCTTCGCGGGCGGCGGTGAGGATCGCCCGGGCCATATCCTCCACGAAAAGGATCGACGCGCGCGGCGCCGGGGTGGCGGCGGGCTCCGGCGCGAGACCGATCTTCGCCATCTTGAAGTACGGCAGCGTCGCCTCGTCATAGGGCCCGTAAAGCGCCGGCGCCCGCAGGATCACCCATTGCGCAGGCGAGACTTCGGTTATCTCGGCGCCGAAACGCTTTTCATGCGCGCCGGCGATCGTCGTGACCGCCGCTTCGCCGCCGGCTTTTGACGCCGCGTAGTCCGATAGATCCGGGCGGCGCGCGGCGATCGACGAGATGAAGATAAAGCGAGCCCGGGCCCCGAAAGCGGCGCGCGCGGCGTTGGCGGCGCCTTCCACATTCGCGGCGTCAAAGTCGCGCTTTGTCAGGGCGTGGGTGAGGGCCGCGGCGTGGACAAACGCGTCGGCGTCGTCCGCCAGTCGCCGCAGCGCGTCTTCGTCCGCGAGATCGCCTTGGACGACGTCGATCCGCCCGCTGAACCTGTCGAGCTTAGCGGGCGTTCGCGCCAGCGCCGCAACGCTTACGCCTTCGCGAAGAAGGAGATCAATGAGCGCGCCGCCGAGAAAACCAGTGCCGCCGGTGACGGCGACGCGCCGCAGCGTCCTTGGGCTCACGCGCCGCCTTCCGCGACCGCCATTTCGGCGTTCGCCGCGGGCGGATCAAACGCGCCATCCAGATACTTCGCCTTGACCTTGGCGCGCGAGAGCTTGCCGGAAGACGTCAGGACCATGGAATGCGGGCGGGCGAGCACGATTTCGGCCGGCGAACCGGCAGCCGTCTGGATGGCGTTCATCACGTCGCGCTTCATGTCGCCAAGTTCGTCGTCGGACATTCCGCCCCGACGCTCAACGACCACAACGATGCGTTCACTCGACCCATCGTCTACGGAGAACGCCGCCACGCCATTCTTGCGGACGCCGGGGGTCGCTTCGACCGCCCACTCAATATCCTGCGGCCAGATGTTCCGGCCATTGATGATAATGAGGTCCTTCGCGCGGCCGGTGATGACGATCTGACCGTCCAGCATGTAGCCCATGTCGCCGGTGTCGAGCCAACCGTCATGATACATTGCGTCGGTCGCTTCGGCGTTCTGGAAGTAACCGGGCGTCAGGCTCGGCCCCTTGATGAAAATCCGACCGACGGCGCGGTCCGCGAGGGGTTCGCCATCACCACCGCGCACTTCAAGGTCGTGCTCCGGCAATGGCGATCCGCACAGGACGAAGTTGCGCGTCTGCGCCGCAGACGTCAAAGCCGACGCCGGTTGGGCGACGCCGGACCGATTGAAGTGACGCATGTCGACGCTGTCCACCTCGATCGGCGCGCCCACTTCGGTGAACGTGATCGCCAGGGTCGCCTCGGCCATCCCATAGCTCGGCAGAAAGGCCCGCGGGTCAAAGCCGTGCGGTTCGAACGCTTCGGCAAACGCATCAAGCGCTTCGGGCCGGACCATGTCGGCGCCGATGCCGGCGACCCTTAGCTTCGACAGCTCGATTGCGCCGTCTTCAGCGCGCGCGGCGCGGCGCGCCGCGAGTTCGTACCCGAATGATGGGCTGTAAGTGATCGTCGCCTCTGAGCGCGTCATCAAGCGCAGCCACATCAATGGTCGACGGACGAAATCTGACGTGGCGAGATAGTCAACGCCCATTCCGGCGTACATGGGCGACAGCGCGAAACCGATCAGCCCCATGTCATGGTACATCGGCAACCAGGTGACCGCATGGTCCCCTTCCGTCACCTGCAAGCCATGCGCCGTGATCCCGTGAAGATTGGCGGTGACGGAGGCTTGTGTCCCGATGACGCCTTTCGGCGCGCTGGTCGATCCGGACGAATACTGAATATAGCACGCGTCATCGGGTCCAAAGGGCTTTGGATCCGTTTGCGACGCCGGCAGCGCGTCAAGTTCGTCGAAGTCCATGGCGGCGACGCCCGGCAGGCCTTCAACCGCCTCCTCCAGGAACGGGCGCACCATCTTCGGGCCGATGACCGCCGCGGCGGCCGAGCCGATCGTCATCAGTCGGATTTGTTGAAGATAGCCTTCCTTGCCGCCGAGATTGACCGGCAATGGCATGGGCGCAGGCACGAGCCCGGCGGACTGGCAGGCGTAGAACGCCAGCAGGAAAGACGGGCTCGTCTCGGCGACGAGCCCAAGACGCGCGCCCGGTTCAAACCTCTCTGCGAGGCGGCGTCCGAGTTCCCTCGCGCGCGCGCCAAGATCGCGGTACTCGATCTGCGAGATCAGATCGCCGCGCACATTGTGGAAGCGGTACCCGCGATCGCTCTCTTTGAGCGCGTCGACCGCGTCCATAATCGTCGAGAAGGCGCGCCGTCCCTTGGTCTGGACGGCGATCCCGTCCGCGTAACTTTTTGTTCTTTGGGAGCCGTTCAAGGAAACCTCGACATTGGCGGCGGTCGGGACGTCCGCTTCGACGCGCCCTCGTCCAATAGACTTGCCCGCTGCGGCGGGGCGACCCCCGCCCAGTTTTTCAGGATTTGCCACCATACCCAATTACGCCCCCGCGTGCGCGGAGAGTCCTCGCCGCCGCTGCAGCGCGACACTCTTCAAGGCCGGTTTGTATCGTGTGATCCTGATAAAATCACCCCTGGACGATGCGACGATCGTCGAGCTGTGGCCGTTATGCGCCGGAGCCAACCCGCGGCTAGCGGTCGCGCGGCTTGGACCGACGACGCGACGCGCGTATATGGCGCGTGAGTGAAAGCGCGCGTCTTCAGGACGCTTGGAGTCAAGAACGGGGCGGTTTGTGAGCATTTTCAAGGGTGGCGTCTTCATCGGCTACAAGGCTTGGAAGAACCAGAACTACCTCCTGAACCGGATGTCGTTCTCGGACCTGTGGCGCGCCTACATCACTTATCCGGCGATTCAAGTCTACGCCGGCTTGATCGTCTTAGGGCTCGTTGTGGCGTTTTCGACGATGACATCGTTTCTAGGGCTCGCAATCGCCTTTACGGCCGGGGCGCTGCTTTTTCCGATTTCCTGGTATGTCACGCATCGGTTCATCCTGCATGGGAGCTGGATGTACAAGACGCCGGCGCTCGCGGGCTTCTGGAAAAGGGTCCACTACGACCACCACAGATTTCCAAATGATTTGTCCGTCTTATTCGGCGGATTGCACACAACTCTGCCGCCGATCGCGATGATCGCCGGCCCCATCGGCTGGGCGGTCAGCGGCTTGGCGGGCGCCGCCGCGGCGATCGCCGGTTTCCTGATCATGACGTGCTACACGGAGTTCCTGCATGCCGGGCAGCACTTGGCGTTTGAGCCGAAATCGACATTCTGGAAGGTGATCAAGCAGCGCCATCTTGCGCATCACTTCCATAACGAGACCGGGAATTTCGGTATTGCGGAGTTCTTCTGGGACCGGATGTTCGGCACGTTCTACGCGACGCAGGCCGATGCGCCGCGCACGCGCACGGCCCGCAATCTAGGTTACGATCTCGAAACGGCCGAGAAATACCCTTGGGTTAAAGAGCTGACCGATGCGGAGGGCGCGCGGCCCGGCCGAACCGACGAAGCCGCCGTTTCCTGATTGCGCCCGGCGCGGCGACGTTGTCACGGGCGTTGCGTCCGCGCCGTCCGCCGCGCCGCTGCGGTCTGAATTTAGCAATTGATTTCATCGTCCTGATGGGTACGGTCCGCTCGATTTTGGCCTGCGGGGCCGATTGAAGCGGACGGTTCCAAACTGCGCGGCCTGAATGAGCCGACTGCTGGTGCCGCGCCGGCCATTTCGGGGGATTCCCGCGACATTCACTTGAGCGAACTAGGCGCGGCCTGATCTGTTTTGCGCGCGTTGGCGCGCGGGCGGCTTGGCTGCGGCGAACGACACCGGGAAGGGTAATCGTCAAATGACTCTAAGCTTGGCGCTGATCATCGGAGCAGGCGCGCTCGCCATTCTTTACGGCGTTTTCACAATTCAGTCCGTGATGGCGCTGCCGGCCGGCAATGACCGGATGAAGGAAATCGCCGGCGCGATTCAGGAAGGCGCGACCGCCTATCTTAATCGCCAGTACACGACCATCATGATCGCCGGCGCCGCCGTGTTCGTTATCCTTCTGGTCGCATTCGGCTTCAACCTGATCCCGGCGATCGGTTTCGCCGTCGGCGCGATCCTGTCCGGCGCGGCTGGCTTTATCGGCATGCTGGTGTCGGTGCGCGCAAATGTCCGCACCACCCAGGCGGCGAGCGAAAGCCTTGAAAAGGGTCTCTCGGTCGCATTTCGCGCAGGCGCCGTAACCGGCATGCTTGTCGCAGGCCTCGCGCTCATCGGTCTCGCCGGCTTTTTCGCCGTGCTGACAGGTCTCCTCGGAAAGGCGCCTGAAAGCCGCGAGGTCGTCACCGGCCTTATCGCCCTGTCGCTCGGCGCGTCCCTTATCTCAGTTTTTGCGCGTCTTGGCGGCGGCATCTTCACGAAGGGCGCTGACGTCGGCGGCGACATGGTCGGCAAGGTCGAGGCCGGCATTCCTGAAGACGATCCGCGCAACGCCGCAACGATTGCAGACAATGTGGGCGACAATGTCGGCGACTGCGCCGGCATGGCCGCGGACCTGTTCGAAACCTATGTCGTGACGGTCGCCGCGACGATGGTCCTCGGCTCGATCCTGTTCACGGCGAACGCCGCCAACTTCATGCTCTATCCCCTGGCGATCGGCGGCGCATGCATTGTTACGTCAATTGCGGGCACCTTCGCCGTTCGCCTCTCGCAAGGCTCCACGAATGTGATGGGCGCGCTCTACAAAGGCCTCATTGCGACGGGCGTCCTGTCGTTGATCGCGATCGGCCTTGTCACCAACTTCGTCTTTGGCTTCTCCGACCCGATCGGCGAAACCACAGGCGGCCAGAGCTTCACCGGCATGAGCCTCTTTTTGTGCGGCGTTCTCGGCCTCATCGTCACGGGCCTAATTGTGTGGATTACGGAGTATTACACCGGAACGGGGTTCCGTCCGGTGAAGTCCGTCGCCGCCGCCTCCGAAACGGGCCACGGCACCAATGTCATTCAGGGTCTCGCCGTCTCCATGGAGGCGACCGCCGGCCCGGCGATCGTCATCGTGATCGGCATCATCGTCGCTTACAATCTGGCGGGCCTCTACGGCATCGCGACGGCGGTGACGACGATGCTCGCGCTCGCCGGCATGATCGTCGCCCTCGACGCCTTTGGTCCGGTGACGGACAATGCGGGCGGCATCGCGGAGATGGCCGGCCTTGAAGGGTCGGTCCGCGAAACCACTGACGCGCTCGACGCCGTCGGCAATACGACCAAGGCGGTGACCAAGGGGTACGCGATCGGTTCGGCGGGGCTCGGGGCGCTCGTTCTGTTTGCCGCGTATACGGAGGATATAAACCACTTCGTCAGCCACCCGGCGGATTTCCCCGCTTTCGCCGACGTCGCCATCGATTTCTCCCTGTCTAATCCGTACGTCGTCGTCGGGCTCTTCTTCGGCGGCCTCCTGCCCTATCTCTTCGGCTCCATGGCGATGCAGTCTGTGGGCCGCGCCGCAGGCGCGGTGGTTGAGGAGGTCCGCACCCAGTTTCGCGAAGATCCGGGCATTATGGCGGGCACCTCAAAGCCGAACTATGGGCGCGCCGTCGACATGCTGACGCGCGCGGCCATCAAGGAAATGATGGTCCCTTCGCTCCTGCCGATCCTGTCGCCGCTCGTTCTTTACTTTGCGGTGCTCGCGGTGGCCGGCAAATCGATGGCGCTGTCCGCTGTCGGCGCAATGCTGATGGGCGTCATCGTCACGGGCCTCTTCCTGGCGCTCTCCATGACCGCCGGCGGCGGCGCATGGGACAACGCCAAAAAATACATTGAGGACGGCAATCACGGCGGCAAGGGTTCCGAAGCCCACAAGGCCTCGGTCACGGGCGACACCGTCGGCGATCCGTACAAGGACACGGCGGGCCCTGCGGTGAACCCGATGATCAAGATCACCAATATCGTCGCGCTCTTGCTGCTGGCGGCGCTCGCCGGCGGCGGCGGGGCGTAACGGTCCGCGGTCATCTCAAGAGACGGAAAAGCCCCGGCCCCGCGCTGGGGCTTTTTGTCAGCATAAGCTGTTATTTCGCCGGCCTTTGCATCATCTGATCAAAAAACGCCCGGTACTGATCGGATAGCTCCGGCGCGTAGAATCCCGCTTCCGGCGTGTCGTACCGTATGGCGGCGTTGTCGTCGACGAATGCGACGACGACGTCAGAGACATGTGTCGGCGCGCCGAACTCAGCCGTAAAGGCGTCGACCATGCCATCAAGGTCCGATCGGTCCGTGAGAATCCAAACCAGCATCAACCGACCGTCGCCGAACACAAACTCCGCTTTTCTCGGCGCGCCGAAATATGAAAAGCCCTCACAGTCGATCTGCTCTTTACGCGCGGCGCCCGGCAACGGAATATCCACCTCGCGCAGGGAGATGCCGCCGCACTCGCCCTCAAGGCGCGTGCGGATTTCCTCAATCTCGGACCCGAACGCGATCACTTCCGGCCGGACGCTCGTCCCATTTTTGGGCGTATCGATGTGCGCGCAGCCAGCGCCTGCGATCATTATGAGGCCGCCGGACGCGGCCAGTTTGTTCCGAAGCGTGAATTTCATGGGAGCCCCCTTATCTAGCGTGTCGCGACTACGGCCATATCGATCCGCAAAGTCACCAGGGTTTTCGCCGCTTCGGTTCACTGGCGCGGCGAAGCGATGATAGTCCGCCTAGGAGCGCACGCGACGGGCGCCGCGTCGCCATTGCGCAGCCTTTTTCGTGCGCGAACTAATCCGTAAGCACCACCAGGGCGACGCGGGGATGATTGGCCATGAGGAGCGAGAACGCTAGCCGATACAAGGGGCGCAGCCGCGTCGACATTGTCCTTGAGCGCGCTCTCCCGCCTATCGAAGCGCGCCTCGCCCGCATCTTGCCCACATGGGCGGTCCATGCGCTGACCGAGTTCCTTGTCTTCGGCGTTAAGCAGGCCTGGGCGTGTCTTTTCGGCGGATTGATGCTCTCGGCGATCCTAATGACGGGGATCCTTTGGCCTGCGGACGCGCCGCTCGCTCGGTATGACTTTCTCTTCCTCTACGCCATCGCCATTCAGGCGGCGTTCCTTGCGACCCGGCTTGAGCGGCCGCAAGAGGCGCTGGTGATCCTCATCTTTCATGTCGTCGGCACGGCGATGGAGGTGTTCAAGACCCATGTGGGCTCGTGGACTTATCCGGAGGCGAACGTTTTTCGAATAGGCGGCGTGCCGTTGTTTTCTGGGTTTATGTACGCCGCGGTCGGCTCCTATTTCGCGCGGGTTGCGCGTACGTTCGAATTTCGTTTCAGCCACTACCCCCCCTTTTTATGGACGTTCCTTCTTGCTGCGCTCATCTACGCGAATTTCTTCACCCATCATTTCGCGCCGGACATTCGCCCGGCGCTGTTCGTTTTCGCCGCAGTCCTTTTCTGGCGCACGCCGGTCAGCTACCGCGTCTGGCGCTGGCGTCATCGCATGCCGCTGCTGCTCGGCTTTTTTCTGGTGGCGGTTTTTATCTGGATCGCGGAGAACCTCGGAACGCTCGCGGGCGCCTGGATCTATCCGGATCAGGCGAACGGCTGGCGGATCGTGTCGTTCGCTAAGCTCGGGTCCTGGTATCTCCTGATGCTGATCTCGTGGGTGCTTGTCACGATCGTTCATCCGCCAGCGGAGGAGGGCCAGGGATGACATTTGACGCGGTGATCTTCGACTGCGATGGCGTTCTGGTGGATTCGGAGGTGCTGTCGATCCGCGGAGAGCGCGAGGTGCTGGCGGAAATGGGACTTCACTACGACCCGCCTGCGTATGTCGAGCGGTATTGCGGGATGCACGACGACGCCTTCTTCAAGGCGCTAAGGGCCGATTATGAATCGCGCCTTGCGCGCGCCGCCCCTGATGATTTCGAAGAACGGCTGCTGGAAGGACGCCGCCGCCGCAAGAGCGAGCTTCAGGCGGTTCCGGGAGCGGCCGACGCGGCCCGCGCGGTCAAGGCGCTGGTCGCCAACGTCGCCGTCGCTTCGTCGTCACGCGCGCATTTCCTCAAATCAAAACTGGAGCGGACGGCGCTCTATGACGTCTTTGCGCCGCACGTCTATTCGGCTGATCTCGTTGCGCGCGGAAAGCCGGCCCCGGATGTATTTCTCTATGCCGCCGACCGGGTTGGCGTCGCGCCCGAGCGCTGTCTTGTGCTGGAGGATTCCGTCAACGGCGTCACCGCGGGCGCCGCGGCGGGCATGACCGTCTGGGGATTTGCAGGCGGCGGCCACATATTCGAGGGGCACACGGAGCGTTTGCGGGAAGCTGGCGCCGCCGCGATCGTCGCCTCGTTCGCGGACCTCTCCGCTAATGTGTCGTCGACGCTAGGGGCTTGATCGAGAGGCGGCGGCGTGGCGATGGGCTGTCGTGACAGGCGGGCTCCTCCTACGGCCGCCGGCCCTCATGATCACGCCGAGCAATCATTGTTAACTTTTTGATAACCATGCTGAAAGCGCGCGACGTCAACGGCTCGGCGCCCTATCACGCGACGTCGATTGAAATGTCCAAATCGTGGGAGGACTGTAGATGAAAAAGCTTCTTGTCGCCGCCGCCTTGGCCTTTGTCGCCGGACCGGCGCTCGCCGATACGACGGTGGAGTTCAAGCGTGACACCGGCGAAGTAAATGTCGTCATCATGAAGGGTGAAGGCGTCGCCGCGTTGCCGGACGGAACGCCGCTGACCTACACCTATGACGAGGAAGCCATGAAGATGTGCTTCATCGTTGAAGGCATGGACCCGAACTGCGTTGTCTTCGAAGACCACATTCCGGAGCCGAAAGTCGGCGACACGTCTCGCTACACCGCGGCGGACGGCGCCCTCGGCACCGCGACGGTGACGGCCATCACGGAGTAAACCGTCCTTTCTGGACGAATTGCACCAGGGGCCCGGCGCGGGAAACGCGCCGGGCTTTTTGTTTGCGCTGAGTTCGCTAAAGGGGGCGGATCGCGCATGGTGAGGCTTTCTTGATGCTGTTTGCTTCTGACAATTGGGCGGGGGCCGCGCCGGAGGTCCTGAAGGCGGTGGTCGACGCCAATGAGGGCGGCGCGCCTTCCTATGGCGGGGATCCCTGGACCGAACGGGCCAATGCGGCGTTGTCGGCGGTCTTTGAGCGGGACGTCGCGGCGTTCTTTGTGGGCACGGGCGGGGCGGCGAACGGGCTGGCGCTTTCTGTGCTTGCGCCCCCCTACGGCATGATCGCCTGCCATGAAGCGGCGCATGTCCAGATGGATGAATGCGCCGGGCCGGCGTTTTTCACCGGCGGCGCAAAGCTCCTGCCGGTCGCCGGCGCAAATGGCAAGCTGACGCCGGCAAGCCTTGAGGCTGCGATCGGCGGCTTCCCGGATCGACCGCCGCACTCAAGCCCTTTCGCCGCGCTCACCCTAACCCAAGGGACGGAATTCGGAACCGTTTATCAGCCGACGGAGGTCGTTGCGCTCTGCAACGTGGCGCGGCGCGCCGGCATGAAGACGCATATGGACGGCGCGCGGTTCGCGAACGCGATCGCCGCGCTCGGTTGCGCGCCCGCGGACGTCACCTGGCGCGCCGGCGTTGACGTTTTATCGTTCGGCGGCACCAAGAATGGCTGCCTCGCGGCGGAGGCGGTGATTTTCTTCAATCCAGACGACGTCAAGGATTTCGAGTATCGCCGAAAGCGGGCGGGGCAGCTGTTCTCGAAGTCGCGGTTTCTGGCGGCGCAATTTGTCGCTTACCTGAACGATGGCCTTTGGTTGAGGCTCGCCGCGCGGGCGAACGCCGCGGCGAAGCGCCTGAGCGACGGCCTCTCTGGAATCGACGGCTGCAAGATCTGGGCGTCGACGCAGATGAATGAAGTGTTCGCCTCATTTCCTTCGGAGACGGAGGAACGATTGAAAGCGGCGGGCGCCGCCTTCTATCCCTGGATCACGCCGGGCGACCCGGCGGGCGGGCGCATGCGGCGCCTCATCTGTTCGTTCGCGACGACGGAGGAAGAGGTGAATCAGTTGCTCGCCGTCGCGCGCGGATGATCGAGCCTCGCAAGGTTATCCGTATACATCCCGCGCGGCGCGATAGGCGCCGGCGTAGGCTTTGACGCTCTCCTCGATGGGGTCCGCGTAACCGCCGCCGATCGCCATCGAGACAGGAATGCTTCCGGATTTGCACGCGCGCAGAACCATTTCGTCGCGGGCGTAGAGGCCCTCATGGCTGAGCGCGAGCCGGCCCAGTCTGTCGTCTTCCAATGGATCGACGCCCGCCTGGTAGAGGACGATGTCAGGCTGAAAGGCGAAGGCCGCAGGCAGGGCGTCGCCAAGGGCGCGCAGATAGGCCGCGTCCTCGGTTCCGTCGGGCAGTCCGACGTCGAGATCCGAAGATTGCTTGCGGAAAGGGAAGTTTTTTTCTCCGTGAACTGACAGGACGAAGACGTCGTCTCGCGGGGCCAGGATCGCCGCATTGCCGTCGCCCTGGTGGACGTCGAGGTCAATAATGGCGACGCGGGCCGCCTCGCCGGCGTTGAGGAGCGCGAGCGCCGCTACGGCGAAGTCGTTGAAGACGCAATAGCCTGAGCCGAAACCATAATGGGCGTGATGGGTGCCGCCAGCGAGTTGCCCTGCAATCCCGTCGCGCAGCGCGGCGCGGGCCGCGGCGATCGCCCCGCCGCACGTCGTTCGGGCGCGGCGGGCTATGTGGGGTGACCAGGGAAAGCCGATGCGGCGCATGGCCGCCGGCTCGATCGTGCCGTCTTCGATTGATGCGACATAGGCGGGGTCATGGGCGCGGAAAAGATCCGCATCGGTCGCTTCCGGCGAGGCCTGAAGTTCGGACGCCGACACAAGCCCATCCTCGAGAAGCCGACGGCGCAACATGCCGTATTTTTCGCCCGGGAACCGATGCCCCGGCGGCAGCTTCAGGTCGAAGTCGTCAGAGTAGTAGACGTCCATGGCCGCCGTCGCCGCGCCATCAGGCGCGCCGCGCGATCCACCCCGACAACTCGTCCGAGATCAGGTTTTCCATGAGGTCCACCATCGGGTCGGAATTGTTGAGGCACGGAACGTTCAGGAACTCTTCGCCGCCGCGCTCCTTGAATGTTTCGGCCGCTTCGATGCCAATCTCTTCAAGGGTCTCAAGGCAGTCAGCGACAAAGCCCGGCGTCATCACCCCGATGCGCTTGACGCCTTCGTCCGCCAATTGCTCGATGGTTTCGTCTGTCGCGGGGCCCAGCCATTTCTCCGGACCGAAACGCGATTGGAAGGTGAGGGGCGCGTAAGCCTCGTCCCAGCCCATCCGCTCACGGAGGAGGCGCGCCGTCTTTGCGCACTGGCAGTGGTAAGGGTCGCCCTCGCTCAGGAGCCGTTCCGGCACGCCGTGGAAGGAGAGGACGACGCGCTCCGGCCGCCAGGCGATATTGGCGAACGCCGTTTCAGCCGATGCGGCGAGGGCGTCGATATAGGCCGGGGCGTCATGGAACGCCGGCGTCATCCGCAACGCCGGCTGCCATTTCAGTGTTTTGACCGCGTCGAAGGCGGCGTCATGGACGCTCGCAGTCGTCGTTGAGGAGTATTGCGGATAAAGCGGGATCACCAGAATGCGGTCGCATCCGGCGCCTTGCAGACGCCCAATCACGCTCTCCACGGACGGGTTCCCATAGCGCATCGCCCAATCGACAATGACGTCGTCATCGCCAAAGCCTTCCGAGATCCGCTCGCCGACGCGAACAGCCAGGTCGCGGGTGTAGTACCGCAACGGCGATTCATTCGACTCCGTGCGCCAGATCGAGGCGTAGGCCTTCGCCGTTTTCGGCGGTCGGACATTTAGGATGACGCCATGCAGAAGCGGCAGCCAGAGCGCGCGGGGGTAATCGACGATCCGCGGGTCGCTCAGGAACTCCGCCAGATAGCGCCTGACCGCGGGGGTGGTCGCGGCGTCCGGCGTGCCGAGATTCACCAGTAGAACGCCAACCTTTCGCCGGGCGATCGCCGGGTGGCCGGCGGGCAGTCGCGGTTCGCGGGCGGCTGCGGCGTCCATTGGCCCGGCCTCGGCCGGGTTATCGACGGGTTTCAACTGCGGCTGTGCGGTCATGCGTCGGTTCACTGGTTACGGCTGACATGGGATAGAGTACGCGCGGCGGGGGCTTTCGGGTTTCATTATTGCCGCAGCGCGGACGACTTCCCAGCTAAGGGGGTCACGAAACCGACATCTTAGCGTGAAACACCCCGATGCGGCGGGGAATGCGCGTTTCGTCGCGGATCGTATAACTGGAGGGGTTTCATGGGCCTAGAGGCGTTCGGCATCGATATTGGCCTGTGGGCGGCGGTCGGTTTTCTCTTCGCCGCCTACGCGGTCGTCGGCAATGACGCCTTGCAGACCCTTGGCACCTTCATCAACTCCAATGACCGATTCCCCTGGTGGGTGCTGTTCATTTTCGCCGGCGTCATTCTCGTCGCCGCCTTTTTTTACGGATGGGCGCAGGGCGATCCGGCCTATGGCCGCCTTGACCGGTATCCGGAGATCCAGATCGAATGGTACCACGCGCTGCCGCCGTTCGTCCTTTTGCTTCTGACGCGGACCGGCATCCCGGTCTCGACGACGTTCATGGTGTTGACGATTTTCGCCGTTCAGTCGGCGAACCTGACCAGCATGCTGGAGAAATCGCTGGTCGGTTATGGCGTCGCCTTCCTGGTCGGGGCCGGCGTTTACATGCTGGTGTCGCCGACCCTGGAGCGTTTCTTCATCGCGACCCGAAGCTCCCAGCACCACCCGGTCTGGGTGGGTCTGCAATGGTCCGCTACCGGCTTCCTCTGGTGGCAGTGGCTGTCGCAGGATTTCGCCAACATCTACATCTTCCTGCCGCGCCAACTGACCTTCGTCGAGGCGGCGTTCTCCATCTCGATCGTGCTTGTGCTGCTCGGCGTCACGTTCGCGAACGCCGGCGGTCCGGTGCAGCGCATCCTGCGCACCAAGCGCGGCGTCACCGACATTCGTTCGGCGACCATCATCGACTTCATTTTTGCTTGGCTACTCCTCTACTTTAAGGAGCTGAACAATGTGCCGATGTCGACCACCTGGGTGTTCCTCGGCTTGATTGCGGGCCGCGAATTCGTGATCCGACATATCGACCTTGAGCCGGGTCGCGGGCTGACGCGGATCCTCGGCGATCTCGGCGACGCGGTGTCAGGCTTCCTGATCACCCTCTTCCGCTATTTGTTCATTGGGGTTGAGTCCGGCCGCACGGCGAAGGATGAAAAGTTCATTCCCGTGACCGGCGGCGCAAAGACGATGCGCCTCCTCGGCAAATTCCTCCCGCTGCTGACGGTCCTCGGCTTTATCTACCTTTTCTATGTGATCCCGTCCGGGGCCTACGCATCCGGCTCAGGGCCTGTCGGCGGTTTCCTTGCGGCGCTGAGCGTCGGCAATCCCGGCGCGATTGCGATGATCGCGCTTGTCATCGTGGCGGCGGCGGCGCAGACGCTGACGCGAAGCGGCCTCTGGTCGAAGTTCCGATTAGAAGAAGAAGACGTCATTCAGGCTGCGGACGGCGTTCACGCGGATGCGGTCAAGGCGCTCATTGGCCTTGTCATCAGCGTCGTGCTGGCGCTCGGCCTGCCGCGGTTTGCGCCCTGGCTGGTCCAGCAATTCGGGTAGCGCCTGTCGCTTGCCCACCCGATCCTTTCGTTTGGGATCGGCCCCGGCGATTTATTCCGCCGCCTTCGGCAGGTCATCTTCGCCAGCGGCGTCATTCGCCGGATCGGGCGCGCCGGACGCCTTGCGGCGTTTGCCTTTCGCGCCCGCCTCAGCCTCTTCAGCTTTGCGCGCGGCTTTCGCGGCGGCTTCTTCGGCGAGCTTGTTTTCCGCCAGACGCTTGACCGCCACATAATTCAGCTTGCCGGTCCCAAGGACAGGCACTTCGTCGACACAGACGATCTTCTTCGGCACCGCGATTTCCGGCACGCCATGCGACTGCGCCCAGGCGAGCAAGAGGGCGCGGTCATGATCCTTGCGGTCGGTGACGAGGACGATCTGCTCGCCCTTGCGCGGGTCAGGCACAATCGTGGCGGCGTGCATATTATCCGGCCACACCGCAGTCGCGCAGTTCTCCACCACCGCAAGAGACACCATTTCGCCGCCGATCTTGGCGAAGCGCTTCACGCGCCCGCGAATGCTCATATAGCCCTCGCGGTCGATCGTCACGACGTCGCCAGTGTCGTGCCACCCTTCTTCGAGCGGACGAACGACGCCCGGCTCCGCCGCGGTGATGTAGCCCTGCATAATGTTGGGGCCTTTGACCCAGAGCCGGCCCGCGCCTTCGAGGCCGTCGACCGCCTCAAGTTTGTATTCGACGCCTGGCAACAGCTTGCCGACAGTCCCCGAACGAATATCGCCCGGCTGGTTGGCCGCAAGCACCGGCGCCGCTTCGGTGACGCCGTATCCTTCCAGCACTTCGAATGAGAATTTGCGCTCCGCCGTGACGCGCGTTTCGTCCTTGACGCGCTCCGCGCCGCACACGGCGAGCCTCAGCGAGCTCATGCCGCGCGCGTCGCTTGCGCGCATGTACTGCTGCAAAAAGGTGTCCGTGGCGAAGAGGACCGTCGCGTTCGTCTCGAAAATCCGCTTCGGGATGATTTTCGTCTGCAGGGGCGATGGGTGGAGCGCCGCCGGGTAACCGACTATCAGAGGCCAGAGCGTACCCGCTGTCAGACCGTAGCAATGGAACATCGGCAGCGGATTGAAAAAGACGTCCGAGGGCGCAATGTGAACGTGCTCGGCGACTTGCTCGACATTGGCGATGACGTTCGAGTGCGACAGGACAACGCCTTTCGGATCGCCCTCCGTCCCCGACGTAAAAAGAATGACGCCGGCCTCTTCCGGATCAGGCTGCGCGGCGAACATGGACGGCAGGATCGGGCCGGCGAGCGCCCGCAATTTGTCCGTCAACGTCAGTTCTTCGCGCAGGTCCTCAAGATAGTGAAAGGTCAGCTCGTCCTTGAGGTCGTCGATAAGCCCATGCAGTTGACCGATCTCGATAAACTTTTTTGCGGTCAGCACCTGCGTGACTTCGGCCGCCTTCGCCGCCGCCTTGATGTTCCGGACGCCGGCGGTGAAGTTCAGCATCGCCGGCACGCGCCCGCGCGCATGTGCGGCGAAGATGGCGATCGTCGCCCCTGCGCCCGTCGGGAGGAGGACGCCGAGGCGTTCGTTCGGTTTCGACAGGCGGGCGATCGGGCCTGAAAGCGCGAAGCTCGCTTTTGTCAGGTCGCCATAGGTGAACTTGCGTCCGTCGCCGTCGATGAGCGCCAGCGCCTTCGCGCCCTTGCGCCGCGCGGTGGCGAGGAAGGCGGAGAAGATCGAACGGCGGGACTTGCGATCGACGCGTTTGATTGCGTCTTTATCGCCGGCGACGCCTTCCATCACGAATGGGCTTGGAACGACGTTTTCTTCGGCGGTCATGGCGATCCTCCCGGCGCGCGCTTCAAGGCCGCGTCCGCTTGTTGTTCTGGTTTTCGCTAACGTATCCCCAGCCGCCTTTGAGCGCAAAACAGCCCTTGCATCAATCAGATGCCTGAAAGGCGGCGATCACAATCCCTCGATTTCCGCCGCGATGGCGGCCGCCGCGGCGGCCGGATCGTCCGCGGCCGTGATCGGTCGCCCGACGACAAGGTGGCTCGCGCCAGATTTGATGGCTTCCGCAGGGGTGGCGACCCGTTTCTGGTCGTCTAGCCCGGCGCCGGCCGGCCTGACGCCGGGCGTCACAATCAGCGGCTCCGGGCCAAGCTGCGCGCGCAGCGCCGCGGCCTCCATAGGCGACGCGACGACGCCGTCCGCGCCGAGGCCGATCGCCATCTCCGCGCGCGCCGCGACAATCGCCGGCAGATCGATGTCGTCCGCGCCAGCGCCGAAGCTCGCGGCGAGGTCGCTCGGCGATTGGTCGGTGAGAACGGTGACGGCGAGGATTTTCAGATTCTCATCGTCGCCTCGGCCTTCGACGGCGGCGCGCACAACCGTTGGCGTCGCGTGCACGGTGAGAAGATCCGCGCCCGTCTCGCGGACGCTTCTGACGCCCTTTTCCACGGTGGCGCCGATGTCGTGATATTTGAGGTCGAGGAACACTTTCTTGCCGACCGCCTTGAGGCGGCGCGCAAAGTCAAATCCGCCGATCGGCGCCAGCTGATAGCCGATCTTGTAGAAGCCCACATGGGGACCAAGCGACAGGACAATGGCTTCCGCTTCTTCGATCGTCGGCGTGTCCAGCGCGACGATCAGGCGGTTTTCTTCCTGGAAATGAGTCATGGCCGCACGTTCTCCGAAGTCATTGGGCGCTGGCGCGGGGCGCCGTCTTCTTGGCGCGTTTGCGCGTCGATTTCTTTTTGGCGGTCTTTTTCGCCGCTTTCCTGGCGGGCGCCGGGTCTTGCGATGATTTGTCTTTGAAGAGGCAAATGTCGCGGACGACGCATTTCGGACATTCCGGCGCGCGCGCCTTGCAGACATAACGTCCATGCAGAATGAGCCAATTGTGGGCGTCGCGCAGAAACTCCGGCGGCGTGATCTTTTCGAGGCCTTGCTCCACCACGAGCGGCGTCTTGCCAGGCGCAAGACCGGTTCGGTTCGACACCCGGAAGATATGGGTGTCGACGGCGATCGTCGGTTGGCCGAAGGCGACGTTGACGACCACATTGGCGGTCTTGCGGCCAACGCCGGGTAGTTTCTCAAGAAGATCGCGGTCGGCCGGCACTGCGCCGCCATGCTCGTCGATCAGCATCTTCGATAGCGCGATGACGTTCCTGGCTTTGTTTCGCCACAGCCCAATGGTTTTGATGTAGTCGCCGAGCTTTTCCTCACCGAGCGCGGCCATCTTCTCGGGCGTGTCCGCCACTTTGAAGAGCGGGCCGGTCGCGCGATTGACGCCGACGTCCGTCGCCTGCGCGGACAGCGTCACCGCCACCAGCAGCGTGTAAGGGTCGTGATAGTTTAGCTCGGTGGTCGGCGCGGGCGCGGCGTCTCGAAAGCGGGCGAACAGCTCCGCCGCTGCGGCTCTGGTCAGTTTTCGCGGCATGGGAGCTTATTGCGCGATTTCGCCGCCCGTCGCCAGCGCGCCAGACCGCCGCAATTGGCGCGAAGGCCTCGGCTCGCTACGTTCCCGGACATGACCGCTGATTTTGCTTCGAGCCGCGCCGGGCTCGCCCTTGAGACCATGGCGCCGAACGAAGTCGGGCGCGTCTCCTACGACCGACCGCCTGCGCCCGGTGAGGCGCCGGAAGGGGTGTTCGAAGCCCTTTTGCAGCCGAATCGATCACTGCCGCCAGCCGGTTTTGGGCTGGTGATGGCGGTGGTGATCGGGGTCAATCTGACGCTCGGTCTCTACTTCTCCAGCATTGGCGCCTGGCCGGTCATCGGCTTTTGCGGCCTCGACATTTTTCTCGTCTGGCTCGCTTTCAAGGTCAGCTACCGCCAGGGCCGCCTGCATGAACGCGTGCGCGTTACGGCCGATGAAATGCTGATCTCTCGAGTTTTGCCGTCGGGCCATGAATCCCGCTGGCGCTTGCAGCCATATTGGACCGACGTGACGGTCGTTGGGGCCGGCTCCCATGAGGCCCAGGTGCGGGTGCGGAGCCGCGGCCGCACCCTCATTCTCGGCGCGTTTCTGGCGCCGAAGGAGCGCGTTGCGTTCGGCGAGGCCTTGCGCGCCGCCATCGCCGAGGCCACTAGCGATCGTAAGTAAGCCTGGCGCGGGGATGGCGTGATCTCTCTACTCGTGAGCCTTGCGGCGGCGACGGCGGTCGCGGCCGGCCTCTATGCGCTATGGGCGCGGCGCGTTCGGGCGGAGATCGCCGAAGGGGCGGGCCACGCCTTTGAGCGCATCTCCCGCGAGGAGCCGCATCTTGTTGCGGGCGTTGGTCGCGCGCGGTTCGGCGAGATCTACGGGCGCGTCATGTTCCCGCGTTTCCCGAAATACTTCCTGATCAGCGTTGCGGCGTTCGTAGCCGTCTTGCCGGTGGTGCTCGCCCTCCTGACGGGCGCTCTATATGGCCTTGAGCGGGCGGGCCTCATCGCGGAGCCGGCTGAGCTAGCGCGTTTTGTGCCGATGGGGGAGGCGCGTACGGCGGCTGGCCAGGAGCAGCGTGAGGAAATGGCGCTTTATCTCGCGCGGGACTATGCCGGCTTTTACTACTTCTTTGGCGTTATCGCGGGCTGGATCGCAGTGCTGGCGGTCACTATGCGCGAGTATCATCGCCGACGGCCGGGCGATTTGCGCGAAGAACTCATCCGCGCGCGCGAAGGCGCGTCGGAACCGGCGTGAACGGAGCGAATAGGGAGGACGTCAATGCGATATCTGCACACCATGGTCCGGGTCAGCGATCTTGAGCGGGCGATCGATTTCTATTGCGGCGCGCTGGGCCTCGTCGAAATCTCCCGCAAGGAGAACGAGAAGGGGCGTTTCACGCTCGTCTTTCTCGCCGCGCCCGACGACGCGGCGCGGGCCGAAGAAGCGAAGTCGCCGCTGATAGAGCTTACGTATAATTGGGACAAGGAAGAGTATTCCGGTGGACGCAATTTTGGCCATCTCGCCTTCCGTGTAGAGAATATCTACGAGGTTTGCGCTCGGCTGATGGACGCCGGCGTTCAGATCAACCGGCCGCCGCGCGATGGGTATATGGCCTTTGTGAAGTCGCCCGACGGCATATCCATCGAACTTCTGCAGGAAGACGCCCCCATGGCGCCGCAAGCGCCCTGGAGCGAAATGCCGAATGTCGGGAGCTGGTGAGACGTGGGTCGCGCCCGTTTATCGTTTCTTAGGGTGATCGCCCCAAAAGTTAACGCCCATGCCTGACAGTCCCTATGGTCGCAGGCGTGGCCCGATTGGCGTTACGAGGAGGGGAGCATGGCGCCCTATGACGGGTCGGTGATGGACGCCGCGTTGGAGCTCACCGAGGTTGTGAAGGAGTTCGGCGGCTTTCGGGCCGTAAACGGACTGTCCTTTTCCGTGCGGAAAGGGGAGATCTTCGGCTTTCTGGGGCCGAACGGCGCCGGCAAGACGACGACGCTTCGCATGATCCTCGACATCATCGCGCCGACCTCCGGCGCGATCAGCGTTCTTGGCGCGCCGTCGTCCCGGCCGCAGCGCGCGCGCATCGGCTATCTGCCTGAGGAACGCGGCCTCTACAGAAAGATGCGCGCGGCGGAGTCGATCGCGTATTTCGCAAGGTTGCGCGGCGCGCCCGCGGCGGACGCCAAACGTCGGGCGTATGAACTTCTTGACCAATTCGGGCTCGGCGAGTTTGCGCGGTCCCGAAATGAGGCGTTGTCGAAAGGCATGGCGCAGAAGGTCCAGCTTCTGGCGACCATCGCCCATGATCCGGAGCTGTTGATCCTTGACGAGCCCTTCTCGGGGCTCGATCCGATCAATCAGGGCGCGCTTGAGGATTTGATCCGTTCCCTGAAGGCGTCCGGCAAGACAATCATCTTCTCCACCCATGTGATGGAGCACGCCGAGCGCCTGTGTGACCGCTTCATGATCATCGCCAAGGGTGAAAAAAGGTTCGAAGGCACGTTGGAGGAGGCGCGGGCTGACCAGCCGCAGCGGATTACGCTGCGCACGCCCGCCGCGGCGGCGGACCTCGCCGGGATTGACGCCGTGGCGCAGGTGGCGCCGCTGGGCGACCCAGCTGAGGGCGCCGCGATGAATGGTCATGCGGCGATGGATTATCAGATCGATTTAAAGGACGGCGCCGACCCTGACGCCTTTCTGGCGGCGTGCGTCGCGGCCGGCGTCGCCGTTCGCCGCTTTGACGCGTCGAGCGCGTCCTTGCACGACATATTCGTCAGCCTCGCCGGAGAGGAGGGCCAATAGATGGGATCAACGCTTCTCATCGCCTGGCGGGAATACAAGCAATACGTCTTCTCCCGAGGCTTTCTCCTGTTTCTGATCATGACGCCGGTGCTGTTTCTCGGCGCGGTGCTCATCATGTCTGTGGTCGACAAGGCGCGTCCGCAAAGGACGTTCGTCATCGTCGATCAGACGGGTGGGTACACGGAGCTAATCGACGCCGGCCTTGAGAAACAGCATCTGCGCGAGACGTTGCAGTCGTGGAGCGCGTATCTGAACGTCGCGGTTGATCCTGACAAGTCAGCGGTCGAGGACCTGCCCGAGCCGTTTGGCGCCGAGCCGATCACCAACGAGCGGCTGGAGGCCGTCGCCTCTGGAGGGGGCGTCGCGGCGGCGGCGGCGGCGGTTGCGCCCTATCTCAAAGACGATGTCGCCCCCTTCCAGGCGCCAAGGCCCCGTTTCCGCCGGCTGGAGGCGCCGCAGGCGGCGCTGGCGGCTGAGGACGCGGAGGGCGCGGCGGCGGCGCTCGAACCCTACCTCCTAGGGGAGAGGGCGTTGCCAGGCGCGGAGGGCGAGCTCTTCGCTGCGGTGATTATCCCGTCCGGGTTTGGCGATGATGCGAACACGGAGGATGACGCCCCGCCTCAGGCTGCGTTCTGGAGCAAGAACGTCACCGATCCGACCTTGCAGATTGCGGTGTCGCGGGCGCTGAGGTCGGCGTTGCGCCGTCAGGCGGCGGCGAACCTGGGGCTCGCCGGGGCCGACCTCAATCGCCTCGCCGACATCGAAGCGCCGATTACGGCTTTCACGCCCGGCGAAGCGAACGTTGAGGCGGCGGAGATCGATGACGCGGACCGGCTTGAGAAGATCATTCTCCCTGGCGTTATGACGTACGTCCTGCTCGTGGTCGTGTTCGCCGTTGGCAATCCTCTTTTGACGAACACAATCGAGGAGCGCTCCAACAAGATTGTCGAAGTCTTGTTGTCGTCCGTCACCGCCGACCAGCTGATGTCCGGCAAACTCATCGGCATCGCGGCCGTTGGGCTGACCATGCCGACGATATTCCTGGTGGGCGGTTTTCTGGCGTCCGCGTTTGGCGCGACGGAAGCGGACGCGCTGCGCGAGACGATGGCGGCGCTCATCCGCTCCAATCTTCTCTTCGTCTACTTTTTCTACTTCCTCGCCGCTTACGTCATCTTCGCGATGATCTTCCTCGCCATCGGGGCGCTGTCGAACTCGCTGCAGGACGCGCAGACATTCATGGGTCCGCTGATGATGGTCGTCTTTGCGCCGATGCCGTTTGCGGTGATGGTGTTTCAGAACCCCAATGGCCTCGCCGCGTCGATCCTCACCTGGATCCCGATCTACACGCCCTACGCCGTGATGCTGCGGATCGCGTCGGACCCGCCCATGTGGGAGATTCTCGGCGCGACGGCGCTGATGCTGGTGTTCGCCGGGTTGGTGTCGCGCGTCATGGGACGCGTCTTCCGAAACAATATCCTCAATAACGCGCCGCCAAAGGTGACGGAAATCTGGCGGCTTACGAAGCGTGAGGCTTAAGCTTTCCCGGCTTTGTCGGGATCATAAATGAACAAGCGCCCGCAATAGCCGCACACCGCGCGTCCGTCTTCGAGCGAATACCAGACCTTTGGGTGCCCAAGCGGGCCGCCGCCGCCATCGCAGGAGATGCGGTGTTTGGCGACGTAGATAACTTCCGGCGGGGGCGGTCCTGCATTCGCCGTCGCGTTCTTGGCGGGATCATCCATGGGTGCCTCATTCGGGCTTGGCGGTTTATCGCCGCGTCATCCGCTAAAGCGACGCGCCGCGTCAAGCGCCGGCCGTGGGGCGGGAACGGTGAAACCCCCTCCGCCGCCCTTTCGCCCGCCGTCGCCGCCGCTTAAGTCAGGTCGACGGCGCCGCTGCTTCTCCGCCTGGCGCGAAAGGAAAATACGGCCCCATGCCTGACAATGACCAAATGGCGATCGCCGCGCGCGGTCTTCGGAAGACCTACGCCGCGACGAAGAAAGCGCCCGCCAAGGAGGCTCTTAAAGGGATCGACCTCAACATTCGCGCGGGGTCGATTTTCGGCCTTCTCGGCCCCAATGGCGCGGGCAAGTCGACCTTCATCAACATCCTCGCGGGTCTTGTGAACAAGTCAGGCGGCGACGTCACCGTGTGGGGGTTCGATATCGACCAGCATCCGCGTCAGGCGCGCGCGGCGATCGGCGTCGTGCCGCAGGAGATTACGACGGACGTCTTTTTCACGCCGAAAGAGTCGCTGGAGATCACCGCGGGGCTCTATGGCGTGCCGAAGTCCGAGCGCCGCACGATGGAGATCCTCGATGCGCTAGGGCTCGCCGATAAGGCCGACGCTTACGTGCGCCAGCTCTCCGGCGGCATGAAGCGGCGGCTCCTCGTCGCAAAGGCGATGGTGCACGCGCCGCCGATCCTCATTCTTGATGAACCGACGGCGGGCGTCGACATCGAACTCAGAAAACAGCTTTGGGAGCAGGTCGTCGATCTGCACAGGCAAGGCGTCACAATTGTTCTGACGACGCACTATCTCGAAGAAGCGCAGGAATTATGCGACGAAATCGCCATCATCAATCATGGCGAAGTCGTCGCGTGCGAGCCGACGGAAAAGCTGCTCGCCTCGCTCGACAAGAAAGTCCTGCGCATTACGCCGGCTGAGCCCCTCGCGGCTGCGCCGGATCTCGCGCCGTTTGAGGCGGAACTCACGGAGGACGGCGTCATCGCCGTACCCTATAAGCCGAGCGAGGGACGGGTGCGCGACATCCTCGATCGGCTCGCCATCGCCGGCGTCGCCGTGAAAGATTTGACTACGGACGAACCGGATCTGGAGGACGTCTTCCTCGATCTCACATATCGCCGCAGCGCCTAAGCGCTAGGGCTTTGCTGTTTCGATGACGTGTGTCCGCACCGGCTCGCCGCGCATGAAGTCCTCCATAACGGCCTGAACGTCCGGAGACGCCATAAATAGATTGTGGCCGGCGCCGTCCACCCGCACGCGGACGGCGTTCTTGAGGCCGGCGGTCGCGTCTTCTTGTCCCGCAGGATAGGTGCGGCCGTCGAGCGATCCGGTCAGGACGAGCGTCGGAATGTCCGACTGCGGATCGCGCCGGAACGCCGGTCCGAGATCGAGATCGACGAGTTCGTCGATGATATGCGGCATCGGAAAATTGAGGTAATCGCCGAGGAGGCTTGCCTTCGCTTCCTCCCGCACGCGCGCAAGGCGGGCGTCGGAGACGCCGGACGCCCGGTCCATCGCGAGCGGCATCGCGCGCCAGGAGATAGGGGCGCCGGGCTTGGCGAACCGGCCTAACACTTGCGCGATCGGGTCATACACGCCCGCGTCCGCAGCCTGATAGAGCCGGACAAGCATCAGCGCCCGCTCCGGGTCGGCGATCATGGCGCTCGCGATCATCTGCATGTCGCGCCGATGGAGGAGATAGGGAACGCTCTCGCCGTCAGGCGACTTCAGGTCGAGCATTTGCGGATCGGCGTCGAGGCGCTCGTGAACGCGTCTGATGAGCGCCGGCAAGTCGTCCACGCCGGCGGTCTCGCCGAGCCGCGCGAAATAGTCGTCCGTGCGTGAGGGGAGCTTCACTGTCTGGTCGAGGCCTTCGACGCTCGCAATGACGACCCGGTCGATGCGCTCCGGCATAGCCTTCATGGCGGCGAGGGCGAGGTGGCTGCCGTAGGAAATGCCCCAAAGTGACATCTTCTCCGCGCCGAGGTGGCGGCGCAGGGCGTCGAGGTCCGCAACGCTTTCCGCAGTCGTGTAGCCGGCGAGATCGACGCCCTGCGCGGCCCAGAATGCGGCGCATTCGCGCGCGCTCTGGCGGTGGAGGTCTGCGAACGCGGCGTCGCTCGTCCGTTCCGCTGCTGGAACGACCACTGAGGAGACACACTCTTCGGGCGCGTCCGACGCGCCAGTCCCGCGCTGGTCGAGGGCGATGACGTCGCCAAACTGGCGCATCGCCATGAACAACGGAAAGCGCCGCCACTTTGCGGTCGCGACGCCGGATCCGCCGGGTCCGCCGGCGAGATAGACGATCGGCGGTCCAGCCTTCGCGCGCGTCGACGGGAATCGGACATAGCGCAGCGTGATGAATCTGCTGTTTGGATCTGACCGGTTTTCAGGAACCTGCAGCGCGCCCTCAAACGCGTCCGTCTCCTGGCCGTCGTTCGCGCGAAAGACAATTGGCGCTTCTTCGAGGCTGGTGAATGGCGCCGGCGCGCTTTCAGCTAGCGCGGCTGGCCCGGGCGCAGCGACGCAGGCCGACAGGGTGAGGATTGACGCGGCGAAAATGGCGGTGGCGTTGGTTCGGGGCATTCGGAATTGGCCTCTCTGGCTGGATCGGTCGCCGCAGATGTGGCCCTTCATGTCCGGCAAATCCGGTCGGGATCGACGAGCGGCGCCGGAAAATCGGTCGGCGGCGATGCGGGGCGGTCGGCGATCGGTCTACGGTCGCCCCATGTCGACGAAACGTTTGTCCGGACTCCTTGCCGCCCTGTTCGCGCTCGCATTTGGTTTCGCCGCTTCGGCCGCGGACGACGCGCCCTCTCCATACGACGTTCCTGTGCGTGTCTGTCCCGATCGCGGCGAGGCGTCGCCGCCGTCTTTCGATCGGCCCGAATGCGAGGAAGGCAAACGGATTTTCCAGGTCGACCCTCAAGGCCGCAGCCTTTGGGTCGAAGCGCGTTTGGACATTGCGGCGAGCGATGCGCCAGCCGACGCGCCAATGGGGATTTACCTCGCCGCCAAAGCTTCAAGCGAGATGTGGCTCAACGGTGTGCGCCTCGGCTTGAATGGTCGACCTTCGCGTCGGGCGGCGGACGAGCGGATTGGCAAGATGGACGCGGTCTTCTACGCGCCCCGTGACCTTATCCGCGATGGCGAGAATGAGATCGCCATAAAAATGTCCTCCCATCACGGGCTTCTTCGGCTCGCCTATCCAACTCATTCGCTTGGCGCTGCGCCGTACCAGCGGCCGGACAAGGTGATCCTGTCCGCCTACGCGCCGTCCATCCTGACGTTTGGCGCGTTCCTTGCCGGCGCATTTTATTTCGGCGCAGCTGCGGCGAGGGCCGAAGAAAGATTGCCGCCCGCGCTCCTTGCAACGGCGTCAACCTTCGCCGGCTTGCAATTGCTGGCGGAAGTCGCGCGCGGGGCCTTCTCCTACCCTTACACCATGCATGATGTGCGGCTCCTCGCCATCGTCGTCTTCTCATGCGGCGTTGGTCTGGCGCTCTGCGCCTATGTGATTGTGCGGGCGCGGCCGCAGCATGCGCCAGCGTTGTTCGTCGCCTCGCTCGCGGCGGCCGGCGCTGCTGCGCTCGCCGCGCCCGGGTTCGACTCAAAAGCGATGCTCGGATTTCTGGCCACCGCTGTCGCGGCGTTTGGCGTCGCCGCATGGCGGACCATTCGTCCGGACGAACAGGGTCGGCGGTGGGCGGCTGCGCCTTGGGTCGCGTTGTCTTTCGCAGGATTGATTGCGGTTGCTTTGCTACGGCCAACCAAGTTCCTTGACGCCAATTTCTTCTTCGCCTTCGCCGGCTTGCTGCTCCTGCTGTTCGTGCTTGAAGCGCGGGCGCTAGCTGATGAGCGCGCCGCGCGCCTTACTGAGGCCGCGCGCGCAGCGCGTCTTGAGGAGGCGTTGGCGGACGCCGATCGCGGCGATGCGCCCCAGCGCCTGACCTTGAAGGATGGCGGCGCGTCCGTCTTTGCGAGCCCGGAGGAAATTATCGCCTGCTCAGGCGCGGGCGACTATGTGGACGTGCGCATGACCGGCGCGCGCAACATTCTCCACGCCGGCACACTCGGCGAATTAGAGCGGTCGCTGCCGTCATCCTTCCTGCGCGTCCATCGCTCGCATCTTGTGAACGCGAATTTTGTCCGCGGGCTCCGGCGCGCGTCATCCGGCGCCGGCAGTCTCGACGTGGCGGAAGGCGATCCGTTGCCCGTCAGTCGACGGATCATGCCGAAGGTGCGCGCGTCATTGGCCGAGACGTAAGCCGCGAGACGAAAAAGGCGCTGTCGCCGCCGCGAAAATCGCGCGATACTCGTTTTCGATGACCACGCCGTCCCGTTTCGATATCAAACTCCCTGAGATCCACTTTCCGCCGGCGCTCGCCGATTTCGGGCGGCTGTTGAAGGAATCGGCGCGCGACCTTGCGCCAATCGTCGGCGTCGTCGCGTTCTTTCAGATTGTGGTGTTGCGCCAGCCGTTTCCGGATTTCTTCGGCGTCGTCTTCGGTCTCGTTGCGGTGCTCTTCGGTCTCGCCCTCTTCATCCGCGGACTGGAGATCGGCCTGTTTCCAATCGGTGAGTCCATGGCGGGCGCGTTCGCCACAAAGGGCTCAGCGGTCTGGCTGTTCGCGTTTGCGTTTGCGCTCGGGTTCGGCACGACGGTCGCGGAGCCTGCGCTGATCGCCGTCGCGGGCGAGGCGGCGTCGGTCAAAGCCGCGGAAGGCGGCCTCGCGCCCGGCGAAGAAGCGGGCTACGCCCTCGGGCTTCGCTACACCGTCGCTGTGTCGGTGGGAGTCTCTCTCATCATCGGCGTCATGCGCATTCTGCTTGGCTGGCCGATCCAGTGGTTCATCATCGGCGGCTATATTTTAATCGTCGCCCTGACGCAGTTCGCGCCGCGCGAGATCATCGGCATCGCGTATGACAGCGGCGGCGTGACGACGTCGACCATCACGGTGCCGCTGGTGACGGCCCTCGGCATTGGACTTTCCACCGTGATCAAGGGACGCAATCCCCTGATCGACGGATTTGGGTTGATCGCCTTCGCCAGCCTAACCCCGATCCTCTTCGTGCTCGTCTACGGCATGGTGGTCTAGGAGGAGAAATGATCGCGGAGCTGACGAACATTCTTGGCGTCTTCCTGATGACGATCCGCGACGTCGCGCCGATCGCGCTCATCCTCGCCTTCTTCCAGCTCGCGGTTCTTCGAAAGCCCGTGCCGCACCTGAAGGAGGTGTTGGTTGGCTTCGGCTATGTGCTCGTCGGTCTCGCGCTCTTTCTGGTGGGCCTTGAAAAGGCGCTCTTCCCGCTCGGGTCCACCATGGCTGAGCAATTGACCGACCCGGCCTTCGTCTTCGGCGAAGCGGGCGCGCCGGAGGCCGGAGAGGACATCCCCTGGCTGAAGTATTATTGGGTCTACATCTTCGCCGCGGCGATCGGCTTTTCGACGACCATCGCGGAGCCCTCCTTGATCGCCGTCTCCCTCAAAGCCGACGAGGCGTCCGGCGGGTCGGTGAAGGCGTTCGCGCTCAGGATCGCCGTCGCGATCGGCGTCGCCGCGTCCATCGCCCTCGGCGCGTTCCGCATTGTCACCGGCGCGCCGCTCCATGTCTTCATGATGGCGGGCTATCTCATTGTCATTATTCAGACCATGTTCGCGCCGAAAGAGATCATTCCGCTCGCCTATGATTCCGGTGGGGTGACGACGTCGACGGTGACGGTGCCGCTGGTGACGGCGCTCGGCCTTGGCCTCGCGTCGACTGTGCCTGGAAGGAGCCCGTTGATTGACGGCTTCGGGCTCATCGCCCTTGCGAGCCTCTTCCCGATGATTACCGTCATGGGCTATGCGCAGGGCTCGCGGGCCTGGGCTAGGTGGAGCAACGGAAAAAGGGCCGAGGCCCCTTCGGAAGGAAGCGAGTCATGAAATTCAAGTTGATTATGGCGCTTGTCACCGATGAAAAGACCGACGCCGTAAACGAGGCGGGCCGAGAGGCTGGGGCGACGGGCTCAACAACGATTACCGCTGCGCACGGCGAAGGGCTCAAGCCAAAAAAGACCTTCTTTGGACTGACGTTAGAGGGCCAGCGGGACGTCGTGCTGTTTCTCGTCGAAGAACATTTGAGCCGGTCGATCCTCGAAGCGGTCGCGGCGGCCGGCAAGTTTGAAGAAGAGCCCGGCGCCGGCGTCGCCTTCCAGATCGATATTGAAGACGCGGTTGGCCTCAGGAACCAGATCGAAAACATCCAGCGGGAAATTCAGGACCAGATATGACCGAGCCGAAATACATCCCCGTCCGTGAGGTGATGACGGCGAACCCCGTCGTGATCGACGGCCTCGCCACAGTGGCCCAGGCGGTTGAGCTGATGCGCGAGCGCGGATTCTCCTCCCTGGTGGTCGACAAGCGCTATGATGGCGATGAGTACGGATTGCTCGCCGTGCACGACGTTGCTGAACATATCGTCAGCCCCGATCGGGCGCCGGAGCGCGTCAATGTTTATGAGATCATGTCGAAGCCCGCGGTCACCGTCGACGCCGCGATGAACATCAAATACGTCGTGCGGCTCCTGATGCGCTTTCGCCTGACCCGCGCGCTTGTCCTCGACCATGGCAAGGTCGCTGGCATCGTCACGCTCCGTGATCTGACCTTGCGGTCCATCGCCTCGCCGAAGAACATCGGCGGCGACGAGGGATAGCGCGCTCGCGTGCTCTTACTCCAGCGGCCGCCAGGGTCGGCCTTCGCGAACGTCCTCCAGCGCATGGCGGCGCAGCGCCTCGGTCACGTCATTATGGTCGCCGCGAAGGTCATCGGGCGGGATGACGTCGCCGAAGGCGATGTCAAATCGTTGCCCCTTTTTGTTCAGAAGCTCCCGGAACAATGTGATGTCCTTCAGCTCCTGGCTGAGGTTCCGGAACCAGTAGTAGATCCAGGAATTCCGGGCGCGGATGTTCACGGGCAGGATCGCGCAGTCATACTTTCGCGCGAAGATGGCGACGGAGTTCATCCACTCCTGCTCGACGAGCTCCTTATTGTCGTCCATGTAGGCGAGGCGCCCCGATGGAAAGAGAATGACGCAGCGCTCAGCGGAGAACGCCTCGCGCGCCGCGACGAGGGTCTCGCGCGAGCGCGCGCGGGTCCGCTTCTCAATCGCCCATTCCACCGGGATCATCAGATCGGCGAAGCGCGGCACGACCCTGATCGCGTCGCGATTGGCGAAGAAGGTCAGATCCGGCCGCTTGGCCTTCAGCGCGTCAAACATAGCAACGCCGTCAGCGATGCCGGTGGGGTGGGTGGAGGCGATCAGTATACGGCCGGATGCCGGGAGCTTCTCAAGGCCTGACACGGCGACGTCGAGCGCAAGCAGGTCACTGACCGCGGTGAGCGCCTCCATGCCGTCCATATCGGCGATATAGTCGGCCATTGCGACCGCCTGGCGATGTTTCAGAACGGGGTAGAGGATCGTTCGATAGAGCGGCCACAATGGCCGGCGCACCAGCGTCGTTGCGCGTTCTTCGATCAACTGCTCGACGATGTGTTTTTCCGCGTGCGCCGCCGCCGCCTCGTCGACGCGAATCGAGGGCGGGTCTTCATTCGCCGCAGTTCGACGCGCGCGCGCGCCCTCGTGATTTTCGTCCAGCGCTGCCAATCCGTAAGCCCTGTAAACTACGCCAGCTGGTCGAGCCGTCTTACGCCAATGCGGCCGTCGCAAAAAGTCGGGTCGATCCCGGCGGAGTATGGCGATTGAATGATTGGCGATCAGTGACCAAGCGCCTCGGCCTGTCGTCCTTTGAGGTCCTCGCAAGCCGCTTTTGCGAGCGCGACAAGGGCGCCCAGTTGGTCGTCCGAGAAAGGCGCGCCTTCCGCGGTGCCTTGAACCTCAACAAGCCCGCCCGAGCCGGTGACGACGAAGTTCATGTCCGCGTCGGCTGTGGAATCCTCCGCATAGTCGAGGTCGACGACCGGCGCCCCGCCGACAAGCCCGCAGGAGATCGCCGCGACGCTGTCGACAATCGGGTTTTCCTTGATGACGCCGTCGCGCACCGCCCAGGCGCAGCATTGCGCGAGCGCCACGTACGCGCCGGTGACGCTCGCCGTCCGCGTGCCCCCGTCAGCCCGAAGGACGTCGCAGTCGATGAGGATCTGTCGTTCACCGAGCGCCTTCAGGTCGACAACGGCGCGCAGGGCCCTTCCGATCAGGCGCTGGATTTCCTGGGTGCGGCCCGACTGGCCCTTCTTCGCCTCGCGGCGCGTGCGTTCATGGGTGGAGCGCGGCAGCATGCCATATTCCGCCGTCACCCAGCCGCGCCCCTGTCCCCGCAGCCATGGCGGCGTGGTTTCGTCCCATGACGCAGTGCACAACACATGCGTGTCGCCGAATTTGACGAGGCACGAGCCTTCCGCCTGCGGCGCGTAACCCGCCTCCAGCGCAACAGGGCGCAATTCATTGAACGTTCGTCCGGACGGGCGCATGGCGGATCCTCTAACGGCGCGTGGCGGACCCTCGCCCGCGGAAAAGAGGCGGGGTACTCCGCTGCGTCCGGAAAGTCGAATCCGGTGAACGCTACTCCAGGCCGATGGTCGTTCCGAATTCGTCCAGGAACCGTTCGGCCTGTCGTCGCCGCATGTTCTTCGCGACTTTGACCCGACCTCGTCCACGATAGTCGACGCATACATGATACGCGGTCGCCGCCCGCGGCCGGTCGAAAAACAAGTCTCGGATCGCTGTGCCGAGCGCCGCGCCGGCCATGTAGTTCACGCCTCTCGTCGGCTTCGTTCCCTTTTTGATGATCGCCCGGTTCGAGCTCAGCGTCTTAAGAACGCTGTTGTAGACATAGCCGCTCTTGATTTTGCGGATTTCCAGGCGCTGAGCATTCGCCAGGACGACGCCATCGGAAACGATGACTTTCCGCGGCGCGATCCGCATCGCGAACATGAACACGATCGCCCAAAGCAAAAACGGAATGAAGATGATGTTTATGAAGGGGATGAGCGAAAACCCGATGAGGTAAATCCACACAAACGGACCGGGTATGGCCGCGCGGTAACCAAGTATGACCGCATCGTCGGCGATCTCGTCATCCGCATTCGCCGAAGGCGCCGCATTGGCGAGCGCTGTCTCGGATCGCGTGTCATCCTCGGACGCGCGCCGCGGCGTCGGGGCATCCAAATCTTGGCGGTCAGTGTCGGCGCCTATCCAGGCTTCCGCCGCATGCTGGTTTGAACCGCGAAGAAACGCCGTCGGCGAGTCGGTTGGTTCTCCGGGCGACGTCTTGGCGAACGGCTGGGAGCGCCGCGCGTTGAGATAGGCCGCGCGAATGTCGCTCTCCAAGGCGCGCCCGACAGGCACGCGCATCGCGTTTCGGAAGCTGTCCGCCCCGGCGGCGAACGCTTTGCGGTAGCCGATCCACTCTCCGGAGGGCCTGACAATTGAACTGGCCGCCGCCGCCGCAATTCCGACCATCACAACAGGGACGCTGAAGAGCGCCGAAGCGACGGCGCCAGGGGCGAGCGACAAAGCGAGGCCGGCTCTCCCGAGCGCGCCGCGGTGCGCGAATGCGTCCGCCAGCGCCAACTCTACAGGGCGGACGCCCTCCGCCGCGCCGGTGTAGTCGACGCCGATGCGCGGCGCATCTTCAACCCGCCACCGGTCGTGGACCGGCAGCTCATAAACCCCGAACTGAAACTTCACGCGCCGCCCCAAATCCACCCCGCATCAGTGGATAGGATATCGCGGCGGCTGTCTCCCGCAACACCCGACGTTCGCGCGATCGCGTTCTAAAGCGCTGCGTTGCGCTTCTCGAACGGCCCGGAGCGCACTACTTTCTCGCCATGAGCGAGCTTTCGGACATCGACGCGCGCGCGCGGGACGTCTTCCGACGGATCGTCGAGACGTATCTTGAGACTGGCGAGCCTGTGGGGTCGCGGACGCTTTCGCAAGGTGAAGGCCTCAACGTGTCCGCCGCGACCATCCGCAATGTGATGGCGGACCTGACCGATATGGGGCTGCTTTTCTCGCCGCACGTTTCGGCGGGTCGGCTGCCCACGGAATTCGGGCTGAGGCTGTTTGTCGACGGCCTGATGCAGCTTGGCGACCTCACCGACGGCGAACGGCGCGCGCTTGATGTGTCCGCGGCGCCGGGGGATGGGGATAGCGTTTTGGAGCAGGCCGCCGCG
Source organism: Pseudomonadota bacterium (assembly GCA_039819085.1). Taxonomy (GTDB): domain Bacteria; phylum Pseudomonadota; class Alphaproteobacteria; order Caulobacterales; family Parvularculaceae; genus MED-G105. The sequence continues at coordinate 44,294 of JBCBSQ010000006.1, forward strand.
CGGCTGTCCGGCCTGACCCAGACCGCGAGCCTCGTCGTTGCGCCGAAAAGCGAAGGCCAGCTGAAGCATGTCGAGTTCGTGGCGACTTCGCCCGGCCAGGCGCTGGCGATCCTTGTCTATGATGATGGCCGGGTGGAGAACCGGGTCATGGCGACCCCTGCAGGATTGCCGCAATCGTCCCTCATCGCCGCCGGCAACTATTTGTCGGCGCGCCTGCGCGGCAAGTCGCTGGGCGAGATGCGCGATCAGATCCTGACCGAACTTGCAAGCAACAAGGCGGAACTCGACGAGCTGACGACGCGGCTGGTGCGCGAGGGCGTCGCCGACCTCACCGAAGGCGAGCGCTCCAGCCTGATCGTCAGAGGCCGCGGGCGGCTGTTGGACGAGGCGGCTGAGCAGGATCTTGAGCGGGTCCGGATGCTGTTCGACGACCTGGAGCGAAAACGCGACGTGATCGACGTCCTCAACGCCGCAAAGGACGCGGAAGGCGTGAAAGTGTTCATCGGCTCGGAAAACCGATTGTTCTCGCTCAGCGGCTCGTCGGTGATCGCCGCGCCCTATCGCGATCAGTCGAACACAATCGTCGGCGTTTTGGCGGTGCTTGGGCCGACCCGGATCAATTACGCCCGGATTGTGCCAATCGTGAACTACACCGCGGACGCGGTGTCCCGGGTCCTGGGACGGGCGGGCGCCGGTGAGTAGCCGGCTCATGGCCCGGGCGGCGTCAAGGCGGCGGAGTTGAAAAATCAGCCGCTCCTGAGTACATCGCCTGTTCGCTGGCGCCATGGCGCGGTCCCGACGGATTGCGCGGAATTCCAAGAGTTGGCGACCAGCGGGAAATGACGGACGCAAATGGGCGATAGCGACTACGAAGCGAATGTTGGCCAGGAGGCGAGCGACCCGAACGCGCCTAAGCGCCGCGCCGAGGACGACGTGGAGGCGATTGCGCGGGCGGCCACCGGGGCGCTGCAGGACGAGGTCGAAAGGCTGAACGATCAGCTCCTGCGCACCGCCGCGGAGCTTGAGAACACGCGTCGGCGGGCGGAACGCGAAAAAGTCGAGGCCGGCAAGTACGCGATCGCGAGCTTCGCCAGAGACCTTCTGTCCGTGTCGGACAATTTTGAGAGGGCCCTCGCGTCGACGCCGGAAAGCGTTTCCGAATTGACCGACGAAGGTCTTGAAGGCCTCGTCACCGGCGTGCGGATGACGGAGAAAGAACTCCTGACCGTGCTGGAGCGCCATGGCGTCAGCAAGCTTGATCCGACGGGCGAGCGCTTTGACCCTAATCTCCATCAGGCGGTCGCGCAGGCTCCGGCGCCAGGCGTGCCTGCGGGGCATGTCGCGCAGACGGCCCAGACGGGATTTGTGCTTGGCGATCGCGTGTTGCGCGCGGCCATGGTCATCGTCTCGACCGGGGACGGATCGTCGTCATCGGATGATGAGGGCCCTAGCGTCGACACGCGGGTCTAGCGCAACGCTCCCTCACCCGGATATTTTGTCAGCTTAGGGACTTTGCGATCCGTGCGGCGAGGCGCGCGGCGACCGCGTCCTTCGGCATCGCCGGCCAGCTTTCTTCGCCAGCTTCGTCGATGATGACGATTTCGTTGGCGTCGCCGCCCATGACGCCGAGACCCGCCTCCGAAACGTCATTCGCGACGATCCAGTCGCATTTCTTCCGTTCACGCTTGGAGCGGGCGTATGCGATTACGTCGTCCGTCTCCGCGGCGAAGCCAATGACGAGCGTCGGCCGTTCGCCTTCCGGGAGCCCCGCGATTGTCTGAAGAATGTCGGGGTTTTCCGATAGCGGAATATTGGTGAGCCCGCCGCGTTCCTTCTTGATCTTGTGATTTGTCTCGATTTCCGGCCGGTAGTCCGCGACGGCCGCGCACATAATCGCAGCGTCGGCGGGGAGCGCGGCCTCACTCGCGGCGAGCATCTCCATGGCCGTCTCTACTCGGATCAATTTGACGCCAGATGGCGCTTCGAGCGAGACAGGCCCGGAAATGAGCGTGACGTCCGCGCCAAGCCGCGCAAGGGCGCCGGCAATGGCGAACCCCTGCTTGCCGGACGATCTGTTTGCGAGATAGCGCACAGGGTCAAGCGGTTCATGTGTCGGGCCCGCGGTGACAAGGATGCGCCTGCCGCTGAGTGGTCGCTCGCCGCCGGAAAGCGCCCCTTCGATCGCGTCGACAATGGCGGGCGGTTCGGCGAGACGACCATAACCGAACTCTCCGCAGGCCATGTCGCCTTCGTCAGGTCCGACGAAAAGCGCGCCGTCTTCTTTCAGTTGACGGAGGTTCCGCTGGGTGGCCTTGTGCTCCCACATCCGCACGTTCATCGCCGGCGCGTAGAGGACCGGCTTGTCGGTCGCTAGAATGGCGGTCGAGGCGAGGTCATTCGCATGGCCGTTCGCCGCCCTGGCAAGGAGGTCCGCAGTCGCCGGCGCCACGACGACGAGATCGGCTGACCGCGACAGCTCGATATGGCCCATTTCCGCTTCGGCGGTGAGGTCAAAAAGCTCCGTATAGACCTTATCACCTGTCAGCGCGCCGACGGACAAGGGAGTTACGAATTCCGCGCCGGCCCTCGTCAGGATTGCGCGCGCGCCGATCCCGCGCTTCGCCAGAAGCCGGATCAGCTCAAGGCATTTATAGGCGGCGACGCCGCCGCCGATAATGAGAAGAACGGAACGATCTGACATGGGATCAAGAATAATCCAAAGGGCCGCGTTTCGAAATGGCCTCGTCTTCGCCTGAATTAAGGCTCGTGATCGTTACATTTTGCTTGCGTTATGGAATCCAATTCGGTACCCCGCTTACCCCGGCGTCAACGAACGCCAAACGAGGAGATATGCATGCGCAGTTTCAGACAACTGAAACGATCCGACGTCTGACGCGCGCTTCTCGGCCCTCCTTCGGGCGAGCGGCGACGCAAAGCAAGGCGTCGCCCTGAATGACCATCCGGCAAACCCGAACGAACGCGGCGACGTAGCCGCGCGATCGACGTCTTCCCGGATCCGAAGGAGCGGGACCGATGTCCTTTGAATTTCGCCCGCCGATCGGCGGGCCGGACGCTTTGCAGCCTGATTTCGCGGACGCGCGGCGTGCGCTCGGCGGCGCTTATGGCTGGTTGACGCCGCACCTCGCCGTGATTGCCTCGGTGAACGCCGACTTCGCCCGGCGCGTGCTGATTATTGATCGGGCCGAAGCGCACTTCATCGCCTTGGCGGTGGCGTTGATGGGCCCGGATGGCGCGACGCCGGCGCGGGTCGCCGGTTTCGGCGCGCGTCTTGGGCGCGTTTCGCGAGACAAGGCGCTGGCGGACGCCGCGCCCGCGGCGCCGCGCGGCCTCGCCTCGCTTTCGGGGCGGCTTGTCGGGGGCGTATGGCGCCCGGCGACGTACCGGCGGCTCGCGTCCCTGATGGATGATCCGCAGGCGGCGAAAACCCTTCGGCACATGAAGCGGGTGTCGCGACGGGACGTGCGCGCGCTCTCGAGACTGCCGGACGGGTATCGCGTCGGCGCGGTCGTTGAGGTCGTGGCCCGCAAGGGTCACCTCCCAACGGTGCTTTTCGCGATCGACCTCGTCCGCCGGGTTCGCGCGGACGTTTGCGATCGCGATATCCTCGCTTCGTTGAAGTCGATGGACCCGAAAGACGTCGGGGCCTGGATCGATCGCCACTATGAGGCGGCCGCATTCCCGGCGCCGCCAGTGGCCGGCGATATTTCGGTCGCCGGCGGTGGGCGGCTCCGCGCACTGACGAACCACCGGGAGATGGTGGAGGCGGGGCAGGCGCTCAGCAACTGCGCGCGCACTTATGCGATGGCGACCCTGAAGGGCGAGGCGTATCTCTATCGGTATGTCGTCCACCGAGGGCACCGCGATTGGCCGGGCGCAATGGCGGAGGTCCGCCGCGCGCCAGGCGCTGGCTGGGTGGCGGTCTCGGCGCTCGGGGCGTCCAACGAACCGTTGCGTCCCGTGACGCGGATGGCGCTTGTGGCGGCGTTCCGTGAGGCGGGCTTTCTTGTCGCGCCGCGGCTCATCGACCCAAACGCGCCATGGCTCAACTGCGACTTCGACTGAACTGATGACGGATGGGCCTAAGCGATCGGCGGCGGCGGAGCGATCCGCCGCCGCGTCTTCCGCTCTCAGCGAAACGCGAGCACGGCGGCGAGGCCCGCAATCGCCGCGGCGATCGCCCACAGCGCCAGCGTGCGCGAGGCGCCGCTGGTCGGCGGCGATGCGCTCCCTGGCTGCGGGGGCGCTCTTAAGTGCGCGGGCGGATCAGCGGACAGTCCGTGGGCGACGGTTCCGATATCCTCAATATACTGAGGAAGGCGCGGCGCGAGGTCGAGCGCCTTCTCCGTCGCTTCGCGAAGCCGTTCGATCTGCCGGCGCGGGCCGACCCGATCCGCGACATAGTCCCGGACGATCGGCGCCGCGGCGTCCCAGAGATTGATTTCAGGATCGAGCGTGCGCGAGACGCCTTCCACAATCACCATGGTCCGTTGCAGGAGAACGAGCTCCGGCCGCAGGTGCATGTCAAACAGATCGGTTACGTCGAACAGCTGCTGCAGAACGCGGGACATATCCATATTGGCGGCGTTGCGTCCGTAGAGCGGTTCGCCGACGGCTCTCAGCGCCTGGGCGAACTGGTCAACTGAATGATGCGGCGGTACGTACCCGGCGTCGAAATGCGCCTTCGCCGTACGCTGATAATCCCGCGTGACGAACCCTTGAATGATCTCCGCGAAGGTGCGCCGCGCCAGCTCGTCGAGCCGGCCCATGATGCCGAAATCGATGAGAACAATTTTTCCGTCGTCCCGGATCATCACGTTGCCCTGGTGCATATCGGCGTGGAAAAAGCCGTGATGAAGGGCCTGGGTGAGGAAGATTTGCAGGACGTCGACGGCGAGGCGCTCACGATTGTGGCCTTTGGCGTCGAGCGCGGCGAGATCATTGACGGGCGTCGCGTCGATCCATTCAAGCGTCAGAACGCGACGGGTCGATAGCGGCCAGACGATTTCCGGAATGACGACGCGCGGGTCGTCCTTGTGGTTCTCGGCGAGCGCCGAAGCCGCGCCCGCCTCCATGCGCAGGTCGAGCTCGATCGAAGCGGAATCGCGCAAAGTCTCAATGAACTTCACAGGCTCCAGCCGTCGGGCGCGTCGCGACAGGGATTCCGCTGCGCGCGCGGCCCGCATGAAGGCGCGGAACTCGGTCGTAGCGCGCTGTTCGATCTTTGGGCGGAGGACCTTTACGGCGACGTCGCGCCCGTCGAGGGTGCGCGCCCGATGAACCTGCGCGATTGACGCCGCCGCGATCGGTTCGGAGATTTCCGCGTAGCACTCAGTCCACGGCCGACCGAAGGCGCGCTCAATCTCCTTGATGGCCGCCGCCCGGCTGAAGGCCGGCATCCTGTCCTGAAGGCGGCCGAGATCGGCGGCCATTTCAAAGCCGATAATGTCGGGCCGCGTCGCCATGACCTGGCCGAGCTTCACATAAGGAGGGCTCATCGATTCGAAAGCGGCGGCCATGCGCTCGCCGGGCCGCAAGCGACGTCCCTGCTTGCGGGCGCGGCTGCCTGAGCCGATGCGCAGGATTGCGCCTACGAGCCGCAATGGCGCCGGCAGGAGATCAGCGAACTCCTTTGGCGCAAGGGCGTCGTACCGCGTCAGCCGAAAGCCGGCGGCCGCAAGGCGGGCCCAGTCGGATGCGGCCGTGATCATCGCTTAGACTTTTGCGCCTGTATGGATGGCGGCGATCCCGCCGGTCAGGTTTTCAAATGAGACGCGAGCGAAACCGGCGTCCCGGATCATGTTGGCGAACGCGTCCTGGGTCGGGAACCGCCTGATCGATTCCACAAGATATGCGTAGCTCTCCCGGTCTCCCATCACCATCTCGCCGAGCGGCGGAATCACGCTGAACGAATATGCATCGTATGCGGCGCGAAGCGCGGCGACGCTTGGTTGCGAAAACTCAAGGCAGAAGAAGCGCCCGCCATACTTCAAAACGCGCCGCGCTTCGCGGAGCGCCTTCCCGATATTCGTAACGTTCCGTATGCCAAATGAGATGGCGTAGGCGTCAAAGCTCGCGTCGGGGAAGGGCGTTTCTTCCGCGTCCCCATTGACCCACGCCGCGCCGAGCGCGGCCGCCCCGTCGCTTGCGCCGGAAGCGCGGCCGGCGTTCAGCATCTCCAGATTGACGTCGCAAATGATCGCCGAAGCCGGCGGCGCGCGGCGCGCGTTCGTCCTTTCCGACGCGCGGCGCAGGAATGCCGCGGCGACGTCGCCGGTGCCGCCCGCCATGTCGAGAAGGACTTGGCCTGGTTGCGGGCACATGCGGTCAATCAGCACGGACTTCCAGATCCGGTGCGTCCCGGCGGACATCAGATCGTTCATCAGGTCGTAGCGCGTCGCGACGGAATCGAAGACGTCGCGCACAAGACCCGCCTTCTCATCCGCGCGCACCCGCCGAAACCCGAAGCTCGCCATTTTCTCGCGCGCGCCTGGCGCCGCGTCGGCGTCGACATCGGCGTTCCGATCGGGAGTTTCAATCACATCGTCCGCGGGCATGACATGGGTGATATCCGTCCAATGTTTTAATGAGAAGCGGCTTGACGCCGCAGTTCTAATGCGAAACTTTAAGGTATTGAATTTGTGGAATTTTCGTTTTGTTCGGAGTGTAACCGTCGAGCGCTTGGGGCGCGCTCATTGCGGTGTTGTCGGTGGGCGGGCGGCCCGCGGCGCGGATCTGGATAGCGCCCCGGGCCACTACTCCTGCGTGCGGACATAAAACCGTGACGGCTTTGGGGAGTGGCGAATGATCAAATCAGAACTGGTGAACAAGCTCGCGGAAGAGAACCCGAATCTTTTCCACCGCGATGTGGAGCGGATTGTCGGCATCTTTTTCGGCGAGATCTCTGAGGCGTTGGTCAGGGGCGACCGGGTGGAGTTGCGCGGCTTCGGCGCGTTTTCGGTCAAGCATCGTCCGCCGCGGATCGGCCGAAATCCGCGCTCCGGCGAGCCGGTTCGGATCGACGAGAAATACACGCCGTTTTTCAAGGCGGGCAAAGAGATCCGGGAGCGGTTGAACAAGGATCTCCCTGACGGGTCCGACAATGGCGCCGACGAGGATTGAGCGGCGGTCCTTGCGAGGTCGTCCGCTTTGGCCGTTCAGCAAATTTTGGCTTTCGTCCGCGGCGCGGCGCGGGTTAATTTGACAGCCGGATCGATGACGGGGCTGCAAATTGCGCAGTGGCGATTGGGTGGGGCTCAGCGCGGCGGAGTGAGATGAATGCGAAAGCTTTTGGCGAGGTTGGTTTGGGCCCCGGCGGGGCTCCTTTTTGTGGGATTTCTGGTGGCGAACCGTCACCGCGTATTTATCAGCCTGGATCCGCTCTCGACTGACAGCCCCGCTTTGACGACCCCGGCGTTGCCGCTTTGGTTCTGGCTGACCATGTCGCTCCTGATCGGATTTTTTCTCGGCATTTTCGGAATGTGGGTGTCCGGCCGCGACAAACGCCTTCAGGCGATGGCGGATCGGCGCACATTGAAGGAGCTGGAGCGTGAGAACCAGGTGCTGGCGGCGCGTTCCACGGGCGAGGCGCCGCTCATCGTCGCGGAAAGCTAAGTACCGCGGCGCTATCGGCCACGGGTTGACGATCTGGCTGACAGATATGCGTTTTCGGTGAGGAAGCCCTGACGAACAACAACTCCGCAGGCCGTGAACGGGTCAAAATCTGCGGCGTACGCACGCCGGACGCTGCGCGCGCCGCACGTCGAGCTGGCGCAGATATGATTGGCTTTGTGGTTGCGGCTGGCGGGCCGCGATCCGTTCAGCCGCCCGAAATCCATTCGATTATTGAGGACCTTAAGTCTGACGTTGACGGCGGCCGCGCGCCTTGCTGCGTGGCGTTGACGGTCAACGCCGATGACGCATTGCTCATGGAGCTGGCGCACATCGTCGATGCGCTGCAGTTTCATGGCGACGAAACGCCGGCGCGTGTGCGCGACGCCAGGGCGATGACGGGCCTAAAATGCCTGAAGGCGATCGGCGTCGCGGGCCGCGCCGACATTGATAGCGCGCGCGCATTCGAAAGCGTCGTTGACGGGTTCATCTTCGACGCGAAGCCGTCGCCTGGCGCGGACCAGAGAGGCGGGCTTGGCCGAACCTTCGACTGGGACCTGCTCAAGGCTTATTCGGGAGAGACGCCATTTATGGTCGCTGGCGGTCTGACGCCGGAAAACGTTGGTAAGGCGATCAAGGCGCTCGCTGGGCATTCGTCGTTTGCCGGCGTTGATGTGTCTTCCGGCGTCGAGGCGAAGCGAGGCGACAAGTCGACGGCCCTTGTTTCGGCTTTTGTCGCAGAGGCTCGGTCCGCCTTTGAAGGTCAACGGTCGATGTGACGACGTTGGGTCTGGCGGGTGAGGGCCAGCCGGCGTAGATCGCAACGCGCCAACGCGGCGCCAGATACGCGCCGTCGGGTGAAAGCTATTTCGTGCCGTTGGTCCGCAGATATTGATCCAGTCCTGAGGAGAAGATCATGGCCCCCCCAAGCCTTGCGAACAGTCTGAGAACCGGGCCGGATGCGGAAGGACGCTTCGGCGCGTTCGGCGGGCGCTATGTGGCGGAGACGCTGCAGCCCTTGATCCACGCCCTCGCCGATGAATACGAGCGCGCGAAGTCGGACCCGGAATTCGACAGCGAGCTGAGGTACTACCTGAAGCACTACGTGGGCAGACCGTCGCCGCTCTATTTCGCAGAACGCATCACGGACCACGTCCGCGCAAAGGCAGGCGGCGGCCGCGGCGCGAAGATCTATTTCAAGCGCGATGAGCTCAATCACACCGGGGCGCACAAGATCAACAACTGCGTTGGCCAGGTATTGCTTGCCCGCCGAATGGGGAAGACCCGCATCATCGCGGAGACGGGGGCTGGCCAGCATGGCGTCGCGACGGCGACGGTGTGCGCCCGGTTCGGACTGCCTTGCGTCGTCTTCATGGGCGCGACCGACGTCGAACGCCAAAAGCCCAACGTCTTCCGCATGGAGCTCCTGGGCGCGGAGATCCGGCCCGTGACCAGCGGGCGCGCGACCCTGAAGGACGCGATGAACGAGGCGCTGCGTGACTGGGTCAGCAACGTCCATGACACGTTCTACGTGATTGGGACCGCCGCGGGGCCGCATCCCTATCCGATGCTGGTGCGCGACTTTCAGTCGGTGATCGGCGAGGAGGCGCGAGAGCAGCTGCTGGAGGCGGAGGGTCGCCTGCCGGACGTCATCATGGCGTGCATTGGCGGCGGCTCAAATGCGATAGGCCTCTTTCATCCGTTCCTTGATGATCCGGATGTGGAGATCATCGGCGTTGAGGCCGCTGGGGAAGGCGTCGAGACGGACGCGCACGCGGCGTCTTTGACGGGCGGATCGCCAGGCGTCCTGCACGGCAACCGGACCTACCTGCTGCAGGATGACGATGGCCAGATCCTCGACGCGCATTCGATTTCGGCGGGGCTTGATTATCCGGGCGTCGGACCGGAGCACGCCTGGCTGAAGGAGACCGGCCGCGCGCAATATCTCTCCTCGACGGACGCCGAAGCGCTTGAGGCGTTCCAGTTATGCGCCCGGCTCGAAGGCATTATTCCGGCGCTTGAGCCGGCCCACGCGCTCGCGCGCGCCATCGACAAGGCCGCAGCCATGCCCGCTGACTCAATCCTGCTTCTCAACATGTGCGGGCGCGGCGATAAGGATGTGTTTTCCGTGATGGAGCATCTTGATTCCAGCCAACTGTGAAATCGGAAAATCGGAGGGTGTGGTGTCGAGCGAACCGTTCACGGTCGTCGTCACGAGCTGCAGGCGGTTCGATCTCTTGCGGGTGACGCTGGAGAGCCTCAACGCCATGCTGGACGAGCGGCCTGAAAGGGCAATCGTCATTGAGGATTCCGACGACGACGCGGTTCGCGACGTTGTCGCGCGGTCCTTTCCCGACGCGGAAGTTGTCCTGAATGCTGAGCGCCTCGGGCAGATGGCCTCGATCGACAAGGCGTTCGGTTTGGTCACGTCGTCACTGATCTTTCACTGCGAGGATGACTGGCGGTTCACACGCGGCGGCTTTATCGGCGCGTCGCGGCTTCTTCTTGACGCCTTGCCGGACATTTCGATGGTGGGCTTGCGCGCGCGGGATGAGTTGAACCCGTTGCTGCGGGCGCGACCCGACATCGACGCTCATGGCGTGCGGCACTTTCTCACCGATCCGACGGCGCATCCGGAGTACTTCAGCCATTCGTTCAATCCGGGTCTTCGTCGCCTTGCGGACTATCGGCGCATTGGCCCGTACGCGCCGCTCGGCCATGAGGCCGACGTCAGCTACGCGTACAAGAAGGCCGGCTTTCGCATGGCTTATCTGAGCGAGCCGGTCATCAGCCATATCGGCGGCGGGCGCCATGTCGATGACCCAAGGGGACCGAAACGTCCCACCGGGCCGTTGCAGCGCGCCGCGCGGTCAATTCAAAAACGCGTAAAGCGCGCCCGTCGCGCCCTTGCAGGCGCGTGATGACGTCCCGGGTCGAGGCGTTTCTTTATTCTCCGTCGGAGGTGCGTCGGGGATCGACCTACACCGTGTTTTTCTGGATGCTCGCCATCGCGGCGGTGCTTGGCCATCGCGCTTACGCGCCGATGCTTCTCGCCCCGCTCGCCGCAATTGACTGGCGCCACGCTTACTATGCTCGGCGCGCGACGTTCCGCGGCGTCGAACGCCATTGGCTGATCTACTTCGCCTCCGCCGCGTTGTTTACGGGGTATACGGCGCTTTCCGCGGTATGGTCTCCCTTGCCCGGCAAGATCAGCTGGGCGATCACGGACGCCATCTGTTTTCTTCTCGCGCCCCTGTCGTTTCACAGCGTGCACTATTTGTCACCGGCCGCGCGCGATCGCGCTGCGGCGGCCGTCGCGTGGGCCGCTTTGGCGATGGCGGGTCTATTGACGTTTGAGGCCGCGTCAAACGCCGCGATCCGTCAGGCGTTGCCGCCGCCCGAAACCGTCGTGCGCGACTTTGTTTCGCTTGGCCGAGGCACGCTCCTGCTGGTCCTGCTGGTTTGGCCGGCCCGGCGCATCTTCGCTGAGCGGCTGAGGCGGCCGATCCTGGGTTGGGCGCTGGTTGGCGTCGCCATTATCCCGGCGATGAAGTTCTCGATTGCGACCAATGCGGTGATGCTTGCGTCGGGCCTGGTCGCTTACGTTGCGGGCCGCATTGTCGGAAGGCTTGCGCCTGCGACGTTGTTCGCGCTGGCGGGCCTTGCGGTTCTGGCGACGCCATTGGCGGCGATCGCCCTTGATGCGGACGCGCTGCGCGCGGCGTTTCCGTCCGCGCCGGATTCATGGATTCAGCGCCTTTATATCTGGGAACGGGCGGGTGATGAGATCGTACGTCATCCTTTTGGCGGCGGCGTTGAGTACGCTCGCGCGCTCAGCCGGCCAATTGTCCCTATCGAGATCAATGGCGTGCCCTTGAACACGATGCCGCTGCATCCCCACAATCTCTTCTTGCACGTGTGGATGGATCTCGGCGTTGTCGGCGCGTTTGCGCTGTTGGGCTTTATCGCCGCTGCGGCGCGGGCCGCGCTCGGGGCCTGCGCAACGCGGGAGGACGCCGCAGTGACGGCGGCTGTCGTCGCCGCGCTGCTGGCTACGGCGACCACCGAGTGGAGCGTGTGGCAGGTTTGGCGCTTTGCGGCGGTCTGGATCGTTGTGATCGCCATACGGCTCGCGGCAAGTCCGCCGCCTGCGCCGGTCGCCGTGCGTCCTGGGCTCTAGGCGTCGCGCTGGCGATTGCGCCGGCTGTCTGATCAGATAGAAGGTGCGACAGGTCGCGATCGGCATGGAGGGGCGCGCATGCGGTGGATGTTGATGGTGTTGGCGGTCGTTGCGGCTTCGGCTTGCGCGAAGCGCTCGGTTGATGACTGGGCGCGGCAGGGAAAGCCTGATGAGGCGACCGCATTGACGCTCGCGCAAGGCGAGGTCGTTGGCTTTCAGACCGAGGGCGGCGTGCGCGCCTGGCTTGGGCTGCCCTTTGCGGAGCCGCCGAAAGACGAGCTGCGCTATCGCGCGCCGCGACCTGCGAAGCCCTGGGACGGCCGGCTTGAGGCGGTGGCGTTCGGACCCCGGTGTCCGCAGATGACGAACGGGCTAAATCGCTCCGAAGGCGTCGCGCCGGGGCTGCGGGTCGGCGATGAGGACTGTCTGCGCCTCAACGTGTTCGCCCCGAGGGACGCATCCGCCGAAGACGGCCTGCCGGTGATGGTCTGGATCCATGGCGGCGGGAATGTCTGGGGGCGCGCCGGCGGTTATGATCCATCCGACCTCGTTGTAAATGAAAATGTCATTGTGGTCACGGTTCAGTACCGGTTGGGGCCGCTTGGATGGTTCGCCCACGAAGCGCTTCGGCGGAGCGCAGAAGGTTCAAACGATCCCCTCGACGCGAGCGCGAACTTCGGGACGCTTGACCTCATCGCCAGCCTCAATTGGGTGCGCGACAATATTGCGGCGTTCGGCGGCGCCCCTGGAAATGTGACGATTTTCGGGGAGAGCGCCGGCGGCCATAACGTTGTGACGCTCCTCGCCGCGCCGCAGGCGAAAGGGCTCTTCCACAAGGCGATCATTCAGTCCGGCAGCTTTGATTCCGTCGCCGCCGAGACCGCCGAGCGCGGAGAGGATGTGATGAACGCCTCATCAACGATCTTGCGGCGGATCGGGGCGACGACTGCGGAAGACTTGAGAGGCGTCAGCGTTGACGCAATTTTTGACGCCTACTCGAACGGCGGTATGGGCGTAGACCTGCCGAAAATCATCTCCGGCGACCCCGTTTTGCCGACGCCGACATTGCGCGATGCGTTTACGGATCAATCTACTTTTAATGCGGTTCCGATCATCTCCGGGACCAATAAGGATGAGATGAAGCTCTTCCAGGCGATGGATCCGGCGCTGGTGAACGCGACCCTTGGTCTGCTGATCAAGCCCAAGGATCAAGGCTTCTACGACGCGTTGTCTGACTATCAGTCCCGCTTGTGGCGGGTGCGGTCCGTCGACTTGCCCGCCGAGGCGATGGCGGCCGCCGGCCATGGCGACGTGTGGGGGTATCGTTTCGACTGGGACGAAGGCGGCAAGCTGATTACCACGGACTTTTCGACCTTGTTCGGCGCCGCCCACGCATTCGAGATTCCGTTCGTATTCGGTAATTTCAAGCTTCTTGGGCCGCTTGACCGTGTCGTGTTCGGCAAAAAGACTGAAACGTCCCGGCGTGAACTATCGCGCGCTATGCAGCGCTATTGGGGGGCTTTTGCGCGAAACGGCGCGCCGGATGCGGATAGCTTGCCGGCCTGGCCCGCCTATGTCGGCGAGTCTTCCCGGCTGATGCGGTTTGACAGCGCTGAGGATGGCGGCGTTGGTGTGATCGAGGGGCGCGATAGCGTTGACGCCATATTGTCCGATCTGGCGGCGGACGCGCGCATAGACGATGCTGAGCGCTGCGATATCGCCCGCGCGCTGGCCGGCTGGGCGCCGCAGCTTGAAGGCGGGATCTTGCGCGACAGCGGCTGCGCCGCGGCCTGATAGCCGACGTTTCCGACCCGACAAAAGATGGGCGTCAGCGCTTTTCAATCGCTTGCGCCGCCGCTATGCCGGGCGCTTCTCATGCGGCGGCGCGGCAATCGCGCGCTCGCCACGCCGTCGACCGGAAGGAGCGCCGCGGTCTCATGTCCCGGATCACCGCCGCTTTTACAAGAGCGAGGGAGGAGCGCAGGGCCGCGTTCATCCCGTTCATCATGGCGGGCGATCCGGACCTGGAGACGTCGTACCGGCTGTTGACGGCGTTGCCGGACGCAGGCGCGGACATCATTGAGCTTGGCGTTGCGTTCACCGATCCGATGGCGGACGGTCCGGCGATCCAGGCGGCGGGCCTGCGCGCGCTGAAGGCCGGTCAGACGCTTGACAAGACGCTGGACATGGTGCGTCGGTTCCGGGCCGAAGGCGGCGAGACGCCGATCGTTCTGATGGGATACGCCAATCCGGTCGAGCGGCGAGGGGCCCAGCAGTTTCCGGCGATCGCGGCGCAGGCCGGCGTTGACGGGCTGATTGTCGTCGATTTGCCGCCGGAGGAGGACGCGCCCTTGCGCGCCGGCGCGGAGGCGGCCGGGATCGACGTGATCCGGCTTGCGACCCCGACGACGGATGCAAGCCGGCTGTCGGTCATCCTTAACGGGGCGTCAGGCTTCATCTACTACGTCGCAGTGGCGGGCGTCACGGGCGCGCAGAGCGCGGCGGAGGCGGAGGTCGCCGAGGCGGTTGCGCGGGTGAAGAACGCCAGTGATCTGCCCGTTGCGGTTGGTTTTGGCGTAAAGACGCCAGAGCAGGCGGCGGCGTTCGGGGCGGTTGCGGACGCGGTCGTTGTCGGGTCCGCCATTGTCGATCGGCTGGCGGCGGCGGCGGACGGAGACGCCGGGGTGGTTGAGAACCCGGTCCGCGATCCCGATACTATCGTATCGGAGGTGGCTGCGTTCACCCGTCGCCTTGCGGACGCGGCCCGAAAGCCTCGCGGCGCTGATTAGTCCGCCGGACTTGCGGCGCCGATCAGTCGGCCGAATTGATTTTGGCGTTAACTTCGGTTTTGGCGCGCAATAGAATGAACACAGGATCAGTAGAAGGGGAACGCGCTTGAACTGGCTGTCGAATATTACGCCGCCCGGCATCAAGAACATGTTCAAGCGCCAGGATGACGGCGCTGACGCGCTCTGGGTGAAATGCAAGGCGTGCGGGGAAATGATCTTCCACCGCGATCTGGAGAACACCCATCGCGTGTGCCCGTCCTGCGGCCACCACATGCCGATCTGCGCCGAAGACCGGCTGCACGCCTTTTTTGACGACGGCAAGTTTGAAGACATAGACCTCCCGGAGACGCCGGCGGACCCGCTGAAGTTCCGTGATGAGCGTCGCTATGCGGACCGAATTCGCGACGCCCGTCGCAAGACCGGGCGCGCCGACGCAATGCGGGTCGCCGCTGGCCAGGTGCAGGGTTTGCCGATCGTCGCCGCATGTCAGGATTTCGGGTTCATGGGCGGATCCATGGGCTGCGCCCTCGGCGAGGCGTTTCTGAAAGGCGTCGAAGAGGCGATTTCGCGAAACGCCGCGCTGGTGACGTTCACCGCGTCCGGCGGCGCGCGCATGCAGGAAGGCATTCTTTCGCTCATGCAGATGCCCCGGACGACCATCGGCGTCCAGATGCTCCGCGAGGCGGGTCTTCCCTACATTGTTGTTCTGACCCATCCGACCACAGGCGGCGTGACGGCGTCATTCGCCATGCTCGGCGATGTGCACCTCGCTGAACCCGGCGCCCTGATCGGCTTTGCGGGCCCGCGGGTGATTGAGCAGACCATCCGCGAAAAACTGCCTGAAGGCTTTCAGCGTTCGGAGTTTCTGCGCGACAAGGGCATGGTTGACATGGTCGTCCACCGCCATGAGCTGCGCGACGCAATCGGTCGGCTTGTCCGGGTGTTGACGAAAAACGGCTCCGCAAAGTCGCGGGTCGAAGCGTCTTCCATGGAGCTGGCGAGCGCGGCCGCTCCGCCTGCGAACGATCAGCCGCCTCAGGCTGACGAAGGGGCGCCCATCGATAAGGCTGCTGAGTGATCTCGATCGCGGCGTCTTCCGCGCTGGAGTTGCGCCGCGCGGCGCGCGCAAAGACCGGCTCCGGCGCCCGAAGCAGGGCGTCCGGGTGATCAGCAGGGCCCGATGCGAGCGCAAATTCACCTAATGCGACTTCGCCTGGAGACTTTTCAGTCTGATCCTCCGGGCCGTCGAATACGAGGCTGTCGAGAACGTGGACTCAACCGGGGCGGACGCAGAGCGTCTTCAGGCGTTTTTAAGTGATCTATCCGAGCGACGTCCGCGGCTGATCGATCTAAGTCTCGGGCGCGTTGAAGAAACGCTAAAGCGCCTCGGGCGGCCGCATTTGCGCTTGCCGCCGACGTTTCACGTCGCCGGGACGAACGGCAAGGGCTCCACCGTCGCTTTTCTGAAGGCGATCCTTGAAGCCTCGGATGCGAGCGTGCACGTCTTCACGTCTCCGCACCTTGTTCGGTACAATGAGCGCATTACGCTCGCCGGAAGAGAAATTCACGATGCGGAGCTTCTGGATGTTCTGGAGCGCGTGGACGCCGCCGCGCGCGAGCTGACCTTTTTCGAGACCATCGCCTGCGCCGCCTTTGTCGCCTATGCGGAAACCCCTGCGGATTACCTATTGCTGGAGGTCGGGCTCGGCGGTCGGCTGGACGCGACGAATGTCGTCGAAGCGCCTCTCTGCGCTGTCGTCTCGGCGATCGGCCTTGATCATCAGGCGTTTCTGGGCGATACGCTCGCGGCTATCGCGCGCGAGAAAGCCGGCGTCTTCAAGCCCGATCGTCCCGCGGTGATCGGCGCGCAGGAGCCTGAGGCGATGGCGGCGCTCATCGAGGCGGCTGACGCTACAGGCGCCAGGGCTTTCGTTCACGGTACGGATTGGACGTTCTGGGAGGAGCGCGGGCGGCTGTCTTTTCAGGATGGGAGCGGCGTCAGCGATCTCGACCGTCCGCGGCTCATCGGCGCCCATCAGGCGGCGAATGCGGCTCTGGCGGTGGCGGCGTTGCGCGCGGCGGGACTTTCCCTGTCGGATGAGACCATCTCGAAGGGGTTGTCGTCCGCCGCGTGGCCGGCCCGCATGCAGCGGCTTGGCGCGGGGGACGTTGTCGACGCGCTTGGCGGTGACGATTCGGGCCGTGAAGTGTGGCTGGACGGCGGCCATAATCCGCATGCGGCGTCGGCGCTCGCGGCGACGCTCGCCGACCTTGACGAACGCAGCCCGAAACCGATCGTCCTGATCGTCGGTATGCAGGAAACGAAGGACGCTGCGGGGTTCTTTGCGCCTTTCGCCGGCCTCGCCCGCCATGTAGTGACGACGTCGGCGAAGACCCTAAAGGCGAGCGAGCCGCGCGCGCTTGCGGCGTCGGCGCGTGAGGCGGGCATTCCGACGACGACCTCGGCGGAGCTTTGCGACGCGCTGCGCGCCGCCAATGCTGTGATTGACGGTCCCGCCCGTTTTCTGATTGTCGGCTCACTTCACCTCGCGGGGGAGACGCTCGCGATGAACGCCGGTCGGCCGCCCGCTGAGGAATGAACGAGCGGGGACGTTCAATGGCGGCGCATTCGAACGCAGTTTCGAAAGCAGACGGTCCGCAGTCCCCGCTTGCCTTCCTTGTCTTGACGATTTTCTGCGCGGTTCCATTCTGGCTGCTTGCAGAGTTATTTGACGCCGAAATCATGCCGGGGCTGCCGGTGTCGGCGCTCATGGTCTTCGCGCCAGCCGGCGCCGCATTCGCATTGCGTCTGCGTGAATCAGGCCTGGCGGGCGCAGGACGTCTGGCGACGCGTGTATTTGATGCGCCTCGGGTTACGTCGTGGATCTGGTATCTGCCCGCGCTCTTTCTTATGCCGGCGGTCAGCATCGCCGCTTTCGTTGTTTCCTCGCTCGCGGGCGTTGATATTCCGCCTCCGGATTTACAGCCGGCTAAGTTGGCGATGCTGGCGGCTATCTTTTTTGTCGCTGCGGCGCTGGAGGAAATCGGTTGGGTTGGCTATGCGCTTGATCCGTTGCA
Organism: Pseudomonadota bacterium; assembly: GCA_039819085.1. Classification (GTDB taxonomy): domain Bacteria; phylum Pseudomonadota; class Alphaproteobacteria; order Caulobacterales; family Parvularculaceae; genus MED-G105. The sequence goes on from JBCBSQ010000006.1 coordinate 61,970, forward strand.
GGAGCGCGTCGGCGAGGTGCGCGCCGCCTTGACTATTGGCGTTGTATGGGTGGTTTTCCACCTGGCGGCGCTGATTCAGGTCGGCCGATCGGCGGAGTGGATCTTTTGGTGGGCGGTCGGCACGCTCGCCATCCGCATTTTCATGACGCGGCTTTACAACGCCGCCGGCGCGAGCGTCTTTCTTGTGTCATTGTTCCACGCGTCGCAGAACGTCTCGTGGCAGGCCTACCCGGTGCGCGGGTCGCACTATGATCCGCGGCTATTCGGAGCGCTATTCGTGCTCTGCGCGCTTGTGGCTTTCGCCATGCGGCGTCCTTCCAACAGCCGCTCCGCTTAGCCCCGCGCAAGCGCCTTATCGATCAGGTCCGCCGTCGCCGCCGCGCCATAGATCTTGGCGAACGGTCCCATACGCGGGCCTTCCGACTGGCCGAAGACGACTTCGTAAAGGCCCTTGAACCAGTCGCGGATGTTTTCGAACTCCTGCGCCTTGCCGGCGGAAAACGTCGCGGTCTGATAGTCGTCCTCGCTGGCGTCGTCGCCGAGCGCGCGCAAGGCCGCGCTTAACGCTTCAAGGGCGGCGCGCTCTTTTTCCGTGGGCGCGCGGAAAGACTTCTTCGGCGCGACGAAGCGATCGAAATAGGCGCGCGCGTGCGCGATCATGTCATCCGTCGCCGAAAGGGTCGCTTCGTCCGCATCGGGACGATATTTGCGAATGAAGCCCTTCAGGAGGTCCTTGTCCGCGTCGCCGACGGCGCTGACGAGCGTTAGCAGCATGCCATAGCTGACGGGCGGCGTCGTTTCCGGCGGCGCGCCCTCATGGATGTGCCAGGCGGGATTGTCGACCGCTTTTGCGCCCTCCTGTGAGCGGAACTTCTCGACGTGCGCCCAGTAATCGTCCGCGGTCTTCGGGATAATGTCGAAGTAGAGCTTCTTCGCCGCCTTCGGGTTCTGGAACATGAAAAGCGCCAGGCTTTCCGGCGATGCGTAGGTCAGCCACTCGTCGATCGATATGCCGTTGCCTTTGGTTTTTGAGATTTTCTTGCCTTCCTCGTCGAGGAAGAGCTGGTAGTTGAAACCGGCGGGCGGCTCCGCGCCGAGCGCGCGGGCGATACGTGAGGACAGCCGAACGGATTCAGTTAGGTCTTCGCCGGACATTTCATAGTCGACGCCGAGCGCCACCCAGCGGCCCGCCCAGTCGGCTTTCCATTGCAGCTTCGCCGCGCCCCCGAGAACAGAGCCTTCCGTGCGCGCTCCATCTTCGTCCTCGAAGACGATGCGGCCTGTCTCAGCGTCGTATTCGATGAGCGGCACGTAGAGAACGCGCCCGGTCTTCGGCGAAAGCGGCAGAATGGGGGAATAGGTCGCGCGCCGCTCTTCGCCGAGGGTTGGCAGGATGATCTCCATCACCGCGTCGTAATTCTTCAGGACACGCAGCATTGTCTCGTCAAACGCGCCTGAACGGTACTGCTCCGTCGCCGACAGGAATTCATAGTCGAAGCTGAACTGGTCGAGGAACGCCCGCAAGGCGGCGTTGTTGTGGTGGGCGAAGCTCGGGTGCTCTGTGTCGAAGGGGTTGGGCACAGAGGTTAAGGGCTTTTGGAGGTGCGGCTCGAGGCGGTCCTGGTTCGGCAGTTGCGGCGGCACTTTGCGCATGCCGTCCATGTCATCGGAGAAGCAGATGAGGCGCGTCGGGCGGGCGGTGAGCGCTTCAAAGGCGCGCCGCACCATGGTCGTGCGCACCACTTCGCCGAATGTGCCGATATGCGGCGGACCTGAAGGTCCGTAGCCGGTCTGAAAGACGATCGGGCGATCTTCCGCGCCGCCGCTCTCCATCTTCGAGAGGCGTTTGATGAGCGCGCGCGCCTCGGCGAACGGCCAGGCTTTGGCCGCTTCGAAATCCTCATGGGTGAATGCGCGCGCAGGCATGACGTCGTGTCTCCGGAAGTGGCGTCGAATTGAAGAATCTGCTTCGTGGACACAACGCAGGCGGATTTGTCAAACTGACCTGGATGAATCCGAACGCGCGCGCCGCGGCCGGCGCCGGTTCCGTTTCGGGCCGGCGTGCTTTACCGGTTTGCGCAGGTCCGCTTGATTGACCGCGAGATCCGGTTGACCGCGAAAACCAAAGGAGGCCGAATTACATGTCCGCAGAAGGCGTCGTTCCGCTTACGCCGCAGGAGGCGGTGATCTATTTGATGGTCATGACGTCCGCGTCCGACGGCTCGATCACGGATACTGAATTGCGCACGATCGGTCGCGTGGTGCGGTCGTTTCCGCTGTTCTCCGAAGCCGATGAGCAAGGCCTAGTGGAGACGTCGGAGGGCTGCGGACGCCTGATGGCGATGGATGACGGCCTGCATCGCGTGCTGGAATCGGCGGCTGCCGCTTTGCCGTCGCATCTGTCGGAAACGGCCTACGCCGCCGTAGTCGACGTCGTCACGGCGGATGAACGCCTCGAAATGACTGAAATCCGGGTCCTGGAGCTCATTCGAGATGCGTTGAAGGTGCCGGACGCCGGCGCCGAAGCGATCGAACACGCCGCGCGCGCGCGTCATCTAACGGTGGACGAAGTCTCGTCTTAGCCGCGCTCGCACGCGTCGCCTTCCGGTCAGACGCGCCAAATCAGAATGGCGCGTCTTCGCGGCGATAGTCTTCAGGCGGCGTCCAAAGCCCGGGCGGCGGGGACATATCCGCTGCGGCGACGAGACGCGTCGTCGTCGGTCCATCCGGGCCATCGGGCTCCGAGCCGCCGACGGGAACTCGACCGTCAAGCTGGTCAAGGTACTGAAAGGGCCCGCGCGCGCCGGCCGTCGCAAAGCCGCCCATCGCCTTCTCCATTCTGCCGAACAAGTCGCGCATGCGGTCCCGCATCACCGCGCCGCCTTCAACCTCGGACGTCTTTACGGCCCAGATCTCACCATCGGGCGCCCCATCCTGAGTGATCTGGTACTTCGCCGCGGACGTCCCCATTACATTCACTGACCCTTTCGCGCGCGCGATTTCATAGACGGGCGCTTTTGCGATGCCAGGAAAGCCGGCGCCGGCGCCCATGCCGGGCAGATTGGCCATGGCGCTTTCGGCCGCTGCGCGCTCGTCCGGCGACAGGTTCGCCATGGCGTCGGCCATCGCCGCCCTCATCTGCTCCTGGACCGCGCCCATATTGATGTCCGCCGCCTCAATCTGCTCGCGGACCGCTGCGGTTGTAGCGGCCATATCGGCCATCTTGATGACAAAGTAGGAGCGATTGTCGTGATCGATGACGACAAGCTCGTCGCTTGCGCCAAGCAGCATTACTTCGACGTTCTCGCCGCCATCCGACACCGTCATCTTGATGTTGCTTGCGCTCGCCCAGATCTCAGAGGTTTCGGTCGATCCGTCCTGTTTTGCGGTCTCGACGCGCCAGCGCGTTTCCGCATTCGCCGCCTGAACCGCAAGCGCGATAACCGCCGCGAGGCTGCCCGCGCAGATTTCCCTGGCGCGACGCGCGTTTTGTTTCCTGTTGAGCATGTGCGTCTCCTCCCCAAACTGAATGATAAACCGCCTTGCGCCTCGAGGCCGAGGCGACGCCCGCAGAAACGCTAAGGCGGAGCGCGCGCGTCTGTCCAGCGATCTGTTCGGCGGTCTGTTCGACGGTCTGGGCCGCGTTTCGGAGGCGCCATCCGCCGGTCGGCCGCCACTTTTGGGCGACGTCGGCGCTGATGTCCTGTAAGGTCCAGGCAAAACAAGACCCGGGAGAACGCATGGACGCGGCCGCGAACGAGCTTATCCAGATGGAGGCGCAAGCGCCGGGCGAAGACGACCACGCCTATTTCCGACGCTACCGCGAAGCGGCGCCGGTGGCGCGCTCAGCCGTCGGGGTGCCGGTCGTGCTTCGCCACGAGCATATCGCGCGGATGATCGACCCGGCGACGACGCGCCAGCTCGAAACAGAAGCGCTGTTGATGTTCGGGGTCACCTCCGGACCGATCTGGGATCTCTACCAGACGTCAATGCTGTTCTCGAACGGCGAGGCGCACGCGCGAAGGCGCGGGCCGGTCGCGAAGACGTTCGCCTTCAAGCTGATCGAAGAGGTGCGCGGCGAGGTCCGCGCTATGGCTGAAAGGATCGTTGAACAGGCCATCGGACAACAGCCATTTGACTTCCTGAACGATTTCGCCGGCGACATTCCGGCCCGCGTGATCGCCGGGATTCTCGGCGTCGCCGCGGAGGATGCGCAGAAGTTCCGGGGCCTTGTCTATCAGGGCGTTCGAGCCGTCGGCGTTCATGAAGAAGAAGAGCGCCCGGCGATCGAAGCGGCGATTGACGCCTTGCGGGCCTATGTCGGCGGGTTGATTGGCGCGCGCAAGGCGGCGCCGAAGGACGATTTCCTCTCGGATTACAATGACGCCGCCGCCGCGCGCGGCGATCTCAGCGAAGATGAAGTCCGCGCTCAGGTGCTGACGCTCATTGCGGCGGGCTCGGACACGACCCGCCTCGCAATCTGCTCGTCCCTCAACCAGCTCCTTGCCCACCCTGCGCAATGGCGGGCGTTCTGCGAAGACCCGGAGGGGCTAAAGCGCCAGGTCGCCGAAGAAGGACTTCGGTTCGATCCGTCCGTCGCAAGTTTTCCGCGCGTCGCCACCGCCGACATCGAGATCGACGGCTATATTCTCCCGGCGGGCGGCTTTGTCGGGATTTCGACCATGTCCGCCATGCGTGACGCCGCCGTCTACCGAGACGCGGACGCATTCGACATATTCCGCGAGGACCACCCGAAGTGGCATCCGGTCTTCGGCGCCGGCGCGCACAGGTGCCTTGGAGAGGCGCTCGCGAAAATCGAGCTGGAGGAGACCCTGGCGGCCATTGCGACGCTTGCCCCGCGCACGCGGCTCTCCGGGGACGCGCCGGTGATCAAGGGCCTGCGAGGCGTCCGCCAAATCGACCGCATGGACGTCGTCTTCGGCTGATCGCTGCGCCTCACTTTTCAATCTCATTTCGATCTCGAAACGCCGCTTAGCGTGTTTGCGACACTCGGGGCGCAGACCGGGCTCGCCCGGCGCTCCGGCGGGACCCCCCGCGTCGCTCGCTGAGGGGGAGGCGCCTCGAACCGCTGATTTGATTTTTGATGATTTCTAATCAGAAAATCAGATTCGATGATCCAAATCATTGCGAAGATTGATCGGAAATCGTTTGATAGGGATCGCTTATGGTTGAATAGGCATTTTCGATCGACACGCCAGGACGTGGCGGGGGCGTCATCTTTTCGGCCGGTTGGCGGCGTGCGGGAGATCTGAGCGCGATATTATTTGTGTACAGAAGATAAGGAGACGTTGTCATGCCCCGCTTCGCCACTGGAGTTGTTAAGTTCCAGAACGAGGTCTACCCGGACAAGAAGGAGCTGTTCGAACGCCTCGATCAGGGCCAGTCGCCCGAAGCGCTTTTCATCACATGCTCAGACTCGCGGATTGAAACCGCGATGATCACTCAGACCGATCCAGGCGAGCTTTTCATCTGCCGGAACGCCGGCAACATTGTGCCGCCGCCCTCGACCCAGACTGGGGGCATGTCCGCCTCCATCGAATTCGCGGTTGCGGTCCTGCAGGTGCCCCACATCGTCATCTGCGGCCATACCCAGTGCGGCGCCATGAAGGGCGCGATGAACCCGGAGGCGCTTGACGCGCTTCCTTACGTTCGCGACTGGCTGGCCTACGCGCGCGCCGCGGTCGAGATCGTTGATGAGCTTGGCCAAGACCTCGACGAAGACGCCAGAATGCGAATGCTTCTTGAACAGAATGTGATCTTGCAGCTCCAGCATCTGAAGGCGCATCCGAGCGTCGCGCGCCGCGTCGCGAAAGGCGATCTGACGCTGCATGGCTGGGTCTATGACATCAAGACCGGGGCTGTTGACGCCTATGACGAGGCGTCGGGCGAGTTTTGTTCCGTAAACGATCGGTACGCCGAGCAAATGGCGCGTATGGCGGCGGGTGAGTGCGCGGCCTAGGCGGCGTTCGCTGGCGCGCGCCAGGCGGGCGCTATCATTTACCAAAGCGTGATTTGATTGACAGTTAGGGAATATTGGCATGACGACAGCCGCCTCGACTGAGACGCCCGACGCAAGGCGTAGCCATTTTGACTTTTCAAACCTCCGCGGCGACATCCTCGGCGGCGTTACGGCGGGCGTCGTCGCGCTGCCGCTTGCGCTCGCCTTTGGCGAGGCGTCCGGCGCAGGGCCGATCGCAGGGCTTTGGGGCGCGATCTTCGTCGGTTTCTTCGCCGCCCTATTCGGCGGCACAGGCTCGCAGGTCTCCGGTCCGACAGGACCGATGATCGTCGTTTTCGCGGGCGTTTTCGCATCGCTCTCCGGCGATCCGGCGTTAGTCTTCGCTGCGGTTGTGCTTGCCGGGCTCTTGCAGATCGTGATGGGCGTCCTGAAGCTTGGTCAGTACATCAAGCTTGTGCCGTATCCGGTGGTTTCAGGCTTCATGAGCGGGATCGGCGCGATCATCATCGCGCTGCAGGTCTCAAGGCTGTTCGGGCACGAACCACTGGAGCCGGGCACGATCCCCGCCCTCGCGGCGATCCCCGGCGCCGTAGCGACGCCGGTCTGGCCGGCGCTATTCGTTGGATTGATATCGCTTGGAACCGTGTTCTTCTGGCCGAAATCCTTCGGGCGGTTTGTGCCCGGCGCGCTCGCCGCGCTCGTCTTCGGCACGACGGCGAGTCTCTTTGTTGGTCTGCCGAGCGGTTTGACCCTTGGTGAGATTCCCACCGGCCTGCCGACGTTCACAATGCCGGCGTTGAACGCGGACGCGGCGGGCGTCATCATCGAAGCGGCGATCATATTGGCGCTTCTCGGCGCGATTGACAGTCTTTTGACGTCGCTTGTCGCCGATTCGATGACTGGCACCCGCCATGAATCAAACAAAGAGCTGATCGGTCAGGGCATCGGCAATTCCGTCGCCGGCCTGTTTGGCGCGATCCCTGGCGCCGGCGCGACGATGCGCACCGTCGTCAACATCCGGTCCGGCGGCGAGACCCGCATTTCCGGCATGGCCCATTCACTGGTGCTCGTCGCGGCGGCGCTCCCGCTGGCGGGTCTTGCGTCGAACATTCCGCATGCGGTGTTGGCGGGCATTCTCGTCAAAGTCGGCTACGACATAGTGGACTGGAGCTATATCGCGCGCGCGCATCGCGGACCCCGTTGGGATCTCGCGCTAATGGCGCTCGTTCTGGGACTGACGGTCTTTGTTGACCTTATCACGGCCGTCGCCGTCGGCGTCGTCCTCGCCGCCCTCGCCTATGTGAAGCAGATCGCCGACATCCAGATCAAGGCGGCCACTGAGGCGCGGCCACGGGTCGATGACCCGGAGGAGCGCGCGCTCCTGGATCTCGCGGACGGCAAGATCCTGCTGTTCGATTTCGCCGGCGGTCCGTTGAGTTTCGGGGCGGCCGCCGATCTCGGCCACCATGTGCGCGAACGGGTGAGCAAAGGCGCACAGGCCGTCGTGCTTGATTTTACATACGTTCCGTCGATCGATCTGTCCGCGGCGCGCGCCGTTGAGACGATCCTCCTCGACGCAAAGGAAGCGAACAATCGCGTCTTTTTCGCAGGCGTGAACGATGATGTGCAACGGGTGCTGACGGGTCTCAATGTGGATGAAAGCCTGCCCGCCGATGGACGGCTAAACACCCGCGCCGAGGCGTTGCGCGCGGCGCTTGCTGAGGTCGCCGACCGCATGCCAAGCGAGAAGCTGATGGGCGTTTCGCCAACTCATCTGCCTGCTGAATAAGTTAACGATTTGGATCCCGCGCCCAACCTCGTCGGGCGCGGGGGACAGGCGTCGACAGCCGTCAGGATGCGTCGCCCCGGTGCAAGGCCGTAAGGCGGGCGTCGCCGGAATCCTTGACCCAGTCGCTGACGAGCTTTGAACTGCATTCAAGCTGCATCCGGCGCCTTGCAACGCTGGTGCGGCCGACCTCGCAAACCGTCGCGGCGCTCTTCTTCATCCGTCTGTAGACGGCGTTTGCGCCGCTCGTGGTTTCGACCTCATAGGCCATATACCTGAATTGGTGGGAGCCGGCGTTTGGCGGATCGCCTGCCGCGGCGGCGGTCGTGAGCGCGCACGTCGCGAAGACGGTGGTGAGGGCGGATGACGTCAGGCGGGGCATTGGGGTTACTCCAGTTCTAAAGGCTCTTTTGAAGCCATGGCTACCGCCCTCTGTCGCGCCGATCTGAGGTCCGAATTCTTGTTCACGCCGACCGCCGGCCCATGTCCTGGCGGCTCATCCGTGAGCGTCTTATCGCGGACGCCATCGCGTGTTTCCCAGTTGGCGACGTTAATATCGCAGGGCCTGCGCGCGGCGGGAAGTCGGACCGTCGTGGAGATCCCACGGGACGTCGCGTTTCAGAACGCTTCGTCGCAAACTCAGATGGGACGCGAAAATCAGCGCAGCAATTGCGACGTGATGACAGCCGTCGCGACGGCGATCATGACGTTCAGGACGACGCCTTCGCGCGCCATCCGCGCGATTGGCACGCGACCAGTGGCGTAGATGATGGCGTTCGGCGCCGTCGCCACAGGCAGCATAAAGGCGCACGAGCAGGCGATCGCGGCCGGGGCCATCAGAAGCGCCGGCGGCAGGCCTTCGGACGTCGCGACGGCCGCGAGGACCGGCATCAACAGGTTCGCGGTCGCCGTGTTTGAGGTGATCTCGGTGAGGAATGTCACGGCGAGGCACATCGCCAGAATTGTCAGAAATGGCTCGCCGCCGATCAGCCGCGCCAACGCCTCGCCGATAAGCGTCGATAGCCCGCTCTCCCGGAACGCCGTCGCGATGCAGATGCCGCCGGCGAATAGAAGCAGCATCCCCCAGGGAATGTCGTTCGCCGTCTCCCAGTCCAGCAACGCGCCGCCCCTGCCATTGGGGACGAGGAACATGACGACGACGGCCGCGACCGCGACGGTCGAGTCGCCCGCAAGGCCGATGTCGAAAAGCGCCGACCAGCCGCCAAACGGGCCTGTCCGCGTGACCCAGGCGAGGATCGCGACGCCGAACACGACCATCACCCGCTTTTCATCCGTACGCCACGCGCCCGGCGTCGGCAGCTCCGGCGCGGCGACGCCGCCGAGCCCGCGCGTCAGCCACAACGCCATAATCGGCACGCCGACGGCGACGACCGGAACGCCGACAGCCATCCAGTCGAGAAAAGCGTACTCCTCGCCCGTGGCTTTCTGATAGGCGTCGAGGAAAATCAGGTTCGGCGGCGTGCCTATGAGCGTGCCGACGCCGCCGAGGGACGCGGCGAATGCGATGCCCATCAGCAAGGGCGCGGCCAGTCGGTCCGCGTCGTCCAGTTCCAGATCCCCTGATCCGCGCGCGATGATCGACAGCGCCATCGTCGACAGCATCAGGGTGGTCGCGGTGTTGGAAATCCACATGGAGAGAACCGCCGCCGCGACCATAAAGCCAAAGACGAGGCTCCGGCCCGACGAGCCCGTCAGCCGGATCATGCCGACCGCAAGGCGTTCATGCAGACCTGATCGCTCAAGGCTCTTGGACAGCATGAACGAGGCCATCAGAAGAACGATGACATAGGAGCCGAGCGCTGAGGCGGCCTGACGCTGATCCAGCACCCCGACCAGCGGGAAGAGCGCCAACGGCGTCAGCGACGCGGCCGGGATCGGCATCGCCTCAGTGATCCACCAGGTCGCGGTGAGGGCCGTCACCGCGATGGTCGCCGCGATGTCAGGATCAAGTCCGCCAGCCCGCGCTGCGATCCAGGCGAGGGCGGCGACGACGCCGCCGAGGCCAAGTCGCGCAGGTTTCAGCATACGTCGGTTCTTTCCCATCAAGGTGCGATAGACGATGCTTGCCGCAGAACGAGCGCTAAGGGTAGACCCGGCTCGGCACTGCGCTCCCGGTCGCCGCGCAAAAAGGAACCGCAAAATGGGGCTAGCCGACATCGCCGCCAGAGCGCTCGCCGCTTTGCCGCCTGAGACGGCGCACCGCCTGACGGTCAAGGCGCTCGCGGCTGGGCTTGGGCCAAGGGCGCTCATCGAGGCGGATGAGTCGTTGCGGACGCATGTCGCTGGTCTTTCTTTTCCCAATCCCGTGGGGCTCGCCGCCGGATTCGACAAGAACGCCGAAGCGCCCGATGCAGCCTTGCGCCTTGGTTTCGGCTTTGTGGAGATCGGCGCGGTCACGCCACTGCCTCAACCCGGCAATCCGCGTCCACGGGTGTTTCGACTGAAGGCGGACGAGGCCGTCATCAATCGATATGGATTTAACAATGACGGGCTTGCCGCGATCGCGGCGCGGCTTGGCGCGCGCCGGGCCGCGCAAGGAATGGTCGGCGCCAATCTCGGCGCCAATAAGGATAGCGAAGACCGGGCGGCGGATTTCGCGAAGGGCGTTGAAGGCCTCGCTGGCCTCGTCGATTTCTACACGGTCAATGTGTCTTCGCCGAATACGCCGGGCCTGCGAGCGCTTCAGGACAAGGGCGCGCTCGAAGCGTTGCTGGCGCGCGTCTTGTCGACGAGAGATCGGGCGGCGGAGGGCGCGCCGGTTTTCCTCAAGATAGCGCCTGATCTGACTGGAGAGGACGCGGCCGACATCGCTGACGTTGTTCGCGCAAGCGGCGTCGACGGGCTCATCATTTCCAACACGACGGTCGCGCGACCGGATGCGCTGAGGAGCGCGCACAAAGGCGAGGCGGGCGGACTTTCGGGAAAACCGCTTTTTGAGGCGTCAACGCGGCTCCTCGCCGATATGGCGCGCGCGCTTGGTCCGACGACGCCCCTTATCGGCGTCGGCGGCGTTTCCTCCGCCCACGACGCTTATGAGAAGATCCTGCATGGCGCGTCCCTGGTGCAGCTCTACACGGCGCTTGTGTATCAGGGACCGGGCCTCGTCCGGGAAATCATCGAAGAACTGCCCATTCTTCTACGGGCAGACGGCTATGCCCGCGTCGCTGACGCCGTCGGCGCTAAAGTCTGACGTCAGGCGGTCCTGCTATGCTCCATCCGCGCGGGCTTTGAGCTGCGCTTCGTCCGCGGTTTCGCTCAACTCGCCGCATTGATGATGCCGCCCGGCCGCGTTTGGCGGATAACGGTGAACGCGAAACAGGGGCGCAATGATGGAAAACGACAAGCCGAACGAGAGCGCGGGTCCCGCGATGCCGAGCGGCCGAATTGCTGGACTTTGCTATCTCGTGATCATCGCCGGCGCGCTCTTCGGCGAGGCGGTGGTGCGCGGCCAATTGGTCGTTTCCGGCGACCCCGCCGCGACCGCGCGCAACATCATCGAACAGGAAACGCTTTACCGGATCGGGCTTGGCGTCGCGCTCGCCTACATCCCGTTCAACATCCCGGTGATCTGGGTGTTCGCGCGGGCGTTCCGCGCCCGCTTCCAAAGCGCCGCTTTCTTGATGACGCTCCTTTTCATGGCGGCGATCACCATTGAGGCGTCGAATGCGGTCAATCTTTACGTTCCGGCGCAATTGCTGCTGTCTGAACCTGCGGTCAATGCGCAGCCCGAGGCGCTGAGGGCCATGCTCGCCTTTGAGGCGTTGAGGACGTTTTCCGCCGGGGTGGCGGTCAGCCTTATCTTCTTCGGGCTTCACTGCCTGACGCTCGGCGCTTTGATTATCCGTACAAGGCTCATTCCATGGATCATTGGCGCCATCGTCATTGTCGGTGGGCTCGGGTATCTGTTGAATAGCTTCGCCTTTATGGTCGCGCCGGAAGTCGCCGATCTCCTTTTTCCTTTTGTGTTGCTGCCTGCGTTCGTGGGTGAACTGTCACTGGCCGTCTGGTTGACGCTGTTCGGGTTCAGCCGCCGAAGGTGGCGAGAGGCGATCGACGCGTCATGAGGCGAGGGCGCGCACCCGCGGCAGAAAGACCGCGAGCGTCAACCCGCGCAGAGCGAAATAAAGCGTGAACGCCGCCCATAGGCCGTGATTACCGTAGGCGTCGGCGAGCAGGATCGACGCGGGGATGAGAAACCCTGTACTGACGATCATGCCGTTTCGCATTTCGCGCGCGCGCGTCGCGCCGATAAAGATCCCGTCCAGCTGGAATGCGCCCACAAGCACCAGCGGGCTCACAGCAACCCAGGGCATGTAGCGCGCCGCCGTCGCGCGGATTGGTCCGTCATCTGTCAATAGCGCCGCGATGTCTGCGCCGAAGACGGCGTAGACGAGGGCGAAGACGACGGCGAGGGCGGCGGCCGGCAGGCTGGTTGCGCGCAGCGCGCCGTCAAGACGGCGCTGGCCGCGCGCCTGGTCGCGGTCGCCGAGCGCCTGTCCCACCATCGTTTCCGCGGCGATCGCCGTGCCGTCGAGGGCGAGGCCGGTGAACAAAAAGAGCTGAAGGAGCGCCTGGTTGGCGGCGAGGGTCACGTCGCCGAAGCCGCCGCCCCGTTGGGTGAACCAGGCGAAGGACGCAGCGAGCAGCAGGGTGCGAATGAAGATGTCGCGATTAACGGCGACGGTGCGGCGCAGTCCGTCGGGGTCGAGGAGGGCCTCGCCGCCCCAGTGGGCCCTGATGCCTCCTGACTCTCCGAGGAGGCGCGCCGTCAACGCCGCGGCGACCGCGAAGCCGACAATCTCAGCGATGAGCGTGCCGAGCGCGACGCCCGCCGCGCCGCGATCGAGTTCGACGACTAACCAGTAATCGAGCGCGATATTGACGGCCGTCATCGACAGGCTCGCGGCCATCAGATAGTCCGTGCGCCCCCGCGCCGTCAGCCAGCCGAATAGAGCGTAAGTCGCGACCGCGACCGGCGCGCCCCAGATCCTGATGCGAAAATAGGTCGCCGCGCCCGCGAAGGTCGCCTCGCTCGCTTCGGACTCGATTGACAGGAGGGCGAAGGCCGCTCGCTCCAGCGGCCACTGCAAAAGCACAAGCGCGAGCCCGAGAGCGCCGCCGAGAATGAGGCCTCGGCCGAGGACCGCGCGCGTTTGCGCTTCGTCTTCTGCGCCGACGGCTTGCGCGGCGAGACCGGCCACCCCCATCCGGATAAAGCCGAAGGTCCAATAGGTCAGCGAAAAGATCACCGCGCCAAGCCCGACCGCGGCGATGTCGAGCGGCCTCGAGGATTGCCCGAGCGCCCACACGTCCACAAGGCCAAGGAGCGGCGTCGCCATCGCCGCGAGGGAGGCGGGCGCAGCGAGACGGATCGCGTCCGCGACGCTGGGGGTGTCGGGCTCTGAAGGCAAGGGGGCTTCCTAAGGGGGACGGCGTGTGACTGGCGTTCGGTTGCTCATATCGCGCGAGTGACCAGAACGACAGCGCCTTGGATGGGACGAAATCGCCGACGCTGCTGACATCCGGGGCGGCGTCGACTATGCCATCCCCATGGCGTCAGAGCGTGAACACAATGCGCCTCCAAACGGCGAAGCCGACAGGCCCCTTGGCAAAGGCGAAAGCGCGGAAAAGCCCATGGAGACCTCCCGGGCGGCCCACCGGGGGCCGGAGCCGCGCCGGGAGGAGTGCTTCACCGGCGCGGAAATCGGCGCGCTCGCGCACCTTTACCGCGGCGAGATTTATCGTTCGACAACCTGGCGCACGCGGCTCGATGCGACCACCAACTGGTCGGTCGTGTCGCTCGGGGTCGCCTTGTCGATCAGCTATTCTTCGGTCAACGCTTCGGCGCTCCCGCTCCTGCTCGTTGGGGTGCTGATCACCGTTTTTCTGTTTCTCGAGGCGCGCCGATACCGGTACTTCAATGTCTGGCGGGCGCGGGCGCGCTGGCTTGAGATCAATTTCTACGCGCCGCTCCTCATGCGCGAATCCTATGAGGATGAGGGGCGATGGCAAAAGCGGCTCGCGGAGGACTATCGCCGGCCCGAGCACCACATCTCGTTTCTGCGCGCTTTCGGCCGCCGGCTGAGGCGGAACTATCTCTGGATCTTCACCGTGCAGGGGCTCGCGTATTTCGGGAAGATCATCATCCACCCGGCGCCGCTTGAATCGGTGGGCGGGTTTTTTGACCGTATGGTGGTCGGGCCTGCGCCGGGCTGGCTTGTGATGATCGCCGGCGTCGCCTTCTACTCAACGATCGCCGGCGCGACGGTCAGCGTCTACTTAAGCGACCAGAAACGCATTCGCGAGCAACCGAATCCGATCTCGATGGGCTGAACGGCGCGCGTCAGTCCCCGGCCTGTTCGAAGATGAGCTTACCGCCTGCGTCGACGCGGCGATAAAAGCACGATCGGCGACGGGTGTGGCAGGCCGGACCCGCCTCATCGACGACGAATTCGACGGCGTCCTGGTCGCAGTCGACGCGGATTTCGCGCACCTTTTGGACATTTCCGGACGTTTCGCCCTTACGCCACAGGCGCCCTCGCGAGCGCGACCAGTAATGCGCTTCGCCCGTGCGCAAGGTCTCGCGAAATGCCTCTTCGTTCATCCAGGCGATCATCAAAAGCCGCCCGTCGGCGGCGCTTGTCGCCGCGGCGGCGACAAGCCCGTCGGAGTTGTACCGTAGGCGGAGCTCGTCGCCCTCCTCCAGAGCTTGCTTGTCAGCGTCCTTCAGTCCGCCGGCCATCGCCCGCCCGCCTTAAGCGCCGACAAGGCGCAAGAAGCGTTGCTCAAGCGCAGGATCGTCCTTGAACGCGCCGGTGAAGCGCGTCGTGACAGTGTCGACGTCGTGCTTGTGCACGCCGCGCGTCGACATGCACTGATGCTCCGCGGAGATCATGACAGCGACGCCGCGGGGCTGCAGCGCGTTCTCGATCGCGCTCGCGATCTGCGCGGTCAGCTTCTCCTGCACCTGCAGGCGCTTCGAATAGCCGTCCACGAGACGCGCGAGCTTCGAAATGCCGACAACCCGGTCTGTCGGAAGATAAGCGACGTGGGCCTCGCCGATGATCGGCGCCATGTGGTGCTCGCAATAACTCTCAAGACGAATATTCTTTAGAAGGACGATATCGTCGTACCCTTCGACTTCCTCGAAAGTTCGCGCAAGAATCTCTTCGGGGTCAACGTCATAGCCGTCGAACCATTCCTCGAACGCTTTTGCGACCCGGCTCGGGGTGTCGAGAAGCCCTTCGCGCGAAGGGTCGTCGCCGGCCCATTTGATCAGCGTGCGCACCGCGTCCTCGGCTTCGGCGCGGCTCGGCCGGCTCGAAAGCAGTTCGGTTTCATCGGATTGGTCGCGCGAAGGCGCGTCGTAGGCAATGGCGGTCATGAGCCTGTCCTATCGTTAGCAGCGATCAAAATTCGCGTTTCTCAGGGGAGATGCGCGGAAACTAGCGTAAAGTCGTACGGACATAAGTTAGTGCCGGATTAGAATATTCCAAGTCGCAGCTGCGCGAGCGGCTGCTATTTCGTCAATATGGCGCGCCGCAGCTGGACTTGCGTCCAGTCGACGGCCGGCATAGCACCTTTCACATTATGGCCTTGAAGCTTCACGATACCGCCCTGCGTAAAAAGCGCGCATTTGAACCCGCTGATCCGAAGCGTGTGACGATGTATGTCTGCGGGCCGACGGTTTATGACCATGCTCATATCGGCAATTTCCGTGCGGCCGTCGTTTTCGATCTATTGTTTCGCGTCTTGCGTCATTCCTTTGGGCCTGAGGCCGTATTCTACGCCCGGAACTTCACTGATATTGACGACAAGATCATTGCCGCCGCCGCTGCGTCGGGCGAGCCGATTGATGCGCTGACGAAGAAATACGCCGCAATCTATAAGGCTGAAACCGAGGCGCTGAATGTCCTGACGCCGACGTTTGAGCCGCGCGCGACCGCGCATATCGATGATATGATTGGGTTGATCGATCGGCTCCTGTCGATGGATGCTGCTTATGCGGCGGAAGGCCACGTGCTTTTTTCAGTCGACGCGTTTGATGACTATGGCGCGCTTTCCGGCGCTGATCAGGAGGAAATGCGCGCCGGCGCGCGCGTTGAGGTGGCGCCTTACAAGCGCGACGCAGCCGATTTCGTCCTCTGGAAACCGTCGAAAGAGGGCGAGCCGGGCTGGCCGACGCCCGCCTCCTGGGGGCTTGAAGGCGAGGGGCGCCCTGGTTGGCACCTGGAATGCTCCGCCATGATCGCCCGGGTGCTTGGAAAGACCATCGACATTCATGGCGGCGGCCAGGACCTGCGCTTCCCGCACCACGAGAATGAGTGCGCGCAATCAATGTGCGCGAATGGCGCGCCGCTCGCCCGGTATTGGGTGCACAATGGTTTCTTGCGCATGGGCGATGGCAAGATGTCCAAGTCGGAAGGAAATGTTGTCCTGCCGCGCGATCTACTAAGGCGATGGCCGGGCGAGGCGCTTCGCTGGGCGCTGTTGTCCGCGCACTACCGCCAGCCGCTTGATTGGACTGAGGACCTGATCGCGCAGTCAAAGCGCCAGCTCGACAAGTTCTACAGGCTGTTTCTCGACACGCCTTCAAATGATCTGAGCGCCGTTCCACTGCAATCGGTAGTCGCCGCGGTCGAGGATGATCTGAATACGCCCGCCGCGTTCGCGGCGTTGCATGAGGCGCGGGACCTCGCGACTGCGGCGGCGGGGGCGGAGAAAACCGAACGCGTCGCCGCGCTCAAAGCGAGCGGGGCGCTTCTCGGATTCTTCACGGTCGATCCGGAGGATTGGTTCCACGCCGATTCGGCGGGCGAAGGGCTGACGGCGGACGATATTGAGGCGCGTCTTGCAGAGCGCGCCGCGGCGCGTAAATCAAAGGACTTCGCCCGGGCGGACGAGATCCGTGATGAACTGGCCGAAGCCGGCGTGGTGATTGAAGATGGGCCAAACGGGGCGACCTGGCGACGAAAATGACCCTGTCCGCCCATTGGCGCTCGCAAGCGCGATCTCTATCTCTCTGATTGTATGTTGAGTGATGTCTACACCGAAGCGCTTCTGACGGCCGCGGCGAGTTTGCCGCCGGCGCGGCGGCTTGACGCGCCGGACGCGACTGCGACGCGCGTCAGCCGCGTTTGCGGCTCGGAAGTGTCGGTCGACCTCGCTTTTGACGGCGAGGTCATCAGTGACATCGCCGTCCGGGCGAAGGCCTGCGCCCTCGGCCAGGCGGCGGCCGGCCTGTTCGCCGCGCGTGCGGTCGGCGCGTCATTCGGCGAGGTGCTGACGCTACGCGATGAAATGCAGCGTATGCTGACGGGCGAGGGGCCGGCGCCATCGGGCGATCGGTGGACGGACCTTGAGGCGCTTTTGCCGATCCGAGAGTACCCTCAGCGACATGCCTCGACGCTCCTGGTGTTTCAGGCGGCTGCGGACTGCGTCGCGACCGCGCAAGGCTAAGCTAGTGGAAGCGCGCGCCGTCGGAGCGCAAAACGAAGCCTGCGGCCGCGTCCGGCGGCCTGTGGGAAGAGCCAGAAAGGGTCCGATCCGCCGATGGTGGGGCGATTCTGGCCGCGGCCGTTTGCGCTGGAATCTAATGTACGGCGACTAGCCGCGCTAAATTTCGCGTGAGTTTTTAGCTGTCTTTATAAGTTCATCTTGAAATTCTCGTTCAGCGCGACCAGAGTCGCATGGCAAGACAAGACCTAGATTCTCCCCTTGGGTCCCTTGCTGTTTAGGCCGCTCGCGCTTCTCTCTCCCCCTTTGAGCGCGGGCGGCCGATAAACGGCGCGTCTTACGTTCGTTAATCCTCATTGTCGCTGGGCGGCCAGCTCACTAGTCATCTCTTGTCCAGTCATGCTCTGCGCAAGAAGGCGGCTGGATAAAAGGCGGCCTGCGTCCCGGCTCACAAGAGCCGAACACCTTTCATTTCGTGGAAGAGCGGGCGCGCGGTCGCAGAAGAGCTCCGCCTCGCCGCGTTACGCGGAGCGCGACGCCATGGCCGCAGAGTCGACTGTGTCCGCCGCTTCGGCGGCAAGCCAGGCCTTCAGAGCCTGAACCGCCTTGACGCGCGCTTTCGACGCCGGATGCACCACATAGTAGGCGAAGCGTGACGGCGTGGTCCGATCGAACGGCGCGACCAGCCGGCCGGCTTCAAGGTCGGCGAGCGCGAGAGCGGATTTAGCGAGCGCGACGCCGCGACCAGCGACGGCCGCCTCAATGACCAGGCTCGACTGATTGAATTTCGGGCCACGGGTCCCGTCCACATTCCCAACGCCGGCCGCCTTCAGCCACATCGGCCAGGTCGGGGCGCTGTCGTCCTTGTCAGGGCTGCCGTCGTGCAGGAGCGTAAACCGCGCCAGGTCCTGCGGCGTGGTGAGCGGCGCGTCCGCCGACAACAGGCGGGGGCTGCAGACGGCGAGGATCGTCTCCTCCATCAGAAGCTCTGATACGAGCCCGTCGTACCCGCCAGGGCCGTAGCGGATGGCGAGATCAACGTCATCCGCCGCGAAATCGACCAGATTCATGTCCGCCGACACCCAAACTTCAAACTCCGGATGGCGCTCCTGAAAATGGTCGAGCCGCGGCACCAGCCATTTCGCCGCAATCGACGGCGCGACGGAGACGTTGAGCCGCTTGGCGTCGCCCGGCGCGGCCAGCGCGCGAGACGCCTCATCCAGCTTGTCGAACGCCTCGCGCAACGCCGGCAGCGCATTCTG
Organism: Pseudomonadota bacterium; assembly: GCA_039819085.1. Lineage (GTDB taxonomy): Bacteria > Pseudomonadota > Alphaproteobacteria > Caulobacterales > Parvularculaceae > MED-G105. The sequence continues at coordinate 80,475 of JBCBSQ010000006.1, forward strand.
GGCGTTATCGGTGAGAAAAAGCGCCCGGCGCGTGCGCCGAAAGACGCGCGCGTCGATAAACTCCTCCAGCGTCTTGATCTGCTGGCTCACCGCGCCAGGCGTCACCCGCAGTTCTTCCGCCGCTTTAGTAAAACTCAAGTGTCTTGCGGCCGCTTCGAACGCTCGAAGCGCATTCAGCGGGGGCATCGTTTTCATGTCAGCTATAGCTCGCTTCAGGTGACGAGGCAGTTACGCCATCCAGCCGAGGTCGCGTCAAGACCGCGAATACTGTTTATTATCATGATATTATGACACGCAAACGTGATTCGCCGCGAGCGGGCCGGACGCCCGGCGCGCGTGAACGGATTAGATAAGCTTCGTTTCGATGGAAAAATTCTGCGTTTGCGAACGCCGCCATCCTTCATAGCTTTTCTCCAGAAGAAGTCAGGCCCGTCGCGCTCAGGTCGCGGCGCATCCGCCGGGCGGCGTTTGGGAGAGTCACATGGCGAAGGCGTTTCCCGCTTTCCATCGTTTGAACGGCGCGAGGGTCGTGATCGCAGGCGGCGGCGAACTTGCCGCCCGCAAAGCGCGCCTCGTTTTCGGCGAGGGCGTTGATCTCCGGATTATCTGGCCCTGCTTCGAGGCTGGTCTTTGGAATGAATGGTCGGCGCGGGCGCAAATGATCGATCGCGCGCCGGGCGCTGACGATTTCGACGGCGCGTCGCTCGCCTTTATCGCCGTCGAGGATGAGGTCGAAGCGCGGCGGCTCGGCGGTTTGGCGCGCGCGGCCGGCGTGCCGACGAATGTCGTCGATATTCCGGACGCGTCCGACTTCTTCACGCCGTCCATCATCGATCGCGGCGATGTCGTCGTCGCTGTCTCCACCGCCGGGGCCGCGCCAGTGCTTGGGCGGCGTATCCGCGCGCAGGTTGAAGCGCTCCTGCCGACCCGCATCGGCGCGCTCGCCGCCTTCGCCAGATCATTCAGGGCGGCGGTCGCAGCAAAGATTGCGCCGCCCGCCCGCCGCGCCTTCTGGGAGCGTGTCTTTGACGGCGGGGTCGCAGAGGCGTTTCTCGCCGGGGATGAGGCCGGCGCCCGGGAAAAAATGCTGGCCGCGGTCAATACAACGTCATCGGATGACCTGCCGCGCGGCGTTGTCCATATTGTGGGCGCGGGACCAGGCGATCCTGAGCTTTTGACCCTGCGGGCCTTGCGTCTCATTCAGAATGCTGACGTTATTCTCTATGACCGGCTTGTCGGCGGAGGCGTCCTTGACCTCGCCCGGCGCGACGCGGAACGCATTTTTGTCGGCAAGGCGAAGGCCGATCACGCCGTTCAGCAGGAAGACATTGAAGCGATGATGATCGCCCTCGCGCGAGACGGCAAAACCGTCGTGCGGCTGAAGGGCGGCGATCCATTCGTGTTCGGACGCGGCGGCGAGGAGTTGGACGCCATGCGCGCGGCGGGCGTTGAGGCCTATGTGACGCCGGGTGTGACAGCCGCGATCGGGTGCGGCGCGCGCGCCGGTCTGCCGCTCACCCATCGCGATCACTCTCAAGCGGTGACCTTCGTGACTGGGCATGCGAAAGGCGACGCCGACCCGGATCTCGACTGGGCGAGCCTCGCGAGGCTCAACCAAACCCTTGTGGTCTATATGGGCGTCGAGAAGGCGGGCGTCATCGCCGGGCGCTTGATCTCGAATGGGCTAGACCCGCTGACGCCGGCCGCCGTCATCGAGAAAGGGACGCTGCCGGACGAAAAGATCCTTGTCGGGACTATTCAATCAATGCCTGACCTTATTGCGGAAGAGGACGTCAAAGGTCCGGCCCTTCTGGTGGTGGGCGCGACGGCGGCCCTGGCGCAAGCGACCGCCAATCCCGCGCCGCACCTGCAAAGGCTCTCGGCGTGAAGGCGGTGACGGCGAACCTCTTAACGGACGGACGGGTGGTCTATCTGCGCGCCGATGGCGAATTCGTCGACCGACTTGAGGACGCGACGCGTTTCGAGGCCGAAGCCGCAAAATCGGCGCTCGAGGGCGCGCTCGCGCGCAAGACCGAGTTCGCGGGCGCTTATCTGATTGACGTCACGGAAGACGGCGCGCCGGCGGGGCGCGAGGCCTGGAAAGAGTCGATCCGGAATGCGGGGCCGACGGTGCGGCCGGATCTCGGCAAACAGGCGGAGTTCGGGTAGTGAGTAAACTGACGATTTACGGTGATCGCATCAGCGGCAATTGCCTGAAGGTCAAATGGACCGCCGATCATCTCGGTCTTTCCTATCAGTGGGTCGACGTGAGCGTTCTCGAAGGCGAGGCGCGCAGCGACGATTTCCTTCGCGTGAATCCGTTCGGGCAGGTTCCCGCGGTTGAGTTTGCGGACGGCCATACCCTGGCCCAATCGAACGCAATCATCTTCGCGCTGGCGGAAAGGGCGGGATCAACCCTTGTCCCGTCCGATGCATTCCAGCGCGCTGCAGCGCTCTCCTGGATGTTCTGGGAGCAATACTCCCACGAGCCGGCCATCGCCGTGCGGCGGTTCCTGCTCTCTGGCAAAAAGACGCCTACAGAAGAAATCGACCCAGCGCTCTATGCTCGGGGCGAGCGCGCCCTTTCTCATATGGAAGCGCGGCTGCAAAGCGCATGGTTAGTCGGCGACGCGCCAACGGTCGCGGACATTTCGCTCGTCGCCTACACGCGCGTCGCCGACGAAGGCGGCTTTGATCTCGGTGATTATCCGAACGTGAAGGCGTGGGTCGGGCGCGTCGAGCGCGAATTTGATATTCCGAAGACGGAAGGCCGCTTCTGACATGTACCGGTATGATGAGTTTGACGCCGCGATTGTCCGCGACCGCGTCGCGCAGTTCAAAGGGCAGGTGGCGCGCCGCCTCGCTGGCGAATTGACCGAGGACCAGTTCAAGCCGCTTCGGCTCATGAACGGGCTCTATCTGCAATTGCACGCATACATGCTGCGCGTGGCGATCCCTTATGGGGTTCTGTCGTCAAGGCAATTGCGCAAGCTCGCCCATATCGCGCGCACGTATGACAAGGGCTACGGCCATATCACCACGCGGCAGAACATCCAGTTCAACTGGCCCTCGCTTGTGGATGCGCCGAAGATTCTTGATGAACTCGCCGAAGTGGAAATGCACGCGATTCAGACATCCGGAAACTGCATTCGCAATGTGACCACGGACCAGTACGCCGGCGCGGCGGCCGATGAGATTGAGGACCCCCGCGTCTGGTGCGAGGTCATCCGTCAGTGGTCGACGTTTCATCCGGAATTCTCATTTCTGCCGCGCAAGTTCAAAATTGCGGTGACGGCCGCCTCGACGGATCGCGCTGCGGTGAGGGTCCACGATATCGGTCTTCGATTGCGCGAACGCGATGGCGAGACCGGGTTTGAGGTGATGGTCGGCGGCGGCCTCGGCCGTACGCCCTTTATCGGCGAAGTCGTTCGCGACTTTCTGCCTAAGGATCACCTCTTGTCCTATCTTGAGGCGATCCTGCGGGTCTATAATCTCGAAGGCCGCCGGGACAACAAGTACAAGGCGCGGATCAAGATCCTCGTCAATGCGCTCGGCCTGGACGCTTTCCGAGATAAGGTCGAAGCGGAATGGGCGGCGCTGAAACGCGATGTGGTCGACTTGCCGGCGGAAGAAGTCGCGCGCATCGACGCCTACTTTGCGCCGCCGTCGTTTGAGCCGCTAGGCGACGAGGACGCTGGCGTCGCCGGGCTCGCCGCCGCGGCGCCAGCCTTCAAGGCCTGGCTTGAGGCCAATGTCGTTCCGCATAAGGCGTCCGGCTACCGCATCGTCAACATCTCTCTTAAGCACCCGGACATTCCGCCTGGCGACATTACTGATGCGCAGATGGAAGTCGTCGCCGATCTTGCGGAGCGGTTCTCGTTTGACGAGGCGCGCGCGACCCACGAACAAAACCTCGTGCTGCCGCACGTGAGGCTGAAGGACTTGCCTTCTGTCTGGCGCGCGCTCGAGGCGGCGGGCCTTGCGACGCCCAATATGGAAAAGGCGAGCGACATTATCGCCTGTCCCGGCCTTGATTATTGCAGTCTCGCCAACACCCGATCGATACCGCTCGCCCAGCGTATCAGCGCGGATCTCGCCGCGCATGGCGATGAGGATGAAGTTGGTGAGCTGAAGATCAAAATCTCGGGCTGCATCAACGCCTGCGGGCATCATCATGTCGGCCATATCGGCATTCTTGGCGTCGATAAAAAAGGCGAAGAATTCTACCAGATTCTGCTGGGCGGCTCAGCGTCGGATGACGCCAGTCTCGGCGCCATTCAGGGACGCGCCTTGTCAGCAGACGAGACGCTCGCTGCCGTACGCAGGCTGATCAATCTTTATAAAGAGCGGCGGGAAGGGCCGGAGGAGCGGTTCCTCGACGCCTATCGCCGTATTGGAGACGCGCCGTTTAAGGAGGCGATTTATGCCGTTCATTAGAGTTGGCGGACCGGGCGGGGCCTGCGATAGGGCCGAGCTCGCTTTTCGCGAGGTCGCGCTTGAAGAGCTTGATTCATCGAGCGCATCGCCGGCGCCGGATGGGGCGGGCTGCGCGGTGAGCGTCAGAAATGATCTGGACGTTCATTCGTTAGACGGTCGGCTCGACGGCGTGGACGCGGTCATCCTTCATTTTCCGGCGTTCACGGATGGTCGCGCCTATTCACAAGCGCGCGTCCTAAGGGCGCAATTAGGGTTTCGCGGCGATATAATAGCCAGAGGCGATGTCGGACGGGATCAGGCGCTCTTTATGGCCCGCGCAGGGTTTTCCCTTTTGGAAGTCGATGGCGCGGCGGCGCATGGGGTCAGTGAAGCGATGAACGAGTTTTCGTCCTTTTATCAGGCTGCGTCGGACGGCGCCGATCCTGTGTGGCGGTTGAGGGCGACGGAAGGGCGCGGTCGCGCCGCAGCGTAGCGCTTGGGAGGGCGCGTCCTTTGGAAGTTCGAATACGGAGTGACGAAGATGCCCACGCTCGCCCTGAAGCCGTCGCCGGAATTGGAAGATGCGCGCGCCGACCTGAACGTCGCCGCCTCATCGACGCCGCTTGAAGACGTCGCAAGGAAGCTCAATGACCGCGCGAAGTCGATGGGCGCAATTGAGGCTGGCCTCAATCTCGACGCGCGGGTTGAGGCGGCCCGGGCGGCAATCCGCCTCGCCGTCCACGACGCGTTTCCTGGCCGCATCGCGCTCGTGTCGTCGTTTGGGGCGGAATCCGCCGCGCTCTTGCGCCTCGTGGCGGACGTTGAGCCGAATCTGCCGGTGATTTTCCTCGAGACCGGCAAGCACTTCGCACAGACGATCAGCTATCGGAAAAAAATCGCCGCCATGTTCGGCCTGACCAACGTCATCGATGCGCGCCCGGATTCCAATGAGTTGGCGGCGCAGGACCCGAATGGCGATCTTTGGCGGCGTGACGCAGACGCCTGCTGCGCCTTGCGCAAAGTGCGCCCGCTCAACGAGGCCCTTGATAGCTTTGACGCGTGGATCACCGGCCGCAAGCAATTTCAGGGCGGTCTCCGGGCCGGTCTCCCGGCGTTTGAAGCGTCAAACGGCAAGGTGAAGGTCAATCCGCTGACGGCCTGGACGCCTGAGGACATCGCCGCTTTCGGCGTGCGCGCTGAGCTGCCGCCGCATCCGCTGGTCGCCCAAGGCTTCGCGTCAATTGGCTGCTGGCCCTGCACCAAGCCGATTGAACAGGGCGAGGATCAGCGCGCCGGGCGCTGGCGCGGCGCGGACAAGACCGAATGCGGCATCCATACGATCTGAGCCGCGCGCAGGTCGGCGTTCTTTAGCGGCTTAGAACCTTTCAGGACGCAACACCTCGACCTGCGAAAGGTAGACCACGCCCGAATACTGCTTAAAGAACCCGGTTTCTATTTCAGTCGCAATGGCGCGGGCGGTCTCGTCACTCGCGAGGATCGCTTCGATTCGGATGATCGAGAACGCGTTGACGACGGATGCGCTGTCGCTCGCCCTGGTGAAGTGCTCGCCCTTGCCGCCCCCATCGACGATCGTATACCCCTTCGCGCCGGCGTCCTCGAGCTTCGCGACAAGCTTATCCTGAAGAAGCCGTTCGGCGATGATGGTCACCTTCGTTGCTGGATGAAACACGCATTCCTCCATCGGCTGCGGGAAAGCCTATTGCTCGAAGACAAAACCGGCAAGCGCCGTGAAGATTGGGATACAGAGGGCTATGGCGACCGGCGTGCCGATGCTGGTCGACGCGCCGATGTAGGACGAGGGGTTCGCGCCCGGAATGCCGGCGCGGAGGGTCGGCGGCCCTGAGATGTCTGAGTTTGAGGCCGCGATCACCGCAAGAATGACGGCGCCGCCCGGGCTGAGGCCAACGAGTTCGTGGGCGACCCAGCCGCAGGCGAACCCGAGGCAACCATGAAGAATTGGCGCGATGAATGCGTACAGCATGTACCAGTGCGCGACGCTGCGCAGCGCGGCCAGGCGGGACCACGCCTCCATGCCCATGATCAGCATCAGGATCGACAAGAAGCCGCGAAACAACGGATCGTAGAATTCTTCGTAGACCTGTTGCGGGCTGGCGATCAGTCCGATCGCAATCCCGAGAAGCAACGCCGACAACGCCGAGCCGCGCAGGCTGTCGACAATGATGGCGCTCACCTGCGTTTTCTCAGCGCCGTTGTCTTTGCGGGCGCTGACGCCTGCGAGCACGATCGCGAGCACGAGCGCGGGTATATCCATGAATGGATAAAGCGCAGGCGTCCATGCTTCGAAGAAAACATCCTGTTCGTCGAGCACGATCATGGCGGCGGCGAGGGTCGATGCGCTGACCGCGCCAAACAGGCCTGACGTGGCGAGCGCGTCGTCTCGCTCAATGCCCGGAAGACGCCCCAGCGTCGCCGCGCCGATCAGAACGCATACACAGCCGATGAGGATCGCGAAAACGGCGGGCAACGCGAGCGCCGCTAGATCCGCTTCTCGGATTTCCATGCCGCCATCAAGGCCGATGCTCATTAGAAGGACAAAAACGATGAAACGATAGACCGCATCGGGGATTGCGAGCTTGCTCCCGCTCGCGGCCAACGCCATGCCGCCGATCAGGAACGCAAGCGTCGGCGATCGCAGTTGCGATAGGAAGCTACTGCCAAATGCCAGAATCAAATCCATAAGGTGCGTGGATACCCGTTTTCTGCGTAGCGCCCGAGTTCAACGGGACAGCGTATCTTTATTTCTGCTGGACTGAAGCCCCGGCAAACCGGCCGACAGGCCGCGATGGTCGGTAGCGCCGCGCCTCGACGCTCTGAGGGGCCTATATTTTCGCCAAGAACGAGTCGATCGCGGCGACAACTTCCGGTTCGGTGAGCATTGGCGCGTGGCCGACATTCTCCGCCTCCACATAATCAAAGCCAGGTCGCGCATCGCGCATCCGCTCGACAATATCCGTAGACAGAAGGTCGCTGATGGCGCCGCGCACCAAAAGCGTCGGCGCGCCTGCGAGCGCGGCCCAGCCGCCGGCGAGATCCGGCGCGGGACCAAGTTCGGCAAGCGCCCTTGAAATGCCGGGGTCATAGTCGAGCCGCCATTTGCCGCCGTCGACTTCGCGGAAGGTGCGTCGCGTGAAGGCGTCCCAGAAAGCTTCGTCGGCGCCGGGGAACGCGACGTCATTGATGCCCCGGATCGCGGCCTTGGCGTCGTCGAACGTCAATTCCGTCGGCGCATTCGGGCGCTCGGCCATGTACTCCATGATGCGGGCGATGCCCTCCGGCGCGAGTTCCGGGCCGACGTCGTTTATAATGGCGGCGCGCACGCGCTCCGGCGTCTTTTCCGCCGTCAGCATGGTGGTGATCCCGCCGAGCGAGGTGCCGATGAAGATCGCGCGCTCAGCGCCAAGCGCGTCCAGCACCTGCAGAACGTCATCGCGATACTGCAGCGGGTGATACGTCGTGAAATTCGCATAAGACGATTTGGCGCGTCCCCTTAGCGACAGCGCGATGACGTCGAACCCCAGTCTCGCGACGATCGGCGCGACGCCGTCAAAGTCGCGTTCATTGCGCGTCAGGCCCGGGAGGCAAAGCGCGACGCCTTTCGACGCGCCGGCGGCGGCGTATCGCCGGGCGTGCAGGCGCGCGCCATCGGCGAGGTCAAAGAAGAGATCCTCAGGCGAGGCGGGGGTCATGGCGTCGTTGTCCTTCCAGCGTTGCTCCGCTGCTGCGCGGCGTGGTCTATTGCGCCAAATCTTGAGCGATGGCGAGTGAATTGTGGCGAAGTCCCCTGGCGATTTAGTCCGAGCCGCGCAAGCGCTGCATGCGGCCGGCAATCCGCTGGAGGCGGCTGAAGCGCTTGCAGCGGCGATCGAGCTCAATCCTGACGATCCCGTTCTCTATCACAACCTCGCCGCCACCCTCGGCGATGCGGGCCGCGCCGCAGCTGCGGTCGAGGCGTTGGAGACGGGCTTCAAGAAGGGTCTCGACGCGCCAGAGAGCCTGCTTGTTTACGCGCGCGCGCTTGCCGGAGACCATCGTTATGTCGAGGCTGCCGCGGCGTATGAACGGCTTCTTGGCCGCGCGCCAATCGATGAGACGGCGCACCGTGAACTCGCGCAGCTCGTCTGGATGCGCACGAATGATCGCAAACTGGCGTTCGCCGCACTGGATCAGGCGATAGCCAACAATCCGAACGCCTTCGGCCTATTCGTCCTGCGCGCCCAACTGCATGGGCAGACCGAAGATCCGGGCGGAGAATATCAACTTCTTTGCGCCGCGATCGACCGGTTCGGCCCACAGCCGATACTCGATTACGCCGCGTCGAAAGCGGCGCTTGCGTGCGGCGACGCGAAGGCCGGCCTTCTGCATGGGGAGCGCGTGGCGCGAAACGCGCCGAACGAAGAGCAGGCGCAGGCCGCCTATTGCGCGGCGTTGGTCGCCTCAGGTGATCTAAATCGCGCTCAAGACGTTCTTGATGGGCTGAGGGCCCGCTTTCCAGACAATCAATACTATATCGCCCTGCAGACGACGCTTTGGCGGTTGGGCGATGATCCGCGCTGCGATGATCTCATGGATTACGACGCGTTCGTTTTCCGCGCGCGGCTCGATACGCCAAAGGGCTGGCCGACGCTGGACGCCTATCTGGATGACCTCATCGCCGCGCTTGACGCGCGCCACGCGTTTAAGGCGCACCCATTTTTCCAGTCAGTGCGGCGCGGCAGCCAGATCGCCTCGATTACAGAAGCTGACGACGCGGCGATGCGCGCATTTCAAGAAGCGATTGAAGGGCCGAAACGCGCTTTCATTGGGTCCCTTGGCCAGGGCGCGGACCCCTTGCGTCGGCGCAATGCCGGCGATGGACGGCTGGTCGGCGCCTGGTCGATCCTGCTGCCGCCGAACGGATACCACGTTAACCATGTCCACCCGGAAGGCTGGATTTCGACGGCCTGTCATCTGCGGTTCGACGCCGAACCTGAAGATGAGCCGCATGCGGGTTGGTTGAAGTTTGGCGAGCCGGGGGTCCTGACCCCGACGCCGTTGCCGCCAGAGCGGTTCGTGGCGCCGGAGCGGGGCGTCCTCGTGATGTTCCCGTCCTACATGTGGCACGGCGTCGTCGCTTACTCTCGTGGGGGAAAAAGACTGACCGTGGCGGGCGACATCGTCCCGGCGGGATGAGGCCATCCCAGCCGCATGAGGCCGAATCTCGCCGTAAATGGCGCCGCGCTGCGGCCGGCGAAGCGCCTCGTCTGATCCGACTAGCCTGTACCGTTTAGCGCGCGCGAGACGCAGCTTCCGCGTAGTCCTGAAATCCGTCGTTAATGCAAGGGTAAGGTCGGTTAAGGGGACGTAAACAAATTTGTGTTCGTTAAGCCACAGTCGTGACGAGAGTGTGACATGGCGGCGCTTGATTTGTTGACGTTATTGCAACGTGGACCCTAGCGTTCGGCAAGCCGGCAGATCGCGTCGGCGATCGCCGACCTCAATGGGATGGGGGGCGAGCCTTTCGCTGCGTTCAGGCGATTGGTTAATTCGTTAAATCGGAGGGATAGAATTATGTCGACCAAGCGTCTTTCAAGGCGTTTCTTGCGCACGGCGCTCATGTCGGGGGTCGCCGCGGCCGTCTCCGCGCCGGCGTTCGCGCAAGACGAAGCCGAAGACACCATCATCGTTACCGGTTCTCGCCTGAACCAAGCCAACCTCACCTCGTCGAGCCCGGTCTTCCAGGTTGACGCCGGCGAAGTTGACACGCGAGGCACGGCGCGGATCGAAGACCTTATCAACATCCTGCCGCAGGTCATTCCGGCGCAGGGCTCAGGCCTCGCCAACGGCGCGTCGGGCACCTCATCGCTCGACCTTCGCGGCCTTGGCGCGACGCGGACCCTCGTTCTGTTGGACGGCAAGCGTCTGCCATTCGGTTCGCCGCAGTTCTCCGCGACCAACCTCGACCTCATCCCCGCTCAGCTGGTTGAGCGCGTCGACGTGGTGACGGGCGGCGGCTCGGCCGTTTACGGTTCGGACGCCATCGCCGGCGTTGTGAACTTCATCACCCGGAAGGATTTCGAAGGCATCGAGATCGATGGCCAGGTCGGCTTCTTCCAGGATGGCAACGGCAACGACTTCGCCAACGAGCTTCTCGGCAATTTCGGCGTCGATCAGCCGGGCGCGCAGCTTGACGGCCGCGGCGTCAACATTTCCGCTCTCTTCGGCGCCAACACCGCCGACGGCCGCGGCAATGTGACGGCGTTCATTCAGTACCAGGATCAGAATGAGATCCGCCAGGGTGAGCGGGATTACTCCGCGTGCGCCTTCGGCACCTCTTCAACTGACCCGCGCGCCGTTGGCGGCGTGACCTGCGCCGGCTCGTCGACCTTCCGTCGTCTCGGTCTTGCTGATGACAATGACGAGTTTTCGTCTGGCCTCTTCCTCGCCGACGACGGTTCGCTTGTGCCGTTTGACGGCAATCCGGATCAGTTGTTCAACTTCGCGCCGGACAACTTCATCCAGCGGAACAACGAGCGTTTCAACATCAACGCCTCGGCCCGCTACGAAGTGTTCGACAATGTCGAAGCCTTTGTTGACCTCGGTTACACCACGAACGAAACCGATTCGCAGATTGCGTTCTCGGGCACGTTCTTCCGTAACTTCCAGATCAACTGCGACAACCCGTTCCTTCAGGCGGGCGTTCCGGGCGGCGGCGACGTCGCGACTGAACTCCTTGAATGTACCCCGGATCAAATCGCATCAGGCGCCGACGTCAACTTTGGCGGCACGTCCGGTCCGGGCTTCCGGAACGTCAATGGCGATCCGCGTTCGTCGTTCATCGGCCTGCAGACCTTCCGCGCCGTCGGCGGCCTGCGTGGCGTGATCAACGACAACTGGAGCTGGGAGACCTTCGGCCAGTTCTCGCGCACGACCCTCACGGACATCTCCACCGGCGACTTGAACTTCGCACGTCTTCAGGACGCGTTCTTCGTCGTCGACAATGGCAATGGTCCTGAGTGCCGTTCGGGCGCCGCGGGCTGTGTGCCGATCGACCTCTTTGGCTCCACGCTCACGGACGGCTCGCAGGCCATCCCGCGTGACGTGGCCATCGCCTCTCAGGGCACCGGCATCTCGGTCGGCTCGGTTGAGCAGATCGTTCTTGGCGGCACCATCGGCGGCGACACGGGCTTCGGCACGCCGTGGACCGACAACAACATTCAGACTCTGGTCGGCGTCGAGTATCGTCGCGACAGCCTCGAAAGCACGCCGGACGAGCTTTCGCAGATCCCGGGCGGCCTCGGCCTGACCGGCGTCGGCGGCGGCACCCTGCCGGTTTCGGGTGAAGTCGAAGTGGCGGAAGTCTTCTTCGAAACGCAGATCCCGATCGTTGAGGGACGTCAGTTCTTCGAAGAGCTCTCCATCAACGGCGCGTTCCGTTTCTCCGACTACTCGACGGACGGCAATGGCGTTGCAAACTCGTTCAACGCCGAAACGTTCGCCGCGGGCATCGCATGGGCCCCGGTTGAGGACATCCGCTTCCGCGGCCAGTTCCAGCGAGCCATTCGCGCGCCGAACGTTATCAACCTGTTCACGGGTCAGAACACCGGCCTCTTCAATGGCACCGACCCGTGCTCGAACCTCGCCTCGAATGGCGGTATGCCGACGGCGACAGCCGCCGCTTGCGCCAACACCGGCGTTACGGCCGGCCAGTTCGGCAATCTGCCGGACAACCCGGCTGGCCAGCTGAACCAGGTGACGGGCGGCAACCCGTTCCTGACGGCCGAAAGCGCGGACACCTATACGTTCGGCGTCATCTTCCAGCCGCGCTGGCTTGATGGCTTCAACCTGGCCGTCGACTACTATGACATCTCGATCGACGACGCGATCGGGACGGTGCCGGCGAACACGTCACTGTCGCAGTGCCTTAACACGGGCAACCCGACGTTCTGTCAGAACGTCGTTCGCGACCAGGACGGTTCGCTCTTCGCCAGCCCGGTTCCGCCGGCAGGCTCAGCGTTCCAGTTCGCGGGCGTCCAGGCGACGAACGCGAACATCGCGAACATCTCCACCCGCGGCATCGACTTGAACGCGCGGTACGGTATGGATGTCGGCAGCTACGGTTCGTTGTCGTTCGACTATGTCGGCACCTATGTGATGGAGTACTCCTTCACGCCGGTTCCGGGCGTTACCGACCAGCTTGACTGCGAAGGCCTCTATCGCAGCCCATGCGAAGGCGGTCCGCTTCCGGAGTATCGCCATCGCCTCCTGACCACCTGGCAGACGCCGTGGAACATCGATGCGCTCCTCACCTGGCGCCACATCGGCAGCACGCAGTTCGAAGAAGCTGCGGTTGGCGGTTCGGCGTCTGCGGGCGGCGCGTTCCAGACCACGGGCAACATCCTCGACGACTTCCTGGATGCTGCGAACTACGTCGACCTCGCCCTTCGTTGGCAGGTTCGGGAGAACTTCTCCATGCGCGCCGGCGTCAACAACATTCTCGGCCGCGATCCGGAGCTCTCCACCGAAGCCGGCACGGCTCCGGGTAACGGCGACACCTTCCCGCAGTTCTACGATCCGGCGGGCCGGTTCATCTTCGTCGGCTTCAACTGGAGCCTCTAAGCGAAGACAAACTGATCATGGAGGCGAATGTCTCCTGAGCAATTGCGCCGCGGACCTTGGTCCGCGGCGTTTTTGTTGAGGCGCTCAGCTGTTTGCGAGTCCCGTCCCGCCGCGCGATGAGTCCGCGGGACAGCGCTTCACAATTCCCCATCGGCGGCTTTAGTGTTGGAGGCTGGATTTTTGAGTTTGCGCGCGCCTGGCGATGTCGCTCGACATGCGCGGGACGGGAGTGGAAATGGCCGCGACGACGGTAAAGCCCTGCTTGATCAGCGGAATCTGGATCTGTGCGGCAGGCTCGCTTGGGGCGGCGTCGGTCACGGCGGCGAACGCCTCGCAGCTTGGCGTGTTGGAATGCCGCGCCATTCAGTCAGACGCCGATCGGCTGCGTTGTTACGATGACGTCGCGGCGAGGTTGGCGAGCGAGACGAAGCCCCCGGCCGAACAGGGTGACGTTGATACGGGGATTGTCGCGCGCGCGCCCGCAGGCGAAGCCGCGCAGCCGACTGACGCAACCCGCCCAATAGCCGAAGCGACCGCAGCTGAGACATCGGCCGCAGCGGCGCCTGAGGCGGAGGGTTTTGGCGCTGAGGATCTACGCGCGCAGGCCCCCCGCGAAAAGAAGGCGCAGAAGGATCGCGTCCTTGTCGCTGGCGTCGTGGACGTCGCAAAAAACGGCCGCGGCAAGTACCTGATCATCCTCGATAATGGCCAGGTCTGGCGGCAACTGAAGGCCGACACCAACAATTTGCTGGTTCCCAAGAACCTTGAAGATGAGACCGCCAGGATCCGCCGCAAGTCGATGGGAAGCCACATCCTGTCCCTGTCGTCCGGACGGCGTTCGATCCGGGTGGAGAGGATCAAGTAACGCCCTCAGCGTCGGGCGCCGGACGCAGAGATTGACACAGCAGGGGGTCGAAACGCCAAGTTCGACGAGGCCTAACTCGCAGCGCCCGCCTGAAAGTCAGCCACCGCCTGAAAGACAATCTCTATAAATCTGCGCTCATCCGCAGTGATTTCCGGACGCCAGATGTCGAAAAGAAGAATAATTCTTTCTACGGATGAATTATTCCACGCTTCGTGCTCAATCGAGTCGTCGAAGATCAGCATCTCGCCCTCGCGCCAGGGCCTGGTTTGCGAGCCGACCCGGATTGCGCAGTCGTCGGCAATTGCGATCGGCAAATGGCAGATGAGGCGCGTGTTGACGAGGCCGTGATGCGGGGGAATGCGCGCGCCGGGGGTCAACCGGGAGAACAACGCAATAGGCGAGAGTGTCTGGACGCCCGGCTGCGGCGCGCGGGCCAACGCCTCCATCGTCGCAGGAAAATGCGGCACGGTCTTCGGGTTGGCGACGCCGTCTTTGAACAGATGAATGGCGCCCCAATCGAGGTTGCCGGTAAGGTCGCTTGTGCTGGCCGTTGCGCTTTGATGGGTGGCTGGAACATATGGTTCGAAGGCGTCATTCTCTTCAGAGAGAAACGCGAACAACTCATCGCGAATGGCGGGAGCGCATTTCACAATGTCTCGCGTCCAGTCAAAACCCTCCGGCTCGTAGAATTCGATTTGCGGCAGCTCCGGAAAGTAGAATTTCTCTGGCTGCTGAAAATAGAGCGCGCGCTGACCTAACAGCAGATCGATCGCACGGGCCGCCCGGGATGGGCCGGCTGGGCCTTGCTGGCTGTCGATAGGCTGTTCGATGTCGCTCAGGCGCGAGCGAAGGTAGCGGTCCATCGATCCGCTGATCTTCGCGAGCGTCGCGCGCGCTTCGACGACCCGGGCTCGGGTCTGGGGCGGCAATTGAGGGTCCGGCGGCGCGGCGTTGACCGCCTTTGCGATCAAGGTCGCCGCTTCGGCGGTCTTTCCCTCACTCAGTAGCCCCGAGGCCGTCTCCAGCTTCGAAAGCCAGTCGGCGTTGGCGCCGTCATCGGAATTCATCAAAGCGCGTCCGTCTCAATTCACCCATTCCGTGCGAGGTCAATTCGCCGCCGGGCCATATGAAAGGGCCCTGACCCGCCTCTGTTTCAGTGATGCAGGGGATCGAAAGCGGCGTCAAACTAACGCTTCCGGCCTGCGCCTTCCCAGGAGCGGCTGCCGCCGGCGTCGCCGCGACCGATTCCGATTGTTTTGGCGATTTCTTCTATTGGTTTCTTTCAGGGCATGTCGAAGGAGGCTTTAGGAGATCGTTAGCCGGAGTTTGCGAAATGTTGAAGGTGAGGCTACGGTTCACCTTCCGTTGAATGGGGCAAGTGAAATGAGAATTCCTGTAATATTTGCTGCGGCCGCTTTCGGTCTCGGCGCCTGCGCGGCGACCACCGACGACAAACCGAAGATCACCGCTTATTCAAAAGGCGCCCCGGAGAATGTCGCGGTTGCGTCTGTTGATGGCGAGGTCACCGATCAGAACGCCGATGCGGGCGACAGCAATCGCAAGATCTGTAAGCGGCAGGTTGTGACCGGCACGCGATTCGCCCGCATGCGGTGCTTCACTGTGGCGGAATGGAAAGAGCAGCAACGCGCGGGCCGGGAAGGGCTCGAAATGGTGCAGCAGCGCGCCCTGAATGGCGACGTCCGCCCCGGCGGCTGATTTCGGGCTCCTAAAAGGCGCTGACGGCGAAGGCGCGGCGTCGCGGCTCGCCGCCGCCGCCCGGAGAGCCCCAGTTCTTTCGGTCGAGAGCCAGTCTGCGCTGGCGCCATTCGACGAGATCCTGAATACCGAAGCCGCCGACCTTTCTGGTTCGGCGGCTTCAATTCTTCTACGTTCCACACATCCCGACGCGTCAAAGCCGCCATGTCTTAGCCGTCGCCGGCTGAGGCGACGGCTGCTCGACCTCTTCCTCTTCAATCGTGACGTTCATGCTGAACGAGCGCCGCTCGCCTTTTGATTTGAAGGGATAGACGCAATGAAACATATAGGACGGGAAGATCCAGAAATCGCCGACCCTTGGCTTCACCATGAAGTTGCATACGGAATAATGGACATCCGTTCCGTGGGCGAACTGTAGGTGCCCGTGACTCGGATGGTGGTCCTGATAATCCTCCGCCCATTCCTCTTCAATGCCATCCGGCAGCATCAAATAGCCAACGCATGACAACGCGCACTGGGTATGGATGTGCAAGGGGTTATATTCGTTTTCAAACTGGCGAATGAACCAGCCGGACATGACGTCCAGCGCGTATTTTTTCGTCGTATGGTCATAATCGCCGAAGGCGCATCGCGTTTTCGCGCGCGCATGATACTCGATCAGCATCTGGCCGAGGCCGCGGGCCGCGAGATTGATAAGGTTCTGGTCGAAGCGAAGCTCCTGACGAACCTTTCCAACGAGATGGTCGGAATGATCCTCCAGCCGATCGCTCATGGCCCCGTTCAGCGCATCGACGAGCTCCGGCGGCATCCGATAGTAGCCGAGCATCGGGCCGAATGGCGTGAAGAACTCCTTGCCCTGTTTAGGCGTGTAGATGGATGACATGGCGGGCCCTTCGGTGTCGATCGCCCTCAGGAGAAGTTGAGAGCGTGAAGGAGTGTCTACGCCTTTTCGCCGTGGCGGCCAAACCGCCAAGCGGTCGAACGATCGGCGCTCCGGCGCGTCCTGCGTCCCCGCGCCGGCGGCGGTCGCCTTCAGCCTAGCGCGGCTTCTCCGTCGAGGGTCGCGGCGGCGGCGTGCACGACTGAGGCGATGCGAAGCGCCGCCTGGATTTGCTCCGTCGTCAAACCAGCGTTCCGCACGACCTTTTCGTGGGCGTCGAGGCACATGCCGCAGCCATTGACCGCGGACGCAGCGAGCGACCAGAGTTCGAAATCGACTTTGTCGACGCCGGGATTGCCGATCACGTTCATGCGCAGCCTCGCTGGCAGATTGGCGTAGTCGTCCGACGTCATCAGATGCGTCGCGCGGTAGTAGACATTGTTCATGCCCATGATCGCCGCCGCGGACTTAGAAGCCTGAAACGCCTCCGGCGAAAGCTTTTCTTGCGCTTCGCCGGCGATTTCATGAATGACGACCGCGTTTCGCGAGGCGAGGGCGGAGGTCAGGAATGCGCCCCATTTCTGTTGATCCGTCAACGATGTTTCGCTCGCCAACGATCCAAGATTGAGACGTATGTCCTTGGCGTAGTCGGGGATGCGGTCGCGTAGCGCGTCAACGCCCATCTCTATTCCTCCTGGATGTGATGATGTCGCCGCGTGCGGGATTTAGGATAGCCGACACGTGCGGAAGGGCCGGCCGCCGCGCGGATGCGGCGGCCGGTAAAAGGTTAGAGCGTGTCGCCGCCAACCGGGCGGTTGCACGGGCAAAGCTCATCCGTTTGCAGACCATCGAGGACGCGCAGCGTGTCCTGAGGGTTGCGGCCGACGTTCAGATTGTTGACGTAGACGTGCTGAATGACATTGTGCGGATCAACGACGAACGTCGCGCGATAAGCGACGCCTTCCGGCGAGCGAACGCCGAGCCCGTCAATGAGAGAGCCGGTCGTATCCGCAAACTGCCAGGCCGGATGCTTGTCGAGATCCGCATGGTCGCGACGCCAGGCGAGCTTCACGAATTCATTGTCGCTTGAGCCGCCGAGGACGATCGCGTCCCGGTCTTCGAATTCCCGCGCGAGGCGGCCGAATTCGGCGATTTCCGTCGGACAGACGAAGGTGAAGTCTTTCGGGTAGAAGTAGATGATCTTCCATTTGCCCGGAAAGCTTTCCTGGGTGATCGGCTCAAACGCCGAAACGCCGCCTTCTTCGTGCGCGTTGAAGCCAGGCTTCACCCCGACCACTTCAAAATCCGGCAGCTTGTCGCCAACGCCGAGCATAGCATTTCTCCTGTGTGCAAATTCCCCGGAAGGCCGTCCCCAATGATGTTGCAGTGCGGGACGACCGATGCGCTTGGGTATGTAGCGAGCTGGCGCTTGCGCGCAAATAGATAATCGGGTCAATACTTATCGACTGAGCCGATAGGACTGCCGGCGCCGAGATGCGGCGGGCGCCGCTCGAGCCATCTTGCGAGACGCGCCATGATCCCACTGCCCACCATCAGGCAATTGCAATTCTTCACGGCCCTCGTGCGCAGACAGTCCTTCTCGAAGGCGGCGGAAGATTGCCTCGTGTCGCAATCGACGCTGTCGTCCGGAATCAAGGAGCTGGAGGGATTGTTGCGCCAACAGCTTGTCGACCGCTCAACGAGGTCCTTTGCGTTGACGCCGACAGGCGAAGAAGTCGCGGCGCGCGCCGCCCAGCTGCTCGCCATCGCGGAGGACATTGCGCGCAGCGCAGACGCGCAGCGGCCTCTTGAAGGCCCGTTTCGACTGGGCGTCATCCCGACGATCGCCCCGTTCATTTTGCCTGCCGCGGCGCCGGCGCTGCGGGCCGCGCATCCAAAACTCGAGCTCTACCTCCGGGAGGACCTGACCGCGAAACTGGCGGATTTGCTGGCCGTCGGGCAGTTGGACGCGGTCATACTGGCCCTACCATACGACCTACCCGGCATGGAGACGCTGGACATCGCCGCGGACCCGTTCGTGTTCGCCGCCGCGCCCGGCCATCCCTTGTTGGACCTGGCGGAAACGCCGTTGGAGGCCTTGCGCGAGACGCGCCTTCTGCTGCTCGAGGACGGTCATTGCCTGCGCGATCATGCGCTTGACGCCTGCAAGCTGCAGGATCCGCAGGCCGCCGCCGCCTATGGCGCGACGAGCCTTTTCACCCTGGCGCAGATGGTGCAGTCGGGCCTCGGCGCGACATTGTTGCCGGAAATGGCGGTGCGCGCGGGCTTTGCGACTGCGTCAGGGCTCAAGACCCGGCCCTTGTCCGCGCCGGCCCCGGTCCGGCGGATCGGCATCGCCTGGCGCAAGGGGTCAGGCCGCGCGGAGGAAGCGGAACTCATCGCCAGCGCCGTTGCGGAGGCGATGGCGGGCGAGGATTGACGTACGGCGCGCAAGGTTGGTCGAAAATTGCGCGCATCGGGTGCAATTCACGTAAAGCTCGCTCTTGAGGTGCATCGATTGGCGGAAAAATTCGCTTCGTCGCGTAATCGCCTCAATGTGACCCGCAGGCGCCTTATTTCCTGACGCGTGCCGCCCCATTTCAGGATCAACGTCAACAGCGTCGGAAAGGAGCATCGCGCAAAACATGGTTTCCGGTTTTTGCTTTTCGCGATGCGTCCAATGGAGCCGACGTGGAACTCTGGGGAGAGGTCGCCATGAACGGAACTGAAATGCTCACCGCCTTTATCGGAATCTATATGGGGCTCGTCTCGACGATCGCCCTGTCGAGCCTCCTGACGCTCAAGAAGTTTCGATTCTAGGATACGGCGCCTGCGTCCGCCCTTGAGGGAGAAGGGGGCGGAAGCGCCGGAAGACAACAAAAGCACTTAGCTGGCGCGCCGTTGACCTGAAGGTCAACGGCGCTTCTGCAACTGTAGATTCGCTCGAAACGGCTGATCTATAGTCGCACGGGGGTGGTGGAAATCCACTCAAGTTGGAGGGCGGCTATGTTGAGCGCAGATACGGTGCAGCTAACCTTGGAAGGTGCCGGACTGACTCTTGCTGCGCTCGATTTTCTAAACTTGTCTAGATATCTTGAGTTCGTATTGGACAGAATACGGCTATCGATGGATTTTATTGTAAAGGTATTATTAATCATACCATTTTTTTTGATCAACTTATTAATTGATACTGGTGAAGTTACGCGTAATACAAAAGATTTTTGGGATAGCGACAGTCGAATTTATGTAGATATACTCGGCGTATTCAGTATATGGTCTTTGTACCTGTACTTTAGTGGAAGTAGAGAGTTATTGTTTGTTTGTGTATTTTATACAATACTAGTTCTAGCGCTGCGCACCATTCAAATTCTTCTTTTCTTTTTAGATTTTGTTGGGCGAAGTAAGGGCACCGTCGGGTCAATCGGGATCCTAGTGTCTATCGTAGGTTTCACCTTTGAATTGGGACTTCATCGCAGTCTTTCGGTGTCATAGTCGCAGCCACGGGGCGGCCGCGGTTATGTTGCGCAGTGTGTCGAAGATCCGAGTCAGCGATGTGGCGTCCAACGCGTCGCAAAAGAGTGCTAGGGACATTTAGCGAAGGTGGCGCCGCCTGTTGAAGGGCGAGATAGCGACCTCGCAACACCGCGAGGCGAATGGTCGTGGAATGGGCAGCCGGCGGCTGAAGCAAATTGTAGCCGACCTTGAGATCGTCGAGCTGATCCCGATAGGTGGGCTTGAAAAACGTTGGGCCGGAAACCGCAAACCAAGATTACCTAAAGCCAAAGGATTCACCGTCGCCGGCCTCAAGTGGCGCATGACGTATCAGCGCAATCTTGCTGTTCTTTGACATCAGGGTCGCGAAGGGCCGCGTCGTTTCGAACCGGCAAAAGAATAAATGACCATCGAGGCAACGGCGACCAGTATGCAGAAAGAGGGCTAGCGCAGGAGTACGATGCGCTTTGCAGTCGCCACGTGATGCGGCGGCGCGCGCCGCAATATGGTCATGCCAGAAAAGCCCTCCGTCCTCGAATTTACCGGGAACGGAGGGTGCTGACGACCGGACGCGTGGAGGGGTCGTCTGGCGAGGCCGTTGTTCGAAGGCGTGTTAGAAGCGCCTCCGGGGCGCTCGCCGTCCGGTCGTGTTTCGTCGCGAGATCAGTCTGATCCGGGGCATGAGCGATGATCGCGCGAGGGGCAGATGATCGCGCGAGGGTCTGTGCCGGGCGGTTCGCGGGCGGAGGGCGGGTTCGCGATCTCACCATCAAGCCGCCTTCAGCGTCAGGCCTTGGCTCTCGCGAAGGCCTGACGCCAGCGCCTTAGGCGCATCGATGTTGGCGTCGGACATATGTTCCGCATTGGACACATGTTCCGCGTCAGTCTGATCGTTCGCCCGATCGCGCCGCCCTAGTCGGCTTCGTCAGGAAAGACGTATTCGCCGCGACGGGACGTGACCGCATTGAACCGGATGACCTGCTCGTCAAAGCATCCTTGCCCGTTCGGTCCGCACCCGCTGAGATAATCGCCAATCTCCTGCCCGACGGTTTCGGGGTTCGCAAAGTCAATCGGGCCATGATATCGCGCGACCACTTCAATCTGCGCAGCGAATGGTCTGCGCAGGCCGCGTTCCGTCGCAGGGTCGATCGGGATGCCGAAGACGGCTTCGGAGACTTCGCTGAACCGCGTCGCGCCGGCGGGGATCGACCCTCTGCGGAGCGTCACATTTGCGTCTCCCTGGCCGTCCAGCACTGGCGCCGCAGTGACCGGCGACTGGCCCGGGATGGCCGGAGGGGCCTTGTCGTCAATGGTCTGGGCGGTGCCGTCGTCGGTCAGAAACGCGCCGGCGTAAAAGACCTGGCCGGCGCCTGTGAAAACATCCGGAGCGATGCATGCGCCAGGCTCTCCGCACTGCTTCGGATTGTTGAAGACAACCCACCAGAGCGTATAGACGCCGTTGCGGCGAAGGTTCCTGAACGTGCCATCGAAGGTGACGCCGTCGATGTGCCGATTGAGGACGCCGCTCGACGCGACGGCGAAACCCGCGCCGCCAACCGGCAGCGCTTCGATATTCTCGCCGCTTGAGGCCTGAATGGCCCCGGTTCTCGGAATGCGGTCCCATTCCGACGCATGCCCGAGCGAGACCGACACGCCGGCCGCCGCCAGGGCGCAGAGCAAATTTTTTTTCATCTAGATTCTCCCACAAATCGTTGACGCCAGGCCCTGGCGCGCGAGAGCCGCAACGCCGTCGCCTGGCGAGCAGGACGGTCAAGCAGATCCGGCTCAGGAGTCCTTCAGGAATTCAAATTTCCGCCTAAAATCGACATCAGGAAAACATTAAGTCGCTGAAATAGCGGGTTTATCTCTTGTCACGGATGTCTTGGGCCAATTCAAATTCTTCGTTTTAGAACCGGTGTCGGTGGCTGTCTGAACTAAGAAATGCGATACTGCGCCGGTAATCGTCGGGCCGATTCTCGTCATGTGGGGTAGTGGAATGGATCAGCATTCCAATGGTCAGCGGATGATGATCAACGGGCAGGTGGTCGACTTCAACCGCAATGTCGTCGAACGCGACGTCAGTGAACTTCGCTTTGAGCCGAAGATCGCGCGTCTGTTGTGCTTGTTCGCGGAAAACAACGGCTCCGTGATCAGCCGCCAGACGATCATCGACGAAGTCTGGTCCGGAGCATTCGGGGCGGACCAGAGCTTAACGACCGCTGTGTCGCAATTGCGCAAGATCTTGAATGAAGCCGGCATTGGCGCGCGGGCGATCGAGACCGTCCCCAAGATCGGGTACAGGTTCGTCGCTGAGGTTGCGCCTGCGACTGCGCCCGGCGCGCCGCCGCGGGAGCGGAATCCATCGGCGGGCGGGACGGCGGCCGCGCTTGCGAGGACTGCGGACGCTTCTGAGCGCCAATATGCGCCGAAGCCGGATTATCGTCGCTACGCGGCGTTCGCGCTCTTTGGCGCGATCGCCCTCTCTCTGGCGCTCGCGGTCTCGTCAATTCAGCCGCGCTTGAAGGCGAGGGGCCCCGCTACGGATGACGGCGCCCAGACTGCGCCGATTATCTGGGAGGAGGATGCGGGATCGATCGCCGTCATCGCCGACGTGAACATTGCGAACGCGATCTACGGCGAAAGCCTCGCGCCGGCGACCCCGGGCAATTCAGCGTTTTTCGCGAACCTCATTGGCCGCGGCAAGCGCGTTGTCATTCAAGACACGTCAAATACAGGGTCCGTGTTCATTGTCGCCGGCGCGCCGTCAATCGACGCTTATTATCGAGCCATGTCGGGCGTCACGTCGAGGCTGCTCGGGTCTGACGAAGCCGTCACGTCGGCGACGCTGGACGGGGCCGCTTTGTTCATTTCCTTCCTCCCGAATGACGAGTTCGAGACGGGCGAAATCGAAGCGCTAAGCGCTTTCCTGGCGGAAGGCGGACGGGTTCTGTTTCTCGGAGACAGTTTTGATTACGCCACTAATAATCTCTACATCAACAAGGCGCTGGTCGCCCTCGGGAGCGAGCTTTCCATTCAGCATTACAAGTTCGATCAGGATTTTCGCTATGCGTCAGGCGATCAAATCGCCGTGCATCCGTTGACGGATGGAATTACGCGTTTCACCTATGCGACGGTGAACATCGTTCTTGGCGGCGATCCGCTATTTCGAACGATCCACGGCGCGCCATTCGCAGCCGTAGAAGCGTTCGATCCACATGACTACGAAAAAGTGCCTGGATAGAATACTCGCATGGCCGCGTCTTGGCGGCCGCCTCATGGTTGTCGCCTCATGCGCTGCCGCGCGTCGGCACCGGCGCATGCCGTATATCCGCTATCTCGCCATTCTCTGACATCAGGATGGCGATGGGCCGGGTCGCTTCGAACTGCGTCAGGACGATCATCACGGTGACGGTGATCGGCACGGCGAGGAGCGCGCCGGCGAAGCCCCAGATTGCGCTCCACACGCCGAGCGACAGCAAGATGATCAGAGGACTGAGATTGAGGCTGCGGCCGATGAGGCGCGGCTCGATGACGGAGCTCATGGTCTGCTCGGCGGCGACCAGAAGCCCAAGCGCCAGGGCCGCGGTCTTGAACCCGCCGCCTTCAGGCTGAACGAGCGCGAACAGCACCGGCAACGCGTTCGCGGCGATCGGCCCAACGATGGGGATATAGTTCAACAGGAAGATCAAGAGCGCCCAGAAGCCGGCGAAATCCACGCCGACCAGCGTCAGAATGCCGAAGCTCACGCTGGCGGTGATGAAATTCGTCAGCGTCTTGACGGTAATGTACTGGCGCACCATGCGGCCGATCTCGGAGATGGTCTCGTTCACAGCCGCCTTGCGCGCCGGATCGTCGCTTAAGGCCTCGATCTTTTTGAAGAACCGCGCCCGTTCCAGGAGCATGAACACCGTATAGAGAAAAATCGTCACTGAGTTTGACGCGAGCGAACGCGCCGCCGCGCCGAGGTCGACAATGATCGGCTGGATCAGCTCCAGCCCTTGCGCGCGGACTTCTTCAACGCCGCCGCGAAAATCTTCCGACAAAACGCCATAGGCCATCAGCCACTCAATGCTGGCGCTGGAAAGTTCGCGCAGCGCTGTCTCATATTGCGGCCAGGCGGCGATGAACCCGTCGACATTCTCCCCGACAATCTCGATAAAGAGCAGCGTCACCGATACGATCAGCGCAAAGGCGAGCGCGTACGCAATGACGCCGGGCAGGTAACGGCCGACAATGGGCGTTCGCCGCATCAATTCCTTCAGGGTAAAGATCAAAAAGCACGCGAAGCCGGCGACGATGGCCGGAATGAGAATGCCGCGCGCCACATGGCCGAAATAGATCAGAAGGCCCGCAGTCGCGACAAAGAAAAAGACCCGGCCTGCGCCGGAGACGTTCATGTTCGACGCGCGCGGCGACGCGTCCGTCTCGCCCGGCATTCGCAACTCCTCGCCGTTCCACTTACCTCGTCCTTCGGTAGGCTGCTTCGGGTCCGCGCGCCACACGGGGGCCGCCGGCGCCGGGGTGGACAAAAGGGAAGGACGATAGGCGCTGGCCCCGGCGGCGAAGCGCTTTTGCATGGGGCGGCGGGTCGGGTAGGAAACGACAGACATGATCACGATGGAGATTCCCTGGCGCTCGCCTGAAGCGGGCTTCGCGCCGTTCGCGGGTGGTCGGCCGTTCGCTGCGCTCCTGCGGACGGGCGCGCGGGCGGCCGACGCCGGTTGGGCGATCCTCGCCCACGCGCCCCGGCGAACGCTTGAGCTGCGCGATGGCGTCGCCTTTATTGATGGAGAGTCGGCCGCCGGTCGCCCGTTCGACGTCGCTCGTGGCTGGCTCGAAGCGCTTGCGGCGAGCGCTGCTGACGAGATCGCGGCGGAGGACGCCGCCCTGACGCCGCCGTTCCGACGCGGTCTCCTCGGCTTTATCGGGTATGAAGCGGCGCGTGAGTTCGAGCCGACGCTTGACTTGCCCGCATCGCCCTATGCGCTGCCGGATCTGGCGCTCGGGCTTTATGAGTGTTCAGCCGCGTTCCATTTGCCGACGCGTCGCGCGTTCGTCTCCGCGCCGGACCAAAGCGCCGCGCGGCGCATTGCGGCGTCGCTCGGAACGGTTGAGCCGCCAGCAAGGTTGAATACGGACGAACAGGCGCGCCTATGCACGTCGACCATCGATGGGGGCCGCTATCAGTCGATGGTGGCCGAAGCGGTTGAGCGCATCCGCGATGGCGCGTTTTACCAGGCGAACCTCGCCCACCGGCCGGAGTTTGACCTGACGGCGCGGCCGTTCGATCTCTTTCGCGCAGTCGCTTCGCGCACCGATGCGTCCTTTCCCGCATTCCTGCAGTACAAAGAGGGAATAATCCTCTCCGCATCGCCGGAGAGATTTTTCAACGTTCGGCGCGATGAGGGCGTTCTTCGGATCGCTGCGGAGCCGATCAAGGGAACGCGGCCCCGCGGCTGGACCAAGGAAGAGGACGCCCGCCTCGCTACGGAGCTTCTGAACGACCCAAAGGACCGCGCGGAGAACGTGATGATCGCGGATCTGATGCGCAATGACCTCTCCCGCGTCTGCGCTGACGGGTCGGTGCGCGAGGAGCATATCTGCCGGCTCGTCAGTTACCGGACTGTTCATCATCTGGTGTCGCGAATCTCCGGCCGCCTTCGCAGCGGATTGTCCGCGCTTGAAGCAATGGCGGCGCTTTTCCCTTGCGGCTCGATCACCGGCGCGCCGAAAGTCGCTGCGATGCGCACGATCGGCGAGTTTGAAGGCGAGGGCCGCGGCCCCTATTGCGGCGCGATCGGCTACTTTGATGCGTCCGGCGCGGCTGATTTTTCCGTCGCCATCCGTACGGCGATCATCGAACCCGGCGACGGCTCCATGTCGGCGCCGGTCGGTTGCGGCGTGACTTTAAGGTCCTCCCCGGAGGAGGAATTTGAGGAAAGCCTGTCAAAGCTTCAATGGCTGGCGCCCTCTGACCAAAAAGACGAGCGCCTGCGGCCGTGATCGTCATCATCGATAACTACGATTCATTCGTGCACAATCTAGCGAGATATGTGCGCGAAGAAGGCGGCGCCGTTCGGGTGCTGCGCAATGATGTTGCGACGACGGCGGATGCGCTGGACGAGAAAACGCGCGGCGTGATTTTGTCCCCCGGACCTGATGGACCCGCTGAAGCGGGCGTGTGCGGAGCGATCCTTGATAGCCTGTCCGAAAGGCGTCCGGATCTGCCCGTCTTTGGCGTGTGCCTTGGCCACCAGTGTCTTGTGGAGGCGGATGGCGGCGAGACGGTTCGTGCGCTAAAGCCTCTGCATGGAGAAGCAAGTTTCATTTGGCACGATGGCGAGGGCGTCTTTACGGGCGCGCCGTCGCCGATGAGCGCGGGGCGGTATCATTCCCTCGCTTCCCGTCTGCCGGAGACGGGAGGCGGGCTTGTCCCTTGCGCGTGGAGCGAGGAAGGTGAATTGATGGGCGTGCGCCACCGCTTAAGGCCGCTCCACGGCGTTCAGTTCCATCCTGAATCCTTGTTGACGCCGCACGGGCGCGTGATCATCCGGAATTTTCTATCCTTATGCTGAACGCGGACGAACCAGAGAAGGCTGACTTGATCTGGCGAAATGGCGCCATCATGTCGGCTGACGGCGCGGTGTCGGCCCGTGATCGCGGCTTCACCCTCGGCGACGGCGCGTTTGAGACAATGCGCCTCCGGGAGGGTCGAATTGTTTTCTGGGCTGACCATCGCGCGCGCCTTCTGCGCGGCCTTGCTTTTCTCGGCGTCCCGACGCCCGCGTGTCTTGATGAGGCGCCGGAAGGCGTGTTCGAGCTTGCGCGGCGGCGCGGGCTCGCCGCTGGCGACGCGGTTGCGCGCCTGACGGTCACAAGGGGGTTAAGCGCGCAAGGATTGGCGCCCGCCTCTAATGCGACGCCTACTGTCATCGCAACGCTCGCCGCCGCGCCGGAAGCGACGCCGACGCCGCGACAGCTGACGCCCTACACAGAGTGGCGGCGCGGCGTCGAAGCGGCGTCGCAATTCAAGCATTTGTCCGGATACGCGCCGAATATCGCCGCGGCTCGCGCTGCGCGGTCGGTTGGCGCGGATGACGCCATTCTATTTAACGAGGCGGGGCGCGTGGTGTCGATCAGTATAGGTAATATATACGCGATTGACGCCGCAGGGTGCGCAGTGACGCCGCCGCTCTGCGACGGGGCGTTGCCTGGCGTTTGCCGGGCGATATTGATCTCCCGCGGCCTCGTCGACGAAGCGCCGATCGACCGCTCGCGACTCGACGAAGACTTATTGCTGGTTTCAAATGTGGCGCGCGGCGTACAGACTGCGGAACTGGCGGACGGGCCGCGTTGGTCGACGGCGACGGCGGCGCAAAAGAAAGCCGCCGACCGTCTGCAGGCGGCGTTCGCCGACGCCCTTGCCGCCGACGCCCTTGCCGCCGACGCCGCACCCGGCGCGGCGAGAATGGAGGACTAGCGCTTGAAAGCGTTCGAGTTGCCTGCGGATCAGATTGCGACGATCGTCTCGGCGCTCGTCGCGGATGAGCTTGGTCGTCGTTTTCGTCGTCGCCTCGATAGCCTCTCCGCGCCGTCGCCCGCCCTGGATGCGGCGCTGGGAGTCGGAGGCCTTGGCCTGTCGCAAGAGGAGATTGCGGCTTGCGCTTTGCGGGCGACTGCGTTTTTTCATGCGCAAACGGATGAAGTGGACGCGCGTCCACAGGCGACGCTCGCGGAATGGGCAGGCGCCCTTTCCACGGCCGTGCGGCGTCGGCTCGTCGCGTTTTCGTTCACCGCCGCCGGCGGCGCGGCCCGACAGCCCTTTGATCATCTGGCGTCGGACATATTCGCGGAGGCTGCGGGCGTCTCAAGTCTTATCTATGGCCGCCGTCGGCTCGTCTCGTTTGTCGCGCCCCATAGCCTCCTTGGATTCGTCCTGACCGTGCTTGCGCCGAACCTGCAGCAGATCCCGCGTCTCGACGCGCGGGGGATGACGCCGGAGACGCTGAACGAGACGCTCGCCTTTGGCGACGTCGTCGTGGCGACGCCGTCCATTTGGCGCTTTCTCGCGCAGGAGGGCGCGCGCGCGCCGGACAATGTGATCGGGGTCTATTTCGGCGAACCGATGGACGCGGGCCTTTCCAGCCAGCTGCGAACGGCGGGGTTCAGCGCGCAACGGGAGATTTATGGATCGACTGAAACGGGGCTCATCGGCTGGCGAGACTCTCCGGGGAGGCCTTTTCAGTTGTTTGACGCGCTTTTGAGGAACGGCGACGCGCTTGAACGCATCGGCGCCGATCGCGAAAGGCGGAAGATTGAGCCGCCCGACCATCTCGAGTGGCGGGACGCAAGGAGTTTTGAAGTCGGCGCGCGCAGAGATGGCGCAGTGCAGATTGGGGCCGTAAATGTGTTCCCGATACGGATCGCTACCGTTGTTGAAGCCCATGCGGATGTGGAAAGTTGCCGCATTGATGTAGGGCGTCATTCGGGCGGGTTTGATCGCCTCATCGCCCGGATTGTCCTGCGTGACGGCTTAACGCCGAGCGAGGGCCGCGCGCGGTCGATCGATCGCCACTGCCGAGAGCGCCTCGAGCCGCATGAACGCCCGCGGATCTATAAATTTGAAGACGACGCGGCGGAGTGAAAACGCCTGCGGCGGCGTCATTCTCATCGTGTTGAGGCGCTGACCGCCTTGCGTCAGCGTTTGGGTGGCGGGGACAAGCGAAAGGCCGCCCGGCGCTTGCCGGACGGCCTTTATCCTCAACCAGTCAGCAGGTGGCCGACGCCTCAGCGCTGTTGCTGCTCGCCGATGATCGCCTGCTGGAACTTCTGGTTCAGTTGGTTTGCGACAAGGCCAAACGCCTGTCCGTCGCCAACCGTCACGGTCGGTTCGCATACCGTCATGCAGTTCAGCGTTGTCCGTTCAGCCGCGCCTTCCTGAAGGACGACGACGTGTTCGCCAACAGCGCGTACACGGACGATAAGATTATCGACACGGTCGCCCTGAGCGTCGAATATGTACATGTTCGTCGCGCCGGGGCTTTTTCCGTATAGTAGAAGGTGCCTGCTGTCCTGCACTTCGACATCGGCGATGCCCGGATTGCCGACGACGATCTGACCGGCGTCGCGAGGTAATTCGTAAGGCTTTACGTAATCCATTGTGAGCCAGACTTCACTGGCGACCGCGCTTGCGGCGGACAGCGCGCTCGCTAGCGCGCCGATGGCGGCGGCGGTGACGGAACGGGAAATGGGCACGTGACGCGCTCCTCAGAAAGACTTCACCTTGTCTTATGCCGCTTGTCGGTCAACGAACGCTTAAGCCTGTGGCGAGAACCTCAGATTGCGCGCGACGCCATGTTTACTGAGACTTAAACGGTACATGTATTATGGGCGTAACTATCAAACTCGGAGCCGACCAATGACGCTTGAGGCCGAGGCAATCCAAGAAGGCTGCGTGATTGGCGCGCTTCGCCATGTCGATGCGTTCGCGAACGCGTCGGATCCGATCCTGCTGCGGGTCGTGCAGGCGACATCCTATCGCAAATACCGAGACGGCGAGACAATATCCTCATCCGGACAATATGACGGCTCAGAGTTCTTTGTCGTTATATCCGGGGCGATTACGTCGGCGCGGCTCGACGCCGTTTCGGGCTCGATGATCGTGGAGCGCTATGATGCTGGCGAGGAATACGGTATCGCCGCCGCGATCGCTGACAAGGTCGACGCCGAAGACGCAAACGCGACCCTCTGCGCCGACGGGGAGACGGAAATCGCCGTCGTCGACGCGGACGCATTCCGCGGCATTCTGAAGAATGACGATCAACTCGCGCGCGACCTTCTGAATTATGTGGCGAAGCGTGTTGTCGGCGGCGGCCTGAAGGCGGTGACGCCGGAATCGTCCGGCCGCCAACGCATCCATGAAGCGCTGATGAAGCTTGCGGAGGGCGCTGACGGCCGATGGCGCATTCCCCGCATGCCGAAGCATCGTGAACTCGCTGAACGGGCCCAGGTCGATGAGGCCCTCGCCGCTGAGACGGTCGCACGGCTGATCGCCAATGGCGTCGTTGCGCGCGACTATCCGGGCCTCGTTATTGAGGATATCGAAGAGCTTCGTCGCCTGGCGAAATAGAGAATTCGAAAATATCGATTTCATCTTCGTTAAGCATGTATTTTTAGCCCGATTTAATTTTTCGTCGGCATTGTGCCTAAATCCGATAGGGAGCCCCTTATCGGCAGCGCAAAGCAAGAACTGGCTAGTTCAGGAGTCGACAATGAAAGCTCTTATCGAGAAGTTTATCGAAGAAGAAAGCGGCGCGACCGCTATCGAGTACGGCCTCATCGCCGCCCTCGTTGGCGTTGCGATTATCGCCGGCGTTCGCGCGCTGGGCCAGCAGCTCACTCAGACGTTTTCTGAAGTCACCTCGACGCTCGACGCTACCGACCCGGGTTGATCCCTGGTTTTTAGCGCGAGATTTCGCGATCCTCGCCGAGCGCGGCGAGTTCGGAAGAGGGAGCCCATGCGGGCTCCCTTTTTCTTTGTCCGGAACGGTCGGCACGTGGAATTGCGCGTTCTCGCGCCGTCTAACGCCGGGATGGACATTGCGCGCCGCACTATAGCGCCGCGCGCAGTTCAGCTTTCCGCAAGGAAGCCGCGACATTGGCCTTAACGCCAGGTTCCTTCGATGGCGGAACGTTTATCTAACTAATTCTTAAGCGGACGGATACTAGCGTCCCACCCGACCTGCGCGCCCATGCGGCGGAGCAGGCGAGATGCGAATCCGTTAAGAGGGCCCGCTGATGTTGAGCGCTTTGTTGTTGTCGATCTTCCCCGCTGCGCTCCTTATCGCCGCCGCGACTGATTTGCATGACTTCAAGATCCCGAACTGGATTTCGCTTGTTCTGATCGCCGGCTATGTGGCCGCCGGCGTCGCGATGGGCGCTGCGCCCACTGAAATCGCCGAAGGGCTGGCGCTCGGCGCGGCCGTGCTCGTCGTCGGGTTCGGGTTGTTCGCCGTCCGGTTTTTTGGCGGCGGCGACGCCAAGCTTTTCGCGGCCAGCGCGCCCTGGATCGGCGCTGCGAACTATCTTGACTATCTGCTGGTGACGGCAATCGCAGGGGGCTACCTCGCCATCCTCATCCTCGTCTTCCGCAAGACGCCGCCCCTGCCTGTTTACGCGCAAGCGCCCTGGATCATGCGGATGCATCAGAACCAACACGAATTGCCATACGGCGTCGCTATATCAGCAGGCGGACTGATGACGTTTTCGCAGACGCCTCTTTTTAAGCTCGCCTTTGGCGGTTGATCCCGCCGGTTAACGCGATCTTGAGGAGTTTTCTTAAGATTGCGGAGGGCGGCCCCGCCGCCAGCGTTATGGGTCTTGGATAGGACGGTTGTTTCGCTATGAACGCTCCCCGGTTAATTGCACTTGGCGTGGCGCTTATCGCCGGCGTCGGCGTCTTCCTCTTCTCGATGCGAGACCGGGTCGACGCGCCAATTGAGATTGTTCAGCGTGTTGAGGAGAAGACCGCGAAGGTTCTGGTGGCGGCGGTGGATCTGAACCGCGGCGACCGTCTCGGCGCCGACACCGTGAAATGGGTTGACTGGCCTGAAAAAGCCCTGTCGGAAGCCTATCTCTTGCAGGATGCGACGGATCAGGAAGCGCTCGCGAAGGCGATCGCCAAATCGCTGATCGTCACCGGCGAGCCGATCCTCGAAGCCAAAATCGTCCGTCCTGATCAGGGCGGCATGATGTCCGCGATCCTGTCTCCGGGAATGCGCGCTGTGACGATGCGGGTCACGCCCGACAGCGCCTCCGGCGGGTTTATCCTTCCCGGAGATCGCGTCGACGTCTACCACACCTTTCCAAGTCTCTTGAACAACGAGACCGAGTTCAGCCTTCTTCTTGAGAACGTCAAGGTGCTCGCGATCGACGCCACCTATGTCGAGTCTCCGGAGATGTCGCATATCGGCGGCGCGACGGCGACGCTTGAGATGACGCCCAACGACGCCGCTTTCTTCACGACGGCCCGCAATTCGCGCGGCCAGATGACCCTCGCGTTGCGCAGCGCCTTCGAACCGAAAAAGCCGTTCGCGGAGCGCCGCCGCACGCACGTTGATGTCATTCGTTATGGACGCTCCTAGCGCCGACAAGAGGAACAAGGATGCAGCCGGAAAGGCTGCGAAGGTGGACCCCATGAAGAATTCTGGACGCAAATTAAGCCTTCGGCGGCGTGTTGTCGGCGCTGTCGCCGCCGCCCTCGCCGGCGTCTCGCTCGGCGCGGAACCCGCCCTGGCGCAGAAAGGCGCCGCGATTGTTGATCTTGGCGGAGAGAGCGATACGTCCCGCAGTATTGTCCTTCCCCTGAACAAAGCGGCGATCGTCAATCTGCCGCGGCCGGCCGCGGACGTGCTCGTCTCGCAGCCGAGCGTCGTCGACGCGGTTGTTCGCTCTTCAAGGCGCGTTTATCTCCTCGGACTGGACGTCGGCCTCACCAACGCGTTCTTCTTTGACGATCAGGGACGCCAGATCCTCAATCTGGAGATCCAGGTCGAACGCGACGTGGACGCCCTGAATGACCTTCTTGCGCGACTGATGCCGGATTCGCGGATCACGGCGGAGGCGATCAACGATACGATCATTCTACGCGGATCGGTGCGGTCAAGCGCACAGGCGGCGAACGCCGCGGACATCGCGGCGCGTTTCATCGAAGACGAGAACAATGTCATCCCCATGATGACGATCCGGCAGCGTGAGCAGGTGATGCTCAAGGTGCGGATTGTTGAGATGCAGCGCTCGATCCTGAAACAGCTCGGCGTTGATGTGAATGGGGTTGCGGCGTTGACCAACGCGTCGATCAACGCCGCCGCGGCGACGATCGGCGCCGGCGTCGCCGCTTCCGGGGCGTCGTTCGAGCTCCTGCGCAATATCGGGACGAACGGGTCGAACATCGGCCTCACCTTTCAGGCGCTGGAGCAGGTGGGTCTCGTCAAAACGCTCGCGGAGCCGACGCTGACGGCGGTCTCCGGCGAGGCGGCGAATTTCCTCGCGGGCGGCGAGTTTCCAATCCCGATCAACCAGCGGGACGACGTCATCACGATCGAGTTCAAGCAGTTCGGCGTCGGTCTCGGGTTCACGCCGCTTGTGCTCGACAAGGGCCGCATCAACATCAAAGTGTCGACCGAAGTCAGCGAAGTGACGTCCGCCAATAATTTCAGCCTCTCAGGGCAAACAGTCACGCTGCCGGGCACGCCGGCGACGCCGGCGCCGCCGGATCAGTTCCAGGTGGTGGACACGGACGCCGACGGCATCCCCGATCAGGTCGTGAACATCACCTCGATCGCTGCGGACGAAGTGGCCAGTATTCCGGTCATTGGCGACGCCGTTGCGCGACCGCAGGGCACGCCGGCCGGCGAACCGACAATCATCAACACCACCGGCTTGACGATCCCGGCGTTCACGGTGCGCCGCGCCGAAACCACGGTCGAACTGCCGTCGGGCGGCAGCCTCGTCATGGCGGGCCTCCTGCAGGAAAACATGCGCCAGACCATGAACGGCATTCCGGGACTTCTCGACGTGCCGATCCTCGGCCAGCTCTTCCGAAGCCGCGAATATGAGAACGCCGAGACCGAACTGGCGATCATCGCGACGCCCTACATCGTCGGTCCGACCCATGAGAGCAAGCTCACCGATCCGTCAAAGGGCTTCATCACCGCGACGGACGCTCAGTCGATCCTCATGGGCAAGTTGACCTCGACCTATGGGCTCGCGGGGTCCGGCGTCGAGGAAAAGACCCTGCAAGGGCCGATCGGCTTCATTCTTGACTAAGGTGCGCAGCATGCTGATGGAAAAGAAAATCACCGCCTCCCTCGCCTTCCTCGCCTGCGCAATGGCGGCCGGGTGCGGGACGTTCAAAAACACCGCGCAGGACGCAATCTCGGTCGCCGAAGAGCATCCGATCAGCGTCGACAGCCAGGTCGTCACGCTGACGCTGACGCCGACGAATGGCGACGCGGCTCTCTCGCGTCTTGATGCGGCGCGCGTGCGCGCCTTCGCCGAAACCTATATGCGCAAGGGCCACGGCCCGATCTCGATCACCGAGCCGGACGGCGCGGCGTTCGCCGCGGCCTTCGCCTCGAACGTCGAAGGCGCGCTTTATGACGCCGGCGTGTCGCGCGACGCCATTGGTCATTCATCGCATCAGGGATCCGGATCGGCGGGCGACGCCGTGATCCTTTCGTATACGCATTATGTTGCGACGCCAAGCGCCTGCGGCGTCTGGCAGAACATCAGACGTCGCGACTACAAGAATCAGCGCTCGCCGAATTTCGGCTGCGCCAGCCAGAACAATCTTGCGGCGATGATCGTCGATCCCCGGGATCTCATCGCGCCGCAGGTCGAGTCTGAGCCGGATTCGGCGATCCGCATCCGTGGCGTCCGGGCTTTCCGACAGGGTGAGGACACCGCTTCGGAGCGCAACGGCGACATCCAGGTTCGGGTCGACGATCAATGATGCCTGAGCCCTCGTGAAACGAGGGACGCGAAGGAGAATGGCATGGGCAACGCCGCAAGACACCTTGTTAAGCTAACCGGATCCCGGCGCAAAGATGGCGACGAGGACCGCGGCGCCGTGACCGCAAGCAAGGCGCGCGCGTCTGGCGATCATGGCGGCTACGAGGAAGACGCCTGGTTCGACGAGGAGCTGTCCGACGAAGAACTGGCGGCCCTTGGCGAAGAGGAGTTCGGCGACCTCGACGATCTTGACGACGAGGAGCTTCTCGAGGCCGATCTTGATCTCGACGACGAAGAGCTCGCGAACGCCGCCGACGACTATGAGGTCGGTTCGATCATGCGCGCCGACGGTTTTGGCGTCGCTCAGGAATTTGATACGTATAACGACGAGCAGGCGGACGCGGACCCGGTAGGGCGGAACGACGTTGCCGGTGGCGGGCCGGATGCGCCGCCGCCGTTCGAGGACGCCGTCGAGGCGCCGCCGATGGACGAGCCTGTTGGCGGCGCTGCCCCGCATCGCGCTTCCGCCACGGTCACTGCGCCGCCCGAGGATTTCGAGGAAATAGAATCTTCGGAAACCGACCATGTGCCGGTCCCGCGCATCTCTATCCACGCGTTTTGCGAATCCGAAGAGACGACCGCGCTCCTTGAGCGCGCGGCGATTGATCGGCGCCTCTCCAAGACGCACTTGACGATGCACATGGGCGGCATCGCCAAGGCTGTCGACCATTTTCAGACGAACACAACGCCGAACCTCATCATTCTTGAAGCCCTTTCAGGCGGCGGCACTCTTCTGAAGCAGCTCGGCGAGCTCGCTGAAGTCTGCGATCCGTCGACCAAGGTCATCATCATCGGGTGCGTCAACGATATTGCTCTCTATCGAGAGCTTATTCGCCAGGGCGTCAGCGAATACATCGTCAATCCGCATTCGCCGCTCCAGGTCATTCGTTCGGTATCGTCGCTTTACGTCGACCCGTCCGCCCCCCCGATCGGCAGGACGCTTGCTTTCGTCGGCGCGCGCGGCGGCGTCGGGTCTTCGACGATTGCGCACAATGTTGCGTGGACGGCCGCTGAGGAACTAAACAGCGACACGGTCATTCTCGATCTCGATTTGCCCTTCGGCACGGCGAGCCTCGACTTCGAACAGGACCCGACGTCCGGGCTGCTCGAAGCGCTCGCCTCGCCTGAGCGCCTGGATGCTGTGCTCCTTGACCGCCTGCTGCAAAAGCATACGGATCATTTGAGCCTCTTCACCGCGCCGAACCTGCTTGATCGCGACTATGATCTGGAGGATCAGGCGTTCGAGACCGTCGTTGACGTTGTGCGCGGCGCTGCCCCGACAATCGTGATCGACGTCCCGCACGTCTGGACGAGCTGGTCTCGCCGATTGTTGCAGACGGCTGATGAGATCGTCATCACGACGACGCCGGATCTCGCGGCGTTTCGTAATACGAAGAACCTCGTTGACGTCGTTTCAGGAGCGCGCCCGAACGACGCCGCGCCGCGGCTCGTCGTCAACCAGTTCGATCAGAAGACATCTTCGGTGCAGCCGGAGCAGTATGCGGAGCATGTGGGACTCGATCCGATCTGCGTCATCAACTGGGAGCCGCAACTGTTTCATGCGGCGGCGACCAACGCCGCGCCCATCACCGAGGTTGGCCCAAAGACCCGCGCAGCGCACAGCATCAGCCATCTCGGCCAGGTCCTGCTCGGCCGGACGGACCTTTCCGCCAAGCGCGGCGGCTTCGGGCTTGACCGCCTGTTCAAGAAATAGGAGCGGCGGATGTTCGGGCGTAGATCAGGGGAAGACGCGGCCACGGCGCCGCCGCGGCCCGCCGAGGGGCGCGCAAATGAGGCTCGCCAGGAAAAACCGAGAGCCGCGGCGAAGTCCGCGCCGCCGCCCAAAGTGAAGACGCCGGAGGCGCCGAAGCTCGAAACGGTTTCCGTCACTGATCGGTCAGAGGAGTACTTCCAGACCAAGGCGACGATCTTCAACGCCCTGATTGATACGATCGATCTCTCGCAGCTGGCTCAGCTCGATACTGACGCCGCGGCTGAAGAAATCCGTGACATCATCACCGAGATCATCTCGATCAAGAATGTCCAGATGTCGATTGCGGAGCAGGAATCGCTGCTGCAGGACATCTGCAATGACGTGCTTGGCTACGGACCGCTTGAGCCTTTGCTCGCGCGGGACGATATCGCCGATATCATGGTCAATGGCGCCAATCGCGTCTTTATCGAGGTCGGCGGCAAGATCCAGCTGACCAATGTCCGCTTTCGCGACAACAGCCAGCTGATGAACATCTGTCAGCGGATCGTTAGCCAGGTTGGCCGCCGCGTCGATGAAGCAAGCCCGATCTGCGACGCGCGCTTGCCGGACGGCAGCCGCGTCAACGTCATCGCCCCGCCGCTTTCGATCGACGGACCAGCTCTCACCATTCGTAAGTTCAAGAAAGACAAGCTTACGATGGCGAATCTCGTCGACTTCAAGTCGATCTCGCCGGAGGGCGCGAGGGTGCTGGAAATTGTCGGTTCGTGCCGCATCAATACGCTGATCTCCGGCGGCACGGGCTCCGGTAAAACGACGCTTCTCAATTGCATGACGGGCTTCATCGAGCACGATGAGCGCGTCATTACCTGCGAAGACGCGGCTGAACTCCAGTTGCAGCAGCCTCATGTCGTGCGTCTTGAAACGCGTCCGCCGAACCTCGAAGGGCAGGGCGAAGTGACGATGCGTGACCTCGTCAAGAACTGCCTTCGTATGCGTCCTGAACGGATTATCGTCGGCGAGGTCCGCGGACCTGAAGCGTTTGACCTGTTGCAAGCGATGAACACCGGCCATGACGGCTCGATGGGCACGCTTCACGCGAACAGCCCGCGCGAGGCCTTGCAGCGGATCGAATCGATGATCACGATGGGCGGCTACAATCTCCCGTCAAAAACGATCCGTGAAATGATTGTCGGATCGATCGACATTATCATACAGGCTGCGCGACTGCGCGACGGCTCACGCCGCATCACGCACATTACCGAAGTGCTCGGTACTGAAGGCGAAACAGTGATCACCCAGGATCTATTCGTGTACGATATGTCTGGTGAAGACAATGACGGAAAGATCATTGGCCGGCATAAGTCCACAGGCATTGCGCGCCCGGCGTTCTGGGACCGCGCGCGCTATTACGGCCGCGATCAGGATCTCGCAGAGGCCCTAGACGCGGCGCAGGACTAGGCGGCAGGGCATGGATCGCCAAACACTCATTCTCGGCGGCTTCATTCTGCTTGCGATCGCCGCCGTCGCCGCAGCCTTGTTTGCGCCAACCAAGAAAGAGCGCGCGAACAAGCGTCTGACGTCGCTCGACAAGTACGGCAACGCGAAGCGCGCGACCGCATCCGCGGTCGATGACGCTGTTCAGAAGGAGAAGCGCAAAAAGGTCGCTGAAGCGCTCTCGCGAGTTGAGCAACAGAATAAGCAAGCGAAGAAAAAAACGCGATATTCGCTTGAACAACAGTTCGAGCAGGCGGGGCTAAGTTTCACCGTTCCGCAGTTTTACATTGGATCGGTCATTGTCGGCGCCTTCTTTGGCCTGATCGGCGTCATCTCCGGTCAACAGCATTACGTGTCGGCCGCGCTCGCCTTTATCGGGGCGTTTGGCCTGCCGCGGTGGTTCGTTGGATTCGCCAAGAAGCGCCGTCAGAAGAAATTCGGCACTGAGTTTTCGAACGCAATCGACGTCATTGTGCGCGGCGTGAAATCGGGTCTGCCGGTCAATGAGTGCCTGAAGATTATCGCTGCTGAGGCGCCCGCGCCGGTGAATGAAGAATTCCATCAGTTAACGGAGGGGCTCCGCATTGGCCTTTCGATGGAACAGGCGCTCGATCGCATGTTTGAGCGCATGCCGCTCCCCGAGGTGCGGTTTTTCGGCATTGTCCTGATGATCCAGCAGCAGACAGGCGGCAACCTCGCCGAAGCGCTCGGCAATCTCGCGAGCGTCCTGCGCGGCCGCAAGGTGATGGAGGGCAAGATCAAGGCGCTCTCCGCCGAAGCGAAGGCTTCCGCGATGATCATTGGCGCGCTGCCGTTTCTGGTGATGGGCGCGGTTAAGGTGATGTCGCCTGGATATCTCGATGTGTTGTTCGTTACGCCGGAAGGAAAACTCGTCCTTTTCGCGGCGGGCTTCTGGTTCACGACCGGCGTCCTGGTGATGCGGAACATGACGCAGATTAAGGTGTAGCGCGATGCTGGAGCTTCTTGTCGATCAGCAGTTTCAGGTGTCGGTTCTGGTCGCGCTTGCGGCGATCGCGACCGTTTACACGCTGGTTGAGCCTTTCCTCGTCAAGGACAGACTCGCTGAGCGGATGAAGGGCGTCGCGGACTACCGCGAACGCCTGCGCCAACAGCAGCGCGCGAGCTTCGCAAAGAAAAGTGGTATACGGAGCACCCCTCAGGGCATGCTCAAGGAGATTGCGGAGAATCTCAGGCTGTTTGAGATTTTCGACGCCGCCGAGGCCCGCAAGTCGCTGATGCAGGCCGGTTATCGCGGCGAAAAGGCGGTTGTCGTCTTCATGACCATCCGTCTCGGGGTCCCGTTCGCGCTTGCGCTTGTCGTCGGGATCTATGTCTACGCGCTTGACGATATGGGGCTCGATAGCCTCGGCCGTCTCCTCGCCACCATGTTCGGGTTTTTCGCCGGCTTCTATCTGCCGGTGATCTATATGCAGAACATCAAGCAGAAGCGGCAGCGCCTGTTGCAGCTCGCCTGGCCCGACAGCCTCGACCTTCTCCTCATATGCGTGGAATCGGGCATGTCGATCGAGCTCGCCTTGCAGAAAGTGAGCGTCGAGGTCGGAGACGGGTGTCCGGAACTCGCCGAGGAGCTTGGACTGACCGTGGCGGAGCTGTCGTATCTGCAGGAGCGCCGGCAGGCCTATATGAATCTTTCGGAGCGCACGGGCCTGGAATCGGTCAAGGCCATGACGACGGCGCTTGTGCAATCGGAAAAGTACGGCACGCCCTTGGGGCAGTCTTTGCGGGTGCTCGCGGAGGAAAGCCGCATGGAGCGGATGCAGGAAGCCGAGCGCAAGGCTGCCGCCCTGCCGCCGAAGCTCACGGTGCCGATGATCGGCTTCTTCCTGCCGGTCCTGTTTGCGGTGATTATCGGACCAGCCGTGCTCGGCATTATGGGCGTCGAAGGGCCGTAGCAGGCCGCAGCGGGTCCACAGCGCGGGGGCTCAGTCTCTAGCGTCGCTCAGTAGAACATCCAGCGCTTCATAGACGGGCGCTTCGCCCGCCGCGACCTTGTCGCGAGAGGGCGTCGGCTGCCCGAAGCGTTGACGGTAGATCCATATATTGGTCAGGACCTTCTCGACATAGTCCCGGCTTTCAGCATTGGGAATCGTCTCGATAAAGAGCAGCGGATCGTCGATCCCGAGTTCTTTCTTCCAGCGTCGAAGATTGCCTGGACCGCCATTGTAAGCTGCGGCGAGGTCGAAGAGGTCGGCTTCGTCGCCTTTCTGAAGCAGATAATTGACGTACATCTGGCCGATCTTGAGGTTCAGGCCCGGGTCGAACAAAAGGTCGCGGCCGGCGCGCGACGCGAGGCGCCGGTCCTTGGCGACATAGCTCGCCGTGCGGGGCATCACCTGCATCAGGCCGAGCGCGCCGGCGCGGCTCTTGGCGTCCGGTTTGAACTTCGATTCCTGTCGAATGAGGGCGTAAAGAATGGCGCGGTCGGTCTTGAAGCCGTCGGATGGCGCGTATCCTGGAACGGGGAAAAGGCCGGCGGCGAGGCCCTGACCCTGGCCTTGGCCCTTGCCAAGGAGCGCGGCGTCAATCTGCGCGGCCGGCAAGTCGAGCGCGGCGGCGAAGGAAAGCAGCGTCTCTGACTCGACATCCTTGGCGCGGCCATTCAGCCGGCGCAATTCGAGGTCGGCGTCAGCGTCGCGTCCGACCTGCTTCAGCGCGGCGATGCGCGCGACGGCTGCGTCCTTACGGGTGAGCGCCGCATAGTCCGCTTTCGTCAGCGCCGGGACGGTCCAGTCAAACGCATAGGTCCGGCCGAGTTGGGAAAGGGCGAGTTGGCCATAGAACGTCAGCGGGCGCGCCGCGGCGATCTCAAGGTTTGGCGCGACCCGATCGAGCCGGCCGATATTGAGGGCGGCGCGCGCCGCCCAGAAGCCCGCCGCCGCGCGCAGGTCGTCGTCCTGATACGGAACGCCCGCCATCTTGTCGAACGCGTCAGCGGCGCGCGTGAACTCGTTCTGACGATACGCGATAAGGCCTTCGATCCAGTAGGCGAGCACGGCCACGTCGCCATTGCGCGCGGCGGCCGAAGCGGCGATCTTCTCCGCCTTGCCGACATATCCCTGAAAATAGAGGCTCGCCGCGATCCAGGAGCGCATGCGGTCATACTGGCGCGTGGTGATCCGCCGCGCGCGCAAATGCTGGTCGATCTCCTTCATGGCGGTGAGCGCGCGTTCGGTCTTGCAGAGCATCCGGACGCGGCCTTCAATCCGCTTTGCGCGGGGGCGGCTGACTTTCTCATAGTCGGCGACGAGCGCCGGCGGCAGCTCCCATCCGGGGGCTGAGCGCCATTCCCGCGGGAGCGGTCGAACAGGCGCGCTGGCGCGGCGTGGGCGACGCTTGAGCGCGAGCTTGTAAATTCGCGCCGCCTGCGGATGGTCGGCGTAGGACGACATCCAGTCGCGCAATTCGCCATACTTGGAGCGGTACTTGGTGGGGTGCATGTAGCGCTGTTCAAGAACGTAGCCCATGATGACGCGATCGGAGAGGCGCGCGATCTTCGCGTCCGCCTCGGCCCACCGGCCGGTCGTCTGAAGGCGGAATATCTCGCTATAAAGATCGACGTCTTCTTCGCTGAGCGTGGTCGGCGTAAAGCCGCCCGCAGGCGCGGCGGCGCGCGCCGAAGCGGCGCTGCTGATCGCAATCGCCGCGGCGAACATCACCGCAAGGCCAATTGCTCTGATCGCCTGGTTCACATCCCGCGCTATACTCATCTCGCTCCGCTCGCCCCGTTTCATGCGCATTCATTACGCGCCGGTCATTATCGCCGGATCGGCGTTAACCATCCGTCAACTTCTCGGCGAGGGCCTGCAAATCCGCCCAAGCGAGTCGTTTATGCTCGGGGCGACGCAAAAGAAAGGCCGGATGGAACATCGGCAATGCTGGCGTTGCGCCGGC
The DNA here is from genome assembly GCA_039819085.1 of Pseudomonadota bacterium. Classification (GTDB taxonomy): domain Bacteria; phylum Pseudomonadota; class Alphaproteobacteria; order Caulobacterales; family Parvularculaceae; genus MED-G105. The sequence goes on from JBCBSQ010000006.1 coordinate 122,193, forward strand.
TGATGGCGTCTCGATTTGGCGCCATTTCCCGCGCGCGCGGGTAATGCCGGTCTGGCCGAGGAGCGCCTTCATGGCGACGCCGCCCATGAGGGCGATCGCCTTCGGCTGGCTGAGGTCGATGAAGCGGTCGACAAAGGGCCGGCAGATGAGCGTCTCGGCGTCCGTGGGCGCGCGATTGCCGGGCGGGCGCCAGTAAATGGCGTTTGTGATCAGCGTATTTTCGTCCCGCGATCGGCCGATCGCCGCGAGCATCCGGTCCAGAAGGCCCCCCGCCCGGCCCACGAACGGCTTGCCGATGCGGTCTTCCTCCCGGCCCGGCGCTTCGCCGATGACAAGTAGGTCCGCGCCGACCGCGCCGTCATAGACAACGGTTTTGCGCGCGCCTTCTTTCAAGGGACATCCATCAAAGGCTTCAATGGCGGCGGCGAGGCTTTCGATGTCTTTGCATGCCGCGGCGAGGCGCGCGGCCTCCGCGGCGGCCTCATCGGCCGTCGACGTTTCGGGCTTGACCACAACCGCGGCGCGCTTGGGGGCGCGGCGCGCTTCGGCGGTGAAGGGGTTCGCCGGCTGCGCGCCGGCGGCCTCGGCAATCGCGCTATGGCCGATGGGCGTCGGCGGGGTCTCAATCCGCTCCGCCTCTGGCGCGGGCATAGCGGCGGCGCGCTCAAACGCGTTCTGCGGCGCGGACGCAGTCGCCTCGTCGACGTCCATGGCCGCATACCACCTCAACAGAGCGATGGCGCTTGAATGTGCGGCTGCGTCGGTCAATTAGGTCAATCGTCAGAAAATGAGATATGGGGCGTTGCGATCGTTCGTCGGCGAGGGGCGGCCCCGCCGCGGCGACGCGCATCATGGCGTTGCGCGGGCGAATTTGCCAGACAGGCGCGAGCTTGCGCATTTCGAGATTGGAATTGGAGGCGACATGGACGGCGGCGAGGCGGACGCAATCGAACGGGAAAGCATGGAGTTCGACGTAGTGATCGTCGGCGCCGGGCCGGCGGGGCTGTCCGCGGCGATCCGTCTGAAACAGCGCGCGGAGAAATCCGGGACGGACATCAATGTCGTGGTCGTCGAAAAGGGTTCGGAGGTCGGCGCGCATATTCTCTCCGGCGCAGTGCTTGACCCCATTGGCCTCAATGAACTCTTTCCTGACTGGAAGGAGCGGGGCGCGCCACTCGACACGCCGGTGCGGTCGGAGTCGATTGCGCTTATGGGTCCAGGCGGGCTCCTTAATTTGCCAACGTTTCTCCTGCCGGCGGCGGAGCAGAACCACGGCAACTACATTGTCTCAATGGGCAATGTCTGCCGCTGGCTCGGCGAGCAGGCCGAAGCGATGGGCGTTGAAATCTATCCCGGCATGGCGGCGTCGGAGTGTCTGTTCGACGAAAAAGGCGCGCTCGCAGGCGTCGTCGTCGGTCAAGTGGGGGTCGGCCGCGACGGCGAGCCGAAGCCGGCGTTCGAGCCCGGCATCAACCTCCTCGGCAAATACGTTCTGATCGCCGAAGGCGTGCGCGGGTCCCTGGCGAAGCAACTGATTGCGAACTACGACCTCGACGCGGGCCGCGAGCCGCAGAAGTACGGCATTGGGATCAAAGAGCTTTGGGAGATCGCGCCGGAGAAACGCCGGCCGGGCCATGTCGGCCACACATTCGGCTGGCCATTGGACGACAAGACCGGCGGCGGATCATTCATTTATCACTATGACGATGGCACGGCGGCGGTCGGGTTCGTGGTGCACCTGAACTACGCCAATCCGCACATCTACCCTTACGGGGAGTTTCAGAAGTTTAAGACCCATCCGGCGATCGCAGAGCTTCTCGAAGGCGGCAAGCGCATCGCTTATGGCGCAAGAGCGATCACTGAAGGCGGTTTCCAGTCGGTGCCGAAGCTCGCCTTCCCAGGCGGCGCGCTCATTGGTTGTTCGGCGGGCTTCGTCAACGTGCCGCGCATCAAGGGCAACCACAACGCCATGCTGACCGGGATCATGGCCGCCGAGGCCGCGTTCGACGCTGTCTCCGACGGCCGCTCCGGAGATGCGCTCGAAGCCTATGAAGCGGCTTACGAAGTCTCCTCCGTCCGCAAAGAGCTGCAAAAGGCCCGGAACTTCAAACCGCTCTGGTCGAAGTTCGGCACGCTTTTCGGCGCGATGACGCTCGGCGGCGTCGACATCTGGACGAACGCGCTCATCCCCGGGTTTTCGTTCTTCGGCACGGTCAAGCACGGCAAGACCGACGCGACGGCGACCGAACCTGCGGATCGCCATAAAAAACCGGTCTACCCAAAGCCGGACGGGATCATTACGTTCGACCGGCTGACAAATCTGTCCTTTTCCGCGACCAATCACGAAGAGGACCAGCCGGTTCACTTGCAGCTTAAGGACGCTTCAATTCCGATTAGCGTAAATCTATCGACCTATGACGAGCCGGCGCAGCGCTATTGCCCCGCCGGCGTCTACGAGGTGCTCGCCGATGACGATGGGTCGAACCCAAGGTTTCAGATCAATGCGCAGAACTGTGTTCACTGCAAAACCTGCGACATCAAAGACCCGTCCCAGAACATCCTCTGGGTCACGCCGGAAGGCGGCGGAGGACCGAACTATCCGAACATGTAGTAGCGGATTGCGTCTCACTGGTTCCGGCGCTTCGGCGCTCTGCGCTTTGTTGCTGGCGGCGGCCTGCGCGCCCGGCGCCGGCCCATCGGTGGCGAACGGACATCCGTCAGGCGGGTATGCGGCGAGCGGCGAAGAGGCCGGCGCCGTAGCAACGACGCCGGTGTCGATGACGGCGGGCAAATACCTTTCCGCGCGGATCGCCGCTCGCGAGAACGCGGTTTCGCTGGCCGCGGATGCGTTCCGGGATGTTGCGGTCAAGCACGGCGACAACCCACAGCTTGTGCGCCACGCCTTTTTCTACAGCCTCGCCGCCGGCGATATCGAGGCGGCGCTGGAGCGCGGCAGACTTCTGATTTCGATCAATGGGGCCGAAGCGGACGCGGCCGGCGTCGTTTCGGTCGACGGCTCCCCGGAGAACGCCGACGGCCTTGCGAGGCTCCTTGGCGCCGCGGACGCGATCAAGCGACGCGACTATGTCGCCGCACAGGAGCAGCTCGCTTTTTCGTCAAACGAACCATTCGTTGCGGCGATGGCGCATTTGCTGAAGGCCTGGACGGCGGTCGGGATTGGCGGGCCAGCCGCAGGGCTTGCGTCGCTTGAGACGGGAGTGGAAGACATTTTCACCGGATTTCATCCGGCGCATGTGGCTTTCATCGCGGAGATGGCCGGCAAGCGAAGTCTTGCCGCTGAGGCGCACAGAAATTCCGTCTTCGGACTGGGTGGACCTGTCGGTCGCGCGGCTTACGGAGCGTTTCTGGAGCGCGGCGGTGATCGCGAGGCGGCGGAGGGTTATTACACCCTGATCGCGCGCCAGCCGGGGCCGGACCGGCGTATGGCGAGGGAAGGCCTTGCAAGGCTCGCCCGGGGTGAGAAAACGGACGCTTACGCCTCTGTCGCGCCGAATGAAGGAGCGGCGATCGCATTTTATTCGTTTGCGGCGTTTTTGCTGGAGCAGTTCGCCGAGCAGCGTGAGAAGGCGGACGCGGCCGGCTTCGACGTTGGCCAGCCGCGATACAACCTGCCGCTTGGGCTCGTTCAAATCGCTCTTCACCTCGATTCGGACTTCGCCGAGGCGCGCCGTCTCGCGGGCGTGGTGTTCAACATTTACGAGGATGCGCCGTCCGCAATCGCCGCGCTCGACGGCATTGCGCCGTCGTCGCCTCACTATGTCCAGGCGCAGATCGAGATCGCCGGCGCGCTCGCGCGCCAGGGGCGCGCCGATGAGGCGATGGCGCGGCTGTCGCGCGTGGTGCGCCGGACGCCGGATTCCACTGAGGCGCGTTTCGCGCTCGCCAATATCGCCGCCAGCGAAGAAGATCACCAGGAGGCGATCCGACAACTGACCAAGATCATCGACGCGCTGGGCGACAATCCGCAGACGGACGCCTGGCGCTATTATGTGGCGCGCGGCGACGCGCTCCTGAAAGTCGATCGTTGGAGCGACGCCGAAGCGGACCTTAAGGTCGCCGTGGATATCGCGCCGGAAGAGCCGACGGCCCTGAATTACCTCGGCTATGTGTGGGCGGAGCGGGGCGTCAACCTCGATGCGGCGTTTGCCCTGATTGAAAAGGCGGTCGAGGGAGACGAGACCTCAGGCGCAATTATCGACAGCCTCGGATGGGCCTATTATCAGACGGGCGCCTATGAGGAGTCGGTGGAGCACCTTGAGACCGCTGCGGCGCTGGAGCCGGCGGACCCGACGATTACGGAGCATCTGGGCGACGTCTATTGGCGGCTCGGCCGGCGCATCGAGGCGCGGTATCAATGGGAGCGCGCGCTGGAGCTTGACCCGACCGACAAACAGGAAACGGCGATCTCCGAAAAACTCGCAAACGGCATGACGCCGGCCCCGGCGGCCGTCGCGGCGGAGGAGGACGCCGCGCGGCGCGGGGCGACGCGCCCGACATTCGTTTCAACGCCAGTGCGTGAGCCCGGCGACGGCCCCGCCCCAGCCGCGTCGCCTGACCGCGCTTCGGATACGCCCAAGACTGACCGCCTCGACGATCCGCGTTAGCGCGGAAGCTGGCGACGGAGAGCCGGCGACGCAAAGATGGAGTGCTTGCGATGGCGGTCGTCGAAACGGCGCCGGCGAAGATCAATCTCTATCTCCATGTAGGCCCGTTGCGCGCCGACGGCCTGCATGACCTGGCGAGCCTGTTCGTTTTCGCCGATGTCGGCGACGTCATTACGGCGCGCCCCGCGTCGGACCTCTCGCTTGACGTGACCGGGCCGTTCGCCGGTCCGCTTCTCGGCGAGGACCTTTCACGAAATCTCGTGTTGCGCGCCGCGCGCGCGCTCCGAGCGGAAACGGGCGTTGAAGCCGGCGCGGCGCTGACGCTCGACAAGCGTCTGCCGATCGCGGCGGGGATCGGCGGCGGCTCCGCGGACGCGGCCGCCGCGTTGCGGGCGCTTGTTCGCCTTTGGAAGGTTGATTTGTCTGACGATGCGCTCTCGCGTCTTGCGTTCCGGCTCGGCGCGGACGTGCCCGCCTGCCTCGCTGCGGCGCCGGTCTATGTCACCGGCGCCGGCGAGATCATTACGACTGGCCCGATCTTGCCGCCGCTCTGGGTGTGCCTCGTCAATCCCCTGACGCCGACGCCGACGGGGCCGATCTTCCGCGCCTTCGATTCCGCCAATCCCAATCCGCCCACGCCCTTTCTGACGCGCCCGGCGAGTCCCGACGCGGCGGCGTTCAACTTCGCCATGGACGCGAGCAGGAACGATCTGGAACCCCATGCGGTTGTCCGAGCGCCGATCGTTTCGGATGTCATCAGCTACCTGAAGAGCCGGCCCGGCGCGCGAAGCGCGCGCATGTCCGGCAGCGGCGCGACCTGCTTCGCCCTCTTTTCATCCAGGGAGGCCGCGACGCGGGCCGCGCGCGCTGCGCGCGCTTTCGGCTGGTGGTCGGCGTCCGCGCGCATTTTATCGGGTCGAGACTAAAGTCTTGTCCATTTAGATTCAAAGGGTTGCGTCCTGGTCGCCGCCGTCGCAGTTTCGGTCGCGCAGACAGGCGACGAGCATGTTGGGTTTCATTATCGACCAGCCGGCCATAGCGGCCGCCTACCTGATCGTGGTCGTCGCGGCGACCGCCGGCGCATCGTTCCTGATTGCGCGTCGCCTCGCCGACTCTGATTTTCTGCTTGATGCGCCAAGCGCGAGATCCAATCACGTCCGGCCGACCCCCCGCACGGGCGGCGTCGCGATCTTTGTTGCGTTTCTTGGCGCTTGCTTTGCGATGTCGATGCTGACGCCGGCGGTGCGCGCGCCTGACGGATTTGCGGCGTTTGCCTCCGTCGCCATTCCCGCTTTTCTATTGGGGCTCGCTGACGATTGGCGCTCAATGCCGGCAAGTCGCCGGCTTGTCTATCAGGTCGCCGTCGCGATCGTCTTTATCCTGACATTTGGAGCGCTGACGAGCGCGCCCGTCCCGGTCTTCGGCGATACGCCCCTGGGCTGGCTCGGACCCGTCCTGACATGTTTCTGGATCGTCGCGTTCATGAACGCTTACAACTTCATGGACGGCGCGAACGGGCTGGCGGGCCTGACAGGCCTTGCCGGCGCGTGCGCCCTGGCGATCGCCGCGGGCTTTGGCGGGGATTCGGTGACGTCGCTCATCGCGCTCGCGCTTGCGGCGGCGATCCTCGGTTTCCTGCCGGTCAACTACCCGTCAGGGCGCATCTTTCTCGGCGACGGCGGGTCGATGTCCGTCGGCTTCATTCTGGCCGCGCTCAGCGTCCTCGCAGCCCGGCCGGACGGCGCCGGGGTGACGCCTCTGTTCGCGCCCATCGTCTTTATGCCGCTCTTGTTCGATGTTGCCATGACATTGCTCAGCCGGATTTTCCGGCGCCGCAATATCGGACAAGCCCACAGCGAGCATGTATATCAGCTCCTGATCCGGCTTGGCGCGCCGCACGCCCGCGTGGCGGCGCTCTATTTCGCGCTCGTCACGATGACGGGCGCGTCAGCGCTGGCGGCGCTTAATTTCTCTGCAGGCGGACAATGGGCGGTTGTCATCGTCCTCGCGCTCGCCCTCGCGCCGGCTCATTTGCTGACGCAGATGCGTGGCCTGAAGGTGGGCTTGCTGGTTCAGCCGGTTTCACGTCCTGCGCGGCGGCGCAAGCGTCGGGTGCGGCGTCGGGCGTATGTGGTGAGCGATGATCGTCCGAATGCTGACGCGCAGGCCCGATCGCCGATCGGCAATGGCGCTGAAGCTGACGCTGACGCCGCGACCGCCTCTGACGCCAGGCCTGTTCAAAAAGAAAACCCGGCGTCGACGAGCGAACCCGTGCCGCCGCTCAGAGCCGCCCGCAAGGATGGCGGAGGCGATCTTTTCGATTTGCCGGCGCGCGCCGACGGCGCGTCGCATGCGGCTGAATAGGCGCGCGAAGGGATCGTTAGAGGAAATGCCCGGCTATGGCGCTCGGCTACTGGGCTCGGCGCACTGACTGACGCGCAACGCCGGCGAGCGCGTCGCGCAATGGTCCGGCCGGCGCCGCTTCAAGCGCCGCGAGCGCCTTATCCGCATAGCTTTGCGCTTCGTCGAACGTGCGCTCAAGCGCGCCGCTCGAATGAACGTGCCGCATCGCCGTATCGAGGTCGGTTGGCGTATGCGATCCTTCGCCGATCGTCCGCATCCAGAACGCCCGCGCGTCAGGCGTCGCCTCCTCCAGAGCGAAGACCACCGGCGCCGTCATTTTGCCTTCGCGGAAGTCGTCCCCGACATTCTTGCCGAGGGCGGCGAGCCGGCCGGAGTAGTCGAGCGCGTCATCGACGAGCTGGAAGGCGACGCCGAGATGCAGGCCAAAGCTGCGCATCGCCTCCACCGCGCGCGCGTCCGCGCCTGCGATAATCGCGCCCGAATGCGCCGCCGCGGCGAACAGCGCTGCGGTCTTCGCTTCGACCACTGCGAGATACATGTCGAAAGTGGTCTCGATATTGTTCTGGGTGCCGAGTTGCAGAACTTCGCCTTCGGCAATGACGCCGGCGGCGTGGGAGAGGATCTTCAGCACCTGCAGATCGCCCGTCGCCACCATCAGTTCGAATGAGCGCGAAAAGATAAAGTCGCCGACAAGGACGCTTTCCTTGTTGCCCCAAATGATGTTGGCGGTGGAGGCGCCACGCCGCAGAGCGCTCTCGTCAACGACGTCGTCATGCAGGAGCGTTGCGCCGTGAATGAGCTCAACCGCTGCTGCAAGCCGGACGTGATTGGCGCCGCGATAGTCAAACAGGCCCGCCGAAGCGAGGGTCAAAAGCGGCCGCAAGCGCTTGCCGCCGGCATTGATGAGATGTCCGGCGACGGTGGGGATCATCTCCACCGGCGACTGAAGGGACTCAAGGATCTGCGCATCGACCAGCGAGAGGCCGTCGCCGCAGGCTGTCTTGAGGTCAGCTACCGACGCCAGAAACGCGTCGCCCTCGCCAGTGGCGCTGGGCGGCGAGGCGGCGTCTTCCGGTTGATAGGCGAGGGCCAATCGGCGTCCTCCTGAAGCGCGATGGAAGGTGGAAGCGCTCTTCATGCTCCCGCCAACGCGCGCTGACTAAACGGTTCGCGCGCGTGCGCCATCAACTAGCCGGCGATCGCGCGCAGAGCGTGGGTTGGCGGACATTCGCGTCCGTCCGCCTTCCGGTCAAGTCGGCAGGTTTGCGACCAATTTGCTTTGGTGATTGCGGCGGCGAGCGCGCCTCGTTAGGTCACTTCGATGACTGAGGCGACATCACTTATCTCAAAGCTGCGATCCGCATTGCCGTTTCTCCCGAAAGCGGCGCCGGTGGTGACCGTTATCGACCTTGTGGGCGCCATCGCCCCGTCAGGCCGCGCGCGCGGGATTTCCTACGCGAAAGTGCGTCCGGTGATCGAGGACGCGTTCAAGCCCTCCAATCTCAAGGGCGTGGCGCTGGCGATCAATTCGCCAGGCGGCTCGCCGGTGCAGTCCCGGCTCATCTTCCACGCCATCCGCCGCGCCGCCGAACGGAAAAAGGTGCCAGTGCTCGCCTTTATCGAGGATGTCGGCGCCTCTGGCGGCTATATTCTCGCCGCCGCCGGCGATGAAATCATCGCGGATGAGTCCTCGGTCGTCGGGTCCATCGGCGTCATTTCAGCGACGTTCGGTTTTGTATCCGCGATTGATCGGCTTGGCGTTGAGCGCCGGGTCAAGACCGCAGGCGACAATAAGAGCCAGCTGGACCCCTTCATGCCGGAGGATCCCGACGATGTCGCCCGGCTTCAGGAGATTCTCAATGACCTGCATGAACAGTTCATCGCGCTTGTGAAATCGCGCAGAGGCGACGCCCTCAACACGGACTTCGATGATATCTTCACCGGCGCCTTTTGGACCGCCCCGCGCGCCAAGGAACGGGGACTGGTCGACGCGATGGGGCGGCTCGACGAATATGTGAAGACACGCTTCGGCGAGAAGATTAAGATCAAACGTGTTACACCGCGGACCTCGCCATTGGTGCGCGCCCTTGGCGGCGCAAGAGGCGTCGGCGCTGCGGCGGCCGACGATGTCGCATCGGCGGCGCGTGTCGGGCCCTTCCTTGATGCGGAAGGGGCGCTGGCCGCGCTCGAAGATCGCGCCGAATGGGGCCGCTTCGGACTGACGCGGTAAGTCGCCGCTCGGGCGCCTTCTAAAGGCCTTGGGGAGCCTAAGGTCCGAACGGCGGCTCGTGGAATTGAAGCCGGAAAGGAGACGACGGCATGGGCGGAATGGCCGGGATCATCGCAGGCGTCGCCACGATCGGCGCCGGCGTCGCGATTTACCGTTTCATCGACCGGAAAACGCGCGCGTTTCGCGACGCTGTGGAGGAGTTCCGGCGCGAAGCCGGCGCAGATCCGGCTGGCGCCGTACTGGATTACGAACGCGACCCGGCGGACGGCGTTTATCGGCCGAAACCCTAGATATCGGCGAAAACCTTGAGATCGACTGCATTTTCGCCCCCGCCGTTTTGACGGCCACCGTTATCGAACGCTGGAAACACTCGCCGCGCGCGCCCTCTGACGGCGCTCATGGGAAAATCATCGAACAGTCGCGCAACGCGTCTATGTAGAGCGTTGACGCGTCCGCGCCTCCGGCGCCGCTTGAAGGCGCGCCGGGTCGGCCCGAGCGCGCGACCCATTCGGCAATCGGAGCTGCGCCAATGCCGCCGTCTAGAGGCGTCGCCTTTCTGGATTTCGAGGCCTCAGGGCTTGGGCCGCGCTCATGGCCGGTGGAGGTCGGGTGGGCGATCGTCGGGGGCGATGTCGAGGCGATCCTGATCAAACCGTCGCCTGACTGGCGGGCTGACGCCTGGGACCCGGCCGCTGAACGCTTGCATGGGTTGTCGCGCGAGGAGTTGAACCGCGACGGCGAGACGCCCGAGGCCGTCTGCTCGAAGTTGGAGGCGGCGATCGCCGGCTGCGACGTCTATGCGGACGCCCCGGCGTGGGATGAATTCTGGCTCCACCAGCTCTATGGCGCGGCGCGGGTGAAGCCGACGTTTCGGCTCGCCGACTTCGGCGCGCTGATGCGTCCCATCGCTGCGGGGCGAGAGGCGGAGATATTTGCGGTTGCGAATGCTTGCGCGCCGAGACGCCATCGCGCCGACGCGGACGCGGCGCACTTACGCGCGATCTATGCGGCGGCGTTAGAACTTGCCGGTCGCACGGACGGCGCCTGACCCGGCGCGTCAGAGGCAAGGTAAGAAGCGACGTAACTGAATGGAGTGGGTGGCGCGAATGCGGGGCGAACTTCGATAATGGTGGTCAGGGATCGTCTGACGATGGCGACGGGGCCGGACGTGGCTGCGTCGCGAGCCTTCCAGCGCGTGGCGTTCGATCTCGCCGACGGCCGGCTCGCGGCGTTACGGTTTCCCGCCGAAACCCCGAAGCGCCGGATGTTGTTTTGCCATGCGAACGGATTTTGCGCGTCGGCGTACCTCAAGGTGTTCGACGCCTTGCCGAGGGACATCGAGGTTCTGGCGCTTGACTTGCGCGGCCACGGCCGCACTCAGCTGCCCGCCAATCCGAGGACGCATCGCTCATGGGAGGTGTACGGCCGCGACATCAACGCCGTCCTAGATCGTATCGGCCCTGATGACGGCGACTGGATCCTCGCGGGCCACAGCATGGGGGCGGTTTCGGTGCTGCTTGCGGCCGCCGGCCGCCGCGGCTCGCGCGTCGCTGACTTGAGGTTGATTGAGCCGCCGGTTCTGCCGTCGGCCTTTCGCGCGCTCGCCCGGACGCCGTTTGCGCGTCCGGTCCTGGCTCGAACCACTATGGTGAAGGGCGCGCTGGGGCGCCGGGCGCATTGGCCGGATCGCGATGCGGCGCTCGCGAGCTACGCCGGCAAGACGTTTTTCTCCAGCTGGGCGCCGGGCGTCCTGGCGGACTATCTTGTTGACGGCCTCGCAGACGCGACGGACGGGGATGGCGTCAGGTTAGCCTGCGCGCCCGAATGGGAGGCGGCGAATTTCATGTCCCACGCCCATCCGGTGTTCGGCGCAGTCCGGACGTTTCACTTGGCCACGGACGTGCGGATCTCGCTCCTCGCCGCCGGGCCGCGTTCGACCGTGTCGCGAGGCGACCGACTTCGGTTCCGATCAGCTGGCGCGCACGTCCGGGAAACCCGAGCGGCTGGCCATCTCTTGCCGATGGAGCGCCCCAAGCTCGCCGCCGCCTTCCTGGTCGGCCGCGATATCGCCGCTTTCGAAGCGGAAAACGCGTGACGCGGAGCGGTTTCGGCGGGCTTTGCGTCGCGCCAGGGACTTGAATGCGGTGGCCATATGTGGCTATCCCGCCCGGATTGGGCGCGGGCCGCGTCTGATAACGCCCGTCGGCCCGCCAGGCGACCTGGACAGATCAGGGGACTTGGCGGCGCCAGGACAACCCAACACACGCAAGGAAGCGCCATGAGCGATACGCCCGCCGCCGCCCCTCAAGTCACCGGGAAGATGTTCCTGTTCGCACGCCCCGTGCTCCTTAATCCGACGCAGCACGCAGACCTCGGAGTCGACCCGCAGGAGCGGCCGTTCGACTTCGCGGCGAATACGCGCGCCCTGCCGCTCACCGCTTCCGAGATCCCCGCCGCCTGTCACGATTACCCAATCGTATTTGCGTCGATGGACCAACCGGTGCCGCTGGCCGTCGTCGGCATCATCGATGACAGAAACCTCTTCGTCGACGATAACGGGAAGTGGGAGAAAATCGCCTACATCCCGGGATATGTGCGCCGGTATCCGTTCGGCGCCGCTTATGATCCGGAGAATGACCGCTTCGCCGTTGTGCTCGACGCGGACTATCCGGGGCTGAGGCCCGGCGGCGAGAACCGCCTGTTTGAGAATGGCGAGACGACGCAGTTCACGCAGGAAGCGGTGGACTTCACCCGAAACTATGAGAACGATCGCAAGATGACTGACGCGCTCGGTCAGCTCTTGAAGAAGTTCGACCTTCTGGCGCCGCAGGCGGGGAAATATACGCCGCGCGCTGGCGGCGAGCCGATCCCGTTCGCTGAATATGTTGGCGTCGACGAAAAGAAGCTGAACGAGCTTGATGATGAGAAGTTCATGGAGCTGCGCAAGTCCGGCGCTTTGCCTTTGGTGTACGCGCAGCTCCTGTCGATGGGGAACTGGCGCCGCATTTTCTCGCGCCGGGCCGATCGCTTCAATCTCACCGAGGAAAACGCCTTCAAGCCGCTGGTGACGTCCTAAGATCAGGACGACCAAGGCCACGGCGTTTCCGTCACGCCTGCTCACAAGTGCGGGATAGGGCGGGCTTCAAACCCGGCGCGCCATTGGCCGTTAAGAACGGCGGCGCTAAGACCGCGGACATGAAGGTTCTATCTTTAACTGCGATCGCGGCGGCGATCATCTCGCTTGTCGGGATAGACGCCGCCTCTGGAAGGGCCGCCGCGGCCGAGCGCGTGGTGACGGAGCATTCGGTCTCGGTTCTCGAGGCAGCCGCTGACGGCGTTGCGCCCGGCGGCGAGATAGACGTCGTCTTGCGCCAGGAGTTGCAGGAAGGCTGGCACGTCTATTGGCGCAATCCAGGCGACACTGGCCTGCCGCTTGAGTTCGCCTGGGACATGCCGGCTGGTTTCGAGGCGGGCGACATCGAGTACCCCGCGCCGGAACGCATTCGGATCGGCGATTTCGTCAATTACGGCCACCATGGCGCGCCGGCGTTCGTCACCACGCTGACGGCCCCGGCGGATGCGGCGCCGGGTGAGACGGCGCGTTTTGGGCTCACCGCCACCTGGCTCATCTGCGAAGAAATCTGCGTACCGGAAAGCGGCGAGTTTGAGTTGACGTTGCCAATCGTCGAGGCGCCTCGTCCGGTTGCGGAGGTTGCAGCCTATGTCGAAGAACTGCGCGCGGCCGCGCCGACCCCCTGGCCGGGCGAGGCGCGCGTCCACGCCGGGCCGGACGGCCCCATACTTGTTCTGTCAGCGGAGGAACACGCGCCAGATCTTTCGGCGGGGTCCTTTCACTTCTTCGCTGATGAGGAATTGATGACCATTCCGGCCGCCGCTCAAACGGCGGCGCGGAGCGGCGACGGCCTGACCGTGGTGCGTCTTGCCGGCGGTGACGCCTATGACGGGGACGCCTACGACGGGGACGGAGCGTCGAGGCTAACCGGCCTGCTGGCCGTTGGCGACGGCGCGGGGCGGCGCGATTATCGTGTTGTTGCGGAGGCGGCGTCGGGCCCGGCCCCGGCCGTCGCCGTTAGCGCGGTGCGCAATGGGACCGGCGCGGCGGGTCTTTTGGGCCTGTTGGCGTTCGCCTTCCTCGGCGGCGCGATCCTCAACGCGATGCCGTGCGTCTTTCCCATCATCTTCGTCAAGGCCGCGTCCTTTGTGGGCGCGGCGAGCGAGGACCATGGCAAGGCGCGCCGCCATGGCGTCATTTATGCGCTGGGCGCGGTGGCGACCTTTGCGGTCCTCGGCGGCGTTCTCCTGGCGTTGCGCGCAGGCGGAGAGCAACTCGGCTGGGGCTTCCACCTCCAGTCGCCTGTCCTGGTGGCGGCGTCCGCCTACGTCCTGTTTCTCGTGGGGCTCAATCTCGCCGGCGTGTTCGAGTTCGGAACGTCATTGCAAAGCGTCGGATCGGGCCTCGCTTCGAAGTCCGGCGATCTGGGCGCGTTTTTCACTGGCGCGCTCGCCGTCTTCGTCGCCGCGCCCTGCGTCGGGCCGTTTCTCTCAGCGCCGCTTGGCGCAGCCGTCCTGTTGCCGCCCGCCCTCGGCATGCTGATTTTCATCGCTATGGCGCTTGGCCTCGCCGCGCCCTATCTCGCCATCTCCTTCTGGCCGGCGCTCGCCCGAAGGCTGCCGAAGCCGGGCCCGTGGATGACAGTCTTCAAGCAGGCGCTGGCGTTTCCGGTATTCGGCGCCGCGGCCTATTTCGTCTGGATCCTGTCGCGTCAGGTCAGCGGCGACGGGCTGGCGATCGCATTCGGCGTTATCATTATTCTCGCTATCGCCGCGTGGCTCTTCGGCATGGCGCAGCGCACTGAGAATCCGCGGATGGCCGGACGGCTGTCAGCCGCCGCGCTCGCCGTCGCGGTCTTTGCAATCGCGCCGACCATCGGATTGTCCAACGCGGCGCCGTCGACGACGGCGACCACCGGCGGCTATGGACGTCTTGAGGCCATCGCCTTTGACGCTGCGGAGGTTTCCGCTCGCGCCTCGGACCGTGGGGTCTTCGTCGACTTCACCGCCGCCTGGTGCGTCGTCTGTCAGTTCAACAAGCGCACCGTTCTCGCGCGCGGCGACATCGCGGCGCTGTTCGAGAAACATGGCGTAACTTTAATGTCAGCGGATTGGACCCGCCGGGATCCGCTGATCACAGAAGCGCTTGCGGGCTTTGGCGCCAATGGCGTGCCGCTTTACGTGTACTACCCGCCAAACGGCGCCGATCCGATCGTCCTGCCACTGCCTCTGTCGGGGGACGACATCAAGCAAGCTGTGCTGGGCGGGGCGCCTGCGACGCTCGCAATCCGCTAGTCGGAAACGGCCGCGACAGATTGGGGACCGGCTGGCGCGGCCGCGCCCGAGCCGTTGCTGGCGCTGAAGGCGAAGATCGCCGCGACCGCCGCCGCCGCAACCGCGTTCAGGCCCATTCGCGCCGCGAAGCGCCGCATCTTCATCCCGGCGTCGCCCGCGCCCTGTGCGCCGGCCGATCGAGTTGTCTTCAGCGAAAGCGAAATGCTCGCCGACGTTTCCACATACGCAACCATGGGCGACACGATTAGCGGCGCGGCTCTAAGAACCGTTGAGCGGGATTGGTAAAATCCCTAAGACCCGGGGTCGAAACGTCGCGAGCGCTGACCGGCGGCGCATTTGGCTCAGGAGAGCGCATGAGCGGGATCGCGGATACCGAAGAATGGCAAGCGCTCATCGGCGTCGCCGACGGCCTGAAGCGCAAGCGCGCGATCGATCTCTTCAAGGACGACCCCGATCGGGCGGCGGACTTTTCGCTCGAAGCGGCGGGCGTCTTTCTTGACTATTCGAAAAACAAGATCTCGCGCGACGCGCGCGCCGGCCTGATCGCGCTTGCTGAGCGCGCCGGCGTCGCCGACGGCATCAAGCGCATGGTCGCCGGCGAACGGATTAACGCGACGGAGAACCGCGCCGTCCTGCATGTCGCGCTACGCGACTTCGCCAACCGGTCCTATGAGCTCGATGGCGAGAACCTGTCTCAGGCCGTGCAGGCGGAACGCGCGCGTCTGGTCAAATTCGCCGACGCTTACGCCAAGGACGAATGCCTTGGCGTCACCGGCGAGCCATTGGATACGGTGGTCAACATCGGCATCGGCGGCTCGGATCTCGGGCCGCGCATGGCGGTCGGCGCGCTCAAACCCTACTGGCTTGAAGGCAAGCGCGCTTTCTTTGTCTCCAATGTCGATGGCCGCGATCTGTCCGACGTGCTGGATCGGGTCGATGCGACGCGCACGCTTTTTGTTGTCGCGTCGAAAACGTTCACCACCCAGGAGACAATGACGAACGCCGCCTCCGCGCGGCGTTGGTTTCTCGAACATGGCGGCGCCGAAGACGCAGTGGCGAAGCACTTCGTTGCGCTCTCCACGAATGAAACGGCGGTGCGGGAGTTCGGGATAGACACGGAAAACATGTTCCGGTTCTGGGATTGGGTCGGCGGACGTTTTTCCCTTTGGTCTGTCATCGGATTGTCGATCGCGCTTCAGACGGGTTCAGCGACGTTTGAGCGCCTGCTGCGTGGCGCGCACGCCATGGATGAGCATTTCCGCAGCGCGCCCCTCGCGGAGAATCTGCCCGCGCTTCTGGCCCTCGTCGGCGTCTGGAACCGGAATTTCATGGGACTTGGCGCGCACGCCATCCTGCCCTATGACCAGCGTCTGGCGCGGCTCCCCGCTTATCTTCAGCAGGCGGAGATGGAGTCAAACGGCAAATCAGTGCGCGCGGACGGCGCGCCGGCGGAAATCGCAACGGCGCCCGTCCTTTTTGGCGAGCCCGGCACGAACGGCCAACACGCCTTTTATCAGCTTCTTCATCAGGGGACGGATATCTGTTCGGCCGACTTCATCGCCGCGGCGAGGACTGACGATCCGATCAGCGACCACCATGAAAAGCTGCTGGCGAACTTCATCGCCCAGCAGGAAGCCTTGATGGTCGGTCGGGAGTTCCAGGACGTCTGGCGCGAGCTGGAGCGCCTCGACTATCCGGCGAACGAGATCGAACGGCTCGCGCCGCATCGCGTGTTCGAGGGCGACCGCCCGTCGAGCGCCCTCCTCATCGACCGCCTGACGCCCGAGGCGCTTGGCGCCATGATCGCCATGTACGAGCACAAGATTTTCGTCCAGGGCCTCATCTGGGGAATCAATTCCTTCGATCAGTGGGGCGTTGAACTCGGCAAGACCCTGGCGAAGAAGGTGCTGCCCGAAATCGCGGGCGAAAACGCAGAGGCCCCCGCGCCGGTCGACGGTCATGATCCGTCGACGAACGCCCTTATCAATCGCATCAACGCGTTGCGCGCTGCGCTAACGGAAGAGGAGTAAGCGACATGAAGTTCTTCGCCGCAGTATTCGCATTCGTTGCGTTCGTCGCCTTGCCGGCGCAGGCCGCCGACGCGTCTCACGTTCAGGTGAAAACCAGCAAGGGCGTGTTCGTCTTTGAGCTGAACGCTGAAGCGGCGCCGAAGACGGTCGCCAACTTCCTTCAGTATGTGGAAGACGGACATTATCAGCGGTCGATCTTTCACCGCGTGGTCAAAGGATTTGTCGTCCAGGGCGGCGGCTACAGCCAGTATTTCAATGAACGCCCGACGCGCGATCCGGTCCCCTATGAAGGTGACAATGGACTGTCAAACGTGCGTGGAACGATCGCCATGGCGCGCACGCGCAATCCGAACAGCGCGACGGCGCAATGGTATGTCAACCTGAAAGACAACACGAACCTCGATCACCTGGAGAACGATATCGGCGTACGGCCCGGTTACACCGTCTTCGGCAAGGTGGTTGACGGGCTGGAGGTCATCGACGCCATCGGCGCGGTGGAGACCGGCGAAGGCGGACCGTTCCCGGCGGAAGTGCCCCAAGAGACAATCCTTATTGAGAGCGTCGAGGTCGTCGACTGGCCGCAGACGGATCAATAAGCGGGACGAGCAGGATGTTTCGCGTCATTGGCCTTCTTGCCGCGTTCGCCCTGCTCGCGGGCGGTTACGCCGTCTGGCCGCTTTATGGCTTTTTCGCGCATTCGGGGGATGCGCCGCTGCCGTTCTGGGGGTGGGAGCGGATGCCGGAAGGCGGGAAAGGCCTTTCCAAAACGTCCGGCAACGAATGGATCACCGTGGGTGAGGCGGCGCTCGACAAGCTGGACGCCCATCGCCGGAACATCGGCGCGCCGGCGATGTCGGCGGCTGTCGCAGTCGGCGGCGAAGTGGTCTGGGCGGGGGCGACCGGCTGGGCGGACCTCGGAGACGAGGCGCCCGCGACGCCCGACACGCAATTCCGCATCGGCTCCACGTCCAAGGCGGTGACGGCGAGCGCGCTTGCGCGAATGGTCGATCAGGGGAAGATCGATCTCGACGCACCGATCGGAACGTATCTGGGCGACCTTCCGAACCCGGAATGGGCGGCGATCACGCCGCGCATGCTCGCCTCGCACATGGCGGGCGTGCCGCACTATGGCGACGTGGAGGACCCGGACCGGTTTGAATACGCAACGATGGGCCGGCGGTACGACGACGTGCGCGACTCGCTGGCGCTTTTCGACGAGAGCCCGCTCCTGTTCGCGCCGGGGACCGACTTTGAGTATTCCTCCCTCGGCACGGTGCTCCTTGGCGCCACTATGTCTGCGGCGGCGGGCGAGCGCTATCGCGACATCATCGCCCGCGAGGTCCTTGAACCCGCCGGCATGACGGCGACCATCGTCGCGCCCAAAAAGGCCCCGCCCGAGGGCAGGCTCGCGAGCTTCTATCTGCGCCGCGGCGACAGATACCGCGAATGGCGGCCGGTGGACTTGAGCCATCGGCTGCCCGGCGGCGGCTGGGCCTCGACGCCGTCGGACCTTGTCCGGATGGGCTCTTTATGGCTCGACGACGACTACATCCGCGCCGCAACCCGCGCCGAATTCTGGACGCCTCAAAGGCTCGCGGATGGCGAGGTGAACGAACAGGACTACGCCATCGGCTGGCGCTGGCGCGAATGGGAGGTCGAAGGGTTGGGACTTGCCCGCAACGCCAATCATGGCGGCG
Organism: Pseudomonadota bacterium; assembly: GCA_039819085.1. Lineage (GTDB taxonomy): Bacteria > Pseudomonadota > Alphaproteobacteria > Caulobacterales > Parvularculaceae > MED-G105. The sequence goes on from JBCBSQ010000006.1 coordinate 140,506, forward strand.
TCTCCCGCGGCTCCCAAAGCTGGCTCCTCGTCTTCCCCGATTACGACATGGCGCTCGCCGTCAACGTCAATATGCGCACGGACGAGTTCATCGAGTTCGGCTCCGCGTGGGAAGGCGTCTTCCGGCCCTTTGCGGAGAAGATCCGCTCTGAGGGCGCCGCATCCGCTACGGAATAAGCCGCAGTTGGACGGCGGCGCTGCTTGCGGTAAGACCTCGCGCCATGGCCAAATCCCAGAAGACTTTCCGCCCAAAGGCGCGCGCGCCAAAGGGTTTCCGCGACCGCTTCGGCGCTGACCTGAAGGCTGAGCGCGAGATGCTCGCCGCCATTTCCGCCGTTTACGAACGGTATGGCTTCGATCCGCTTGAGACGTCGGCGTTCGAGTACACCGACGCGCTCGGCAAGTTCCTGCCCGACGTGGACCGTCCGAACGAAGGCGTCTTTTCGCTTCAGGATGAAGACGAGCAGTGGATGAGCCTGCGCTATGACTTGACGGCGCCGCTCGCCCGCTATGTCGCGGAGCACTATGACGCGCTGCCGAAGCCGTTTCGCCGCTACGCGATGGGGCCGGTCTGGCGCAATGAAAAGCCGGGGCCGGGCCGCTTTCGCCAGTTCACGCAAATCGACGCGGACACAGTCGGCGCGCCTGCGCCCCATGCGGACGTTGAATGCGTGGCGATGCTCGCCGAAGCGATCGAGGCGACGGGTCTTTCGTCGGATCGCTTCATTGTTCGCATCAATGACAGGAATGCGTTGACGGGGCTCCTCGACGTGATCGGCGTCGCGGAAGATGACGCGCTGAAAAAGCTCGCGGTTCTGCGCGCTCTTGACAAGCTTGACCGTCTGGGACCGGAGGGTGTGCGCCTCCTCCTAGGCGAAGGGCGCAAGGACGAAAGCGGCGACTACACCGAGGGCGCAAAGCTCGATGCGGCGGCGATCGACAAGGCGATGGCGTTCATCAGCGCGACCGCCGAGACCAATGCGGCGACCTGCGATGCCCTGGCGGAAATCGTCGGCGGGTCGCCGGCCGGCGCGCGGGGCGTTGAAACGCTCGCCGCCATGGCCGCTCACCTAAAGGCGCTTGGCCTTGATGAGTCCCGCGCCAAGATCGATCTCTCCGTCGTCAGAGGGTTGGAGTACTACACCGGGCCAGTGTTCGAGGCGGAGCTTGCGTTTGAGACGCTTGATGAGAAGGGGCGTCCAGTGCGGTTCGGATCGATCGCGTCGGGCGGCCGCTATGACGGGCTGGTCAAGCGGTTCAAGGGCGTCGAAGTCCCGGCGGTCGGCGTTTCGGTGGGCGTCTCGCGCCTGCGCGCGGCGCTGGAGCTCAGCGCGGAGGCGGATGCGGCGGGCGATGGGCCGGTCGTCATCCTCGCGCTCGAACCCGATCAGATGTCCGCCTATCAGGCAATGGCGGCGGAGTTGCGCACCGCCGGGGTTCGCGCGGAGGTCTATCTCGGCGGCTCTGGCATGCGCGCGCAAATGAAGTATGCGGATAAACGCGCCGCGCCGATCGCGATCATTCAGGGAGAGGATGAACGCGCGAAGGGCGAGGTGACGATCAAGGATCTCATTCTCGGCGCGCGCCTCTCAAAGGAAATCGAAGACAACGCCGAATGGCGCGAAGGCCAGCCGGCGCAGTTCGCGGTGCCGCGTGAGGGTCTTGTGGAAGCGGTCAGGAAGACGCTGGCACGGGGCGTGTGAGCCGGCGCGCAGCCTGCGCAGAGAGCTATCGCGCCGAGGACGCCGCGCGCTTCGACGCGCTTGATCCAAGCGTCATCCATGGCGAGTTCCTGCGCCTCGCCGCCCCGACGGGCTGGCGTGGGCGGAACGTTCTCGACGTTGGCGCGGGGTCAGGCCGCGATGCGCGATTGCTGGCGGAGCGGGGCGCGCGGGTTACGGCGGCGGAGCCTTCGCCGCAGTTGCGCGACGTCGGCGCAGCGCATTGCGCGCCGGGCGTTGACTGGATAGATGACGCGTTGCCGGGCCTCACCTCGCTTGGCGGCCGCTGCGCCGCGTTCGACATTGTTTGGTGTTCTGCGGTCTGGCATCATTTGTCGCCGCGCGAACGGCGGGATGCGATGACGCGTATTGCCTCGCTTCTGCGGCCTGCCGGACGCTTTTTCCTCTCCCTCAGGCATGGGCCGGCGCCGGCGGGACGAATTGCCTTTCCTTGCGACGCGCCATCGGAAATCGCATCGGCGCGGTGTGCGGGGCTGCGCCTCGTCCGGTTGCGGCGCGTCCCATCCGTACAGGAATGGAATCGCGCCAATGGCGTTCAATGGACCCGCCTCCTGTTCCGGAAGACAGCCGTCGGCGCGCCTTGAACGCCGCTTGGCGTTGAACAATCCGGCGCGATACGCCAAGCTTACCGCTTGCGATTAAAGGAGGGGCCCTTGGGACGTCGCTACCTATTGGCGCTTGTTGCGGCGCTCGCCGCCGGACACGCCGCGGCGCAACCGCTCGACGATCCGGAGATTGAGGCGCGCGCGCTCGCCATCCATGAGCGGGTGATGACCCTCGACACCCATGTGGACGTGCCGCTGACGTTTGCGACGGTGAAGACCGACCCCGGCGGGTTTACCGCGAGCCAGGTCGATCTTCCAAAAATGCGCGCCGGCGGCCTCGACGCTGCGTTCTTCATCGTCTACTCGCCACAAGGTCCGTTGACGGATCAGGGCCTCGGCGCCGCCCACCATATCGCCCGCATCCGCCTCTCGGCGATCCGGCGCTTCGCGGGGGCCTATGAATCGGAGATCGGCCTTGCGCGGTCCGTCAGGGAGGCGCGCGACATCGCCCGCGATGGCCGCAAGGTGGCCTTCATCGGCATGGAGAACGCCTTTCCGCTTGGGTTTGAGCCGACGCAGGCCGACATCGACCGTTTCGCCGCGGAAGGCGTTCGCTATGTCGGGATCACCCATTTCGGGCACAACCAGTTCGGCGATTCCTCGAACCCGAGCCCCGCGCTCGGTGACGAGGCGGAGAAATGGGGCGGCCTGTCGCCGAAGGGTCGAAAGCTCGTTTCCATGCTGAACAAGGCGGGCGTCATGGTCGACGTCTCCCACGCCGGCAAAAAGACCATGATGCAGGCGGCTGAACTGTCGGCCGCGCCGATCATCGCCTCGCACTCCGGCGTCATGGGCGTCGCGGAAAGCCCGCGCAATCTTGATGACGAGCAATTGCGCAAGCTGGCGGAGGTCGGCGGCGTCGTTCAGATCGTCGCGCTCGACAATTATGTTAAACCGTTTACGGAGGAACAGACGGCGTTTCGCGAGCGCCTGCGCAAGGAGATGGGTCTTGAGACCTCCGAACAGCGCGGCGCGGCGTCGCCTGAGAAGCTTACTGAATATGCCGAACGTCTGAAGGGGATGTGGGACATCGCGCCGCGGGCGAGCGTCTCTGATCTTGTCGACCACATCGACCACGCGGTGAAGGTCGCCGGGATTGACCATGTGGGGATCGCGTCGGACTTTGACGGCGGCGGCGGCGTCGACGGCTGGGCGGACGCCAGCGAGACTCTCAATGTCACCCGCGAACTTGTCGGGCGAGGCTACTCTGAAAAGGACATCGCCAAGATCTGGAGCGGCAATCTGCTTCGGGTGCTGAGCGAAGTGGAGAAGGTCGCGGGCTGATCTCGCGCTATGCTTCGGCCGCCTCGAGCGCAAAAACCGACAGCTTCATGGTGAGGACGAGCGCCATCAGCGCGAACGCCAGTCCGCCGCCCGTCAGGAGCCAGACGATGGGTAATTCGAGCAGGTGGACAAGGTAGAATGGGAGGCGCAGATCGCGACGCTCCCGCCACCATGCCCGTGTCGAAGGCGCTGCGTTTGCGACCACCCCGCCGGCCCAGTCTCCTGCGACGAGCGCCAGCAGGATGCTTTTTGGCGATACGCCTTGACCTGCGAACACGATCGCCATCGCGCCGATGAAGACGGCGTAGGTCGCCGTCAGTTGAAACGATGTCGGCCGGGTCCCGTGAAGCGCCTCCATCAAGAGCCGCATGCTTTCGCGCCCTCCTCAGACCGCGGCGATGACGCCCTCGCGCACGCCGTCGAAGATGTACTGGGTCGATAGCGCCATGAGCAGCATGCCCAATAGTCGCGTGATGACATTCATGCCGGTGCGGCCAAGCGCGTCGCCGATGCGGCTGGCGAACCCCATCATAAGGACCGCGATGGCGAGGACCGCTAGAGCGGCGAGGAGCGCGGCGCCGCGCGAGACGAGCGGCGCCTCCGGACCCATGAGCAGCATGATGGTCGCGATCGCGCCTGGCCCTGCGAGCAGCGGAATGGCGAGCGGAAAGAAGGCGATGTTCTCCCGCGCTGAGGCTTTCGGGCCCGGCGTTTTCGACTGGGTCTCGCTGTCGGGATCAAAGAACATCCGAAAGCCCATCAAAAACAACAAGATACCGCCAGCTGTCCGGAACGCGGCCATGGAGATGCCGAGATGATGCAGCATGAATGACCCTGCGAAGCCGAAGAAGGCGAGAATGCCGGCTGAAATCAGCGCCGCCTGGAAAGCAATTTTCAGTCGCGCCTGGCGGTCTTCTTCCGTGGTCAGGGCGGCGAAGATCGGCGTCACCATGATCGGATCGATCACGATGAAAAAGGTCGCGAATGCGGCCGTGAAAGGAGATAGAAAAAGCTCCGCCATGGCGGCCCGCCTAGAGCATTCGGCGCCGGGCCGCTAGCCCCTCGCAGGTGCGAAATCGCAAACGCAATGGCGATTTGGCGTGCGCGTCGTCATGAGATACATTAACCATGTCTCTGTAGCGGGAAGGGGAGTGGTGCGCATGGTTGGGAAGACGAATGCGCGGACGGCTATGCGGATCGCGACGTCCGGCGCCGCGCTGGCGATCATGTGCGCTTGCGCAAACACGGAAACATTAAGCGTTTCAGATCCTTACGCGAAACTCGCCTATGTGGGCGCGCAACAGCTTTATAAGCATGACCGCGTTGCGCCGCTCCTGCCGCCCTTGCAGACGGTCGGCGAGGACGCCGTTCCGCTGGTCCCGGTCTCCTACGCCGGCGTTGAAGGCGCGCGCGAGGCGCATGCGTTTTACCCGGTTGATGTGGCGGAACAGCTCGACGGCAGGTGCGAACCGGTTGTGCGGGCGGCTGCGGGTGAAAATCTGGAGGACATGTCGGATCTCTGCGACATCGGGATGGCGAAACTCGTCGCTTACAACCCCGGCGTCGAGAACCCGTATCAGGTGGCGCCGGGCGCGCTCGTGGACATTCCGGGCGCGTCGCGACTGTCCGCCGCGACCGGTATAGCCTCCGCTACGGAGGATCTTGTCGGCCTTTACGAGGTCCGCGCCGGCGAATCGGTGAGTGACGTCGCCGCCAAGTTCAGTGTGTCGACGGCGACGGTGCTGGCGATGAACCCGCAAGCGCGCTGGGCGGCGCCGGACGTTGGCGATCAGTTGCGTGTGCCGGTTCCTGGTGCGACTGTGGCGATTCGCGATCGCTTCGGCTCGCGTCCAGTTGTTGAGACCGGCGAAGTGACCGCCGCTGCGGCCACCGCCGCCCCCGCATCCGCATGGGTTGGCTATGCGGGCGTCGCCGCGCCGGAGGAGGACGAAGACGCGCTCACCGCAAAAGTCCACTCGCATATGCCGTTTGCGGACGGGCCGGTCGACGCAGTTGACCCAACCGAAGCCAACCGGATCGAGGCCTCTGTGCGCACCGACAGGGCTTATGTCGCGGAAGGCGGCGCCGTCACCGTCACCTTGAAAGCCAATCCCGGCGAGGTCGTCACATTCTACCGCGGCAAGACGACAACGTCGGCCGACGCGTCAAAGACGGTTGTGGCGGGCGCGAACGGTGAGGCAATGGCGACGTTTCGAACGCCCGAAAAAGCTTCAGACCTCGGCGGATACGTCTTCAGCGCCACTCGCGAAAGCGAAAGCGACGCTTACTTCAGCCGCCGCGTCGGCGTCCTGAAGCGGCGTGACAAATCGGCGGATGCGTCTTCGAACTGACGCGTCATTCGCGCTCCGGGGCGGCGCAGTTAATCTCTGTGCGGAATGGTCCGGATGCGGCCGAGCGTCGTGGGGAGCCGATTGCGCGCCATGGCGCGTGTCGCCTAATCAAGAAAAAGCGCGCCCTGGTTCGGACCGTTTGGAGTCCGGACTGATCGGGTGTTGAAAAGCTCTGTGAGCTAGTCGGCTGGGCGCATTTCCGGAACGGAACCGGCATGAGCGCCGCCTGCCCTGTTGCGCCTGGACTCTCCAACGATGCAGCCGGCGGGCGGCCAATCGATCAGTTCGGGACGTATTTCGGCAGCACGTTGCCAAGCTCCCGCATGGTCGATTGCAAGAGCGCGTCCGCTGCTTCCTCGCCGCCTTCGTCCTGGACCGGCGCAAGTAGTCTGATCATTGCCCCGTCCGAGCGTCGGCGGGTAATGGCGTCCACTGTGAGCCATCCGCGCATGATGAGTTCGTTCGCAATGTTCCGACCCCGCTGCGGGTACCAGTAATAGACCAGCTGTTTGTAGCGGCCGTTCTCGATAATGAGGCGATTGAATTTGAGCGGCCGTCCATCCGGCGTCACTGTGGTTTCGACCGTGTGTTGAGTAATGCCCCAGCCGCCGCCGGGCAGGCATTGCTGCGGCGAATGCCAGGAGCGCCCGTCGCGCCGCGCCTCAAGATAGGCGAGATAGAGATTAACGACTTCGCCGTCGGGTCGGACCATGTCGACGACGATGGTGTCGTCGGCGCCGATCGCTTCGACGATCACGTCCTCGATGTCCCGCACCTCGGCGCGCCATTCGGGAAACTCAGAGGGCAGCTGACTGAACTTCGTCCGCTCGGGAATGATCAGGTTCTCAACCCCCACGAAGCTCGATACCGCAAGTCCGGCGAGCAGAACCGCCGTCAGACCGCCCGCCGCCGTCGCGGCGCTGAGCCCGCCCTTTGATGGCGGCGTCGCAGGCAGCTCCGGCGAGCCCAGCATGTCGATCGCGCCGACCCGCGGCTTGGCGAGTGCGCCAAGGACGGAGATGACGGCGAAAAGCGCGATGAGGCACAAGACGAACACGACCCAGCCTTCGAACCAGTGCAGCGCGCCTTCCGCATGCGACGGCCCGGTCTGCTGAACGAGCCAGCCCGTCACCGCGATGCGGAAACTGTTCATCAGGATGGTGATGGGGATCGTCGACAGAACGATCACCGCTTTCTGCCAGAGCGGGGCGCGCGCGATGTAAGCGGCCATCACCCCGAGGCTGAGGAAGGGGAAGAGATACCGTAGGCCGCTACACGCTTCGGCCACCTGCAGCTTGTAGTCCCCAAGGTCGATGATGTTCCCGCTTAGATACACCGGCACGTTCATCGCCTGGAGCATGGCGACGCCGAGGATTGAAGACATCTCCTGGAACTTCCAGGACAGGATGTTGATCAGCATGAAGGGCGGCGGCACTGCGAACAGAAGGAATGCGATTGGGGCGGCGGTTGTGCGCAGGAGCGACGCGCCGCCGAATGCCGCGGTCGCCCCGGCGATGACGCCGACCAGCGCCAGCTGCTGAAACAGGAAGCTCTCCGTCAGCTTCCCAAAGACCATCAATAGAATTGCGCCGACGCCGAAAACGAGCCCGTAGATCGACGGCGCGCCGACGCTCGCCTTAACCCGGTCGCGGTTTTCCCAGACCAGCCAGGCGGAGATCAATGGAATGAAGTAGCTGTGGCTGAGCTCTTCCTGGAGTCCCCACCGGTAGAAGAGATCGCCGATCGCGTCCCAGAATAGGACCACGCTCGCCGTCAACGCCGCTGCAAGCAGTCCAAGCGTCAGACGGTTGTCAGTCATCGGGCCATTGAACGGAAGGCGGTCGGCCAGTGTCATTCGATGCTCCAATATCCGGTCGGCGCGGTCGATCCGCCATTGACCGGTTGTTTCCACGCCGTCCTAAAGCGAACAGGGTCGTCGCGCCCATGCAAGATTTAGTCAATTCACAACCGCGCGCTATTCGGCGCGTCCATCTATCCTTATTCCCGTTTCTTTATCATCTTCGTTTCGAACGCAAAATCGGGCTCAGGGCCACCCCTTCCAACGCGTCGCGGATCGGTGACCAACTGTGAGGGGACAGGCGCCCCGGCGGGCGTTAGGGATCTCGTCCGGAAGGCCGGTCGGCAGTCCCGCGCGCAGTGCGCCGGCAAGGTGAACGCTTATGATCTCGGAGCCGATTTTCTTCATCGCCGCAGCGCTGGTCGCTTATGGCGCGGCCTCTGGCCCGCTTGGTCGCTCCATCCTTTCCGCCCCAATGGCCTTCATGCTGGCCGGGCTTGCGCTCGGCCTGACCGGCCTTGTCGACGCGCCGGTCGACAGCGGCGTTCTCGAGGCGTTCGGCGAGGTCACCCTTGGCCTGATCCTCTTCGCGGACGCCGCGTCGACCAACGCGCGTCGGCTCCTGAAGGACAATCGCTTGCCATTGCGCCTGCTGCTCATCGGCCTGCCGGCGACGATTGCGCTCGGGACGGGAATTGCGCGGCTCATTTTCCCGGATTTGTCATGGGCGGCTTGCGCGCTTATCGCCTCCATTCTTGCGCCGACGGACGCAGCGCTCGGCGTCGCCGTCGTGTCAAACAAGGCCGTGCCGGAACGGATCCGGCAGGCGGTGCTGGTGGAATCCGGCCTCAATGACGGCCTTGCGTTGCCGGCGGTGTTGCTGTTTGCGGCGCTCGCCTTCAGTGGCGTCGAGGCGGCGGGCCATGGCGGTGGGGAGGCTGCGCGCAGTCTCGCCGAGTGGCTCCGGTTCGCCGGCGTGCAGATCGCCGTTGGCGCAGGCGTCGGGGTTGTCGGCGGCGGCGCGCTTGGCTGGCTATTGGTCCGCGCCGACGATCGCGGCCTGATCGAGCACAGCTTCCGTAACCTGACGACCATTGGCGCGGCGCTCCTGGTGCTGATCGGAGCGCATTTCGCCGGCGGCAATGGCTTTATTGCGACGTTCGTCGCGGGGCTCGTGTTCGGCGGCTTTTGCCGAAAGCGAACCGGCGCGCTCACCGAATTCATCGAAGAAGAGGGGCAATTATTCAGTCTCCTGATTTTCTTCTTCTTTGGCGCCGCGCTCTTGCCCGAGGCGATTCCGTTCATGACCGCCGCCTGCATGACCTATGCCCTCCTCAGCCTGACGGTCATCCGCATGGCGCCGAGTTTTCTCGCGCTGACGGGCTCCGGCGTCTCCGCGACGGGCAAGCTTTTCATCGGCTGGTTCGGGCCAAGAGGGCTCGCGTCGATCCTCTTCCTCTTCGTCGCCGTGGAGCATGAAGAGATGGGCCGCCTGACGCAGATCGAAGCTGTGGTCTATCTCACCGTCTTCTTAAGCGTTCTTCTCCACGGCGCGACCGCCGCGCCCCTGTCGAACCGCTACGCGGCGAGCGCCGCGGCGAGCCGGGACGGCTAGTCGCGGCGCAGGACGCCCGTCAGCGTCAGGACGAGGATGGAGAAGAGGGCGTAGCCGCCGACGGCGTAGAGGGCCTGTACCCATTCGCGCCATTGGCAGCCGGCGCGGCGGAGGAACGCAGATCCGTCCCATCCCCAACACGCGGGCGTGATGCGGAAATTCTCCGCCTGGCCGAATTCGATCAAGGGCGTGATGAGGTCGAGCGCGTAGATAAAGGGTTCGAAATTGTCGGGGTTGGTGCTTACTTTCAACTGCGGCTGAAAGCCGTGCGCCATATCGAGCCATAGGGCGAGGAAGCCGCCGAGCAGCCACCAGCCGACGAAAAAGCCGACGATACGGGCCGGCGCGTACCCATAGCGCGCCGTCACGTCCAGCAACAGGTTGAGCCCCATCGCGACTTTACGGTTGGCGCATTTGCGCTCGAGGCGTTGCCGTTCGATCGTGACAAGATTGGCGGCCTCCCCTTCGCCTTGCGCGCGCAGGGTCTTGGCGAGCTGCTCGAACGGTTGCGGGTTGAACGCGCCCTCCTTTGGTTTTTCGTTCGGAAAGTACTCCCGCAGGAGCCACCGTACACGGCGTTTGGCGATCGCCTTCGCGTCACGGTTATCGGTTTGGATACTGATGGAATTATACGTGGCGCGATCGAAGATGATCTTTTCGGGCCAGCCGTCTTGGAGACGCGCGTGGCGCGTCCGCTCGCGTGCTTGGCCCCGGCGCGCTTTGCGGTCTTGTTCCGTCAGCAGCCATGGCCGTTTCAGCTTTTCGACGGGCAACTCAGGCGGCAGCGAGTCGTCGATGCGGGCGATGTGCGCGCCAGTGAGATCGACTTTGCCAACCCGCCGGCCCCACGCGTTTACGCCCAGTCCGCTCGCGGTCAGAACGCCATTGATCTCCACTTGCCGGAAGTCCATGTCGCATATTCCGCTTGAACCGGGCCGTGTCCCGTCAAAACGAACCTCGCCGCCGACCACCATTCCGCACCCGGAGAGATTTCCGTCAAGCTCACAATCCGCTAGCCAAAGGTTCTTCGTGATTACTGTACCGAAGAGTACAAGAGCGTCGTCATCAGGATACTTAAGTCTTGCGCTTTCGGCATGAAAACTGCCAACATGGGCATGCATAAAGTTCGCTTCGCCGCAAATAATAGTTGGCGCACCTTGTTCGTCCGGCATAAGTGAGACATGCGTTTTGATCATCGCCATCTGCAGATTGAGCGCCGGTCCACCTGGATTATCCAACTTCGCGGCATCTGCAACGAACGGCCCGTTAGTCGAGAGGCCATTCGCTCTTACCCTACCGAGTGCGGTGATGTCATTTAGATACACGCCGCCTGCAACTGTAGCGTTTTGAAGTATCAGTGCATCCTCGCCTCGGTTCTTGAAACTCGCTCCGAGTGCTGCAAATTGAGTGTCGGTTGACAGCATCGGTGCGTTTACGCAACCCGATACATCGGCGTAATTTAGAAAAACGCCACCCTTTGCTACAGCGCTTTGCAGGTTGAGAGCCTCAGCCCCTGCGTTTTGAAGAACCGCACCTTCTGCGTTGAATTGGCTGTCGGTTGTCAGGCCAACCGCGTATATGCGGCCTAATACTCTCGCATTATCAAGGTGGACATCTCCTTTAGTTCGCGCGCCATGTAGATTTAGCGCGTCACCTCCATCTTTTTTCAAAACCGCATCGGTTACGAGGAACTGATAGTCGGTGGATATGCCGGCGGCGTAGATGCGGCCCGTCGCCTTGGCGCCTCTTAGGAAGACGCCGCCTTTGATGGAGGCGTCGTGCAGGTCGAGGGCGTCGCCGTTTTTGTTGTCGAACGTCGCGCCGCTTGCGGAGAATGGGCCGTCGGTAATTAGCCCTGAGGCGTAGATGCGGCCTGTCGCGTTGGCGCCTCTTAGGGAAACGCCGCCTGTAACTGTGGCGCCTTGCAGGTCGAGGGCGTCGCCGCCCTCATTGTTGAACCTAACGTCGTTTGCAATGAATTGGCCGCCGATGGTGGCGCCGCCGAAGCGGATTTCTCCGACGCACCGGCAATCATTGAGCGAAACGTTGCGGTCGACGGTCATGTATTCTGCGGCAATGCGAACGTTGCGGCCGCCCGCGAGATCGAAATGTTTCACATGCGCGCCTATGAGACGCAGTTTGTCCGTAAAATGAGCATTCCGAATATAAAGCGGCGGTAGAGCGCGGCCATCGTTTGCGCGCGCGTCTCTCAACTCGATCGCGCCATCGATGGTGAGGAGGCGCTCCGCGTCGTCATCTGTCGGCGTTTCTGCGCCAATCATCACGCCGTCGGGCGCGACGGGCCAATCACGCCGGACGCTCAACATCAAGATACGGATGAAGTCGCCGCGGAGCGTCGCCGGCTCAGTGAAGATACACCACTCGCCCGCGGCGGCGGCCTTGACGACGCGTTGCTCGTCGGGCGTCGGCTTGAATTCCCGCGCCCATTCGAATTTGCTGTCCGGCTCGTCCCCCATGGCGGGAAATGTCGCCTGCAACCCCGCCGCGCGCAAGAGGGATTATGCACGCAAAAAAGGCGGCTCCGAAGAGCCGCCCTTTGGTGCGCAACTGAAGTCTTGTCTGGGCGGTCAGTGTAGCCCCTATCGGGATTACATCATGCCGCCCGAGATATCGGCCGGAGGCCGATATCTCATTTCATTCCTGAATGGTCGGCATTCGTAATTGGCCTGTCGGCCAATTACATCATGCCGCCCATACCGCCCATGCCGCCCATGTCCGGCATGCCGCCGCCTGCTGCGCCGCCATCTTTCTTCGGCGCTTCGGCGACCATGGCCTCGGTGGTGATCAGGAGGCCGGCGACGGACGCCGCGTCCTGAAGGGCCGTACGAACCACTTTCGCCGGGTCGATGACGCCATTGGCGACGAGGTCGACATACTCTTCCGTCTGAGCATTGAAGCCGAACTTCGTGTCGGCCTGCTCCAGAAGCTTGCCGACGACGATCGAGCCTTCGCCGCCCGCGTTCTGGACGATCTGGCGGATCGGGGCTTCCAGCGCCTTGCGGACGATCTGAACGCCGGCGTTCTGGTCGGCGTTCTCGCCGGTGAGGCCGTCGAGCGCCTTGACGGCGTAGAGCAGCGCCGTGCCGCCGCCCGGAACGATGCCTTCCTCGACCGCAGCGCGCGTCGCGTTCAGCGCGTCATCGACGCGGTCCTTACGCTCCTTCACTTCGACTTCCGTCGCGCCGCCAACCTTGATGACGGCGACGCCGCCGGCGAGCTTGGCGAGGCGCTCCTGAAGCTTCTCGCGGTCGTAGTCGGACGTCGTGTCTTCGATCTGCTTACGGATCTGCGAGGTGCGCGCTTCGATGTCGCCTTTCTCGCCCGCGCCGTCGACGATCGTCGTGTCGTCCTTGTTGATCGACACTTTCTTCGACGTGCCGAGCATGTCGAGGGTGACGTTCTCCAGCTTGATGCCGAGGTCTTCGGAGATGACCTGGCCGCCGGTGAGGACAGCGATGTCTTCGAGCATCGCCTTGCGGCGGTCGCCGAAGCCCGGCGCCTTCACGGCCGCGATCTTCAGACCGCCGCGCAGCTTGTTGACGACGAGGGTCGCGAGCGCTTCGCCTTCGACGTCTTCCGCGATGATGAGAAGCGGACGGCCCGACTGCACGACCGACTCAAGCAGCGGCAGCATGGACTGAAGGTTCGAGAGCTTCTTCTCGTGCAGGAGGATGTACGGATCTTCGAG